>JBBADJ010000001.1:0-291852 GCA_041656495.1 Candidatus Ratteibacteria bacterium
GTTATGATATTTCATGCCGACCTCTTTGTTAGGGGTAATTGTTTCACTAAAACTATTCTACCCTTGCGAGGGGTCGGCTTCAAAATCCCTAAATTGGTAAAAAACTTTTATTGGACAGTACTGATATCATATATAAAACAATCGTCTTTAACCAACTGTTGCTGTAACTGATATATGTGCTTTTCGGCAAGGATTCTTGGAGAAGCTTTTTTTGTCAAACACATAGAGGCCGCAGTTCCCGCCGCCTGCCCTAAGAGAGCGCAGGTAAGCATAACTCTTGTGCTACCCAAAGCCGCATGAGTAACGGATATATTTCGTCCTGCCATAAGAAGATTTTCTATATTCTTTGAATATATGCTTTTAAAAGGAATGCTGTATAGTGATGTCTTTAGCTTCGGCGCTAAATCCTCATCTCCTGCCAACCCTTCAGGCGGCTCATCTTTAGCAAGAATACCTCCCATTGTATGGACATCTAAAAACCAACCCCCAAAAGCTATGCGATCAGAGAATTTCTTTTGCTCAACGATATCCTGTTCTTTTAAAATATAATCACCGACTAACCTGCGACTCTCCCTTTTGCCGGGTAACATCCCCATCCATTCCAGGACAAAGTTATCCGCATCATATTTGCCTGAATTTTTAATATAATCCCAAACACCAATCTGATGTCTTATGATCTCTTTGCCTATCTTATCATTATCTTCAATTGTTAAGAATGGAACGCCTACCTCAATCCACCAGTGACCACAGTATTCAGTTCTGTTGTTAATCTTTCTAGGGAAAATTTCTACGCTTCTTTTATAAAGAGACCCTTCCTTTTTATAATCCTCATACCAGGAGGGTGGAGTGAATTTTACAGGATACCCCACATCATAGGCACGATACATCAATGAATTGCCTTGTGTCTTATTGTCTGCCTTCAGAGGTGCAAGTGATTCACCAAACTCTTTCCGCGCCTCTCTGCCATATCGAAATTCAGCTCCCGCCAAAGCTCCGACAACTCCATCACCCGTGCAATCTATAAAATACTTCCCATAAAATTTAAACCTCTTTTCAGAGATACTTTGTATGCCTGCAACACTCTTTATAGTACCCTTATCTTTCATCTCTACAGCAGTTACAATACTATTCAAATAGAGAGTTATATTCTTCTCCGCGCGAACAAATTCATATAGATTCAAATCCCACATTGAATTCATTGTTCCTTCAAGATAAGGGTCATGGTTCCGAGCCCTATCATTAACCATAATTTCTTCTATAATACCTGTCTCTCTAGCCCATCCTCCCCTGCCGCCTGCGCCACCGGGAGGAACACGGATTTCACTGCTTGAATTACCACCGAGCACAGGTCTATCTTGAACTAATACCACTTTTTTCTTCTGTCTTGCGGCAGAGATTGCCGCACATATACCTGCCAGTCCACCCCCAACAACAATAAGATCAAATCGTTCTTTGAACTCTTCCTTATAACTTTTCAGTGCCATAAAGTTCCTCCTATTGCTTTATAAACCAATTATTTTGCCAAATCACAGAGAAGCATAAGAATTCTTTTCTTTGCCTCGCGCAAATCCTTTTCTTTCGCCTCTGCAACAGGATAAAGGAAACTCCATTGTGATATATATTTCCAGGCAATCAACGCCTCTTTCTCTTCACCTATTATCCCTCTCAACTCTTTATCTATTATTGCAACCTTCTTCTTCTCTCCTTTCCTTTTTAGTTCCTCTCTCTTTTGGGAAAGCATATGAAGATATTCATAGTCATTCTTTCCATCCATAATACCCAGCATATTAGGTGAAGAGATAGGCCCTTCTTCTCCCTTAAATACCGCCGCATACCTATAATTTGGGAATATAGTTGCAAAACCATAGAGTTGGAGTCCGCTCAATCCTCTCTTCCATACATACCAAAACTCATTTCTTGCAGAGCTATAGGTCTTCTCCGGTGCGTTCGTTGAAAACTGCGTTGCAAGCACTGTATTCGGCAACAACTTTAACTCTCCTGACTCTACCCATTCAAAGATTAAATCAGAGACTGGGTATGGAGCGATCCACGTAAGATAAGGGGATAACTGTTGCATAGATTCAAGAGTAGTGCCTGCAAAGCCGCTTCCCGCAAATTCAATACCGGGACACGCTCTTTTTATACGGTCCATTCTTCTACAAATCTCAGGGACACGGGAGGGGTCAAGTTCATCTATTAAGTAGTAAAAAACCCTTTCAAATCCCTGCTCTTTGAGATAAGTATAAAGTTGTTTTAAAATTCCTAATGTTACCTCTTCCTGGCTATCGGATTCAAGATCCTTTAAGTTATTAGGAAGCCATGTTTTGGCTGACCAGTTATAGCGAAATACAACATTCTTACATCCATTTGCTCTGGCTACTTCAACATAGGGGTCCCATCTTGTAAAATCAAGGAGAGGAAGGGCTCCTTCTTTTTTAGGAATAGTAATCAATTGCCCAGCAATATCATTCTTACTTGAGTCGGGATAGAATTCAAAAAAGGTCTGGCCGCTGTCATATAGAAGTCTATTGGATTTCTCCCATATATCCAGCCATTTATCCCTCTCAAGACCGTTGAATAGCAGACCAATAACAGATTCTTCCCCGGAATGGAACCAAGAGATCTCTAAACTTTGACTCTGAGGAAACAAAACATCCCACACCTTTACAGTCATAACAATTTGGATATTATCTGCATTCACAGGAGATATATTTAAGAGTATGTTGTATTCTCCGGGAGCTACGCCAGAAGAGTCTATTCTCACCCAAAAAGCTTTATTACTCCCTCCAGAGAGATTATTAATTACTTTAGAATATCTGATTTGCATATTCTCTTCTGTCCATTCTTCAATTCTTCCAGGAAAATTCGTCTCTATTATTTCGCAGGTTATATCTCCTATATCTTTAAAACTTTCAATCCCTATTCTCGTCCATTCCTTCTCTTCTCTCCCTATATTTATTTCTATTGCAGATGTAGAGATCCTCTCCTCCTCATCCTGAAATTGAGATACAAAATATCCTCTCTTTACATCTTCATTGGTCAATTTATAGGTTACTCTCTTCTCCTCAGAGATGGGAGCCGTTGGATGTCTATATCCAACTGTGGATAAATTGAAAAGCCCTTGCCATGACATCTCATATTCTGCTATTTTTACATTATCCGCATATATGCTTTGTGCAATAATAAAAGGTCCTCGTTCAATGCCAGGAATTTGCAAAGGAATATTTACCTTTGAGATATCACCTTCCCTCATTACTGGTGGAATAATAGTTTTGATATCTGAGAGCACAACATTGCGCCTAAAATCCATCAAAGATGTATTTACGCTGATTTGTCGCGAAGCGGGCAATAGGGGCAATACGGTAAGATCTATACCAGAGCCATTGAGAGACATTCCTGTAATAAGATCAGATGAGGCATAAGATATCGTTTTAAAATCTTTAACAAGCGTCATCTGACCTTCAAACAACAGAGCTCCTCCCTTCTTAAAAAGACCCTTTGGAAACGCAAACTCCATTGTTGCAAGATTTCCTTTTCTGAAAAAATAGAGTTGTCCTACTTCTTTAAAAGAAAAAACTAATGCCCATCCGCTCTCTCTATTGATAACCGCCTGCCACGGCTTAACAGTATAGTCAACCCATTTGCAACTCTCCTTTTCTTTAGTCCAAAAATCCGTCCAGCGTAAGTTTTGTATCCCCTCAGCGTCATTGAAAAGTATATAGTCCTTTGTAGACCAGCTTCCTCCGGGAACAACCATATTTCTTACCATCGCCTCATAGACAAACTCTTTACCAGATAAATTAAGCACCTTATAAGAGAATTTTAAAACAGGTGAATTTTTTGCAATCGTAAAGGTTTTAATCCACTCTATTCCCAGGGGGTCACGATAAGAGAATCTTATATCTACTCTTGAAAGCCTTTTATATACCTTAGTGCCATAAACAGCCACCGTCCGCATATCTCTGTCATCAAAAAAACCGCCCTCCCATTTCCCAGGAGACCACTCTACCCAATCCTTGCCTCCATTAGGTATGAAAGAGCGCAATCTACCACCTTTAGAGGTAAACTCTGCCACATAAAACCCATTGGATACAGTTACAATTTTAACTCCTTCAGATTGAGTCTCTTTTACTGAAAGCCGCTCCGCATATCCAACAGCAGAGAGAAAAAATATCAATAAAAAAGATAGACCAACTCTAAAGTATTTCACCATATAGCCACCTATATCCCTTTTTCCGCAAAGACCTCTTTTAAGTAATAGGCAATCTTTTTTCTAATCTTATTCAAAGCACCGGAATCGCTCTCCAACTCTCTCAGTTTTTCCCTTCTGTTTCCAAGAGGAATCTCTTCTTTTATCTCTTCAAGAATTGCTAATCCTTTTTTCTTTAAATTGCCATCTTTCAACTTAACAAGAACCTCTTCAAGGAGTGTTATATACTTTAAATCATTAATTCCTTGCCGAACTCCTTCCCACATAATCGTTGGAACAACTTCTCCTGCTGGACCACATTCAACAAAACCGCACTCTCTCGTATAACTGTCCAAAGAAAAAAACTGATTGCCATAAGGCCACGCATAAACCCAGTAATACATAGCTTCAGCGCCTGTGCGCCAAAAAAAGAAACCATTTGTATATCTTGGCTGAAGAGCTGAATTTGGAAGCTCTGTATAACCTATGTGCCCTCCATAAAAGAAGAACCGAGTTCCTTTTACAATCTCCTCTATATCCGAACCATCAATATCAGCATGATAACAACGGACATTTAGCCATTTATCAATCTCAGGATCATGCCTTCTTGCATAATTTACTCTGTCAGGCAAAGTTGTTGCATAAATTTGCGGGGCTTGAGGAACACGACGCGCCAATTTACTCACATAACTTACGGTCTCTATAAGTTGTTTTTGAGAAGGCTCATCAAATACATAAAGGAGATACTCTGGCCAATCATTTTTATTTATCTCTTCTACAAGCAACTCTATCACTCTAAGATAATGCTTTTCAAACTCGGGGGTTCCTATCTTGAACCCCAATTTTTCAATAACTTTCGCATCTCCTATATCATTGGGAATTGGACCGGTAATCCCATATCTCTTTCTCATCTCCATAATCATTCTTGTCTTAGAAAAATCTACCTTCAATTCTCCAGCTTCAATGGAAAAAAGTGCCTTATCTTCGTATGCTGTGGTTGCATTGACTCCATGTTCTGCCATATCCGAAAACTGTATCTCCCATCCTTCCTTGTCATTAAGTATCCAATTGTCATGATGCCAATACATCCCAACAGAACGGTCCTTAAGCGGATTAAGCTTGAAAGGGAGGATTTCAAGAGAGACAGGAATACTATCTAAAATTGTATTCTCTGCCTTTATATTTATAGAGCCATAGTAAAGACCTGGTAAAGCTGTATCAGGAACCTTTATAATAATCCAATAGGTCTTAGTAAAATTTGCAGGAAGAGAGATAGATTCTGCAACAGGGAATAAAAATTTTGGCAGAATACTATAGTAATTGGATGGCTCTATTGTAAGACTTGTCTTTTGATACGAGACTTCATAGAGAGTACATTCAAATCCTGAAACACTTTTGGCATCTCTTTCAAAACCGCTAAACTGTAGGTGAATATCTTTCAATTCTTTATGGGTTCTGATAGAGAAAGCAAAGGGCTCAAACTCTCCTAAAGCAGTAAATGAATCTATCTTCTCCTCTTCCTTGAAACCTAAAGGGAGAGTGTAAGGGACGATATATCTATCCCACGGATGGCAAAAGAAGGTAAACCCCTTCGCTATATCTGTATCTTTCGGTTCCCAGTTGGGTGACGATACCAGGGTTTTCTCCAAACCAGGCCATCTCACCTCTATACCATAAGGAAGATAATATTCTTCAATCAAACGAAAGATTTCAGGATCAGGGGCAGGAGAATTGTTAGGGGCAGGATATATAATAAGTGCATTCATAACCATATAACCTTCTGGAAATGAAATAGTTAGTTCCTCTTTCTCTGCAACAAATTCCACTTCTCTGTGAATGATGCCCACCTTGCCTATAATAGAATCGGTTCGTGTCCATAGTCCAGGAATTCGGAATTGTTTTTCATCAAACTGCATCATAAAACTCTTTCTTCGGCTCCAATCGTCTGGCCCACCAGATATTATAAAAAAAGCCCTGTATCTTCCTGGTTCTATCTTCAGACGCAACTCCAATGTCTTATGAGTATCAAAATTTGCAGTTACATAATCTCTCCGCAAAAGATCATTGATAGCGGAATCTTCTACTCCCTTTAATACTTTATGAGGATCCACCCACCCAAGAGATGAATCTTTTTTATATATCGTTTCAGGAGTAACACGGATAAAACCACCCTCGCTCCAAACAGGTGAAGTAGCTGTCCCAAAATCAATGGCTATACTCCCTTTAGGAAGCAAGAAATTTTCTGGAAGACGAGAGACACCTGCGCCTCGTATAGAGATAATTTCATCCCGTGAGACAGGTTTGTTTGTCTGTGGATCTATTAACTTTACACCTTTGCCCCTTATTTTTACTGCATCTATAGTCGTTATTCCCCAATTATCTACCTGTTGAATTCTTAAAGTATGTGTAGCTAAAGTACTGACTGCCCTTTTAATAAGTATCTGTTTAAGACGATTGTCTTTGCTCCCATACTGCCCCCTGGGAAATTCTACTTTTTGGATTATTTCATTATCCAGAATAATATCAAACCGCCTCGTTTGTTCAGGTTCTTCATAATACCCTACCTCCACCTCAACAATCTTTGCATCAGGAGCCAAAGAAAAAGAGAACTCTATCGCCTCAGGATTTAGGGTACCTCCCTCCCACCGCTTATCCTTTGGAGAGGCAAGCCGAAAAGCGTCTTTATCTCCCATTAAACCACTATCTATCCCTCCCTCATACTGCGCCCTCCCTTTCAGAATTCTTGGTATTGAAGGATTTTGAGCCCTTACAAACATTGAGATATCACTATTAACTATTACTGATTCTTCTATAGTCGTAGAGAGAACCTCTCCTTTATTGGAAAGAAAGTTTTTTTCTTGCTCTTTTTTTTCTACTTCTTGTAAGGCAGGTTCTTTTATATCAGAGATTTTTAGATGGATGCCCTTACCTCTTATCTTTATAGCGTCAATATGAGTTACACCCCATGAATCAAATTGGCGAATTTTTAGAATATGCAGGTTATCTCTTCTATCAATTTTTACCCTTAACCTTATCTGTTTCAATCTATTATCTTTACTCCCATACTGTCCCTTGGGGAGTTCTACCGTATGGATTATTTCATTATCCAGAATAATATCAAACCGCCTTGTTTGCTCCACTGCCTCATAATACCCAACCTCTACCTCAATAATGTCCGCATCAGGAGCCAAAGAAAAAGAGAGCTCTATCGCCTCAGGATTTAAGGTACCTCCTCCCCACCGCTTATCCTTTGGAGAGGCGAGCTGAAAAGCAATGTCATCACCTACAAGGCCGCTGTCTACACCACCTATATATCTCTCCATTTTAATTACAGCGGGAATGGACGGGCTCTCGGATTTAATGAATTGAAGGGTTGCTCCGTTAACCAAAACAGATTCCTCAATAGAGAAGGTATCTACCTCTTGAACAACAGAGTACGCATCCATAAAGGCACAGCTAAAGAGAAAGAGGATAATATATAAAAGAATATTTTTTTTACATAAAGAATTCACCTTACCTCCCTTTATAAATTAGAAGCAGATTAAAAACCTTTCATATATCTCTACGCCAAAAACGGTTCATTCAAGGATATAGCATAGATAGGCATAATAACTGGCAAACAACTCTTTCGCTTTACCCTTGCCAATAGCCTCTACATGCCCATCAAGAAAAAGCACATTTCCCACACCTGAATGCTGAAGGTCAAAATAGACATTGTTTCCTGAAACGTTATAAGGGTAAAGATAATACTGAGACCATCTCGTTCCATCAAAATAGGAAGTATCAAGAACTATCCATGTCTTTGAGATAAGCTCACTGTGTTGCGCGGCGCCATAAGGATCCCCAACGCGTGAAAGTTTTACATGTCTAAACTTAGCATTAGCGTTATAGGGAGTACTTCCCGCATACCAAAAGGGTGGAGCGCTTCTATAACCATACGCTCTGGTATCATATGCCCCTTTCTTTGAATGAGGCCAACGAGATGGACATCTAAGAAGTGAGATATCGCTAACATATTTATTGCCTATTAACAACTCTACCCATGTTGGCGAATTTGTTCCCACATGTCCTGGCATAAGTGGGCCGGTATTATTTCTTGAAGGGCTTCCAGCAGGAATAAAATCCTCATAATCATTAGCATACATTTGGAGTGCAAGTCCAATCTGTTTTAGGTTGCTCATACATACTGCCTGCCTAGCCTTCTCCCTTGCTTTGCTAAGAGCCGGAAGCAACATAGCCGCCAGTATTGCTATGATAGCTATAACAACAAGCAATTCTATGAGAGTGAAACCATTTCTTCTACTATCCAACGGCCTCTTAAAAGTAATCATTCTCCTCTCCTTTTTTTAAGTACTACATTGTATTTTTATTTTTTTTAATTCTGCAGTGAAAGCCACACGATTCCCTAATAACAAGTTGCGGTTGAACAATAACACTCTCAAAAGGGGAGTTATCTCCCCTCTCTATCCCGCTTAATATCACCCGTACCAATTCTTTTGCAACTCTCTCCCTCGGCTCCCATATTGTTGTAAGTGGCGGATTAGAAAAAGTACCGTCTTTAATATTATCAAAACCTGCAACAGCAATATCTTCAGGTACCCTCAACCCTGATTCATTTATTGCGCGCATTGCTCCAATAGCAAAAACATCGTTTCTTGCAAGAATTGCTGTAGGCCTGCTCGTCCTCTTCAGAGATAAAATTTTCTTCATACAGCCATAGCCCTGTTGAAAAAAATTCTCATACTGCTCATCTGAAATAAAAGGGATAGCCCATCTATCATCATATATACAACTGTGTTTCAAAAGAGTATCTGTGTATCCGGCAAATCTTGATTCCTTCACATCCTTTAATCCTAAAAACCCTATCTTCTTATGTCCGCATCTTATTAAATGTTCCGTCACCTTACAGCTACTCTTGTATATATCGCCGGATACATAATTATCTGAGATTAAAGGTTTGTTATAGAATACTGTATTAATATTCTCTTTTTTTGCTTTTAATATTCCTTCCTCTCCTATCTCTGATACAAAAATTATTCCATCCACACCTCTGTTAAGCAGAAAGTCAATTGCTTCGCATTGTCCGTTGGTTTCACCCATAAGAAAGAATAATCCGGCATAATTCTTTTTATGAAGGAAAAAATATATTTGATTGGCAAGCTCAGCATAAAATGGTTCTGTAAAAGATGGAAGAACAAGACCAACCGAAAAAGTTTTTTTGAAGATCAGAGTTCTTGCTGAAACATTGGGTCTGTAATTTAAACTTTCAGCTAATTGTTTAATCCTATCCCGCGTCTCTTTTTTTATCTTCTTTGAATCTCTCAGTGCAAGTGAAACAGTGGCTCTTGAGACATTTAATATTCGCGCTATCTCTTTTTGCGTTATTGTCTGTGACATTTTTACCTCCTATCTCTTCACACTCTTCGCATTTTTACCCGATTTAATTTATTTATATTACCGTCTTAAAATTTGTCATCATATTTAATTCAAAAAATTAAACCGATTAAACTTATTTATAGCCCCATATATTTTTTACTTCTACAGGCCATCAATTCTTTCATATATCCTATCTTATCTAATTCTAAAAAAACGCCTTCTCCTATTAAGATAAAAGATTTAACTAAAGAATGCTTGACCCTGTGGCAACAACTTTATATCTCCTCCGCTCATCCATAACAAACTTACTCTCCTCTTCTAATTCAGGGATAGAGCAGATACGTCCTTCAACATATTCTCCTAAACGCAAGTCAAGCTCTTTAAAACGCTCTTTTTGACCTGCAAGCCGTATTTGAATTACCTCAAGACCAAAAGGTTTGTGCTTAAGATGCCACTCTGATCTGAAAGAGAGAAGAAGCTGGTCAAGCAACTCAATAATGTTGGGGATTAAAGCCCTTGTCTTCTCCATACCTGTAATATCTTTTTTGAGATAGGCCTCATCAATAAGAAGCTTCAAGGTTATCTTCTCCTCCAATAACTCTAACAATATCAGGGCATGTTTAATATTCCCCATAGTATCGGAAGCATGTGATTGAAGTTCTATCTTCGCCTCAGAATATTTTTGTAACACTTTCTTCCAAATGGAAGAATCTTCAAACTTCCAAGTTTTCCAGTAGATACCGAGAAGCGGGTCATCCCATAAAAGCATAGCCGCATTTATGTCAACATTATCTGTTTGCACAGGAATTTTCAGGTTTATATCAGAGAGAACCGATGCTTTCACCTGTGCTAAATAACTGCCATTAAATAGGGCTTTAAAACGCTTTTCAAGCAACTCTTTTTCCGGTCTTTCACCTTTGTAAACCTTCTCAGCAGCAAAACATAAACCCGCAAAAGCAGAATCAAAACTACAATATGCTCCGTCATCTCCCCATAAAGTGAAGAATATCTCATCTATGCCATCTTCAATACATGAATCAACACAAGGTAAAACAGTATTCTCAGTTTTTTTCTTGTCATACCATAACGAGGACCATGTCCATATTCCCGAAGCCATGATTGGATTAAACCCAAGCTCTCTATGGCGCTTTATCCATTCCTTATAAAACTCTTTATCCGTATGGTAATAATCCCAATAAACAAGTTGGACATCCTTAGGGATATTATCTTTGACTTTTGCAGGTATCTTTGAATCTTTATCATAATACATGCCGGTCTTACTCCCCATTCTAAAGAACATATCTGACCAAATCATTGGTTCAAGACCATACTTTTCACAAAGAGATTTCACTCTCTGCAAATGTTCGCAAAAAATATCAAAACTACACTTATAACCATTCAAATCCATATACTTGCCTCTACCCAAATCATGCGCTTCATCCATACCTATATGGATCCTTCTGCTACTGAAAGAAGTGGAAAAGAATTGAAGCATCTTTTCAATCAATTGATATGTCTTTTCCTCATTAACAAGAAGAACAGAGGAGGTATCATTGATATTAGAGTAAAAAGGCCATTGCAATAGAGAACTAAGATGGCCAAGAGTTTGTATGCACCCCATCATTTCAATCCCAAGCATAGATGCGTAAGAATCAAATTCCTTCATCTCTTCTTCAGAATATCGTCCTCGCAGATAACCGAAATAATCCTCTTCAGGAAGGGTATATGTATCTTCCGTATAAAGCATGGCAAGGTTGTATCCTAAAAGAGCAAGGCGCCTTAACCACCTTTTAAAATGCTCCTTCTTTATAACTGCATTTCTTGATACATCCAACATGATTCCTATCTTTTTAAATTGAGCTTCTTCAGATACCACACAATCCTTCTCTATCCCCTCTGAAAGAAGTATTCCTAATCCTCTTGCGGCGGTTGTAATTGAATCATAAGAAATAGAGACTCTCTTGTTTTGAACCTTAAGATTCATACCACCTTCATTTTTTAGAAACTCAAGATTGAAATCTGTATCTGATTTGCAAATCCCATATTCCTCACCAATTATCTCAAGCATCGGATGCAACTCCGTAGGAGCTGATGCCTTGCTCCACACTATCTTTGCCATGTAAGATCTCCTCGTAATGTATTGATTGCAATATCACCTTTTACTCTACAAAATATTATTAAAAATTTACGCGGTTTAATTTATTATAAAACATATCTTTTAGATGTCAAAAACATTGCAAATTTCATAATTCATTCGGTTGAATAAATATATATAAAAAAGTATTCAGGAGAGAGTTTATTCTATATCTCTGAATACAAAATCATTTCAAAAATATAGCAATATATAAACTTATTCACAGGCCATTCCCAGCGCTATGCGGAAAATGAACGTCTTATTCAAGGAAAGAAGCGTTCCCTGCCGAAAGAAGGAAATGAAAGATACCTTTGAAGCATATACGGTCTATATTTATAGTAATGTAAAGCTCCTTCCAACGCCTCTTAAACCGATTACTTCCGCGGCCCGCGAGTACGCACAGGGAGCTATAAAGTTAAAAAAGGTTATCGCAGAAGGAATGATTTCTCACGAATGAAGCGCAGAATGTATTTAGTGATATAATAGGGAAATTTCTTTACACCCTAACCACAGGGGGGTCTCTCTGATGCAAAAAGACTGGAATTTCAATCCCGAGGACGAAAAAACTATCAAAACATTTTCATCATGGCTTCCGGAAAAACTTTTTGACATTCATGCCCATCTCTATCGGAAAGAAATGCTTGCGGCGCCACAGAACCATCTCGTCCAACATGGGCCAGAAGAAAGCTCTCCCAAAACATGGCGCGAACTCCTTGAACCCCTGGTCGGAAAAGGACGACTGTCGGGCGCGCTCTTCATGCCCATGATCAGTAGCCCTCATGACCGCATCAAAGATCTAAACACCTGGACAATAACCAGCACCACGAATATTCCTGAAACAAAAACTCTCGTTCTCGTAACACCCGACATGTCATCCACAGAAATAGAACCATTTCTTTCTCTTCCTCATTTCGCGGGATTCAAACCCTATCACCTTTACGCGACGACACATCCCACGTTCAATGCACTTCCAGCGGATTATATCCCAGAATGGGTATGGCCCCTCGCTCACGAACACCAACTCGTAATCACCATTCACCTCGTGCGCTCCGAAGCAATGGCGGATCCGGCCAACCTTAAATATCTACGCAACCATTGCGAGAAATTTCCAGACGCACGAGTAATCCTCGCCCACTGTGGACGAGCTTTTCACGCACCCAATGCGAAAAAAGGCGTTGTTGGACTAGAGGAAATCAGAAACATTTGGTTTGACACCGCAGCTATCTGCGAAGCAGAACCTATTGAAACACTCCTCAATGCTTTCGGACCACGCCGTATCCTCTGGGGAAGCGATTTCCCTGTTTCCCAGATTCCAGGACGATGTGTAACCACAGGAAACGGGTTCTACTGGCTTCACCCTAACACCACTATACCTGGACAAGGCTCTTTGCAATTTCTTCCTATCGTGCTTGAAAATCTACGCGCACACCAAAAAGCCGCAAAAACTTTCGGGCTGAATAAAGAGGATCTTACGGATATTTTTTATGAAAATGCCCAACGTCTTCTTCATATACGGCCTGAATTTGATAGTGATATTCTGCATTTATATCAACACGCAAAAGAAAGAATTCCAGGGGGTACACAATTATTAAGCAAACGACCTGAAATGTTTGCACCCAACCAATGGCCCGCCTATTTCCGTGAAGCCCGCGGATGCGAAACATGGGATACAGACGGCCGCCATTACTATGATATGTCTCACAATGGTATTAGTTCTTGTCTTCTTGGATTTCGCGATCCCGACGTAACCACAGCTGTTCAAAGAAGAGTCGCGCTTGGAAGCATGTCTACACTTAACCCTCCCGAAGAAGTAGAACTCGCGGATCTTCTCTGTAAAATACACCCTTGGGCAGAACAGGTCCGTTTTGCCAGATGCGGCGGGGAAGCCTGCGCTGTTGCGATAAGAATTGCACGGGCCACAACAAACCGTTCTCTTGTTGCATTTTGCGGATATCATGGATGGCAAGATTGGTATCTTGCCGCCAACCTTGGAGAATCTGACGCACTTCAGGGACATCTCCTTCCTGGACTTGAAAGCTTCGGCGTACCAAAAGAACTTCGGGGAACTGCCCTTACTTTCCGCTATAACCATCCGGAAGAGTTTCAAACCCTTATAAAAAAATATGGAGACAAACTCGCGGCAGTCATCATGGAGCCATGCCGGTCGGAAGATCCAGATCCGGGCTTTCTTGAAAATATCCGAAACACTGCCCACCACTCGGGCGCACTTTTAATATTTGATGAAATTACCATTGGATGGAGGATGTGTCTTGGTGGAGCGCACCGCAAATTTGGGGTATCTCCTGATATTGCCGTATTTGCCAAAGCCATGGGAAACGGACATCCGATCGCCGCTATTATCGGCACCCGTAATGCAATGGATGGAGCGCATAGATCTTTTATCAGTAGTACTTACTGGACAGAAAGTGTCGGGCCTGTAGCGGCGCTTGCAACTATTCAAAAAATGGAACAAATCGATCTGCCCGCTTATATCGCACGCATTGGATCCCGTGTTATAGAAATATGGAAAGAGTATGGTAAAAAGTATAATATTTCCATTGATACTGCCTCTCGTTTATCTCTTCCGAAAATGCAGTTCAATCATGAAAAATCCGATATCCTGCGTACCCTCTTTACTCAATATATGCTTGATCGGGGGTTTCTTGCGACAACGGCTTTTTCTCCCACGCTTGCCCATAATGACAGGATTCTTGATCTGTATGAAAAAGCGATTGAAGAAGTATTTTCCATGATCGCAAGAGATATTGATTCTAAAGATCCTGAAGACTCGTTACGTGGTCCAGTTGCACATACCGGATTTCATCGACTTGCTAAATAAAAAATGCATTCGCCAACCGACTATGTAATTCTCTCACCAGGAGAAAACCATGGCATTGGTAAAGAATCCGCACGATATTAAGATAGGAATAGTTGGATGTACAAAAGGAAATGGACACCCTTATTCATGGAGCGCCATATTTAATGGATATGATAAAGAACAGATATCAAAAAAATGTCCGTTTCCCGGCATTGCTCTCTACCTTAACAAAGAACCAAAAGAATCTTTTGGAATCAACGGTGCTGTTATTACCCATATTTCCTGCAAAGGTAACGGTGGTTTTTCCGCGGAAGATGTATCTGCTTCTTCGCTCATACCAAATGTAACCGAAGAACCTGAAGATATGATCGGAGAGGTGGATGCGGTTATTATCGCCACTGATATTGGCGCTGAACATAAAGATCGCGCTAAACCATTCATTAAGGCTGGCATACCTCTCTTCATTGATAAACCATTGGTAGACAATGAAGAGGACCTTAAAATGTTTATCCAATGGGCAAAAGAAGGAAAAGCTTTTATAAGCTCAAGTTCAATGCGCTATTGTAAGGAATTCCTTCCTTGGCGGCTTTCTACACATGAATTGGGCGCGCTCCGATTTCTAACCGCCACCTCTTCAAAAAAATGGGAAACTTATGGAATCCACGCGCTAGAATCTATCTTTCCTATTATGGGTCCTGGTTTTCTTACAGCACAGAGCATTCCAACTAAAGATGGAACTATCGTGCATCTTACCCATAAAAGAAGAGCAGACGCAATCATTGCAGTTATCTCTGATATGTATGGCGGATTTGGCTCTCTTCAAATTTGCGGAACCGAAGGCCACGTACAAACCGCTTTCACAGATACATTTTACTCGTTCAAAACGCAACTTGAGGCATTTGTAACATATCTTAAAAGTGAAGAAAAGCCTTTTCCATTTGAAGAAACGATTGAATTAATGAAACTTCTGATTGCCGGAATAAAAAGCAGGGAAGAGAAAGGAAGAATTGTAGCGCTGGAAGAGATAGGGTAAACGTAAAATATGAATGACTTATCATATAGGCTTTCATGCACCTGGAATAATGGAAACTTTTCTAATCTATTGAAACCATAGAAGGAGAAGAAAAATGAAGATCATAGAACAGTTCTCTTTGAAAGGAAAAGTAGCTCTTCTTACCGGTGCCGCAGGACTATATGGAAGGCAGATCCTCCGTGCGCTCGCAGAGGCGGGAGCAACAACTTGTATTGCTTCAAGAGATAAAGAAGCATTGGAGAAAGTTGCACATTCTCATAGAACGCAAGGAAGCGAAATTCATACATTCACACTTGACCAGTCTGATGAAAAATCTATTCTTGAGCTCAAAGAGAGAATTCAAGAAAAGTTTGGCGCTATTCATATCCTTGTCAATAATGCAGTAGCCCGTCCCGCGGGCAAAGGCTATCTTTATGCCACAGCCTCTGAAATTGAAAGAAGTATGGCTGTCAATGCCACAGGCATTATTCTGCTGACACGCGCAATAGGAGAAATTCTCAAAGAGTACGGATCCATTATCAATATCGGCTCTATGATGGGCTTGGTGGGGCTTGAACCATTAAATTATCGGGGCACTGAGATGGATGGATGGCATGCGGATTACTTCTTTCATAAAGGCGGGATGGCAAATTTAACACGATTTTTGGCAAGTTTTTACGGACCGCGCGGAATCAGAGTAAACTGTATACATCCCGGAGGACTAGCACAACCAAGCCAACCTTCTCAGTTTCAGATAAATTATAGTGAACGAACATGCCTTGGACGGCTTGCAAATGATACTGATCTTATGGGCATTATTGTCTTTCTCGCCTCGGACGCCTCGCGTTATATAACAGGAACCAATATTCCGGTTGACGGCGGTTATACAGCAAAATAAAAAAAACGAGATTTCTCAAAAAAGAAAAAAAATGCTACTATATTCTTGTTAATAAGCGGCATCCATCATTGTAGTCCGCACTTTTCTTCTTACCCTATTTGTAATCTTTTAGCTCTTTAGGCCTATACATATTTACATAAGCTCATTACAAATTACAGGGAGAATATGAGTGGTATTCAAAAAGAAAATTCTCATAGTCGGCTATGGTTCCGTAGCCCGATGTCTTCTTCCTCTTCTTTTTGAACACCTTTCAATTCCTCACAATCGCATTACTATTGTTGACAAAAAAGATAAGACCGATGACCTTGCGTCGTGGATAAAGAAAGGGATCAGATTTTTTCAAAGAACCATTACTCCGCTTAACCTCGCTCGTGTTCTTTCCGAGCATGTTTCTTCCGGAGACGCAATCATTGATCTTTCATGGAATATTGAATGTATAGATATACTTGCATGGTGTCATGATAACAATGTTCTCTATGTTAATTCCTCTATGGAAGATTGGGATCCTTTTGCGAACATTTCTACACAGAGTCTCTACGAAAAATCGCTCTACCATAAACAAGAAAAAATTCGTACTATGGCAAATGGATGGAGCGGTCCTCAAACAACCGCTATTATAGATCATGGCGCAAATCCAGGGCTTGTATCTCATTTTATGCGAAAAGGACTTGTAGATATCGCCCTTACAATGCTTCAAGATAATAGTGTCTCAAAAAAAAGAAAAGCATCCATTGAACAGTATCTCTCAACACAAGAATATGCTCATCTCTCTAAAACCCTTGAAGTCAAGGTAATCCACATTAGTGAGCATGATACGCAAATTACCAATAATCCTAAACAAAACAATGAATTTGTTGGAACATGGAGCATTGAAGCAATGCATGAAGAAAGCCTCGCTCCCGCGGAATTTGCCTGGGGCACGCATGAAACCAATGTTCCATTGTTCGCTACCTTTGCGCCCACTAATAAAAAGCAGATCTTCCTTCCGCAAATGGGAATGAATACATGGATAAGGTCTTGGGTTCCTGATGAAGAGATTATAGGTATGGTAATACGTCATGCGGAAATAGTAACTATATCTCACTCGCTCTCAGTAGAGGAAAAAGGAAAAACCATCTATTCTCCCACTGTTAACTATGCCTATATGCCCTGCAATGAAACCATTGTTTCTCTGCATGAACTTCGCTGTAGAAATTACGAACTCCAAACAAACTTAAGAATCTTAAATGATGAAATCATTGAAGGCGCAGACAAGCTTGGCGCTCTGATTATGGGACATCGCTACCATGCATGGTGGACAGGAAGTCTTCTGAGTATTCAAGAAGCGCGGAAACTCGTTCCTCACCAAAACGCAACCACTCTTCAGGTAGCTATTGGCGTGATAGCGGCCTTTATGTGGATGATAAAAAATCCTTCCCAGGGAGTATGTATGCCGGATGATCTTCCTTACGAGCCTATTCTTGCCACAGCACAGCCTTATCTTGGAGAATTTATATCAAAACCCGTGGACTGGAATCCTCTTAAAAATTATCAGGTCTTTTTTAAGGAAAACCCCACCCTTACTCCTGATAGAAAGAATATTTGGTCCTTTAACAATTTTCTCTTCTCTTCCTAAATAACAGGAAAGAGGAGAGTATCCTCTTTTTTCTATAAATTTGAGAAGAGCGCTTCCTAACAAAAAGAGTTATTACCTTTTATTCTTATAAAGCAGAAAAAAAGTCCGGGAACTGTTCAGCCCAATCCAGAATCAAAAAAGCGTCTCATCATGCCACCACGGCAAAAGAAAGATAAAGAAGAAAATCTAAAATCATCCAGGAAAGAAGGCGTTGACTTTTTCCAAAGCCGGCATACGATCTTTTCCATAGAGTGATGCCGCTAAAAAAAGGGTATCCGAACCATATTTCGCATTAAGAGAATCCATTGCCGCAAGAGTTTTCTCACGCTTTGTATTCCTGAAAAGATGAAGTTGAGGGGTTTTAGTAAGCCCGCACAGGGTAAGCCCAATCTGACGAACCTTTTTGGAAGAAAGGTATGGTTCTATTATCTGCCAGGCAGTTGTAAAAAATTCTTTCTCATCGCAAGAAGGAGAGGGGAGGGGAGCCTGTCTTTCAAAAGAAATAAAATCTTCAAACCGTATTTTACAGGAAATTCTGCTTCCATACCACCCGGATTCTCGCATTCTTGCCGCGACTCGTTCCGCGAGACGAAAAAGAAGGCTACGAAGAAATTCTATATCAAGAGTGTTTTTCGGAAGTGTGCAAGAATGGGAAAAAGATTTTGGATCTTCAACTACGGTAGCAATATGTTCAGATCCTCTTCCCATGCACCACTGATAAATTTTTATACCATATAAACCAAACCTGCGATGCCAAAACGAAAGAGGAATCAATGTAAGAACGCCGCATGTAAAAATTCCCATAAGATGAAGACGTTCTGTTAAACGAGGACCTATACCGGGAACTTTCTCTATAGGAAGTGCATGCATAAAATCCGCAATTTGGTCACAAGGAACCACAAGAATACCCTCAGGCTTACAAAATGCAGAAGATATTTTCGCAACTGTTTTATTACTACTTACTCCCACAGAACAAGGAAGACCCGTCCTTTCTTTAACTCTCTTTTTTATTAGAGATGCGGCACATTCCGGACTTCCTTCAACAAGCACAGTATCGGTAAGATCAAAGAAGGCTTCATCTATGGAGGTAACTTCTACAGATCCAGTGATGGATTCAATAGAAGAGAAGATCTGCCTTGAAACCTCTGAATATCGGTTGAAATCTCCCTTTACAATGGTTGCATGCGGACAAAGATGAAGGGCTTCTCTGATATTCATTCCTGATTTCACGCCATACTTTTTTGCTTCATAGGAAGAAGCGGCAATCACTCCCCTTGTTTCACTCTTTCCTGATACACATATCGCTTTTCCCTGAAGGGAAGGGTTTAATACTTGCTCCACAGAAGCAAAAAATGCATCCATATCAAGATGCGCAATCCATCTCTTCATTCAGCCCTCTATATGAATACGTTCTAACTCCCAAGAAAGACTTTCTGTATCAAGGGTTAATTCAAGTATTCTTCCTCCATCCGAGACTGCAAAATGATAAAGAGGAAAAATATTGCGGCGGCTATGCCACCGAAAGGTAATCTTTTGTACCTGAATAGAGATGTTTTTCCAAACAATCTTACGGATACGGAAGATTCCATTTCCGAACTCTGCAGAAACCACAACTGGTTCGTGAATTTCGGTAATCACGCAAACTTCCTATAGAGCGCGATAACTTTTCCAACGATGATCCCTTCCTCTATTTCCAATGGCTGATAGGCAGGGTTTGCAGGTTCAAGAAAAATCTTCTTTCCCTCTTTTTTCAAAGATTTTACCGTGGCTTCTCCTTCCAATAGAGCCACCACAATATCTCCGCTCTCCACCGCTATATCTTTTCTTACCAAGACATAATCTCCATTATTAATTCCCGCCTCTATCATACTATCTCCCCGAATCCTCAATGCAAAAAGGGTACCGCTTTTCAAAAGATCCTCGTTAAAAGAGAGCATCTCCCCTGGAGGGATTTTAGAAAGAAGCGGAACGCCGGCAGTAATAGATCCCAAAAGAGGAATGCCCTGCATTGTACAGTCTTTTTTTTCAATCTGGATCGTTCTTGCCCGATAAGGCAGTTTCGTAAGAACTCCTTTTTCAATAAGAGCTTTTATATGGCAGGTTACCGCATGGGGACTTTTAAAACCAAAATAAGACTGTATCTCCCCAACAGTGGGAGAGAACCCATTGGTATCAAGAAACTTTTTAATAAACCTGAATACTTCTTCTTGTTTTTTTGAAAGTCTTTTCATACTTTTCTCTTATGGCATTACTTAGAGCAAGGGTCAAGAAAAAAATCATATCCTTGAAAAGCATTTTACTGTATATTTATACAGTAGTCAAGAGGTACGAAACGAAACGCGGCCATACAGGACCTGATAATACCAATTCGCATTCAAAAATAGAGCAAGGCTCCGAGGAGGTAGCCCCGGAAGACATACGTTTGGTACATATATGACGCTACCGACGAAGCTCCGCGGGTATTGGTTTTTCATCGTATTCAGTGTTTGTATCAGTTGTGCCAAATCATAGCGGGGCGGGGCCCCGTACACTGCACACAGGGCACAGTAACAATGCTATATGAATGAAGGCGAATTGGTATAAAACATCAAAAATGGGGATTTGATGCGGATGGAATCCTATTCCGCCTGATCTCCGTCAAGCGGAATACGACCCGGCCGGACATACGAAAATGACAACTTTTTTGCGGAACAGCCACCAGCCGACACCGATCCTTTCTCGTAAAATGTCAATTGTGTATAGCCTGACCCCTGTTCGCTTTTATTCAACAATCACCAATTTACGGGTACCAGCCACATTTTGAAACTCATAAGGACTAAGTTCATAGTACCCGCCTATAGAAAAAGTTCCCACCGGCAACGTTCGATCTTCGCCGAGCCACATTCGTATTCCGACAAACCCATTCGCAGCAACCTTCACTTTCCATGCCGCTGCCTTTGCAGGAAGCCTGTATTTTCCAACTTCTCTTTTTTCACAATGCACAGTCAGAACAACTTTACTGAAATCAAATTCAATCTCGTGATCTGAAGTATTTTCAAGCCGGATCACTATCTCAGGTTGTGTCCCCACCTTAACAGACGGGTTACTTGGCTCGATATACAGCAAAAAGGAACCATAAGGAATGCCCCTTTGGTACTCTCCAAGGACACTTCCAACCTTGACATCCATTGGCACTGCACCTGCCTGATTTATTACTGCCATTACAATCGCGGTGATGGAGAGAACTATCTTTATCTTCTGCATATCCTCCTCCTTTTGTTCAGTATTGCCCTGCCTCTGAATCTATCTCCAGATGTGTACTGTCAATCTTTCTTCCATTGTGCCTCCACAGGTTATTTTCAATATTACCGATATTGAAAATTTTTAGTCGCTGGTTCCATTTGTACCGATGCCCCTCCTCCAAGGTTCCTGACGTCCAAGTAAACCATACATGGTCTTGGAAATGCTCATAGGAATGTGGTCCTGCCGTCGGAGTAGGCGACGGATAATGGCCTCCGATTCCATCGTCGTTTTCAACCATTGTAATATCCTCACTCGTATAATATCCAAGTATGTTGAAAACACGTAATTGCACATCATACACAAGGTATCTTCTTGCTTCATAATCACCGTATAAATCCCCATTGGGAAAGGGAATGACATCCCAACAATCATCATAAACGAATCGTTTTGGTTTATGGATCTTAATTAGCAAATCTGCAATGCTTACACCACTTGGTGTATCCGTTACCATGAAAGTACTATCACTTGTACCATCACCCTTGCCTGTTACCGTAACCGTCTTTGTAGATTGTTCACTACTTGTAGGAGTGATTTCAACCTGAGAATTACTCACAGAAAAATAGAGTGTAATATCGGTAGGAATTGTAGGATAGACCGCCACATCAAATTCTGATGTTTCTCCAGCATACTCTGTATTGACATTACCATCCGTTCCTACATTTGTATCACTGATTTGTTCCGCAGTGCCTTTCTTGTAAAACAAAATTTTCCACACCACCGCTTTTCCTGAATCGCAACCAATATCAGCGGACTTTCCCTTCCCTGTCACGATATGATCGTCACCGCGTTTGCTGGAACAGGTCAGGGTTACGGTCGCAAGACCGGTATTGTCCGTCGTGGACTGTGTCGCCGACAACGTGCCGGTTCCCTGGTTGGCAGGGTTCGGATCTTTCAATGCCCAAAATACCGTCACGGCGCTGTTGGTAATCGGCGTCTGCCACTGTAAACTCTTGAGTTGATTGTTCCCGGATTCTTCTCCTTCGTTCAAGGTTACGCCCACATCACCTCCATCGGGTATTTTCACTTCCCACAAAATACTTCCCTGTTCGTACTTGTACCCGTCGGTCGCGAATACATATCCTCCTTCCACTTTGACCACACCGATATTCACATAAAAACGGTATCGCGCTCCATTCGCCATCACGTTCACGGAAACATTCGATTTCGGCGATAATGCGTGCATCTTGTGTACCAACACCAGCGCATTACTCCGACACACCAATGTGAAATAGAGTAGCCCGAGGATCACCCATTGTTTCCTCACTTCGCCCCCTTTATTGTACCAGACTTTTTCGGTGAATCGTTTTTTTGTTGGTGTGCGAGTTGAGTTAGCTGGTGGATGGATCGTTCTGCAAGTTCCAACATGGGCCATTGCTGTTTGACGAGAAGAAACTCTTTTTTTGCCAGATCGGTCTTCTCTTGCTGGAGATAAATTGTTCCCAACCAGAAATGGGCATAGGGCACAAGGTTATCATCAGGGTTTTTCTCAATCAGTTTCCGGTATGCTTCTATCGCTTTCTCCGGTTCGCCGAGCCCCTGCCAGCAGTAAATACCGATCCGTTCGAACGCGTCGGGCGCCCAACTGCTCTGCGGATACCGGTGGATCACCTTCAGTAACTCTTCGACTGCCGTTGCATAGTCCGCCCAGATTACATCAACAAAAAAAGTAATAGAGGGAAAGAGAAGAAGAAAGAGAGAATAATACGAGAAGGAAGGAAGAATAATTTCTCTGCGACAAAGCCCTGCAAGAGCTTTATTCAGCGGACTTTGTTTCCATGGCGCCGCACCGTTCATTAAAAAAAGATTTCATTTCAGTTACTGCTTTTTTTGATCCCTGCAATATAATAGAGACTGTTCCTCTGCTTAAGGCTTCCCGGATATCGGGAATCGCCATTGCCATATCAAGAGGACTTTTTATTTCATATTTCTTCCGATTATAGTAAAGAAAAGAGGCAATCCGATACTTTTCCGCAATCCGAGTAACCGGCATAATAGGTCTGAGATGGAAATCCTCAAGATGGTAGTGGGGAATTGTTAAACGAACAGTTTCAAGAAGGTATTCGTCGGGATCTGACTCCAAAGATATGAACATTTGTTCTGAAAGGGCGCGACCTGTATCAAAAAAGGTTTTTGCGTCTATAAAAAGGATGTGGTGAACATATTCCACAATACGTGTAAAGGAAATTTTGCGAAGGCGGGGACGATCTACTGCAAATGCGGTAATCTTTTCTGCATGGCGTTCGTAAAAATGAAGAAGAAATTTTCCGATTTCGCATAGATGTAAACTGATAGAAATAGATCCCCGCAAAGTTACAAGTTCAGGATGTTCTTTTTCCGCATCGCTATTTTTTAGATAGGTATCATAGAGAGATTGCAAACGATGGATAGAGGAACGAAAACTTTCTATTGTCTCTTCAGTCAGCTTTTCAGAGGCTTCGCGCTTTTTTTCCTTTATTTCCGCATAGAAAAGGAGAAAAGACTCCCTGACTTCAAGAAACTTCATCATAAGATCTACCATCCGTTCTTCTTTTTCGGTAATCACCTTCTGGTCAAGATCCGAAGGAAGAATTTTTCGTAATGGCAGGGTTTTTGTCATAGAAGAGATTGCCCGAGGTTTTTTATTCGGCATAATGCCAATATTGTGGGATTCTTCAAGGATCTCTTGTCCAATCAGGCGCATCATACGAGAAAAATAGGAGAGTTTCTTAGCCGAACTTTCAAGGAATGCTTTTCTTTCTTCTTTAGAAAGGGGAATACGGTAATAATCAAATCGGGTCCTAATGTGATGATACTGGAAGAGAGTCTGCGCAAGCCATCGGGTAGAAGCAACCAACTGGCCATAATATACAAACCTCTTATTATTGCGGGCTCCGAAATCATCAAGAAAACTTTCAATATAATCGCTTTCTTTTCCTAAATTAAAGAAAAAATCGCGTTCAAATTTTTTCCTTGAAGGAAGCCAAAAAGCAAGAAGGAGAAGGAATTGTGACGAAACCTCCGCAAGACCTGGAAGAAAAGATTCTTCAATCTCACGGGGAGTCATAATTTCTTCAAGGGGTCTATCCGATCTTTTCAGTCTTGCTTTTTTTGGCATGGCCTCACCGATATTCCATAAAGGGAAAGAGTACTATGAGCTATCAGAGATTTAATGTTTCCGGTGGAGATAACCGGAGTCGAACCGGTAACCTTCCGCGTGCAAGGCGGACGCTCTCCCAATTGAGCTATATCCCCAATGAACAGGAATTATACTATATTATGGAAAAATTGACAATAGACTGCTAGCCCCGTATACTACCATTTTCAAAGGCATTGCCTAAAGATTCTTCTCTGTATCTCTGGAAAACAGTCTGTTTTTCAATGGGGATTAAGATTATATGGATACTCTGGTTGCACGCAGAATCGCAAAAGGAATTGCCTCCTTTGCCTTCTTTTGTCTGATTCCTATCATCACCTATAAGCCAGCATACGATTATACCATGATCAAAGATGTGCTTGGCGCGCTCTTTGTTGCGGCAATCGGAATACTTATGTTTACCGACGAACGATCTTTTGAGAAACAGAACGGAACTCTCTGGGTCGCGGCGGCATTCTTTGGTTGGATTCTTATTGGAGCCTGGTACGCTCCTATAGGTCATGGCGCTGGGATCGCCATGGAAAACTATCTTCTCTATCTTCTTCTTTTCTTAGTGGGAGTATTTTGGAAATGGGAACCAGAAGATATTCTTTTCTTCTCTTTTGGCGCAGTTGTTCCTGCCATCATCGCAATCGCACAGCGTTTTATTCTTCATCAGGACCCTGTTACCACATTCGGAAATAAAAATTTTTTCGCGGGATTCCTTCTTATGCCTCTCTTTCTTCCCTTTCTATTCTGGAAACGTAAATGGCGTGTCTATAGCATACTCTTCGGTATTTTCGCTTTTTTAGGACTTATCGCCGCTAATTCTCAAGCATCAATCATTGCGTTTTTGGCAGGACTTATTATTGCCCTCTACCTCTATATTGACTGGGAAAATCCCGCTGTTATAAGAAAAAGGTTTATTGTCGGCACAGCGGCAGTTACCGCAATCATCACACCCTTTATTATCAAAAGCATTTCCACGGATATCCGTCTCTTTATCTGGAAAGGAACCCTTAAACTTATCCACGCCCGACCATTCACAGGATGGGGAACTGGAAATTTTCTCTTTTTTTATCCCTACTACAGGTTTCGTCCCTATTTCCTCAGACCCGAAGCCACTCCTATCACGCTTCATCCCCATTGCCACTACCTCTCTATTCTCTCAGAAAATGGTCTTATTGGGTTTCTTCTTTTTGCACTCCTTCTTACCATTCTCCTCATAAAAGGCTTCCGAGAAAGAAAGAGCTCTTCAAAACCAATGATATTTCTTCTTCCTGCTATCATTGCTCTTCTTCTTGATAACATTCTTTCTACAAACTTTTCTAATACTTCCACTTCAATGTATTTCTGGTTTCTTCTCGGAACTCTTGCTGCCGCACTGCCACAAAGATCCTCTGAAACAGTAGAGAAAGAGAAGATTCGTCCCTTAATGCCTATCTTTGATAAGAAACTTTTTACCATGCTTATCGCTATTGCGGGACTCTTTTTAGGTGGGTGGAAATGGATTTATAGAATTATCCCGGAGATATATCTACGCGATGCTATTGCCTGGCGAGAACAGAATAATTTTTCTAATGCGGTAAAAAATTATAACAAAGTCTCTGAGATCAATCCCTACCACTACGTTGCCCTTTATAAACTTGGATATGTCTATGGACAAATGGGAGATTTCAAAAAAGCTCTTGAAACATATCAGGATCTAAAAAAGAATGTCTTCCCGCATTTCGCGAAGATAGATTCCAATATAGCATCTCTTTATTTAAGTTTAGGAGAGGTTGCACAGGCAAAATATTATTTTGGTGTCGCACATTGGTTTAATCCCTACGATGAAGATGTCCTCTGTTCTCTTGCTTCAATCGCGCTCATTTATCAGAAAGATCCTAAAGTTGCCGCCCACTATCTCCGCGAAGTACTTGCCTTTAATCCCTATAATCGTTATGCCAATTCAGTACTGCAAGATATTGAAAGTAAAGAGAAAAAATAAGAGAATAAGATCCTGGAAGGTATTTTATGGAAAAAAAGGTATGATACAAACGATATCTTCTACTTTCATTGGTTCAAAGAATGAAAAAGATATCAACGCGGATTTAATCAGTACGCGATAGCAATAGGAAAAACCTGCTTTATACAATCATTCCAAACTATTAGAGAAGGAATCAAGGTATAATCTTCCTAAGAAATAAAGCGGAATCAGAGAATGATCTTCTGAAAAAAAATATTGACATTGAGAAGGAAAACAGGTATGATGCAAGCTGTTCAACTATAAAGCAAGGAAGGGAAGATATTAGTTTTCATTAAAATATGTAAGTGTTTCAGTTTTTCTTATAGCACGGGAGAATCAGATGAAGTGTGAAATTTGCGGTAAAAGCCCTAAAACAGGCAACAAGGTAAGTCATTCAAACAGAAAAACGAGAAGAACCTGGAAACCGAATGTGCAACGATTAAGAGTTGAAAAAGAGGGAAAAGTTCAACGTATAGCAATCTGTACACAATGTCTTAAATCTCAACCTATTACACGTCCTGTTCACTCAACTCCCGCGGAATAATCTCGCACAAGAAGCTGTACGGTAAAGAGGCCGTCGCCGAGAGACCGTGTTCTTGGGGTATAGACAAGTTTTGAAATTACAGAAGGAACCGGACGAGACCGATCGGGAAATAAAGCCTCAAAAAGTGAGCTTTTTTTATTCTGCCGAACCCATCCCACCGAACATCCGGAAACAGTACGGTCAGTGGCATTCACACTAACAGGACCAGCGGTAAAAAGCATCTCGGGATTTCCGGAACCAAAAGGTTTTAGCATTTCAAATTCATGTAAAAAATCTGTATCTAAATCCTCAAGAGATAGATCCCAAGGGTCTGGCTCAGGAAGAGGAGAGAAAAAAGAACCTTCAAGGGAATCCCAAAGTTCTTCCAATTCCACTTTTTTTTCCTGTTTCAACTTAAATCCCACGGCATTCCGATGACCTCCAAACGAGAGGAAGATATCGCGATTTGAAGAAAAATGAGCAAAAAGATCCACCAAACCATGTCCCCGTGCAGAACCCTGAAAAGAGTCGCCATCGGGAATAATAGCTGCTGCGGGAAGTTTTGCCCGATCACTTAGCCGCGCCGCAATGGTTCCCGAAAAAGAGACCGGTATTCCTTCCACATACGCCAAAGGCGGCTTCCCCCGATAATCTATCCGTTCTGCCGCCGCGGTAGCTTTTTTTAAAAGACGAGATTTCTCTTTTTCTAAACGTTCAATGGTTTTAATGTATTCGCTTCCATCTTCGCCATCGTCAAGCATAAGCAATGAAAAGGAAGTTTCTGGATTTCCGAAGCGTCCCGGAGTATTTAATTTTGGATTAAGAAAAAAGGTTACTGGTTCCACGGCATCAACATGGCTCGGAACATAAAAAGATTTCCGAAAAAGTCGTAACCCGGGAAGCGAAGGAAAACGGAGAGAACGAAGACCATGTTTTACAATAATACGGTTATCTCCGGTAAGCGAGGAGTAATCGTTTAAGGTTCCCATGGCGGCAAGCTCAAGAAAAGCGCGGTCTTCCTTCTCTGCGGGCGCAGGCAAAAGTCCTTCAAGAGCACGCACAAAAAGAAATGAAAGTCCCGCGGAAGAAAGTTGTTTCATCCGGGAAGGAGCATGACCAGCGTGAGGATTAAGGGAAACTACCTTCTCGGGCAAGGGTTTGGAAGGAACATGATGGTCAACCAAGATAACAGGCAAAGAAATATCTTGACAGGTTTCAAGCGCTTCACACGAACTGGTGCCAGTATCTAAAAGAACCAAAAGACCAAATCCTTTCTGCTTCAAATTTTTTATATAGGAAGAATCAATTTCATAGGATTCCAACCGGCTGGTAAAACGAACATCAAAAAGGCTTCCGGCCCGTTGCAGAGATCGTGCAAGCATTGCCGCAGAAGAAATGCCGTCCACATCGCCATCCGCATAAATACAGATGGGAATATTCCGAGACGAAGCATTCCTCAAAAGATAACAGGCCTCTTCCATAGCGGGAATTTCAAAGGGATCAGAAAGATCGGAAAGAGAAGCCCTGAGAAATCGCAATTCCTCAATTTCCGGGATTCCGCGTTCTCGTAAAATACGACGAAGAAACCTTGAAGGAGAGATCGTCTGTTCGGAAGGATTACTCATTACGCAAATAGGTATGGATCTGTTCCACAGTAATTTCAGAGGGTTTCGGTCCATCAAAACGTTTTTTACCAATAATCAAAGCAGGAATCTTGGTAAATCCCTCATAGGTAAAGTCAGCAAGATTCGCCGCATCTGCCACATCAATAAAATCAAAGGGAATATTGAAATTTTCCAGCTTTTTTTTCCATCCCATACAAAGACCACAATCCTCTTTACCATACAGAATCACTTTTTCAACCATGGCTATCCTCCTTTGCCGCTGTTGAGGCGGATGTAGATAATGTTACCTCGACGCCTCCGTCCGCCAAAAGTCGTTGCGCCAGAAGATCGGGATACGATTCAGAGATAGTCACCTTCTTGATTCCCGCATTGATAATCATTTTAGCACATACAGAACAGGGATGACATGTTACATACAATACGCTTCCCTGTATGGAAACACCATGATATGCCGCCTGAATAATTGCGTTCTGTTCCGCATGAAGTCCACGACAAAGTTCATGTTTTTCTCCAGAAGGAATCTTCTGTTGCTGACGTATGCATCCCACTTCTTCGCAATGAGCTACTCCAGTAGGTGCGCCGTTATATCCTGTTGCAAGAATCTGTTTATCCTTCACGATTAGCGCTCCCACCTTTCTCCGAAGACAGGTGGAACGTTCACTTACAAGCAATGCTATCGCGAGAAAATATTCGTCCCAGTCAGGTCGTTTCATCGGAATAGAGAGGGAAAGAGGAAGCAAATCGCGCTACCCGAGTATGTAATTGTTTTAATTTTTTTTCAGAATCTGAAGAAGCGAAAGCCTCCTCAATAAAAGAGGCGATCGTCGCCATATCCTCTTGTTGCATCCCCCGGGTGGTAACCGCGGGAGTTCCTAACCTAATTCCACTGGTAATCCCAGGAGGAAGCGGATCAAAAGGAATGGCATTTCGGTTGGTAACAATACCGGCTTTTTCAAGAAAGTCCTGCGCCTTATTACCAGTAATGGATTTGTTGCGAAGATCAATAAGTATAAGATGGTTTTCCGTTCCACCGGTTAGCAGAGAAAAACCCCGTAGCGCAAGTTCTTCGGAGAGTCGGCGCGCATTCAAAAGAATCTTCTGTTGGTAGTGTTGAAAACTCTCTTTCTCCGCAAGATAAAATGCAACAGCCTTAGCGGCAATCACATGGAGAAGAGGGCCTCCCTGAATCCCGGGAAAAAGCGCTTTATCAACTTTCTCCGCATATTCGGCATTGCAAAGAAGAAAACCGCCGCGTGGTCCCCGCATTGTCTTATGGGTAGTGGAGGTAACAAAGTGCGCGCATCCAACCGGAGAAGGATGGAGTCCCGCGGCAATAAGACCGGCAATATGGGCAATATCCGCACATAAAAGGGCGCCTGTTTCTTTCGCAATTTCCGCAAAACGAGAAAAATCAATCTTACGGGGATAAGAACTCGCTCCGCACACAATCATCTGCGGGCGATGTTCTCGCGCAAGTTTCGCGATTTCATCATAATCAAGAAGCCCGGTATCGCGGTTTACACTATAAAAAAGAGATTTATAAAACATTCCGGAAAAACTTACATGCGCTCCATGGGTCAGATGACCGCCACTGCTTAAATTCATCCCCATAAGGGTATCTCCGGGACGAATTGAAGAAAGATAGACCGCCATATTTGCCTGAGAACCAGAATGAGGCTGTACATTTGCATGATCAGCGCCAAATAAACACATTGCCCGCTCTCTCGCAAGAGATTCCACCTCATCCACAAAACCGCATCCTCCGTAATACCGTTTTTGGGGATAGCCTTCCGCATATTTATTCGTAAGCAAGGAACCCACAGCCTCCCGAATAGCCCGACTTACATAATTCTCCGAAGCAATAAGATTGATAGTGCGGCGTTCGCGGGAAGATTCCCGACGAAGCAAGCCTGATATTTCAGAATCAACGTTGTGTAACATTTCGCACATCCTCTTCCCGAATAAAGGAAAAATCGGCAAATTTTAGAAAAAGATCGTTAAAGAGTGAAAGAAGAGATAGTCTGTTCTTTTGAACTGTTAGATCAGGCGTCATCACAAGGACTTTATCAAAAAATCGGTCTATGGGATCTTTGAGTTGAAAAAGAATCTCAAGAAATGAGGCGAAATCTTCCACAGAGAGAACCTCTTTCATTCTATCGGAACTCTTCTGATAGGTTTCTAAAAGATCTTTTTCTTCCTTTTCTATCATATAAGCGGGGTTAAAAGGCTCTTTTTGATAGCCCGAGGTCCGTGCCTGTTTCAATATGTTGGCGATACGAGTAAAAGGAAGAAAGATGGTTTCAGGAGAAACCGCATTAGAGATAAAATGAGTAAGGGCCTCTATTTTTCGGCGTGCGCCTGATACGTTTAAATGTTCAACCGAAAGAACCGCCTGACGCAAGCCCCGTGGAATTTCTTCAGATGCAAAGAACGCATCAAGTCGGTGAAGAAGAAAGTCTTCCTGCCTTAAAAAAGTAGGATCGCCTTCAGAGAGCCCAAAGAGAGTCAATGCTTCCCGGGAAAGATCTGTGAGATCAATCCTGTTTCCAGACTCTTGCAAAAGCATAAAAAGCGTGTTCGCAACCCGCCTAAGGCCATAAGGATCTTCAGAACTGGAGAAAGGAGAAGATTCATCGGCAAAAAAAGCTGACAAATATTCAATCCTGTCAATGATTCCCAATGCTATTGCCACTGGGTCTGAAGGAAGGGAATCTCCTAAATTTCTAGGTTTCATATAACCCGAAAGGGGAAGAGATACTTCAGGGGGTTCTCCTGCCGCAGTAGCATAGAGAGAACCCATTGTTCCATGAAGAACAGGAAACTCGCGTACCATCTCGGAAGCTAAATCGTGTTTACAGATTGCCGCAGAACGGCAAAGGGCATCGTGTAAGAGAGAATCGGGAAGAAATCTCTTTGCAAAATAGGAAGCAAGCGTACGAAGACGAAGAACCCTATCGGCCACTGATCCCCACTTCGGGTGGAAAAGAATCGCACCCAATTTTTCTTCAAAAGAGTGAAAAGGTTTTGCGAGATCTGTTTTATAGAAAAATTCCGCATCAAGAATTCTTGTATGAATAAGACGCTGATAATTCTCTCTACAAAGCGAAGTGTTACATCCATCGGTAATAATCAAAAATTGGCCTCCGAGTCCGCCATTTTTACGTAAGGGAATACCTTTTGCATTGGCAATGACGATCTCTAATACAGGTGAAGGAATCTTTTTTGCATCAGAAGGAAGATCGCAACGGATAGCCACAGGATATTCTACAAGGTTTACAACCGCCTCTCTCGCTTCTTCTAAAACTGTTTCTTCAGGGGCAAGAAGAGATTCACAGAGATCTCGGATCTTCTCGGAACGTTCAATAGGATCAAGAATAACAGACCCTTTTCTGATCTGATCAAAATAATCCTCGCATCCGCGCACCTTTAATTTTCCCGAAGAAAGAAAAGGATGGCCGAACGTCCATCGCGCAGAAGAGACATAACCAAACGAAAGAGGAAGCAACCTGCTGTCCCACAAAGCAAGAAGCCAGCGAACAGGCCTAAAAAAGGTAAAGTCCGATCCATCCCATCTCATGGCTCTAGGTATTTCAAGAGAAGAGATTGCCTCGGAAACAATGTCGGGAAGTAACTTTACCGAAGGAATCGGACGTACTTTTTTTACAAGGGAAACAATCTTCTTTCCATGCGCTGACTCTAAGAAGAGTTTTTCAAGAGAAACTCCGTGGGCTTTTGCGAAATGTACTGCTTGCGGCAAAGTTCGGAACGAACTTTCTAAAGAAGGATCTATCCTTGGACCAGATACTTTTTTTGTTTCAGCGGGCGTAGAAAGAGGAATGCCGCGAGCACAGAGAGTAATTCGGCGACAGGTATACAAAAGATCGCAGGAGACGCATGAAAGTTTTTTCGCCTCCAATGCCGCAATAAAAGCAGGCACAAATTGTGCGCGAAACGTTTCACCGGTCCAAGAAGGAAGGTCTTCACATCCGATTTCAAGTAGAAATGTTTTCATGTTTTTTTATTAGGACGAACAGTGGAAGGAATTATATCCAATTTTTCCTTTTTTGACAAATAAAGAAGGGATAAAAGTGCCGCAAAAATATGAAAAAGCCATGGTGCCGCCCACCAGGGAATCATACTGTTTTTACCGAGAGAAATTCCCATCTGAAAAGAAAGATAGGCGAGAAGAGAGAGCGAAAAACCCGCAACAATAGTATAGGAACGAGAAAGTTTTTTTCGTATATAAAGAAAAGGAAGAAGGAGAAGGGAAAGAAAAAAATTGAGAAGGGGATAACTTACTTTTTCCCAAAGAGTAATCCATTCTCTTCTAGGAACAATTCCTACCTTTGAAAGATTCTTCAGTGCCGCGTACAGGGTGAAAAAAGGGGTCTGTTCAGGATCTGAAACAAACCAAGAAAAAGCCTTACCGAGATTCACGGGAAATTCCACCCTTGTCTCTTCAAAATAGTGTTCTGGATCGTTCCGATCTTCTATGCTTCGTACAGTCCCCGCGGAGAGAATCAGTGTATCACCCTCAATTTTTGCGGAAGGTGCAAAATATACCCGCGTTCCCTGCGGCTCCAACATCACCAACATCACCTCTTCAAGTCTTTCTCGGGAATGATGACGTTCTGCCCATACCACCATCTGATCAGTCGCAAAGGCAAGAGAAGAACTCTTTTTTTCCAATGGGAAAGAAGGAGAAAAAGAGATGTTTCCCGCTACAAACGCAAGAAGAGTAGTACAAAGAGAAAAGAAGATACAAACAGAATAAATCTCTAAAGAACGTATTCCATTTATTTCAAAAATACGGAGTTCGCGGTTCCGTTCCATGGTTCCCATCACAAAAAGAATGGTTAATACTGTAATAAGAGGAGTAATGGTTCTCACCACAGAAGGGATTTCCGCGAAAAATAGTCTCCATGAAAAAAGAGAGCCTTTACGAAGAAAAGAAGAAAAATCGCCTATTAGCTGAAAGAGCGAGAAAAGAGCGATACAGGCAATAAAAAAGAGTGCAAAATATACCAAGACCTGAAAAAAAACATAGCGTTTTTTACGAGACATAAAAAAAGCGTCTCCTTAAGAAAAAAAGAGAAAGAACCCATATTCCCGGAAGAAGCCAGAAGATCGCAAGGCTTCCTGTTTGATAGACCAAAGCTTCTCCTAAAAGAAGAAGATAAAATGCGCAGAGCCCCACACCAGCGCCAGCGCCTACCACCATCATCATATTTGAAATTCTCATCCAAACACCAAGGTAATATCCGGTAAAAAGCAAAAGAAAGGGAAGAAGAAGAAAGAAAAACCGACGTTCTAATTCAAAAAGCGCAGGAAGACGATCCTGCGAGGAGATAGCAAGAAGTCCAAAAAAAAAGGATTCTGCCACAGTCCTGTCCGAAATCTTTCTCTTCGCAACTTGAAGCGGCACTATCAACCGATAGGTAGCAAATTCAGATCGAGCAAGCGCCTTTCCCTCGCGAACAGAGGCCGCAAAAATCTTGCCGTCTAAAAGTCGTAAGAGAAGGTTTCCTTGAGAGTTCACTGAAGCAGTGGCCTCTTTCGCCGCTATAGTAAGGACAATATTGTCAGCATCTCTATTGGAAAGAACAATGTTTTTCATACGGACTCCTTCAATGCCTCCGATATATACCGTAGTATCCCGGGTAATCTTTACAAGAGAGCGTGGTTGAAAAAGTTTTATCGGATTTATAATCGCCGAGGCGCTGATAAGGGTTCGTTTCATAAATTTTACCTGCGGTACTATAAAAAAAAGTGAAACCAAAAGAAGAAGCGAACAAAGACCGGCAAGAGGAATAAAAGTATGGAGAATTAAAGAGCCTCGGATGCCAGAAACAGGAAAAATGATAAACTCTCTATCAGAATGCATACGCGCCACTACCGCAAAGATTGCAATGAAAAAGCTAAGAAGTAGCAGATAGGCACTTACTTCCAAAAAAGCAAAAAGGAAAAAAGCGGTTATTCCCGCAAAAGAAAAGAAATGGCTTACCATAAGATCAATAAGAAGAAAAAGAGGTTTTATAAGAAAAAGAACCATGAGGATTCCAATCGCAACATACCAGTTTTTCAGAAACTCCCCATACAAAAACCGAGATTTATTTTTAATCCTCATAACAAATACCTCCTACCAGGATCTCCCTGATGTTACATCATATCACAACGGTTATCTTCCCGGAAAGATGTAGTGGGTGCCAAAAAATCAGTAGAAGTTTTCAGTATGGATTCTGTCCTGACTGCTGGAACCGTATCATACTTCTGAAAAGACCCGAAGGAACCATCGCATCTCTCGCTCGTTTTGAAGGACCGGTTCGCAATGCAATCCATTCTTTAAAATACCAAAGGGCAAAATGGATCTCTGTCTCTCTCTCGCAGTGGATGGCCGAGACCTTAATTCAATGGAATTATAGAGATTTTGATATGATTGTTCCGGTTCCTCTGCACTGGAATAAGGAGTTCTCCAGAGGGTTTAATCAAAGCTGGTTCATTGCCGCGGAAGTGAGCGCCATTATAGGAATACCCGCACGCCATGGAGCAATAGGACGAAAACGAAATACCCTCGCTCAAACGCGTCTTACACAATCTCAGAGGCAAAAAAACGTTAAGGGAGCGTTCCGCGCAAGGGATCTATCTGTTTCTGGGAAAAAAATACTTCTCGTGGATGATGTCCTTACCACTGGTTCCACCGTAAAAGAGACCCTTAGAGCCCTCCGAGAGGCAGGTGCAAAAAGAAGTATGGCCATTACTATCGCAAAAGCGTAACTCTTCTTTTCTGAAAATTGGGTGGTTGACGTTTCATCTGTTCCATACTATCCTTATTTTTTTCACAGAATTTCAAAGTATGACAAGGTTCTCTCGTTTATGAAAATAATTACTCACAATACCTATTGGTTTCAGGGATCTCCTTCAAGATGGGGAACAGAGAAGATCGCCGCGGTGCCCGAAGTGTTAGATAGACTTATATATTTATATGCTTCTGTAAAACCCGATATTATATGCCTTCAGGAAGTACATACTGAAGAAATTGTAAAAAAAATCTCTTCCTCTCTCTCTATGAATTCATGGATATATGCGCCGGGAGGGATCTTTCCAGAATATGGCGGATGTCTGCTATCCACTCAGAATATATCCCTACAAGATCTCTCCCGACACAACGGCAATCCAGAACATGAACGGGTCCATTTGCGAGCCCAGATCTCCACTCCAAAGGGACCTCTCATTCTCGCGGCTATCCATCTTCCCAGCAACCGGTTTACACCTTCAAAAGAAGAAGGAGAGAAGAAGAGAATTGAAGAGCTGAAGAAAATTCTTCACGATTCTTCCCGTCCTGATATCGTGGTGGGAGATATGAATGCAGTGGAAGGAAGCAAACCATACAGGTTTATGAAAGAATCAGGGTACAGCGAAGCAGCGGAAATCACTGGGATCCCCGCAAAAGAACGACACGTTGATTATATGTGGATTGATGATACAATAAAAGATAGAGTTGTATCCTTTCAGGTTATTCATCAAGGCAATTTTTTACAGAAGACACCCGCAGGCGAAATCTGGCAACTCAGTGATCACCCCCCTTTGATTATGGAGGTAATATGAAATATCCAATAGTTTTTTGGGATGTGGGAGGAACTCTTTTTTCTCCGGAAAAACAGGACCATGATGGTTGTGATAAAATCCCGTCTCCTGCTGAAGTTCGCAAACAAAGGGCGTTTCGTGCGAAAAAGGTTCTCGCGATGTTCGGACATACAGTCCCCGAAGATTTGGAAAATCGGATAGATTCCCTACATACCACTCTGTTAGAAAAGGAACAAGATCGATTCAGCCACATAATGCTCGCAGAAACTATATATAAAGAACTCGGGATTTCTTCTCGTGAAGAGACCTTTTATCTTGCCGATGCTATTGCGGGTCCCCGTTACCGTTGCTGGCTTTATAAAGGAGTTGAAAGTGCCTTACGCCAACTCTCAGAGGCAGGAATACGTATGGGAATTATCGCAAATACCTATCTTACAGAAAGAATGATGCGAACGGTTTTAGAAGGAGTCGGATTACTCCATTATTTTGAAACTGTGATATGTTCCTGTGATGTGGAGGTTTCAAAACCCGATCCTCGTATATTCCAGAAAGCATTGGATAGACTTAATCTTCCCCAGGGACATGTTCCTTCCATCCTTTTTGTCGGAGATACGATAGAGTATGATGTAAAAGGAGCAAATTCTGTAGGTTGGGATGTCGCACTTCATCTTATCAATTCCGAACAGACCTGTGATACAGCTTCTCTGATATTTCGCGAATATGATGAGTTAGTCTCCTTTGTTTTGTCAGAATCATCCTAAAGCGAAAGAATCCGCGCCAAACCAGAAAAAAAAATAGGCATATCTCAAAAAAAATTACGATAGAACCGATAAGACCAAGTGGCGCAGATTAGCGAATTATAAGAGTCATTCAGAGAAAGGGAAGGGGAGAATAATTATTTTCCTTGACAGAGCGTTTCAAGAGAGTAAAATAAATAGGACTATCTTTTCAGATATCATTCTCTATATCCAACCAAGGGAGGCATAATGAGAGTTGCTATCAATGGTTTTGGTCGAATTGGAAGGCTTGTGTTACGAGCCGCGCTTGAAAAAAGTTATCCTGATATTGATATTGTCGCATTCAATGATCTCGCCGACACGAAGAGCAATGCCCATCTTTTCAAATACGATTCTAATTATGGTATCTATAATGGAACGGTGGAAGCCAAAGATAATAAGATTCTTATTGATGGAAAAGAGTTTGCGGTTAGTTCAGAGAGAGATCCCAAGAATCTTCCCTGGAAAGAAATGGAGATTGATGTGGTAGTGGAATCTACGGGATTTTTTACAGAAGCGGAGAAAGCAAAAGCCCATCTTGAAGCCGGCGCGAAAAAGGTTCTTATTACTGCGCCCGCAAAAGGCGAAGATATTATGGTGGTCTTAGGAGTCAATGAGCAAGAGTATGACCCTGCAAAGCATGCCATTATTTCAAACGCATCTTGTACAACCAACTGTCTTGCTCCAATGGTAAAGGTTCTTGACGACAATTTTGGCGTTATCCGCGGGCTTATGACTACAATACATGCCTATACCAATGACCAGAAAATTCTTGATTTCCCCCATAAAGATCTCCGAAGAGCGCGAGCAGCCGCTCTTTCTATGATACCTACCTCAACGGGTGCCGCTGTCGCAATCGGAAAAATTATGCCAAAACTCAATGGAAAACTGAACGGTCTGTCTCTTCGGGTTCCCACACCCACGGTATCAATTGTTGATTTTGTAGCGCACATTGAGAAGAAAACAGATAAAGAAAGCATCAATGCCGCAATGCAACAGGCGGCGGAAGGCGCTTTAAAAGGAATTCTTGACTATTCCGATCTTCCATTAGTATCAAAAGATTTCACCAAGAATCCTCACTCCTGTATTTTTGACGCACCCTCCACCTACACTATAGACGGCGATTTTATTAAGGTCTTTGGATGGTATGACAATGAATGGGGATACAGCAATCGGGTTGTGGATCTTCTGAAAATTATCAAGGATAAATCCTAACCAATCCTCCAATTTCACTACAGGAGAGGGGCAATGGATCTTGCAACAATTGAGGAAAGAGAGTATGCGGGAAAGAAGGTTTTTGTACGGGTTGACTTTAATGTTCCCCTTGACAAAAATCTTGCAATCACCGATGACACAAGAATAGTCGCAGTCATTCCTACAATAGAATATCTGCTAAAAAAAGGCGCATCTCTTATTCTTGCGTCACATCTCGGAAGACCTCAGGGCGCTCCTTCAAAGGAGTTCTCTTTGAAACCTGTCGCACTCCGGCTTGCCGAACTTCTTCGCCGCCCAGTAACCTTTGCGGATGATTGCATCGGAACAGAAGTAAAAAAGAGAGCGGAACAACTAAAATCCGGGGATATTCTTCTTCTTGAAAATCTTAGGTTTCATCCTGAGGAAGAGAAAAATGATAAGGAGTTTTCACGATCCCTTGCTTCGCTTGCGGATGCCTATGTGAACGATGCCTTTGGGACCTCTCACAGAGCCCATGCATCCATTACCGGCGTTCCATTCTTTCTTATTGATAAAGCCGCGGGCTTTCTTATTAAAAAAGAGGTAGAAGCTCTTTCAAGGATTCAGAATAACCCTGAACGTCCCCTCTTGGTAATTGTAGGAGGATCAAAAGCTTCCGATAAAATTGCCGTACTCAAAAAACTCATATCCAAGATAGATACGGTTCTTACCGGAGGAGTTGTTGCCTACACTTTTGTAAAAGCAAAAAACTGGGCTGTGGGAAATTCAAAGGTAGACGAGGCGGCTATTCCGAATGCAAAAGAAATAATCCGAATAACCTATAAACTTCATAATGAATTTCATACACCTCTTGATCATCTCATTACCAACAAAGTCGCTGAAGATGGCGATGCTATTTTTACCGATAGAGGAACAGTTCCCAAGGGATGGACCGGTGTAGATATCGGACCTCAGGCTATTGAAGAATATCGGGATTGTATCTCAAGAGCCAAGACTATTTTTTGGAACGGTCCTATGGGAATTTTTGAAATTCCTAAGTTTTCAAAAGGAACCATCGCCATCGCGAAAGCTGTTGCAGAAAGCAATGCCTATACAGTGGTCGGAGGAGGAGATTCCATTGCCGCAGTCCATATGGCAAACGTTGCGGATAAAATATCCCATATCTGTACCGGCGGCGGCGCGTCATTGGAATTTCTTGAAAAAAACAGCCTTCCCGGAATAGATGTACTTACCTTAAAGGATACCACATCATGAACCCATCAAGAGTACCGCTTATTGCAGGAAACTGGAAGATGTATAAAACTCCTTCAGAAGCAGAATCGTTCGCGAAAGAACTGTTACAAGAGATTCCTGAAAAAGCAGACAGGAATATTCTTATCTGTCCTAATTATCTTTCTTTAGGAATTGTAAAAAACATTCTTTCGGAGAGCCATATTTTAGTGGGAAGTCAGAATGTATTCCATAAAAGCGAAGGAGCGTTCACCGGTGAAACTTCTCCGGCAATGCTCCAAGATTTAGCGATTACCCACTCTCTCTGCGGACATTCTGAACGTCGGGGCATCTTCGGAGAAACCGATGAAATGGTCTCATTAAAAGTAAAAGCTCTTCTTGACTATTCTATCGTGCCTATTCTCTGTGTAGGAGAAACAATTCAAGAACGAGAAGAAAACCAGACTCTTTCAATCATTAGACGCCAGTTAACAACTGGTCTGAAAGAAGTCCTTTCCGAGAAAGCAGGATCTGTCATTATCGCCTATGAACCCGTATGGGCTATCGGAACAGGAAAGACCGCAACACCGGAACAGGCGCAAGAAGTTCATGCTTTTATTAGGAAAGAACTCGCACAACTCTATCAAGAAGATATCTCTCGGAAAATTCCTATTCTCTACGGTGGAAGCGTAAAACCCGATAATATTGATATATTGATGTCTCAACCAGATATTGACGGAGCTCTTGTGGGAGGAGCAAGTTTAAAGATTGACTCTTTTCTCCGTATCGTAGAGTTTCACGCACAGTGAGGTGGGTATGTATGCGTTTATAATTATTTTTCATGCTATTGTTGGCGTTTTATTGATTGCAGTGGTTCTTCTCCAGAGCGGAAAAGGTTCTTCACTCGCCAATGTCTTTGGAGGTGGCGGAATGGAGACAGTTTTTGGAGCTGAAACTCCTGCGATACTTAATAAAATAACTACTATTCTTGCGATTGTTTTTATGGTAAATTGCTTTATTCTTACCATCTTTAGCACAAAGATCGGATCTTCATCTCTTATCCAGAAAGAACTTCGGAAAATACCTCCGGCTTCTTCGGCTCCTGCGGCACCTTCCGCACCTGAAACTTCTCCGATTCCCGCAGAACCCGCTCCTGAACCTGCTCCTTAGGAGTTTGCCGGCAATGCGTCCGTTCCTTCAAATACGGCGAAAAGTTACATTCTTTTCTTTCAGAGCCAGATACACCTTTCTCCTTCTTTCTTTGCCGGCGGTTCTCTCTGCCTCTGCCCATTACGGCGGAACCCTTATCACCTCTATAGCTTCTCCTCCCAAATCTTTTAATCCTATCATTGCCAAAGAAACCTCCACCACTACGGTAACCGGCTATATTTTTGAAGGACTTACCAAGCTTGATCCCCATACATTAAAAATAAAGCCCAATCTTGCTGTATCGTGGCGCACCGATGCTTCGGGAAGAATCTGGACATTCTCTCTCCGCACCGACGTAAGATGGAACGATGGAGTCCCTTTTACAGCTGACGATGTGCTCTTTACCTTTAATCGCCTTATTTTTAATCCCTCCATTCCAACCAGTAGCCGTGATATCTTTACCATTCAGGGAAAAACTCCCAGGGTTGAAAAAATCAATTCCCATACAGTACGTATCACCCTTCCTTCACGATTCGCTCCCTTTCTTATGTTGATGTCGCAAGATATTCTTCCTGCTCATCTTTTACAATCCGAAGTTTCTAAGAACCGTTTTACCTTTTCTCTTGGACTTAACTCTCGACCGGCCGATATTGTAGGAACAGGTCCATTTATGTTAGAAAACTTTAGACCCGGCGAATACCTTATCCTTAAAAAAAACCCCTACTATTGGAAGAAAAGTTCTCAGGGAAACTCTCTGCCTTATCTTGACCGACTAATTCTTATCATTACTCCAGATCAAAATCTTGCTCTTCTGAAATTAAAGAAAGGAGAGCTTGACCTTCTTCCTCTAAGAGCGCAGGACTATTTAGTACTAAGAAAATCTCCTCCTGATAAGATCCGTTTTTTTAATGCCGGACCCTCGTTAGGAAGCGATTTTATTATCCTGAATCAAAATCTTGATTCTCCTGTTTCTTCCTATAAACTCGCCTGGTTCCGCAACCCTAGGTTCCGAAAAGCTATTGCCTTCGCCCTTGACCGTCACGCGATTATAAAAAATGTCTATGCAGGATATGGATACCCTTTAGATGGACCAGTAAGTAAATCCGCGGTCTCTTTTTACAACCGTAAAATCAAAGAGTATCCTTATGATCTGGAAAGAGCGAAAAAGAGTTTAAGAGAAGGAGGGTTTTTCTGGAAAAACAGACTTCTCTATGATAAAAAAGGAAACCAGGTCTCTTTTTCCCTTCTTACCAATAGCAATAATTCCGAGCGTATACAGATCGCCAATTTTATACGGAGCGATCTTGAAAAAATCGGTATGAAAATCAACTTTCTTCCGGTTGACTTTAACTCATTGGTCAACAGAATTGATGCTACAAAAGATTGGGAAGCGGTCATGATAGGCCTTTCAGGGGGAATTGATCCTCATTCAGGGAAAAATGTGTGGATGACCACAGGACAGTTACATATGTGGAACCCTGGCTCTCCTCGATCTTGCTATCCATGGGAATATGAAATAGATCGTATTTTTGATACAGCGGCACAGGAATTAAATCCTGTAAAACGGAAAGAGCTCTATGATAGATGGCAGGAAATTGTTCAAAAAGAACTTCCTATGATATTTACTGTAACGCCGGCGGTCCTTTACGCATATCATACCAAACTTGGAAATATAGAACCTACTGTATATGGCGGCCTTCTTCATAATGTAGAAGAACTATATCTAAAAAAATGACTGCTCAACAACCTTTCCGCTTAATAGTCACCTATTCAAAACAGGGACCCGCACGTTTTATTTCCTTTAATTATCTTCCGAAAATCATAGAACGCACCTTTCGCCGAACTTCTCTTCCTATTCTCTTTTCTTCGGGATTTACGCCAAGAATAAAGATAAGTTTCGGTTCCGCGCTTCCCGTAGGATTTGAGGGAATCTCTGAAACCTTTTTTATCACCCTTAAAGAACCGATAAATCTTACGGGAATAAAGGAAGAATTAAATAGCCTTCTTCCTCGGGGGATTTCCATACTTTCCGTAAAACACGATGAATCCGGAAAAAAAAGTCCAGAACGATCTCTCTACTATTCCTTTATCATACAGGGCTTTCAAAAAGCTCCTGAGAACTTTCCCGAAGGATGGACAGTTCTTTTTCGGTCTCAGGAAAAAATTGTTCTACAAGCCGATATTTCTCGTCATCCGCAAAAAATGCTCTTTGACTTTTTCGGCACAGAGGCAATCATTGCCAGAACTCCCGCTTCTCACCTTACCTTAGGAGAGTAAAATGGAAAAAAGCAAGCCAGGACATAATGATACGCCGATTATTCCCGGATCTTCCTGGAGGGTGCATGATATGAACCGACCGCATCCAGTGGTTGTCAATCCCGGAACCGAAAGTAGCCAAACAACCGCGGGAAAGCCTCCCTCGGACGCTATTATTCTGTTTCAGGGAAAAAGTTTGGATGGATGGATTCATAGAGACGGGTCTCCCGCGCGATGGAAAGTGGAAAAGAACTATATGGAAGTGGTTCCAAAAACCGGAAATATCAAGACAGAAAAGGAATTCGGAGATTGCCAACTCCATATAGAATGGGCTTCTCCTGAAAAAATAGAAGGAGAAAGCCAAGGAAGAGGAAACAGTGGCATTTTTTTACTGGAACGATACGAGATACAGGTTCTTGATTCTTTTGAAAATCCCACCTATGCAGATGGATCCAATGGATCCATTTATGGACAATATCCGCCGTTGGTCAATGTATGCCGCGCTCCGGGTCAATGGCAAACATACGATATTGTATGGATAGGTCCTCGCTTTGAAGGAAGTCAACTTATCCGACCTGCGGTAATAACTATTTTTCAGAATGGACTCCTTATTCATCATTGCAGAAAACTAATCGGCCCCACCACCCATTGCGCGGTTCTTCCCTATGAACCTCATCCATTAAACGGATCTTTAATGCTTCAGGATCACAACAATCCCGTGCGTTTTAGAAATATATGGTACCGTCCGCTTGAGAAAGATGATATTCTCGGATAAAAGTCTTCGCACAAGAAAAAAGAGCTGAAAAAGAAGATTTTTATAGAAAGTATTCTTTCATAAGAAGAGATACCTTTAAGAAGGGGCTTAGTCTTTTCTAATTGAATAAAGTCTTTTACTTTTCTTCTGAATTATGGTATTATTCTTGTAGGGTTTCTTCATAAACAAAGCATATTGATCTATTTGTTCCATGAAGGAGCAACCTTCTGCTCTTCTACTACTTACAGCCTGAACGGTATTCACATATATGTTTCCCGGACAGGGACTTACACAGGGGGTATCAATGGAATTTCTTTCTATCTTCAGCCTTAAGGAAAAAAATGCGGTCGTTACCGGAGGAGCGGGAGTTCTCGGATACTCTATTGCTGAAACACTTGGCCGCGCTGGTGCGCATGTTGCCATCGCAGATCTTAAAAATGCGGAAGAAGCCGCTGAAAAACTTGTAAATGATGGTATTTCTGCAAAAGGCTATTTTATTGATGTTCTTGACAAGAAAGAAATAGAAACCTGCGCCTCGGCAATTCTTTCCGATCTTAAAAAGGTAGATATTCTCATCAACTGCGCCGGTGGGAATATGAAGACTGCCACAACCTCACCTGAACTTTCTTTCTTTGATCTTCCGCTTGACGCGCTTGAAAAGGTTATTTCTCTCAATCTTTTTGGAGGCGCGATTCTCCCAAGTCAGGTTTTTGGAAAAACCATGGTCTCAAACTCTGAAGGCGGATCTATTATCAATATCTCCTCTATGAACGCCTTCCGGCCCTTAACAAGAATTCCCGGGTATTCAGCGGCAAAGGCGGCAGTAAGTAACTTTACTCAATGGTTGGCGGTTCATTTTGCGCAAGAATATAATCCAAAACTTCGCGTGAACGCTATCGCACCGGGATTTTTTCTTACAGAACAGAACCGTTTCCTTATGATGAATAAAAAAAATGAGCTTACCCCTCGGGGATCTACGGTCATTGCGCACACTCCTATGGGAGCGTTCGGTTCGCCTTCGGACCTTGTCGGCGTTACATTATGGCTGGCTTCAAACGCCTCTCGATTTGTTACCGGAATAGTGGTACCAGTTGATGGAGGGTTCAGCGCATTTTCCGGAGTGTGATGACGCAATAAGACAGATTCTTCATACAGCCCCTGTATGTGATAAAAAAAATCCGTTTACTCTACGAAGGAGGAAAAAGATGAAACAAGCGCAAATCGCGGTAATTGGAATGGAAGTAATGGGAAAAAACCTCGCCCTTAATATGGAAAGCAGAGGATATACCGTAGCGGTCTTCAACCGTACCGGCGAAAAAACAAAAGCCTTTGTAGAAGGGCCTGCAAAAGAAAAAAACTTTATTCCATCCTATGATCTGAAAAATCTCGTAGATTCACTGGAACGACCGAGAAAAATAATGCTTATGGTAAAAGAAGGAGCGCCGGTTGATAGTTTTATCGCTCAGCTTCTTCCTTTGCTCGAAAAGGGAGATCTTATTATTGATGGTGGAAACTCCTTCTTTAAAGATACTATCCGCAGAAATAACGAACTCACCGAAAAAGGAATTCTCTTCATCGGTACCGGTGTCTCCGGTGGAGAAGAGGGAGCGCTTCGCGGACCGGCTATTATGCCGGGAGGTCAGAAAGAAGCATACGCACTGGTAGAAAAGATATTCGGCGATATTTCCGCAAAAGCATACGATGGCACGCCATGCGTTGATTATATCGGTCCTGACGGTGCGGGACATTTTGTAAAAACTACCCATAATGGCATTGAATACGGCGATATGGAGTTGATCGGCGAAGCCGCGTGGTTTATGAAAAAATCTCTTGGTATGACTGCGGACGCAATCGCCTCCATTATGGAAAAATGGAACGGAAAAGATGATATTCTCCGTTCTTATCTCATTGAAATAACCGCGGACAGTATGAAAGAGTCCCATAAGCCGGAAGAAGGATTCCTTGTAGACCGGGTGGCTGATATTACCCGCATGAAAGGAACAGGAACTTGGACGATCATGAGCGCCCTTGAACTTTTAGTACCGGTTCCCACCATCGCCGCCTCTGTCTTTTCTCGGGAAATGTCTCAAGATAAGGACCTCCGTCTTACCATGGCTAAGATACTTTCTCTGCCAGCGGAACAGACCACGGAAACCGATAAAGAAAAACTTTTGGATATTGCTCACGATGCGCTTTACATCGCGAAGATCTCTTCTTACGCTCAGGGAATGGCTCTTCTTCAGGCCGCATCCGCACATTATAATTTTGACCTTAACCTTGGAAAAATTGCAAAAGTGTGGCGAGCAGGATGTATTATCAGGGCACAATTTCTTGATGAAATTACCAAAGCCTATGAAGCAAATCCTGATCTTCCCAATCTTCTCGCGGCTCCGCAATTTTCAGAATTTGTTACGAAGAATCTCTGGAAATTGGCAAAGTTTATTGAACTTTCCCACAAGGCCGGAGTTCCAGTACTTGCTATGACAGGAGCCTACGATTATATTCTTCAACTTGCAAGCCCTGTTTTAGTATCCGCGCAGGTTGCGGCGCTACAGCGGGATTATTTTGGCGCTCATGGATATTTTAAGGTTGGAAAAGACGATCCCCGCGTTATCACTGATAGCGAAGGGAAATACCGTGAATTCCATACAGAATGGATGGAAGAAGGAAGACCCGAAAAAGAAATCACAAAGTAGAGGTTCGCTAATATAGACTGCTCTCAATTTACTTTGTTCCGCATAACTTAAAAGGCAGGCAGAAAAGAAAGATGGGATTATATCGTATCTGCCTGCCTTTCTATGCGGAAGGGAACAATTATTAGGAAAAGAAAAAGAATGATAAAACCTCTTAATGCCAAAAGCTTGAAAGAAAATCCCGAAGAGTATCTCCGTAGCTTCTCTCGAAAAAAAGATTTTCTTGTAGCCATAGATACCGATGGCTGTATAGTTGATAATATGAATGGCAAACAGATGGTGATTTTTCATCCTCTTTTTATGGAATTCTATCAGTTATGGGGAATAGAAACCTATTTTAGAGAAATTGGAGAGTTTTACAATCTTTTTTCTACCACCAGAGGCTTTAACAGATTTCTTACTCTCCGAGATACAATTCATACTCTTCACGAAAGACAAGATGTACAAGAAGCCGCGAAACTCTCTGGAACAGAACTTCCCGATCCTCAACCCCTTATAGATTTTATCAACTATGCCTCTCAGGCCGGATTAGGTCTTGGAAACCCCTCTCTTGAATCTTTTCTTCAGACTCGTCCCTCCTCACTGCCATTATGGAAACTTTTGGCATGGAGCGAGGCAGTCAATAAAACCTTTCCTTTTTTTACCGCAAAAATTCCTCCTTTTCCCTTTGTGGAAGAGACCCTCGCCCGGATCTCTGCCCACGCCGATATCGTAGTAGTCTCGCAAACTCCCTATGATGATCTTCTCCATTACTGGCGCACCCATAAACTCCTGCAATATATCCGTATTATTTGCGGACAAGAAATGGGAAGTAAAAGTCACCATATTGCCATGCTTATCAAACAAGGCGGCTATTATCAAGACCAAGTCCTGATGATCGGAGACGCCAAAGGAGATCTTGAAGCGATAAAAGAACATCAAGGCCTTTTTTATCCGATTCTTCCCGGAAAAGAAGAAAATTCCTGGCAGGAATGTCTTTCTTCTTTTGAACTCTTTCTTAACAATGCTTATAAAGGCCAGGAAGAAAATGCCCGTATTGCACGGTTTTCCGACATCCTACAGGAAAAAGCAGAATGGAATGATCCTGATTACGACCATACCCATATATATCGGAAAAAACAGAACATACGTCAAAAATTATATGCTATGCTTAATCCTGAAGGTAAACTTCGTATTCTTTAATTAAAGGAGGAACACTTATGGATCCTGAAAAAAAGAACGATTGCACAATAATTTCAGAAGATAATATTGAACAACTCTGTAAAGATATCCCCAAAAGAAGAAATTTTACTGGGAAACGGGTATTGGCACTTATTCCGGATTCTACCCGATCCGGCCCCACTGGAACGATATTCGCCGGTATCTGCAGTGCGCTTCTTCCTATAGTAAAAGAGCTTGACTTTATGATAGCACTCGGAACCCATCCGATCATGCCAGAAGAAAAAGTTAATTCCATGCTCAATATTACCGAAGAGGATAGGAAAACCCGATTTTCAAAGGTGCGGATATTTCAACATGAATGGGATAAAGAGGACGCTCTTACCCATATTGGCACCATTACCGATAAAGAAATATCCGCTATATCCGGCGGGCTTCTTCATGAAAATATCAGGGTTACCCTCAATAAAAAAGCCCTTGAATATGATGAGCTTCTCCTTGTTGGTCCGGTCTTTCCTCACGAAGTTGTAGGATATTCAGGAGGATATAAATATCTTTTCCCAGGAATATCGGGTCCAGAATTTCTTCATAAATTCCATTGGTTAGGCGCCCTGATAACCAATCCGAAAATCAATGGCACAAAGAATACTCCGGTCCGCGACACAATCAATAAAGCGGTTTCATTCCTTTCTACTCCGACAACTCTCGTATGTTATGTCGTGCAAGGAAAAAATCTATGCGGATTCTTTACCGGCGGCATTGAAGCATGGTCTTCTGCCGCGGATCTTTCTTCACAAGTCAATGTCAAATATGTTCCACGGCCCTTTTCAACCGTGCTTTCCATGGCGCCTAAAATGTACGACGATATCTGGACCGCGGGAAAATGTATGTATAAACTTGAACCTGTCGTCGCAGATAATGGAACGTTAATTATTTATGCTCCACACGTAACCGAGGTTTCCTACACTCATGGAAAAGCCCTTGAAAAAATCGGATATCATACCAGAGATTATTTCGCAAAACAACTTGATAAATTTCCCGATGTTCCCGGCGGCACTATGGCCCATTCCACTCACGTCAAAGGAATAGGAACCTTCCATCAAGGCATTGAAACGCCAAGAGTAAATGTAATCCTCGCAACAGGAATATCAGAAGAACGGTGCCGGAATATTAATCTCGGGTATATGGACTGGAAAAGTATAAAACCCGAAGAATATGAAGGAAGAGAAGAGGAAGGAATCCTTTGTGTCCATAATGCGGGAGAGGTATTATACAGGCTTTCCGACGGAACTGTTCCCGATATAGACAAACTTTATAAGAAACTTTAAAATATTTAAAAAATTCCTATAATAGATCGAAAATCAGAGGAGGGAAAAGAATGAATACCCATGTTACCGCCTTAATAAAAAAGTTTCACGAAAAATACCCGGATGCCAAACTCTATGAAAAGTCTTTGCGTGAAGGACAAGAAACCCTCTTTTTTCTTATCAAAATGGATAAGAAAAAACATGTTGTGGAAGCATCAGAGGATTCATTTTTCTTCCATCCTATGACCCATGAAACTGTAACAATCTTAAGAAAACATTTTCCTTCTCTTAATCCTCAGCCGTGTGGAATGAAAAATTCTTTTGGTTTCGGAGACCGCCTTGGCATAGCTTCTCCCGGTCATGTGCAGGCACTAAACGAAAAAAACTTCTTTCCTATCTTTGCTCAACAATCAGGACGGGAATTGGAACGGACAGGAAGAACATTTGAAAGCGTCTTAGACGACGCCATCCTCGGCATCTTTGAAGCCGGATTCACTGGCGCCTTTGGCGCGGATGCCGATCATGCAAAAGATTTTACAACAATAGAATCAGCTCTTCAAGCAGGATATACCTTTTACACCATAGATCCTTCCGCTGTCATTCAAGCTCCTAACCTTTTTAGTAAGGAAGAAAAGGAAGGGTTCTTCAAAAATCATTGGGATACCTATAAACAATATGCCGACAAAACCTATGCCTTTGGACATGAAGCGTGGACAATTTCAGAAAATATTCTTAGAGAACTCGCACTCACCTACGGACCGGCAATTGATTTTATTGAAGAGACTTATAGATTTTTGAAACAAAAAACAGAAGGGTTTGATTTTGAAGTTTCAGTAGATGAAACCACGCTTCCCACCAGTCCCGAGGCTCATATTCTTATTGTGGAAGAACTTCGGCGACGACATGTTGATTTCCAAAATCTTGCGCTCCGTTTCCCGGGAAGATTTGAAAAGGGCGTTGATTATAAAGGATCTCTTGAAGAATTTGATCGCTCTCTCTCCGCGCATCAAACAATCCGAGAACATCTTGGACCCTATAAGATATCTCTTCATTCTGGAAGCGATAAGTTCTCTATCTATCCTATCTTTCGAAAAATTCTTGGAACCCAGTACCATGTAAAGACCTCGGGAACCTCATGGATTGAAGCTATACGTGCGGTTGCCATTGCAGACTTTGATCTCTTTTCAGAGATTCTTCGTATTGCGATCAATGATTTTGACACGAATGCCGCTTCTTATGAAATATCTGCAAACCCCCGCGAAATCAATCTTGAAACCATAAAAGATTCTTCTCCCGACACACTTTTTGAAAACCCCGACATCCGTCAAACCATCCATATTGCCTATGGCTCTATTCTTGGAGAATCAGGAAGAACCTCAGGCATACGCGACAGACTTTATTCTCTGCTTGAAAAGGATGACGAAATCTATTATCAAACCCTTAAAAATCATTTAGGAACCCATGTAAGACTTCTTTCCTGACCATGAAAAAGGAGATGCTATGCAGAGGAAGAGATTTTCATTCTCAGAATTACCTACGCAAGAAATAGAAAAACTCTCGCACCTTACACAACTTTGTAGAAGAGATATCTTGACGATGACCTCGCTTGCTAGTTCTGGGCATCCCGGAGGGTCTATGTCCGCACTCGGTATGTTTCTCACTGTCTACTCTTATGCCAATATCTCTCCGGAAAACCTTGAAGATCCCCATAGAGACAGAACAGTAGTAAGCTTCGGACACACCTCTCCAGGAATCTATTCTGTTCTCGGAAGACTCGGTTTTTTTGATATAGAAAGCGCAATCGCCACCTTTAGAAAATCAGGAAGTATTTTTGAAGGCCACGTGGTTCAAAAAGTTCCCGGCGTGGACTGGGGAACGGGAAATCTCGGGCAGGGACTCTCCGCGGGATGCGGATTTGCGCTTGTAGATAAAATTCAAGGACGAGACTCCACAACCTTTGTTCTTATGAGCGATGGAGAACAAACAAAGGGACAGGTGGGAGAGGCGCGTCGTTTCGCAAAAAAATATCATCTGAACCGGCTCAAAGTTCTTATTGATTACAACCAGATTCAGATCAGTGGAAGTATCCATGATATTATGCCGCAAAATATCCGAGGAAACTTTCTCGCAGATGGATGGGAAGTCCTTGAAGTTGATGGTCATGACTATGCAAAACTTTACGCTGCTACTAAAAAAGCAGTAGAAACTGACGCGCCGGTTTGTATACTCTGTCATACCACTATGGCAAAAGGCGTCTCGTTCATGGAAGGAAAGGCGGCCTACCATGGAAAACCTCTAAAAGCAGAGGAACTCGCGGAAGCAATAAAAGAGCTCGGCCTTGAAAATCTCTTTGATTCTTTCAAAGAAATGAGAGAAAAAAAACAGTTTTCTTTCCCTCACCGTTCTCTTGAACCAACTGCCAAGCTTAATCCCGGAAGCCCCAGAACCTATCCCGCAGATGAAAAAATAGATAACCGCTCCGCTTACGGAAATGCTCTTACAGATCTGGGGAAAGCCAATTCTTCCGATGAAAAAAATCCGCTTTTAGTGTTTGACTGCGACCTCGCAACCTCTGTAAAAACCGAAAAATTCTGGAAAGAATTTCCTTCCCGTTTTTATCAGGTAGGAGTTCAGGAACATAATGCCGCCACTATCGCGGGTGCCTCCTCTTATCAGGGAGCAGTAAGTTTCTTCTCGGATTTCGGAGTTTTTGGCGTGGATGAGGTCTATAATCAACAGAGATTGAACGACCTTAACTATACAAATCTAAAGGTTGTATGCACCCATGTAGGATTAGATGTGGGCGAAGATGGAAAGACCCACCAATGTATTGACTACTTGGGACTCTTCAGGAATCTTTTCAACTTTAAGGTAATCATTCCCGGAGATGCTAATCAAACCGACCGCGCAATCCGTTTTGCCGCGGCAAATCCCGGAAATGTTTTTATTGGAATGGGACGATCTATTGCTCCTATAGTTACAAATGAATCAGGAGAGCCATTTTTTGGCGAAGAGTATACCTTCACTTATGGAAAGGCTGATATCGTCAGAAAAGGAACCCAGGGCTATCTTTATACCATGGGAACCATGCTTCCAAGGGCTGTCAAAATCTCTGAATCTCTGAAACAGAAAGGAATATCAATTGGAGTAATTAATTGCGCTTCTCCTCTTGTTCCAGACCCTGACGCTCTCTCTCTTGGAATAGAAGCAGGAATGATCGTTTCTCTTGAAGATCATAACGCGGATACAGGACTTGGTTCTACTATTGCGCTTCATCTTGCAGAAAAAGGAATTAGCGGCATTAACTTTTTTAGATTGGGAATTAGAAAATATGGAAGTTCCGGCACTCCTGACTCGCTCTTCGCAGAACAGGGTATCAGTGCAGAAGATGTGGAACAATTCATCCAGTCAAAACTTTCATAAAAGAAAAAGCGCATAACGAAGAATAGGAGGAGCTATGTACATTTTCAGTGGATTCGGCGATGAAATATCTCCAGATTTTCAAGAACAGATCTCTGTAATGAAAAGCCTTGGTATTAACCATCTTGAACTGCGAGGAGCATGGGATAAAAATGTAATGGATCTTTCACAGGAAGAACTTTCTCAAATAAAGAAGATACTCAATGAATATGATTTTGGAGTCTCGTCAATTGGATCTCCCATTGGAAAAATAAAAATTACCGATGATTTCAAAGCCCATTTTGAGAAATTCCGCCATGCGGTGGAAATTGCCCATTTTCTTGGAGTAAAATATATCCGTGTCTTTTCGTACTATGGTCCAGAGCAAGGAAATATCAACGACTATAAGGATCAAGTAATGGAGCAAATGGCGAAAAAAGCCCGTTATGCGGAAGAAAACGGAGTTGTTCTCCTCAATGAAAATGAGTTGAACCTGTATGGAGAGAGTCCGGAACATTGCGCGGAAATTATTGCCACAGTCAATTCACCTTCTCTCAAATCCTGTTTTGATCCTGCAAACTTTATTATTGAGGGGATTCTTCCCTTTGATCGCGCGTACCCGCTTTTAAAGGATAGTATTGAATATTTTCATATCAAAGACGGGCTACCTAAATCAAAAAGCAACGGCGAAGTCGTTTGTCTTCCAGCAGGAGAGGGCGAAGGGCAAATTCCTCAAATACTTGCGGATTTCGCACCACGCGCAAAAGAACGGGATATCTTTCTTTCTTTAGAACCTCATCTTGGAAGAGCAGGACAGTTTAGCGGATTTTCAGGTCCAGACAAGTTCGGCGTTGCAGCGAACGCGCTAAAAACTATTCTTACGAAAATCAACGCACTATAAAAAAAAATTGTATGGCTAATAATGCGACTAAAAAAGAAACCTTCTACTTTTTTGACGATCCTGTACAATCAAGAGGTGTGCAGACAATCCCCGTAAAAGGAAGAGTCCTTCCAGATCCAGTGATCCTACTTGGCAAAAAAAACGAATGGGATGAACTGCGTATCCAATACTGTACAGTAATACCAGACGCAAAAGAAAAAAAGTTCCGTATGTGGTATCTTGGTTTGCCAGACGGGCCCATATTTGAATATCGGAAAAGCCCAAAAAGTGTTATTGACGCGTACGGAAAACACCGCACATCTCAACTACAAATAGGATACGCCGAAAGCCTCAATGGTCTTCACTGGACCAAACCCAATCTCGGACTTGTTGAGTACCGCGGATCACACAACAATAACATCCTACCATTTCTTCCGAGATATCCCGGAAGACCCTTAGTCATTGAAGACCCAGGAACAGAACCTTTTCCCCACAGATATAAGATGATTTTTTCCCACATGGGAGGCGGTGGTCTTGCTGTATCGGAAAATGGTGTAAACTGGAACCTGTACAAAAAGGGCGTCAATCTCTTCAAGGCAGGAAGAGAAAGGGGAGAAAAAGAAGGATTTGATCATTATATACTAGAACCCTTCGCTTTTCTAAAAGATAAGGATACCAAAGATTCAGAGAAAAAGTATCGGCTTTATACTCAGGCATCTAGCGGACCTCCTTTCGGGATCAGAAGAACCGCGCTTCTTTCTAGTCCTGACGCGCAACACTGGAACAGACACCCATATCCAGTCATGGGTATCCCCGACGGCGGTACAGGCTTATCAGGGCAGATACATGGGCTGGCTATGACACTCTTTCAGGGATACTTTATTGCTTTTATTCATTTCTGCCTTCCCCATCCAAAAACAGGATGGGTCGCACCACGAGTTCATCTGGCACTTTCAAAAAATGGTGAAACATTCACAATATTTGAAGATGAAGAAAGCCCCTTAATTCCTCTTGGACCTGAAAAAAGCTGGTGGGAAGGCGGCATATCCTCTGACTCACTTATTCAAACAGGAAATGAGTTCAGATGCTATTTTACAGGACTTCCCGTAACCGCGAGTTGGGCGGGTGGCGTCAAAGGATCTGATTTAACTCCGCATCTACAGACAGGCATGGCATCCTGGGAATTAGGACGATTACTAAGCGCGAGTTTGAAACCTGGATTTTCTGAGGGCTACCTAACTCTTAACCTATTCAATGTACAAACTGATGTACAGCCAGAAGTTGTGCTGAATCTAGAATGGGAGAAGGGAGAAAAAGATATCATGGTCGCGCTTCTTGACAGTAAGACTGAACTAGCCGTTGATGGATTCAGTTTCCACGACTTTCAAATCAAGGACAAAAATAGAAAAGAAATCAAAGGAAGATGGAAGCAAGGAAAGATTCTGAAAAAAAATAGTTCAGTACTCCCGTGTCTGCGGATCACAGGGAAAACAACCCAAGTCTTCAGTCTGACCTTGATAGAAAAATCATAATACCTTAGAACAAAAATCAAAATAATCTTCTCTGCTGTGCGCCCTGATTGTAGCGCCATAAGAAGTTCGTGAGTTAATGATTCTTCTGTAGTGATAGCTTCTGTTAGTGTGTGGTGAATCAGGCAGAAAAGATAGTACTGATATATAGAAATCTAATCCTCGTACATCTACTGTAATAATAGTCTACAAAAACATGTACTCCTTGGGTGATGTAGAAACATTTCCACAACCTTATCTTGGTCAACAACAGATTTCATTTACCTGTTAGCTATGTGTACCGACTCTTTCTCTATTTTCACTGTACTGCTTGGTATCGTAGTTTTCTTTCTGTATCTAAGATTCTTCACAGGGTTTTCAATCTCATTCAATGCCATCTCGTACCCCATATCGCATATGAAAAAGCATACATATTCTCCTATCTATGATTGCGCCTTAGAGAAAAACAGGTGATCTCTTTTGGTTCATCTGAATTTATTAATCAATACCAGAACCATAAGTAACGAAATCTCTTGCGATATCTCTCAACAACCATTGGGTCAGATAGTATGATGACACATTCAATATTCTTTCTTGCGGTTTTTGTAAAATTATAGGAACCAGTAATGATCTTCTTATTATCAATAAGGAACCACTTGTCGTGAACCGCGTTTATAAAGGAGTCATACTTGACCTGAAAGGGAAATCTTGAAAGAAAGGAATGTTCATCGTATTTAGATCTCTGTCCCCGTTCAAAAATTCCAAAGATTGAGATATTCCGCAACCCCGCCCGGCAAAGCTCTTCCGCAATTTCATCTGAAGTAAATGTAAAAGCGACAAATTTAATAGATTGTGACGCCTTCCGAATTTCATTGCGAATCACTTCTTCACAATTAGAAAAAGGAGTAAAAAACACTCTAAGATCAGGTTTTTCCATAGAACAGGAGGGTATCCTGCCATTCCAAAGCGCGTTAAATGCTTCTTCAAAGGTTTGTGAGATTCTTTTATCATCAATAAAAAGAAGGTTATTGATATCTTTTTGAAGACCAGCCACGGTAAAGTTTGAAGAACCGACAATTGTTGTACAACCATCAATAATCAGAAACTTTGCATGAAGCGTTTTTTTGAGAGAATTAAGCCGATAGGTATTCAAAGAAGGTTCAATGCCTTTTACAGGAAAGTGAAGAATAACTTTCAAATCAAGATTTTTTTGTCGAGCAATCTTGCGGCAGGAAGAAAGAAATTCCGGACTCATCGTATAAGAAGCGATATGAATAGAGTATCTAGCAGATGCCACTGCGCGCATCACTAAAGAATCAAGGGAATTGTCGGGAGAGAAGTATACTTTAATACCCGCAATAGATTGGATAGAAAAGAAAAAAAAGAAAAAAATGAGAAAACGAACTTTCATACTTATTAGTAAACCCTCTCTACCGAAAGATGTCAATCCAGAAAGATATCTATCCATTGAAAAAATCAACAAAAAAAGGTATAGTACCAGTACCTGCAAAAACATTCAAACACAGGAGTCGCTATGAGAGCCGCTATATTTGAAGGTCCAGAAAAAATTCGTGTTGGCGAATGGCCTACACCTACCTGTAACGAAAATGAAATTCTTTTGAAAACCTCATACTGCGCTATCTGTGGAACCGATGTAAGAACATTTTTTCACGGACATAAAAAGGTACAGCCTCCAGCGATTATCGGTCATGAAATCTCTGGAACCGTCGTTGATACCGGAAAAAATGTAAGATGTGTTTCAAAAGGAGATTCAATCACCCTTGTAACCTCGGTGGGATGCGGCCTCTGTAAAAGCTGTCAGAAGGGATTCTATAACCTCTGCCCAGATACCAAAGCAATCGGATACCATTATCCGGGAGGATTCGCAGAATATGTGGTAATCCCAGAGAGCGCGGTTAAACAGGATGCCTGTATTCTTTTGCCAGAGAATGTTTCTCTTCTCCAAGGTGCGCTCATTGAACCTCTTTCTTGCGCAATCAACGGCCAAAATTATCTTGGAATCAAATCAGGCGATATAGTGGTAATATTTGGCGGAGGACCCATAGGATTTATGCATGCAATGCTCGCACAAGCGCAAGGGGCGGAACAGGTCATGATGATTGATCCGAACTTTGAAAGATTGCAACGGTTTTCTAAAAAATTTCAAAACCTTCTCTTGATAGATCCCCGTAGTACAGATCCAGTTAAAGAAGTAAAAAAACTTACCTCGGATTTTGGTGCAGATGTCATTATTACCTCTTGTCCGGCGAAAGAAGCTCAACTACAAGCATTAGAGATGGCGGCGCCCCGAGCGCGTATCAGCCTATTCGGAGGGCTTCCAAAGGATGATTCCATCCTTGCCATTGACACCAATACCATACATTACGGCGAAATCTCTCTCTTCGGTTCCTTCGCTTCTAATAAAAATGAATATCTGCAAGCTACTAATATGATCTCTAAACGCCTTATAAACCCGGATCTTTTTATTACAGAAGTAATTCCTCTTGAATCCATTGAGGAAGGAATCAGAAAAATGAGAACAGGAGAAGTTCTTAAAATCGTGGTGGAACTTAGCGAATGAAAAAAAAGAGCCTAAAAGATAAGGTAGCTATCGTAACCGGAGGAGGAAGAGGGCTTGGAGAAGCGCTCTGCCAGGGGATGGCAAAAGAAGGAGCCCTTGTCATTCCCTGGGATATTGATCGTGTGAACGTACAAAAGAGCGCGAACACTCTTCATACAATCAACCCTTCTGCGGGCTTATACCATACGATTGATATTACTTCCGAAGAAGAGGTGAAAAAAGCTGTTAACGATGTTCTTACCACATATAGAAAGATTGATATTCTTATTGCAAACGCAGGTATTCTTGAATCGCATGAAATTACTGAATTTCCCGCGAACGCGTGGAGAAAGGTTCTTGAAGTTAATTTAGTGGGATATTTTCTCTGTGCAAAATATGTGGCGATTCCAATGAAACGTCAGCGCTACGGAACCATTATTCAAATAAACTCAAAATCCGGGAAAAAGGGAAGTTATAAAAATAGCGCCTATGCGGCAAGCAAATTCGGCGGTATTGGTCTTACGCAAAGCATTGCCCTTGAATTGGCAGAATATGGGATACGGGTCAATGCAGTCTGTCCGGGAAACCTTCTTGACAGTCCTTTGTGGCAAGAAAGCCTTTTTGAACAATATGCAAAAAAATGGGGCGTTACTCCCGAAGAGGTTAGAAAAAAATATCTTAATCAGGTTCCTATGCAACGCCCCTGCACCTATCAGGATGTACTTAATGTCGTGCTTTTTCTTGCAAGCGACTCTGCAGGGTATATGACCGGACAGGCGATCAATGTTACCGGCGGTCAAGAGATGAGATAAGATGAAAACAAACCCTGACCTCTTTTTTCTACAAAAAACTCTTGACCTCGCCCGAAAAAGCGAAGGGTTAACTAGTCCGAATCCTATGGTTGCGGCGCTAATAGTAAAAGGACGAAGAATACTCTCTTCAGGAAGGCATCGGGCGTTCGGGCTTCCCCATGCAGAGATAGAGGCACTTCATCGTGCAGGCGCTAAAGCAAAAGGCGCCACGCTCTATGTCAACCTTGAACCATGCTGTTATTGGGGAAAAACTCCGCCCTGTACCGATGCAATTATTTCCGCGGGAATCAAAGAAGTGGTCGCCTGTACAGAAGATCCTAACCCTGAAGTTTCGGGAAAAGGCTTTGAAATTCTTAAAAAAGCAGGTATCAAAGTACGGGTAGGGCTTCTTGAACCCCAAGCGAGAAAACTTAATGAATCCTTTTTTACAAACTTTTCTACAAACCTTCCTTTTGTGGGATTAAAATGGGCAATGAGCCTTGACGGAAAATTGGCGACAGAGCAGGGACACTCAAAGTGGATTACCTGCGAAGAGGCAAGAAAAAAAGGAAGAAGGATTCGCTTTCTTTACGATGCAATAGCTGTAGGAATCGGAACAGTACTTGCAGACAATCCTTCCCTTGATTGGGAATCTCCTCCTGGAGCCGCCTCTCAACAACTTCTTGAAAAAAAACGATATTGGAAGATTATTTTTGATACCCATGGAAAAACTCCGCCAGAAGCACGAATCTTTGAAAATCAAAATGCTCAGGTTCTTCTCTTTCTTGGAGAGAACGCTCCTTGCAACTCACTTTGGCCCATGCACAATACCTCTATCATAAGGGTTCCCATAGAAAAAGAAGGATGCTCTCTTCCTGCCGCGCTCGCAATGGCGAAAAAAGAAGGAATCGGAAAGATTATGGTGGAAGGAGGAACAAGGCTTCTTACATCTTTCTGGAAAAGTCGCACTCCGCGCCTTATGCATCTTTTCATTGGAACAAAAATTATCGGTGGAAAAGGCCGCTTTGTTCCTATTGAAGGAGAAACGATCCAAGACCTTTCTCATAGAGAAAAAATCACTATCACAAAACACCTTTCTATTGGAAGCGACATCTATATTGAGGCAAGACCATGTTTTCCGGAATAATTGAAGAGATCGGAACAATACGATCAAAGAGAAAAAGTGCGAAAGGAGAAATTCTCATTGTTGAAGCTTCTTTCGCGGCGCCAGAACTCTTTTCTATTGGAGAAAGCTGTGCAGTGGACGGTGTCTGTCTTACTGCGGAACGTATTGAAAATAGCTCTTTTCGCGCAACGCTTTCTCGGGAAACTCTTTCAAGAACTACTCTTGGAGAAGGTAAACCAGGAGAGAAGGTAAACCTTGAACGAGCCCTTAAAACAGGAGAAAGGGTAGGGGGGCATTTCCTTAGTGGGCACGTAGACTGTTTAGGAAGAATAATCAGGATTCCGAGAAAAAATCAGGGATGTATGGAAATCTCCTTTCCTCCAGAGTACCGTAAGTATATCTTTCCTCAATGTTCAATAGGAATTGATGGGATATCTCTGACTGTCTCTGCGGTAACACAAACTCGTTTTGAGGTATGGATTATACCGCATACGCTTCAACATACCACGCTTTATATAAAGAAAGAAGGGTCTCTTGTGAACCTTGAAACAGATATGATGATAAAAGCCGCTCTTCACCAAACAATACCATGGAAAAAAAATGACAAACCACCGCTTGAAGCCTGTATGTAACACTGCTTCTGTTGAAGAAGCACTCCACGAAGTACGAAAAGGAAAAATTATTATCGTAGTTGATGATGCAGAACGGGAAAATGAAGGAGATTTTTTTATCGCCGCCTCAAAAACAACCCCGAAAATCATCAATTTTATGGCGCGTGAAGCATGTGGATTAATCTGCATCGCTCTTTCTGGCGAACGATTGGATGCCCTTCAATTGAATCCAATGGTTTCAGAGAATACCGCGCTTCATGAAACAGATTTTTCTGTCTCTGTTGATGCGAAAGAAGGAATTTCAACAGGAATATCCGCCCATGACAGAGCAAAAACCATAAAACTCCTTATTGACCCTAAAACAAAACCAAAAGATCTTGCCAAACCAGGCCATATCTTTCCTATACGTGCAAAAAAAGGAGGGGTGCTTGTCCGAGCCGGCCATACAGAAGCCGCGGTCGATCTGGCAAAAATGGCAGGACTCTATCCCGCGGGTGTTATCTGCGAAATCATGGACGAAGACGGAACCATGGCGCGCTTTCCTCGGCTTCTTCAACTTGCAAAAGAACATCACTGTAAAATAATCACTGTTGCAGACCTTATAGAATATCGGAGAAAAAAAGAACGGCTCGTAGAAAAAATTCTTTCTGTGGGAATGCCGAGTGAATATGGGAATTTTATTCTTCACTTATATCGCGATTTGGTTGAAAACCATTACCATATCGCCTTAACAAACGAAGGAACCATGCGAAAAAAAGAGAGCGCACCGCTGGTACGGGTACACTCTCAATGTCTTACTGGCGATATATTCCATTCTCTTAGATGCGATTGTGGAGATCAACTTCAGAAATCAATGAAGATGATCGCCCGGGAAGGAGGGGTTCTCATCTATCTTCCGCAGGAAGGAAGAGGAATCGGATTGGTTGCAAAATTGCAGGCCTATCTTCTTCAGCAAAACCAAGGGCTTGATACTGTAGACGCAAACCTTCGCCTTGGTTACCCGGCAGACCTGCGTAATTACGGCATTGGCGCACAAATTCTTCTTGATCTTGGGTTTACCCGAGTCCGCCTTCTTACCAATAATCCAAGAAAATTGGTCGGACTTGAAGGATACGGAATAGAGATTATTGATCGCATTCCAATAGAGATCCCACCCAACCGCCACTCTGCGAAATATCTTGCCACAAAACAGAAAAAAATGAACCATTTACTCCACCTTAAACAGGAGGAAACAGATGAAAATATTTGAAGGCAATCTCTCGGCAGAAAAAAAGAGGTTCGGTCTTGTCGTAGGAAGATTCAACGAGTATCTCACAAAAAATCTTCTTGACGGAGCAATAGACTGCATTAAACGCCATGGCGGAAGTGAAGATGATATATCGGTAGCATGGGTTCCCGGTGCTTTTGAACTTGGATTCGCAACAAAAAAAATGCAGAAATCAGGTTCATACGACGCAATAATATCTCTTGGAGTTATCATAAGAGGAGGAACGCCGCACTTTGATTATATTGCAGGACAAGCAAGCAGAATGCTCGGACAGATAAATATGGAAGGCATTATTCCAGTTAGTTTTGGAATCGTTATGGCAGATACTATTGAACAGGCCATAGAACGGTGTGGAACCAAGATGGGAAATAAGGGATGGCAAGCAGCCCTCACCGCTATTGAAATGGCAAATCTTGCAACAACTCTAAAATGAAGAAAAATCTAAGAAGAATCGCCCGGGAACTTGCCCTGCGCAACCTATATGCCCATGAAATGGGAAATCCTCTGCTATCTCCCATAAAACTCACCTCTCTTAACAACAATGAATCTATCCTTTCTCCAAAGGCAGTACCATTTGCGACTCTTCTAACCGAGGGGGTTCTGAAGCATCTTGGATTCATCAATAAAATTATTACGATCTCTTCTGAAAACTGGCGCATTGAACGGATGAGTTATGTAGACAGAAATATCCTTAGAATTGCGGTTTTTGAGATTTTTTTTCTTTCTGACATACCCGCTGTTGTCGCTATCAACGAAGCCATAGAAATTTCTAAGGAATATTCAGAAAAAGATGCACCCTCCTTCATAAACGGTGTTCTGGACAGAGTAAAGAAAGAGTATGAATCAGGATATCTTGCAGAATCTTCCGAATCTGATCAAACGCCATGAAAGCGCTTTCATTACAGATAGCAAAGAACGCTTTCAAGGCGGCAATCAGTATTCTTTTTCTTTTCATTCTTTTCAAACGGGTTGATTTCCCCCTCTTTCTTCAAATTCTAAAGGAATCTTCTTCTCTTTCTCTCTTTCTACTTCTTCCAGCAAATGTTTTAGTAACCGCGCTCCTCGCACTCAGATGGAAAGTTATTATTACACCCTCCCACCAAAGCATTGGATTTCTTCGTATATGGAAGCTTACCCTGATTGGGCTTTTTTTTAATATATTTCTTCCCACAGGAGCAGGAGGCGATATTGCGAAAATCTACCTCTTTACCAAAGACCAGACAAAAAAACTCAGTCTTGGTATATCAGTGCTTTTTGATAGGTTTATAGGAGCGGTCTCTATTATTCTTATGGGAGGAGCGGGATTTCTCTTCTTTCAGGGAGCGCTTCCCCCTAAAACCGGATTGATGATCACACTTCTTCTTATAGTAACTGGAATCGCATGGATTCTTATTCTTTGGGAAAACCTTACAGACTTTTTTCTTAAACTTCTTCCTGAGAAATTTTCACAAAAAATCCTTCTTTTCTTTGGCTATCTCAGAGAATATGGGAAAAATCGGACTATTACAAGAAATGCGATCAGTGTAAGCATTCTTTGTCAATCTCTTTCAATTCTTATACAGTTTTTTATGCTTAGATCTTTTTTAGGAATACCGGGCGTTCCGATTCTTTTCTTCTTTATTGTTATTCCGCTTATCTGGGTAAGCACTCTGGTACCATCACTGGGTGGTTTAGGAATCAGAGAATTTACCTATTCCTTTTTTTTCACTCCTTTCATCGGAGAACAACAGGCAATCGCACTTTCTCTGATGAATCTCCTTCTTATTCTCTTTCAAAGCGCAATGGGCGCAGGAGCGCTTCTCCTTTCAGGGAAATCTGAGACGAAGAAATAAGCCGAGTACTCTCCCTAATCTTTCTAATAGAAGATCGGGTAGGAAGTCCGGTTCCATCCACAGCCGCCTTGGCAGTCCCGCAAGAAACAGCAAACCTTACTGCCTCAGAAAAATCACTCTTTTTCCCTATCGCATGAAGAAATCCCGCCATAAAAACATCTCCGCATCCCACAGTGCTAAGAACTTTAAGTCGGGGCGGAACCCACCATACAATTTCTGATTGCGAAAATCCAATCGCTCCCTTTTCTCCTAAAGAAAGAAGAAGAAATTCAGTTCCTTTCGTAAGTAATCTCTTCACTGCGGAAACAAGAAGTTCCCAGGAAGAAAGCGGATTCTCTACCAAACGCGAAAGCTCCCAGAGATTTGGTTTCAACAAAGTAGGTCTTCCTTTTACTCCTTTGGAAAGAAAGATTCCATCGGAATCAAGGGCCACTGAAAGAGAAGGGTGGATTCTTCGCATATTTCTTATCAAAGTTCCATAAAAAGAGGAGGGAACTCCGGGAGGAAGACTTCCAGAACAGACAAGCCAATCATCTTTCTGCGAAGGAAGTTTTTTTAGAAAATCTTCAAGGGCTTTTCGTTCTGAGAGACGGATAGAGGGACCAGGCTCATTTATCCGAAGGGGAGGGGTCCCGTCATCAAAAAAGAAGTTGTGAATAGTACGGGTTTCATCCTGAATTATGATAGGATGTACTTTAGAAATACCACCTTTAGAAAGAAGTTCCAAAGATTGTTTTCCCGCATATCCGCCATAGAAAGCTATGGGAAGAGTTTCAACGCCTAAGACCGCAAGCATTCGGGAAACATTGATTCCCTTACCGCCAGGATCAAGCTGTTTCTTTTCAATCCGGTTAATATCGTCAAAAACAAGCCTTGACATCCTACTACTGATGTCAAGGCTTGGATTAAGCGTAAGAGTGTACACCATACAATAAAAGAATCAACGAGAAGGTTGTGTACGATACTTTTTTACCTTCCGTCTTCGCCGTATTTGGCTTGGTTTTTCGTAAAATTCTCTTTTTTTTACCTCTCTGATAATTCCTTCACGTTCTACATCTCGTTTAAATTGTTTAAAAATTTTCTCAAAGCTTTCATGTCGTTCCACCTGAAACGTTCACCTCCTCAGGCGAGGTCTATCCAATAGATTTTCGCCCCGCAATGCACACACTTCTCTTCATTCTGCAGATAGCCGCTTACCATAAAACACTTTCTACAACGTATATTTTTTCGCGCAGCCACGGCATCTCTTCTTTTTTTTATGTTTTTCTTCTCTGTCTGATCCATTGGGTTTTCGTCCCTTAAGTCAATTGGAGAGAAAGTATAATCTTTTCCATTAACTTTGTCAATATCGGCTCCACAGAACTCGCGGCACCAAGAATTTTCTCAAAAGAGGCTGGTTCAAGAGCATCAGGAAGACACATATCGGAAATAACAGATACCCCTAAGACCTTAATTCCCTGGTGTACCGCGGCAATAACCTCGGGAATTGTAGACATACAGACCATATCCGCGCCTATTATGCGAAGAAACCGATATTCTGCCCTTGTTTCAAGGCTAGGACCAGTCAATCCAACAAGAACTCCCCGTTTCAGCATAATTCCCTCGTTTAGCGCGGTTCTTTCCGCAAGATCTAAAAGATTTCGGTCGTAAGGATCGGAAAAATCAGGAATCCTTTCTCCAAACCGTTCATCATTAGCTCCAATAAGAGGATTCTCTCCCATAAGGTTAATATGATCCTCAATTGCCACAAGGTCTCCCACGCGATAGAGTGGATTTAACCCTCCGGCCGCGTTTGATTCAATAAGAACCTTTATTCCGAGAAGCTTAAGAAGGCGTATGGGAAGCGCAATCTCTGAGACAGAATATCCTTCATAAAGGTGGAAACGGCCACTGAACGCAAGAATCTCCTTTCCAGCGAGAGTCCCTAAAATTAAGTGACCAGAGTGTCCCTTCATTGTAGATACAGGGAAAAAGGGAATTTCTTCATAAGGAATGGAAAGTTTCGTATCAATCCGATCCACAAGCTTGCCAAGGCCTGTTCCGAGAATAATGGCTATTTCCGGTTTCATGGTACTCTTTGAACTTATTACATTGCGAGCCTGATCAGCCCGTTCCCATTCAGTCATTCTTGCCTCCTGTAACATTAGAAAGCTCTTTGGCTCTTTTTTCCGCCGCATCCACGGCCTTCTTAAATATTTCGAAAATATTGTACGATTCCAATACGCGCAACCCGGCAATTGTAGTTCCTCCCGGCGAAGAAACACAATCCTTTAATCTTTCAGGATTTTCTCCCTTTGAAAGAATACTTCCCGTACCATCAAAAAGAAGCGAAACTATTTTCAATGCCGCAGGAGGATCTATTCCGCGTTCAAGAAGAATCGTATAAAAAATCTCTGCCAAATAAAAAAGATACCCAGGACCGCTTCCGGAAATTGCGGTAAGCAGGGGCATCTCTTCTTCAGAAAGAGGAAAGAGAAATCCTAACCGGGAAAAAAGAGCTTCTAGTGTTGTTACTGTAAGGGGACGAGCAAATTTTCCAAGAGAAAAAGCCATCACACCTTTTCCAGATGCCACCGCTAAATTAGGCATCATCCGCACAACCTGCGCGGGAGTATCAAGCATTCTTTCAAGTTCGGAAATAAGAATTCCAGCCACCACAGAGATTATTAAGGTTGAAATCGTTATTTCGGAAGATATTTTCCTGCAAAGACAGGGAAGGTCCTTCTGTTTTACCGCAAGAAGAAGACAATCTGCGCGAGAAGCAAGCGAAACATCTCCGCCTATCACTCCAAAGCTATCTACAAGATTCTTTACTTTCTCTTCATCGGTATCGGCGATAGTAATAGATGCAGGAGGAAGAAGTCCATATCGGACTACTCCCTCAACCATTGCCGATCCCATATTTCCGCAACCAATGACTCCAAGCGTTACGTTTGGAAGATCAGACAACTTCTCCATCCATTTCACCAATCTTGATATCTAGGTTGGCGCGATCTTCTATTCTTTCAATAAGTCCGTCACGGATCCAGATAACCCGATCGGAAACGTCCAACATCTTTAAATCATGGGTAGCGGTAATAATACTTACCTGTTTTTCACGGTTCATTTTCTTAAGGAGCTGAATAATTTCCTTTCCGGTCTTCAAATCAAGGTTTCCTGTTGGTTCATCCGCAAGAACAATGGCAGGATCATTGGCAAGCGCGCGCGCAATAGCAACCCGTTGCTGTTGACCGCCAGAAAGTTCAAAAGGCTTGTGATGAAGGCGTTCGCCAAGACCAACCAGTTCAAGAAGATCTCTCGCTTTTTCCATTGCCTCGTCATTTCCAAGGCCTCCGAAAATCATCGGAAGAGTAATATTTTCCATCGCGGTCATAACCGGAATAAGGTTAAATGTTTGAAAAATATATCCGATCTTTCTACATCTAAGCCAAGCAAGTTCATACGCATCCAGCTGAGCAATATCTACCTCGTCAATATATACCTTGCCTTCTGTTGGTTTATCAAGACCCCCGATCATATTAAACAAGGTAGTTTTTCCACTTCCGGAGGGACCCATAATAGAGATATATTCGCCTCGGTGAATCTCCAAATCTATACCCTTAAGAACCTGAAGCGGAACCTTTCCAAGCATATATGTCTTTTGAAGACCGATTGTTCTGACAATAGATTCCTTTAACATGGAAAATCCTCCTTTTTTGTATTAAATTTCTCTTCTGATTGCTTCCGCGGGTTCAAGTTTTGCGGAAACGTATGAAGGGTACAATGCTCCTATAACCGCAAGTAATGTACCAAGTACCATTCCTAAAAGGGAATATTTTAGAAGCGCGGCCATGGGGAAAATAGTAAAAATAACCCCTTTATATTTTGCGATAAAGACCACGATTGTAAAGACCACGCCAATAATAACGCCAATCAAGGAACCCACCATTCCCTGAAGCGAAGATTCAAGCAAAAAAAGTTCTACAACAAACTTATCAAGCGCTCCCAAACATTTCATGGTTCCGATTTCTCTAGATCTCTCCGCCACAGACATCAGCATGGCATTGATTATTCCGACCACACATACCAAAAGAGAGAGAGAAACCAACCAAATCTGCCGGGTTTTCATCTCTTCCAATCCCTCTTGAAGAGGAATCCTCAATACTTCGGGACCGCGTTCAATAATTGCAGTGGTAAATGCGCTGTTTGCAAGAATAGACATAAGAAAGGCAATGCCGAGGGTAATAGACATCGTAGTAATAATAGATCTTCCAAAACGGATCTTTAAACTCCGAATACTCATGCCAAAAGCATGTCCTAATGGAAGAGTAAGCTGTTTTTCTATCTTGCCCTTTTTTTCTGGCATACCTGCTCCTTTTTTGGTAGGCAATAATCTTCAAAAATAATATAGTATTGTATCCTATTTTTTATGTGCGGTAAAGGAAACATGCCGCGGTATGGTCAGGACTCTTTTCATAGATTTCAGGGGGTTCTTTCACACAAAGAGGCATACGAGAAGGACAACGCCCATAAAAAAGACATCCTTCAGAAGAAGATTCTTCCCGAAAAAGCTCATGCACCTTCAATGGATTAAGAAGAACTTTGGTATAAGGGTGAAGGGGATTTTTCAGAAGTTTCTCTGTGGGAGCAGATTCAACAATTATTCCGCGGTACATCACCGCAAGGCGCGTACAAAAGGAAGAAACAAGAGAAAGATCGTGCGAAATAAAGAAAAACGCAATCTTTCTTCTTTGGTTCAAGTCCATAAGGAGAGATATAATCTGATGTTGAATCGCGGCGTCAAGACTTCCTGTAGGTTCATCTGCAACCACCAGTTCCGGCCAATGGGCAAGCGCGCGGGCAATTGCTACACGTTGACGTTCTCCGCCGCTCATCTGATGCGGAAACTTTTCAGCGTACGCCAATGGTAGACCCACTGCCTCAAAAAGTTCTTTTACAGAAGTTCCAGAATTGCCGCAAGCCTCATGAAGAGTGCGTCCCGCAGAAAAACGGGGATTAAGAGATTTATAGGGACTTTGAAAGACAATACCGGTTTTTCTTCGGAAAGTACGCAATTTTTTATCTGAAAACCGGGTAATATCTTCTCCATGAAAAAGAAGTGATCCACTGTCAGGACGGAGAAGAAGAAGCATCAATTTTCCAAGGGTTGATTTTCCCGAACCAGACTCTCCCACAAGTCCGAACCTTTCCATTGGAAGAAGATTTAAAGAAACAGAACGTACCGCAGATACTGTGCGTTCATCGGTACCAAAAGGATTCCTTAAAAGAAAGGATTTTGAAAGATTCTTTAGTTCAAGCATTCTCATTGTTTCTATCCAAGGGAGAAAAAGAGGATTGCGACGCGGCCTTCCAACATTGTACCGCATGGGTTCCAGAAAGGAAAATTTTCGGTTTTTCTTCCGCGCATCTTCTCTCTCGTTCAGGACAAAACTGATAGAAGGTACAGCCGGTAAGAGTGGAATCATCGCTGGAACAATATCCTGCTAAATTTTTCCCAGAACCAAAAAGAAGAGCTGTATAAGGGTGAATATATTGAGAAGCCGGAGAAAAGGATTCAACCAGTTCTCCCCGGTATAATATCCCGATCTTTGTGGCAAAACGGAATGCCAATGGAAGATTATGCGTGATAAAAAGAACAGAAAGAGAAAACTTTTTCCTTAGATAGTCAAGAAGAGAAAGAATCTGTTCGGTTGTAATAACATCAAGCGCAGTGGTAGGTTCGTCCGCAATCAAGAGACGGGGCCTGTTTACAAGAGCGGAAGCAATCGCCACACGCTGCTGCATTCCTCCGCTTAATTGATGGGGATAACTTTTAAAAAATTTCAATGGAAGATCTACCTCGCCAAAAGCCTGTATCGCGGCTTCCTCGGGATTTGAAGCGCCTGCGGCCGCCGCGGTTTCAATAATCTGATATCCAACTGTAAAAAGAGGATTCAGATATGAGGAAGGTTCTTGAAAAACCATTGAAATTTCTTTTCCCCGGATATAAAAAAGCTCTTTCGCAGAGGCTTTAAGGAGATCTTTTCCCATAAAAAAAATAGATCCTCCGCAAAGCGAAAGCCCTGGTGGAAGAAGACGAAGAAGCGATAAAGCAAGAGTAGTCTTTCCAGAACCAGATTCTCCCACTAAACAAAAAACCTCTCCTTCACAGATCTCAAGGCTAACTCTGTTCAGAATCATTCTCTCACGATGACGAACAGAAAGCGATGTAATAGAAAGTATCTTTTTCATCGGAATTTTACCAGTTTTTCGGATCAAAAACCGATCGCAACGCATCTCCCAAAAGATTAAAGTTTACCAGAACAAAAAAGATCGCGAGACCGGGTAGGAGCATCCACGGCGCATCGCTTAATATTCTAAGGTTTCCTACTGTAGAAGCAAGAATATTTCCCCAGCTAGGATAGGGTTCCTGAATTCCAATACCAAGAAGGCTAAGGGCGGCTTCTCCCACAATATATCCGGGAACCGCAAGCGTTACCGCGGTTATCGCATAGGAAAAGGTATTCGGAAGAATATGAAAAAAGAGAATCCGCCAATGACTCACTCCAACAGAACGCGCGGCCAGCACATACTCTTCTTCTCGGATAGAAAGCACCATACCGCGTATAATGCGGGCAAGTCCCGCCCATCCGATAAAACTTAAAATCACTACAATTAAGAGATAGATTTGTACGCTTGAAAGAGAGAGTGGAAAGATTGCCCGTAGAGAAAGCATAAGATAAAAAGAGGGAAAGACCATAAGGATTTCTGTCGCTCTCATCATAATCTGATCAATCACACCTCCAAAATATCCGGAAATCCCGCCAGTCAGCATACCAAAAGAAAAAGAAAGAATAACACCTATCAAACTTATGGAAAGAGAGATCCTTCCACCGCATACAATACGAGAGAAAATATCTCGTCCATACATATCGGTCCCTAAAAGATGTATTCCCGCTGGTTCAGAGACGCCAAAAAGGTATCTATCGGTCTTCCAAAAACCAAACATCTTTCGCTCAACTCCCTGGGCAAAAAGACGTATCGGGTATCTCTGAGAAGTATCTTCCTGATATTTCTTTCCTACTGGATCAATAAGCGTGCTTTGATATACAAAGGGTATCCGTACCTGTCCCTTCTCCATTATATGGATACGTATCGGAGGATGAAACGCCCTATCTCGCATCTGTAAATCATAAGGATAGGGAATGAGAAGATCTGCGCATAACGCAATCAGATAGAGTGCTACAAGAGACCAAAACCCGGCGGCGGCAAAAAAACCGCATGCATTCAAACGCGTTAGAAAAATTTTCATGAGAGCCGTATCCTAGGGTCGTTCGCCATAAGGAGAAGATCTCCGATCAGGTTTCCTGCGATAAGAAGAACTCCTCCAATAATAAGAGATCCCATTACAAGATAAAGATCCTGAGAAAGCACTGCATCTAACATGAGACTTCCCATACCAGGCCAATTTGTAACAATCTCTACAAGAGCGGCACCATTTAAGAGCGAACCTATTTCAAGACCAAGAATAGTAAACATTGGATTAAGCGCATTCTTAAAGGCATGCCGAAAAATAATTTGAGGCACAGGAAGACCCTTTGCCCACGCGGCACGGATATAGGGAGAACCATACGCTTCAATAAAATTATTTCTCATTAACCGAAAAAGCCAGCCGATATTAACAAAAGCAAGAACCAATCCGGGAAGAAGAAGATGTTTAAAGTAATCTACAAACCGACTCCACAGACCCGCATCAATATCAAAAACAGATCGCGTTCCGCCAATGGGAATAAAAGTAGTTTTACTGGCAAGATAAACACAAAGAAGCGCAAGAAAAAAGGAAGGCATAGAGATAGAAAGATAGGCAAACGCGGAAGAAAGGCGGTCTGAGATACTCCTTTCACGATAGCCGGCAAAGACTCCAAGCGGTAATGCAATAAGCCAGCTTAGCATCATTGAAAAGAAGGCGAGACTTAACGTATTCAATAAACGAAATCTAATCAGGGTAGTAACCGGAAGATGATAAGAAAAAGAAATCCCGAGATTTCCAAGGGCAAGGTTTTTCAACCAGTATAAATATTGAACCGCAACCGGCTTATCAAGCCCGAATTCCTGTTTCATCAAAGAGATTGTTTCTGGAGATATCTCTGGGTTTAATGCCATTTGAGAAAAAAAATCGCCGGGAGCCGCCTGAATGATAAAAAATGCGGCGAGACTCATCCCAAGAAGAACAGGAAGAAGGTGTATCAAACGTTTCGCAATAAGTCGTTTCATACTGAAATCTCAATAGATACTTTTATACAGAAAAGGCTGTGGGGTCTCTCTTCAAAAATTGAATAATCACTCTACGAGACGATTCATCCTCATAGGTAATATCTACCTCTACCGAAGCGGAAATTCTTCCTTCCGCTCTTTCTGGCCATTCAATAAGAATCACTCCCTTGCCAAAATATTCTTCGTACCCGATAGTAGATATTTCCTTGCTTGACGCAAAACGGTACAAATCAAAATGAAAGACCGGAACCATTCCTTCATACTCATTTACAATGACAAAAGAAGGACTTGTTATCTCTGTCCGATGACCGGTAAGAGCCCTTATAATGCCCCGTGCCAGTGTAGTTTTTCCAGATCCAAACCGACCACGAAGTAATACAATATCTCCCTTTTGAAGAGAGATAGCGAGCCGTTCACCAACTTCTTCCATCTCAGAAGCATTCTCTACAATCAGTGAAGTGGCTCTGGTCTTCTCTGAAAAAGAAAGATGTCTTATTTTTTGATCTTCTTCCACCGTTTTCCTTCAAGCAAAAGCGAAAGCCCGTAAAGATCTATAAATCCCTTGGATGCCTTGTGATCAAAAAGATCTTTCTCTGTATAGGTGGAAAGATCTTCCTCATAAAGAGAATAAGGCGATCTTCTGCCCACCGCTGTACATAAACCGCGATAAAGTTTTAAACGTACATCGCCTGTTACAAATCGCTGTGTTTCAGCCATAAAAGCATCAAGGGATTCCCGCAACTGACTAAACCAATATCCATTATAGACCAATTCCGCATATTTCTCGGAAAGAAGAGTTTTATAATGAAAGAGTTTTCTCTCCATTACCAAACGCTCTAATTCCGTATGCGCGCTATGAAGAACTGTTGCCGCGGGAGATTCATAAATCTCTCTTGATTTAATGCCCACTAAACGGTTCTCAAGAAGATCTATTCTTCCAACTCCGTGGCGGGAAGCAATCTCATTAAGTTTTTGAATAAGCGCGACAGTACCGTACCCTTCTCCATTAAGAGTTACCGGAACCCCTTCTTCAAAGCCGAGTTCAATATATTCAGGTGTTGAAGGGGCATTTTCCGGAGAAACCGTCCATTGATATGCATCTTCCGGAGGGGTCTGGTACGGATCCTCAAGAATTCCGCATTCTATGGAAATGCCCCATAGGTTCCAATCAAGGCTATAAGGGCTTTTTTTACTTACCGGCACAGGAATTCCCGCCTTTTTCGCATAAACGATTTCTTCTTCGCGAGACTTAAATTCCCATACCCGAGCCGGAGCGATAATCTCAAGATCAGGAGCTAAATACTTAAAAGCAAGTTCAAAGCGTACCTGATCATTTCCCTTTCCAGTACAGCCATGCGCCAATGCATCCGCACCTTCCTTGCGAGCCACTTCCACCATTTGGCGGGCGATAAGAGGACGAGACAAGGCTGTGGCAAGAGGATACTTCCCTTCATAAATCGCAGAAGCAAAGAGAGAGGGAAGAATATATTCTTTTACAAAAAGTTCCTTCAAATCCTGAAAATAAAAGCTTGTAGCTCCTGTTTGCAAGGCTTTTTTTTCAAGAGCGGCCACATTTTCTTCCTGTCCAACATCTGCGGTAAATGCAATGATTTCCGCATCATACCGCTCTTTAAGCCACTGAATAATTACCGAGGTATCCAATCCACCGGAATATGCAAGAACAATTTTCATACAGACCTCCCAAGTCACTATTTTTACCTATATGTGGGAAGAAACTTTAGAGAAACTCTTTTTTTTTTCGCTTCTATAATATCACGCAACACTTGCCATGTATACAGGAAAGAAGAAAACTCCTTTTTTCTGCCTCTTATAGAAGATCGTTCTTATAAAGCCGATGAAAATAGACAATTCTTCCGCGAATCAAGCCACCAAGCCCGAAAAATATATAAATAGCCTGAATCACAATACCTACCCGTGGAATTCCCGCAAGCGCCACAAAAAGAGCAAGTCCTGTTAGCGTGGAAAGAAGAAGACGGAGTCGCGAACGGGGCATCCGAGAAAAAATCACACTTCCACTCCATACCGCAAAGAATCCCCTGGAAAAATAAATAAATGAAAGATAATAGGTAACAAGAATCAGACCAAGCGGAGCGCCCACCACTGTAAGCATCAGAAGAAGAAGAAAAATTGGAATCAGAATAAAGCCCGCTATTCCAGTAAAAAAAGTGCTGAAAGGACGGCGCTGAATCACTTCAACAGTATCATGCAAAAGATTGGGCATGAAAAACATCATAAGAATAAATGGAACGCAAAGCCCAAAAAATGAGACTACCCGGCGATATTTCAAAAGAAATGTCTTTACATTATTTTCCGATACAAGGGGCTGAGAAAAAATCAACTTTCCTTCAAGATTCACAGAAGGTAATAAAGCGGGTAAGACTTCGGATTCAATGGTAAGGTTCCCCTTAATCTGACAGCCTGGAGCAAATGTAATCTTCTTTGCCTTTATATAGAGAGAATCATACTTTCCGGCAATCATTGCTTCATTCGCCCAAATACGGGTATCTTTTTCCATGGTAACACTATCTTCTATAAGGATTTGCGGGCTTACAAGATGGGTATTTCCTAAACAATGCGCATTCCCGTAAATATGGATATTGCGGCCCACCATTCGGCAATTTCCCCGTATAGTCGCGGAAGAGATAATTTCATCTCCGATCGCATAAAGATCTTGTTCACCGGTACCAGAAATAATAACCCGCAAACCGGCAAAAAGAAGGTCTTCGCGAGAAATTCCGTCAAAAGAAACATTTCTTCCGAAATCAATAGAATTAGTGAAAAATCTATGTACGCCCTGAGGAGCTTGAAAAAGAGAGAATGCTTCAGCTCCTATGATCGCAAAGATAAAGAAAAAGAGAAAAATAGCAGAAAGACGGAACCGAATCATAGCAATTCCTTCATAAGAGGGACCTCATCGCATCTGGGAAACTTTGGACAATTGATACAATCTCCCCAAATTTTGCGGGGAAGCCTTGTTTTTGGAATACGTTTGAAATCAAGGGATTCAAAAAATTCCGGAACATAGGTAAGCACAAAGACCCGCTCCATTCCCATCTCGGCCGCCTCTTGAAGCAAAAGAGTTACAATTTTTTTCCCCAATCCTTTTTTCCTATAAGAATTTTTTACAGCAAGAGAACGGATTTCTCCAAGGTCAGTCCACACAACCTTTAACGCACCGCATGCAACTATCCGATCCTTTGCATCTACAAAGACCTGAAAATCTCTTAACCTTTCGTACATCTGGTTCAAAGAGACCGGAAGCATCTCTCCTTTTCGGGCAAATCCATTCACAAGGTTCTTTATCTGAAAAACATCTTTCATGGATGCTTTACGGCCACAAAGCGCATTCATTTCTTTTCACCTCCGGCAAGTAAAGAAGATTCAGCGAGAAATAATTTCAAAGCAAGAGGATAAAGAGTATGTTCTTTCTTCTGAATTCGTCTGTGAAGAATTTCCGGGCTGTCCTCCGGAAGTACCGGAACCGGAGCCTGCAGAAGAATTCTTCCGGTATCAATCCCTTTGCCATCCACAAGATGAACAGTACACCCGGAAAATTTCACACCATGCTCAATCGCCTGACGCCATGCTTCAAGACCAGGAAAAGAAGGAAGAAGGGAAGGGTGGATATTAAGAATTTTTCCGGAAAAAGCTGACAGTAGATCTTCCTTTAATATCCGCATAAACCCTGCAAGACAAAGAATTTCAACTCTATGTTCACGAAGACGTTCAATATATTGTTTTTCAATATCAGGCAAAAGAAATGTACGACGCCGAGGCTCTTCTATACAGTAATGCGGAATAGCAGAAGCGCAAGCAATAGAAAGCGCTCCTGCAGTGGGATGATCGCTGATAACCACTCCTATACGCGCAGAGACCATACCACTGGTTACTGCCTCTATAAGCGCTTGAAGATTACTTCCCTTTCCAGAAGCAAGGACTCCTATGACAGCCATCGTTCTATCTCCCGTAATTCGCGTATCACACTCTTTAAAAAAGCCTTTCGTTTCCGAAGAAGGGTATGTTGCGAAGAAGCTACGGTTCTAAAACGTTTCTTCACTCCGCGTATCCGGTATCCTTCGGTATAAAGAGCATTTTTAATTTTTTTAATTTTTTCCAAATCTGAACGACGATATAATCTATGACCTCGGGTATCTCGCAAAGGTCTAAGAAAAGAGAATTCCTTCTCCCAATACCGCAATACATGGGGCGCCACACCTGTTACAGAGCCGGCCTCTGAGATAGAATAAAGTTTTTTAGGCTTTTCTTCACTCATGTTTCAAACTCCTTGCCATTAATTCCCGTATCGCGGTATGAGGATCATACAACTGGTCAACAATACGAACCACTGCCTCAGAAAGAGGAAGTTGCACCTTGTTACGTTTTCCAAGGCGTGAAAAAACTCTAGCCGCGGGAAGACCTTCAACCACCATCTTTGTAGAAGAAAGAAATTGTTGACCCCTACCGCGCGCAACAGCCTCTCCGTAAGAACGGTTGCGGCTTAACGGACTAAAAGAGGTTGTCATCACATCTCCAATACCCGCAAGCCCCCAAAAGGTCCGCTCTTTTCCTCCAAGCGCATATCCAAGATTTTTCATCTCTTCAATACCGCGGGTAAGGTATGATGACTTTGTATTGATTCCCAAATTAAGGCCGTCTACAATACCAGCGCCTATCGCAATGACATTTTTATAAGCGCCCGCAAGTTCAACTCCCCGAATATCAGTATTAAGATAAATCCGAAGAACTTCAGAACTCAATAATTTCTGAAAGGTTTCACCAACTTTCAATGAATCTGAGGCCACCACCGCGGCAGTGGGTTTTCCTTCCGCAACCTCGCGCGCTATCGTAGGTCCTGAAAGCACGGCAACCAATGGTTCCTTTAAAATATCAATCACAAGAGAAGAGATCGTCTGTTCTGTTTTCATATCCAGTCCTTTTGTAGCAATAAGAAGGGGCTGTCCCCGGTACCATTGCTTTGCTTCGGAAAGAACCGTTCCAACATGCGACGAGGGAACCGCAAGAAGAAGAAGGGAAGAGGTAGAAAAAGCCTCTTCAAGGGATAGAGAAATATCAATCTTCTCAGGAAGGGGAATACCAGAAAGAAAATCAGGATTTTCTCTCTTCGTACGGAGAATCTCCGCATATTCGGGAAAACGTTCCCATAAAAGCACCTTGCAAGAATGGGACAAAAGTATCGCAAGGGTTGTTCCCCACCCACCAGCGCCTATGACCGAAACTTTTTCCATAAAAAAATCCTCGCTTCCTTACCTGTTACAATCCGTTTAATATTACTCCTATGAGTCCATACTATAAGAAGAAAAATAAGAATTCCCGCACCTGTATAAACAAGATTTTTTTGAAAAAAAGCTATCCAGAAGATCAAAGAAAAAGCAGAGGTCAAAGAAGCAAGAGAAACAATACCAAAAGAGAAAAAAATAAGGATCCAGACCCCTAAAGAAGAGAGAGCAGAAAGAGGGAAAAGCGCAATAATCACGCCAAAAGTAGCATTTACGCCTTTGCCTCCCTTAAACCTGAGAAAGACCGGAAACATACTTCCCGCCACTGCGGCGGCTCCCACTCCTAACAATACCAATGAAGGAAGCGAAGGGAAGAATTGTCGCGCCAAAATAACAGGAAGAGCGCCTTTCAAGATATCAAGCACCAAAGTAATAGCCCCAGGACCTTTTCCAAGAACCCTGTATACATTAGTCGCGCCGATATTTCCGCTTCCATATCGGCGCACATCGCATCCTTTCAGTCGAGAGATCCAATATCCCCAGACAAGACTTCCGGAAAGATATCCGGCAAGCAAAACCAGTATAATCGTGCCCACTTTTTCTTATGAAAGAGATAAAACTCTTTTTACTTCATCCACTGCAGAACCCGCATCAGCCGCATACCCATCAGCGCCAATTTCATCGGCATAATTCTTTGTTACAGGCGCGCCTCCGATCACTACCTTTACCTTATCTCGGACTCCTTCCTGTTTCAGACGATCTATTACGCTTTTCATCGCGGGCATAGTAGTGGTAAGAAGTGCGGAAAGCCCGAGTACCTGAGCGCCATTTTTTACTGCATCCACAAACTTCTCTTCGGAAACATCAATTCCAAGATCTCTTACCTCAAATCCCGCTCCTTTCCACATCATTGTTACAAGATTTTTTCCTATATCGTGAAGATCTCCTTTTACAGTGCCGATTGCTACAACCGCAGTTGATTGAATACCTGCCTGTGTAAGAAAAGGCTGAAGAAGATTCATGGCTTGATTCATTGCTCTTGCCGCGATTAAAACCTCGGGTACGTAAAACTCGTTATTTTTAAATTTTACACCAACCACATTCATTCCCGCAATAAGACCTTCTTGTAAAATCTTGTCCGCGGCAAACCCTTCCTTTGTTGCTTTTTCTACAAGTTCCACTGCTTTCTTCGCATCTCCGCGAATAATGGATTCCTTTATTTCATTCAACATGTGCCTTCTCTCCTTCAATATGTTGATTAAAGAAAATAGATCTTTTTCATATCTATATCCTATATTTAACGAGAATTCTACCCTTGTTGTCAAATAATTCGCTGATAGATCAAAAAAATCACTTTTCAAAGAAGCTCTCTAATGGTATACTAAATGGATATTATTTTTTGGGGCGGTTAGCTCAGCTGGTCAGAGCGCTTCTCTTACACGGAAGAAGTCGGGGGTTCGACTCCCTCACCGCCCACTATTTTAGAATATATTGACTTCAGAGGAAGGTGAGGGGCGCCGACGTATCCCTCACCCCCACTATTTTAGAATATATTGACTTCAGAGGAAGGTGAGGGAGTCGAAGAGAGCGAAGTCAGGCAATCCGACGAAGAGGCAGGATTGCCAGCGAGTGGCCGACCCGAGGCGTAGTGGGAGACGAGGGCGCCGACGTATTCCTCACCGCCCACAAATATATTGGCTCCAAGGGAAAGGTGAGGGAGTCGAAGAGAGCGAAGTCAGGCAATCCGACGAAGAGGCAGGATTGCCAGCGAGTGGCCGACCCGAGGCGTAGTGGGAGACGAGGGCGCCGACGTATCCCTCACCGCCCACTATTTTAGAATATATTGACTTCAGAGGAAGGTGAGGGAGTCGAAGAGAGCGAAGTGGAGGGATTGCGAGTGAGCGTAGCAATCCCAGCGAGTGGCCGACCCCGAACGTTGCGAAAGTGAGGGGCAGCGGACCTATTTCTCACCCCCCACTATTTTAGAATATATTGACTTCAGAGGAAGGTGAGGGAGTCGAAGAGAGCGAAGTGGAGGGATTGCGAGTGAGCGTAGCAATCGCCAGCGAGTGGCCGACCCCAAACGTTGCGAAAGTGAGGGGCAGCGGACCTATCCCTCACCGCCCACTGCTTTAGAATATATTGACTTCAAAGGAAGGTGAGGGAGTCGAAGAGAGCGAAGTGGAGGGATTGCGAGTGAGCGTAGCAATCCCAGCGAGTGGCCGACCCCGAACGTTGCGAAAGTGAGGGGCAGCGGACCTATTCCTCACCGCCCACTATTTTAGAATATATTGACTTCAGAGGAAGGTGAGGGAGTCCCTCTCTCTTTTTTTATTTATTTTAGATTCTTATGATAAAAATGTTATATCAATTCAATTAACAACAATAAGAAAAAAAGAACCTTTTCCATATTCTTTTCATCTAATAGTACAGTTAAAAAAAAAACAGGAGATGCATAATGGAAAAAATTATAGGTATTGACCTCGGAACAAGTAATTCAGCGGCAGCAATTATGGAAGGCGGTAAAACAGTGGTAATTCCAAGCGCTGAAGGCACTACAATTGTAGGCGGAAAAGCCTTTCCTTCCTATGTGGCATTTACAAAAGATAACCAGATGCTCGTCGGCGAACCCGCGAGAAGACAGGCGGCAGTTAATCCAGAAGGAACAATTTTTGCGGCAAAACGAAAAATGGGATCAGATTTCTCCTTTGAAGTTCATGGAAAGAAATATACTCCGCAACAAATATCTGCCTATATTCTCCAAAAAGTTAAAAAAGATACTGAAAGTTTTCTCGGGTATCAGGTATCCAAAGCTGTTATTACTGTACCTGCCTATTTTAACGATAACCAACGTCAAGCCACTAAAGACGCGGGAACTATCGCAGGTCTTGAAGTAGTCCGCCTTATCAATGAACCCACTGCCGCCGCGTTTGCTTATGGTCTTGATAAATTAGAACGAGATGCCAAAATCGTTGTTTTTGATTTTGGCGCCGGAACCCTTGATGTTACTGTTATGGAGATGATGCAAGGCGTATTTAAGGTTCTTTCTACCAGTGGCGATACCCAACTTGGCGGTACTGATATGGATAATGTGCTTGTTTCCCATATTGTTGAAGAGTTTCAAAAAGATACTGGTATTGACCTTCAACCCGATAAAATGGCGATGCAGAGGGTGAAAGAAGCAGCTGAAAAAGCAAAGATTGAACTCTCTTCCACAGTAGAAACCGAGATAAACCTTGCATTTATTACCGCAGACACCTCTGGTCCAAAACATCTCTCAATGGTCCTTCGGCGAGCAAAACTTGAAGATCTTATTAAACCTATTCTTGAAAAATGCCGACAACCAGTCCAGCAAGCACTTTCGGATGCGAAATTAAATCAGCAACAAGTGGATAAAATTATCCTTGTCGGCGGACCCACAAGAATGCCGATCGTACAGAACTTTATTGAGGAACTTCTCGGAAAGAAACCAGAACGGGGAGTAGATCCTATGGAGTGTGTCTCTATCGGAGCCGCAATTCAGGGCGCTATTCTTGGAGGAGATTTAAAAGATAAGGAAATACTCCTTCTTGATGTAACTCCTCTATCGCTCGGCATAGAAACCCTTGGCGGAGTTTCCACAAAGGTTATAGACCGAAATACCACTATCCCTGTAAAAAAGAGCCAGGTCTTCTCCACTGCCGCTGATAATCAGACAAGTGTTGAAATCCACGTTCTTCAGGGAGAACGCCCCATGTCAACGGATAATGTCAGCCTTGGGAAGTTCCATCTTGAAGGAATTCCCGCCGCTCCTCGGGGACTGCCTCAAATAGAGGTAACTTTTGATATTGACTCAAACGGCATCCTCGCTGTCTCTGCTAAAGATAAAGGAACTGGAAAAGAACAATCTATCCGTATTACCGCTTCTAGCAAACTTTCAAAGGATGAGATTGATTCAATGGTTCATCAGGCAGAATCCTTCGCAGAACAGGATAAAAAACGCCAGGAACTTGCTGAACTCTTCAATAAGGCAGATTCTCTCGCTTATAGTCTTGAAAAAACCATTGATCAAAATAGCGAGAAGATTCCTGAACAGGAACAAAAGAATGCTAAAGAAAAAATTGCCGCATTAAAATCCGCAATAGAAAAGAAGGAAGAAGAAGCAACCAAACAAGCTATGCAAGAGATTGAAAAACTTTCCCATAGCATTGCGGAAATTCTCTACAAAAAAACCGAGCAAGAACAGCAACAACAACAAACTTCCCAATCTCAGACAGATGCTTCTTCGCAGAAGGAATCCGCTGAAGAAAAGGGGAAAACTGTAGATGCGGAATATCGCGAAGTAAACGAAGATTCTCAGCAATAAGATCTCTTCTATTTTTTTTCGGGGAGACCGGCATTTCTTCTGTCGGTCTCCCTTTTTTTTCTTTGACTTGCAAATAAAAAAGCGATATTCTTTTTCTATAAGTAGCATCGTACCCATTACTCTATGGAGGACTATATGGGTATGAAAAAAAATGTTCAACTATGTGATTAAAAGAAATCCTATTACATTTTGCCCCTCCTTGTCAAGTTCATGGTAAAGCTATGTGTGCAGGAGCAGAAAATCAGGCATAATACAATGACCCGACATCAACACTCAACTATTCGCAATAATATCTGCAACAGACCGAATGCGCAAGTCCGGGGGCCTTATTCACGCTTGCGAATTAGCCCCGGAAGGGGTGTGTTTCAAAAACCTTATCAAGGTCACCCCGGACTTGTTGCTTGTCAGGCTATCTGGTCTGGTGGAAATCGCTTCCCATTTTTCATTTTCAGCCATCAAATACCATATCCAGACCAAGAGTTTTCTTGCTATAGCCACAACAGCCTTTTTTCTGCCTGCCCGTTTACACACTCTATTAAAGATTCTTCTGGGTTTGTCATCTTCTCTAATAGCAACCCATGCCGCATTAATGAGGGCTTTGCGGATAAAGACAGAGCCTTTTTTGGTGATTTTCCCATAGCGAACGGTTTTATCCGAGGCAAAGACTCTGGGACAAAGTCCTGCATAAGAAGCCAGTTTATCCGGATGATCAAACCTGGAAAAATCTCCTATTTCACTGATAAGACAAGCACAGACGGTATTCCCAATACCCGGAATAGATGTCAGAATTTCATACAGTGGTTTAAATCTATCCAAATGCAGGAACGATTCTATTTCTTGTTCCGTTTGTTTAATCTGTCTTTCATTATAAAAAAGGTTTTCCGAGATTTGCATAAGAAAGTTTTTATGATATATGGAAAACTTTTTTCCGAAACGAGTAAGAAACAATTCCAGAGAGCTTCCGGTAATATGTTTCGGTCCGGCCAGATTGTTTTTCAAAAGAATTCTATGCGCGCTGTTGATCAAAGAGGTGTGCTGTCTCACAAGATTATGTCTGTGTCTGGTCAGTTCTCTAAAGGTTCTCAAGGATTTGTCCGGCACGAAGCAAGCCAACGATTTATTTCGCTGAAATTCTCCGCCGGAAAGCAAGAGCGCAAGTTTTTTAGCATCGCGACAATCTGTTTTGGGTTGATCCCAGCTATACTTTCTGGTCTCAACCGGATTCGCAAGAATAAGCGTTTCCACTTTGTTTTCAAGAAGATCAAACAACCAGTGATAAAAACCAATGGCTTCTACAACAACGGTGCAGGGATGCAACTGAGGCTGTGCAAAAAACTTTTCTATTTTCCCGGTGCATTTACAAGCAATCTTCTCCTGACTTATCCAGTTTCCTTGTTCGTCACAACAAACAATGGTCATGCTATCTTTATGAAGATCCACTCCTATATATATCATTTCTTTCTCCCTGTTATCAGAGCGTTAGGCAAGCGAGTTGTTTTTCTTGTCAGCCGCTCTATTTCTATAGATAACCATTTTTTTATGGAGGGGCAAAATGTTTAATGGAAAAGTGATTTCTCGCAAATCACATGGTTTCACGCTCATAGAATTGTTAGTGGTTATAGCTATTATCGCTATTTTAGCCGCAATGATCCTTCCCGCGCTTTCTCAAGCAAGAAAAAGAGCCCGTCAGGCTCTCTGTATCAGCAACGCAAAGCAGATCGCCACCGCGATTACGGTCTATGCTCAAGATTATGACGACTGGTTTCCGACTGGTCCGGTATACTGGCACTATGTTGTAGATCCTTATTTAGGGTATAAGCCCAGTACAGGAACTCCGGGAGGAGCCATAAAAGATAAACCTGTATGGTGGTGTCCTGAAATAATAGCTCCTCTTCCCGACCTCTCCAATCCCACAGGACGAGTCTATTGGGCAATAAATGATACCCGCTATTATTCGCCGGGAAAAGATTGGAAGTTTAGTTTAGTAAGAAAATCTTCGCAAAAGTTTATGCTTCTTGAATGTGCAAGAAACGATGTGGGATGTACCTGTACCCGTTATTATTGGTACTATCGGAACGCCTTCCCTCATTTCAATAGAATGAATGTACTCTATTGGGATTTCCATGTGGGCACGGTTCCAAATGCTGAACCCTACTTCTTTCTTGCTAATACCAGCGCAAATTCAACAAAAGCAAAACCATACTGGGACCCTAATTTCCACTAGAGGTAATGAGAAAGAAAGAATTAGATACGGGCTCTTCTACCGCCAGATTCCTCTTCCAATAGACTCTTGACATGTTTGAGTCTAATCCGGGAAGCGCGTTCATGTTCTTCAAGGCGAAATTCAATCATCCGTATGGAAGCGTCAAGATTCGGAATAAGAACAGAATGCAAGGCATTCACTCTTCTTCGGGTACGTCTGATTTCATTCATAAATTGCTTCATTCTTCCTTCAAGTTCCACGACACGCGTAAGAAGATCAAGCATCTGAAGGGCAGAGGAATATTCTTGATATACGTCTGGATGAAAAAGGTTTGCGGGCGGAGGTTCAGAAGGAAGATCGCGTTCAATCTGAAACGAGGGAATATTGAAGATTCTTTTAGGAACCTTTCTCCATACAATTGGTTCGGAAAAAAAACGATATGCGTTCCACTGCTCGGAATCAAATCCTGCACGGAATCCGATTGTACCGGCTAAAAAAGAGGGGAAGGCGCGTTCTGCTTCTTCTCGCGCTTTGCGAGATTCCTCAAGAAGAGCACGAAAAGCAATATAAAGCTGTTCTTCTTTCTCTTTAAGAAGAGAATGCCCACGTTCCGCAAGCGCAAGCCGTTTCTTCAACTTCAGAAGTTCAAGCCGTGTCGGTATTATCCGCTGACGCATCTTCTTCCTGAAAAGATTGAAAAATTTCCGGAGGGATCCGTTTTAATTCCTGTCTTGGCAAGCGACGCAGGAGCCGCCATCCAATATCAAGGGTTTCAAGGATATCCCTAGTTTCATTCTCTTTTTGGCTTACAAATTCCGCTTCAAACTTTCTCATAAATTCAAGGTGAGCAAGATCTATTTCGGTAAGTGCGGCTTCTCCAAGAACCACCGACAATTCTTCTGCCTGACGACCCTGAGCATACGAGGCAAAAAGCTGACTCGCAAGCGCGGGATGATCTCGTCTGGTAGATTCGCCAATTCCTTTATCTCGGAGACGCGATAAAGAAGGAAGAAGATCTATCGGAGGGTAAATACCCTTCAAATGAAGACTTCGTGAAAGAATAATCTGTCCTTCAGTAATATACCCGGTTAGATCGGGAACAGGGTGAGTTTTATCATCCTCGGGCATGGTAAGAACCGGCATCTGTGTAATAGAACCAGGTTTTCCTTTTATCCGTCCCGCTCGTTCGTAAATAGAGGCAAGATCTGTGTAAAGGTAGGAAGGGTATCCACGCCTTCCTGGAATCTCGTTTCTAGCGGCGGAGATCTCCCGAAGGGCCTCTGAATAGATAGTCATATCAGTAAGAACAACCAATACATGCATCCCAAGAGTAAATGCAAGATACTCGGCGCACGTAAGGGCAACACGAGGAGTGGAGATTCTTTCTATGGCAGGCTCGTCCGCAAGATTAAAGAAGAGAACAGAACGTTCAATAGAGCCGGAAGAAACAAATTCTTTCCGAAAAAATTCCGCTTCCTCAAATGTAATGCCCATGGCGCCAAAGACCACCGCAAAATCTTCTCCTCCTCCGCGAATAGAGGCCTGGCGGAGAATCTGAGCCACCAGCGCATTATGAGGAAGACCTGAAGAAGAAAAAACCGGAAGTTTTTGTCCCCGTACCAAGCTATTCAATCCATCAATCGCGGAAATTCCGGTCTGAATAAATTCTGAGGGATAATCCCGACGAGTAGGATTGATAGGTTCACCGTTTATATCAAAAGAAAGAGAGGGAATAATAGGAGGGCCGCCATCGCGAAGTTCTCCAAGACCGTTAAAAACTCTTCCGAGCACATCTCTACCTGTCCGAAATTCAACGGGACGAGCTTGAAACCGAATCTTTACATCCGAGGGAGAAATACCGGTAGTTCCCTCATATACCTGAACAAGCGCCATATCCCTATCAGCCTCTAAAACACTTCCATGACGTACCGTACCTTCGCTTTCAATCCGAACAAGCTCTCCGAGAGCGACATCAGAAACACCCTCTACCAAAAGCAGGGAACCTGTAATTTGGGAAACTTCCTGATACTCGCGAAAAATAGTAAATGATTTCATCTTTTTTTGAAAAAAGTTGAAGTAAAAATCTTTTTAAGTGATAATGAGGCAATATTTAAAGATACCATATATCTGCACAAAGGAGAAATATGCCCACGTATAAAAGCGCAGGAGTTGATGACAAAAAAGCCGAAGCGCTGATAGAGATCATTGCGAAAAAAACCTCGCGTACGAGCCGTTCTGCCAAATCAAGCGCTATAGGATATTTCGGAGGATTCTTTCCTCTCGCCACAGCAAAGTATCGCCAGCCGGTACTAGTGGCCTCCTGCGATGGCGTAGGAACCAAGCTTCTTATTGCGCATGAGATGCATTCCTACGAAAATATCGGCGTAGACCTTGTAGCAATGAACTGCAACGATGTTGCGGTTTGTGGGGCTTCTCCGCTCTTTTTTCTTGACTATCTCGCAGTAGGAAAACTTAATCTTATCCGGGAAGAAAAACTTATTGCCGGAATTATAAAAGGCTGTGAAACCGCGGAATGTCTTTTGATTGGTGGAGAGACCGCACAAATGCCGGAAATCTATAAAAAAGAAGATTTTGATCTTGCGGGCTTCTGTGTTGGTATCGTTGAAAAAAGAAAAATTTTAGGACCCCAAAGGGTAAAAAAGGGAGATATTATTATTGGGGTTGCGTCCAATGGACTTCATAGCAACGGATTTTCTCTTGTAAGAAAAATCTTTCTTTCAACCAGTAGAAAAAGAAGCCTTCTCTATGCCTATAACCCGACCCTTGGCCGATCCCTCGGCGAGGAACTTCTCAGACCTACCTTTATTTATACCCGCCTCCTTAAAAAACTTGCACAGAACAATTATCTCTCCGCCTCTGCACATATCACTGGTGGCGGAATCCCTGGAAATCTTTCTCGCGCTCTTCCGGAGGATCTTCAGGCAGTCATTAAAAAAAGCTCATGGCAAGTCCCCCGGATCTTTCCACTGATGCAGGAAATAGGAAAAATTGCCCCTAGAGAAATGTTTAAGGTATTTAATATGGGATTAGGACTCATCCTTATCGCAAAACCAACGCATGAATCCGCTATCCTAAAAGAAGCAAAAAATCAGGGGTACCGTGCACAGGTAATAGGAATAGTGGAACCCGGGCCTAAAAAGGTCACTTTTAAACGGTAACTGCATATTCCCAAATCTTTCCAAAAAAAGAAAACGGTCCTCTTAAACCTTGACGCCGTCTGATTTCTGAGTATACTTTCTTCTTGGAATACGAGCCATTTACAAAACTCTTTTCAATAAATCTTTAGGATTTGTTCAATCCTTCTCATCTCTCTTGATAGAGTAGGGTGAAGAGACCGAAAAGAACCACAACGTACGGAGGAAGGCATGATACTCAAAGGAAAAGCACATACCTTTGGAGATGATATCAATACTGATTACATTATATCCGGGAGATATAAATTTAAGACATTGGATATGAAGGAACTCTCTACGCACCTTATGGAAGATCTTGATCCTGATTTCTCAAAGAAAATCACGAAAGGAGATTTTCTTGTAGGAGGCGAAAACTTTGGATGCGGTTCAAGCAGAGAACAGGCGGTCCTTGCTATAAAATTTGCCGATATCGGCGCGATCATCGCAAAAAGTTTTGCACGCATATTTTTTCGGAATGGAATTAATGTCGGACTGGTTCTCATTGAAGCAGATACAGACGGAATCTCCAACAATGACCTACTACAAATCAATCTTCCTGAAGGAAAAATTGAAAATCTTACTACAGGCACCACACACTCAATGAGACCTCTTCCAGATTTTTTGCTTTCCATTATTCAAGAAGGCGGAGTTGTGCAGTACCTTAAAAAATATAAGGACTTTACTCTATGAGCCGCCATACAATAACCCTTATTCCCGGAGACGGGATCGGCCCGGAAATCACTGAAATTACCCGGAAGATTATTCAAGCGGCCGGCGTAGAGATTGATTGGGATCTTCAGCCCGCCGGACTTCCTGCAATAGAAGAGTATCAGACGCCTCTACCAGAGAAAACAATCAATTCAATAGAGAAACATCGCGTCTGTCTTAAAGCGCCTATCACCACTCCTATAGGATCTGGATACCGAAGTGTCAATGTAACACTTCGTCAGCATTTTGACCTTTACGCGTGCGTACGGCCATTCAAAACATTTGTAGGAACAAAAACCCGATATCCCTCCATAGATCTTGTAGTGATACGAGAAAATATTGAAGACTTATACGCTGGCATTGAAACACCAAAGGATGCACCGGAAACATTACAACTTATTGACTTTATCTCGGAAAAACTCGGAAAAACAGTCAGAAAAGATTCTGGTATTAGCATCAAACCTATTTCTATAAGAAATTCAGAACGTATTGTGATATGGGCATTTGAGTATGCAAAAAAATATCGCAGAAAAAAAGTAACCGCGATACATAAAGCAAATATCATGAAATTTACCGATGGTCTTTTTTTGGAAGTTGCTAAAACTGTTGCCTCGCGCTACCCGGAGATTGAGTTTGAAGATCGCATTGTAGACAATATGGCCATGCAATTGGTACAAAAACCAGAACTGTACGATATTCTTGTCTGTCCGAATCTATACGGAGATATTCTCTCGGATCTATGTGCTGGACTAATCGGAGGGCTCGGAATGTCGCCCGGAGGAAATATAGGAGAGAGCGCGGCAATCTTTGAAGCAACCCATGGAAGCGCTCCCAAATATGCAGGACAAGATAAAGTCAATCCTTCGGCGCTCATTCTTGCCGCAGTCCTGATGTTGCGGCATATCAAAGAAGAAAAGGCCGCAAACGCTATTGAAGAAGCTCTTGCCGCTGTTATTGCCGAAGGACGTTATGTTACCTATGATCTGAAACAAGCCGGAGAAATACCGGCAAAATCCTCTGAGATGGGCGAAGCGATTATCGCTGCACTCAAAAAAGCATAAAAAGGGAAAGGTATGGTTACTGTACTTGTAGGAACTCAGTGGGGAGATGAAGGAAAAGGAAAGGTTATTGATTTTCTTGCCGCGGAACAAGATATTGTCGCCCGCTATCAAGGCGGTGCTAATGCAGGACATACTGTATATGTAAACGGCAAAAAGTTTGTTTTTCATCTTATTCCTTCGGGAATCCTTAGAAAAGATATTATCTGTATTCTCGGCAATGGGGTCGTCATAGATCCTGTTACTCTCTTTGATGAAATTGAATCCCTGGAAAACCAGGGATTTGATGTTACATCCCGCCTTATTATCGCGGAAAATGCCCACCTAACACTCTCCTTTCATAAGATCTTAGATCAAATTGAAGATCAAAAAAGAGGTGCGGGAAAATTGGGAACCACGGGAAGAGGAATCGGTTCAACTTATGCGGATAAAGCAGACCGCTCTGGTATCCGGGTTGTAGACCTTCTTAATGAAGAGGTTTTTCATCGGAAACTTGCCATCTCTTTAGAATTAAAAAACCACCTTCTTCGCGAATATTATCAGGAAACCCCTTTTAGCGCGGAACAGGTTGCGAAAGAGTATCAGAAATTCAGAGAAAAATTCGCGCCAATGGCAAAAAACAGTGCGGCCTTTCTGCATACTGCAATTTCCGAAGGGAAAAAAATTCTTGCGGAAGGCGCGCAAGGAACCTTTCTTGATATAGATTTTGGAACCTATCCCTTTGTTACCGCCTCTAACCCCATCTCAGGAGGCGCCTGTACAGGACTCGGCATAGGACCCAAAAGTATCCAGCGGATTATCGGCATTGCAAAAGCATACACCACCCGCGTAGGGATGGGACCATTTCCTACCGAACTCTCTGACACTACCGGAGAAACCCTCCGAACCGCAGGCAACGAGTTCGGAGCAACCACTGGACGCCCTAGAAGATGCGGATGGTTTGACGCTCCATTAGTACGGTTTGCCGGAAAACTCAATGGACTTGATGAACTTGTGGTTACAAAACTTGATGTGCTTTCCAATATTCCTTCCCTTAAAATAGGAGTAGAATACCGCTATAAAGGAATGACTTTAGAGGCATATCCATTCAATTCAGAGGTTTTTGATCATCTTGAAGTTGTATATAAAGAGATGCCGGGATGGAATGAAGATATTAGTTCTGCCTCTTCCTATGCGGAACTTCCCCAAAACGCAAAGAGGTATCTGCAAAAAATTGAAGAAACTACCGAGGTTCCCATCACCTATATTTCGGTAGGTACTGGTAGAGAGCAGATGTTCCGGATCTAATCTAAAAAAAGTTTCTTCCAGTTCTTTCAAATCAAGATACTCTTCTTCTTTATAATCTTGAGATACTTTATCTTGAAGATCTGATTGACAAAGAAAAAAGAGAGTATTATGATCTATGGTAGAGGAAGAATCTCCTCAGAGCTTCCTTGCCGGAGATTTTTAATTTTAGCGGAGATACCTGTCAGGTTCAGAATAATGATTACCCTTTCTATGGAGCATTCCATAAAAACGAACCAAGATCCGCAAAGACCTCCCCAAAGTCTATATTCTCTGGATAAAAAAAAAGAAAACTCTTTAGAAAAGGCTATTTCTCTTTTAACATAGGGAGAGAACCATGAAGCGATGGATTGGAATAATCCTTATTCTTTGGATCGCCTGTCTCTCGGTTGCCGCGGTATCTGCAGGTACAAAACCCATCCTTCTGATTAAAGACGGAAATTTTGCTCGGTATGATATTCCCCGCTTCATCAATAGAGTCCTTGCTCCCAACGGAATCGTATGGGTTGAAGTAACTACATTTACTCCGGATGATTTTTCACAATACAGTGCGGTTATTCTCTTTTCTGGAGTAACGAAAGCGCTCTCACCAGAAGAGATTGAGAGTACCAAAAAGTATCTTGAATCAGGCGGACTTATATTGCATACCGGCGGAGGCCTCTTTTTACAGGGACTGAAACGAAACCTTAAACCCCATCCATGGGTTAAAGCCCTTAGCTGGCATTATCATTCCAAAACAAAGATTGTGGGAAAGTTTTTAGAACCCACCCATCCTTTTCTCAAGGGAGTGGATACCTCCCGTGAATATTCCTGGATGAGTGGATTTTATTCCATTACTCCGGGAGAAGGAACCACTGCGATCATAGGAGACGGAACCTATGCTATTCTTGCTGATACACCTATGGAAAAGGGAGATCTTGTCTTTTTATGGGAAGGTCCTTTCCGTACCAGAGAAACAACTCCTGCAGAACGAGAGGCCTATGAAAAGATCCTTCTCAATATCATACAAAGTGTAGATCCGCTTACTAGAAAGGAAGATCTTGCCGCAAAATTCCGTTCCGCGGGATTATCGGAAGATAGCCTTCTTCTCTGGAAACGAGACTGGCAATACCAACCTCAAGAACGGGCTCTTTTTGTGCCTTCTTTTCCTGAGAGAGAAGAAATTCTTTCCGCTCTTTCTTTTGCAAGCGCAATGGATGAACGAGATACTCAGTTTTTCCTTTGTCAAACTGGAAAAACAACAAACCTTACTGTATCGGCCTCTCCCTTAAAACGGATAAGAGATAACCGAGAATATCCCGCGGCTCTCTCTCTCTTTGTGTCAGAGAAGCCTCCTGTTATTCCTTCCCTCATACCCAAAGAAGGAGAAGCTCTTCCGCAGAAACTTGGAGAATATAACCTCACTCCCATTACAAAACCGATCTCCCTTGTAGCGCCAGAACCGAGAATTATATGGGTTTCTCTCTCAACCAAGGGACTTGAACCCGGAGAATATCGCTCTTCTCTTACTCTTTCCACGGACAAACAAAGAACTTCTCTTCCTATTTCTGTGAAAGTTTTTCCGGTAAGAATGCCGGTACAGAGGCCTGTAGAGCTTCGCTACTGGGGCGGAGGAATGCCTGCGAAAGAACCTTTTGTCTCAGAACTTGAACGTCAAGGATCTCCCCAACTTACTCTTTCCTATCCTATCCTTTCTAAAATCCTTGTAGGAGAAGAAAAAATTCCCCTTAGTGAAGCATTGAAAAAGAAGCCCTCACTCTTTGACCCTGACAATTTTCCCATTCTTGATTTTGAACCTGCCTATGGAGAAGCCATTAAACAAGGGCTTTCTCATAACCTTACCTATATCTGGTTCAGAGATGTTCGGACCGGAAGTTTTATAGCGGCCGCAGGCACCGGCGAAAAAACGCTTCCAAAGGTTTCGCAATGGAGCGAAAAATTCCAAAAACTCTATACGCTCTATTATAAAGCGCTCTACACCTACTTCTCGGGAAAGGGATTTCGGGAGGTAGATCTACTATGGATGGACGAACCCTCCAGCACAGCAATCAGAACCACCTATATTCCTAGAGCAAAACTCTTTGCGGAAGCAGGAATGGGCTCAGGGAATACATGGACTGCGGGCGGATTTATGACTCCGGAAGAAATCAATACCTTTGCTCCTTATACAAGCGATTTTAGTATGTATACTATTATGCTTCCAAAATTCCTTCAATTTATGAAAGAAGGAGCATTAACATTCCATCCACGAACCAAAATCGGCACTACCCGCGGAGGAACAGGGCTTGCATTGCGAAGACCTTATAATGCCGCGAGAACTCTTGGATGGACCATTGCATACTATGGTCAACCGGTCTCTTTTCTTAGAACAGGACCTCTCTGGAAGGGATGGCTCTACTATGTGGATTTTGATCAAAAAGGGGCTCGTCCTGAAGGAATTGAAGGAGAGAGGTTGGTTGCCTATGGATCTGAAATGAAGAGCATTCTTTCCTCAAGCGATTGGGAGGGTGCGAGAGATGGCTGTGAAGATGCCTCTTTAGTACGGATGCTTGAATGGTATATGGAAAAGCTTGCTCCTTTGGCAGGAAAAAGAGCAAACCTTGCCACTACATTGGCAAAAATCGCCACCAATAAAGAGAAGTGGTTCGGCAAGGATGGAAAGGGTTTCTTTCAGATTAAACCCTCCCAGTATCGGGTTAAAGAGCTTTCCTATGATTACGATACCCTTATTCCGCCTTCCAGTAGCGTGATTGAGGAACTCAAACAGAAAGTTCTTGAAGATCTCGCCTCGCTCGCACCTTATGCAACACTTCTTTCTCCATCGCTTACATGGCATGAGGTCTTGCTTGTAGAAAACGGAAAAAGCAATGCCAGTATTCTTATTCCGCAAAATGCAGATTCTACCATTGTCGCAGAAGCCTCTTCTTTAGCAAAAAAGATTGCCTCTCTCTCGGGATTTCTACCCAAGGTACTTCAAACCTCTTCTCTGCCTTCAGGAAAAGGACCCTTTATTATTGCGGGAACCACGGAAGATCTTCTTGTTAAAAATAGTCCTGTAGAAGGCACGCATCCTATAAAACTCCCACCATTACAGCAAGGAGACTACAGAATCACAAAAGATGCGAAAGGAACTATTCTTCTTATTAACGGCGCCGATACAGAAGGTGTTGCGACCGGAATAAAAAATTTCGGAAGATTTCTTAAGGCGGAAGGAGGCTGGATAGAACCTTCACAAAGTACCTCGTCTAATTGACACAAAAGACCTCTGGTTTTATAATGTCTTTTGACTATTTATTCTTCTTACATTACCTTCTAATAAAGAAGACAATATAGAAGGAGATACTTTTATTGCCAGGAGTATGCATGACTGGAGCTCAAATAGTTATAGAAGCATTACAACGCGAGAAGGTAGATACGGTATTCGGGTATCCCGGAGGACAGGTTATTTTTCTCTGCGACGCATTTTACGGGTGTCCCTTGCGATTTATCCTTACTCGTCATGAACAGGGAGCGGCTCATGCCGCGGACGGGTATGCTAGAGCCACTGGAAGAACCGGCGTATGTTTGGCAACCTCAGGTCCAGGAGCTACAAACCTTGTTACTGGCATAGCAACCGCCTATATGGATGCTATTCCCATGGTAGCGATCACTGGTCAGGTACCTACTAATCTTATTGGAAACGATGCTTTTCAAGAAGTTGACATTACCGGCATTACACGTCCTATCACCAAACATAATTTTCTTGTTAAGGATCCGAACGATATAGCCCGCACTATTAAAGAAGCCTTTTATATCGCTTCTTCCGGCCGTCCCGGACCTGTTCTGATAGATCTTCCTTCTAATGTACAAAAAGCAGAGGTAAAATCTTTTCAATATCCTGAAACCGCGCGTATTCGGAGTTATAAACCTGTCTATGAAGGACATCCTCTTCAGATTGAACGCGCCCTTGAACTAATCGCCAACGCGAAACAACCTCTGATTCTCGCAGGAGGAGGAATCATCTCCTCCAATGCCAGCAATGAACTCCTTGAATTTATTGATAAGACAAAGATTCCCACAGCATTTACACTTATGGGACTCGGCTCTATTCATTCCAACCATCCTCTAAACCTCGGCATGATAGGGATGCACGGTACCATATATGGAAACCGCGCCCTGATAGAGACCGATGTTCTTATTGCCGCTGGATGCAGATTTGACGACAGAGCGACCGGAAACCTGAATGAATTTGCAAAACATGCAAAGATTGTTCATATTGACATAGACCCGTCTTCCATAGGAAAGAATGTGCCTGTGGACATTCCTATAGTGGGTGATGTAAAAAATGTCCTTGTAAAAATGCTTTCATTTCTTAAAAAACCGAGCGTAAGTACAGAACTCTCAGTACCAGAACCTGCCCGGGAGCAATGGTTGCAAAAGATTTCGCAATGGAAAAAAGACCATCCGCTTACCTACCCGAAAAAGAGTCCTCTTCTTCAACCTCAGCTTGTTATTGAAACCCTCTCTCGGCTTGCGGATGACGATGCAATTATTACCACCGAGGTTGGACAAAACCAAATGTGGGCGGCCCAGTTCTATACCTTTAAGAAGGCCCGCACTTTTATTACGTCCGGAGGGTTGGGAACAATGGGATTCGGCTTTCCGGCGGCAATCGGCGCTCAGGTAGCTTTTCCCGATAGAATGGTTATAGATATCGCGGGCGATGGAAGTATCCAGATGAATATTCAAGAATTAAGTACCGCGGTAGCTGAAAAAATTCCTGTCAAGGTAATTATTCTTAACAATACCCATCTTGGAATGGTACGCCAATGGCAAGAACTCTTTTACCAAAAACGATACGCATTTACCTGCCTTGACGGCACACAACCAGATTTTGTAAAACTTGCAGAGGCATACGGCGCGATAGGCTATCGTATTACAGATAAATCCTCGCTGGAACAAACCCTCCAAGAAGCTCTTCAGGAGCGGGAAAAACCTGTATTCGTAGAATGTGTTGTAGCTCCGGAGGCAAATGTTTTTCCTATGGTTCCCGCAGGCGCTTCCCTCAACGAAATGATTGAAGGACTCGCATAATATGGCTAATGGAAACGGACAGTTCTCATCGCATATCATATCAGTAACAGTAGAAAACAAGGCGGGAGTTCTCGCGCGCATTGTCGGACTCTTTTCCGCGCGCGGATATAATATTGACAGTCTTTCTGTCGCTGAAACAGAAGATCCGACCATCTCAAGGATGACACTGATTGTAAAAGGCGATGATAAAATCCTTGAACAGATCTATAAACAATTAAATAAACTTATTGATGTCATTAAAGTTCAAGATCTTACCTCTGAAGAATTTGTCGCGCGAGAACTTGTTCTTCTGAAAGTAAGCAGTTCCAATGGATCATCGCGTCAGGAAATTATGCAATTAGTAAATATTTTTAGAGCAAAGATTATTGATGTCGGTAAGAAAACTCTCACCATTGAATTGGTAGGATCAAGCCCCAAGGTAAAAGCAATGATTGAATTGCTTCAAACCTTTGGAGTCAAAGAAATTGTAAGAACTGGAGCGATTGCCATATCCCGCGAATTCGGAAAACGTCCCGAGTAGAAAAAGGTTGATTACTTCCACTACAAAAGAAATCCAAATTACCAGTACCGAGCTATCAATAGAACAATGGAGGAAGAAAATGGCGAAGATTTATTATGATAAGGATGTAGATAAAAGCTTGTTCAATGGAAAAACGGTTGGAATTATCGGATACGGAAGTCAGGGGAGGGCGCATGCACTTAACCTTCGTGACAGCGGTGTTTCGGTTGTAGTGAGCGAACCAGAAGGAACTCCAAACTGGAAACGGGCAAAAGAAGAAAATTTTACTCCTTTATCTACTTCGGATTTAGTAAAAAAGGCCGATGTAATCATGTTCCTTGCCCAAGATACTATCCAGCCAGCTGTGTATAAGAGCGATATTGAACCCAATCTCAAGACTGGTAAGGCACTCGGTTTTGCGCATGGATTCTCTATTGTCTACCGTCAAATTCTTCCACCGGAAGATATTGATATATTCATGGTTGCACCCAAAGGACCCGGAGACCTGCTTAGGGTACAGTATGAGGAAGGAAAAGGCGTACCATGCTTAGTGGCCGCAGAACAAAACCCCACGGGAAATGCCCTAAAGATCGCCCTTGCCTATGCGCAGGCATTAGGCGGAACCCGTTGCGGCGTAGTAGAAACAACCTTCCGAGAAGAGACAGAGACCGATCTTTTCGGAGAACAGGCAGTCTTGTGCGGCGGCGCCACCGAATTGATTATTGCGGGCTTTGAAACATTGGTCAACGCAGGGTATCAACCAGAAGTAGCCTACTATGAAACCTGTCATGAAATGAAACTTATCGTGGATCTTATTATAGAACGCGGAATTCAAGGAATGAGAGATGTTATCAGCGATACCGCGGAATATGGTGACTATTCGCGCGGTCCCCGTGTCATTACCGCCGAAGTGCGTAAAGAAATGAAAAAAATTCTTCTTGAGGTGCAAAACGGAACCTTTGCACGGGAATGGATCCTTGAAAACCAGGTTGGAAAACCAGTTTACAATGCACTCAAATACAAGGCGGAAAATCATCTCATTGAAAAAATCGGCAAAGTTATGAGATCTATGATGCCCTGGTTAAAAAAATAACAGGATATTATTTTTTCACAAAGGGGGATGATTATGTACAACGATCTGTTACTCAGCCCCACAAAAGAGTTAATAAGCAGATTCTGGATACTGGTTTCTAAAGTCATTGTCGGGCTCATGATGTTCGTGATCGGTTGGATCATCGCGAAGGTCGTGAAGGTGCTCGCAGTGAAGTTTTTCAAGTTGCTCCAGATTGATAGATTGGTAGAAGAATCAGGGTTTCGTGAATTTCTCATCCGTGGGCAGATCACGAAAGAACCATCAGAGCTTCTTGGAAATATCATCTACTGGCTTTTACTGATTGCGGTCCTCTTTCTTGCGCTCAACGTGGGCGGTATCGCAATTCCTCAACCAGTTATAGAGAATCTTCTCGCCTTCATTCCCCGTATCATCGTAGGACTTATTATTTTTGTGCTTGGGCTCTTTGTCGGAAATATTATGGAAGGTATCGTCAACGCGGCCGCAGGAAACGCCGGCATTGAAAAACCCTTTATTTTGGGTAAAACAATTCGTATAGCGATCATTGTCTTCAGTGTTGTCTTGATGTTGGAAGAGATCGGCATCGGAGTAAACTTTGTCGCTACCGCATTCAATATTGTTTTGGCAAGCGGCGCAATTGCAGTGGCGATCGCGGTAGGTCTCGGCGCAAAAGATCTCGTAAAAGAATGGTTAGAATCAACACTTAAAAAGAAAGAAGATAAATAAAAATCGTAACAGCCAGAAACCGGCATACGCCGGTTTCTGGTACAGCCGGAGATTATCATGAAGGTTTTTCTTGGTATTCCTGTCGCTGGAGAAACAGGGAAAGCCCTCTCTCAAGCGCTTCGCACAAGCCTATTTGACACGCCGAATATCAGAAAAGTGCCTTATCAAAACCTTCATATCACTCTCTTTTTTTTTGGTAACATATCTGAACAGAAACAGAAGGAGTTGCAGTCAATTTTTATTCCGCTCTTTGCCTCAAGAACTCCGTTTACCCTTACTGCGCGCGGTATTGGTTTTTTTCCCGGAGAAAAAGAGCCATCGGTTATCTGGGCAGGGCTCGCACCACACCCAGAACTTGTTACTCTTGTTCAAAAAATTTTTGCGGCTCTTGGAAAAAAAGAATCTCGGCCTTATATCGGTCATATTACCCTTGCCAGACTTTCTGGAACGATACCGCCTGAAAAAGTTTCTGAAATAAAAAGAGTTCTGTATAATAAATTCTGGGGAAAAATTCCAGCAGATACCGCACATCTCTATGAGAGCGTCCCCTCGCCATCCGGACCTGTGTACCGGATCATAGATACATTACCCTTTGAAGGAGAAGAAGGTTATGGATAAAGAAAAAGCACTCTTGATCGCAATAGAGCAGATTGAAAAAGAGTTTGGAAAAGGTTCTATTATGAAATTGGGAGAAAAAAGTCATCTTTCTATTGACTGTATTCCCACAGGCGCCATTTCCCTTGATATTGCCCTTGGCGGCGGTATTCCCCGAGGGAGAGTAACAGAAATTTTCGGACAGGAATCATCTGGGAAAACAACGATTGCCCTCCACATTATTGCCGAAGCGCAAAAACTTGGGGGACAAGCCGCTTTTATTGATGCAGAACATGCCCTTGATCCTTCTTATGCAAAAAAACTGGGCGTAAATCTTGAAGATCTTCTCATTAGTCAGCCCGATACCGGAGAACAGGCACTTGAAATCGCGGAATCTCTTATCAGAAGCAATGCAGTGGATGTGGTTGTTATAGATTCGGTCGCCGCACTCGTACCACGCGCAGAACTTGAAGGAGAAATGGGAGATAGCGTTATGGGATTACAGGCGCGCCTTATGTCGCAGGCTCTTAGAAAACTGACTGGATATATCAGTAAATCACGAACCTCGGCAATCTTTATTAATCAGGTACGAGAAAAAATCGGGATCTTTTTCGGCAATCCGGAAACCACTCCTGGGGGTCGTGCTCTAAAATTCTATGCATCTGTAAGAATGGATGTACGAAGAATAGAGAGTCTAAAGGGAGAAAAAAATGCTATTATTGGAAACAGGCTTAGAGTAAAAATTGTAAAGAATAAAATCGCTCCGCCATTCAAAGATGCGGAAATAGAGATTCTTTATGGGTTTGGTATTTCAAAGGAGGCCTCTATCCTTGAAGCAGGAGTGGCATACGATATTTTTCAGAAAAAAGGAAACCATATCTATTTTGAAGAAAAATCTTTAGGGAATGGAAAGGAGAATTCCATTAGAACCCTGAAAGAACAGCCCGATATTGCAGAAAGAGCAATGGATCTCATTCGCAAAAAGGTATTTCCTGAGACAGAAAACCTTAAGGAAAAGCCCACCTCAAAAGGAGCCGAAACATAAATTCCTATTGATCGTTTTAAGGAGACTGCAATGAAATCCCGTGTAAGTATCGCATTGATCGGCTATAAGTTTATGGGAAAGGCACATTCTAACGCCTATAGGGATGCAGGTCTTTTTTTTGATCTTCCCCTTATCCCTGAAATGAAAATTATCTGCGGAAGAAACCCTTCTGGCCTCGCAGAAGCCCAAAAACGTTTTGGATGGAAAGATACTGAGACCGATTGGAAAAAAGTTATCCGAAGAAACGATATAGATCTTGTGGATATCTCTTCTCCTCCTGATACCCACCGTGATATAGCCGTAGAGGCCGCAAAAGAAGGAAAAGCAATCTTCTGTGAAAAACCTCTTGCATTGAATATCGCGGATGCCAGTGCCATGCTTGAAGCAGCAGAAAAGTATGGCGTGGTACACGCGGTCTGTTTCAATTACCGAAAACTTCCCGCTATCAGGCTTGCAAAAAAAATTATTTCCGAAGGACGAATCGGTGAAATCCGTCATATAAGAGCGGTCTATCTGCAAGACTGGCTTCTCTCTCCGGAATTTCCTCTTGTCTGGCGGCTAAGAAGAGCAAGTGCGGGTTCTGGAAGCCATGGCGACTTAAACGTCCATCTTGTGGATATGGCAAGATACCTTATAGGTGAATTTGAATCAGTAATCGGAATGGATAAAACCTTTATTCAAGAACGGCCTCTTCTTAAAGAAGAAGCCAATACCCTGGCTACAGAGATTGAAACCTCCTCCCACCACGCAAAAAAAGGAAGAGTGGATGTAGATGACGCGATGCTTTTTCTTGCGCGATTCGTAAATGGCGCTATTGGTTCTTTTGAAGCAAGCAGGTTTGCCAGCGGCAGGAAAAATTATCAGCGATTTGAAATAAATGGAAGCCGTGGTTCTCTTTTATTTAACCTTGAACGCCTTAATGAACTTGAGTTTTACTCTCTTGATACTTCCCCTGAAACACAGGGATTCACTCTGATTAACGCCACCGATTCTGTACATCCCGATGCCGACAGTTTCTGGCCTGTGGGCCATCTCATCGGATATGGAGATACTTTTACCATAATGGTAAAAGACCTTATACAGGCAATCGCTGAAAAAAAAGAAGTTTCTCCAAATTTTCTTGATGGCATTGCCGCCCAACGGGTTCTTGACGCGGTGGAAGAATCAATACGCCGAGAAAAATGGATAAAAGTATCTTCACCATAAACTTTTTTTCCTCTTCTACATCTAACTTATAATAACTATAAAAGGAGGTTTCTTATGAAACAGTGGTATCTTCGGTATTGGAAAAGAATTCTTGCCGGAGCAGTAGCCTGTCTTATTATCTTTGGTATTGCCTATTTCCCACGCTCACATACCAAAGTATCCGGAGCCTATGCCCCTCTAAAAATAGTAGATACATCAGGAGCCTTAGGAACACAGAATGCTTTTGTTCAAGTTGTTAAATTAGCCAAACCCTCGGTGGTTCAGATTACCACAGAAAAAACAATCACCTACCGCTACTGGAACCCGTTTGGCGACCTTGAGGATATGTTCAGAAATCCTTTTGAGGACTTTATGAACCCTAGACAACGACAGCCACGCCAAAGACCGAAAACCTTTGAAAAAAAGCAGGAAGGGCTCGGATCAGGATTTATCGTGGATGAAAATGGCTATATCTTAACCAACAACCATGTGATTGAAGGAGTTGATAAGATCCTTGTAAAATTCTTTGACGATGAAAAAAAATATGTTGCAAAAGTAATCGGAACCGATCCAAAAACTGATCTCGCTCTTATAAAAATAGAGACAGGAAAAGCATTAACCGCCATCCCTTTAGCAAATTCCGACACTATTGATGTGGGAGAATGGGCAATCGCTATCGGAAACCCCATGGGACTTGAAGAAACAGTAACTGTCGGTATTGTAAGCGCAAAAGGCCGCAGTGGATTCGGTATTACCCAGTACGAAGATTTTATACAGACCGACGCCGCTATCAATCCGGGAAATTCCGGTGGACCTCTTCTAAACATCCGAGGCGAAGTAATTGGAATCAATACCTTTATTCTCGCGCCTTATACAGCGCAGAATATCGGCTTTGCGATTCCTGTTAATCTGGCAAAAAAAATCTTCAGCGAATTAAAAACCCATGGAAAAGTTACCCGAGGGTTCTTAGGGGTCTCTCTTCGTCCGCTTACTCCTGAACTCGCCCAATCTTTCGGTCTTTCCAACCAGGAAGGAGCCCTTGTACGAGAAGTCATTCCTAATACACCCGCGGAAAAAGCCGGTATTCGGGAAGGAGATATTATCCTTACGTTAAACAATAGTCCGGTAAAGAATGAAACATCCCTTACTCTTATGGTTGCCGATACAAAAGTAGGAGAAACAGTAACCCTTACAATATGGCGAAACAAGAAGAAAAGTACACTCTCCCTAAAACTCATTGAACGACCCGCAGATGAAGAGTTAGCTTCAACGCAAGGAGAAAAAAGGAAAGGATGGCGTGGAATTTCTGTATCAAACATTACTCCGGAAATACGCGAACGACTCGGCATTACAGGAACAGTCAAAGGTGCATTCATTGCCGCTATTGAAGAAGGTTCTCTTGCAGAAGAGGCAAACCTTAAACCCGGTATGATCATCTTAAAGCTAAACGATACCCTTATCTCCAACGCAAAAGAGTTCAGCGATGCGACCCTTACAATAGAGGAGAAAGCAAGTGTCAGGCTCTGGGTACAGATCGCACCATCAGGACTTAAGGACTGGTTCATTCTCAAAGGAAAATAATCGGGCAAAACGCTATGCGTTGAAACGCCTCGGAGAGAGAGATTACTCTACCGAAGGACTACGGAAAACCTTAAACAAAAAAGAATTTACAGAGAAAGAGATCCGCGCCGCGATACTCTATTGCAAAAAAATGGGGTTGCTTCATGATTCCCTCCTTGCGCAAAAGATTCTTCAAAAGGTTGCGGAATCAAGGAAAGGAGCTCTTTATGCGCGGTGGGCTCTGGAAAAAAAGGGGATTCCTCCGCATATTGCCTCTTCTGCCCTGAAGAAATATTATCCAAAAGGAAAAGAGCTAAAGACAGGTCGCGCACTGATTGGTCATACCAAAAAGAGCGAACGAAAAAGAGTAAGATCTCTCCTTCAACGAAAGGGATTTAGCGAATCAGCCATTGAACAACTGGAGGTTGAATTTGAACGCGATGAGTAGCAATGAAATTCGGGCCGTCTTTATTGATTTCTTCAAAGAACGCGGTCATACATTAGTTCCCAGCAGTCCTTTAATACCTTTTGACGATCCCACGCTTCTCTTTACCAGCGCGGGAATGGTTCAGTTCAAAAAATATTGGGCAACCTCCAATCCTCCTCCCTATACACGCGCGGTTACCTGTCAAAAAAGCATGCGGGCCGGCGGAAAAGATAGCGATATAGAACTTATCGGAACTACCGGAAGACATCACACTTTTTTTGAAATGCTCGGAAACTTCTCCTTTGGAGATTACTTTAAGAAAGAAGCCATTGCCTGGGCATGGGAATTTTCCTGTTCCATTCTCAAACTTAATCCTGATCTTCTCTCGGTTTCCTACTATCGTGAAGATTTAGAAACCAAAGAATACTGGAGAACCTTCCTTCCGGAAGAGAAGATTATACCATTAGGAAAAAAAGATAACTTCTGGGGACCTGCGGGAGAAACAGGAGCCTGCGGTCCCTGTACCGAACTATACTATGATTTCGGATTAGAAAAAGGATGTGGGTCACCCACATGTGGACCAGGATGCGATTGCGATCGTTTTTTGGAGTTTTGGAATCTTGTTTTTCCTCACTATGACCGCCAATTGGACGGAAGCCTTAAACCTCTCGCAAAACCAGGCGTAGATACGGGAATGGGACTTGAACGGATAAGCCGTATCCTACAAGAAACCCCTTCAAACTATGAAACAGACCTTTTTCTTCCTCTTATACAGGAAATCGCCTCCCTTTCACAGACTTCCTATCAAGATAAGAACATTCCCTCTTTCCGTATCATCGCAGACCATGCTCGGGCGGCCCTATTCGCTATTAGCGATGGGGTGATTCCTCACAACGAAGGAAGAGGATATGTTCTTCGCAGAATTATTAGAAGAGGCGCTCTCCATGGCAACAAACTCGGTATCAATGAACCCTTTCTTTTCCGTCTTACCGAGAAGATCGTCCATTCACTCGGCGAAATCTATCCTGAACTTAAAAAAAATCAACGGTATATAGAAGAAACAGTAAAAGAAGAAGAAGAAAAGTTTTCTAGACTTCTGTCATCTGCGAAAAAAATCTTTTCTCAGACAAAACTTCCCGCCAAAGGAGAGAAGATTTCCGGTGAAACGCTTTTTCTCTGGTATGATACTTATGGTATTCCTAAAGATCTTCTACAGGAACTTGCTGAAGAGAAAGGAATCATTCCTGATTGGGAGGCATTTGATACATTTCTCGCGATCCAAAGAAAAAGCGGAAGGGCACGTTCCACATTCAATGAAACAGAAGAAATTCGCTTTGAATCCAAACTTCAAGAAAGCATCTTTACCGGATACCATTCTCTTACCGGAACATCCACTCTTCTCGGGCTCTATTACCTTCCCCGAAAGAAAGAATGGGAGATGGCATTAGATAGAACGCCATTCTACCCTGAAAAAGGCGGGCAGGTAGGAGACAAGGGAAGTATCTCTGGAAAATCCTGGACTTTTATTGTTACCCATACCCATTCCAATGAACATGGCGTGATTCTTCATACTGGATATTTTTCACAAGGAAACGAAAAGATGGCACAGAAAGAAGAATCCGTAAATACCATAGTGGATGAAGAATTTAGACGTGCGGTCTCTGTAAACCATACCGCAACCCACCTTCTTCATTATAGCCTTAGACAAATTCTTGGAAAAGAAGTGCGCCAGGCAGGATCATGGGTAGGAGGAGACCGATTCAGGTTTGATTTTTTCTTTCCTCACTCTGTAAGCCATGAAAAGATAGAACGTATTGAAGAATATGCCAACCAACTTATTATTGAGAATATTCCTGTCTCTATTGAAGAGAGCAGTTATGATGCGGCTGTTAAGAAAGGAGCCATAGCGCTCTTTCATGAAAAATACGGCGAAAAAGTCCGTACAATCTCTTTAAACGGACTTCATACAGAACTCTGCGCCGGAACCCATATATCGTCACTCAACGAAATCATCCTTCTCATTATTCTGTCGTGCAAAAATATCGGAGAGAACCTGCGAAGAATAGAGGCAATAACACGGAAAGAAGCCTGGTCTCATACAAAAAAAGAGAGAAAAACCCTAACCTCTCTCGCGGAACTTCTGCAAACATCCAAAGAAGATCTTCTTCCTCAACTTCAAAAAACACTCTCCAAACTCGCTGAAAAAGAACGTGCGGAAAAACTTTCTTCGGAAGAGACTGTCGTACTTCTAAGCAAAAAATTGGAAAGTTCAATAAAAACAGTACGCAATAATAAGGAAGTAATCTCTTTCATCGCGGAAACCACAAATGCGGCAACACCTGATGAAATGGGAAAGGTGGCAGATCTTTTGGTAAAAAAATATACTGGTTTCGCAGTGATTCTTAGCAAATCTACAAAAGAAAAAACACTCTTTCTCTGTAAAGTAAGCCCTGATATCGCACCGCGGCTTCCTGCGGTTCTACTTCTTACAACCCTCCTTAAAAAAGTTCAAGGCTCCGGAGGAGGCAAGGAAGAATTTGCACAAGGATCCTCTAAAAATAGCCAAGCATCCGATATTCTTTTTTCAGAAGTCTCTGCAGAAATATTAGCCATTATCCATCAGAGTCCCCATGCAAGATAATAAAAAAACTCTTACTCCTGTTCAGGTACGCCATTACATTCGCGCTCTCCGCAAGGGAACTCCCAAAGAAAAGAAGGCCGCAAAGGAAAAACTTGTAAAATACAATCAGAATTTGGTCCACTTTATTGTTAAAAAATATGACTTTCTTCCAGGAATTACGCAAGATCTTGTTTCTGCGGGAAACATCGGACTCCTCCATGCCATTAACAAGTACGACCCTTCACGAAAAACAGCCTTTTCTACCTATGCCTATGAGTGGATCTCCCGAGATATACGGAGAGCCTTAAACAATGAATATCGTTTTTTTAAGATTTCAGAGCAATTGGTCCAACTCACACAACGCCACCAAAAAGTTATCTCGCGTTTTTTTATGCAAAAAGGACGAAACCCAACCCAAGAAGAAATAGCGAAAGAACTTAATATCTCTTTAAAAAAAGTTCAATCTGTCCGCACTGTTTTAGAACTTGTCAGACTTCCTAATGAAAATCCCCATGAAGAGAACGCTCCCGATAGATCTGATTCTGTGGCAGTCAAGAAAACAAGTGAAATTCAAGCTTTTCTTTATCGCGACTTTATTGAAAGACTCTTCGCCCGCATTCAACAACGGGAGAAGCGCGGCAATACCGAGGTATGGTTCAAGGTACTCAGACTCCATTTCGGTATTGAAGACGGAACCCCCTATTCATCCCTTGAAATAGCGAAAAAACTTGGTCTTTCCCGACAAAGAATCCATCAAATCATACAGAACAGTATACAAAAACTTCAGAACGAATATAAGGAGATAAAAAAATGAAACCTCTTATTGATTTTATTAGAACTATTCCTGATTTTCCAGAGAAAGGTATCTTATTTCAAGATATAACACCTCTTCTTAAGGATCCTGAAGCTTTTCAGGCCTGTCTCTCTGAAATGGCCGCCTTTATTCCGCCAGAGGTAGAAAAAATTGTTGGAATAGAAGCAAGAGGCTTTATCTTTGGTGCGGGACTCGCCACCTATCTAAAGAAAGGCTTTATTCCCATGCGAAAAAAGGGAAAACTTCCCGCTGAAGTACGACAATTTACCTATGATCTTGAATATGGAACAGATACCATAGAAATACATGCGGATGCCCTTGCACCGGGAGAAAAAGTAGCGCTTATTGACGATGTGCTTGCCACTGGCGGAACAGCACAGGCGGCTTGTAGGTTGATTGAAGATTGCGGAGGAATCCTTTCTAAAGTAATCTTTCTTATGGAACTAAAAGATTTGAAGGGAAAAGAAAAACTTTCTCATTACGAGGTAGTAAGTCTGCTTACACTGTAACCATGCGATACCTTGCGAAAAATCTTCTACTATCTAAAATTCTTCTCATCGGACTATTCCTCTCTTCTCTCGCGGTATTCTCTTCTTCCGCTGAAACAAAACCATACCCTGTTATCCCATTTTCCCTATGGCCGCAAAAAACTATCAAGGGATTCCGGATACTTGTTGCGGATAGTCCGAAACTCTCATTTCAAGGGTTTGGCGGAGCCGCTAAAAAAGAGTTTCATAAAACTCTTATGATTTTTCCCGCTATCTCGGAGGGTACAACATTTGAAAATATCAACCATGGCTTTGGAACTGTTATAGAAGATCTTGATATTGCTTTTCTTGATCAACAGGGGAGGGTGCTGTGCATAGATCGGATGAAAAAAATCAGAGGTACAGCCACAGCACCATCTCAAACTGTATGGGCAGTTGAATTTTCTCCTAAAACCACAAAACAATTAAAACCAAAAAGAGGAGAACTCTTTCCTTACTTCGCAGAAATTGTACTTTTTTTTCTTTCGTTACAATAAGGAACGCTCTATCATTGTTTCCGCGATCTGAACCGCATTCAATGCCGCACCTTTCCTGATATTATCCGCTACAACCCACATATCAAGCGCATCTGGAAAAGCACTGTTTCTCCGGATACGACCCACAAAAACTTCATTGCTCTGAGAGAGAGAAAGAGGCACTGGATAACCATCATGTTCGGGATCATCAATAAGACAGATACCCGGAGCAACAGAAAGAAGAGAACGCACCTCTTTTTCCTCAAAAGGATCTGCAAAACGCGCGGTAACCGCCTCTGAATGCCCGTTAAATACCGGCACCCTTACACAGGTTGATGAGATATGTAATGTGGGATGATCTAAAATTTTTCTTGATTCCATCACCATCTTCACCTCTTCGGTGAAATATCCGGGAAAGGTAGAAGAGAGAGAGCCAATACGGGGAATAACATTTCCTGCAATAGAGTAGGGATAAACCTGCGGAGGAACCTCCTGTCCGGCAACATATCCACGGATTTGGTTATCCAACTCCTCAACAGCCTGTCTGCCAGTCCCTGAAACCGCTTGAAATGTTGTAACTATTGCTTCCGTTAAACGGAACGCGCGATGCAACGGAGAAAGCGCAACCACTAATTGAATCGTAGAACAATTCGGGTTAGCAATAATACCGTGATGAGAATCAAGATGAGAAGGATTCACCTCAGGGACCACAAGAGGAATATCTGGATCCATCCGAAAATCACCGCCATTATCAATAACCATCACTCCCATTTCCGCGGCTTTCTTCGCAAAGAGCATGCTTGCGCCTTTTTCTCCTTCTGTACCTGCAAAAAAGGCTATATCCACTCCCTTAAAAGATTCAAGAGTAGTTTCTTCAACGGAAAAATCGCGTCCTGCAATAGATTCCATGCGAGAACGTGTCGCAAGAATCCGTAAAGAACGAAATGGAAATTTTCGTTCAAGTAAAATCTCTATCATTTGCTTTCCAACCATTCCCACGCCCACCACTACAACATTATAGTCTTTCATACAAAATCCTCTCTTGATAAAAATTGTACAATCCATGCGGCAAGCAAAGCTTTTCCTATATCAACGAAGAAGAATGGAAAAACTCCTATAAGAAGAGCGTGCCATAAAGAAATCTGCAGATACCATATAAGCCAGGCAATGGCGCAACCATACATCGCCATCATACCCAAAAGCATCTGTATCGCCTTTTCACGCATAGAAGAGGCAGGTTTACCGGCAATCCAAGCCATTGCAACAAATCCTATAAGATAGCCGAAAGTAATGCCAACACTAGAGAATCCTGACGTAAACCAACCTATTCCTGCAAGTCCGAAAACCACATAGAGAAATTGACCCGCAGCTGCCCACGACCTTCCCAAAAATCCCGCAAAAACAAGGATCGCCAAGACCTGAGCAGTAACAGGAACAGGCGTAAAAGGAAGAGGAATCCTCACCTGAGCCGCAACTCCGGTAAGAAAGGAAGAAGCAAGGACTATTGGAATTTTTATTCCTACAGGCATTGTTTCAAATGGAACACAACCTTTGTACAAAGGTATCCTAATCTTTTCCATCATATTTCTCACGCATCCTCCTCAGAGAATCCTCTTCCTTCCATGGTCTCTAAAAGCTCTTATCCCTGCGCAACAAAATCAGCGATAAGATCTCCCACTTCCGAAGTTCCCATCCCCATTCTACCTGCTTCAAGGCTCTTCACATACCCTTCACCCATTGCTTTGATAATGGCTTTTTCTATTAAAACAGCCGCATCTGTCTCTCCAAGAGTTTCAAGCATCATAGAAGCCGCACCAATAGTTGCAACAGGACAAATTTTGTTCTGACCAGTATATTTTGGCGCGGAACCATGAATCGGTTCAAACATTGAAACTCCTTCAGGGTTAATGTTTCCTCCCGCCGCAATACCAAGACCGCCCTGAGTCATTGCCGCAAGATCTGTAATAATATCTCCGAACATATTGTTGGTTACAATCACATCAAACCATTCGGGATTTTTTATCATCCACATACAGGTCGCATCCACAAAGGCATACTCAAGAGAAATTCCAGGATATTCGGAAAGAATGGAACGAGCCGTCCTTCTCCACAGATCTCCGGCATAGGTTAAGACATTTGCCTTATCAACAATATGAAGGGTATTCTTCTTTTTTCTCTTCTGAACCATATCAAAGGCATATCGGATACATCGTTCAACGCCCTTGCGGGTATTTACATCCACTTGTGTGGCTATTTCGTCCGGAGTATCTTTTTTCACACATCCGCCGATACCAGAATAAGCGCCCTCGCTATTTTCTCGGACAACAAGATAATCAATCTCTTCAGGACCCTTATCTTTTACAGGAGTATAAACGCCCGGATAAAGTTTTACAGGTCTAAGATTGATATACTGATCAAGAGAAAAACGGATCTTCAATAAAAGTTCTTTTTCAAGAATACCGGGAGCCACATCCGGATGTCCTACCGCACCAAGATAGATCGCATCAAGTTTTCGAAACTCATCAAGTGCAGAATCCGGCAAAACCTCTCCTGTTTTTAGATACCGTTCTCCGTTAAAATCATACGGCACAAGATTTAAAGAAAAACCTTTCTTTTCCGCGGCCGCAGTAAGAACTTTCACTCCTTCCCGTATGATTTCCGGACCCACGCCGTCTCCGGGAATAACACCTATCGTATATACCTTTCCTGTGTCCATTTCATCAAACCTCCATATTCAATAAGTTCCCGGAGAAAATCCGGATATCGAGTGAATGTATACTCTTTATTCAAAGTAAGGTTACGGAGAATCCCAGTGGTCAGATCTATTTCAACAAGATCTTTTTCCCGTAACGCATCAACCTCTTCCAGTTCAACCAATGGCAGTCCGATATTAATTGAATTCCGTAGAAAAATCCTGGCGAAACTTTTTGCCACCACCACAGAAACTCCAAGTTCTCTTAATGCCACAGGCGCATGCTCTCTGCTAGAACCGCATCCGAAATTTTCTCCGGCAACCACTATGTCGCCAGCAACAAATGCATCGGCAAATCCAGGACGAATCGTTTCCATACAATGGGCCGCAAGTTCTTTTCCATCAGTCGTATTCAAATACCTCGCGGCAATAATATCATCGGTATTAATATGATCACCAAACTTCCAGATTTTTCCCTTTACATTCATTTCCCCACCTCTTCTGGATGAGCAATACTTCCTTTCACGGCAGATGCCGCCGCCACTTCAGGATTTGAAAGATAAACAAAACTCTCCGGTGAACCCATTCTTCCAATAAAATTTCTGTTTGTTGTCGCAAGCGCAGTCTCTCCTTTCCCAAGAATACCCATATGGCCGCCAAGACACGGACCACAGGTAGGAGTACTTACCACGCATCCCGCATCAATAAAGATATCCAACAACCCCATTTCCAAAGATTGCCGATAAATCTTCTGCGTAGCGGGAATTACAATGGTACGAAGTTCTGGATGAACTTTTTTTCCTTTCATTACCATAGCGGCTTTTCTCAAATCGCTTAACCTTCCATTAGTACAGGAGCCAATCACCACTTGATCTATTTTCACCGAGGAAAACTCGCGTACATCTTTGGTATTGCTTGGAAGATGGGGCGCCGCAACCTGGGGTCCTATCTTAGAAACATCAATATCAATAATCTGGTCATACTTACTTCCAGGATCGCTAAAAAGACCGGCGGGAATCTCGTTTCGTATATTAAGCTCTCCAGAAAAAAAGGCGCTGGTAATTTCATCGGGCGCAATAATACCATTTTTTGCTCCGGCCTCAATCGCCATATTGCACATCGTAAACCGATCGTCCATAGGAAGCGTAAGAATGGTTTCACCGGCAAATTCCATAGAACGGTATAAAGCACCGTCAACCCCTATTTTCCCTATTGTATAAAGAATAAGATCTTTACCGCCGGTCCATCTCTGAAGAGTTCCCCGATAATTAAAACGGATCGTGGAAGGAACCTTAAGCCAAACTTTTCCAGAAATCATCGCGGCGGCAACATCAGTGCTTCCCACTCCTGTAGAGAAGGCGGCAACCGCACCATAAGTACAGGTATGACTATCAGCTCCAATAATAAGAGCTCCCGGCAATGTAAGCCCTTCTTCGGGAAGAAGGGCGTGTTCAATACCAACTCTTCCCATTTCATAAAATCGTGTTCCATGTTTTTTAGAGAAGGTCCGAAGGGATTGAACAAGTTCTGCGCTTCTAATATCTTTGCAGGGTGTAAAATGATCAGGAACAAGCACAATTTTCTCCGGATCAAATACCTTGGTCGCACCCGCTTTTTCAAACTCTTCTATTGCAAGAGGGCCGGTAACATCGTTTGCCAACACTAAATCAAGATCCGCATAAAGAAATTCTCCCGGCACAACCTCTTTTTTATTCGCATGAGATGCAAGAATCTTTTCAGTAATCGTCATACGCATATCTCCCGCTTATCTTAAAAAGTTTTTCTGTATTTTCTTTGATCTCGCACAGAGTCATCTGCATCAAGAATTATGTCGCACGTATATTCTTCTTTACAATATCCTTTTTTGCAAGATATTGATTTATCGCATTAAGATATCCTCTAGCGCTCGCTTCTATAATATCGGTACTTACCCCTCTTCCCGCAACAGGAATTCCCTTGATTTCAAGAAGAACAGAGACCTCTCCCTGCGCATCGGTACCCGGTGTAATGGCGCTGATCTTATATTCGTTTAAGTGCGGAGAAAGCCCGGTAATTCTGTCTATCGCATTATATACCGCATCTACAGGTCCATCTCCCCGGGAGGCGTCTTCAAAAAAATCTTCTCCCTTTTTCAATCTCACGGTAGCAGTGGGAACTGTTGCGCTTCCAGAAAGAACATGAAAATAATCAAGCGCATAAATCGGTTCATACAGAACAGTTTCATCCTCATAAATAAAGATAAGATCTGTATCAGAGATCTCTTTTTTCTTATCGGCAAGTTGTTTGAAACGGATAAAAACCTTTTCTAATGATTCGTCGTCCAAAGTAAAACCAAGTAGTTCCAGCCGGCTTTTCAAGGCATGCCGTCCAGAATGCTTACCCAGCACCAAACCGCTTCCAACTATTCCCACCATTTCAGGATGCATTATCTCATAGGTTTCTCGGAACTTAAGAACTCCATCCTGGTGGATTCCGGACTCATGACGAAAAGCATTGTCTCCTACGATGGCTTTATTGGGTTGAACCAAAATTCCTGTCAAAGAAGAGACCAACCTGCTGGAACGATAAATCTCTTCTGTGTTGATTCCTGTCTCCAATCCATACCTTTTTTTTCTTACGATAAGGTTCATAACAATCTCTTCAAGAGAAGCGTTTCCCGCGCGCTCACCGATTCCATTCACTGTACATTCAACCTGACGAGCGCCATATTGAAGCGCTGCCAAAGAATTGGCAACACCCAAACCAAGGTCGTTATGGCAATGAACACTAATAATAATTCCAGGATCCAGTTTTTCGCGAACCGCTCCAATCAATGGTCCGAATTCTTCGGGAATAGCATATCCTACTGTATCAGGGATATTAATCACTGTCGCTCCTTCTTCCGCGACCGCCATCGCAACTTCAATCAAAAAATCCGGTTCGGTTCTTGATGCGTCTTCCGGCGAAAATTCTATCTGGTCAATAAAACGTTTAGCAAATTTCACACTTTCGCAGGCAATTCTGACAATCTCGTTTTTCGCTTTTCCAAGTTTATGTTTCCTATGAATTTCAGAGGTTGCTAAAAAAAGATGTAACCGCGGTTTTCTAGCATGCTCCAGCGCCTTAAGCGCAACTTCAATATCTCCCTGACGGCACCGGGCAAGCGCGGAAGTTTCAGGACCTTCCACCTCTTTCCCGACAAGCCGTACTGCTTCGGCATCATCCTGAGAAGTAATGGGGAAACCGGCTTCAATCACATCCACGCCTAACCGAGCAAGCTGAAAGGCAATCTTCAGTTTTTCAGTGCTTGAAAGACTAGCTCCCGGCGCCTGTTCCCCATCCCGTAATGTTGTATCAAATATATAGACTCGTTCCATAACTCCTCCCGACCTTCATCGTCCTTATTCGCCTGCGCATACTTGAAAAAAAAGATCATTACACAGCCTTTTATAAAGATTCCGAAGAGCTTCTTTTCTTTTGTCTCCGGTTCTCTTCTACTATATCGTATCCCTTCTTATTTGACAAAACCCTTAAAACATTTTTTACTAATACCATGAAAAAGAATCTATTGTTATTTAGAAGTATGGGAATTATTATAGCACTTTTTTTCTGTTGTGCGACAGGATGTGGGAAAAACAGCAAAATCTCCGACGAAGAGAGACCTTTTGTGGAAGAGGCTATTCAATATGGAATAGAGACAAAAGGAATGACCTTTCTTCAGGTTACCAAACCATGGACCATTGATCTTGGATACGATCAAACCAAAGGATCCGCAACCTATTGTTCTCCCTTTCTTCGTCTCGCACTTCTCGGAAAAAATGGAGCGGAAAAGAACCAAACCATTCCAGAACAGGTCATCACAAAGATCCTCCGAGACAATAAAGGAACCCTTCATTTCTTTCTTAACCTCTATGGCGACGAACCTACCTATTCAAAAAGATTGGAATTCTTTCTGAAACATGGTGAAAGAACTCTTCTTCCTATAAAAAAAATCATTCCCAATTATAGCGAGTTTTCCCGGGACTATATGAATATTGTAAAAGGAGAACTCTATTTCTCCAACGAAGGTATCGGCGAGAACGATACTGTAACCTTGGTTGTTAAGATCAATCCCTCATCTGAAGATCAACACCATAGCCATGGGCATCACGACCATCACGATCATCATCATTCCCATTCTGCGCCTGATGAAACTCCGGTGGAACCAGAACCCATTAGATTTACAGAATTTACCTTTGATCTATCACAATACCGTTAAGAACATTGATAGACTTTATAACCACCGGACATTCTCCCTTTAGGCATATAAATAATGATCTCTTCTTGTGAATATCGTAAAAAATCGTTTGAAGAGTATTTTAAACTTCTTTCTCAAAAAAGCCCCTGTCCAGGAGGCGGAAGCGCCTCTCTTTGCGCGCTCGCACTCGCCAATGCACTTCTCTGCATGGTGGCGAACTACAGCATAGATAGTTCACGCGTCTCTCCAGACCATCGGCGCCAACTTCGCACCATTCTTGACAATGCACATTCTCTCGGAGAAAAAATACTTGATGCCGTGGAAAAAGATAGCGAACTCTTCATCGCTATCCAAAATTCTTCCCGCAAAGCTAAAAAAGATCCTTTATGTCAATCACTTTTCCATGACGCCTTGAAAAACTCTATTCTCTTCCATCTTACGGCACTAGCATGGGGAATAAAAATCATTACATGGAATCATACACTTCTTACGCAAGGAAACCCTAATCTTGCCAGCGATGCGCGCGTCTCCGCATCTCTGGCGTCAGGATCGTTCCAAGGCCTGAAAACTCTTATTCATGTTAACCTTGAGGAGATACCTGACGACGATCCTTTCCATATCCGGTTTCTCACTATAACCAACCATCTTTCCGATCTTTTTCTCCAGCGCGACGCGTTCTTTCAGGAGATGAAAGAGAAAAACAGGAGATAAGATAATGCCTGCCACAATTCTTTCTGGAAAAGAGATTGCCGCAACCATCAAAAATAGAGTAACAGAGCATCTTCACGCCTTCAAAGAACAGGGTATAACACCCAATATTGCCGCGATTCAGGTTGGCGACAACCCCTCCTCTTCAATCTACCTCAAAGCACAGCGGAACCACTGTCTTTCCGTGGGAATTTCTCATCAGCTTCAACAGATTCCCGCCGACGTATCAACAGAAACCCTGGCCGCACTTATTCAACGTTTAAATGAGAATCCTGCAATACAAGGGATTATTCTTCAGATGCCTCTTCCTGCCCACCTTGACGCGAGCCTGTTTCAATCAATGATTTCACCTGTCAAAGATATTGAGGGAGTAAATCCGGAAAATATTGGAAAGATCATCTACGGAAAAGCTCGGCTCGCCCCATGCACCGCACTTGCCGCGACCCGACTCATAGAAGAAACCGGTATTGATCCATACGGTAAAGAGATGGTTATCGTCGGTCATAGCGAAATTGTGGGAAAACCTTTAGCACTTCTATGGCTTAACAAATTTGCCACTCTATCGGTCTGCCATATTGCCACTTCACAAAGCGGACATCTACAATCCCATGTAGAAAGAGCGGAAATATTGGTTGTCGCCGTTGGAAAAGCACACCTTATTCCCGGAAGCTGGATCCGGGAAGGAGCAATAGTCATAGATGTAGGAATCAACAGAGTACATGGTACAATTATAGGAGACGTAGAATATGAAACCGCAAAAGAACGGGCATCGTGGATTACTCCGGTACCGGGTGGAGTAGGGCCTGTAACCACCGCCATGCTCCTTCATAATATCATTGAGGCAACTAAATGGCAGATGTCATTGTAAAAGACCTAACGAAGTTTCGTCTAAAACAAAAAGAAGAACTCGTTGAAACTCTTTCTCATATCTCATCAATATCCCTTCTCTGGTGTGAAAAATGTTTTACCGCAGAAGAGCTTTCCGATAAAGATATCGCGGCATTCAAAGAGATTTCCGATCTTTCCCATCTCTCTATTTCTCAGGATATCCGGATACCTTTTCTCTGCAACCGTATAAAAACCAGTTCATTACTGCAAGAAACATTATCCCCTGAAACAAAGAGAATTGCTGTTGCATCCTGCGGTATAGGCATTCAAACCATCTCTTCTCTCTTTCCGGATCTTCCTATTATCGCTTTGACGGATTCCATTCCACAATCTCTTAATGCTACCTCTCTTACAGCATTTCACGGTATTACTCTCGCAAAATTAATGTGTGCCGGATGCGGCAACTGTGTCCTTACAAAAACCGCGGGAATATGTCCGGTAACCGCCTGCGCAAAGAGTCTTTTGCATGGTCCTTGCGGAGGCGCTAAAAACGGGATGTGCGAAGTATCTCCGGAACGGGAATGTGCATGGGAAAAAATTTTTTCTCGGTTGGAAAAACAGAAAAAAAAATGGGAAGATTCCTCTACGCTCCATAACTTTGCCGCTTTTTCTTTTTCGCAACATCTCGTTTATCGTAAAGAAAACGCCTTGCGCCATGAAAAACCTTTTTATGGAGGAGTTCATCCACCCGACGAGAAAAAAAGCACTGAATCATCTCCATTACGCCATTTTTCTCCTCCGGAAAAGGTTATCCTCTTTCTCTCACAACACGCGGGAATGCCTGCAAAACCCCTTGTACAAAGAGGAGATTCTGTTTGTATCGGAGAAAAAATTGCCGATGCGGACGGATTGATTTCTCTTCCTCTGCATACAGGCATCAGTGGAACCGTACGAGATATTTCCACTGAGTGGCATCCTATTCTGCTTCAGCCAATGCCTGCGATTATTATTGAAAACAATGGAAAAAACCTCTTTTCGGACAATTACACGAGATTTCCTAATTGGAAAGATACAGACCCTGACATACTCTTAGACCATATCCGTGAAACTGGTATTGCAGGACTCGGTGGAGCGATGTTTCCCACTAACGTAAAACTTTCAGTAAAAAAAGCTCGCATTCTTATCATTAACGGATGTGAATGCGAACCCTTTCTTACCGGCGACACACGCCTGATGATAGAACGTTCTTCAGAACTTATGGAAGGCTGTGCCATCGCCGCTTATCTTCTCGGCGTCAAAGAAACAGTAGTCGCCATGGAAGAAAATTCTCAGGAAGCATTTTTATCCTGTTCAACCGCGGCACAGAATTTTTCTGAAATACGGATTGAACAATTCCCCACCGCCTATCCTCAGGGTGCGGAAAAAATGCTTGTACAAGCAGTAACCGATGAAAAAGTTCCTAAAGGAAAGATTCCCCCGGATATAGGTATTGTAATACTCAACGCGGGAACTGTGATCGCCTTGCGTAACGCGATAATAGAAGGAAAACCGCTTATTGAAAGAACCTTGACTGTGTCTGGACCTTTCTTCAGAGAAAAAGGGAACTTCATCGTAACAATCGGCACTCCACTAAACCATATTTTCCACGAGACAAAAACCGATCCTTCCGACATAGGAAAGGAATGGATCCTTAAAATGGGTGGACCCATGATGGGAACTATTGTTCCCCATACCCGTACCGCTGTCATCAAAGGAACCACTGGCCTGATATCTCAGCCTTTTCCCGCGGTGAAAGCAAGTGAAACGCGTGATTGTATCCGATGCGGTCGCTGTGTGGACGTCTGTCCCATGAAACTTTTGCCGCTTGATTACGTCGCGCACGCAAAACGAGAAGAATGGAAGGCTTGTAAAGAAAAAGATCTTCTTTCCTGTATTGAATGTGGATGTTGCAACTATATATGCGCATCAAAAATTGATATTCTTTCACATATAAAAAAGGCAAAACATCATGCTTATTACGCATCTGAAACCAGAGAATGAGCTGGTGCCGATACTTTCCCGAAAACCCCTTGTTGTATGCTGTTTCGGGTGCGCCGAGCTATTTTTTCCAGAAGAAGAAATTCTCTCTTTTCTTTCCCGGTACCCTGACTCTTATTCTGGCCTCATCCGGTGCGACTATCTCTGCAATAGAGAATTCTGTAAAGAATATCTTTCTCAAGAAAGAATCCACACTCCTTCCACGGTACTGATTTTTTCATGCGGGGTAGGGATTCAAAGCGCCGCGGAACATCTGGAATCCATCCCTGTATTCGCAGGGTGCGACACCTTAATGGTAAATGGTTTTCAGGGAATAAGTATCACGGAAAACCAATGCCATCAATGCGGAGAATGCCGGCTTAACGAAACCGGAGGGATATGTCCAATCACCGCCTGCGCAAAAGGTCTTTTAAACGGACCCTGCGGAGGCGCAAAAAACGGAAAATGCGAGGTGGACCCTGCCATGGAATGTGGATGGGAAAAAATATGGTGTAGATGGAAAGAGCAGGGGAAGATTAATCTCTCTCCAACTTCTATCGCAATCCGAGATTATGAAAAACTAAGCACGGGAAGAACCGGATCGTTTTCCAGCCGCCAGATCAACGCGGTCCCCAAAGATTGAGACCAAAGGAACTTGAAAAAAAGACCGAAAATTTATTATAGGAGAAAGAATGCCTTTCAAAGAAAAACTTCAACAAAAAAAATTTGTGGTAACTTCGGAAGTAGGGCCCCCGAAAGGTGTTGCGATTGATCCGTATCTCAATGAAGCAGAAGAACTCAAAGACAAGGTAGATGCCTTCAATGTAACCGATCTTCAAAGTTCTGTTATGCGTTTGGGATCGTTGGCAGTATCTCACCTACTCTATAAGAGAGGTCTTGAACCAATCTTTCAAATCACCTGCCGCGACAGAAACCGACTGGCGCTTCAATCAGACCTTTTAAGCGCTTGGGTTCTCGGAATCAGAAATGTATTGGTCCTTACCGGAGATCATCCGGTACTCGGAGACCATCCAGACGCAAAACCTGTCTTTGATCTTGATTCTGTAAGCCTTCTTTCCGTTCTTTCGGGATTAATGGAAGGAACCGATATGAAAGGAAACAGCCTTGAAGGCACTCCTGATTTTTTTGCGGGCGCGGTTGTAAATCCCGGATCAGACCCTATAGAACCCCAACTCTATAAAATGGAGGCGAAATTGGCCGCGGGAGCCCGTTTTTTTCAGACTCAAGCAATATACGATCTTGATATTTTTGAACGTTTTATGAAAAAAGCAGAGAGCTTTCATGTTCCTATACTTGGTGGAATCGTACTTCTTAAATCTGCTGGTATGGCAAAATTTATGAATGAAAAGGTTGCGGGAATTTCAGTACCGAACCATTATATACAAAAGATGGCACAAACAAAAAAAGAAGAACGACCGGGCGCAAGCATTGAGATAGCCACAGAACTTATCAAAGGAATGAAATCTCTATGCGCAGGCATTCATATTATGCCGCTTGGTTGGGAACAATATGTTCCGGAACTACTGCGTCAAAGCGGAATATAAGGAAAATACCGTACGTTACAGGGAGAAAAGATGGAGAACGATCTTACTATTGCGCAAAAAGCGCCACAGAAGGATATCCGCACCATTGCCGCGAATGCGGGAATTCCAGAGACATTTCTTGAACTCTACCATACCACAAAAGCAAAGGTATCTCTTGATATTCTTCCCACACTTCAAGAACGTCCAATAGGAAAATATATTGATGTTACCGCTATTACGCCTACACCTCTCGGAGAAGGAAAGACCGTTACAACCATAGGATTATCGCAGGCGATCGCCCGTTTAGGACATTCGGTATTCACCTGTATCCGTCAACCCTCTCTTGGACCGGTTTTTGGCATTAAAGGAGGTGCGGCAGGAGGAGGGTACTCTCAAGTAATTCCCATGGAAGATTTTAATCTTCACCTTACCGGCGATGTACATGCGGTCGGTCTTGCCCATAACCTTCTTGCGGCATTCATTGAGAACTCTCTCGCAAAAAAGAATCCTCTCAACCTCAACCCGCAAAAGATTACCTGGCCTCGGGTAATTGATGTAAGCGACAGAGCATTGCGAAACATTATTACAGGTTTAGGAGGAAAAGAAAACGGAATACCTCGTGAAACCCGTTTTGATATTACAGTTGCCTCGGAAGTAATGGCGATTCTTGCGCTTACCTCTGATATTTCCGATCTTCGCGACCGGCTTGGCCGTATTATTGTGGGAACTACCTATAATGGAGATCCAGTTACTGCGGAATCTCTTCATGTCGCGGGCGCAATGACAGTTCTCCTTAAAGATGCTATTAAACCAACCCTTATGCAAACCCTTGAACATACCCCTGTTTTTGTTCATACAGGACCATTTGCCAATATCGCGCATGGAAACAGCTCTATCATCGCGGATCAAATAGCGCTTCGCCTAGCAAAGTATACAGTTACAGAGAGCGGATTCGGCGCAGATTGCGGATTTGAAAAGTTTATTGATATCAAATGCCGATACAGTGGGTTGCGTCCCGACTGCGCTGTTATCGTCTGTTCGGTCCGCGCGCTGAAAATGCATAGCGGGCAATTCCGTATTATCCCTGGAAAAAGCCTATCAAAAAAGATTCTTGCGGAAAACCTTGATGCTATTGCGAAGGGAGCTGAAAACCTCGTAAAACATATAGAAAACGTACAATTATTCGGAATCCCCGCGGTGGTTGCAATCAATCGATTTTCCACAGATACCGAGTCTGAACTAAACCTTATAAAAGAAATTTCAAAGAATGCGGGAGCAAAATATGTGGCAATAAGCAATGTATGGGAAAAAGGCGGTAATGGCGGCATTGAACTCGCCGAGGCAGTCATTCATGCCTGTGAAGAGGAAAACCATTTCCAATTTCTCTATCCTCAAACTGCCACTCTTTTGGAAAAAATTGAATCCATCGCAAAAAAGATCTATGGCGCCGAGAAGGTTCTTCTCAGCAAAACCGCCAAACAAAAATTACGAACCTTCTCCCAATGGGGTTTTGAATCTCTTCCTATCTGTATGGCAAAAACACATCTTTCTCTTTCTCACGATCCCTCCCTTAAGGGAAGACCTCGGGATTTTACCCTTCCCATTGACGATATACGGATCTCTGCCGGCGCAGGATTCATATATCCGCTTTGCGGAGAAATTCGCACGATGCCAGGACTTCCCACAGAACCTGCGGGAGAAAAGATAGATATAGATTCTCACGGAAAGATCACCGGTCTTTTTTAACTCTATAACAATTCGTATGAAAAAAAAATCAAACCCTGAACAGATTCTTATAGAACAAATTGAAGAATGGGCAAAAAAGCAGAAAGAAAAAGCCTATCTTGTAGGCGGATATGTCCGAGATCGTTTTCGTAGAAGACGTACCCGTGATATAGATATTGTCGTAGAAGGAGACGCCCTTGCATTCGCGCGCGCCTTTTCACGCGCTCACCGGTATCCCACACCGATATTTTATGGCAAATTCGGGACCGCCATGATAGAGATAGAAGGGATAAAGCTTGAGTTTGCAACCGCTCGCAAAGAAAGTTATCATGCCCTTTCTAGAAAACCACAGGTGAAACCCACCACAATTCTTGAAGACCTGGAGCGCCGCGATTTTACTATCAATGCCATTGCTTATGATCTTCTTGAAAAAAAATATCTTGACCCATTTAACGGAAAGAAAGATATAAAAGAAAAAGTAATCAGAACACCGGTATCTCCCGATCAAACCTTTTTCGACGATCCTCTCCGCATTCTTAGAGGGATCAGGTTTGCTTCTCATTTCTCCTTTTCCATTGATGCCCGCACTTTTGAAGGAATGGCGAATAATGCGCACCGATTATCCATTGTGAGTATAGAACGAATCTCTGATGAACTCATAAAAACCCTTTCTGCTCCATTGCCCGGATATGGATTTTCCCTTATGGAACAGTCGGGAGTACTCGGTTTAATACTTCCGGAAGTAGCAAACCTTAGAGAAGAAAAGAGAGACCTTTCCTATAAAGAACTTTTTGAACATACCCTGCAGGTTCTTGATAATCTCTCCCAAAGAACAAAAGATCCTTATCTCAGGCTTACCGGACTGCTTCACGATATCGGAAAACCAAAAACTTTCCGTAAAATTGATGGAAAAGTCTCATTCCACCGGCACGAATTTGTGGGAGAACGGATGGCAAAAACAATCTGTGAAAGATTAAAGATTCCCGCAGATAAAACAGAGATGATCCTTCTTCTCATCCGCTACCATCTTCGTCCCCATCTTCTTGCAAAAGAAGAACCTACCGATAATGCGCTTGCCAGATTTATCCGAGAAATCGGAAAAAATATGAAAGAACTTTTTCTTCTCGCAGAATCAGACCTTACCAGTAAAAATAAAAGAAAAGTTATGGAAGCGCAAGATTCGCTAAAGGCGCTTTATGAACGGATCAAAGCACTCAACAAAAAAAGGAAACTTGCCCGTTTTTCTCTGAAATTGGATGGGTTTCTTCTTATGGAAACCCTTGGGATTCCTCCTGGGCCTCAGGTAGGAATTATTAAACAATATCTTGAAGAACGTGTTCTTGACGGTCTTGTAGAGAATAAAAAAAGAGCGCTTCTTTCCTATGTAAAAGAATATCATAGAGAACTTCTCGGCCTCAACGCAGACTCTATACAGAAGAAAAAAAGCGAGTCCGCAGAAGAGAATATTCCATAAAACCCTGGAAAAGAGCTCTCTAAAAGTAAAAAGGTTGCAATAAAGATAGTTTCGCATACAATGTCATCATAGAAGATCTAACAGCATAGAAGAGAAGAAAAAAAGCTTTCCGGATCCTTCTTCATCGTAGTCATTGCTATTATTACAAAACACAAGGAGTTCCTATGCCTAAACAATCTTCCATATCGCACAATCTTCTATGGGCCCCCTGGCGCTCTACTTATATTACTCAACCTCCACCGCAGGACTGTTTTCTTTGCGATTTTGCAGAACGTGGCGGAAAACTTCTTCTTCATAAAGGCAATACCTGTATCGTTGTAATGAATCTCTTTCCTTATAATAACGGCCACCTTTTAATCGCTCCCAAAAAACATAAGAAAGATCTTTCGTCTCTTACAAAACAGGAGAGAGAAGAACTCTTTTTCCTTCTTATACAATGCGAATCTATCCTGAAAAAAAAGATCTCTCCTGAAGGATTTAATATCGGAGCCAATCTTGGTAAAATTGCTGGCGCCGGAGTTCCCGGACACCTGCATTTCCATATTGTGCCGCGATGGAAGGGAGATACCAATTTTATGCCTGTCCTTGGAAAAACAAAAATCATTTCTCAGTCGTTGGATCAATTATATAAAGTTCTTAAACCTGAATTTCAACATCTTAAGGAGTAACCTATGTATATCGCGGACTTTCACATTCATTCAAAGTATAGCAGGGCTACCAGCCCCTCAATGGATATAGAGAAGTGTGCCCAATGGAGCCGTATAAAGGGTATTGATCTTCTTGGTACCGGAGATATTACCCACCCGTTATGGAGAAAAAAATTACAAAAAGCTCTTCTTCCAACTGATCGTAAGGGCATCTATTCATACCGCAATACCGACTTTATCCTTACAGGAGAAGTTAGTAGTATCTATCATAAAAACGGAGCATTACGAAAAATTCATATTATACTTTTCTTCTCTTCCTTTGAAAGAGCTGAAAATTTCAGCGCGGCTGTCGCAAAGTACGGAGATCTTATGAGCGACGGAAGGCCAATCCTTTCGCTTGATGCAAAAAAAGTCGCAACAATGGTACGACAAAACGATCCAGAAGGATTTATCGTTCCCGCCCATATCTGGACTCCTCATTTTTCTCTCTTTGGAGCCCATTCAGGGTTTGACCGTATTGAAGATTGTTTTGAAGAAGAGACTGCCTTTATTCCCGCCCTTGAAACAGGTCTTAGTAGCGATCCTCCTATGAACCGACGACTTTCAAGTCTTGACAAGTTTACCCTTATCTCTAACTCTGACGCCCATTCTCCGCAAAAATTGGCAAGAGAAGCCAATATCTTTTCTTCTTCCTTCTCAATCGGAGAATTATACAGGATCCTTAAAGACCAAGATACGCGGCGTTTTCTTTCTACTGTGGAATATTTCCCGGAAGAAGGCAAGTACCATCTTGACGGACATAGAAACTGCAATGCAAGAAGTACTCCAGAAGAAACAATCGCCAATCGCTATCTTTGTCCTGTCTGCAAAAAAAGAGTAACAGTCGGCGTTATGCACCGTATAACCCTTCTCGCGGACCGACCCCCAAACGCCATTTCTTCCATGCCGTTTCATCATATAGTCCCTCTTGACCAAATTCTTTCCTCTGTCCTTGAAAAAAATCCCGCTTCACAAACAGTGCAGAACCATTATAACCACGCTATTGAAACGCTCGGGCCTGAATTAACCATTCTTCTTACCACTCCCCCAGAGAAGATCTTCTCTGCTCTTTCAGAGCCCATTGCGAGCGCTATTGTCAAGATGAGAGAGGGGAAAATACTGGTTGAACCGGGATACGATGGAAAGTTTGGAACCATTACTATCAGCCCTACTCACGACGAGGCACAAAACGAAACTACTCAGCAACAGAGTCTTTTCTGACTTTTTCCATAGAGAGGTCGTATCACGTGCGGGAAAATCGTTCGCATGGGCTATTTGGGCGGCGCTTACGCTTCCTTTCACTCCCTTCTGGCTCCTCACCTTTTTTATTGCTCGGTTCCGGCCTGCTATCAATCTCTCAGTTCCCTCTATTTCAGTGGGAAATATTGAAATGGGAGGCACAGGAAAAACACCTCTTGTTCTTTTTATCGCCCAATACCTTGTAGAATTACACTATTCTGTTGCAATCGTCTGCTATGGAACCCGATCTACCCGCTGGGACGAAGCCCGACTACTCTCCCAACACCTTTCCGGCGCAAAGATCTATTCTGGGCGAAACAAAGTTCTCCTTGCAAAACAAGCAATTCAAGAAGGAGCTTCCTGCATTCTCTTTGATGATGCGTTCCACCATTTTCGTATTCAACAAAAACTTGATATTGTCCTTATTAATCCCTCTTCATGGCCTCCGATTCTTTTTCCCGCGGGAAGATATAGAATGCCGATTAGATTTCTTCGTTATGCAGATATTATCCTTTCCCATACTCCTCACAATCTCCAAAAAAAAGAGAAAAAGAAGGTACAAAAGAGATTTAAAACAGGAAATACTCCACTCTTCTTTATGCATCCGTCACCCCGCTATCTTGAATCCTCCTTTGGAAGAGAAGAATCTCTCTCAAAAATTGCCCATAACCGGGTTCTTGCCTTCTGCGGAATCGGAAATCCCGACTCCTTTCTTGCGACGATTCATTCTCTCAAGCCCGCTTCAGTTGAACTTATCAGGTTTCCGGATCATTTCTCCTATACAAAAGAAGATATTCTTGCGATCCATCGTCGTTTTAAAGATTCTCAGGCGGATCTTTGTCTTACCACTTCAAAAGATATGGTAAAAATTAAGCCATTTCTTCGCTCTTTTGAGATCTTTATCCTTCATATTGAAACAGAAATTGAAGAAAAAGAGATATTCCTTAAATATATCTCAAATTATTTGACAAAACAGAACTCTATGATATACTGACGGTAACTTTTCTCTGCAAAATGAAAAATTTCCAAGCGCGTTCATTCGTTAGACGAAAAACGAATCAACTTTCCCTCTCATTGCGAGAGAAAAAAACTATTATTGCTGTATCTGGCGGTATTGACAGTACCGTCTGCGCCCTTCTTGTACAGCACGCCTCTAAAGAACCCTTTATAGCCCTCTATCTTGATACAGGAATGATGAGATCCAATGAAAAGGAGACAACTACCGCATTATTCGCGAAACATAAGATAGAACTTCAGGTGTGGGATGTACAGGACCGATTCTTTGAGGCATTACAAAATAAGCTTGATCCTGAAGAAAAAAGAAAAACATTTCGCGATACTTTTTATCGTGTCTTCAGCCAGGCGATTAGAAGTTACTCCGCAGATATCCTTGTTCAAGGAACGATCCTTCCTGATATTATGGAAACACAGCATGGCATCAAAACATACCATAATGTTCTCCAACAAGCAGGGATCAATCCTAACCACTATGGCCTGCAAATCCTTGAACCTCTTAGGGAACTTACCAAATCACAGGCAAAATCAGTCGCAAAACATATAGGCCTTCCTAAGAAAATTATTAATCAATGGCCTTTTCCGGGTCCTGGCCTTTCTCTTCGGGTAGTCGGAGAAGTAAATCCCGACCGGGTTGAAATTGCCAGACGCGCGACTACAATCATAGAGAAAAACCTTAGAAGCCCCGCTATTTTTCAAGCATTTCCAGTTCTTTTAAGCAATAAAGCCACTGGTATTGCAAACAACACAAGGATATTGGGAGAAACAGTCGTTGTACGCGCGGTAGAATCAAAAGATGGGCTTACCGCAAAACCATACCGGTTTACCTGGAAAAAAATGGAACAACTTTCCAATCAAATCCTCAAAGAAATTCCGGGAATAGTCAAGGTTCTCTTTGACACCACTCCCAAACCTCCCAGTACCATAGAGTATTTCTAATACCCGGTATACCACTCTCGTATTCTATACAACAAAAGAAGAATTTTCTCATAAAAAGAGTATTGTCGCGGGAAGATAGCCTTGAACAGCATGCCTGGAGGATTTTTTTCTCTTTTTGCCGCAAAGAAGGCCTTCTGCATAGATACGTTGAATCCTTATCATACGCGACAGAAAAAAAAATGGATAGGTCTCATGGCAGAAAAAAGATATTCTCTTATAAAAAAAGAGAGCAACATTGATAACGAAAAAAGAAGATCCCCTTCATTCTATACGATTATTTTTTTCTCTCTTCTTTTTCTTTTTACTCTTTGTCGGATCTGGATAGGGAGTAGGGTGCCCCTTGGTGCGGACGAAGCATATATCTGGGAATGGTCGCGCCATCCGGCGCTTTGTTACTACGATCATCCTCCTCTTACAGCATGGATCGTCCGATTCTTTACATGGATTTCCGCTACAAAAACAACTGTACGACTCGTGGGTCCTCTTTCTTTTGCAGGCTTCTCCTTTATACTCTGGAAATTTACAAAAAAATTATATTCTTCTTCTGCAACCGCAATGCTTGCCGGACTCCTTCCATCAACAATACCACTCTTTGCGGTCGGTGGAATCATTACATCTGTGGAAGGGCCTTTTATTCTTACATGGATCTTAACGCTTTTCTTTTTTCATAGCGCCATAATAAAAAAGAAACCCATTGCATGGTATCTAACAGGAATCGCGATAGGACTCGGAATGATGAGCAAATATCTTATGATTCTCTTCCTTCCTGCCGCTTTTTTCTTTCTTCTTTTCTCTAAACAACACCGACCTCTTCTTCGCACCAAAGAGCCCTGGCTTGCCCTTCTTCTCGCATTCATTCTTTTTATTCCAGCTATTATATGGAATGCGAATCATCACTGGGCAAATTTCGCCCTTAACTTTACTAATCGGGGTTCTCCCAACCCTATTTCTCCGCAGGTCTCTTCATTTCTTCTCTTTTTTGCCACACAAGCCGCTGTTATCACCCCTCTCTTCTTTATAGGGATCATCGTTCTTATCGCTACTTTTCTTTCTACAAAAAAAGAAAAGAATGAAGATAGCTTTTTTCTCCTAATGATGTCTCTTCCGATTTTCATATTTTTTCTCTTTTTCAGCGCCATAGGAAAAACAGCCGCCCATTGGCCTGCAATCGGATATATTGCGCTTTTTCCTCCTTTAGCACATGCTATTGTTTCTTCCTCTTTTACCACACAATGGAAACGGACCCTCTTCCTTGCAGGAACTCTTTTCGCATTTTTCATTACTCTTATTCTTCATACTGCCATACTTTTTCCCAATACAACAGCGCGGTTATTGCCATCCAAACAAAGAGCGCGTTTTCTATTCTTTATGGGGCCATGGCAGAAAAAACTTGCAACACACATAGCCTCGTTACAGGAAGAGTTGGGAGGAACAAATAACACCTTTCTTATGTGCAGAGGATTTTCTCTTGCGAGTTATATTGCGTTTTCTCATCCACTTCAACCAGAAGTATACGCAATCTTTCAACAACCGGGTCTTGGCCGCGGATATTCTTACTGGCAAGATTTTACTCGCGTCTTAGGAAAGGACTGTATCTTCATAGAAGAGGGTGGAAGAGAATCCACCACAGCCCGTCTTACAAAGGCATTTGATACAATAGAAAAAATGGATGACATTACCTTTATAGAGGAAGGAATTCCCATGATGCGTATTGCGTTATGGAAATGTTCTCATTTTAAGGGACTTCGGGACGCATAGTATGAAAATCCTTCTTCTTCATGATGGCATTCAAGGAAACCTTCATCAATCTTTGGCAATAGCGCGTCTTCTTAGCGATACAGTAGAGATTGTTACAATACGGATAAAGGGTCCCTCATACCGGCTTCCAATGAGAAAAGGAAGATATCCGATCATTTCAAAACTTGTAGGATTCCTACTCCGGCTTGGATTAAAAAAGACCGCACAGCGCCTTTTACAATGGACACTTATAGATGGAGAAAAGATATTCTCATTATCCTATGATACCATCATCTCAACAGGCTCTTCTCTTGCTCCAATCAATGCAATACTGAAAAAAGAACATTCCTTTTCTATCTGTATTCTTACGCCAGAAGGTATTCCTCTCTCGCTCTTTGACGCATTAGTTGTTCCCAAGCATGACCTTCTCCGTTATCCTTCTCTAAAAAAGCATCCTTGCGTTATCGCTACCCTCGGCGCTCCGACTCCTGTAACCCGCGAACTTCTTGAAGATGAAGCGCGCCATCTTTCTTCTTTACTTCCACAATCGCCTCCTTCCCCCAAAATAGCTCTTCTTATTGGAGGAGACGACCAAACCTACCACATTGATCCGCAATGGATTGAAACTCTTATTCCCCCTCTCTCTCTATTTCTCAAGAAAGAAGAGGCGCAATCTCTTCTAACCACCTCTCGGCGCACTTCACAAAAGAGCTGTGCCAAAATTCGCCTTCTCACTGAAGAAAAAAGAGAATTTCCATACCGGGAATTTCCTGAAGAAAAGAAAAAATCTCATTATTTCGGAATTCTTGGAATTTCTGATATGATATTGGTAACAGAAGATAGCATAAACATGATATCCGAGGCCTGTTCCACAGGAAAACCAGTGATTGTTCTTGAAGTGCGCAGAAAAAAAGATTCCACAATCTTTGAGACCACCATCGCACAGCTTGAAAGAGGAGGCCACTGCGTACGCATAGCAGTAGACCAACTTCCTTCGCTTCCCGCTATACTACAGGAATGTAAATCAAAACATTTCATCGCACTCAACGAGGCGCAACGATGTTCTGCTTTGCTTCGCACAGAAATAAGCCGAAAAAAATCCTCATTATAGGCGGCAGAAAACTCAATGAAAACCTTCTTATGAGTCCTGCTGTCACCATGATACGGAACCACTTTTCCGAGGCAGAGATCTTTCTTGCCGCGGGAGAAGAGGCAAAAGACTATCTCCTACATAGCCAGCGCCTTGCAGGTGTGCATCTTATCCCAGAAAACGCCTCGCTCTTCTCAATCATAGCTCTTTTGCGAAAAGAACGATACGATCTTGGAATAGACCTTACAAACGGATTTATTCCTTACGCGCTCCGAATAAAAAAACGTCTCTTCTTTTTTTCTCATACAATTCTTTCCGACAAATGTTATACCCACGAAAGCGATCGTTTCATTGGCATTGTCTCCTCTCTCCTGAAAACTCCGGTTCCAAAAACCACCTCACTCTTTTTCCCTTCCTTTTCAGCTGAAAAAGAGAAGGTTACAGAAGAATTAAAGAAAAAAGGAATCACTTCTTCTACTCCGATTGTCGTCATCGCTCCCGGAACAGAAGAAAAAAAATATCAATGGCCAACAGAAAAATATGCCCATATCGCCAATACTCTTGCGGAAGAGTATGAAACAAAGATTATCTTTCTTGGTATTGAGAAAAAAGCCGTAGAAGAAATATCCTCCTTCATCTCCAAAAAAGAATCTATCCTTCCTTATGCGCCTGTCCGTTCTATCCATGAAACTGCCGCCATTCTTTCCCGTTCTACCCTTGTGATTTCCGAACATAACACGATTATGTACCTTGCCTCTGCACTTGCCATTCCCACTGTTGCAATCTTTGGTCCCACCAACCCTTACCGATTTGGACCTATAGGAACCGAACATTCAATCATCCATGCGGAACTCTCCTGTTTTCCCTGCAAAAATCCCAAAAAATGCAGATTATCTCTGCAATGCCTTACTCAACTATCTCCGGAAAAAGTTCTCTCTGCCTGCCGTTTAATCCTTGATAAAAAAGAACAACTCTATCTCTTTGACCTTTAAGATGAAAATCCTTCGTATCCTTCCCTCTCTTGGTATCGGCGGTATAGAAATGTGGGTGCGGGATTTTGCCATTCAGGCAAAAAAAGATGGACATCATATCGCCATTGCCGCAGGAGAGGGATCTCTTCTTCCTCAACTACAAGAAGCGAATGTTAGATGGTACAACCTTCCCATGGATACAAAAACCCCCCGCGTCTTCCTTAGATCTTGTAAAATTCTTGCAACAATCATAGAAAAAGAAGAACCCGATATTCTTCATGCGGAAAGTAGATTCCCTTGCTGGGTAGCCTACCACACACGTAAAAAATTTCCCGATCTTCCATGGGTTACCTCGGTTCATAGCTATTGTCCGATAAATCCATGGACGCGCTCTCTTATCCTTGGCGACAGAATTATCACGGTAAGCAAGGCGCTTGCAGAATTTTCAGTTTCTCGGCTCGGCGCCAATCCCGCAAAAATATCTGTGGTTTACAATGGAATCAATCCTTTTCTCTTCACCCCTCAATCTTTAAAAGAACAGAAACCGCCCACTATTGGAATTGTAGGAAGGCTTACCCCTGGGAAAGGCCATCTCTTCTTTCTAAAAGCGCTCTCTCTCCTCAAAAAAAAAGGTATTTCCTTTCAGGGAATTATATTAGGAAACGGAAGCGAAAGAAGAAAGAGAAAAATCACAAGAATAATCCATTCCCTCAACCTTTCAGAAGATGTAACATTATTTTCAGGTCCCTCGGAAAAGTATATTCCAAACCTTACCATCCTTATCTCTGCGGCAACTGTTCCAGAAGGATTCGGTCGCACTGTCGCGGAAGCGCAAATGGCGGAAGTTCCAGTTATTGCCGCATCAGGCGGCGCGATAAAGGAGCTGGTTATTCACAAAAAGACCGGATACCTTACCACACCCGGAAACTTCCACGAAATCGCCCATTGGATCAGCCATCTTCTTACCTATCCAGAAGAAGCGAGAGAAATCGCAACACGCGCGCGAAAATATGCATACACCCGTTTTTCTCTTGATAAAACAGTCTCTGACACTCTTGCGGTATATCAACAACTCATTAAAAAGGAATCCCAATGAAGTCTCCCGCGACCATTCTTCTTATACGAACAGGCGCCCTCGGCGATATTATTACAATGATTCCTTTGTTTGAAGGAATAAAAGAGGCCTTCCCTAAAAGCCATATTACCCTTCTTACCCACAAACCTTTTGAAGAAGTTGTCGCATTTATTCCCGGACTTTCTCGCATTCTTTCCTTTTCAGGTTCGCGGCCACGAGATTTCTTTCAAATTCTTCTCCCTTTAAGAAAAGAACGATTTGATCTTGTCATAGATTTACAGGGAAACTTCAAAACAAACCTTCTTACCCTATGGTTCGGAAGAAACAAACGCGCGGGATTTACCAATAACCCGGCAAGGAACTTTCTTCATATAGCGGAAGAACGGAATGTTTCTCACTTCACTGATTCCCATAAAGTTCTTCTGAAACGTTTAGGAGGAGATTCTATCAAACTTTCTCCGGCACGAATATATGAATCTCCCGAGGCAGAAAAGATATTTTCTTCTATCTCTGCACGCGGCCAATTTTCCGGGAAACCACGAATCCTTCTTCATCCTTTTTCAAGCAAAAGATGGAAGAGCAAACAGTGGATTCCAAAACGTTTTGCGGATCTTGCAAAAAAACTGGATAGCTCTGGGATGGAAGCGATTTTTATCGGAATAGATCCTAATGGATACTTTCATGCAATAGAGCCTTATCTTTCTGGAAAAGAAATTACTTTAGTGAATCGTCTTACCTTTACCGAACTTATAGTCCTTATGTACCGAAGCGCTGGAATCGTCACCACCGACAGCGGACCACTTCATGCGGCCGTTGCCTGCGGCCTTCCGGCAGTTGCTATTTTCGGACCGACTGATCCTACATGCCACTGCCCAACCGGAGTAGAAGTTCTTTTTAAACCATGCCCTGTAGGTCCCTGCTATAGACCTCACTGCTTCCATCCTATCTGTATGGAAAAAATTACCGTAGAAGATGTTCTCACCGCACTTAACCGCCTCCTTACAGAAAGAAATAGACCATGACAACCATTTCCTGTTGCTGTAACACCACGCGCCATAAAAAATTATTCGCCACAAAGGAATATACCATTGTTTCCTGTTCTTATTGCAATCTTGGCTTTGTAAATCCTCAACCCGATAAAGAAACTCTCTCTTCTTTTTACCATTCTACCCAAACCTACTATGTTGAAAATTATGCGCGCAAAGAATCTTCAAAAATGCGGGACACCCGACGAAAAAGAAGACGGATCAGCCGTCTTCTTGGAAGAAAAAGCGATATATCTCTTCTTGATATCGGGTGCAGTTGCGATTTCCTTCTTGCGGCCGCACAAGATCGGAAATGGGAGACTTACAAAATAGATAGAAGCAAAAAAGAGAGTGAATATGCAAGAAAAACCTATCAAGTACATGCATTGGTTACAGATTTCTCCCACAGCATTTCTCTTCCTCCAAAAGAGTTTGATGCAATTACTATGTTTAATGTTATTAAACATCTCCAAAATCCACTCTCTGCTCTTCAGCTCTGCGATGACCTTCTTGCACCCGAAGGAATCCTTATCATAGGAACCCCGGATTTTGGTCATTCCAAAGCACAACAACTTGGAGCACAATGGCCTGATATCAAACCACTGGAACATTTTTACTATTTTTCTCGCAAAACGCGCGCTCTTCTTTTTATAGGAGAGTTTTACAGGGTTCCATAGCAGACACAGATGAAACTCACTTTTACGAAAAGAAGATAATCTTTTTTTGATGATAGCAAAAGAGAATAAAAGATTGTCTTCTCGCCCTATTTACACTATAATGCAGAGTTGGAAAGAATAGAAATAGGCTGTGTTAAGTTCTGGCATACAGACAGGAAAAAGAGAATGATTCGGGAATACCTTAAATTAAAACGCTACCTTCGGATACCTTTTGGGAGATTATATGCCGGCATACTTTTTGCATGGCTCTGTTCTCTTACCAATGGTATTTCCCTTGGAATGATAGTACCGCTTGTAGACAGAGTCTTTCAACATTCTCCCATCGTACTTCAAAAACGACTTCCAGGACCATTACAGCATCTTCTTGAATCCCTTCTCAATAAAATCAATGCCATGGATCCTATTCTTCTTCTAAAAACCGTTATTACGCTTATCGTGCTCCTTATGGTCGTCAAAGGCGCCACTTTCTATCTTCAGAACTATTTTCTTCACTATTTCAGTAAACGTATTATTGCAGATCTTAGAAACGCTCTGTATGAAAAGACTCTCTCTCTTTCTCTTGATTACTTCCATCGGAACAGGGCAGGGGAGATGATGAGCCGCATTACCTATGATATTAATCTTCTTGATGAATCGTTAAGCATAGGGTTTCCTACTTTTCTCTTTAAGTTTTTTGAAACCCTTGTCTATCTTACCATTATATTTTTTCTTATATGGAAACTCTCTCTTATCTCAATTTTTATCTTTCCTCTTCTTATGTTGCCCCTCTGGAACCTTGGAAAAAAGGTTAGAAAACTTACCAAAAAAAATCAGGAAACCGTTGGAGCCATGACCAGCATTATCCATGAAGGCATCTATGCGCAACCAATCATTAAAGCATTCAATAGAGAAAAATATGAAGTAGAGCGCTTTTCCCAAAAGAGCGAAACTATCTTCAAAATTCTTATGTCCACAATAAAACGACTTGCGATTGTTTCTCCCTTCACAGAACTAACCGCAACCTTTGGCGGCGCCTTGATTATCGTATACGGCGCGCGTCACGTAATGGCGGGCTCCATCTCAACCGGAATCTTTATGCTCTTTCTTTTTGCGCTCTTTTCCCTTCTTAGCCCATTAAAATCGCTCGGTAACTCAAGCGTCTCTCTGCAACAGGGATTTACCGTTCTTCCCCGGATCTTTACTGTTCTTGATGAAGATGCTAGCGTTCCTGATACAGGGAACGAAAAACTTTCCGAAATCAAGAAAACCATTGAATTCCGAAATCTTTCCTTTTCTTATGGTAAAAAAGAAATTCTCAAAAATATCAATCTTACGGTACAAGCAGGAGAAAAAATTGGAATTGTCGGTTCAACGGGAACAGGAAAAACAACCCTTACCAACCTCCTTCTCAGATTCTATGATCCTACATCCGGCATGATCCTTATTGATGGAACCAATATCCAACATTATACTCTCGCCTCGCTCAGAGAACTCTTCGGACTCGTTACACAAGAACCCATTCTTTTTCGAGATACAGTGAGAAACAATATCTCATACGGAAAACATAATGCCTCTTTTGAAGAGATTGTTCATGCGGCCCAAAGAGCAAATGTCCATACACAGATCCTAAATCTTCAAGATGGATATGACACTATCATCGGTGAACGCGGCACCACACTTTCCGGAGGTCAAAAACAGATGTTAACAATCGCGCGCGCGATCCTGAAAAATCCTCCTGTCCTTATTCTTGACGAGGCAACCGCCTCTCTTGACAGCGCCTCGGAACAGCTTGTGCAAGAAGCACTCTCCAATGCTATGTCTGGAAGAACCGCCTTTATTGTTGCCCACCGCCTGACAACCCTTCAAATTGTAGACCGCATTATTGTTATTGAAAAAGGAGTTATCACTGAAAGCGGATCCCATGCGGAACTTCTCCAACTAAACCGCTCCTATCGGAAATTCTGGGACCTGCAAACCGCCCAATCTTGAAGAGAGATGCAGTAAAAAAAACAGTAGGTTCTTTTTTTAACTCTTTCTCTATTGCTTCCAACATATACCGGGATCCATGCAATGCTAAAAGTATGCTTTTGATGATACGAAAGAGAAAAAAAAAAGATGAGAGCGAAACAAGAAGAAACAAAAAATGGAAGAGGGATTATCTTTATTCTTTTACACCGTGTTCTTTTCAGAAACCACAATATCAGTACATACCGCAGTATCCAATCCCAACTCTGTCTGCCCAACCCTTACCACATAAAGAGGAAAGGTTTGAAGAACTTCAACCTCACTTCCCGGAACAATGCCGTACGAGTAGAGTAGGGCTTTCCTTTTTCCGCATACTATTTCCACAACCGCTTTTTCGCCTCGGCGGAGTTCTGCGAGAGAACGGCCCCATGCATTATTTCTACACAACCCCCATCTACAACGTGTTTGCCTTCTCATGCCACACCCCCAAAGAGAGAGAGGGAATGTATTAGAATCCCAATAAGTTTGCCTCCGATAATCGCAAGAAAAAAGACTGCGGTCGCAATCATAAGCGCGGTTTTAAGTCCGCGTTCACGCACCATCAGAAAAAATTGCGCACAACAGGGAATAAAGAGGGTAAAGACAACCGCGGCAATAACTGTCTGACCGACTGAAAGAAGTCCTTTCTGAAAAAGATCATAAAGCATGGCGGCCCCATAATCTCTTCGGAAAAAACCAGTAACAAAGACAATGCCGGATTCAAAGGGAAGCCCTAAAAATTTGGCAAAAAATCCAGAGATAGCATTGATTGTTTTCATTATTCCCACTACATCGCATAAAAAAAGAATAATGCTTCCAAAAAGAAAAATAGGAAGAACCTCCTTCATATACCACGAAACCCGATGCCCTGTCTTCAAGAAAACATTTCGCATCCCGGGCCTCCGCAATGGAGGAATTTCTATCACGCTCAACAATTCGTCTCCGCGAATAATACGGTCAAGAAAGGTTCCCACCACTACCATAAAGAAAAGAATAGTCACCACCCAAACCGCAAGCGCCGCGAAAGAAATCCCTCCCAAAATACCTATCGTAACGCCAAGTTGCGCGGAACAGGGAACCGCAAGCGCCAGAAGAAAAGTGGCAATAAAACGCTCTTTCGCGCTTTCCAAAATACGGGTTGAAAGAGTCGCCATGGTCCCGCATCCAAGGCCAAGCAACATTGGAATCACCGCCCGTCCGCTTACACCAACAAGTTTGGCAACCCGATCGGCAAGCACCGATATTCTCGGCAGGTATCCGCTGTCTTCAAGAAGAGCAAAAAAGAAGAAAAAGGTGGTGGTAATAGGTAAAATAATGCCAAATGCATACGTAACCGCCATAGTGATAACTCCATAAGGACCGGTAAAAAATTCCTTTATCAATAATGGCGCGTCATGTAAGAGAGTGTTGACTACAGGTATAAAAAAACGATCAAAAAATTCTCTACCGATAAAATCCACTAAAAATCCCGCTCCAAACATTCCCACAAAAAGAAACATAACAACAAGAACCGCAATCGCGATAAACAGACCTGCCACCGGCTGAATCGCTACATTACCAATGGCTTCAAGAAATCTATCGGCAGCCGGCTTTGTATTAAGAACCACCTGTTTCACAGAACGTTTCGCAATATCGGTGGAAACCTGCATCCACGAACTCGCAAGCATGGCGGGAAACGATTCCTTCTGTTCTATACAGAATTTTTTTCCCACCTTATCCACACAATCTAAAAGTGCACGATCAAAAGTTTCACACTCAAAACGTTCCGGAGCGCAAAGCGCCACAATCGCGGCTCCCTTTCTATCAGGCTGTTCTAAAGGAAAACATTCTTCCGCTTCTGAAACAGCCATCGCAAGATCTGAAGAAAGGGGAGGAAAATAAGAACTGGAAGTTGCGGCATCTATCGCATCAAGAAGATCTTCAAACCCCACGCTTTTCACCGCAACCATCGGAACCACCGGAACATTGAACAATCGCTTGAGGATAGAAAAATCAATTTCAATTCCTCGGTGTTCGGCTTCATCTATCATATTCAACACAATAACCATCTTTCTTCCAAGAGCAGAAAGAAAAAGAGCGAGATAAAGGCCCCGGGAAAGATTTTTCACATCCACCACAAGAACTGTCGTCGCCTCTGGATAAGAAAAAACCACATCCCTCGCCACCCGCTCATCTTCGCTTCTTCCCGCAAAATCCGCAACACCGGGAGTATCAATCACTTCACGTTTTACTCCCCGAAACTCCATTACGCCCTGCAAAAGTTCTACCGTTGTACCCGGATAATTAGAAACCGCCGCATAAGCGCGGGTAAGAAGAGAAAAAATAACACTCTTTCCCACATTTGCGTTACCTATCAGGATAACGGGAGGAGTAGATAGTTGATGGTTCTCTTTCTGAGAAGGGATTTTTTCATCATTCATTTCAAGTCCTTATTAAAGCCTATGGCAGATCATTCTATGCACAAGGAAAAAATAGAATATTATTGTATCATATCTTTTCTTCCTTCCAAGAAACTTTTTTTCTTATCTTTTTTTATCTCCCTGCAATAGATTAAAAAAAGGTTGAAAACCAGCAAGGTCTTTCATTTGCAAATTTCACAAAAAAAGATATACTACCTTAACGTATGCGCCATTATTTACAAACACTTATTATTTCAGGCGGATTCCTTCTTCTTCTCTTTTTTTCAGGATGTTCTGAACAAAGTGAAGTAGTAATCCAAAAAACAGAAGCAATCCCTGAAGATGGACTTTCTTCAGAAACCAGCTTTGCAGAAGAGGTCCTGACAGAAACCTCTCTACAAGAGGAGATTATTACTCCTGTTCTTACAAAGAAAACTCCTTCTCCTGTGGAACAGGCAACCCCTCCGCCCAAAAGCGCTTCTGTTATGCAGGATACTCCCATTGTAAAAGAAACAGAGCCTGTTGAAGATTCCACGCTTATTGCCAAATCAGAAAAAATCACCATTGACGAAGAGGACGAACCAACCGATCCTTCCCAATCTAGCCAATCTGCGAGAGCACCCATTTCAAAAGCCACACTTCTTGCAATTCCTGGCGAATGTATCGTATACACGGTTCGTTGGAATTTCGCCCATGTAGGAAAACTTCTTCTTGCCTGTAAAAAAGAGAAATTGCAAGGATCAGATGTATACCATTTTGTCGGTATTACCCTTCCAGAAGGTCTTATGACCAAAGTAGGATACGGCTATAACCGATTTGATTCGTATGTAGATGTAAAGACCAATCTTCCGTTCTACTACTATGGTTACTATGCAGGAAGAAAAAGCTCTCAAATAACCACGACCCGTATCAATCAACGAAAAAAAGAACTCACCTATGAAACAAAAAAATACCGAAATAATGTCATGTATGCCAAAACAACGAATACCGTGCCATTTACTTCCTATGTTTATGATGGACTTTCGGTCTTTTACGGAGTAAGGGGAATGAACATTGGCAATCCTTGCAACTTTTCCCTTCCGGTCGGTATTACAAAAGTATGGAACCTCAGGGTATCGTTTATAGAAAAAAAGACACAAACATTTCCCTCAGTAGGACGGAGAAATTATGTGCTTCTTCATACAGAGGGCGATGAAGATCAAGGCATTTTCAAAGCAGGCAAACTTATGGTAGGAATCAGCGCCGATGAAGAAAAGATTCCTCTGTTTTTTAGAGGAAGCGTACCTTTAGGAACCGCCAACATAGATATTGTTGCAAGGGTTAATATGGGCGACAAATTATCCCTTGACAGCAAAAGTCTTACGAACCTGCTTCTTTCTCTTTCAAAAAAATAATGGTCTATATTTCATTTCAACCCGTTTATAAAGCCTTCTTATTATTCACTCTATAAATATTAATACACTATCTGGATCCGCGATGACGATTCTTTCAATTGAACTTTCCCACCGCCCCGCAAGTATTGCGATAAGCATAGAAGAAAAAATAGCCGCTTCTCTCGTATGGGAAAGCGAAGATCCTGGAAAAGAGCTTTTTACCGCAATCAACGCAATAGTAAAAATGGCAAAAATAGATAAAAAAAAAATTAGCCTTTTTGTGCCATCCTTAGGTCCAGGATCATGGACAGGAATCCGCCTCGGTATGGGAGCGGCAATCGGTATGGCAGAAGCCAATATGGAAAAACTCTATCCTGTCGGATCTCTTGACGGCATAGGATATGCGCTTCGCCATAACGGTAAAAGGGCAATTATTTTTTCAGCGACAGAACAGAAGTTTCATAGCGCAATTTTTTCTTCAGACCGCGATGCTCTTCATACTGAACCGTTTGCAACCTTAAACGAAGAGGATACCCGTATCCGTTTACAGGGATGCAAGATTGTTGCCTGCGCGGATTCCTCTGTAGAACAGACCTTTCTCAATTCTCAGCGAATAACTCTTACAATCCCTCCTCAAGCGGCATTGAATGCACTTTTAGCGCTACGAAGAAAAAGTCTTGGCATCCCTCCAACACTTTCTCCCTTTTATGAGAAATAAGATCATCTATCTAATTCCAAGCAAAAAACTTGGCGGAACAGAAAAAATGCTTGCACTCCTTGCAAAAAAGATCTCCTGCCATGGATTCTCTCCAATGATTATCACCATGGACAAAAGAGGACCTTTCCACGATATGTTAGATCAAATGGCTGTGCCGAACTATGCACTTAACCTAAAACATACGCCATTACAAGGTATTTTCCGCCTTATCACGCGCTTTATCGCAATAAAACCGGTTCTTATCCATTCTTTTCTCTTCTGGGGGAACCTTTTAGGAAAAGCGCTTTGTATCTGTACTGGAACCCCTCTTATTATGTCGCAACGAAGTACCGACAATTGGAAAAAAAGCTTTCACTGGATCGCGGAATATTTTCCTCCCTCAATTCCCTCCGCGGTTATTTCCAATTCCACCGCGGGTATTCGCGCATTACACACCCATACTTCTCTTTCAAAGCACCGTATTTACCATATTCCCAATGGAATCTCTCTTGATTCTCTCTCCTTCATTCAACCAGATAGAGGCTATTATGGATTTTCTCAAAAAGAGATTATAGTAGGAAGCATTGGAAACCTACGGATTGCCAAAGGATATAACGATTTTCTCTATGCCGCGAAAATTGTCTTACACCATTATCCGAATACCATCTTTACTATTGCGGGCGAGGGACCTGAACGATCCTTTCTTGAAGAACTCGCAACAACTCTTTCTATTCAATCAAAGGTACGCCTTCCCGGATTTCTTTCTCCGGTGTATAATTATCTTGCCTGTTTTGATATTGTTGTTATATCTTCCCTCTGGGAGGGATTCCCTGTAGCGGCGCTTGAAGCAATGGGAATGGGAAAACCAATCGTCGCTACCAATGTCGGAGACCTTTCTGAAATCATAGAAGACGGTATTTCAGGTTTTTTAGTACCAGTGTCAAACCCTGAAGAACTTGCACAACGAATGATGCAACTCATTAAAGATCCTTCTCTGGCAAACTCTATGGGAAAAGCGGCACGCGCTAGGGTAGAGAAACATTATCAACTGAAAAATATGATTGCGGCGCATAGTGCGCTCTATCAAAAGATTCTCAACAAAAGAAAGAACTCCCAGAAGACTATGTACAACACATCCTGTATATAAGAGGTCCTTTATGAAACAGAAAGAAAGAAGCAATAAAAAGAAAGAAATTCTCTCATGGATATATGCGATAGCCTTTGTCTTGATATTACGGACATTTTTTGTGCAAGCATTCAAAATTCCAAGCACCTCAATGCTTCCCACATTAAAAGTGGGAGATCGCCTTCTCGCAAATAAAGTTCTTTATAAAATACGAGATCCCAAACGAGGAGAAGTTATCATCTTTAAATATCCCGAGGACCCTAAAAGAGATTTCGTCAAACGTCTTATCGCACTTCAAGGCGAAGAGGTAAAGATTTATAGTGGAAAAATTTTCATCAACAACAATGAACTTACCTCTCCTGAAAATATAACTTCTCACTACTATTACAGTGAAGGAGAGTATGGCACAACACACCCCACATTAGTTCCGGATAGATCTATTTTTGTCCTTGGCGACAACAGTTTTATCAGCAAAGATAGCAGATTTTGGGGGTTTGTTCCAGAAAAATATATTGTGGGAAAGGCGCTTTTTATCTACTGGCCTCCCTGGCGAATGGGAATCATACAATGAATATATTACGAAAAAAAGGGGCAATATCAAGAAGGAACCGTATCATTCACCTAAGAGAACAGGATATTTCCAACCTAAAAGCAATGGGGATCCGATTTCGGAGAGCTGAAAAAGAACGTCTCCGTTTAAACAAAGAACTTACAGAATGGCAAGAACGCGCAAAACGCCTTGCCGCAGAACTAGATAATTTTCGGAAACGAGCAGAAAAAGAGAAGATGGAAACTCGTCAATATGCCATTGCCTCAACCGTACAGCATCTTCTTGGCTTTGATGAACTCTTTTCAAAAGCGCTCTCTGGACTCACTGGATCCGATAAGAACAACCATACTATTATGGTCGGAATCAAAATGATCGGGAAGGAGTTTGACAATCTTCTCTCTTCACTCGGTATTGCAAAAATTCCCACTGTAGGCGAGACATTTAATCCCTCCCTCCATGAAGCGATAGATATAGAAGAAAGCAGTGAATACAAGCCTAACACTATCCTCAAAGAGCTTCGGCCCGGATATACATTAGAAGGGAAACTCCTTAGAGCCGCACAGGTAAAGATCGCAAAAGAAGCAAAAACATCCCTTCACAAGCCTCACCCCCCTTCAGATGTATGAGCGCCATACTCCTCTCTTCTCCGGCAAAAATTAATCTCTTCCTTGAAATTACCGGTAGACGTTCCGATGGTTACCATACACTCTGTTCTTTGGTAGATCTTATCTCTCTCCATGATACAATTAAGCTAACTCCCGCCTCTCAATTTACGGTTTCCTTTGAAAGCCCATGGAGAATCCCCTCTGAGAATAGTGTTACAAAAACAGTTCGCCTTATTGAATCCCTTGCATCTTCAAAAGCATCTCTTCCCCGATACGCTCTTCGCATCACGAAAAGAATTCCTCCTGGAAGTGGTATGGGAGGAGGAAGCAGTAATGCGGCATCTATCTTAAAATTTTTCAATACCCATTGGAACCTCGGCCTTGATAAAAAGAGCCTGTTTCAAAGAGGCACCACTATTGGCGCCGATGTTCCTCTCTTTTTGCATGGCAGACAATCTATCATAACAGGAATCGGAGAGACCATTCATCCCTTACCCGCCCCCTTTCATCTTTCTTATCTTATTTTTGTTCCAGCCTTTGAAGTTTCTACAAAAAAAGTCTATGAGACTCTTTCTCTCAAAAATTATGTAAATTTGACAACAGCCCGCGAGAACATTACAATTTTATTGAATTTTTTATGGAAAAACAAAATCACAGAAGCGCAGTGCCGTATGTTCAACAGACTTGAGGAGCCAAGTATGCGCGTAAGAAAGGAACTTGCGGCTACTCGCACTATGCTCCAACAAACCTTTCATTCTCCCTTTTTTCTTACTGGAACAGGAGGCGCACTTTTTTCTATATTTCCTAATGACTATGTTCTGCCCGCAAGCCATCCTAAGGAAGTAATGTCATGGCAAAGATATGCTGCATCCAGCGAACCTTGCACCATAGACAAGGAGGAATTCAATGGAAATAACTGAAACGCGGATATCTCTGATCCACAAAGCAGACAGTCGCCTCCGGGCTTATGCATCGGTTACATTTGATCATTCTTTCGTCGTCAGAGAAATACGGATCATTGAAGGGAAAAACGGCCTTTTTGTTGCCATGCCAAGCAGAAAAACACAAAAATCTTGTATAAAATGTGGTTTTAAAAACTCTGTCAGCAATAAATTTTGCGGCAACTGCGCAACATCAATCTCTCCTACAAAAGGAGTAAAACTTCTTGCTTCTCAGCAACATAAAGATATTGCGCATCCAATCAATACAGAATTTAGAGAGTATCTTCAGAATAAAATTTTAATAGAGTATGAAGAGCAAAAAACAACCGCACCTGTAACAACTCCCGAAGAAAGAGAAAAAACAGAAGGAATAGAAGAAATAGAAGAACAGCCCATAGAGTAGGGGGCTGATTCTAAAACAGGATGCCCGGTGGTGTAATGGTAACACACCGGTCTTTGGAGCCGTGGTTCGAGGTTCGAATCCTCGCCGGGCAGCATATATATATATATTACTTCTTCTGAGAGAGGATTCGAAAGGAGCGAAGTGGAAAGATTGCGAGTGAGCGCAGCAATCTTCGCGAATGGCCGACCCCGAACGTTCCGAAAGTGAGGGGCGCCGATCCTCGCCGGGCAGCATATATATATATATATTACTTCTTCTGAGAGAGGATTCGAAAGGAGCGAAGTGGAAAGATTGCGAGTGAGCGCAGCAATCTTCGCGAATGGCCGACCCCGAACGTTCCGAAAGTGAGGGGCAGCTGATCCTCGCCGGGCAGCATATATATATATATATTACTTCTTCTGAGAGAGGATTCGAAAGGAGCGAAGTGGAAAGATTGCGAGCGAGCGCAGCAATCTTCGCGAATGGCCGACCCCGAACGTTCCGAAAGTGAGGGGCGCCGATCCTCGCGGAGCAGCATATATATATATATATTACTTCTTCTGAGAGAGGATTCGAAGAGAACGAAGTCAGGCAATCCGACGAAGAGGCAGGATTGCCAGCGAGTGGCCGACCTGAGCCGTATCGAAAACCGAGGCTTGTTTGTAACTTACATACCACACCCGGTATAACTTGAGCCGAGGTGGTGCGTCATACCAAACTTAACATGACGGTGAAGCACCAGGCAAGGCGCCGCACCTACGACCACTCTTCTTTGGAATTCCTTTGGAAGAGGATGTGCGTAACGTATTTCAGCCGCACAATCCTCGCGGAGCAGCATATATATATTACTTTTCCTCACCACCAACCTTATATAGGCAGAGAAAAATGAACGAACCCTTAGGAATAGTAATACTTGCGGCAGGAAAAGGAAAACGGCTTGGAGGACAAAAACAAAAAACCATCCAAAAACTTCAGAATAAAAGCCTCCTTCACTATCTCTTTGACACCATTCTACAGCTTCATCCTGAAAAAATCGTGGTCGTTGTTGGCCACAAAAAAGAGGATGTAATAGAAGAACTAAAAGGGTTTCCCGTTATCTTCGTAGAACAGACAGAACTTGCGGGAACCGGAAATGCGGTTCTTATAACTCGCCTCGCATTTGAGAACTTTTCAGGAACCATTCTTGTCATGTGCGGAGATACTCCATTTCTTTCCACTGAAACATTGCGAAACCTTCGCACAACCCATATCAATAGCAATGCATCCTGCACTATTCTTACCGCCAAAGTAGAAGAACCAAAAGGATATGGGAGAATAGCACGAAACGATTTAGGCGGCATTGTCCGTATCGTAGAAGAATTGAATGCCACTGAAAAAGAAAGGGAAATTAATGAGATCAATACAGGAGTGTACCTCTTTAAGGCTCAAGATCTCTTCTTCTTCCTTCCCCAAATAGAGCGCAATCCACTCAAACAAGAATATTATCTTACTGATATTGTGGAACTTATGAGCAATGCGGGAAAGACCATCACAACCTGCATCACATCTTCTCCGGAAGAAACTCTTGGCATTAATACCTTGGAAGATTTACAGAAAGCAGAAACGTACCTTCGCAAAAAAAAGGCGGTGAACCCATGAACAACTGTGTACTTGTATCAGGAAACGCCAATCTATCACTGGCGAAAAAAATCGCGGATTATCTCAATAAACCGCTTGCAACAATCAATATCTCTCGTTTTTTTGATGGTGAGGTATCTGTTCAAATAGAAGAAAATATCAGGGGAAAAGATATCTTTTTTATCCAACCCACAAGTCCGCCAGTAAATGAGAACCTAATGGAACTACTCGTTATTCTTGATGCAATACGGCGCGCTTCTCCAAAACGACTTACTGTAGTTATCCCTTATTATGGATATGCTCGCCAAGATCGGAAAGATAGACCAAGGGTTCCTATTACCGCAAAACTTGTTGCAAACCTTTTGGTTGCCGCAGGCGCACAGAGAATCCTTGCAATGGATCTTCATGCGCCCCAAATTCAGGGATTTTTTGATATTCCGGTTGATCATCTCTTTGCCGCGCCTGTATTGACCAATTATCTGAAACAAAAAAAATTGAATAATCCGGTTGTAGTCTCTCCGGATGTAGGAAGTGTCAAAACAGCCCGAGCATTCGCAAAGCGGCTTAATGCAACCCTTGCAATCGTTGATAAACGCAGAGATGGACCAGCCTCTGTAGAGGCCGTCCATCTAATCGGTGCAGTAAAGGGATGCGATGCAGTGATAGTAGATGATATGATATCAACCGGGGGAACTCTCGCAGAAGCGGCGAAAGCACTAAAAGAGCATGGAGCTTCTCTTGTTATTGCGGCATGCACGCATGGTGTCTTTTCAGGACCGTCGTTTGACCATCTTACCCAGTCGCAAATCTCTGAAATTATTGTTACAGATACTGTCTTTCATCAATCTCCACCCGCTGTACCTTCTCTTACAGTACTGTCGGTATCCGAACTACTTGGAGAAGCTATCAAGCGCATTCATCTTGAAACTTCTGTAAGTTCACTCTTTCTGTAAACCGACTGGCTGCGTGCATGCCGTAGATCATCCTCTCCGAGTCGGGGCTTTTCTATGATTCGCCCGCTTGGAGCGCCACCGTAACTTTCTCTTCTTCCGTCTCATTTTTTCGTGGTACCTTTCTTTTTGACTACTGTTTTTACCGCCTTTTTAGGGGCGACTTTTTTTACCACCTTTTTAGGGGCAGCTTTTTTTACCGCTTTCTTAACTGTTGACACAGCGCTTTTTTTGACACACTTCTTTGGTGCCGCTTTCTTTACCACTTTTTGTGCCACTGTTTTTTTCACCGCTTTTTTCGGCGCTGCTTTCTTTACTACTTTCTTGACCGCCTTTCTGGCCGCTTTTTTTGCTGTCGCCATATCTTTATTCACCTCCTTTATAGGGTGAACGGCAATCAAATTTGTTGTTATTGTAAAATCTTTTTTTTATCGCGTCAATTATTACTCTTTTCCAATACAAGATAAACCTGAAGGAGATTAGGTTTCCAATGCAGTTTGAGCCTGAATAAAGGTGATAAAAAAAGTTTTTTAGACCCTCTTTTCGGTAGTGTATACTTTTTTCTGTACATTTAAGGAAAGGTCTTGACAAAAACATCATGACAGAGGAGCAAAGTACAGAAAAAAATTGGATAGAACCCTCTCTTCATATAGGCGCACAAAAAAATAGATGAAAAATTCTCAGGAAAAAGATACAATAGTACCACTATCCTTTTTCTAATAAAGAAAAAAAGAATGGAATATAAGAGAAGAGTATTATAGAGAGTTCTTTGGGGAGGATTTATGAAATACCTCATCACCGGAGGATGCGGATTTATTGGTTCACATCTTACTGACATCCTTCTTGAAAAGAATCATTCCGTGGAGATCCTTGACGACCTTTCCACCGGTACTATTGAAAATATTAAGGGATACCTTGATTCTCCTCGTTTTTCACTATGGATAGACACGATCCTTAATTATCCCCTGCTAACAACACTTGTACAAAACTCCGACTTTATCTTTCATCTCGCCGCGGGAGTAGGTGTAAAAACCGTAATGGAAAATCCCCTCTCTACTCTTGAAACAAATGTTGAAGGAACCAGAAACGTACTTGCATTAGCAACCCGATATCATAAACCGGTTCTTCTTGCATCTACCTCTGAAGTATATGGAAAGAATATTCATATTCCCTTCTCGGAAGAGGCAGATATCGTACTGGGCCCCACCACAAAAAAACGCTGGGGTTATGCTTGCAGTAAAGCACTTGATGAATTCCTCGCATTGGCTTACAGAGAAACACACGGCCTTAACGTTATTATCGCGCGGCTCTTTAATACTGTCGGACCGAGACAAAGAGAAACCTATGGCATGGTTATCCCGCGCTTTATTACTCAAGCTCTGCAAAATCGTCCGATTACTGTCTTTGGAGACGGATCGCAAACTCGTTGTTTTATTCACTGCAAAGATGTGGTTGCCGCCTTAATTGCCCTTACAGAAAAGAAAGAAGCAATGGGAGAAATTTTCAATATTGGAAGTCACGAAGAGATATCTATAAAAAAGCTTGCTCAGCTCATCATCCGACTCACAGAGAGCGATTCTCCCATTGAATATATTTCACCCACCACTCTTTACGCCAAAGGTTTTGAAGATATGCAAAAAAGAGTTCCCGATACCACAAAAATTGAAAAACTGATTGGGTTTTCACCACATTACACCATAGAACGAATTATCAAAGAAACAATCGCCTATTTTCAAACGCAATGAATAAACGAAGAGTTCTTATCATTCTTCTTTCCGCGGGTCTTCTCTTTCGACTCGCCTTTCTCTTCTCATTCAGTCAAACAGTCTTTTTTGATCCTTCCTATTTAGACAAATACGATCAAAAAACCTTCCATATCTGGGCACAGCAGATACAAGAAGACCCGGTAACAGGAAACAACGAAGTTTTTTATATGGCGCCGCTTTATCCCCATTTTCTTGCATTTCTATACGCGATTTCCGGCAACAGTATTATTTTTGTTACTCTTGTACAAATTGTGCTTGACCTACTAACCGGATATTTTCTTTATCTTTTAGGAAAGACTCTTTTTGATGAACCCACCGGCTTCATCGCATTAGCTGGATATATGTTCTATAGAACAGCGGTAGTATATGCCGGCGCTATTTTAAGCGATAGCTTAATCCTGTTTTTGAATATCTCCTTTATTCTGTCACTCTATAGTGCCCTGAAGAAAAAAAGGTGGCACGTATGGATCGGATCTGGAATCATTCTCGGATTCGCGGCACTTGCAAAACCCACTATTCTCGCATTTTTCCCCTTCTTTCTTATAGGACTTTCGCTCTATCCAGATCCTGTTATCACGCCTTTTGCATCAACCCGACGCATTCATCACCTTTTCTTTGCAACTCTCGCATCTCTCGCGGGAGCGGCGATTATTATCCTTCCTGTTACTCTGCGTAACTTTTTTATTGGCGGAACGTTTGTTCCTATCTGCACCAATGGCCCTATCAACTGGATTATTAGTAACAGTGCAGATTCAACAGGACTTTTTATGTATCCAAAAGAGCGACTTCTTTCTGTATTGGAACCACAATTTTGGCATCTTCAGCTCACAAAAACGCTCTTTTTCTTCAATAGTTATGAATGGCCGCAAAATCTTGATGTACAACTTCTAGACCGGCTTCTTCCTGTCTTAAAGGCAGGATTTGTTCGATTCGGTCTTGTAGTTCCCCTCGGCATTGTCGGACTTGTCGTGGCCGCACGATCCAAAAAACGCTTTCTCTTTCTCTCCTTCACGCTGATTCAAATTCTTTGGGTAGTACTTTTCTTTGTTACCGACCGTTTCCGACTTCCTGCAATCGCCTGTTTTATGCTCTTTGCCGCATACACGATCCGCATCATATTCTTGGATATAAAAGAAAAAAAGATTGCACGCGGAGCCGCTATCCTCTTAGCCGCAGGACTATGGGCATTCTTTTTCAACCCTCCGCCGGGAGCACTTATTCCCGAGACCCAGTACCGTATTTATGCTTCTCTCACAAAAAAAGTCGTGGCAATGGAATTACAAAGTTCAAAACTTCGTCTTGCGGAAAAACAGAGCCGCGATTATCTTTATCTTCTTCCCTCTGATCCCGACAGCCATTTTCTTCTTGCCTGCGTACTCCATGAAAAAGGAGATATCCCCGGAGCTCTCCGCTCACTACAAGAGACATTACGTATTGATCCCAATCATCGCCTTGCTCAGGAATATTTCTCCACGCTTTCTTCACCCCTTTAGAGGTAATTATGGCAAAAACAAAGAAAGAAAAAACTCCTGCTCTGCTTCCTTCCTATTTAGAACGATTTATTGATGCCGCGGCAGAACTTGGAGGAAGTTTCGGACTGAATAGAACGGTCTGTCAGATTTATGCGCTTCTCTATCTTTCGCCCCACGCGATTTCTCCCGCAGAAATTGGAAGATCTCTCTCTATGAGCCGCGGTAATGTAAGTATCAATCTTCGCATATTGGAAGAATGGAATGCTATTACAAAAATCTGGAAAAAAGGGGCCGCGCGTCCACGTTACAAAGCCAATGAAAAGATTGAAGAGGTCATTTTTGCAAAATTACAGTCCGGCCTTTCAAAACGGACCAAAGCCCTTCAATCCGCAATGAACGAGATCTCTTCTAAACTACATTGTGCGAATCCTGAAGAAATAGCACATGCCAAACCACTTCTTGACAAGGTAGATCGCCTAAGAAAAACCCTTGACTTCCTTATTGAAAATCTTGACTCTATTAAATCCCTTACATAATGGATTTTTTTCCTTTCTTTCCGGATATTTTTCCAAAGAAAAAATATTGACAAGACCCAACAATTTGTTTAGAATGTTTTGAACAAATGGAACAAAAGAGAATCCTTTTTGATATACGACCTCTCAAGGAAAGAGAGTTAACCGGAATCGGCTGGTACACTTACCATCTCTTACACGCATTAGCCAACATTGACAGGAATAATTCCTATATTCTCTATGATTTTTTCCTTCCTTCTCATACAAAATATTGCCGAGAACTTTCTCGTAAAATTCCTATCGCGGAGAACTTTACACTTTCCTGCAGTAGATTTCCCGGAAAAATAATGCGCCGACTCCAACAATGCGGCATCTCCCTTGAAAGATTTTTCGGTCCTTTTGATATTGTCCATCTTCCCCATTGCTGGCCTGTCTATACAAAAAAAGGAAGATATATTGTTACCATCCATGATCTTACTCCTATTATTGAACCTGCATGGCATCCATACGCAAGAGGAAGGACATTCCGAACGTATGCGCCCAAGGTCTCCAAGACCGCAGATCATATTATTACCGACTCTGAAAACACTAAATATGATATTATGAGATACCTTTCAGTACCTGAAGAAAAAATATCCGCAATACCTCTCGGCGCAGATTCCTCTTATATGCCGCTCACCACAATAACCGCGGCAGACGCAACACTTGACCGCCATGATATTTCCAAACCTTATATTCTATTCGTAGGAACCATTGAACCAAGAAAAAATGTTTCACGCCTCCTTCAAGCATTTGAGATGATGAGAGCCAAAACAAAAGAGAAGGTTCAGTTGGTTATCGCAGGAAAAAAGGGATGGGACTGGGAAAAGACTTTTGAAATATTTACGCGCCTTTCTCCCTCCACAAAAGAGAATATAAAATGGTTGGAATATGTTCCTTCAGAGGATCTTCCACTTCTCTATGGAGCCGCCACAATATTTGTCTATCCCTCTCTCTATGAAGGGTTCGGACTTCCTGTCCTTGAAGCAATGTCCTGCGGAGTTCCGGTTATTACATCCAATATCTCCTCTCTGCCAGAGGTGGCGGGCAACGGCGCTATACTCGTTCATCCCTATGATATATCCGAACTCGCAAAAAAAATGGAAGAGATGTTATGTGATGTTGATCTTAATCATCACTACAGAGAACAATCACTTACGCAGGCAAAAAAATTTTCATGGCATAAAACTGCAAAAAAAACATTTGCTCTCTATACCGCGCTATTACAGAATTAACCATTGCATAACGAGATATCGTATGAGTAAAAAAATTCCAGAAAAAATCGTAAGAAACACCTTGTTTAATGGAATCGGCTACCTATGGAGCATGCTTATCGCGCTTCTTCTTACCCCTTATATTATTCAGCGTATCGGAATAGCTCGATACGGTATATGGGCGACCTTAAGTGTACTTACCGGATATTTCGGGCTTCTTGATTTTGGATTCGGACAATCATTTGAACGGTATATTGCAGAATATTACGCAAAAAAAGATTCTACCCGCATAAACCAAACAATCAGTGTAGGTATAACGCTTTATATGCTTCTTGGAGTTCTCTTTCTCTTAGCGGGAATTTTCTTTACAAATCCTTTGCTCTCTCTCTTTCGGATCCCTCTCTCGCTTTATGAAGAGGCATCTTTTCTGTTTCAGTGGGGACTTATTATCTTTGCGTTTACCAATATATTCGGAGTCTTTTCCGGAGTTTTACGAGGATTCCAAAGAATGGATCTTACAAATAGTATTCTTATTTTTTCTACAACCCTGAATGCCATCGGAGTTCTTTTTTTTCTAAGATCCGGATTCGGACTTAAGGGATTAGTTGTCAACCAGCTGTTAACAAGTTCTGCCAGTGGATTTCTTTTTCTTGCGAGTTCCTTCCATATCTTTCCCTCTCTGCTTCTGCGGCCTTTTTGTTTTACTAAAAACCTCTTCAAAAAAATCGCCTCTTTCAGCATAAAACGATGGGTTACGATGATAGAATATATCATACTTTTTCCTACTGATAAGATCATCATTTCACATTTTCTCGGTATACATATTGTAGGATTCTATCAAATTGGATATTTACTTGCTGACAGAGCCCTTTCCTTTATCCAGCTTATTAATTCCGCACTTATCCCCGCATCCGCTGAATTACATGCCTATAAAGCACACAACAGACTGCAACAACTTTATTTCCGAAGCACAAAATATCTTATCTGCCTTGGAATTCCTCTTTTTCTCTTTCTCTTTTCAATGGCTGACCCTCTTCTTATGCTTTGGATGAAAAAACCCTTGCCTCTTGCCGCGAATGTATTGAAAATATTTTCTCTTTCCTTCATTGCGGTCATTCCCGCGCTCTCTGCTGCTACCATTGCTATTGGCATGGAACATCCTGAAATACAGATGATCGGCAATACATGGCAAGCAGGAATAAAACTTCTATTTACTCTTATTCTCGTTACAAAAATAGGATACTGGGGAGTAATCCTTCCTACGCTTTTCTCATCAATTATTGCCGTATTCTATATTTCCTCCCGGTTTCATAGAGTTCTTTCCATCTCCTTCCGCACCTTTGCCCAACAAACCTATATCTTACAGATCTCCCTCCTTTCTCTTCTTATAACTTTTCTTTTCTTCTCTATCCATAGAATTTTCTTTACTCCCTATTACCACCTCCTTCCCCGCTCCCTGCAAGCAGGTATTCTCGGAATGGAAACACTTGTTTTTATGGCGCTTCATGCTTTTATCTTTATACGTAACTTTTTTTCAGTCTCTGATCGTGAAATGATTACACAATTATTCCGTTTCCCTCTTCGTATACTTCACAATAGAAGAAAAAGTACCCTATGAAACCATTACTCTTTCCGCATTCTTTCAAAAAAACCAAAACAGGAAAAAATATATGAATATTTTGCCTGAAGTGGGAGTGGTTATTGTAAACTGGAATGGATGGAAACGGACCATATCCTGCCTTGAAAGCCTTCTACAGATAGAGTATCCCTCCTATCAGATCATCTTGGTTGACAATGATTCCACCGATGGGTCCATAAAGAAGATTGTTGAATGGATGAAAGATCGCAAAGAAAAAAAGGATTCTATTACCATCCTAAATGAAGAAGAGATCGCCTCCACTCATTCTTCAGATAAATTTATTCTTATAAAAAATAGGTACGACTATGGATTTGGAGGAGGAGCCAATAGAGGCATACAATATGCGCTCAACCGCGATCATGGCTTTGTTTATCTTTTATCCAACGACTATTCCTTTGCGCCGAATGCACTCTCAGAATTGGTACAAGCCGCACTCAGCGAGAAAAAAATAGGTATGGCAGGATCTAAGGTCTATGCAAAGAATTTTCAAGACCAGATACTCTGGTTTGCTGGAAGCACACATAACCAATGGACTGGAAATACTGCACATCGTGGAATAAGAGAGAAAGATATAGGACAATACAATACTCCGGAACAGGTAACCTTTCTTCCAGGATCCAGTCTCTTAATTCGGAGTGATACCATTAGAGATATTGGCTTTATGGATGAGAGATATTTTCTCTACTATGAAGATGTGGAATGGTGCATCCGGGCGAAAAGAAAAGGATGGAAGGTATACTATATTCCTGCATCCGAAGTATATCACAACATCCATGATACAATAAATCTTCCTCAACGATACTACCTGATACGGAATAAGTTTCTCCTTACACGAGATTATTTTCCCTGGACTCTTCCTGTGGTAATACTCTTTTTTTTACGATATGAATCTTTGAACCGTCTCTATAGAAAAGAGTGGCAGATCTTTTTCTATCATTGGAATGGTTTTTTTGATTTTCTCCGAGGAAAATTTGGAGAAAAAGGAAAAAAATATTCTCAAAAAAGTAAATAAAAAAATACCTTCTCTTCAGACAAGTACCATACAAGGTCTTCTAATATGTGAAACCCTAACAAAAGAAGATAGAGGAACCCTTTTTCATAACCGCTTCCATAAGAAAAAGGTTTGACATTCTACCTCATTTTGTTTAGAATGTTTTGAACAAATGAGACAAAAAAAAGTGGAGACGCCATTATTCTGAAAGAACTTAAACACAGATTGTTCACAACGGGAACTATCTCGCGAAATACCGCGATACTCTATTTGACAAATATCCTGAACGTATTCGCTTCTATTCTGCTCTTCAGTATACTGGCCCGTTATCTCGGAACAAGCGACTTCGGCAAGTTTTCGTTTGTGTTCGCGTTCATGAGTATTGCCCAGTCAATCGCGAATTTCGGGCTAGACCTGCTCCTAGTCAGGGAAGTCGCAAGCGACCTTAAAAAAGCAACAACAACGGTCGGAGAGATACTCTCCCTCAAGGTTATCATCTCTCTTTTTCTGGCACTATGTGTCGGACTGGGCATCCGATTCGCACATCTCCCTCCTGTAACCGAACGGATCGTCCTAATATTCCTGCCTTACATTCTTCTTTCAAACATCTCGCTAACACTCTGGGCACTGGGCGATGGATTTCAACGAATGGAATTTCGTGGATTCCTAACGATCATCTATTATTTTACAAGAACAGCCATTTGTTGGGTGATCCTCAAAAAAGGCGAAAGTATCACCGCGCTCTTCACGAACCTGCTCGTTTTCGAAACGTTATTTGCGCTTGCCAATTTTTTGCTCGCACAAAAATATTTCGGTCGTATCAAGTGGAAATACAACACAATCCGGGCAAAACACCTACTCAAGGTGGCGACCCCCTTTGCCGTCAGCACGATTCTCTGGATCATTTTCACGCGGGTGGATATCCTACTGCTAAATTTCATGCGAGGCGAAACAGCGGTCGGATTCTACAGTCCGTCCCAGAAGATACTTGCCGCGGTACTTCTTCTTCCCCAAGCGTTCTGCAACGCCATCTATCCGAGAATGTCCGAGTTGTACGGAAAAGATCCCGCGGCACTGCAACGTCTTTACCAACGGTCAATTACATTCCTACTAACCGCGTCGTTGTGCATTGTCGTGTTCACGGTTCTCACTGGACCTTTTCTAATCACTCTTATTTTCGGCAGCCGTTACGGCATTGCCGGCAAAATACTTCAGATACACATTTGGATGTGCCCGTTCTACTTCGTCACTTCGGTCATACTCACCATTTTCTCCGCCTCAAATCGTCAGTATCTCATTACTGTGGTATATATTATAAGTGGGCTTCTCGGATTTTCAGTCATGATTTCATTAGTGCGCTACGCGGGCTATTTTGGCTGCGCGTGGGCCATGGTCATATTAAGCGCATTATTACTAATCTTTAGTTCCCTCATCTTCCATGGACAACGAAACAAAGTGTTTTCTCTGCAACAGCAATAATCTAACGGTCCTGCACAGGATCAGGGAAAGCCGACACCGGAAAAATTTCCGCATCGTTCAATGCACAAAATGCGGATTCATCTGGACTTGGCCATTGCCAATGCCGGAAAAACTAGCGGCCTTCTATCCCGCGAATTACTATTCATTCTCGCCACAATGGACTCCGCTTTATACTAACGGCAGATGGCAACAAAAAATCCGAAACAGGCTTACCGAAAATCTCCTGGCGCGCGAATATGGATATGTTCTGACTAAAAACCGACAGGCGCCGCTAATAAATGCCATCATCACCTTTTACAGATTCATTGCTCCGATCTTTCCCAGATTCATACAAGGAGGTAGGATTGTTGACGTAGGCACGGGCTGTGGCGAATACCTGCTTCATCTTGCTGAATTGGGTTGGGATATCTGCGGCGTCGAAATAAACGATGCGGCGGCCACAATCGGACAAAAAGAAAAGGGATTGGACATACATTGCGGCAAACTCTTCGATGCCAGATTTCCCACCGGCTACTTCGATGCGGTAACCATGCACCACACATTAGAACATGTACAGAACCCGAGAGCCACACTCAACGAGATCAATAGAATCTTGAAAGAAAAAGGGGAATTGGTCATTTCTGGTCCAAATGTTCAAAACTGGGAGAGATGGTTCTTCGGAAAGTTCTGGTGGGGCTGGGATGTACCCAGACACCTGTGGCATTTTTCTCCGAACACGCTAAGCAAGTTACTCGTCCAATGCGGGTTTTCAGTGACAAAGATCGTTTACCAAGCAGACATGTACGAGTTACCGCGAAACATGCTAAACATCCTAACCGGCTATCTTCCTCGGCATTCTCCCTTTTTCAAAAAAATACTTGATCCTGAACAACTTCGCATAGTAACAAAATATCCCATGATCGGACCTGCCCTCTTTTTTTCCGTTTTGGGCTTATCGGAGAAATTCGCCATTTTTGCTCGCAAAACACAATGAATAAAAACGGGTATTCCAAAAAAAGCCATAAGTGAGGAGGTCATCATGAAACTTATTGTAAAAGCACCGGTACGCATTGATTTTGCCGGAGGATGGACCGATATAGAGCTCTGGACCTCCCACCATACCGGCGCAGTTCTAAATGCCACTATCAACCATTATGTGGAAGGTACCCTTGAAACCCTTGAAAATCATAATCAACCATCCCTCTCCAATACTTCGGATATCGCACTTTCTTACCGTTCCAACATTCCCGCGGGAAGCGGATTGGGAACCTCTGCATCCATGAATGTGGTCTTTCTCTTTCTTATCCGATATGACTACTTTCATAATAAAGATCTTTCTCTCCTTGCGGAAGCTGCATTTCAAATGGAGCAAATACTTCATATCAAGGGAGGAAAACAAGATCAGTATGCCGCTGTGTTTGGAGGGTTTCAATTTATGAGTTTTGATGAAAAAGTTCACACAGAACATCTTGTTATTCCCTCTGATATCAAGAAAATTCTTACACAACGCCTTATTCTCTGCTATACAGGAAAATCGCGTCTTTCAGGAAATATTCATCAAAAAGTATGGAGACGGTATGAACGGGGTCTTCTCAATGAAACCTTTCGGGGACTCACCGCAACCGCTTGCTCTATGAAAGAAGCCCTTCTTTCTGGAGATCTGCCTGCCTTTGCCACGCTTCTTAACAGAAACTGGGAGTACCAAAAAAATCTTGACGAATCCATTACCAATGAAGAGGTGGAACGATTCTTTATCACTGCCTCTGCTGCCGGAGCAATCGCAGGGAAAGCCTGCGGAGCGGGTGGGGGAGGGTGCCTTCTTTTTTACTGTGAGGAAGGGCAACGCTCTAATATTGAACGGGCTCTTACAGAAGAAGGCGCAACCATTATCCCCTTTTCTTTTGAAGAAGAAGGACTCACCTGGAAATGGGAGAAATAAAGAAAGATGAATATTGTTCTTGATGTCGCGGGTTCCCTTACTTCTCCGGAAAAAGGAGGAATCTCCTACTTTCTTGAGGAGTATCTTGCAACGCTCGCCGAGCTAGACTCTGTAAACCATTACTATCTTTTCGGATCTTTCTACCGAAATTACAGAGAACGAGTAGCCCAGCTCTCTATTCCACAAAGACCTAATATACATATAGCAACAAAAAAATTCCCTGCAAAAATATCAATGATTGCAGGAAACAAGTTTCACATTTCTATTCCTGAAATCCTTCTTTCAAAGAGTAAGATAGATCTCTTTCATGCTCTTTCTGGTTCTCTTCCCTTCCTTAGATCCATCCCCTCTCTCTTTACCCTATACGATCTTTCCTTTGCGGTTAACCCAGAATGGTACAGAGACAACTGGTTTTCAGGAATCCAACAAGAAGCAGAACGCGCACACCATATTATCGCACCCTCGCATGCCACTAAAAAAGATATTCTTCATTATTACGGAATCCCCGAAGAAAAAATCTCGGTTATCTACCTTGGATGCAATAGCTCTCTCTTTTATCCTCGTTCTAAAAAAGAAATTCAAGAGTTTCTTCATACAAAAAGCGCGCCTTCCTCTTATTTCTTAACAGTAGCCACTTCTGCAAAACGAAAAAACATTACAGGACTTCTTCATAGCCTTACTATGATAAAAGAGAAAATAAATCCCTTTACTCTAATTGTTATCGCGGGCTCTCTTCGCTCTTCAGAAGAGATCTCTCTCTTAGTGGAGAAAACAAATCTTACAAAAGAAGTTCTCATTTTTCATGAGGTCAAGAAAGAAGAGCTTCCCTATTTTTATTCAGGCGCAAAAGCTTTTCTCTTTCCCTCCTTATATGAAGGGTTCGGTCTTCCGATCCTTGAAGCAATGGCATGCGGAACTCCGGTTATCACCTCAAATCTTTCTTCTCTTCCTGAAATCGCGGGGAATGCCGCTATTCTCGTAGACCCCTATAACCCTGAAGAGATCTCAGCCTCTATTCTTCGCCTATGTGAAGATCCTGTTCTTGCGGAAAACCTTCGCAACGCGGGAATTCTTCGCGCCGCGGAATTTTCCTGGGAAAAAACCGTCACAGAAACCATTTCCTTATACAAGAAGATCATTCTATGATTAAAATCTCCTTTATCATCGGAACCCTTGAAACCGGCGGTGCAGAACAACATCTTCTTACGCTTCTGTCACGTCTGGATAGAAAGATCTTTTCCTGCGACCTGTGCGCGCTTAGACCCGGAAGAATGAAAAATGATTTTCTTAAGACAGGCATCCCCCTCACTATTATAGGAAAATCAAAAAAAATAGATATTCCCTGTCTTATCCGTCTTATCCGTTATCTTATCCGCACCAAACCAGATATCCTTCATACCTTTATGTTTACTTCTAATACCTGGGGACGTATAGCGGGAATTGGAGTAAAGGTACCGGTTATTATTGCCGCAGAGAGATCTTTAGACCTATGGAAAAAACCATTCCATTTCTTTATAGACAGAATGTTAGGAAAAAAAACAGACCATATCCTCTGCGTATCAGAGGATGTAAGAAGATTCTATAGAACAAAACTTCGTCTTCCTGCAGAAAAATTTTCTATGATTCCCAATGGAATAGATATTGAAAAATGCGATAGTATCATACCTACGGATCTAAAGAAAGAGTTTCAGAAAAAAGGACCGTTTGTTCTCTGCGGAACACGATTGGCTCCGGAAAAAGGGGTGGAATATCTTATTCAAGCGGCTCCTTTTCTTATAGAACGTTTTCCTGATATTCAAATTATTATTGCCGGCGAAGGAGGAGAAAGAAGAAGACTCCAAGAACTTGTAGAAAAAAAAAGTCTCTCTGGTACGGTTCTTTTCGCAGGGTTTCGAAAAGATCTTCCAAACCTTCTCGCAAGCGCGGATATCGCGGTACTTCCTTCGCTTTTTGAAGGAATGCCTCACTTTCTTCTTGAAGCGATGGCGCTTGAAAAACCTATTGCCGCCACTAATGTCGGCGGAAGCAGAGAGGTAGTGCATCAAGGAAAAAACGGATTGCTTTCTCCTCCCCGAAACCCTCAAGCCCTTGCGGAAAACATTCTTCTTATTCTTACAAATCACCAACTATCCAAAGAAATGGGAAAAGAAGGAAAAGCAATCGTTACTCAACATTACCACCTTAATCATATAATAAAAAGGTATGAGTCTTTATATCAAAAAGCAATCGCGAAAAAAAGATTGCCTCTGGCTGACTCCATACCTTCTTCTGAATAGCTGATTCGGTCTCCCATAAAGAGAAAGAACTCTATTTCTCTTGTATACGAGAATCTGAAGATTTTTGTATTCTGCTGTATAATAAAGGGAAAACTATGAGCGCAATCTGCGGAATTATTGAATCCGGCCGACCGGTCAGAAGGGATATTCTTGAAAAAATGTCCCGGTTAATGCGATACCGCGGCCCTGATAATCAGGGTTTCTGGTACGGAAAAGAGGCGGGCTTTGCCCATCGGCTTCTTTCTTCCCTCTCTTCCAAAGAATCAATACAACCACTTACCTCGGAAAAGGGAAATATTCTATTGTTATGCGACGGAGAGATCTATAACTTCAAAGAACTCCGTAAGATGCTCAAATCAAAAGGCCATACCTTTTCGTCCTCCTCGGATAATGAAGTAATCCTTCATCTTTATGAAGAAAAAGGAGAAGCATGCGCCTCCTTTTTACGAGGAACCTTTGCATTCGCGATCTGGGATATTGATGCAAGAAAACTTCTTCTCTGTCGGGACCATTTTGGAAAAAAACCTCTTGTATACGCGGAATTAAAGCATGGTATCCTCTTTGCATCAGAACTTAAGGCGCTTCTTGCACATCCGGATCTATCCCGTACAATAGACCACCAAGCCCTTGACGGATATATTACGTTTCAGGCAGTACCCGCGCCCCATACAATCTTTTCCGATATTAAAAAAGTTCCTTCCGCCTCCTTTCTCGTATGGCACCAAGGAACTATCCGCATAGAACAATATTGGCAACTCAACTTTACAGAAGACCTTTCGCTCTCCCACAAAAAAGAGTATCAAGAATTAATGTGGGCAACCCTTCAAGAAACTGTAAAACTTCAGACAAGCTCTGGAAGTGCGCCTGGAGTATTTCTCAGCGGAGGAATTGATTCTTCCGCTATAGCGGCCATTCTCAACGCGGCCTCTACCACAGCTATTAAAACCTTCTCCGTAGGGTTTGAAGAAGAATCTTTTAATGAATTACACTATGCAAAAAAAGTTGCCAACCACTTGCATACCGACCACCACGAACTTATAGTGAAACCAGATATTATTTCTCTTCTTCCAAAACTCGTATGGCACTATAACGAACCTTTTGGAGATTCTTCAATGATTCCCACCTATTGTTTATCTCAAGAAACAAAAAAATTAGTAACTGTAGCGCTTAATGGCGATGGAGGCGATGAAGCCCTTGGAGGATATACCCGTTATTGGCAAACATTGCTTCTTTCAGGAGCAAAAAAGATTCCCCGCAAATTTTTACATCTTGCCCGAACCGCAGGACATGCCATTGCGAAAAAATATGGAGACAGATTCTTTGAATGGCTTGATGATGCCGCAGAAAGCGGCGAATGGTATGCATACGCACGACGGCTTTCTTGTTTTTCACGGCCGCAAAAACAGGCGCTCTATTCCAAAGACCTTCTCTATAGTTTAAAAGAGTACGATGCTTACACGCTCGCAAAAAAAGCTTGGTCTCATCACAATGCAAAAGATACTCTCTCTGCAATGTTATACACTGATTATCAGATCTACCTTTCCAATGTGCTTCTTGTCAAAATGGATATCGCAACCATGGCACATGGCCTTGAAAGCAGAAGTCCTTTTCTTGATCCTCTTTTTGTTGAAACTCTCGCTAAATTTCCATCTTCTCTGAAAATAGGGCGATTTACTACAAAATACCTTTTGAAAAAAAAGGTACGCGGACTCCTTCCTCCAGAGATTATACGAAGAAAAAAGATGGGATTTGGCATTCCTATCAATATATGGATGAAGAAAGAGTACCGAAATTTTATACAAGATATTCTTCTTGATGGACGTGTAGCGCGGCGAAGCCTTTTTAACAGGCGCACCATAGAAACAATGGTAATTGATCATCTTACAGAAAAAGAGAGCCATACCACCCGACTCTGGCTTCTCTTAAACCTTGAGTTATGGTACAGAATTTTTGTGGACGGAGAAGAACCATGACACTTGAAATATCCTTCTTCTCCTACAATAAAAAAGAAGCTATCCTTTACACTGCAAACTATCTCTCTGGCATATATAACAAGGTTCCTTATAGAAAAGACATTTCCGCAATAAAAATTCAGTATAAACTCTGCACACAAAAGTTTCTTCTTTCTTTTCCTCATACTATACAATGGCCTAACATAGAAGCAAAGAATAGCTATAGGATTCTCAAAAAAGTATATGAAATCCGTGAATCGGTACTTTTCTCCCTTCTACAACGCAAGAAGAGAACAATCACTTGGAAAGATACATTTTACGCTATCTTCTTGCTTTTTCATTACCAATATCTCCAATGAAAAAATTTATTCCAGTTCTTGCCATTATCCTGATGAGCTCTTTCTTCCATCTTCAAGGAAATAACTGGGCAGGACCCAATAATGCCATTATTCCCCTTGTTTTTAAGAATCAAGAGACTGTAAAAGCCCTGATTCCTGCAATGAACGAAACCCATCAAGAAATTAAGGAAATACAGAAATTTTATGGTGCGGAGTATCCTGAACATTACTCTTCCGATGAAACAATCCCTATCTTTATAGATGGAAAATCTCTCAATGTAAATAAAGAGACTCTCAACAGCCTTAGAAGTTATCTCACCCGCTCGTTCGGCGCGGATGAACAGGCGGTTCCCAACGCCCTAAGCAAAATGAATCCTCGCGATTTTAACTTTAATCCCCATTTTTTTGAGTATGGCGGCGCATATCTTTATCCTATAGGAATCTTTTTAAAAATAAAAGAAATTGCCGGACACCTCACTTTGCGATCAGATATGAGCTATTATCTTCTTCATCCTGAAGAGATGGGGAAAATTTATACTAGTGGAAGGATATTCGGAGCATTATCAACAATCTTTGCGACTATTCTATTCTTTCTTCTCTCTCTCTCTTTTTTTAAGCAGTATTGGCTCGCTCTTCTCCTCACTATTTTCTTTGGAGCCTGTCCTGCTTTTGCTCTCTGGTCGCATTATCTTAAACCCTTTTCTTCGGGTCTTCTCTGGGTCGTAGCCGCATTTTTTACAGCATACCGTTTTATGGAAACAGGCAATATCCGACGTCTTTACGCATCCGCTATTTTTGCGGGAATTGCCTTCGCCACACTCCTTTCCTATGGATATTCTCTATGGTTTGTACTTCTTGCGATAATCTTTCAAAATGAAAAAAGAATTCGTCCCGCACAGATAATAAAAGCAATACTCTCTTTTTTCGGGGTTTTTCTTCTGCTAAATCCTTATATGCTTATTTCTTATAAAGAATCTCTTCAAGAATTTCTCTATCTTGCCCGCTACTGGCGCCATTCGCCACCATTCTGGAAATCGCTTATCTTCTTTGTTACCCAATCTCTTCGCTATGCCTTTGGAACATGGCTATGGGCCTTTGTATGTGGAGGAGTCTGTCTTCTCTTTTTTTCCACTCCACGACGACGAAACCTCTATCTTTCCCTCTCTATCCTTCCAGGATTTCTCTACTTTGCGGGAAAAACCGGCACTTGGGTTCACTATGGCTTTCTTCTCTATCCTCTTCTTATTCTTGCGGCAGGCGTATTCTGGGAAAATCTTTCCAACAGAAAAGTTCGCTCTATTCTCTCTTTAGGTATTGCTCTATACACTATACTTTTCACCGCGGCATACACAAGACTCTTTGTGAAAACCAATACCCGTGTTACAGCAGGAGAATGGATCAATAGCACTATTCCCGCGGGAAAAGAGATCGCACTATTAGAACCTCCCTCTCCCTGGAGAACACCGCCATTCAATTTTCTCTCGTATAATCTCATAATGGGCTATAATGAAGAAGAATTTCCGGAACGAATTCTAACCAGCGAGTACCAGTGGGTAAGGGGAGGGGGGATGGGTTTGTTACGCCATAAGCTTCGTTATTACGATATTGAAAAAGAATGGAACCAAGACGCATCAATTTGTGGATTAGTCTTCCGCCACCCTGAAACCATTCCCTATGATTGGTGTCATCCCAACCCAAGGATTATTCTGTGGAAAAGAAAATAACCGTTGGACATCTTCTCGGAATAATCTTCCTTGTGGCGCTCATTATCCGAATCGCATTCATTCTTACCTTGGACAACTCGGTGGATGTATGGGGAGACTGGTGGGATGAACTTGGGTGGAGTCTCGCGCAAGGAAAAGGGTTTCAGGTTCTCAACCCCTATTTCTCCGACGCAATGCCTTTCTACTCGTGGAGAGCTCCGGGATTTCCAATCTTTCTCGCAATTATCTATCGATTATTTGGTCACAGTTTCTTCGCCGCGAAAATCGCGCTCGCCCTTCTTAGCGCACTCACCGCAGTTCTGCTCTACGCGCTCGGAAAAGAGATCTTTAATAAAAAAACAGGTATTCTCGCCGCCGGTATTTATACAATCTATCCGGCTTCCATCTTCTGGACAGGCTACCTTGCGCCAGAAACCCTTGCTTCGCTTCTCATCATTCTTCTCACTCTTTTTGCTGTAAAGAGCATAAAATCACCCCATATCCTTCTTCCTCTCTTTACCGGTATTGTTTTATCAACGCTTATTCTTACCCGTTCTATCGGTCTATTGCTTATTCCGGTTATACCTGCGTTCTTCTTCTTCCACAAAAAAAAGAAGGCATGGAAACCAATGCTTCTCTTTTTTTGCGGACTTCTTTGCCTTATGCCATGGACAGTAAGAAACTGGATAATACAAAAAAGTTTTGTTCCTGTCTCCGCAGAAGGAGAAGTGGTGCTTTATATCGCAAACAATGAACGATCTCTCGGAGAAGCAAGCGGTTTTTATCATAATGAAAATATTGAAGAATTCAGAGGAATGTCGGAAATAGAGATTGATCGAAAATTTTATGCTATGGCTTTCTCCTTTATCACAAAAAACCCCAAAACCTATGCACGTCTTGTTCTTGACAGGTTCATCAGGTTTTGGCGGCTCTATCCGCATACTATATCAGGTCCCGGCACATCATATACTGGCATACATATTCTTATCAGCATTTTTACAGAAACCCCAATCCTTCTTTTAGGAATATGCGGACTCTTCCTTTCTAAAAGACGATGGCGGGATCTTCTTTTTCCCTATCTTATTCTTACGGTCTTCTCTTTTAGTCATATCCTTGTGCGAACCACAATACGCTATAGATTTCCTCTTATGGGATTGGCAATCCTTTTCACTGCCTATTTTCTCGTTGCGATAACTCAAAGGAGTTCCAGTGAAACAACGCTTTAACGAAGTGGCGCCTATCTATGATACTCTTTTTCCTCCCCATATAAGCCAACATCTCTTTACAGAACGTTTGCGCCTGATTAAGAAATATTTTTCTCCTCCCGCAAAAATTCTTGATGCGGGCTGTGGCACGGGGATTCTTCTTTCTCGGCTTCTTGCCGAAGGATACGATGCGTGGGGCATCGATCTTTCAGCCTCTATGATAAAAATCGCCCGACGACGGATTCCCGAACGAGCTATGAAAGGAGATCTCGCGAAAATACCCTATCCCGACCATACCTTTGATGGAGTCATCAGTATTGCCACACTTCACCACCTTGATAAATCCTTCTCTAAAGCCCTGTATGAAATGGCGCGAATCTTAAAACCAGGAGGAGTGATTCTTTTATGGGACCATAATTCTCTCAACCCCTACTGGCGGATTTTAATGAATAAAGTTCCTCAAGATACAGGAAAAGAGGTAATTTTCTCGGACAAACAAATTGTACGAGAACTCAGAAAAAATAAGATTCGGATTCTTCTTAATTGTAAGAAAGGCTTTCTTCCGGACTTTGCTCCTCTCTCGCTTATGCCTCTCTTTCTCTTCTTTGAAAAAGGACTTCAATGCCTTCCGATCTTTCATCATTTCTTAAGCCATACTGTTATTGTAGGAGAAAAAAATAATGTGGAACAATAAGAAGGTTTCTGTCATTTTTCCCACCTATAATGAAAAAGATTCTATGTATGCTTCTATTGAAGATTTTTTTTCCTCGGGATTTGTAGATGAGATCGTAGTAGTGAACAATAATGCCGCGGAAGGCACCGATGAAGAGGTAAGGAAAACTAATGCCCGCCTTGTATATGAAAAAAAGCAAGGGTATGGGTATGCAATATGGAAAGGTCTTGAAGAGGCTACCGGCGATTACCTCATTATCTCTGAACCCGATAACACCTTTTCAGGAAGAGATGTAATAAAACTTCTAGCCTACAGCGATGATTTTGATTATGTGTTAGGAACCAGAACAACCCGAGAACTTATCTGGGAAGGCGCTAATATGGGAGCATTTCTCAAATGGGGGAACTGGGCAGTGGCAAAAATGATGGAGATTCTCTATAATACCACCACTCTTACAGATGTTGGATGTACCATGCGCCTTCTGAAGAGAGAAGCCTATCGCAGAGTACAGCCTGCCTTTACAATAGGAACCCAACATTTTGGACCACAACTTACTATCTTATGCGTTAAAGCGGGAATACGAACTATTGAAATTCCAGTCAATTATCGTCCTAGAGTAGGACATTCTTCGGTTACAGGAAGTCTTAAAAAATCCCTTGTACTGGGATTCAAAATGATTGCTCTTATTCTCCTTTATCGGTTCAAAAAGATCCACTTTCCTTCTATAGACAAAAAAGCATGATACTTGCATATCACAGGATTAATCCCTGGTACTCAGATGATGCCCTGAGTGTTACTCCTGCCTCGTTCTCACGGCACATAGACTTTCTTCTCTCTAAAGGATTTTCTCCTCTTTCGTTAGCAAAATATATCAGAGAAGGGTATCCAGCCAAGACATTCTGTATCTCGTTTGATGATGGATATGCAGATAATTTTCACTTTGCCTGGCCCATTCTTCAAAAATATAGAATACGACCCATTATCTTTCTTTCTCTTCATTATATTGGAACCGAGAAACTCCTTCCCAGATACCACGACAAAGAAAAGGACCGATTCCTCTCGTGGAAAGAGGTACAAACTCTTTCTCGGGAAGGGGTGGATTTTGGCTCCCATGGGCTTACCCACCCTAAACTTACTTCACTTGATAGAAAAAAGATCTGGATAGAGCTTTTCCAATCTAAAAAGGAATTAGAACGAAATCTTGGAAAAAAAATAGAGTTCTTCTCTTATCCTTTCGGTGATTTCAATGATGCTATTGCCAATACAGTAAAAAATGCGGGATATACCGCAGCAGTCGTCACCTCTCGCGCATTAAAAAAACCCGATCCATACAGAATTCCCCGGGTCGGCATTTATGGACATAATTCTTTTCTGGTATACAGGATAAAGGTATGGAAAACCCTATTCGAAAAGATCTTCTCCTGATTTTTCTTCTTTCTTTTATAGTCAGAGCAGGGTTTGCGCTTTTTCTTCAGAACCATCTTTACTTTGACGATGAATATCATTACTTACAAATGGCTGACAACTTCCTTGCGGGAAAAGGACTCATTGTCGCAGAACATCTGAAAGCATACCGTCCTCCTCTCTATCCCATATTCCTTCTTTTTATGAAACGCATGGGACTTCACCTTATTCATATACGCCTTGTTCAGGCATTCATAGGCGCTTTTATTCCTGTTCTTATCGCAATTGCCGGAAAAAAGTTCTTCTCAAAAAAAACCGGGCTTATCGCTGGACTTATCTGTGGTATCTATCCTTTCTTTATCTACTATACAGGATTTCTTCTTACAGAGGTCTGTTTTATTCTTCTGACGGTTATCGCGGTTCTCTCTGCAATCAATGCCTTTGAGAAAAAAGCATGGCCACACGCTTTTATTGCAGGAATATGGCTTGGACTTGCAGGCCTTTGCAGACCTACCATGGAAGCCTTCTTTCCTTTTATTGCGCTCTACCTCTTCTTCTCTGTAAAGCCCTGGCAAGACAGAATCAGAAAAATAGGGCTTCTTTTCGCGGGATTCTTCCTTCTTCTTTCTCCATGGGTTGTAAGAAATTGGATCCATTTTCACAAACTTATTCCAGGAACCACCATGGGAGGAGGAGTCTTCTGGGAAGGGAATAATCCATATTCAGAGGGAGGCCCCTGTTCTTACTTTCCAGAAGGAATTTATGAGGTTCCCGAAGAACAACGCGATGCGATTCTCTACAAGATGACATTCTCTCATCTCCAAGAGAATCCTAAAAGAGCGCTATGGCTCCTTCAGAATAAATGGAAACGATTCTGGAATATTACTCCAAATGCAAAAGAGTTTGATAAGGGAATATATAGGATAGTAAGTACCCTCTCTTTTGGTATTCTTCTTCCCTTCTTTCTACTCGGATTTCTTCTTACCTTCTCAAACCGACAACTCCGTCTTATCCATATACTTATCATATTTTTTACCCTCTTTCATATCATAATGCTCGCTTCAATCCGCTACCGGATACCAATTGAACCCTTTATTATTCTCTTGGCTGTAGAAGGTTTCCAACGACTCCTTACCATGATCCGTACCACCCTGAAAAAATCTTCCCATGGTACAATGTCCCTACTATGAAACTATCAGTCATTATTCCGGTCTATAATGAAAAAGAGACTATCTCCTCACTTATCCAACAGGTACAAGCAGTTGCTGTAGATAAAGAGATTATTATTGTGGATGATGGGAGTAAAGATGGAACTTCAGAAGTTCTGAAGAAAATAGCATCACTCCATTCTCCTAAAGATCTTAAAGTTATTTTTATGGAGAAAAATAGCGGAAAAGGATCCGCAATACGCCGGGGAATAAAAGAGGTCAATGGTGATATTATCATTATTCAGGATGCAGACCTTGAATATGATCCCTTTGAATATCCTAAACTTATTGAACCTATTGTAGAAGGAAAAACATCGGTGGTCTATGGATCAAGGATTCTTGGTAGCAGAGCAAAATCTTCATGGTCATTCTATCTCGGTGGAAGAGTGCTCTCTCTCCTTGCGAATCTTCTGTATAATGCCCGTATTACCGATGAACCAACCTGTTATAAGGTATTCAAAGCAGAGATTCTTAAAGAAATTCCTCTGACATGCACAGGGTTTGAATTTTGTCCTGAGGTAACCGCAAAGGTAAGAAAAGCCGGGTATCGTATTATGGAGGTTCCTATCAGCTACTATCCAAGAAAAATCAGCGAAGGAAAAAAGATACGCCTAAAAGACGGTCTTATTGCAATCTGGACACTTCTTAAACTCAGATTTTTGCCGTGAAACAGATGATCTGCCCTCTATGTGGAAACAGAGCAAGAACAGTGTGGCACGAAAAAAAATATCAAGCATTTCGTTGTACTCTTTGTAAAGCCGCTTTTTTAGATCCTCTCCCTCCCACAAACAAAAATCATTATAATAAAAACTACTTTTCTCAATGGTACCTTTCAAATGCCCAAAAACGCATCGCCTACCTTAGCTCTATTCTAAAAGAGATCCCTGTTCTTTCTTCATCTCCGGCAACTCTTCTTGATGTAGGATGCGGAGCGGGATTTCTCCTTAAAATCATGCAAAACAGGGGATGGTCTGTAGAAGGACAAGATACCTCTCCATCCGCGGCCGCACTCTGTGAAAAAGAAGGATTTTCTATTTACCGACAGGATCTTTCTACACTCCAAGGAGAGGAAAAGTACGATGTGATCACACTCTTTGATGTAATCGCCCATATCTCCGATCCCTTAAGCTATCTTAAAGCATGTAAACGGCTTCTACGGAATAATGGAACCATTATCATTAAAACACCTCTGCACCCTCCCGCACTTTTCGCTCTCTGCCGCGCTCTTTCTTTTACAGGAAAGAGCAGATCTCTCCTCCATATTCCCGCGCAACTCTTTCATTTCACTCCACAATCTCTTGGTTCGCTTCTAAAACAGGAAGGATTCTCCGATATTCACCTTATTCTAAAACCAGAGGGAATGTTCCATGCTCCGGGAAGTATCGCCTTCATAATAAACAGAGTACTAAAAACCTTTACTCTTCACCGCACACTTATTCTTTATGGAAAAAAATAAAAGATCCCTCTATCTATCGTTGAAGAAAAGGCTAAAACCAGCCAACTCTTTTCTTGCTCTCGCTGGACTCTTTCTCTTATCTCTTTTCCTGCGATCCCTTTTTTTAAGCGCAAAATGCTTCTGGGCAGATGAAATGTGGCTTCTTGCCCTTGCGGAGCATGACCTTCTCTATATCCGCGATTATATTGCTATTACAGAGATCAATCCTCCTCTTTTTTATTGGATGATGAAAGGTTGGATACGTTTGGTCGGCACCAATGAAGCCGCAGTAAGAGTTATTCCTATGATATTCGGATCTCTTACGGTGCTATTGTTCTATTGGTTCCTTTCTTCTTTTACCACTAGAAAAAGGGCTTTTTGTGCCTCTCTACTTCTTGCCATCTCTCCATTTCATATTCTTTTTTCTCAACTTGCCAAAGTATATACAGTAATGGGATTCGTCCTTATTCTCTCCTTCTATCTTTTTGCGAAAACATTCAAAGAACCCAAAAACCTTTTTCTCTGGATACTTCTTGCTCTCACCAACAGCGCTCTTCTTTATCTCCATAATTTTGGTTGGATTGTCATTGCTATTGAAGGAATAACCTTTCTCTTCTTCCATCGGAAGGCATGGGTCCAGTGGATTCTTTCAAATGCTATTACCATTGCAATCTTTATTCCATGGCTACCCTATTTTTGGGGACAATATCTTCAGGCAGTGACCATCAACAAAGGTGGTCTTAATTCACAAATCACCAGAGTTGGATATACCTTCTTTACCTTTGTACTTGGCGAATCTATAAACCCGTTTACCTATATTATTTCAATTCCCGCGATTCTTCTTTTTCTCATGCTTTTTTCTCTCGGCCTCTTCACCATAGCGAAAGAACGATCCTTTCCAACCGCCTTTATTCTTACTGGCATTGCTGTTCCATTGGGAATAAATTTTATAACCCCATTTTCATGGCCTCAAAACTTTATTCCCTTTCTGCCACTCTTTCTCTATACTATTGCCGCGGGAGTAGACTCTCTTAAAAGAAGAGCGCGGAAGACCGCAATAATATTGATAATCTTCTTTACTTCTGTTTCTCTTTATTTCTGGTATCAGGGAAACCCTTCTCAGCTTCATGATATTGCAAAAAATCTTCCCTATCAACAGATTACTGCCCAGATAGCCTCTGACCCCTCCGCAGAAATAATTATTACTACAGAACAACGAGAATTCATTGGTGCGGAAAAAATCTTTTCCTCTTTTGACTGGTATTACCATGGATCTCTTCCAGTAATAAGCTGGTATACCATCCCTCAAAAAAAGGCTTTATCAGAGATTCAAAAAGTCTTCCGTACAAAGAAAAGAGTATGGCTTCTTCTCCAATATAATGCGGGAATTGAGACAAACGATTTTATAAAAGAGTATCTGACAAAGCATACTACCTGTATCAAACGTTACTTTTTTCTCCATAACGAACGGATTATTCAAGGGCGAATCTTAAAAAACCTTCCCAGATATTATTACTTTTTTGAACTTTACCTTTTTGAAAGGAAGAGTGACCTATGAAAAAAATTGTTATTACCGGAGGAGCGGGCTTTATTGGAATAAATCTTGCAGAAGCATTGCTCCTATCAGAAAAAAACCATGTCTTCATCTATGACAACCTTTCACGAAAAAATACAGAAGAAAACATCCGTTGGCTCCTCTCACAGAAGAATCCTCGTCTTACCTTTATCCAAGGAGATGTCCGAGATTATCAAAAATTACAAGAAACCTTTTCCGAAGCAAAGGAGATCTATCATCTTGCCGCGCAGGTAGCGGTTACTACCTCGGTACTAGATCCTATTACAGATTTTTCAGTCAATGCCGAAGGAACACTATACTGCCTTGAAGCATGCCGTAAGGTTGCGCCAGAGGCCTTTTTTCTCTATAGTTCTACCAATAAAGTCTATGGAAAACTCTCATTTCTAAAACTCAAAAAAACATCAACCCGTTATATGCTTCTTGAGAAGAAAAAAGGTATCTCTGAACACGAGCCACTTGATTTTTATTCTCCCTATGGAAATTCTAAAGGAGCCGCAGATCAATATACTCGCGACTATAACCGTATTTATGGAATGAAAACCTTGGTATTGCGCCAATCCTGTATTTATGGAGACCACCAAAGAGGCACAGAAGATCAAGGATGGGTTGCCTATTTTATGATACGGGGAATTTTAAACCAGCCAATTACTCTCTATGGCGATGGAAAACAGGTACGAGACCTTCTTTATGTAAAGGATCTTGTAAATCTCTATTTACGCGCCGCAAAGAATATAGAAAAAGTAAAGGGACGTATCTACACAGTGGGTGGAGGAAGCGAAAATACTTTCTCTCTTCTTGAGATGATTGAGTTCCTTGAAACACTTCTTAAGAAAAAGATTCTCTATTCCTTTGAAGAGTGGAGACCTGGAGATCAAAAGATCTTTATCAGTGATAACAGTGCGGTTATGCGAGATTTGAGGTGGGAGATTCAATATCCGGCAAAAAAAGGATTAACCGCCCTATACCGATGGATCTCATCCAATCTTGATTCCATAAAAAAATCAGCTCTTTTCTAAGAAAGATCTGTGATCTTCGGCCACCTCTTAATCCTTAAGATATTTCTGAATTTCTAAAGAAAAAAAAATGCAGAGCACGCGTTGTTTCCGACATCGTATGCGAGAAAGAGCGCTGTGAAAGAGAAAAAGAGCCAATATGCGGCGCGATGAAGGGTTCCAAAGGAAAGAGAAGAAAAAAAGCTATCAATGATATAGGCTTATAAATAAGAAAGTAAGGTATAATGGTATGGTTCTCTACTCGCAAGGTACCTGTCTTTACAGAAAAGGAGAAGCATGAAACAGATCGGTGTAATCGGAGCAGGTCATGTTGGACTTGTAACCGGCGCCTGTTTTGCACACCTTGGACACTCAGTCATCATCGCGGACAATGATAGAAGAAAGATTGAAGAGCTTAAAAAACTCCAACTCCCTTTTTTTGAACCAGGACTTGAACCATTGGTTAAAAAGGCTGTTTCAGCCCATCGTCTCTCTTTTACTACCTCTATCTCACAACTTACCGCAGAGAGTGAAATAATTTTTATTGCGGTCGGAACACCTTCAACATCTACTGGAAGAGCTGACCTATCCTCTGTGGAACAGGTTACAGTTGAAATAGCCTCTGCACTGCGTTCCCTTGAACAGAAAGAGAGAAAGAAACAGTATAGAGTTATCGTGGAAAAAAGTACGGTGCCAGTCCTTACCGGAGAATGGGTTCAACGTACGCTTGCTCTCCTCGCGCCGGAAAAAGAGAATGTTGATATTGCGGCAAATCCTGAATTTTTACGTGAAGGAAATGCCATTGAAGATTTTTTCAAACCAGACAGAATCGTCATTGGAACAGAGAATATGCGGGCTGAAAAAATTTTTAGAGAACTCTACGCACCTCTCTCTGCTCCAATGATTTTTACCGATATTAAAAGCGCAGAACTTATTAAACATGCCTCAAACTCATTCCTTGCCTTAAAAATATCTTATATCAACGCAGTCTCTCAAATCTGTGAACGGGTCGGAGCAGATGTTACAAAAGTAGCGAAAGGAATGGGGCTTGACCATAGAATAGGAGGCGCATTTTTAGAGGCAGGCGCAGGATATGGAGGATCTTGCTTTTCAAAAGATATAAAGGCATTTATCGCTCTCGCGGAAGAGGTTCATTATCCATTCACACTTCTTAAAGAAGTAGAAGCTATTAACCGTCGCCAACAAGAAACAATTCTTCATAAAGCCAGAGAAATGCTTTGGAACCTAAAAGGAAAACGAATCGGGATTCTTGGGCTTTCTTTTAAGCCCAATACCGACGATATCCGGGAAAGCCCCGCTATCTTCCTACTTCAATCTCTTCATCAAGAAGGCGCCGCGCTACAATGTTACGATCCAAAAGCAATGAACAATATGAAGAGATTGCTTTCATTCCCTAAATATTGTAAAGATCCCTATACTGCCGCGCGAAATGCGCATCTTCTTATTCTTCTTACAGAATGGCAAGAGTTTAAAAAAATAGATTTTGTAGAGATAAAAAAAAGTATGAAAACTCCCCGTATCATAGATGGAAGAAACTTTTTTAATCCTTGCGACTTGCGAAATCTTGGCTTTATCTATAAGGGTATTGGAAGATGATACCAAAAAAACTAAAAGATCTTTCCGCAGAAAATCTTCTCTCACAAAATCACTCTTCCGCAAAAGGAGAAAGAATCGTATGAATCTTCTCATTACAGGCGGTGCAGGCTTTATCGGACGCCATCTCTGCGAATATTACCTCTCTCGCGGAGCACGTGTAACCTGTCTTGACAACCTTTGTACAGGATCTGAAAAGAATATCGCGGCATTCTCCGCAAATCCCGACTTTACCTTTCTTCAAGAAGATCTTATAACCTTTGATCTATCTTCTCTTTCTTCAGATTTTTCTCTTATCTTTCATTGCGCAAGCCCTGCCTCGCCTCCGGATTATTTTCGGCTTCCAATAGAAACACTCCGAGTGAACTCCATTGGTACAGAAAAATGTCTTAAGTTTGCTTTGCAACAGAAGGCCACAATTCTCTTCACATCCACCTCTGAAGTATATGGAGATCCCGCTATCGGCCTTCAAAACGAAGAATACTGGGGAAATGTCAACCCTATAGGACCTCGTTCAGTCTATGACGAAGCAAAACGGTATGGAGAAGCGTTGATGATGGCATACCACAGGTCATACCATGCAAATATACGGATAGTACGCATTTTTAATACCTATGGACCTTATATGAGAATTGAAGATGGAAGAGTAGTGCCAAACTTCATCGCGCAGGCTCTCTCGGGAAAAGCCCTTACTATTTATGGAGATGGAAACCAAACCAGAAGTTTCTGTTATATAGAAGATCTTATAAAAGGGATTACCCGAATTACCGAGATAGAATATCACCTTCCTGTAAATCTTGGGAATCCCTCTGAATTCACGGTTATTGAGCTTGCGAAACTTATACAAAACATCATAGGAGACACCTCTCTTTCATTTTTACCTCCGCTTGAAGATGATCCAAAACGAAGAAAACCAGATATTGCCAAAGCAATAAAACTATTGGGATGGCAACCGCAGATCTCTCTTAAGGAAGGATTGCAAAGAACAGTTGCCTATTTTACCGCACAAAAAGTATCCCCTTCACAATAAAAAAAGTATCTCCCAAAAGCGACATTACCACTAAAATGAGTTGCTAAGGTATACTGTAAAGCCAACAGAAAGAAGAAATATCGCGAAAAAAAGGATAGATGAATGAAGAAGATTCTTATTACCGGCGGCGCGGGATTTATCGGAAGCCATCTTGTGGACAGTCTTATCAAAAAAGGCTATCGCACCACTGTGTATGATAATCTTGATCCTCAAGTACACCAAGAAGGTATCCCACGCTATCTTAACCCCAAAACAGCATTTATCCATGGAGATATACGAGATGCTTCCTGTCTCTACGATGCGATAGCTGAACAAGACGCTATTTTTCACTTTGCCTCTGCGGTCGGAGTAGGGCAGTCGCAATATAAAATCAGCCACTATACAGGAGTTAACACCTTTGGAACCTCAGTACTTTTAGATCTTCTCGCAAACAAAAAACATCATGTAAAAAAAGTAATCGTTGCCTCCTCTATGAGTATATATGGCGAAGGACTATACCTGTGCGAAACATGCGGAACGATAAAACCTCCTCTGCGCGAAATACGACGCGGGAAAAAGGAAACCAGCGCGTTTTGGGAACCGAAATGTCCTCATTGCACAAAGCCTCTTATGCCGATACCCACCACCGAACAAACCACTCTACAACCCAATTCAGTGTACGCCTTCGGGAAACGCCATCAGGAGGAGCTCTCTTTACTCATTGGAAAAACCTATGGAATTCCAGTAGTTGCCCTGAGGTTTTTCAACGTCTACGGACCACGACAAAATCTTTCCAATCCTTATACCGGCGTATGCGCTATCTTTCTTAGCAGAATTAAAAATAATCAACCGCCGATTATTTATGAAGACGGCAATCAAACCCGAGACTTTATTTGGATTGACGATATTGTACGAGCAAATCTTTTGGCCCTTGAAAATAAAGAGCTCAAGAATGAAATCATCAATATTGGTAGCGGCACTCCGGTTCGTATTAAAGACATTGCCCTTCTTCTTGCCGAACAACTCCATAAAAAGATCTCACCCAATATTTCATTCTCTTTCCGGAAAGGCGATGTCCGACACTGTTTTGCGGATATAAAAAAAGCAAAAACTCTTCTTGGATTTACTCCCAGGGTCTCTCTTCAAGAAGGCCTTAGCATTCTTGGAGAATGGTCTGAAACAATAGAGGCCTCCGACCGATTTCTTCAGGCTGAAAAAGAGATAAAAGAAAAAAAACTTGTGGTGTAATATGAGATTAAGTATGATCATTCCCGCGCAAAACGAGGAAGAAAATCTTGGCGTCACCCTCGCAAATTTTGTTGGTATCGCGGAAACAGAAGATCTTGAAATAATAGTGGTAGACGACCATTCCAAAGATAATACCTTCCGCATCGCAAAAGAATTTTCTGATATTCATCCTCAAGTAAGGGTTGTAAAAAACGATAAAAATCCCGGCTTTGCAAATGCGCTTCTTACAGGATTCCACGCGGCAAAAGGAGAATTTGTTTTACCTGTGATGGCAGATAATTGCGATGATCCTTCCACAATCCCCCTTATGCTTGAAAAAATTTCTCTCGGGTATGATATTGTCTGCGGTTCTCGGTATATGAAAGGCGGAAAAAAGTATAGAGGACCGTTCATACAGGGCTTCTTCTCGCGATGTGTAGGGCTATCTCTCTATACCCTCGCTCATATCCCTACCCATGATATTTCCAATGCCTTCAAAGCATACAGAAAAAGTATTCTTCTTTCTCTTGATTTTGTGGAGGAGGGGTTTGCGATCTCTATGGAAGCAAGTCTGCGATTTCTTGCGAAAGGAGCAGTTATGACAGAGGTTCCCACGATATGGCGAGGAAGAAAAAAAGGAGTGTCAAAATTCAAAATTCGCAAAACATTTCCTTATATACGGCTCTTTTTTACCGCATTTAGAAAAAAATGGATATCTCAATAGTTGTTCCTGCCTATAATGAAGAAAAACGGATTATTCCTACACTTAACGAAATATCCGCATACTTTAAGGCAAGGAAAAAAAACTTTGAAATCATTGTGGTTAACGATGGAAGCAGTGACAACACGCAACAGATCATTGAACGATTCTGCCGGGAAAATCGCGAAACTATACTTCTTTCCCTTGAAAAAAATAGCGGAAAAGGCGCTGCGGTAAAGGCAGGAGTTCTCCATGCGCATGGTGCGCTTATTCTCTTTTCAGATTCTGATCTTTCAACTCCTATCAAAGAGTTTGAAAAATTAGAGTATGCGCTCACTGTCGGTGCAGATATTGCCATTGGCTCCCGGAGAATGAAAGAATCTATTATTCCTGTTCCACAACCCTGGCACAGAAGAATCGCGGGATCTCTTTTCCCTCTCTTTGTCCGCCTTATTGCGCTTCCCTCTTTTTATGATACGCAATGCGGATTCAAACTCTTTCGTGCTTCTGCCGCCAAAAATATCTTTTCTCAGCTTACTATTGAAGGCTTTGCGTTTGATGTGGAAATACTAAAAATCGCACTCTGCCAAGGATGGAAAATCCGTGAAGTTCCAATAACATGGCGTAATGCTCCTGGTTCTTCAGTAAAACTAATACGAGATTCCTTTATAATGACAAGAGACCTTATAAAAATAGGATTCTCAAAAAAATGAAAAAAAAACTATTGCTCATTGCCACTACGGGACTCTTTTCTCTCTTTGGTATCATTGGAATACAATGGGGCATTCCCGGTACCATTGGTCTTCATTCTTTTTATTCTTCGCCTTCTGATGCGAAAGCTCTTCTGAAAGGAGTTACAAAAGAGTATGTGCAAGACAGTTGGAATATCTCAAAAACAGAAGAACCTTTCCGTAAAGTACCCAGATCACATTTTAATATTATCCGATCCTTTCATCCCGACGAACATAATATTATTAAAAGTATCAGCAATATGCATCCCAAGAAAAGAGATTTTAATCCTCATTTTTTTGAATATCCTTCCTGCTATATCTATTCTGTCGCAATATTTCTGAAGAGCCTTGAACTATGCAATAAAATTACCCTTACTCCAAGTCTTGAATATTATTTTTCAAACCCGCGCGATATGGGAACCATCTATTTAGCGGGGCGTCTGCTAACCTTTCTCTATGGAGCCGCCGCAGTAATTCTTCTTTTTCTTACTACCTCTCAACTCTGGGGAACAGTGGCAGGGTTCAGCGCAAGCGCTCTTATGATAGCAAGCCCTGTCTTTCTTCTTAACAGCCACTATATGGCGGTTGATGTTCCCATGGTATTCTGGATCTCTCTCTTCTTTTTTCTGTTTGTGCGGTTTCAGCAAAAAAAAAGCCGCCTCTTGTTCCTTGCGGCCTGTGCGGCTCTTGGATTTGCCGCAAGCACAAAATATCCCGCAATCACATTACTGCCCCTGATTTTTTTTAGATGTGCGGTTCCCAAACAAGAAAAACGAGCCGCACAGAAAGATCTCCTACTCGGACTGCTTATAATACTATGCGCTTTCTTCCTCGCAAGCCCCTATATTCTTCTTGCAAAAAGAGAGTTTTTCCGCGATTTTCTCTATCAGATCGGTGCGCGAGGTATGGGATCTCGCTTTAGTATAGAGAGATTCGCACTCTCCCGGTTTTTAGTTCCATTATGGGCAGGACACTTTCTTATGCTCCTTCCCGCATTTCTCGGAATTCTACTCTCCCTCTTACGACGCTCTAAAAAAGATATTCTTCTTTTGACGGCCATTATCTGTGCCTCGCTCCCTCTTCTTGCGGCCTCCGGTACCTTATATGCCAGATATTTTCTTCTTCTCACTCCGTTTCTTTCTATTGCGGGCGCCTCGTTTATCGCACAGTTTCAGAAGAAGAAAATCTTTCTTCTTTTCTTCTGGATCTTTCTTAGCGCAAGCCTTACAAAATCACTCGCTTATTCTATGGGAATGTCTCGTCAAGACCCCAGAACCTCTTCGGCGCAATGGATAGAAGAGAAGATTCCTCCACACTCCCTTATCGCCTTTACCAAAGATCCATGGATATTTGAGGTTCCTCCGGTAAACCCCTTTTTGTATCAGGTTTTGATTACATCTTCTGAGAAGATCAACACACTTCCCCACAATACTTTTCTTGTGGTAAGCGATCTGCAATGGTTCACAGAAAGCGGTTTACGCAATGTAGCAACAGAAGAGGCGCTCTCTCTCTTTCAAAAGAAGGGATATACCCTTATTCATACTTTTCGCAATAGGCCATCCTTTTATGGAATCCCATTTGATCACAACCTTACTGTTCATGATATGCTTTATACCCATCCGGAAATCTTTATTCTTCAACGTCAATAATTTCTATGTTTCAATATACCCTCGCCCAAAAAAAAATAGCTAAATTTCCCCTTAAAAATAGAGAAGAGGCAAAACTTTTAGGCGTCTCTAAAAAAACAGGAGGCCTTCAAGAATATATTTTTCGGGATCTTCCCTCTCTGCTTTCCTCAAAAGATCTCCTTCTTTTGAATAATGCAAAGGTTGTCAACGCGCGACTTAGAGGAAGAAAGATAAGCGGAGGAAAGGCAGAGCTCTTTCTCCTTCATAAAAACAGGAAAGAATGGACGGTTCTTCTTAGGGGAAACCTTAAAGAAGGAGACCGTGTCCTGATAGGACCCATGGAGGTCGCAATCGGACCCAGACGCGAAGATGGCACTTCTATCGTTGAATTTCCTGTTTCAGAGAAGGAACTTTTCGCTCTTGGAGAGATTCCGCTTCCGCCTTATCTAAAAAGAATGCCTGTAGAGGAAGATAGCGAATGGTACCAAACAGTATATGCAAAAAACGAAGGAGCCCTCGCCGCGCCCACGGCAGGACTTCACTTCACAGAATCCATAATTGACGCGCTTGAAAAAAGAGGTGTTCAAAGATCTTTTCTTACCCTTTACCTCGGATGGGCTTCATTTAAAATTCTAAAAGGATCAGAAGAGAGTGTGCCAGAAGAATCTTATTTAATTCCAAAAGAAACAATAGAGGAAATATACAGAACAAAAGAGAGAGGAGGCCGAATCATTGCGGTAGGAACCAGTACAGTACGAGCCCTTGAATCATACGCGAAGAGATTGAAACAAACAGAACAACTGCAAAAAACCGATCTTTTTATAAAGCCGGGATTTACATTTTCACTCGTTGACGCTATGATAACCAATTTTCATCTTCCGGGTTCAACCCATCTTTCCATGGTATGCGCTTTCGGAGGAGAGGATTACATACGCCTTGCGTATGAGTTTGCGATCTCCCACGATTATCGCTTTTATTCCTACGGTGATGCGATGATTATTCTTTAAAAAAATAAGGGAAAAAGCGAAAAAAAAGAAAGATATGGTACAGTAGTATAAAAAAAAGGTGATTCTTCCTTATTCTTTAATTACAGGCGATAAGAATGCAGAACTTTCAGATAGAGGCGAAAGATAAAAACTCCCTTGCGAGAACCGGATCTATTTCAACGCCGCATGGCAAGGTGGAAACTCCTTGTTTCATGCCGGTTGCCACTTATGGAACCGTAAAAGCTCTCTCTTCGGAAGAGGTTCGGGAGATGGGCTATCGTATGATTATCGCCAATGCCTATCACCTCTCTCTGAAACCAGGAGTACAGATCATCGCGAAATCAGGCTCTCTGCATCGTTTTATGCAATGGGACCTTCCTATTGTAACTGATAGCGGCGGATTTCAAATCTTTAGCCTGAAACGAGTAACCATTACAGAAGAGGGAGTTGAATTCCGTTCAGATTTTGATGGGTCCCTTCATTTCCTTACTCCTGAATCCTGTATGGAGATTGAAGGTGCCATTGGAGCGGATATTGCGATGAGCCTTGATTATTGTCCCAAAATCTGGGATAATTATGAAGAAATAGTTCATAGCGTTCGGATTACTAGCGCCTGGGCAAAGCGTTGCATGCATGCGCATACAGGATTTTCCCAAACAGGAAAAGAACAGGCGTTATGGGGCATTCTTCAGGGAGGAATATATCCCGAACTCCGTCGGCAATCCTTGGAAGCTCTTGAAGAATGTAACTTTCCGGGATATGGGTTTGGAGGGTTGAGTATCGGAGAACCCAAAGAAAAAAGTACAGAGACTGTATCATTCCTCTCTGAGATTGTGCCAGAGAATAAGGTCAGATACTTTATGGGTCTCGGAATGCCGGAACAGTTGGTGGAAATGGTATCGCTCGGTGTTGACCTGTTTGACTGCGGCATGCCTACCCATATAGCCAGAAACGGCACCACACTCAGTTGGAAAGGAAAGTTTAATATTAAAAGCGCCAAATGCAGGGAAGAGTCTGGGCCTCTTGACGATACGTGCAAATGTATTGTGTGTCAACGCTACTCGCGGGCATATATCCGCCACCTCTTTCATGCGAAGGAAATTCTTGGAATGCGGCTTAATTCCTATCATAACCTCTATTTTCTTGCGGCATTAATGAAACGGATACGAAGTGAAATCGCACAGGGGACTTTTTCATCCTTCAAAAAAAAATTTTTAGAAGAGTATTTTCAAAATAAATAAAGAATCTTTTCAATAGCGTGAGGGCCGATGCTTTCACGTGGAACCTTTTTTGTACATACCTCACAGGAGGATTATTATGGGACAGGCTGCGCAAGCCACAGGCGGGGGACCTTCAATATTAGGTCCGATTTTACCTCTTTTATTGATTTTTATTATATTTTATTTTCTCCTTATTATGCCTCAGCAAAAGAAGGAAAAACATCGCCGGGAAATGCTTGAAAATATTAAACGAGGAGATAAAGTCATTACCATTGGCGGCATTGTGGGAACCGTTGATGAAATAAAGGGAAAAATTGTCGCAATAAAAATTGCAGACAATACTGTAATAGAGGTATTAAAAACCGCAGTTTCGCAAATGTTCCCTGACAAGGAGAAAAAGTGAATGCTGGATATTTTGACGTTCGCAATGGATGCGCAGGAGATATGATTGCGGCCGCGCTTGTTACCTGCGGCGATGAGATGCAATTACGGGAAGAACTTAAAAAAGTTGATTTTCCCCATCCATTTGAACTCAAAATAGAAAGGGTGTCCCGCCATAATCCTGTGGGGCACCCCTTTGAAGCAACACGGTTTCAGGTGATTCCTGCAGAAAAAGAGCATGGAAGGCATTATATTGATATTCTGCAAATCTTTGAAAAAAGCTTGCTCTCTCTCTCTGTAAAAAAGAGAATTTTCTCAATTCTTGATGTACTTGCAGTCGCGGAAGCTACTGTGCATGGCGAAACAAAAGAGACCGTCCACTTTCACGAAGTAGGACAGACCGATGCCCTCGTAGAAATTGCATCCGCGGCAATACTTCTTGAACAAATGGAGGTTGCCACTCTTGCTTCTTCTCCTGTGGGGCTTTCCTGTACAGCGCCCGCAACCCTTGAAATGGCAAAAGGAGTACCGACACTCTTTAAGGATATACCCTTTGAAATCACCACTCCGACAGGAATGGCGATCATCAAAGGAAGTGTTTCTTCTTTTGATATGCCAAAACCAATGAACCTTATCCAGCATGGATTCGGAGCAGGAGAAAATCTTTCTGTATCACCGAATGTTCTGACCTTTGCTCTCGGAGCCACAAAAACAAGCGCTTCCGTAGAGACTATCGCCGTGGTAGAAACCACAATAGACGACAGCAACCCCATCCTCTTTGAAAGTCTTCTTGAAGATCTCCATGCGGCAGGCGCGTTAGAAGTAACCTTCTTTTCTGGTACCGCGAAAAAAAGCAGACCCGCCTTTTCTCTTAGAGCCCTCTGCGAACCCGACAAAACAGAAGCGATCGCCGAAATATTTTTCCGTTCTAGTACCACGCTCGGTGTACGGTTTAGAGAAGAATCACGCTATGTACTAGAACGCTCCACAAAAAAGGTATCTACGAAGTGGGGCGAGATAACGGTAAAAATAGGATATTATGCAGGAAAACCGATAAACGCGCTTCCTGAATATGAAGAATGTAAAGCGGCGGCAAGGCTCCACAATGTTCCGGTAAAAACCGTATTCCACGATACAATCCGTGCGATAGATTTTTAACAACCCTCAAAAAAAGGTATAATATAGAGTTTTATTCCTTTGAAAGCAAGACCTTTAGGAATGAATCGTTATAAATCGGATAAAGAAGGATTCTCTCAACAAATATGCCATCCACGAAAGAATAAGAAGAGAGGGAAGGCATAAAGTATGGGTCGGTATGATGATGCCAGAAAGATATGTATTTAAGGAAATTGAAACAAAATGGTACCAACGATGGGAAGAGTCAGGGGCTTTTGGAAATATCCATAAAGATGCGGAACCCTATGTGATTGTCATTCCTCCTCCCAACATTACCGGTGCCCTTCATATGGGACATGCCTTAAATAATACCATCCAGGATATCCTGATACGATGGAAACGGATGTCGGGATTTGATGCGCTTTGGGTCCCTGGAACCGACCACGCAGGAATAGCCACACAAAATGTGGTAGAAAAAGAGATCGCAAAAGAAGGGCTCTCCCGCGAAACACTCGGAAGGGAAAAGTTTGAAGAACGCCTTTGGCAATGGCGCCATAAATATGGAGACACCATTATTCTTCAACTCAAACGTCTCGGCGCTTCCTGCGATTGGAACCGACTCTGTTTTACGCTTGATGAAAACTTTTCTCTCGCGGTAAGAACAGTCTTTGTAAAGCTCTATCAAAAAGGACTTATTTACCGGGGGCATAGAATTATCAACTGGTGTCCCCGATGCGCGACCGCGCTCTCCGATGAAGAAACCACCTACCTTGATGAAGAGACCTCTCTCTATTATATTGCCTATCCGGGATTAAACGGCGCTTCTCTCGCTATCGCTACCACAAGGCCTGAAACAATGCTCGGAGATACTGCGGTAGCTGTCCATCCGAACGACACTCGCTATAGCGCGTTTATAGGAGGGGTTCTCCGGCTTCCTCTTACTGAACGGGAAATCCCGGTCATTGCGGATGAAATGGTAGATCCAGAGTTCGGCACCGGAGCCGTTAAAGTAACGCCAGGGCATGATCCGAATGACTTTATTCTCGGAAAAAAACATCATCTCCCTTCTCGGGTTATTATGGATACCCGTGGAATCATGACGCAAGAAACAGAATCTTTTGCGGGTATGGACCGGTTTGCATGCAGAGAAGCGGTTGTCAACGCACTGAAAAAAGAGGGATTCCTTCTTAAGGTTGAACCCTATGAGACCCGTATTGGACATTGTTACCGCTGTAATACCGTCATTGAACCCTACCTTTCCGAACAATGGTTTGTGAAGATGAAAGATCTTGCACAACCTGCAATTGATGCAGTAGAGCAGGGGAACCTTTCTTTCTATCCGGATCGGTGGACAAAGGTCTATCTGAACTGGCTTGACAATATTCAAGACTGGTGTATAAGCCGACAACTCTGGTGGGGACACAGAATTCCGGTCTGGTACTGTAAAAAAGAAGATTGTCCGCCTATTGTTTCGGTTTCTCCACCGAAAAAATGTCCTGTTTGCGACAACAGCGACCTTACACAGGACCCTGATGTCCTTGACACATGGTTCTCTTCTTGGCTTTGGCCATTCGGCGTCTTTGGATGGCCCAACCCCACAGACGACCTTGCGAAGTATTATCCAACCAGCACACTTGCAACCGCACAGGAAATTATCTTTTTTTGGGTTGCCAGAATGGTAATGGCAGGCTTTGAATTTAAAGGAACCTGTCCATTTAAAGATGTTTATATCAATGGAACTGTCCGAGATTCCACAGGAAGGAAAATGAGTAAATCTCTCGGAAATTCAGTAGATCCACTTGAAATTATTGAAAAAACCGGAGCAGATTCTCTACGTTTCAGTCTTATTTCTTTAACTGGAATGGGACAAGATCTCTTTCTTCCGGAAGATTTTCACCTTAAAGGCCGCAATTTCCTTAATAAAATATGGAACTCTTTTAGATATATTCTCTTAAAATCAGGGAAAAACCATACAGAAAAAGTTATTATCAAGAAGATTTCTTCTGATTCTCAAGATTTTGAAATTCCCGAACAATGGATTCTTTCACGGCTTGAAGAAAGCATTATCAATGTTACCAAAGCATTGGAACAGTTTCGGTTTAATGAAGCGGCAGATACATTATATGGATTCTTCTGGCATGATTTTTGCGACTGGTACCTTGAATTTTCAAAGTTTCATAAAGAAGATTCTGACTACTTTATCCATACAGTCAAACCAGTTCTTTTTCATACACTTTTTCAATCTTTAAAACTCCTTCATCCATTTATTCCTTTTATCACCGAAGAGCTCTGGAACCGTGGAAAAGAGTATGTAGAACTTGAGGATTCACTCCTGATTACAAGTACGTGGCCCACACCAAATACAAAGGGATTAACATTCCCAGAAAGTTGCCGCGAAATGCAGAATATTCAAGATCTTATTGTAGAAATACGGGATCTCAAAAGTACCTTTAAGATTCCTCTTATGAAAGATCTTTCAGGTTCATGGAACAATATTCCCATTCTCCGAAACAAAACCGCGAAAAAACTGGTGGAATTTATGGCAAAAGTCTCTTTGTCAGAGAGCTCGTCCGAACCGGAGAAACGTGAAGATACCCTTCTTAAAAACTGGGAGGGCGGATGGTTTACACTCCATTTTGAAGGATTGGTAGATTTCTCCAAAGAAGCGAAGAAACTCCGTAACACCATAGAAAAAAATCGTGAGTACCTTGAACAATTAAAGAAAAAATTGCATAATGCCGCATTTCTTACCAATGCGCCGGCCGCAATAGTAGAAAGAACTCGTTCTCAACAGGAACGGATCATACAGGAAACAGAACAAATGGAACAGGATTTATCTCTTCTTACCAGGGAGTAATTATGTATGCGGTCATTGGACTTTCAGGAAAACAATATCTTGTTCGGGAAGGAGATCTTATTGAATCATTCAAAATCGGAAAGAAAGAAGGAGAAGCCTTTACTATTACCGATATTCGGCTTTTAGGAAAAGATGATGATACTGTTATCACCGATGCGGAAAGTCTTTCTCATTATGAAGTAAGCGCACAGATCCTTCAGGAGAAAAAGGGAAAAAAGGTCTATTCTTTCAAGAAAAAGGCAAAAACCGGCTACTCGCGCGGAGTAGGCCATCGCGACCAGATTGCGGTAATTAAAATAGAGAAAATTATAGAAAAATAATATGATAGCTTCCTTGCGATTTATTCAAGATACGGTTCGCGCGGAAAAAGGAATGCTGATCGCATGCAGAGATCGGTCGGACGCGGAGGTGGAAGAACGTATCCGTGAAATGAGATCGTTGGCGCATACTCTTGGAATAGATTGTAGCCATACCGCGATCTGCAGAAAACCCGCAAAACCTCATCCTGCATCCTGGCTTGGCAAAGGAAAAGTTGAGGAATTGCGCGAGACCATCGCCATTGAAAAGATTGACACCGTACTCTTTGAAGACGATCTTTCTCCGGTACAGCAGAGAAATTTAGAAGAAGCATGGAAGGTACAGGTTATTGATAGAACATGGCTTATTCTTCTTATCTTTGGGCGCCACGCGGTAAGCAGAGAAGGAAAACTTCAAGTGGAACTCGCCCAGCTTTCCTATCTCTTGCCACGGCTTTCTGGTTCTACCGAATACTTGTCTCGCCTTGGAGGTACCATAGGCACAAAAGGTCCCGGAGAACAGAAACTTGAAATCTACCGACGGCGCACACGAGATCGTATTCATCTGCTCTCAAAAAAAATTCAAGACATTGAAAAACATAGAACCATAGTGCGACAATCTCGGGAACGATCAATGATTCCAGAGGTTACCCTACTTGGATATACCAATGCGGGAAAAAGTACTATTTTAAATGCCTTGACAGAAACAAAAGATGCCGCGGCAAACAATAGACTCTTTGCCACGCTTGATCCCCTTACCAGAATAGTGCAACTTAGCAAAAACAGGGTATGTCTTGTCTCTGACACAGTAGGAGTACTCGCCAATCTTCCACACACTCTTATCGCGGCTTTTCGCACCACGCTTGATCAGGCAAAACATGCCAAGGTTCTTATTGCTGTATACGATACCATGGCAACTATGATAAAACGGCAGATAACAACAGTCTCAGAGGTTGTGAAAACTTTAGAAATCACTGCCACACCCACCATAAATGTTTTTAATAAAATTGATCTTCTTTCTCCTGGAGAACTTCGTACAATGCGCGCCGAATATCCGCACGCAATATTTCTTTCCGCTAAAACCAGCGCGGGAATTGAAGATCTGAAATTTCACCTTGAAGAGAAATTGTATGCTATTTCCGATTCCTGAAAAGTATATTGAGAATATAAAAAAAATCGGCGAAGTAATTAACCGTAACCATTCCTTTCTTCTGACCACTCATCAGGGAATTGATGGCGACGGATTTGGATGCGAACTTGCCTTCTTATCGCTTTTGAAGTCTATGGAAAAAAAATGCGTAGTGGTAAACGATCATTCTGTGCCAGAACTCTATATGTTTCTTCCGGGTGCAAAAGAAGTGCTTCTGCCTAAAAGAGTAACTGCCTCTTTTTCTCCTCAGGTAATTATTGTATTTGACTGTGCAGATAGCGCAAGAGTAGGATCCACACAATCTTTTTTTACTTCTGAAAGCCTAGTTATCAATATTGACCATCATCCTGGAAACACAGAGTTTGGAGATATTAATTGGGTAGATCCTGTTGCCTCCTCGGTAGGAGAGATGTGCGTAATGCTCCTTTCACAACTCTCTTTTCCCTTCACCAAAGAGATTGCAGAATGTCTCTATGTTTCTCTTATGACCGATACAGGAGGATTTAGGTACCATCTTACTTCCTATACCTTTAAGATCGCCGATTTTCTTATGCGAAAAGGCGCTGACCCAGAACTTCTCGCGAGACGGATCTATTATGAATTTTCTCCCGCCAGAATGAAACTTCTCAGCCGAGCCCTAACAACAATGAAGATAGATGAAGAAATGGGTATTGCGTTAATTTCCATTCAAAAAGATCTATACAACGAAACAGGAGCAAAAGAAGAAGATACAGAAGGAATTATAGATATTCTTAGATCTGTCAAAGGCATTGATATTGCATGCCTTCTTAAAGAACGCAATAGTGAAATAAAAGTAAGCCTCAGAAGCAATCCTTCTGTGAATGTAAAAGAAATTGCCCATTATTTCAATGGCGGCGGACATACACAGGCGGCAGGATTTTCTCTGCCGGGGATGACTATTCCAGAAGCGGAAAAAACTATTCTTACCTATCTCAGGAATCATTATGGACGGATTCATCAACATTAATAAACCTTCGGGAATCACCTCCTATGATGTGATCCGTTTCCTTAAAAAAAGGTTTCATATTCAAGAAAAAATCGGACATACCGGAACCCTTGATCCCTTGGCGTCTGGAGTTCTTGTAATCTGTATCGGCAAAGCAACTAAAAGCGCTCCGCTCTTCCTTGAAATGGAAAAAGAGTATCTTGCAACCATGCGGTTAGGGCTTACCACCGATACCGACGATAGTGAGGGAAAAGTTCTTTCCACTGCCTCCTGGGAAGGAATCACAGAAGAAGAAATTTATCAGGCGGCCACGCGGTTTTCAGGAAAAATATCTCAAATTCCACCTGTTGTGTCAGCCATTCGCGTTGGCGGAACCCGACTCTATGCCCTCCATAGAAAAGGTCAGAAAGTTACTCCTCCTAAGAAAACCGTTACCATTTATCGGCTTCATCTTACCCAGATTAAGCTTCCCTTTATCTCGTTTGAGGTAACTTGTTCTCGCGGAACATATATACGGGCGCTCTGCCGCGATATAGGCGCCGCGCTTGGCTGTGGCGGAACCCAAACCGCGCTCATTCGGAAACGGGTTGGATCTTTTACATTGGATCAAAGTGTCTCTCTTGAAATCATAGAACAAACAGGAATGTCTACCCATCTTATACCTTTGGGAGCTCTATCGCAATGGAAGAAAAACTTATCATAAGCGTTTCCGGAATTAGAGGCATTTATGGAAAAGCTCTAAACTGCACCAAAGCGCTGACATTAGGAAGGGCATTCGGACTTTTCTGTAAAGGAAAAGAGATCTATCTTGGCGCAGATACCCGCCTTAGCGGCGATGCGCTAAAACATGCCTTTACAGCCGGAGTTCTTGAAGCGGGAAACAATCTAAAAGATCTTGGCATTGTGCCCACTCCAGTAGTTGAGTTTATGGTTGAAAAGAACCCATCGCATTGCGCCGCTGTAATCACCGCCAGCCATAACACGCAAGAATATAATGGTATCAAGTTTCTTGGAGAAACAGGAACCTTTCTCAATGAAGAAGAGTTTGCGGAATTTCTTGCTTTGTACAAAGAATCTCCTTATCCCGACAATAGAGATCCAGGAAGAATAGAAATTGCTCCCAATCCGTTCAACGACTTTGCCGCCACGCTCTTTTCTCTTATAGATATTGAAGCTATCCAACAACGGAAGTTTCATGTTGTCGTGGATCCCTGTAATGGCGTGGGCGCCCTCTATTCAGCCCAATTTCTTGAAAATCTTGGATGTACAGTAACAATGATTAATGATTTTCCTCCCGGCATCTTCGCACATAATCCAGAACCCAAAGCAGTCCATCTTACCGATCTTTTAAGAAAAGTGCCAGAAATAGGTGCGGATATCGGGTTTGCGCAAGATCCAGACGGAGATCGTCTTGTTTTAGTGGATGAAAAGGGTAGAATCGCCGATGAAGAACGCGGAGTTGCGCTCTTGCTCGGGTATCTTGTAGAACGAACAAAGAAAAAGAATCCTGTGGTGGTAGTCAATCATTCCACCTCATCTTTGGTTGACTATGCCTGCCGACTATGGGGAGGCTCGGTTGTCCGTTCAAAAGTAGGAGAAGTACATGTGGTAACCGCAATGAGAAAAGTCGGAGCCATCGCGGGAGGGGAGGGCAGTGGCGGTATTATCTTCCCGGAATTTCACGCAGGAAGAGATAGTTTTGCCGGTATGGCGCTCATCTTGGAATGCCTCGCAAAGAAAAAAAGTCTTCTTTCAGATCTTCTTGCTCTTCTTCCTTCCCGAAGCCTTATCAAAGATACCTTTCCTCTTCCGGACAGGCCGTTAGGCATGCTCTTTGCAAAGATTGAAGAGTCGTTTCCAAAAATTCCTGTTATCCGTGAAGATGGATTGAAACTTCTCTTTTCAGAAAAAGAATGGGCGCATATTAGACCCTCTAATACAGAACCATTTGTACGGATTTATGTGGAAGCAGAGAATGAACCTCAAGCAAAAATGCGTAGAGATCAGATAAAAGAGATTATTTTTAGGGCTGAGAAGAATAAAACTTTCTAAGAATCGCCATTGCTTCTTCCACCTCATCCACTACAGTAAAGAGCAATCTATCTTCCGGAGAAATATATCCTTCGGCGAGAAGCGTCTCCTCAATCCATTTTACAAGAGGGTCCCAGTAGGAGTTGCCTACCAAAATAACCGGAAACTGTTCTGTACGGGCTGTCTGAATAAGACATACCGACTCAAACAACTCGTCAAGCGTACCAAAACCTCCGGGAAAAATAATGAATGCCTTTGAATATTTGACAAACATTACTTTCCGCACAAAAAAATGGCGAAAAGAGAGAAGATCTCTAATAAAAGGGTTTGGTTTCTGTTCCATTGGAAGTTCAATATTCAATCCAATAGAATCTCCTCCAGCTTCAAGAGCGCCCCTGTTTGCCGCCTCCATAATTCCCGGTCCGCCGCCAGTAACTACAGAATAGCCCTCCTTTGAAAGCAAGGAACCGAGTTTACGCGCCTTCTGATACCATGGATCGTTTGAGGGAACTCTTGCGGAACCCCATACAGAAACAGCATTCTCAAACTTTTCTAGGGTAGCGAATCCTTCAACAAATTCAGCCATAATACGAAATATTCTCCAGGCCTCGTTCTGAAAAGATTCTTGTTCAAGGCCTGGAAGTTTTTTTACTGTTTCAGATTTTTTATGATACATTTTCATCTCCTTTCTGAACCACCTTCAGACGAAGCCCGGAAAGAGCCACCACCTCTATTGTACTCCCTTCTGGAATAGGAGTATCGGAAAAAGCTGTCCAATATTCTCCGCGTACAAAGACCATCCCTTCGGGAGATAAAGAAGTAAGCGCTCTTCCTATCTCTCCAATCATTCCTTCATTACCGGTAGCGACTTTTCTTCTTCGTGTTACTGCCAAAAAAGAAAAAATTCCCCATAATAACAACGCGCTTGCCACAAGAAATGTTGCCACAAAAAAGGGTGAAACCACATAATCGCTTCCTGCGCCGCGCAAAAGCATCAAAGAACCCAATCCAAGAGAAATAAGCCCGGAAATCGCAAAGAGTCCGAATCCAGGGCTAAAAATTTCAACCAGAAAGAGAATCGTTCCCACAATCACAAGAAGAAGACCCGCAATACTCTGTGTAAAGGTCTGAAAAGCAAAGAAGGCAAGAATCAATGCAATCGTCCCCACAATTCCCGGAACCCCGAATCCAGGATGAGAAAACTCAATAATAATCCCCCATATCCCAATCATCATTAAGATATAGGCAATATGAGGTTCTCCAATAACCCGAAGAAGTTTTTCCGTCAATCCCGAAGTAATCTCTCGCACCTCAGCGCCTTTTACAGAAAGTCTCTCTTTTTTTCCAGAGGAAGAAAGAAAGGAGATCCTTTCCACACGATGAAGAAGGTCTGGAATATCGGTTGCCACGCAATCAATCACATTTTTGGATAAAGCCTCCGACGAAGTAATGGAAGAGGCCTCTGTTACCGCCTTTTCAGCCCAGATCGCATTTCGTCCCCTTTGCCGGGCTATTGACTGGATAAAACTTACTGTATCGTTCATTGCCTTTTTCTCCATTGTCTTGCCAATATCTCCTTCTATGCTTACAGGAGAGGCGGCGCCCACATTCGTAGCAGGAGCCATAGCGGCAATATGAGAGGCAAGAAGAATAAATGTTCCAGCAGAAGCACATTGCGCTCCCTGAGGCGCCACATAAGAGATAACAGGAACCTTTGAAGCAAAGATCTCCTGCACAATCTTTCTGGTAGAGGCAAGAAGACCGCCCGGAGTATCAAGAAGAAGGATTAAACAGGAAGCGCCCTCTTTTTCCGCGCGTGAGATCGCATGTTTTATCTGATACCAAGTAAAAGGAGTAATGGTTCCTTCCACGGAAAGGGTATAAAGAAAGGAAGAGCTTTCTTCCGCGAAAGAAGAGCGGCAATCCAATGTAAGGCCCGCAATAAAAAAGAAGAAGAGAAGAAGAGATATACAGAACTTCCTAACTTCCTTTTTCATTCTTCTCTCCTTTATTTTTCAGGTTGAAGATAGTTGGTTTCAATATCTTTTAAGAGTTTATATTCAAAACTATCCAACAATGCCTGCCAAGAGGCCTCAATGATATTCTCTGAAAGGCCTATCGTACCCCAAACACTCTTGTCATCATTGGATTCAATCAATACGCGAGTTACGGCAGCGGTTGCTTTTTCCGGGTGAAGGATCCTTACCTTATAGTCGGTCAATTTGATTGCTCCAAGGTCTGGGTAGAACTTCAAAAGAGCCTTTCTCAAGGCGGCATCAAGGGCATTCACCGGCCCATTCCCTTCGCTTGCGGTATGTTCAATTTCTTTGCCCACTTTAATTTTTACAGTAGCCTCGGAAACAATTTTTTTGCCTCGTTGTTCCACAATAACCCTGAATCCCTCAACCTCAAAGAGTTTTTTATATCCTCCTATTGCCCTGCGCACCATTAATTCAAACGATCCTTCCGCGGATTCAAATTGGTAGCCTTCATTTTCAAGCTGACCAATCATCGTAAGAATATCCTTCACCAAAGCTGGCTGTTCTGCAAGATCAAAAGATCCGAACTTCTGAAGAATAGCGCTTTTGCCAGAAAGTTCCGAAACAAGAATGCGGCGCTCGTTTCCAACTGCTTGCGGCAAAATATGTTCATAAGACAAAGGGTTCTTTGCCACTGCATCTATATGAACGCCACCTTTATGCGCAAATGCGCTTAAGCCCACAAAGGGCTGTGATGAACTTGGAACAAGATTCGCCAGCTCAGAGACCGTGCGAGAAAGAAGAGTAAGGGATTTCAGTTTTTCTTCAGGAACACAGAAATATCCCATCTTTAATTGCAAAATAGGAATTACCGACATTAAATCGCTATTTCCACAACGTTCTCCGTACCCGTTCATCGTGCCTTGCACATGGAATGCTCCGCATCTGACCGCTTCAAGAGAATTGGCAAGTGCAAGCCCTGAATCGTTGTGGCAATGAATTCCAAGAGGAACCGCACAGCATTCTTTAACTTTACAGATAATCTCTTCAATCTCAAAGGGGAGGGTGCCACCATTGGTATCACAGAGTACAATGCGTTCGGCGCCGCTTTCCGCGGCAGAAAGAATTGTCGCAAGGGCATAGGAAGAATCATTCTTAAAACCATCAAAAAAATGTTCCGCATCAAAAAAAACATGCATTCCGCATCCCACAAGAAATGAGACAGAATCTCTAATCATCTTAAGGTTTTCTTCCCGGGAAACTTTCAAGACCTCAGTAGCGTGAAGATCCCATGATTTTCCGAAAATGGTCACATAATCAGTGCCACTTTCTGCAAGACGACGGAGATTCTGATCTTCTTCGGGAAGAAGATTCTTTCGTCGGGTGCTTCCAAAGGCAACAATACGGGCGTGTTGAAACTTTTTCTTCCGGACCCGTTCAAAAAATGCAATATCTTTCGGATTAGAACCAGGGTAACCGCCTTCAATAAAATCCACACCGAATTCATCTAATTTTTCAGCAAGTCTTAATTTGTCAAGGAGAGTAAAAGAAACCGCTTCTCCTTGAGTTCCATCGCGTAACGTAGTATCGTATATCTCAACTTTTTGCATATCTTTGCTCCTCTCAAAAAAAAGAATTACTTTCTACCGTCATATTTTCAGAAACTTCTTCCATTCTACTGTTTCAGAAAAGCGATGTCAACGAAAGAGAGTTTCTTCAAAGATATTCCCGAAAAAAAAATCTCTCTCTATTTATCAATATATTTTGTTGAAACTTTTTTTACCTCTTCAAAATAACGGATATATTCAGCCGCAAGCTCTTCTGACTTCAAGATGGCTCCAGCTTCATTGTTTCTCATAAGACCGCTGTAAGTCCAGTTCGCGCTTCCGAGAAGAACAGCCTGTCGGTCAATAATCATCAATTTTGCATGCGTGGTCCTACCCGGAGTATCAAAATAAACATTTACTCCCTTCTTTGCAAGCCACTGCGCTACAGGACGGTTATCCAGAGAAAATGAATCATTCTTGCTTATCATACCGCCTCCGTCTTCAAAAATCACTTCCACAAGAACCCCACGTTTAACCGCAGATGCTAAAGATTCAAAAATACGGTTGGAAGGACTATTACGATAGTTCGTTGAAGTATACCGAATCGCGGAAAACATCACAATCTTTACCTCTTTCTTTGCTTCAGAGATCACGCGTAACACTTTAGGAAAGTAATCTCGGTTATTCAGGGGTTCTACATCAGCGGGAAGAGCAAAAAGAGGAGAAAGAAAATAGAGAAGAAAAAAGAGAATACTAGGTATGACTTTTCTTTGCATCCTGAAACCTCCGTATAAGGCTTCTAAGATCAACCTTACCTTCATAGAGGGCTTTTCCGATAATTACTCCTGTAATAGGAAGAGAGGACAAAGCAAGGGCTTCCACATCTTCTTCACGACTGATTCCACCAGCAATCACTATCTGAAGAGAAGCCAAGTCAGAAGAAACCTTTGAAAAAATCTCTTCTATCCGTTCACAAGCAACACCTTCAAGCGTGCCATCTCTAGAAACATCGGTTAAAATAAAGTTTGAAAAGCCTCTCTTCACCATCTGGTCAATCACAAAAGAGGGTTCAAGCGGAGCAGTAACCTGCCAGCCACTTAAGGCAATACTGTCAGCCACCACATCTATTCCTACAATAACACGTTTACGCATTTCCTGCGTAAGAGTATCTAAAAGGTCATACTCTGGAAGTTCCTTTGACTGATCAAAGGTCTTTCCAGTACGCTGGTAGAAGAGTTTAATCTGGTTAAGCGCAAAACCCTGTTCTATCACAAGGGGAAGAAGAAGCGCGGTACTTACGATCGCATAATCTATTCCAAGAGAAAAAAAACGCTGAATCTGAGAGAGCCGACGGATACCGCCTCCCACCTGAAGTTTACAGGAAGAACCTCCAAACATCTCTTTTGCCTTTGCGACAGCTTCCACCGCTGAAAGATCTTCCTTTGAAAGCTCGCCGTCGCGAGCTCCAAGAAGCGTTATTAAATGAATGCGTTTTGCTCCTCTTCCTATAAAATCTCTTGCGATCACTTCAGGAGCGCCTGTATAAGAGGTTACCTGTTCATAATTGCCGCGATGAAGACGAACTACTTCGCTATGTTGTATATCTATGGCGGGAATAATAATCATTTTTCACCTTTTTCTTTATCAGATTTTTTTTCTTTCTTCTCTCCGGGAAGGCGTTCCGTATATCGGCATTTTGGAAAACCCGCACAACCTAAAAACTCGCCAAAACGGCTTTTGCGAATAAGAAGATCTTTTCCGCATTGAGGACACTGTTTCCCTGATGGCAGTGCCGGAGGTTTCTTTGGAAGATCTATTGGAACAATATCTTCCTGCGCCTTATCAAGCGCGGGTTTAAATTCCTGATAAAATGTATTAAGAATACCAACCCATTCTGTCGCTCCCTCCGCAATTCGGTCTAATTTTTTCTCTAAATCCGCTGTAAATCCCACACTTACCGTAGTATCAAAATATTTCACAAGAACCTCTATAACCATTACGCCAAGTTCTGTGGGAACCAAAGATTTCTTTTCATAGCGGACATATTTTCGCCTCAAGAGTGTCCCAAGGGTAGGAGCATAGGTAGAAGGACGTCCAATACCAAATTTTTCAAGGTTTTTAATAAGCGAGGCCTCTGTATATCTAAAAGGAGGTTTTGTCATTTTCTTTTCAGATACAACCTCCTTCACTAAAAGCGATTCCGCCTCTTCTGGTACCGCGGGAAGAATCTGGCCGGTATCAATCGCAGAGGGCCATACCTTTGTAAAACCGGGAAAAACAATCGTTGCAGTCTTCGCTGTAAGACCATATATACCAGATATCCCTGTAATCACTGTTTCATCCACTATCGCGGGCTTCATCTGACTGGCTATAAAACGATCCCAAATAAGTGTATAAAGTTTATATTGATCCGCAGAAAGATATTCTTTGATAGAATTTGGACTCAATGTTACATCCGTAGGCCGAATCGCCTCGTGCGCCTCTTGGGCGTTGGAAACCCGCGCGCGGTAGGTCGGCGGCCTATCTGGCACATATTCAGGACCAAAAGTATCCTTAATTACCTGAAACGCCTTCTGTTGCGCAGGACGTGCAACAGAGGGAGAATCTGTTCTCATATAGGTAATGAGACCTACTGGACTTTTCTTTCCGATAGGGACGCCTTCATAAAGGGTCTGAGCGATCTGCATTGTTTTTGCGGAAGAAAAAGCAAAGCGTATGTTAGCCTCTTGTTGCAGAGTGCTTGTAATAAAGGGAGGGTAGGGCCGTACAGCTCTCTCTTTTCGCGCTACCTCTGATACGGTAATTACTTTTCCATCGGTCAACTCTTTCACAATCTTGTGTACCCGCTCTTCATCGTCGGGCTGTGCGGCATCCAATTTTTTGCCATCAATAGAGACTAAAGAAAAGGTAAATTCTCCTCCGGACTTCTCTACAAGAACCGTTATATTCCAGTAGGCTTTTGGAACAAACTTCTCTATTTCCTTTTCCCGTTCCACAATCAAACGGAGCGCCACAGACTGTACTCTTCCCGCGGAAAGAGCAAGTTTAAAGTTCTTCTTCAACAAAGGACTAAGGGTATAACCCACAATCCTGTCAAGAACTCTTCTAGCTTGCTGAGCATCCACCAACGCGCGATCAATAGACCTTGGATTAGCAAAGGACTTTTTTATCGCCTGCGGCGTAATTTCATGAAAAGCAACCCTCTTCAACAAAGCAGGATCCTTCCCCATTACATGCGCCGCATGCCATGCGATTGCTTCACCTTCCCGGTCTTCGTCAGTCGCAAGATAAATATCTTCAAACTGCGAGGCGAGCTGTTTCAACGTGGCCGCGGTCTTTTTCTGACGAGAAAGAACTTCATAAACCGGAGCAAAAGTTCCAAGATCCACACCAAACGATCCCTCTGGTAAATCCCTGATATGCCCCATCGTTGCCTTTACAATAAAATCTTTTCCAAGATAATGACCTATTGTTCTCGCCTTTGTCGGCGATTCTACAATTACTAGCCCTTTCGGCATTCTTCCTCCTGATTTTTGGACAATTATAATACTTTTGCTACAATAATGCTACTTATACCATATATTACAAGAAAGAACTCACAAGGCGGAGACCATGAGCTTCCTTTGGGAAGGCCGTTTACAAGCTTCACTTCACAGCCTCGCGAAAGCATTTACCTTTTCACCGGAAACAGATCTAAAGTTAGCAAAATATGATGTTACAGGAAGTATTGCACATACCAAAATGCTTATGGAGACCGGCGTGCTCTCCCGTATTGATGGAAGAAGTATCTTGTCTGGGCTCAATGAAATTCTTACAGAGATCAAAGAGGGAACTTTTCAGATAAGCCAGGACGATGAAGATATCCATTCTTCCATTGAACGCCAACTCATTGAACGTATCGGAGATGCGGGCGCCAAACTTCATACCGGACGATCAAGAAACGATCAGATTGTCCTTGACGAAAAACTTTACCTCAAAGAGATTCTTCCTCTCCTTCAGGAAAAAATTCGTCTCTTTCAAAAATCATTAGTGAAAAAAGCTGAAGAGTACGAAAATGCCGTGATGCCGGAATGCACTCATTTTCAGCCGAGTCAGCCCGTACTTCTTGCACATCATCTCTTGGCATGGGTTGAAATGCTTGATAGGGACCGGCGCCGATTCGGATATGCCCTTGAACTTGCAGATGTCTCTCCCTTAGGTGCGGGATCAGGAACAGGAAGCTCTTTTCCTCTTCGGCCCGATATTACTGCGAAAGAATTGGGATTTCATGAAATCTTCTCCAATAGTGTTGATGCAGTGAGCGATCGTGATTTTATTGCAGACGCTCTTGTGGCATGCGCATCCACCATGACACATCTTTCCCGTTTCGCGGAAGAACTTATTCTTTGGAGCAACCCCCTCATAGGTTTTGTCTCTCTTCCTGATGAATTCTGTACAGGTTCAAGCATTATGCCGCAAAAAAAGAATCCCGATGTTCTTGAACTTATACGAGGGAAAAGTGCCCGGGTAATTTCAGCGGTTTCAGGTATTTTTACCCTTATGAAAGGAACCGCACTTTCCTATAACAGAGATTTTCAAGAAGATAAAGAGTACCTTTTCCCCTCTGTGGAAACTACCGCACTTTCTCTTGAAATATTTGCCGCGCTCTTTGACTCTATAACATTTGATACCAATGCCATGGAAAAAGCCTGCGAAAAAGGCTATCTTACTGCTACTGATATCGCTGAAAATCTTACCAAACAAGGGATCCCTTTTAGAAAAGCGCATCATGCCGCAGGCATCTTGGTACGTCGGGCAATAGAAAAAAAGAGCACTCTTGCAAATCTTGATCCCAAAGAAATCCACTCTTTAGTTCCGGAAATTTCTCCGGAATTCATCGCCGAGCTTACTGCGAAAAAATCAGTTTCTTTGAAAGCTTCGCCAGGAGGCACCGGCCCTCACCATGTCGCACAAGAGATCCTTCAATGGAAAAAACGTTTACAGTAATTGAAGAGGGCTTCTTTTCATATATCAACAACTCTCTTTTTGCGGAGAAGGTTCCTATTGAGCTCCTTGCGAACCAATATGGAACTCCGCTCTATCTTTACAGCGCAGGAATGATTGAAGAACGTGCGGAAGAATTTCTCAACGCCTTCTCCTATGTCAATCCCTTGGTATGTTATTCCATGAAAGCCAACGCAAACCCTGCAATCCTCTCTCTCCTCGCAAAAAAAAAGTTTGGAATGGATGTGGTATCAGGAGGAGAATTAAAACAGGCTCTTGAGGCAGGTATTCCTTCGGAAAAAATTGTCTATGCCGGAGTGGGAAAGAGCAAAGAGGAGATATCTTTTGCAATAGCCAAAGATATATTCTGCTTTAATGTAGAGTCCGTAGAAGAACTTAACTTGCTTTCTATCCTTGCGAAAAAAGCGGGAAAAGAGGTTTCCTGCAATCTTAGAGTAAATCTTGATATTGATGTAGACACGCACCATTACACAAAGACCGCAAAAATAGAGACCAAATTCGGAATTTCTATTCCACAGTTTTTTTCTATTGTGGCAAATAAAGAACGATTTTCCAGTGTCGCAATCCGAGGAATCCATTGTCATCTTGGATCTCAGATTAAACAAGCCGCGCCCTGGATCATTGCACTCAAAAAAATCAAAGATATTGCCGACAAAACCTCGTTCACTGTGGAATATCTTGATTTAGGCGGAGGAATGGGAATTCCATACAGCCCCGATGAAGAGGTTGATTCCATCCAAACATTTGGAAAAAAAGTCTGCCCGTTAATCCAACGCTATTTTCCGGATGCAAAGATTATTTTTGAACCAGGAAGGTTTATTGTCGGCAATGCTGGAATTCTTCTTTCACGGGTTATCTATCCTAAACAGACAGAGTATAAAAACTTTCTGATTCTTGATGCGGGAATGAATGATCTTATCCGTCCCGCGCTCTATCAAAGTTATCATCACATTATCCCGGAAAAAATACCTGCCTCCCAAGAAAACATCCCATGGGATGTGGTAGGACCTATCTGCGAAACCAGTGATTTTTTTGGAAAAGATCGCCTTCTTCCCGCCTCTCTGCATACAGGAGATCTCATCGCAATCTGCAGTACGGGCGCCTATGGGTTTTCTATGAGTTCCAACTATAACGGAAGAGGAAGAAGCGCGGAAGTTTTAGTACAGGAAAAAGATCATCGTCTTATACGGAAACGAGAAATCCTGTAATAAAACCCAGAACCTTTACATCCACAATATACGGTCAAAAAGAGCGTTCAAAAAAAGATATACTCTTTTTCGTTTCTTTCGTGGAATCATCATCCAAAGATGATCCGCAAACCAATCAAGGGGTTCGGAAAATCTGAATATACCTTTGAAGAAAAATCGTTTCCTCATTACATAGAAGGTTTTTCTTAAAAATGAAGTTTTTACATTCCCCATTTTCCGCATCGGTCTCCCCATCGCGCAACAATTTCACCGTCTTCTTTTTCCACTAATGTAATCTCGCATTGGTTAGGACAATCAGTACAATGGAAACTTCTTGTAATAAAATTGGTTTCACTTACAGAAAACCCATAAAAAGAGGTGGAGATTTTCTCTGATTCTATATGATGTTTCGCCAGTATGGCGGCTCCTATGGCGCCCATGGTAAGAAAATATTCCGGTACAATAACCGAATGTCCGAGCATTGTTTCAAAACTCCTTTTTATTCCTGAGTTTGCGGCAACTCCTCCCTGAAAAAGAAAGGGAGGTTCCAATTTTTTTCCTTTACAAAGGTTATTCAGATAATTCCGCACCAATGCATCGCACAATCCTTTAATAATATCCTGTTTGGTATATCCTATCTGTTGTTTATGCACCATATCAGACTCGGCAAATACCGTGCATCTTCCCGCAATCGCCACATCAACCGTTGAACGAGAGGCATATTCTCCAAATTCTTCTATAGGAATTCCAAGCCGATGCGCCTGATGATCCAGAAACGATCCTGTTCCAGCCGCACAGATAGAGTTCATCGTAAAATCAGTAATAATCCCCTCCCGCATCAAAATAAGTTTGCTGTCTTGCCCTCCAATTTCAAGGATTGTCCTTACCTCAGGCATATAATGCGAAGCCGCTATTGCATGAGAAAGTATCTCGGTTTTGGCAATATCCGCTCCAATCAATGATTTTACCAAATATCTTGCGGACCCCGTGGTACCCACAGCCTTAATAGCAGGAATATCTTCTCTGAAATTCTTCTGAAGTGATACAAACCCTTTCTGGACAGATTGTATGGGAGATCCCTGTGTCCGTTCCCATGTAGAATAAAGAAGTTCCATCTCTTCATTCACAATGGCAAATTTTATGGAAACACTCCCGATATCAATCCCCATATAAAGGTTTTCATCTCTCTTTTTTCCCATCTACGCGCTCCTAAAACGTTTCTCTTGCTTCTTTCTTCGTATAAGATCTAAATAGGATTCAAGACGGGTAATCAATCCCGCCTCTCCGGAATGTTCATCAAAACTGAAAAAAAAGGGCGGAAGCGTAAAAAGACCTTTTCCGTACCAACTGTTAATAATTGATTTTGCAGTTATTTCAGGCATACAGGTAAATGGGTATACATGCACAAAACCATCGTACTCCTCCTGGGACCACTCTATATATTCGCCAAGAACCCAGATTGCCTCTCCTCCTATATCCAAAGGAAGGCTTCCTATAGATTGATGCTGTCTACTGAGATATTCAAGGTATTTGCGAGAAAAGTTTATATGCAATTTATGTTTCACCCACTCATATACACTGGTTCCCATGACCACCTCGCACCCCATTTCACCCAATTTTCTCTTAATGCCATGGTTGGAAAAGTCGTCAAGAAGAATAAAAATTTCTCCTGTAAATCCAACCCGAAGAATCTCTTCATTCTTCTGCTTACGGGGAATAGAGAGAAAAAGACGGCTAATGTCGCGCTTTGCTCTTTTCAGTTCTTGCACTGTTTTTGCGTCATCTATTATCAAAAGCGATTTTTTAAGCGCTCGCGTAGTATCCCCGGAACAGGCTTCATAACAGCGTACCCTTCCTTCAAAATCCTCCGCAAAAGCAACAAGGTAACTCTTCATAAGAAAGATTCTAACAGTAAGAAAGAGATTGGAGATAGTCATACGCCTCGGATCTTGACAGATTGAACGCAAAAACGTTACCCACTCAAAGGTAAGAAGATCTGCCTGCGGAAGGTGTTTCATTGAAAAGGTATATCCTTTATCCTTTAATATCCTCTCCTGAACCGCATAATAAAAGCCAAGCCGGCACGGTCCGCAATCTGTAATCATCGCAATAGTATCGGCTCCCGCATCTAATGCTTGGATCATATTCGCTAAGGTTGTTTTGAATGGAAAACAGACCCATTCCGGAGAATTGCGCAATCCCTGTTCTATCTGACGCACATTATTTGCATCCGGCATATAAATATCTGCGCCCATCCGTTCGCAAAGGGATTTAAAGGCAGGCCATCCATTTCCCATGTGCGGAAATGCAATCAACATCTTTTCTCCAATTCTTCCGCGCGTTTACGGAATGCAACCATATCCACAAAGGATTCAATACGCGTAATCAATCCAGCCTGTCCAGTATGTTCATCCAAGACAACACAGATATAGGGAAAGCCCGCAAGCTTCATATCCCTCATAGCAATCTCGTCTATTAAGGAATCCGGACCACAGCAAAAACTGCAAAGGAAAATAATACCGTCTACAGAGCGTTCTTCAGAAAGATAATGTAAGGCGGAGAGAATCTCTTCCTCGTTTCCCCAATAATTTTTCAGAGACCGGTTCACCGAGGTTTTTCCTTCAAAAATGTCTGAAGGAAGATTCTCTATCACGACAGGATGAACATCCATCTGTTTGAGTTTTTTGAGAAGATCCATATTAATAAAAGCATCATGAATATTATATCCATGTCCAATCAATGCGATACGTATCTTATGCGATGCGGAAGGATATTTAGGAAAGAGGGATACTCTCTGTTGCGCGGCATTCAATGCATCGTCAAAAGAGCGGCCTGCTTGCATCGCCTGTAAAAAGAGGTTCTGCGCAGATATTGCTTTTGTATAAGCAGAGTGAGTAAGAAAAAGTGACTTTCCAAGGGATCTGCCTGTTTCTAATGCAGAGAAAAAAAAGGGTTTCTTTTTCATATTAACCGACATTTCCACTATAGGAGGAAGGTTGTTGCCGGTTGCCCGTATAAGATCGGGAAGCGCAAGAAATTTGGGACACATATAAGTATCAACAGAGGTGGATATATAGCGTGGAAGAAAAAGATAATCTATCTTTTTTTTCAAAAGAGAGGCAATATGACCATAAAAAAGTTTCAAAGGAATGCATATCTCATCAATCGCATACTGGTTACCCTCCTGAAGAAGCACCTTGGAAGATCGTCCGCTTTCTACCACCTCCAAGCCGAGACCCTCAAAAAACGCTCTCCAAAAGGGAAAGTATTTGTAATATAAAAGGGCCTGAGGAATCCCTATTTTTTTTCTCTTTTTCACTTTTGACATAAGCATTAATTGTATAAAAATCCCTCTATCCCGTCAAATATAGCGAAGATTATTCTCTCTACAGTATACAGTGGGACAAGAGAAGGAAAAATAAGCTGATCACACAAGATCGCACAGAGCGCTATCGGAATTTCAAGGGAAAGAGTAGAAGAAACAGTCTATTAGCGTAAAAAAAAAGAGAAAGAAAGATCATCAAGGAAGGATGGCATCTCTTCAGGGGTGTGATTGCGATATCTCATCAGGAACGAATGCGGCTGCGCAATCTCTTCGCAAGTACTTCCTCGTCTGGAATGTTTTGCAAATCTACCTCTGTTTCTTTAAAAGCATCCACCATTGCGCGAAGAACTGTATTTTTTGTAATGCGTTCTTCTCTAAACTCCGCGGTGCGGTTTTTATTAACTTCACGAACCATCTTATCCAGAAAATCCAGGTGGTCTTCGCGAAAGAGTACCGTAAGACGCACATCAAATGTTTTAAATTTCGGAAGCGTTCCTTTCTCTTTTTCTATGGGCTTATCCGAAAAGACCTTCTCCTCCTTCAAAGGCGAATCAGTATGAGAGGGATCATCAGTCGTTGATTTTATCCAACTTAACGGGTCGTTTCCTAGTCCGCTTTTTTTTCGCATAATTTTCTCCGCGTATAAGTTCCCGAGCTAAAGCCTGATAATCTTCAGCTCCATAGGAAGAGGGCGCATACTCAAAAATAGTCTGTCCATGGCTCGGAGCTTCCGCAAGTTTTACGTTTTCTCTTACAAATACAGGCAAGACCTTGCCGGGAAAATGTTCTTGAACTTTTGCCACCACATCTTTACAGATATTCTTTCTCGCGCTATACATTGTAATAATAATTCCGGAAATCTTTAACCGGGGATTTAACCGCTTCCTGACAATCTCCACTGTTTGAAGAAGTTTTGAAAGTCCCTCAAGAGCAAAAAACTCTGCCTGGATAGGAATGATAACTTCATTAACAGTCGTAAGTGAATTCAACGTTAAAAGACCAAGAGAAGGTGGACAATCCACAAGAATATAATCAAATGAAAGACGAGAGGAAGAAAGAGCGTCCCGAAGAATAATTTCACGTCCCACCACATTTACCAGCTCAATTTCCGCGGAAGAGAGCTCTATCTTTGCGGGAAGAAGAAAAAGATTTCTCATTCGTGTAGAAACAAGCACCTCTGAAACAGGCATTTCATTCACCAGTACATCATATATTGATTGTTTTGTGCCGTGAATATCAAAACCGAGATGGATCGTTGTATGTGCTTGAGGATCCATATCTATCAGCAGAACTCTTTTTCCAAGCGCAGTAAGATATGCTCCAAGATTCACCACCGAAGTAGTTTTCCCCGAACCGCCCTTTTGATTAAGAACCGCAATTTTTCTCATAATGAAGTTCCTAAGTTCGTAGAAATTTTCATCCATTGTAAAATTTCATAGGTACCTTGTCAAGAAAAAGTATCCATGGTTTAATTTCTTCTATAATGGTTACAGGAAAAACATCTATTACAGGAGTTTTTGGGTATCCGATAGAACACACCCTTTCTCCTGCATTTCAAAATGCCGCCTTTCGCGCCCTCGGATTAAACTGGATCTATCTTCCATTTAAGGTTCATCCCAACCATATTGCAGAAGCAGTGGCTTCAATACGATCTCTTGGGCTACAAGGTGTCAATGTAACCATACCCCATAAACAAGCAGTGATCCCTTTTCTTGATGAACTTGATAAAGAAGCAAAACTTCTTGGTGCGGTAAATACCATTTCAAACAGAAAAGGAAAACTTAAAGGATATATCACCGACGGGAAAGGATTTATCACCTCTCTTATAGAAGAAGGGAAATTCAATCCCAAAGGGTCTTCGGTTATCCTTTTAGGCGCGGGAGGTTCTGGCTATGCCATTGGAAGCGCACTTGCGGGATATGGCGTAAAATCTATCAAAATCTTTAACAGGACCTATTCCCGTGCACAAGCGCTATACACGCATATCAAAAATACTCTTTCCTTTTCAGAGGTACATATCCTTGACAAAGAAAGCTTCAACAGCATAGAGCTTTGGCAACATAGCGATCTTCTCATCAATACAACCTCTGTGGGAATGAAGCCAGAAGATGAAACTTTAGTACCAATATCCCTTCTTCGGAAGATCTCCTTTGTCTATGATATTGTATACAATAGAACCACTCCTTTAATAAAAGCCGCCCGCGCCGCGAATATCCCCTGTTTAAATGGTATCTCTATGCTTGTATATCAGGGAGCGGCATCCTTTGAGATATGGACAGGACATTCTGCGCCAATCCCTATCATGCGTCAGGCTGTCTTAAAAGCGCTCCGCGGAGAAGAATAGCTGTGTGGGAAGAGTATGGAGATCTTTTTACGGGAAAAAGACGTGTTTTGGTAAGGAGTGTAAAGATACGCGAAGAAACAGGGAAAATACGAAGAATGAGGATATGTACGGTATGGGACCCTTTCGCGGAAACATTTACCAAAACTCCCTGTCTCTGCCGCCTTGTGAAACTCGCGGATGGAAAGATATGCTGTCTTATTACAGGACAACATACAGGATATGTAAAAATAGGAAGGCGCCTTGCCATTCAATCTCTGCTTTTTACACCCCTTAATACAATCAGCAAAAAAGCACGAAACCTTCTTACCAAAAGCCTTCCTTTAGTCTTTGAAGAAATTGATGGAAATATCGTTGGGTTTGAACGGTAAAGAGCAAAAAACATAGGAAGAATATCCCATTCCACGATACTTCTTTCTTCCCTTATCTGTAAAAAAAGAGAAAGGAGCTTACTAAATATCATTGAGAATGCATCGCTTCTGTGCTACGATATGATAAGAAAAGGAGTGCTAAAATTCTCTTGCGTTACAGGTAAAATTCATCTACGAAAGATATGATTAAGAAATAAAGTATTACAACCCACAACACTGTATATACCGGAGAAACAATGTTGCGATTTCTTACTGCGGGCGAATCTCATGGAAAAGGATTAAGTATTATCCTTGAAGGCATGGTATGCGGCCTTCCTCTTACCGCGGAGATAATAAACCTCCAACTCTCGCGCCGTCAAAAAGGTTATGGGAGGGGAGGCCGGATGAAAATTGAAAAAGACAGAGTGGAAATTCTTGCGGGAGTACGAGGAGGAAAGACCACTGGCGGCCCTATTTCTCTTTTTATTCAAAACCTTGATTGGAATAACTGGAAAACTATTATGGATCCGGAAACAGGCTCTTCTCCTTTGCGTACTGTTCCCAGACCAGGGCATGCAGACTTTTCCGGAACCATTAAATATCGTACGGAAGATATCAGGGATATTATTGAACGGGCAAGCGCGAGAGAAACTGCCGCTCGCGTTGCCGGCGGCTCTGTATGCAAAGAACTTCTTAGACATCTCTCCATTCATATCTACAGTCGGGTTGTTTCTATCGGCACCATACACGATCCCACGGAATATTCTGAAGCCATCGCAAGATACGAAGAGATTGAATCCTCTCCTTTCAGAGCTCTTCTTAACACAGAACAGATGCAATCAGCGATAGATACAGCCCGGGAAAAAGGCGATACCATAGGAGGCATAGTGGAACTGATCGCCACAGGTCTTCCTATTGGATTAGGAAGCCATGTTCACTGGGACAGAAAACTTGACGGAATCATTGCTCAGGCGCTTATGAGCATTCCTGCTATCAAAGGAGTAGAGATTGGTATTGGTTTCGCGGTTGCTTCTGCATTAGGGTCTCGCGTACATGATCCATTCCTCTACGAAAAATCCACTCTTACGCGAAGTTCTAATAATGCAGGAGGCATTGAAGGAGGAATCTCCAATGGAATGCCGTTGATTGCCCGATGCGCCATGAAACCGATTCCCTCTCTTATCCAAGGAATCTCTTCTATTGATATGGCGACGAAGAAGAATATGAACGCAGAGTATGAACGTTCAGATATATGTGCGGTTGTTCCCGCCTCTGTGGTGGCAGAACACGCCCTAGCACTCTCTCTCGCGGCAGTTTGTTTAGAAAAGTTCGGGGGCGATACCTTGGAAGAACTTCTCTCCTCTTTCCAAAACCATGCGGAATATACAAGAAGACGGACAGAACAATAAGCCCTCCATAAATCCCGATTCTATGAATATCGCTCTTGCGGGATTTATGGGTACTGGAAAAACCACTTCTGGAAAAGTGCTTGCCAAACGTCTGTTATGGGATTTTATTGATATTGACGCACTTATAGAAGCAAAAGAAAAAAAGAGTATTCCCCAGATATTTCAACTTTACGGCGAGCTCTATTTCCGTAATTGTGAAACAGCAATTATTTCAGAGGTCGCTGAAAAAAAACGTACAATAATCTCTTTGGGAGGCGGTGCGTTGCAACGAAAAGAAAATGTGGATGCGCTCAAAAAAAATACAGTGATTATCTGCCTGCAAGCAGAACCATCAATTATTCTATTGCGAACAATGCATACAAAAGATAGACCTCTTCTCCTTAAATCTAAAGATGCGCTCGGCATAATACGGGAATTGATGCAAGAACGGAAAGAATCATATCAGCAGGCAGATTTTTTTCTTGACACCTCTTCTCTCTCGCCGGAAGAGACAGCCGGCGCACTACAGGATATCCTTCGCCATGCAAACATTTATCCTACAACTTCCTGAAAAAAAAAGAACCGTCCCGATATTTACCCGTATCAATGCCTCTTCCTTTATTCAACATACCCTTCCTTCTCTTTTTCCAGGAGAAAAAATACTTTTTGTTCTTGATAAACCAATGGCAACCTTATATCCCTCGCTTATACCAGAGACAATCGGAAACAAAAGAACCTTTCGCTTTTTTCTTGCGCCGGGAGAGCGGAACAAAACACTTTCTTCGGTCGGAAAAATTATTACAGAATGCGCCCATAAACAGTTTGAACGGATAGATGCGATCGCCGCGGTCGGCGGAGGAAAAAGCAGTGACCTCGCAGGATTTGCCGCCTCAATATATCAACGGGGCATTCCATTTTTTATTATTCCCACCACGCTTCTTTCCATGGTAGACGCTTGTGTGGGAGGAAAGACCGCAGTCAACCTTCCAGAAGGAAAAAATCTTGCGGGAACCTTCTATCAACCTACGGCAGTCGCCATGGATTTCTCGTTTCTTGACACACTCCCAAAACGTCAGATACGAACCGGTATGGCGGAAGTAATAAAACATGCTGTTATTGGACTTCCATCACTCTTCTCTTTTCTTGAAACCATCAAGCCTTACCAGAAAGAGCACTATCCTCGCTTCATTGAAGAGAGTATCCAATTCAAGAAACATATTGTGGAATCTGACGAAAAAGAAGGAGGAATACGGGAAATACTCAACTTTGGACATACCATGGGACATGCGGTTGAAATTCATCATTATGCCCGCTTTTCTCATGGAGAAGCAGTGGCGCTCGGTATGGAATGGGAAAGTTTTCTTGGCGAAAAAATAGGAATCACTCCTATAGAAGTAAGAGAAAAGATTAGCGCGATGCTTATCAAATATAACTTTCCACGAAACAAATCCTCTCTTCATATAGAACAGATCATTTCCTCGCTAAAGCGAGATAAAAAAAATAGACATGGAAAAATCCGAATGGTGCTTCCAACAGCAATTGGCGCGGCACAACCAGGCTACGAAATTGATAGTAGCCTAATCCATTCTACATGGAAGGAGTTTTGCGATGAAAAATGAAATTACAAAACTACGCAAAGAAATAGATGCCTTTGATACCAAGATTATTTCTCTTCTGAACCAACGAGCAAAACGGACCATGCGTATCGCCAACCTAAAGGAGGGGCTTAATCTTCCCATCTATGATCCTGCGCGGGAACAACTCCTTCTCAAAAACCTCAAACGTCTTAATCAGGGACCTCTTTCAAATCATGATATAGAATCTATTATGACCACTGTGCTTCATATCTACCGAAATCTTGTGCGTCAACTCAAAATCGCCTATTTTGGTCCGGAAGGAACATTTACCCATCTTGCGGCACTTGAAAATTTTGGAGACAAAGCAGAGTATCTCCCTACAAAAAATATTGAGGGCGTCTTTCATTTAGTAGAGAAAGAGAAGGCAGATTTTGGGGTGGTTCCAGTTGAAAATTCTTTGGAAGGCGTAGTAACCCATACCCTAGATATGTTTTCCAAAAGCGAACTCACCATTATTGCAGAGGCTGTGCTTGATGTTCATCACTATCTTGTTTCAAAAGAAAAAAACAGTAAAAATATCACAACCATATTCTCTCATCCCCAACCTCTCGCACAATGTAAAAATTATCTTAGAGAACGTTTTCCCAATATTTCTATTGTTGAAACCGATAGTACCAGCGCCGCGGCAATAAAGGTAAAAAAAACCCCACATACCGCGGCAATTACCTCTTTAATGGCGGCAAAACTCTATCAACTTACGATTCTTGATGAAAAAATTGAAGATAGCGTCTTTAACGCAACTCGTTTTCTTATCATAGGGAAAAGTATTCCCGCACCAACAGGAAATGATAAGACTTCTGTCCTCTTTTCTATCAAAGATAAGGTAGGCGCGCTTCATGAACTTCTTGTTCCTTTTATGCGCAGGGGCATCAACCTTACAAAAATTGAGTCGCGGCCTTCAAAAACTACGCCTTGGAAGTATCTCTTTTTCCTTGATTTTGAAGGATATTATACTGACACGGCTGTAAAAGAAGCCCTTGATGAACTTGCGCAACTTACCCTTCACATGAAAATACTCGGCTCGTATCCGAGAGGAGAATAATATGGCAGATCTTATCATTATGGATGGACGAGCTCCCGAAGAGGCGCTTCAGACTATTATCAACAAGATTGAATCTCTCGGCTATGAAATTCACCTTAGTAAAGGAAAAGAAAAGACCCTTGTCGGAATCATCGGCGATACCCGCGCGCTTACAGAAGATCTCTTTGTAGGAATGGAAGGGGTGATAGAGGTAATCAGTATTCTAAAAGATTACAAACTTGTTACGCGTGAATTCCATCCGGAAGATACGATTATTTCAATCGGAGACCTTGCCATTAACTCCGAACGTATCACCATTATCGCCGGACCGTGCTCAGTAGAGAACCTTACAATGATGGTGCATACAGCCACACAATTAAAAAAAGCCGGATGCCATCTATTACGCGGAGGAGCCTTTAAGCCAAGAACCTCTCCTTACAGCTTCTTTGGTCTCGGAAAAGAAGGGCTCTCTATCCTTCATGAAGCAAAAAAAGTCTCTGGCATGCCTATTGTTACCGAGGTTCTCTCTCCGGAAGAGGTAGAAGAAGTTGCGGAAGTTGCCGATATTCTTCAAATAGGAACGCGAAATATGTATAATTACCGCCTTCTGGAACGCGTAGGAAAACAAGCCCGTCCTGTTCTCCTTAAAAGAGGATTTCAGGCTACCCTGAATGAATTCTTAAGCTGTGCGGAATATATTATGAAAGAAGGGAATGAAAAGATTATCCTTTGTGAACGCGGCATACGAACATTTGATTCGCACTTCACCAGAAACTGCCTTGATTTAAGCGCGGTTCCCGTGCTCAAAAAAGAATCTCATCTTCCGGTCTTTATAGATCCAAGCCATGGCACAGGAAGAAGGGATCTTGTGCTTCCCATGTCAAAAGCAGCCATTGCCGCGGGAGCAGACGGACTTCTTATTGAGGTTCATCCCAAACCAGATCAAGCGATTTCCGATGGATTTCAATCTCTTACAATAGAACAGTTTAACGAATTAATGAAAGAACTCTCTCGTTTTGCAGAAGCGGCAGGAAGGAGCTTATGAGCGCTTTTTCTATTCAGCCCATTCAACCCTTCAAAAAAAGAATAGAGGTGCCCGGCGATAAATCCATTACCCATAGAGCATTGCTTTTTTCAGGAATCGCAACCGGCACTTCCCGTATTCTTCATGCCTCTGACAGCGCTGACTGCAGATCTACCGCCGCATGCCTCCGATCCCTCGGAGTATCGGTTACAAAACGCAAAACCTCCTTTATTGTACAGGGAAAAGGACCTCTGCTCACTGAACCAGAAAATATCCTTGACTGTGGAAATTCAGGAAGTACCATGAGAATCATCTCTGGAATCCTTGCCGCGCAACCATTCTGCGCCGCGCTTACAGGAGATTCTTCTCTTAGAAAAAGACCCATGAAACGGATTGTGGAACCATTGCGGCTTATGGGAGCATCCATCTTCGGAAGGGAAGGGGGCAACTATGCGCCACTCTTTTTTTCCGGTCCAACCCGACATCCGATTGAATATCGCCTTCCTGTTGCATCTGCGCAGGTAAAGAGCAGTCTTCTTCTTGCAGGACTTCTTACTTCCGGAACCACTACAATCATTGAACCTATGCCTTCGCGGGACCACACAGAACGCATGCTTGCGGCAATGGGAGCTCCAATAAAGAAAGAAAAAGAAAGTATTCATATACAAGGGCCCCATACACTTCTTTCCCGCGATATTGATGTTCCCGGAGATTTTTCTTCCGCGGCTCCCTTCATTGGACTTGCCGCGGCACTTCCAGGCGCTTCTCTTACCATTACACGGCTTGGACTTAACCCTACACGTACCGGACTTATTACTGTCTTAAAACGGATGGGCGCCTCTATTACAACAGATAGTGTCATAGAAAAATCCGGAGAACTTATCGGAGATCTTACAGTAAAAGGCACCTATCTCCATGGCACCGAAATACTCCCTGAAGAGGTACCTCTGTTGGTAGATGAAATACCTCTTCTTGCTGTAATCGCCTCTATAGCAAAAGGAAGAAGCATTATTCGGGGCGCAGAAGAACTTCGCTTTAAGGAATCTGATAGAATTTCTGCGGTTGCAATCGCGCTAAGCGCCATGGGTGGAGCAGTTGAAGAAGAAAAGGACGGACTCTCTCTTTATGGTCCTGTACAACTTAAAGGAAACATTGTGCATTCCCAAGGCGACCATAGAATCGCGATGGCCCTTGCTATCGCGGGAATGCTTGCCAAAGGAACCACCTTTATTGAAAACTTTGAATGTATCAAAATTTCATTTCCAGAATTTGCCAACTATACATTACAACTAAGGGAAAAAGATGGATCTGGTCCGCGCATGGAAAGAGTTGTGTGAAGCATCCACTCTTCCAGCCATAGAACCCTTTGCCTCAGAATGGGTCTCTATCGGACACGGATATCCGAGAAAAGTTTTGGGGCACTGGGATAGTCCGCAGATTATCCGTGAAATAGCCTTCTTTGATCTACAGCGGGCAAAAGATCTTCTTCGGCTCTATCTTACCCATTCTTTCAGAAAAGAAGATGGAATGATGGCTCTATGGGTACTCGCCTCTTCTGACAAGAATTATACCCCTTCTACAAAAGGCGCCTCCTTTCTATGCAGTCATCCTCCTATATGGAGCCATTGCGCCAGGATTATCCTTACATCAGAATGGGACGAATCTTTAGCGCTACTTTCTCTTCAAACCGGAATCGCAAATCTTGCATGGTGGAATGCCAACCGTAGGGATCCTCTCGGTCTTTACTGGTATCAAGACAGTTATCCCGATGAAGATAAATGCTGGGAATCTGGATATGACGCAAGCCCGCGATGGGACCATACTGAACTCGGACCCTTTCCCTGTATTGATCTAAATTGCCAAATCCTTATGCTTCTTGAAGATCTCTCTTTTATCGCGGAAAAACTGAATGAGAAAGAAACCGCAAAAAAAATGAATAAAGAATACCTTCAACTGAAAAAAAAGATAGGAAGATACTTCTGGGATGAATTATATGGATGTTTTACTGATTACGACCTTGCGGGCGCCAATGCAAAAAAGACCTGCGGACTCTTCTGGAGCCTTATCAGCGGAGCCGCGGAAGAAAGCGATATAGAACGGATGGAAGAACTTCTAAAAGGAGAAGAAGGGTTTTCCGCTAAATATGGAATCACCACTGTGGCGCTCTCTGAAAAAAGTTTTACGCTTGATTGTTGGAGAGGGCCTATGTGGTTCTCACAAATCTATTGGCTCTGTATAGGCCTTCAAAGGTACCAAAGAAAAAGTCTCGCGGCATCCATTGCGCAAAAATCCCTCTTCACCGCAACCAAAATTCTCCATGAAACAGGAGTAATATGGGAGTTTTACAACCCCTTAGAAGGAAGTGTTTCAAACCTTTTAAGAAAAGGCTCTCCCACTGGACCCTTTCCGAATTACCTCGGACATAATCCTTTTATAAGCCTGACGAGAATTGCAGACAGAGAAGATTTATGGAGAAAAGAATAAATTCTTTTGCTTGTAAATCAACAAGTTAAGAAGTTAGGAAGTTATTAAATTATTATTTCAACACCTTAGAGTAAGAAAGATCTCGCATACGCAAAGGAGGATTTCATGGAACAGATCTATTTTCATCTTCCCACAAAAATCTTTTTTGGAAGAAACTCTCTTGAAGGCAGTCTTCCTATTCTTTCTTCCTATGGAAAGAAAATTCTTATTGTAACAGGTAGACATTCTGCTCAAAAGAGCGGACTTCTTCAGAGAATTGAAAGAATCCTTACACAGGAAGGGATCGCTTGGCAGGTATTCAACGATGTTCCGCCAGAACCTGATACCTCGGCCTGTGAAAAGGGCGCAAAGGCGGCGATCTCCTTTGGTGCGGATCTTATTCTTGCCGCGGGAGGAGGAAGCCCTCTTGATGTTGCAAAAGCAATCGCGGTACTTGCGGTAAATCAGGGAAAAACCTCTGATTATTTTGGAGAAGATGCCTTTACTCTTTCTCCTCTTCCTGTGGCCGCAATCCCCACTACATGCGGAACCGGAAGTGAAATCACTAAATATGCGGTTATTATTGATGAAAAAAAACGAACAAAAAAAACAATTTCTTCAGAAAAAATCATTCCCGCAATTGCTATCGTAGATCCAGATCTTCTTAAAACTCTTCCTCCCAACCTTATCGCGGGGTCGGGTATGGATGCGCTGGCCCATGCCATAGAAGGGTTTCTCTCTAAAAAATCTAATTCCCTTACCCGTATATGGTCCATTGAAAGCATAAAATTGGTAAAGAGTTCTCTTATACAAGCAATAGAAAAAAGGGACAAATCTCTTGAAACAATCATGCTTGCCTCCCTCTTCGCGGGATTTGTTATCAATCACACGGGAACCATCATGGTACATGGAATGGGATACCCACTTACTATCAACTATCAACTCCATCATGGAACCGCCAATGCGCTTATGCTTCCTTATGTTCTTCAATTCCTCAAAACCCATGGGTATGCGGAAGAGATCAAGACAATCAGCGCCATTCTTTCTCTGGAAGAAATCGCCTCTCTTACAAAAAAAAGCGGACTTCCCTCAACACTCGCAGAAATCAATGTTTCCAAAAACGATATTAACCGCCTTGCACAGGAAGCTTCCATAGGATGCGAACGATCCTTCAAAAATATGAAGGAACCCTTTTCTATTGAAGAACTCGCCACTATTTACCTTCAGGCGTGGGAAGGAAAAATCACCTCTTTCTAAGCAATGAAAACAAAACGTTTTTCTTCTCCTCCCCGAAAACCTGTGCCTTGCTGTCTCGCCTTTGGAAAGTTTGATGGCTTTCATAAAGGACATCAGGCTATTATCAATACCTTGCGCGAAATGTCAGAATCTCAAAAGACTATTCCTGCTGTCTTTACATTCCGAACCTTTCCAGTTCCCTTTTATCTCTCTTCATGGAAAGAGCGGCGCTGTTTTCTTCAAGATGCGGGAGTTTCTCTTTGTATATGGGATGATTTTGAAATAATTAGAAATATACAGGCAGAGCCATTCCTTCACCAACTTAGCCATTTCTGCGATATTCGCGGTATTGTGGTGGGAAAAGATTTTAAATTCGGAAAAGACCGAAAAGGAAGCGCCGCATCCCTTGGCCGTTGGACAAAAAAACAGGGCGGACAAATAATCCTTCTTGATCCTGTCAGAGAGAAAAAAGGCATTATCAGCAGTAGTGCTATCAGAACAATGGTAGAACAGGGAGATTTTTTTCAAGCCGCACAATTCTTAGGACGATGGCTCTCTTTTGAAGGTCTTGTAGTACATGGAGAAGGAATTGGCCGTAAGATTGGCTTTCCCACTGCCAATATTTCGCTAAAACATTCTCTTCCCATTCCTCAAGGGATCTATGCGGGAATTACTGTTCTTCCCTCTGGAAGATCGGAAAAAGCCCTTGCATTTGTCGGACCCGCTCCTACATTCCAACGGAAACAATCTCTCTTTGAACTCCATATTCCTCAATTTCAAGGAGATCTCTATGGAAGCTCTCTCCACTTTTATCCCCTCCTATTTTTACGAAAAACCCGCTCTTTTTCTTCCCTTGAAAAACTGCGGCATGCCATTGCGAAAGATGTAGAAAAAGCCCTTACACTTCTCCATAGCAATCATTTGACGGATTACTCTTAAAAAGATATACTGTACCCTGTTTTCTCATACCATCTATCACCCCATAATGAAGGAGGGTACCAAATGGCGAAACGTATGGAAAAATATGTCTATTTCTTCGGTGGAGGCAAAGCAGACGGCAATGAATCAATGAAGAATCTCCTTGGAGGAAAAGGCGCAAACCTTGCAGAGATGGCAGGACATAAAGACCTTAAACTTCCGGTTCCTCCTGGATTTACACTTACCACAGAAGTATGCACCTATTACTACCAGCATAACAAAAATTATCCTAAAACCTTAAAAAAAGAGGTGATTGACGCACTTGAAAAAGTAGAAAAACTCATGAAGAAGAAATTTGACGATCCCAACAACCCTCTCTTACTCTCTGTACGTTCAGGCGCCCGAAAATCTATGCCGGGAATGATGGAGACTGTTCTTAATATAGGTCTTACGGAAAAAACTATTCCAGGACTTATCAAAAAGAGCGACGGAAACGAACGTTTTGTATATGATTCCTACCGAAGATTGATTATGATGTATTCTGATGTTGTCATGGAGAAAGCCGGTGGAATTGAACCTGAAAACGAAAATGAAGGAATCCGCAGACAGTTAGAAAAAATCATGGCGGATATGAAAAAAGAGAAAGGCTATACTGAAGATAGCGATCTTACCGCAGAAGATATGAAACAACTCTGCGTGCTCTTCAAAAAGCAGGTTAAAAAAAGTCTCGGAACAGAGTTCCCCGATGATTCCCATGACCAGTTGTGGGGAGGAATTGGAGCGGTATTCAGTTCATGGAACGGAAAACGCGCCATCAGTTACCGAAGAATTGAGGGAATACCCGATGAATGGGGAACCGCGGTAAATGTGCAGGTAATGGTCTTTGGAAATATGGGCGACACCTCTGCAACCGGCGTTGCTTTTACCCGCAATCCCGGCACAGGCGAACACCATTTCTATGGCGAATACCTTATCAATGCTCAGGGAGAAGACGTGGTGGCTGGTATCAGAACTCCGGCTCCCATCAACAAGGGATCTTCTTCAGACCATAATAAGGATCTCCTTCGGCTTGACCAACTTATGCCCGACATCTATCAGGAACTTGACGATATGCAAAAACGGCTTGAACTTCATTACCACGATATGCAGGATATAGAATTTACCATTGAAAACCATAAACTCTTTATGCTTCAGTGCCGTGTTGGAAAGCGAAACGGTCCTTCTGCGGTAAAGATGGCGCTTGATATGAGAAAAGAGAAGCTCATTGATACCAATACCGCGATTCTTCGGGTAACACCCGAACAACTGGACGAGCTTCTTCATCCCATCATAGATCCTAAAGAAGAAAGAAAGAAAACTCCCTTTGCAAAAGGACTTCCCGCAGGTCCTGGCGGAGCAACCGGTCAGATAGTTTTCTCCGCTAAAGATGCGGTAGAAGCCCAGAAAAAAGGAAAAGAAGTCATCTTAGTCAGAGAAGAAACCAACCCGGAAGATGTAGAAGGAATGAGAGCATCCAAAGCAATTCTTACTGCCCGCGGAGGAATGACCTCGCATGCGGCGCTTGTGGCGCGCGGCTGGGGAAAATGCTGTATTGTCGGATGCGCGGCGCTCCACATTGATTATGCGAAGAAAGAACTTCATGTGGATAGCAAGGTATACCGAGAAGGTGACTGGATTACCTTAAACGGCTCTAAGGGATTAGTGTACGAAGGAAAACTTCCCATGACAGATGCCTCGGAAAACCCGCTTCTCCATGAATTTTTAAATCTTTGCGATAAGGTTAAAAAACTTGGAGTCCGAACCAATGCCGATACTCCGGAAGATGCAAAAGTCGCAAAAGAGTATGGCGCAAAAGGTATCGGTCTCTTTAGAACCGAACATATGTTTTATGGAAAGAATTCCGAAGAGCCCCTGTTTAGATTAAGAAAGATGATTCTTTCTGATACTGTGGAACAAAGAAAAGAGGCGCTTCAGGAACTCTTCCCTTATATGAAAAAGGATATCAAGGCAACCCTCAAGGAGATGGATGGATATCCGGTTGTAGTTCGGCTTCTTGATCCTCCCCTCCATGAATTTATTCCCCGAGAAAAGGATAAAATCGATCAGCTTATCAATGTGCTTGGTATTACAAAACAAGAATTTGAAGCACGCGCAAAAAACCTCCATGAAACAAATCCAATGATGGGACATCGGGGAGTAAGGCTTGGAATTACCTATCCAGAGGTCTCTGAAACACAGATTAGGGCAGTCCTTGAAGCCGCGGCAGAACTGCAGAAAGAAGGGAAAAAACCCTATCCGGAAATCATGGTCCCTGTGGTCTGCGATCAGAATGAACTCAAAAGCCAGAAAGAACTTGTTACACGGATATATAATGAAGTCCTCAAAAAGTATGGATTAAAAAAGATAAAATATCTCTTTGGAACCATGATTGAGATTCCGAGGGCCGCATTGGTTGCCGATGAACTTTCCGTGATCTCTGAGTTCTTCTCTTTTGGAACCAATGATATGACCCAGATGGGATTTGGGTTCTCCAGGGATGATGTGGGAGGATTTATGGAAGAATATGTAGAGAGTAAGATTCTTCCTGCAGATCCTTTCCAGACCATTGATCAGAAAGGTGTAGGAGAACTTATTCAAATCGGTATCACACGGGGCCGCTCCACCAATCCCTCTCTTGAGATCGGTATTTGCGGAGAGCATGGCGGAGAAGCAGAATCAGTGAAATTCTGTCATAGAGTTGGGATGGATTATGTTTCCTGCTCTCCGTTCCGGGTTCCTGTGGCACGGCTTGCGGCGGCACAGGCTGTAGTAGAAGAAACAATGACCTCTTCCGCAAAAAAGGTTACTACATCTGCTGACAAGAGAAAAAAGAAATAGATCATATATATCTACCCAAGGCCGGGAAGGCTATCTATGCTTCCCGGCCTTCTTTTTTTATAGATAATAAAAGATCTATTCTCGCAAGTTTCTTCTTCCCCCCAAAAAAGCATATTCTTCTCTTTTTACAAGAGAGCCGCTATAAAAATCCCTCTATCTCTTTGATACTGATGCACTTTAGGTGCCCACAGGCAGTGTGCTTTTCCTACCGTAATTGGTATAGTATAGGTAAGCCAGGTTACACGATGGATGGCCATTATCTCATTAATACTGAGGCACTTTAGGTGCCCACAGGCAGTGCGCTTTTCCTGCCGTAATTGGTATAGTATAGGTATGCCAGGTTACACGATGGATGGCCATTGGTAGAGAAATATGCCCTGGCAGATAAAAAAGATAGATCTCTCCATAAGTACAGAGAGCTTATGTAGTATATCCTAAAAAGGCCTATTTTTATCAAAAATTCCCTCCCAAGATATTTTCCCTCTTTTATACGGAAAGAAGGTCATATTTAATGCGTTTCGTCTTCTTTCTTTCTCAGGAATGCATTTAACTGACTTTTTATCATAGGAGAGGGGAGAGCAGGCAAAAGAGTAATATTAATCCCTTATTTTTGGCAACCTAACATTCAAAAATAGAATTTTCCCTTTTTGTTAAATCCGAGAAAGACTGGGGGAGACTTTTTTCATAAGAGAAAAAAGAAGCCCAGGAAAAAAATGAGAATGGAAAAAGAAGAGAGGAAAGAAAAGAGAGAGAAAGAGAGTTAAGAGAGAAGAAATATTGCCATCCATGATATTCACAGAATTCACACGAGAAGCAAGAGAAGGAACGAAGCTAAGAAAGAAGATAAGAAAGATATAGATAAGTATATGAGAAAGAAAGAGTTAAGAAAAAAAAGGAAAAAAAAGCAACAAAGAGGAAAAAGAGAAGAAAAAAGGCGTAAGATAAGGTTTAGAAGCATAAAAAAGAAAGGTTTTGAAAGAAAAAAGGAGGAAAATTGTTATGGAAATCAGAAGCAAAAAAAAGGGCTAAAAAGAGGCTATTCAGGAAAGAAAGCAAGAGAGTGGAAGAAAAGAGCGGAAATGAGGAAAAAGAGGTGAAAAGGCAAAGTTATCATAAAGAAAGCTTATGTGGATATCCTGTGGAAAAGAAAGAATTATCTCTATGAAAAAGAGTAGAAGCCAAGAAAAATTCCTAAAGAATCATTTCCTTCAGAAGAAAAAAAAGCAAGGAAGTTCGCAAAATAAAAGAAGTATGGATCCGAGAGAGATGAAGTAATGAAGAAAAATTGAAAAAAAGAATCAGAACCATAAATGAGAAAGAAAAAAGAGCTTTTTATAGAGAGAAAAACAGAAAAATATTGAAGTATTTTAATATATCTAATATACTGAAAGTCATAAGCTTACAACAGACTATCCAATAAAGAACTTTAAGCTTTTTTTCTATACAGAAAAACCTGAAAACAAGAGGGGCTTGTGAATGTATTCACAAAGCAAGAGGTTAAAGTTAACATAATATTTATTATACGACGTATTCTTATAAGACATATACCGGTAAAGGGAAAGAATGGTTTATTACAATTTCAAAAATTGAAAAAAAAGTCTTCTCAAATTTTCTTATCCATATACAATAGAATGAAGATTTTCTTCCTTTTCTTTCTTCTCTTGCCAGAAGTGCTCTCTAAGAATTTTATAATTGAGAGAAAAAGAGAAAAAAGAGAAAGATCTCCAAAAAAGGGAGGAAAAGAATCAAAAATAAGGCTTTTTCTTTCAATCATACAGTAATTTACACCATTTCTCCTGTAATAAGCCTTATTTTTGCTGATTTTCTCTCTAAAGCCCTCTTTTATGACGAAGAAGGCAAGAGTTTTGTGGATAAGTTCTGAAAAAAGAAGAAAAAGGCCTGAGATGACAAAAAAAGAGGGAGAGGGATCTTCGGAGAGTTCTATCCTTTTTTTAGAAGAGATGCTAAAAAAAAGCCTCTTTCAAAAAAAAGAATCTTCACAGAAGTTTCTTTTTCAAAAGACCTTCTGAACAGGAACTTCACTCCGAGGATAAATCTTGCTGATAAGATGGATAGAGAACAAACTATCAAAAAAGAGGATAAATCCCGAAAGAAGATAGGCGGCAATTGAGTTAAAAAGAAGAAAAATCACTACAAGAGAGAACATATAAATCCCGAGAATCACCCCAAATGTTTTAAAATAGGCCACTGGCACCAGAAAAATTTTGGCAAGAATGGCCTTAACATCCAAGCCCTTCCTGAAATCTTTTCCTGCCACTGCCTCGGCAAAGGCAAAGGGAAAGAGAAAAAGCGCAATTAAAAAGATAAAGGTCATCACCATAGAAATAAGCTGACCCCTAAGAAAAAAGAGAGAAAAAATCTGTCCTTTTGAAAGAACAGTGGTAAAAAATCCGCTTAGCATCATCAAAATCACAGGAAGGAAGAAGTAAATAACTATAAGCACTAAAGCATACAAACCCTTTTCAAGGAGTTCTTTCCAGTTTGCATCCCATTTCGGAGGCTTCATATTCAATTCAATAAGGTTTTCTAATTTTTTCGCAAGAAACCCGAGAGAAAGAATCTGAAAGAAAGGAAGAATTAAAAATAGCCCTCCAATCAGAATATTAAAGCCCCGGAACTCTTCCTTTTTAATGGTCTCTAATATCCCTCTAACCTGTTTTCTCATCATTGTACGCGGCGCGATATAAGGGAATGCATTTCCTGAACCGCCTTCCATAAACCAGTAAAAACCGATCTGCAAATAATACTATACCCAATATTAAATTCTTCAAACTCTTCTATGGCGAGCACAGGAAAAATATTCTGATAGTCAAGGCCATGTCCTGCATAGGTTCTAAGCCCCAAAGAAGAGGCATGCTTGGCTCCTTTTGCAAGCCGTATAAGTTCTTCTGAAGCAGAAGATTCATTCTTCTCTCCGCAATAATCCGCATAGGTGCCTGTATGAAGTTCCACGGCAGTGGCTCCCACCTCTTTTGCAGTCTCAATCTGTGCAAAATCCGGTTCAATAAAGAGACAAACCGCAATGCCCTTCTCACAAAAACGTTTTTCTGTTTCTTTCAGACGACTACGCATAGAAACCGCATCCAATCCACCTTCAGTGGTTAATTCCTCCCGTTTTTCCGGTACTAAAGTAACCTGATCAGGAAGCACTTCCAATGCAAGAGATATAATCTCCTCGCTTACTGCCATCTCAAGGTTAAGCCGTGTCCGTATGGTTTGACGAAGAAGCCGCACATCGCGATCCTGTATATGGCGTCTATCTTCTCTAAGATGACATACAATAGAATCACTTCCCGCGAGTTCGCATATTCCGGCCGCTATCACCGGATCAGGAGAAGTTCCGCGCCGTGCCTGACGAAGCGTTGCTACATGATCTATATTTACTCCGAGTTTTTTTTTCTTCATACTCCCCTCCTCTGCTAAACAGCTTCTAAAAAAAAATCAATCCTACTTTCCCTCTTGAAAAATCTTTTTTAACTCCTGTACCAAAGCTCTGTTTTCAATACTTTTTCCAATGGTAATCCGTACAAATCCATCGGAAAGCCCAAAACCTGGAAGAGCCCGAATAATGAGACCCGCGGCCTCAAGTTTTTTACAGACCTCAGCACCCGGCCTTCTCAGATCACACATAAGAAAATTCGCTTCTGAGGCATGGACTGTTATTCCTAACTTCTTAAGTTCTTTAGCAAGGAACTTCTTCCCCCTGCTATTCGCATTCCGCGACCTCTGCACAAATTCGCAATCTTCCAATGCAGCGCTGGCCGCCTCCTGAGCAAGAGAAGAAGTATTAAACGGAGGCCTAATCTTTTCAAGCACAGCAAGAAGCTCTTGTTGTGCTACTCCATATCCAATACGAAGACCAGCTAAACCATAAATCTTAGAGAAAGTTCTTGCCACAAGAAGATGATGTTTCCTGAAAAGCTCTACACCAGAGACAAACTCTTCTGATTCCACATAATCACAGTATGCCTCGTCAAGAAGAACAATAACCTCAGGCGGCACCCGATCTAAAAACCAGCGAAGACGATCCTTCTCAATCAAAGATCCTGTGGGATTATTAGGATTACAAAGAATCACTACCGATGTTTCCGGACCTATCGCCCTTGCTATTGCCTCAAGATCATAGGTAAAATCCTTATTCAACGCCACGGCAACAGGCCGCGCACTCACTGTATGCGTAAGAATACGGTAAATAATAAAGGATGGATCTGGAAAAACTACCTGAGAACCCGGAACTGCAAATGCCTGCAGAAGAAGAGCAATAACCTCGCTGGAGCCATTCCCCAAAAAAACCTCCTCTGGAAAAACTCCAAGATACTTTGCAATTGCCCTTCTTAACAGTGGCGCGGAACTCTCCGGATACCTGCTTAAATCACTGCTCTTTCTTCGTATCGCTTGTATTGCCTTAGGAGAAGAACCTAAAGGATTCTCATTGGAGGCAAGCTTGAAAATTTGACTTAGCCCTAATTCTCGTGCCACTTCTTCCACTGGTTTTCCCGGTGAATATGGCTTAATATACTTTAGATCTTTCTTTGCAAGTTCATCTATCGGTTTCATAGTTCAACCCCATCAACTGGTTCACGGCCTCAACTGTTTTGTTCGCTGACTTCATCGCTCTTTCCCTTCCGTACTCAAGCGCGGCTCTCACTTTTTTTGGATGGCCGGCAAGCTCTTCTCTTTTAGCGCGCAAAGGAGCCAAAAAGGAAATCATCCTTTCTGCAAGAAGTTTTTTACATTCCACACATCCTAACGACGCACCGCGGCATCCAGTATAAATATCCTCAATCTCAGTAGAAACCAATCCATGATGAAGGAAGACCGGACATTTGTCGGGATGTCCTGGATCTTTCTTATAAATCCGTTTCGGGTCTGTAAACATCGTAGAAACTTTTTTGCGGATCTCTTCAGCCGAATCCTTCATAAAAATAGCATTCCCATACGATTTACTCATTTTACGGTTATCTAAACCAGGCACCTTCGGAGTTGTTGTAAGAAGCGCCTCTGGTTCAGGAAAAAACTCTCCGTAAAGATAATGAAACCTTCTCACTATTTCTCTGGTAAGTTCAAGATGCGGCACCTGGTCCACTCCAATGGGAACAGAATCCGCGCAATATAACATAATATCCGCGGCCTGAAGCACTGGATACCCTAAAAAACCATAGGTGGTAATCTCTTTTTCTCTTAATTCATGAAGCTGTTCCTTATATACAGGATTGCGTTCAAGCCATCCAAGAGGAACAATCATAGAAAGAAGCGCATAAAGCATCGCATGCCCGGGTACCTGAGATTGTATAAAAATCACGGATTTTTCAGGATCAAGCCCGCAAGAAAAAAAATCAAGGGCTATCTCAAAAACATTCTTTCCAATCTGAGAGGGATTCTGATATTCAGTGCTCAAGGCATGAAGATCGGCAATCATATAAAAAGCATGATACTCTCCGCTATCCTGCAACCTTTTCCAGTTGGCGAGCGCACCAAAAAGATGGCCTATATGCAAGGGCCCGGTTGGCCGCATTCCACTAAGAATCCGTTTTTTATTTTCCTTTAAGTTCATATCTTCCTAACCTATGAAGTTAATGACTTCTAAGATTTTTTTTCCTATATAAGTGCCTGATCTATATCCACAATCTTTTGCTATATCATTAAGAAAAGAGATTCCAAAATGTTATGCAAGAAAAAAGAGAGGGTGTTACCCTCCCTTCACACCCTCAAGTATCTTTATCCAAACCTCACGTTTCCGGGGTCCGTCAAACTCACAGAGAAAGATCCCCTGCCAGGCGCCTAAAAGCACTGTTCCATGTTCAATCGGAAAGAGAAGAGAATGACCTGTAAGGACAGCCTGAATATGCGCATCGGAATTTCCCTCCGCATGACGCCATGGTCCGGATACAGGCGCAAGAAAAGCAAGACCAGTCAAGATATCAGAAGCAACCGAAGGATCGGCATTTTCATTGACGATAAGACCGCAGGTTGTATGAGGAACAAAGAGAGAACAGAGCCCCTGTGTTATGCGGCTCGCTTCTACCAAAGAACGAACTCTTCCGGTAATATCAACCATCTCTCTTCTTAAGCGGGTTCTTATTTCAAAACTTTCCATACTCCCTCTCTCGTAGCATAGATATATGGAGACATAGCTACAATAGATCCACACATCTTCTTTGATCAGGGTGCTTCGTAAAAGGCCTTATATCCTAAATAGGCGCTGTAAATATCCGCCTTGCTCATTACCTCAAAGGGCGCATGCACAGAAAAGCCCCCTGGGCCGCAATCCACTGTATCAATATTAAAAAGCGCGATATAGGTTGCCACGGTACCTCCGCCGCCAAGATCTACCTTTCCAAGGTCTCCTGCCTGCCATACCACGTTTCTCGCATCAAAAATTCCTCTGATATAGGCAAGATACTCTGCGGAAGGCTCTGTACTAAACACCTTGCCCCGTCCTCCGGTAGTCCGCTCTACTCCAACGCCATGTCCGATCCTTCTGGCATTCCTTGGATCATGCGCATCTCTAAAGGTAGGATCAAGCGCAGAAGAAGTATCTGCGGAAAGCGCCTTGGACTTTTCACAGAAGTTTCTAAACTCTTCAGAAGGAAGCCCGCTTTTTTCAATAAGCTCCTGCAGAAAATAATAGAAAAAGAACGATTGCGCTGAAGTACTTCCCCGACTTCCAATCTCCTCCTGGTCTACAATGAGGCAGATACAGGTATTATCGTTTTTCTCACTATCCATCATAGCCCTAAAACTGGTAAAAACACATGCCCTGTCATCTTGGCCATACCCAAGAACCAATGATCTGTCAAATCCAAGATCCCGAGCAGGTCCCGCGGGAACCGCCTGAATTTCCGCACTGAAAAAATCATCGTTCCTAATTCCGTACTTCTCTGAAAGAAGAGAGAGTATATGCGCTTTTACCTTCTCTTTTTCAACAGAACTATCCGGCATAGAACCTGCGAGAATATTTAAGGTTTCTCCGGGAAATCCATCTTCAATACTCTTCTTTCCCTGCTCCCTATCAAGATGGGGCAAAAGATCGGTAATCACAAAGACCGGATCTCCGGGATTATCGCCAATTTCAAGGGTTACGCGAGAACCGTCTTTCAAAAAGATAACTCCATACAATGCAAGAGGAAGCGTAAACCATTGATACTTTTTAATTCCTCCGTAATAAGAGGTTTTGAAAAGACCTATACCCTCCTCTTCATAAAGAGGGTTTCCCTTCAAATCAATCCGCGGAGAATCCGCATGAGAAACAATAATTCTCGCTCCCGAGGTAAGAGAATCTTTTCCAATCAATGCCAAAACCACCTCTTTTTCTCGATTAATCCGGTATACCTTATCACCAGGAACCAAAGAGCTTTTCTTCTCTAAAGAAACATAGCCAGAGGCCTCTGCCTCTGCTACCGCGGAAGCCACACACCTGCGTTCGGTCTTGTTTTCCGTAAGAAAATCTCGGTATTGATCTCCAAAACGAATCGCTGATTCTTTTGTGGCATCATCCCATCGTTCCCATGCGCTTTTCAACTCCATACCTCTCTCCTTGTACAAAATCGGGTTCACTACAGCTATAAATAAAAGGATACAAAATACATTTCAGTATAACAGGGAAGAGATGGAAGGTCAACCTAAAACTAAAGGACTTTTGGATAGTTTCTTTCTTAAAAATCTATCCCCTTTCGTGCGGCAACATCAGGCCAGGGATGCCTAATATTCACCATTTCCGTCACTAACTCCACATTGCGGAGAGAGGAGGCGCGATCCCATCTTCCAGTAAGGACAATCTCTGTATTCTCGGGACGATGAAGAAGAAATTCTTCTAAATCTTTCTGAGGGATCAGGCCATCTCTTACCGCAATGAGAATTTCATCAAGAACCACAAGGTCAAAGGAACTCTTTTGAATAGAGGAACGAACCTTTTTCCATGCAGAGGAAAAGATCGGTCCGCATTCTTCCGCTAAAACTCCGCCACGCATACCCGGATACCAAGGACACTCAACCCTGCATACCACACCAAGCTTCTTTAACAGAACCAATTCTCCCTGGCCAGGCACTTTAAAGAACTGAAAAAATCCTACCTTCCATCCATAACTTAATGCGCGCACCGCAAGACCAACCGCGCAGGTGCTCTTTCCCTTTCCTTCTCCCGTATAAATATGGACGATTCTCTCTCTTTTATTCTTCAAGAGTCACGGCTTGCTTCTTTTCCGCGGAAGCATAGATTGCTTCCAAAATTTTTACATCTGTTAAGATCTCGTCCGGAGTGGTTATAGGCAAGGTTCTAGAACGGATACATTCCACAAAATGCTCTGCCTCTGCCAGAAAAACATCTTTTCCTTCAGGAAGCAATGGAACCGTGTCGCTTAAAACCCCTCCAACTTCACCAAAAATTTTCAGAGAAGGTGTGTCGGTGCTGGAATAGAGTGCGCCTGCTTTGGTTCCAAAGAGCGAAAGCCGAAGCCCTGTTTCAGAATTTCCCGCCCAGCTCGCCTCCACAAAAAGCGATCTATTGTCTTGAAATGTTACCAAAGCGGATGCAAGTTCCTCTACATCAAAAAGACCGTCATTCTTATCTCCGATCCGAGTATCCATTGGAGGCCAACCTCCATCCACTGCCTGGTCCTGAAATTTCGAATAAGTAGTTCCAAGCACATTCATCGGCTTCGGACAACCCATAAGATAAATGACAAGATCAAGCATATGCACTCCCACATCCAACAGAGCTCCTCCGCCCGCAAGTTTTTTGGAGGTAAACCATGAACCAAGCCCTGGAATGCCGCGACGCCTTAAATAACTAACCTTTGCATAGTAAATTTCTCCCAAATCACCGGAAGAAATCATTTTTTTCAGAAGTACCGCATGAGGTCTAAACCTCTGACAAAAAGCTCCCATAAAGATCTTCCCTGTCTCGGTCGCAATCTGAAGAACCTCTTTGATTTCCGAAGAAGTAATCGCAACTGGTTTCTCGCAAAGAACATCTTTTCCTGCCTTCATCGCAGATTTTGAATGAAGGGCATGAAAGGCATTCGGAGAACAGACCACCACTCCATCAATATCGTCGCAATTCACTAAATCTTCCCAGCGCGGAAATACTCTCGGAATCTGAAACCGTTCTGCAACCGCCCGCAATTTCATCTCATTTGGATCCGCAATCGCTTCTATGGAAACTCCATCAAGCTTTGAAAAACTTTTCAAATGGCCTTCCTGTGCTATTGCGCCCGCGCCAATTACACCTATTTTGATTTTTTTCATAACAATCCTTTCTGTAAAAAAGAATCCCTTTTTTTCTTCATAGTAGCCACTTTTTCTCTTTGTGTCAATGAAGGTGTGATATACTACCTTAATGCGCATAGGAGTTCATGTTCCGATTCTTCGCCCCTTGAAAGAAAGTGTGTCGTACGCGGTACGTACTGGATGCACTGCTTTTCAGATCTTTCCTTCAAACCCTCGGGGATGGTTCCCCACGCAAAAACCCGAGCATGAGATAGAAGCCTTTCGCGCCGCAATTATGGCCGCTAAAATTTCTCCGGTAGTCATTCATATGCCCTACCTTATTAATCTTGCCTCCGCAGATCCCGACATAAGAGGGAAAAGCCTTCGCCTCTTCATTCATACATTAACAGTTGCCGATATGCTTGGAGCAGAAATGTATGTCATTCATCCTGGAAGCGCCCGCAACACCACTCCACAACAGGCTCTGGAAAATCTTGCAGAGGGACTTAAAGAGGCATATAGCCGACAATTTCAGGTAGAGATCCTTATAGAGAATACCGCCGGACAAGGAGCGCTTCTTGGAAAAACCTGGAAAGAGTTCGGAGATCTTGCGAAAAAAGTCGGAAACCAAACACGTTTCTGTTTTGATACCGCACATGCATTTGCGGCAGGATACGACCTTTCTTCTCAATCAGGATTTGAAAAAATGTGCGAAGAAATTGAAGAAAATATCGGAATGGAGTATATTAAATTGATTCATGCCAACGACTCTGCACGCGGACTTGCCACCGCCGCAGATCGGCATGCGGATATTGGCGAAGGATTTCTTGGAGAAGAGGCTTTTGTAAGAATCACGGGACATCCGGTCTTTAGAAATCTTCCCTATATTCTTGAAACTCCAAAAAATTCAGAGGAAGATGACCGTAGAAATATAGAACGACTGAAAAAAATCTATCACCAACATTCATCGCGCTGAAGAAGAGACATACAAAAAAAGGATACCAATGGATCCCTATGATTTTACCCAAATAGAAGCAAAATGGAGAGATGTTTGGGAGACCACAGAAGAACATCTCACCCAAAACAACAATACCAAGCCCAATTACTACTGTCTTGATATGTTCCCCTACCCTTCTGGGTCCGGACTCCATGTGGGACATTGGCGGGGGTATGTTCTTTCCGATGTATGGGCTCGCTATAAAAAACTGCAAGGATATCATGTTCTACATCCAATGGGATGGGATTCATTCGGCCTTCCCGCAGAAAATGATGCCATCAAAAAAGGGATTCATCCTGCAATCAATGTCCGCAGGAATATTGATAATATTCGCCGTCAGTTAAAAGAGATCGGCGCAATGTATGACTGGAGCCGTGAAATAAATACCAGTGATCCCGAATATTACCGATGGACCCAATGGATCTTTGTCCAGATGTACAAAAAAGGACTCGCATACAGAAAAAAAATGCCGATCAATTGGTGCCCACATTGTAAAACAGGTCTTGCGAATGAAGAGGTTATCAATGGAAAATGCGAGCGTTGCGCCTCTGATGTGAAGAAACGGGAATTAATGCAGTGGATGTTGAAAATTACCGCCTACGCAGATCGGCTCCTTGATGATCTTGAAAAACTTGACTGGCCAGAAAAAGTAAAGCTTATGCAACGTAACTGGATCGGAAGAAGCGAAGGTGCTTCCATAACTTTTTCCACAGAAATCGCTCCCCTTAAGGTCTTCACCACACGACCAGACACCCTTTTCGGAGCAACCTATGTGGTGCTTGCTCCAGAACACGAACTCATCCATTCCCTCACCACTAAAGAACAGAAGAAAGAGGTAGAGAGATATATTGAAACTTCCTCCAGAAAAAGCGAAATAGAACGAACCTTTGTCTCAAAAAGTAAAACAGGCGTTTTTACCGGATCTTACGCGCGAAATCCGGTCAATAACAAAAAAATTCCTATCTGGATCGCAGATTATGTGCTTGCCCATTACGGCTCTGGCGCCATTATGTCGGTACCTGCCCATGATCAACGCGACTTTGATTTCGCCACTGCCCACAATCTTCCCATCATAGAGGTTATTTCTCATAGTGATTCTCTAAAAAATAAAACAGAACCCCTGCCTCAATCTTATGAAGGAGAAGGAGTTCTTATTAATTCAGGTCCCTTTAACGGAATGTCTTCCTCGGAAGCAAAACCAGAAATAATCAAATGGCTCGCGGCACGAGAGAAGGGAGAAGCAGTACGGACTTATAAACTTCGGGACTGGATCTTTTCCCGTCAGAGATACTGGGGAGAACCTATACCGGTTATCTATTGCGATAGATGCGGAGAAGTTATCCTTGAGGAAGAAGACCTTCCTGTTCTTCTTCCCGAGGTAGAACAGTATCAACCCAGCGGCACTGGCGCATCACCCCTTGCCGCTATTCCAGAATTTGTCCATACCACCTGTCCCAAATGTAATGCTCCCGCGACACGGGAGACCGATACCATGCCGCAATGGGCGGGCTCATCATGGTATTTCCTTCGTTACCCCAACCCTTCCCTTTCCACAGCTCCTTTTGAAAAAGATCATCTTGAAAAATGGCTTCCTGTCGCCTGCTATGTGGGAGGCATTGAACATGCAATTCTTCATCTTCTCTATGCCCGCTTCTTTACCAAAGTTCTCTTTGACCTTGGTTATATCGGTTTTGATGAACCCTTCTCAAAACTCTTTAATCAAGGAATGGTCTGTAAATATAGCGAAAAAACAGAAAAACTTGAGAAAATGTCCAAATCCAAAGGGAATGTAGTCAACCCCGACTCTTTGGTAAAACGGTACGGCACTGATACGGTTCGGCTTTATGAACTCTTCATCGGACCTCCGGAAGTAGATGCAGAATGGAACGATAACGGTATTGAAGGATGCTACCGGTTCTTGAAAAAATTCTGGGAACTTATCCTTCGCTCCGCAACGGTTTCCTCAAGCTCTCCCGCTGTTCAACAACAGATCCATCTCTTAATTGCCAAGGTTACCGACCGACTTGCATCTTTCAAGTTCAATACTGCTATCAGCGCTTTTATGGAATGTGTTAATATCTGTCAAAGTCCCGGCGAAACTCTCTGCGCAAAAGATGCAGAAACCCTTATTATTCTTCTTTCTCCTTTTGCCCCTCATATCTCGGAAGAACTCTGGCACCGATTGGGAAAAAGAACGAGTGTATTCCACTCTTCCTGGCCCCTCTTTGATCCGAAAATTATCGCCACAGAAAAGATTGAAATACCAATACAGATCAATGGAAAAATTCGGACAGTACTTAAGGTTGAAAAAAATCTCTCCGAGGAAGCGATAGAGAAAAAGGTATTTGAGAATGAATCGGTACGTACCGCTATACAAGGAAAAAGTATCATTAAAAAGATTTATGTTCCGGAGAAAATTTTCACCATTGTCATAAAGTAAAAAAGACCGCAAAAATCATCAATCTATTCTCTCTTTGTCTCGGGGATCCCTCTCTTTACAATGAAAAAAAAAAGAGGGTCTGCCCCTTTTTGCGAGACAGACCCTCTTACACGGCAACGTTCGCTTTATGACTGTGGTGTTTCCGGCTCTTCCTTTTTTTCTTCTTTCAGCGCAGCCTTCTTCTCTTCCTTTGCTTCTTCTGCTCTGTCCTTTACATCACTAATTCCGGCCGCTATGGCAATAACCCCTACCAAGATCAGAAAAAATGGCACTGCGGCCATTAATCCCTTCAAAAAAAGCGACCACCATTTAATAATCCCGATTACTCCGAGAACCACCCCGACGATACCACCTATCAACGCTGTCATTGGCCCTCCTTTTCGTCAAAAAGTGTTCTTTTTTTTTCTGCTGACCTTTCCGTGATTATTTCTGATTATTCCACAGAAGCATTCTTCTGTCAACAACCATCCACTCTATTCTTTAAGATCTTGGATGATATTTTTTATGAATTTCCTTCAATCGACTTCTGCTTACTTTCGTATAGATCGTTGTTGTGGAAATACTGCTATGACCAAGAAGTTCCTGAATAACCCGCAGATCCATCCCCCTATCAAGTAAATGAGTGGCACAGGTGTGACGCAAGGTATGGGGAGAGGTGCGTGGTGCGGCTCCAGCCAAAAGACAGGCCGCCTTCACTAACTTCCAGACAGTCTGACGAGATATTCTTCTACCGCTTCTATTTAAAAAGAAGTAAGGACCATGTCCCCGTCGTTGCTCCGCATAATTTCGCAGGGACTCTTTTACTGAATCTGAAAAAAATACCAACCTCTCCTTATCTCCTTTCCCCACAATGCGAAGATACCCTTCTTCCCAAAAAATATCTCCTGTTTTTATACCGGTTAATTCAGATACTCGCATTCCCGTCGCATATAAAAGTTCCAGTATCGCCCGGTTTCTAAGAATGCGCTGACGAGATCCATCTCCCATAAGCACCCGCTCTATTTCTTCTTCGGTCAATATATCAGGCACCCTGTGCTCTAATTTCGGACTTTCAAAATATTCAAGAAGAGTAGGAGAAATCAGATTTTCTCCCGCGAGATACCGGAAGAAACTCCGTACAGAAGAAAGAATCCGTGTTATTGAACTTCCCGCAAGACGCTCTTTTTTTAGAAAAATTGAAAAATCTGTCGCATGTTTTGCACCTATTTTGGAATAGGAGATCTTCTCTCTCTTAAGAAAAAGAAGAAACCGGCGAAGGTCGCGTTGATAAGCCGAAATAGTATGAGGAGAAAGGTTCTTCTCTACCTTCAAATAAAGAAAAAAAGAATGCACGTGCTTCTCTTGATTATCCATGTAAGAAAGGATTTCCGTCTATTTCATTCTGTACTGTGCTATTTTCGCCATGTCCGGGACACAACACAGTATCAAGAGAAAAAGAAATAATTTTCTGAAGAGATCTCGCCATATCAGAAGGACTTCCTCCGGGAAGATCGGTTCTTCCAATACTTCCCGCGAAAATAGTATCACCGGTAAAAAGCACCTTCTCCATAAGAAGACAGATACTTCCCGGAGTATGTCCCGGAGTATGTACAATACGCCATACACTTTCCGCAATAGAAAATTCCATCCCATCCTCCGCGATAATATCGGCTTCCGGCGAAATATATCCCGGTCCTAAAAGCGCAGAAAGATTTTTCGCAGGTTCCAACAACATAAGGCGATCCTCTGCATGAATCAGAAGAGAAGGCTTGGGATCCAAGAGAGAAACCAGATGGTTGCCTCCAATATGGTCGTAATGACCATGCGTATTTACCACATAAATAATCTCAAGAGATTTACTCTGAATCTTCTGAGCAAGAAACTCTGGTTCTGCCGCGGGATCAATCACAATCCCCTTTCCTGAATCGGCAATCTCAACAATATAGCAGTTCGCCTGACAAGGCCCAAGAGAAATCTTTTCAATACGAAGTTCCGAACTTCCTTTTTTCATTTCTTCACCTTTTCTTCAAATTGATCTTCGTTAAGAAGAGGAATACCAAGTGCTATCGCCTTTGAAAGCTTACTTCCCGGCTTTTCTCCCACCACAAGATAAGAGAGACGAGACGAAACCTGATCCGTCACTTTTCCTCCCCGCAGAAGAACTTGATCAGCGGCCCTGTTTCTGCTCCATCTCTTCAAGGTTCCGGTAAAAAGAAAGGTTTGTCCGTGCAATCCTCCCTCTTTATCGTCTGTTTTAAGATTGGAAGAAACATTCACTCCCGCCTGTTCAAGTTTTTTTAAGACTCTTTTGTTTTCAGGATTTGAAAAAAAATTCCGAATATGATGCGCAGTGGACGGACCAATTTCTTCTATGGAAGAGAGCTCCTCCAAAGAAGCATGTTCAATGGCATACAAATCTTTATATTTTCTTGCTAAAAGCTCGCTTATATATGTTCCTACAGATCGTATTCCAAGCGCATAGAGAAGATGAGAAAAAGATCTCTTTTTACTTTTTTCAATGCGAGAAAGAAGGTTCTCCGCAGATTTCTTGCCCATCCGTTCTAAAGGAAAAATCTCCTCGTAGGAAAGACTGTAAAGATCGCCGTAATCCTCAATACACTTCTGATCCACAAGAAGTTCCACAAGACGTTCTCCAAGTCCTTCAATATCCATTCCTTTTCTGCTCGCAAAATGAGTAATAGTCTCTTTTACCTGTGCGGGACATCCCACGTTGGGACAGCGAAGAAGAACCGATTCTTCCTCCTGTACCACCGCGCTTCCGCAAACCGGACACTCTAAAGGAACCTCCACCTCTTCTTCTTTCCCAGATCTTGCATGAAGAAGAACACTTATGATTTTTGGAATAATCTCTCCGCCTTTTTCTATAAAAACCTTATCACCCTTTTTTAATCCAAGACGAGAAATTTCCTGAAAATTATGGAGTGTGGCGCGGGAAACCCTGGTTCCTGCTAAAAAAACCGGTTCAAGTATCGCCACCGGAGTAAGAAGCCCTGTTCTTCCCACCTGAACAACCACATCTATTACCTGTGTCGCCGCCTGTTCCGCGGGAAACTTAAAGGCAACTATCCATCTAGGACTCTTTGAGGTAGCCCCCAATCTATTCTGATCCGCAAATCTATTCACCTTGATCACCACGCCATCCACACCAAATAAAAGCTCTTCCCGCTTTTGTCGCAAAAGTCGGCATACCTTAAGAACCTCTTCAATCGTACGCGCAAAATAACGCTCGGGAACGGTCTTAAATCCAAATTCTTCCGCTTGTTGAAGCAAATCCCATTGCGTAGAAATACCATCCAACCCAAAGCCCGAGTAAAGAAAAAACTTCAGATTCCTTCGGGCGACAAGTTCAGGATCCAAAAGTTTTAAAGAACCCGCGGCGCCATTGCGAGGATTTGCAAAAAGCGCTTCTCCTGCTTTTCGTCGTTCTTCATTTAAAATCTCAAAATCTCTTTTTGCCATATACACCTCTCCCCGCGCCTCAAAATCTCCCTGAAACGGAATTTTTTTCGGAAGATCGGAAAGAGCCATCAAACGGGAAGTAATATCTTCTCCTGCAATACCATCTCCGCGAGTAGCACCTCGCACACAAAGGCCATGACAATATGAAAAAGCCACTGCCACACCATCAACTTTCAATTCAACCACATATTCTCTGCTTGTTCCAAGAATTTTTGCAATACGGCCGTCAAACCCGCGCAACTCTTCTTCTTCATAGGTATTATCTATACTAAGCATGGGAGGATTATGCATCACGCGTCCATATCCTGTTTCTACAGAACTCCCAACCTGTTCTGTGGGAGAATCCTTCTCTTTCCATTCAGGATAGCGCATTTCAAAGGAAAGAAGTTCCTGATATAGCGCATCATATTCCGCATCGGTAATTTCAGGATTCGCCTCTCTATAATATCGCTGATTATGGTAGCGAATAAGGCGATACAACTCCTCCATACGAGAAGGTCTTTTTACAGGCTCTTCTTTCATAACAAGGTCCTTATAAATTTTCTCCTTTATAAAATGTCATCTATTTTTGACGGATCTTCAAAAACTATGATACCCTTTTTTAACAAGGAAAGAAAGCAACAACCCTTTTGGAGCGTTGAAATGTTATGAACCAATTAGAACGGTACGAGTTGGGTCAGCTTCTTCTGCTTAAGAAGCTTATTACGCAGGAACAGTTGGACACAGCGCTTTCTCTCCAAAAACAAAGCGGAAAATTTCTTGGTGAACTCCTTGTAGAGACAGGAGCCCTTACCAAGAAAATGCTCATTGAAGCTCTTACTGAGCAGAAACAGGCTGATTTTGTCAATATCTCAAAAGTCCGAAATATCCAACATGAAATAGTCCAGAGTATTCCAGAAACTATCGCCCGAAAATATACCCTCATCGCCCTTGCCCAAACAGATGATTCTCTTGTTATAGCCATGAAGGATCCCTCGGATATTGTTGCCATAGACGCGGTAAAACGGCTCACTGGAAAGAAGGTGAGAATTTTCCGAGCAGCAGAAGAAGAAATTACAGAAAGTATAGAAAAATTCTATCTTCAACAGGATGATATGCAAGAATCTCTCGCCGCGCTTGAAGAGGTAAGCGCAGAACGCATTGAAGAAGAATTTGATATTAATCAACTCAGGGTTGCGGCGGAAGATGCGCCTATCGTGCGGTTTGTCAATTCAATCTTTGTCCGTGCCGTAGAAAAACGGGCCACTGACATCCATCTTGAACCTCAAGAAGGATCCATTATTCTTCGCTTCCGTATTGATGGAGATCTTCATGAAATTCCTCCGCCTCCAAAACCTTCTTATGGCGGAATTGTTACCCGGCTGAAAATTATCGCCGGCGTAGATATAGGCGAACGCCGGCTTCCTCAGGATGGAAGGATGCGTCTTCGCCTTGCCGGAAAAGAACTTGATATTCGGCTCTCTACCCTTCCCACTATTTTTGGCGAAAAAATTGTCATGCGCCTTCTTGATAAAGAAACTCTGACAGTAGGAATGGATGAGCTCGGCTTTCAAATCAATGAACGGGCCCTCTTTGAAAAAGAACTAAAAAAACCCTATGGCATGATATTAGTAACCGGTCCTACGGGAAGCGGAAAAACCACCACTCTCTATTCAGGGTTAAGTTTTATTAATACTCCCGATAAAAATATTACTACTATTGAAGATCCGGTTGAATATGAGTTAACAGGTATCAATCAGGTTCTTGTAAGGCCCAAAATAGGCTTGACATTTCCCGCTATTTTAAGAACCCTTATGCGCCAAGACCCTGATGTGATTATGGTTGGAGAAATCCGCGATCTTGAAACCGCACAAATTGCGATTCAGGCCTCGCTTACAGGACATCTTGTACTCTCTACCCTCCATACAAATGATACAGTCTCCACAATCTCCCGGCTTACTTACATGGGCGTAGAGCCCTATCTTTTAGCGGCATCCTTCAACCTTATCCTTGCCCAACGCCTTATCAGAAGAATATGCCGATTTTGCCGTATAGAAGATCCTGAAGGAAAAGAACTTCTGAAAAAGAGTTATCCTTATCTTCCGGATATGCCTGTATATCGGGGAAAAGGATGCAAAGAATGCGATAATTCCGGATACTATGGAAGAACCGCTATCTATGAAGTACTCGGATTCACGAAGGAACTTAGAAAAATGATCGTGGAAGCCCGACCCGACGACGAGCTTCGCGAATATGCGGTAAAGGAAGGGATGGTTACCCTTAGGGATTCCGCCTTCCAAAAGGTACTGGAAGGAATAACCACCTTACAAGAAGCATTAAGCGCTACATTGTCGGGATAAAGATCCAGCAAGCAATAAGAACTTATTACCAATAAATAGATGCCAAAATATTTTTATATCGCACGAGACAAATCAGGAAAAAAACAGAACGGTATGATTGAAGCCGAATCCAATGCCGCACTTCTTGTAACCCTTAGAAGAAGCGGGCTTCTTCCCATAGAAATACGAGAATTAGAAGAAAAAGGCCTTATCTCTATTACCTCTCAAAAAAAAACCGCTCGCGCCAGAAGAATCTCTCTTGTAGAACTTGCGCTCTTTTCACGCCAACTTGCCACAATGCTTGATGCGGGAATCTCTATCATAGATTCTGTGGGAGATCTTGCTAAACAGAGTATCAATCCCTATTTTGCCACTATCCTTGAAACCGTCAGAAACCAGATACGCGAAGGAAGCGGTTTTTCTCAGGCGCTCGCCAAACACGAACAGATTTTTTCCACGCTCTACGTTGCCCTTGTACGATCCGGAGAAGAAAGCGGTAATTTGGTAGAAGTAATGCGAGAACTCTCTGAAGAATTAGAAGACCAGTTGAACCTTATCCGTAAAGTCCGACAAGCAATGAGCTACCCTGTTATTGTCAGTCTCTTCTTTGTGGGAGTGGTCGCATTTGTTTTTCTCTATCTTATTCCCAAGTTTCAGGAAATTTTTGAAAGCTTCGGCGCACAACTTCCGCCTTTTACCCTCTTTATCCTTGCGGCAAGCCGGTTTTCTCTGAAATTTGCTCCTATTCTTCTCATACTCCTTATTCTTTTCTCTGCATTCCTGATATGGTACGGAAAACAACCCACAGGAAAGAAACAATTAGATACAGTAAAACTTAAAATACCGGTTCTTGGAATGCTTGTCCAGAAAGTAAGTCTTGCGCGCTTCTGCCGTTCGCTTTCAACCCTTCTAAAAGGAGGAGTAGGAATTATTTCCGCCCTTGAAATTGTCGCAAAAGCCGCAGGAAACCTCATTATTGAAGAGGCAGTGGATAAAACACGACAAGGCGTCATCAGAGGAGGACTCCTCGGCGAAGAGATGCAACGTTACAAAATTTTTCCTCCAATGTTAGTACGTATGGTCAATGTAGGAGAAGAGACCGGAAGAACAGATGATATGCTATCAAGAATGTCAAAATTTTTCAGAGATGAAGTAGATGTAACCCTTAATATCCTTTCTTCCATTATTGAACCTATCCTTATTATCGGACTTGGCTTCATCGTTGGAGTAGTAGTTCTTGCCATTTATCTCCCTATTTTCAAACTTGCCCAAACCATGCAGTAATCTCTCTTCTCCTCATCTCAAAAAACGCCTATATTTTAGAGACATCCGCGAGTAGAGTTGTACGCAGAGCTTTATAAAAAAAGAGAACCTTTTGCTCTCTTTCTTCTTAGGGAATATCGCTACATCGGCATCATCGCAATATTCGGGAATAGAGAAGAAAGAAGAATGATATGATTGTTACTTACTGAAACTTTGACGCTGAAAGTTGTTTTACCAATGAAGCGGGAGGAGTTACTCCTAAACGCCTCATTCTTTCCACATCGCGTTTTGCGGCCTGGATATCTCCTTTCCCTAACAATGCCAAAGCGCGTCCAAGGAGAAGATTCGTAGAACGAGGCATCAAAGCAAGAGCAGAAGAAAAATCTTTTACTGCTGAAGAATAATCTTTTTCTCCCATAGAAAGAATCGCACGGTTTTTATATGCTTCCGCATACCCAGAATAATAAAGAATTGCGCGGGAAAAATCATCGCGGGCTTCTTCTCTTTTTCCCATGGAAGCATAAGCAACACCGCGGTTATTCAAAGCAATAGAGGCATTGGGACGAACTTCAAGAACCTTCTCAAAATCAGCCACCGCCTCTCTATACTTTCCTAATGCACCCCACAAACTTCCTCTGCTGATATATGCTTCAAGATAGGAAGGATCGCGGGAAATTGCCTTCTGATAATCCTCCATGGCTCCCTTCGCATCTCCTCTTTCCGCTCGCGCTACGCCTCTGTTCAGCCATGGTCGTGCCTTTGCGGGTGATTGTGCGATCACATCACTCCAGAGACGCACAGGATCTCTCCATATTTCATTCCTTTTCACAGTAAGAACTCCATAAAAAAGGATAAGAAGAAGCAGAAGAGAGACCGCACAGAATCTTCTAAGACGGAATAAAGCGAGAAACGGAAGAGAAGAAAGCAATAGCGCATATCCAAAAAGAGGAAGGTATAAACGATGCTCTACCACAAGATCTGGCTTTGGCACCACACTTGACTGGGGGCCGATAGCAAGAAAAAACCATACTATTCCCGCAAAAAAGAAGGGATTCTTTTTTTTAGAAAGAATTCCTAAAAGAAGAATAAGAAGAATCAAGCCAAAACCTGCAAGTACCTTTGGTTCATAAAAACAGGTAGCAGGAGAAATATCATAATCAAGATTCTGGCGCACGGGAAAAAGAAGAAGACGCGCATAAATCAATGCGGCTTTTCCCTGAGTAAAAAAATATCTTGCGGGTGTTATTTCATGTACCACACTTCCGGGAAGAGATAGACTTTGTAATTGAGATACAGGTCCTCTTCCAGTATAGGACATTGTAAGAGGTATAGAAGAAACAATACCAATATAACAAAGAATCACAAAAAACCATTTCCTTCTTCTTCCGGTAAAAAAGAAGAGCTCAAGCATTCCTATCAATAATGGCACAGCAAGAGCGATTTCTTTAGTAAAGGATGCCAAAAGAGCAAAAAGAAAGGAGCACCCAAGAAAAGAGATGCTTTGACGAAAAGAAGAAGAAAGACGGCTCCGTAACCAGCATGCGACAGAAAGAAGAATAAAGAAGGAAGCCAGAGAAGTAAAGCGCTGATAAATATAGGTAACTGCCTGGGTCTGAACAGGGTGAAGCGAAAAGATCATTGCAGTAAAGAAAGCGATGATATGACGCTCTTTCACAAATCGCGATGGAACCGCGGGAGAAGAGAAAAGAAGAAGCACGCACCAACGCACAGTAAGAACAGATCCAATATGTATCAAAAGATTTACAAGATGATACCCGGGTGTTTGAAACCCTCCCATATAATAATTTATTGCAAAGGACCAGTAACCTACAATCCGAGTAGGCCACCCTTTCCATAAGAAAAGAAAGTTTGAAGGATGAAACATAGCAGGATTCATCCTAATAGCGGGAATATCATCCAACACAAAGGGAACTCCGAACGTACGGGAATAGGCAAGAAAAGAGAGCATAAGAAGAAAAAGGATTGCAGTACCCTGAGAATGAAAGAATCGTTTACATAGCGCGATCATCAAATTAGTATATGCCTTTTAGCAATGAAGTCAATGAGATACATTTCTTCATTAAAAATGTATATGATAATAATATCCTCAAAAAAAAATCATAGGGAACAAAAGAAGGAGGTATATCAAAGAAAAGCGCTATTGACAACAAAAAAGAATACGATATAATAAATGATGTAAAAAAAAAGTAGAGAAATTCTTCCTACACAGGAGGTGGAGATGAGAAGTAGAAGGAAAGGCGGGTTTACGCTGATTGAATTGATGGTTGTTGTCATTATCGTTGGTATCCTTGCCTCAGTGGCAGTGCCAATATACAGAGCCAACATTAAAAAGGCGATGGCGACTGAAGGCGCAGCCCTTCTTGGCTCGGTTCTTACTGGCGAGAAAGTATATTACGCCGAACATAACACCTATACAGACGACCAGATTCTTATCGGCGTAACCACCGAAGGAAACAAATATTTTCCGTCGTACACTGTTAGTGCTTTTGGTGACGAAGGCTTTACTGCGGCAACCGAAGGTACCGGCGGCGCAGATGGTATCACTGTAACAATGGAATACACCAACTTAGCCGGCGCTACCATCAGCTACGACGGTCTATAATCGATCTATTGTGAATAATGCGGGTGGATGAACTTTTTATCCACCCGCATCTACAACTCAAGAAATGCGACTAAAAGCCACAAAGGCTTTTTTTTTCACTCCGATTCTTTTCTTCAATTACTTCTCTATTTCCCTTACTTCCGCCAAACTACCCTTATGCAAAAAAAGAATCAATTGATACTTTCAACAGAACCACTACAAAATCTTTCTTTGTTAATACTCTATCCCATAGACTGTAATAATCTTCATTAGCATCTTTGAGATATATGGTATGTACAAAAAAAATGACAAAACATCTATTAAAGCATATACTATTCTCAATAATAAAGAGATAATAAGCGCTATGTTTTTTACAAGAAGCGTGCCATGCGATCAAAAGTTGCCATAGATATTGGCTCCCACTCCATTAAGGTTGCGGAAGGATTTGAAAAGAAAGGAAAGCTCTACCTTAAAGCTTTGGGCATCATTGAAAATCCTCTGCCGAATCTCTTCCGGAATCCGAATGAAAACGAGCAAAAAACCTTCGTGCTTTTTTTGCGGGATTTCCTTAAAAAAACAGGAATTATCAAAAAAGAAACAGTAACAGGACTCTCCGGAGAATCCCTTATCATCCATTACTTTGATATTCCCAAGATTCCTTCCAATGAAATAGAAAGCGCTGTTCAAATTGAAGCGATGCAGGTAATTCCCGGTGGAGTGCTGAACCTTGATTATGATTATAAGGTCTTTCCCGGCACCCAATCCCAAACAGTTCTTTTTGTCGGATACCCGAAAGATAAATGTTCCTTTTATGTAGAAACTCTTCAACAAAGCGGGCTTAAAACTCTTATTATGGATATACAGAGCGTGGCAGTTGCCAACTGCTATGAACTTATGCAACCAAACGATTCCAAAGAGCCGACCGCGCTTTTTTCCGTGGGACACCAATATACCCATTTTATCGTAACAGGACAGAAAGAATTTCTCTTTATCAGAGATATAGAGTTTGGAGGACACCACCTCATCCGTGCCATGGCTACGGAAAAAAAAGTTTCAGAAGCAGAAGCAGAAACCTATCTGACAGATCCACAATATCAGGATACTGTTCAGCAACTTAGCCGCACGAGTTCTCAAGAAATGATTCAAGAGGCTCTTACGGGAATTCACTATTGCGAAGCGCGATCGCAACTTGCTCCCAAAACCATCCTTCTCACTGGAGGCGCTTCCATGCTACACGGACTAAAAGAAACCCTCCAACAACAAACAGGTATTGAGACCAAATTATGGAATCCTCTTACTAGCCCTTCTGTTATAGCGCCTTCCTTATCGGATGACATGCGAGAACAAGGACACTCCTTTACAGTTACGCTTGGACTTCTCTGCAGGAAGCTACTGCAATGATAACTCTTAACCTGCTTCGCGAAAGAAAAGAACGCTTCCTACGAAAAAGAATACTCTTCCGTTTAATTGTTCTCTATTTCGGCGGATTGGCATTTATTCTTATGATTGCAGGCCTTGATTATTACAGTACAGCATCCCAGATTGAACGGACCCGCAACACCATCCATCACCTTCGGAAAAAAATGAGTTCAGAGCACATTCTCTTTCAGCAATTTGAGAATTACCACAAAGAACTTGGCACTCTCAACAGAAAACTCTCCCTCTGTCTTGCAGAAAAGAATAGCCGAACACTCTGGACAGAAAAACTTATTCTCATTGCGGACGCGCTTCCTCAAGAAATGTGGATTGGAAAAATATTTCTCCAGCAATCCGGAGACACAAAGAAAAACAGGACTCTCTTTGTCATAGAGGGGTTCATAGATCCTTTGGTTTCGGAGAGAAAAACGCTTGCAACCTTTATGAACCGATTAGATAGTACCACGCAACAACATTTCAGTTCCATCTCCTTGAAAAAGGTTGTAAGAACCAGAGAAAAAAGACCTGAGGAGAATGTGGTTTCTTTTACTATTGAATGTATTGTATTACCTCCCGGAGGATCTTCCCTATGAAGAAACATCTCCCCTTCTTCTTCAAGAAGGTTTTTCCGGGAATGCTTATTTCCTATGCGCTTATCGCTTTTCTTCTAAGCCGTCTTATTACGCCTCAAATGCAGCTTCTTGAAAAATACCGAGAAGAAAAAAATCGTATTGAATACGATTACCTCAGACTCAAAGATTCTCCTACCTTTGTCGCCCAAACCCAAAACACAGTACTAGAGGTTAAAGATACCCTTGATGGATTTGAATGGCTAAAAAAAGGATATGACTCCAATCTTCTTTTTTTTCAAAAGATTTCTCAGGACGCAGAAAAAGCAGGAGCTCTCTTTCTTCAATTTGAACGTACCGCACAAAAAGAAGATCCGAAATATTTCTCGTGGAAGGTAAATTTTCAAGGAGAATTTAAAAATCTTTCTCATCTTATTCGCATTCTTGAAGAATCGCCCTACTATCTGCGCATTGAAGAGATCTCGCTACAACCAAGAGAAGGGCTCCCTCTCTTTACTGTAACAATATTGGGAATTCGCAATCTGGAGTAAATGATGAAACAAAAAAAAGCAATTGGACTTTTCCTTCTCCTCGCACTTTTTCTCTTCTTTTTTATACGTGCGATACGTCTCTCCACACAATCAAGCCTTACAAAAAATAAAGGAATGACAGTAGAATCCTCCTCCACATCAAAAAACGCTTCCAATGAATTTGACCTCAGAAAACTTGAAATACGCCTTTCAGAAGCCCGCACTGCCATACAAGAGATCCATTCCATTCCCAACACCTCTCCTTCGGCAAGAAATCCCTTCTTCTCCTATGCAGCGGAAAAAATTCTTTCAAAAAAAGAAGATCCTTCTCCTGTAACACCTATTTCCCTATCGCCTGATTTTATACTTTCCGGCATTATTTTTGATGACAACTCTCCTCTCGCTATCCTGGGAGATGAAGTAAAAAAAGAACGGGAAGTAAAAAACGGATTTCTTATAACCCGTATTCTTCGCGACAGGGTGCTTCTTTCAAAGGAAGGAAAAGAATTTGTCATGCGGCTTAGAGAACCCGCAGAAAATTTCTTGCAACCTCCACGTTCTATTCCTGTCATTCGCAGGACCGCCCTCTCCTCGCAAGAATCTGAGTACTCTAAAGGATTTCATTCAATCCTCAGGTCTGAAACAATGCAATCCATACCTCTTTCTTTGAATAAACAGGAGCCCCCCCCTATCAATACCTTGAACCTGCCTCTTGAATCCGAAGATTCCATAGAAAGATTTTCCGCAATGCCTGAAGAAGAAAAAATTAAAACAATACAAGTCTATACCTTTGCTATCAATGAAGAAGCTTTAGCAATTCATCGGGCGCAACATCTTATAGAAGAAGGATTCCCCGATGTTCGCGTAGAACGGATTGAAAACGCGTATGCCTTACGGGTTGGAATTTTTCATCTAAACGAATCCGCAGAGGAACTCTGGCAAAAATTACAACGTATATCGCCGAGCAGTTTTATACGCAATGCTTATTACAAAAGAAAAAATATTTTCTATGAAAAAAAGAATGGATAACCAGGAGAAATTATGAAACGATACAACATACTTATCGCGCTACTCTTCTTCTCTGCCTTCGCCTTTAGTGCTGAACAGATACCTGTGATTTCCTTCAACAGAACTCCATTAAACCTTGTGGTTGAAAGTCTCAGCCAAAAAGCAGATATGAAGGTTGTTCTCAGCACTGAAACCGGCCTCATGCCTATAACGGTATATCTTGAAAACATTACAGCTCTTGAAGCCCTTGACAGCATCCTGCAGGCAAACGGACTCTATCGCGAAAAAAGGTCCACTGACTCCAATGTCTATATTGTTACCTCATTGCAACCACATTCTCAAACAGAATGTATTTTTTTGAAGCACGCGAAAGCACAGGACCTCTTCCAATCCCTCGTTTCTCTCGGCATGGAAAAAAATGTTGCTACCGATACCCGCACCAATGCCCTTATTATTAAGGACACTCCCCAAAATACCTCCTATATTACAACAATTGTGAAACAACTTGACGTTCAATACCAGCAGACTCCCTTAAAAACCCGTATCTACCGTCTTCAATACGCGAAAGCCAGTGATCTATGGGCAATTATTCTCTCTGTAATGAAACGATCTTCCGCTGACCAGAAAACAAACCAATCCACTGCTACCATGGAAATAGGCGCCACAACTCAGGTAACAGGAAAAATCCAAGGCTCTGCTTCTGGAAGTTCTGGCTCTTCTTCTACCTCCTCTTCCAGCGGTTCCAGCACTGATTCAAGCGGATCCGGACAATCCTCCACAGGAGGCGGCGGCCAATCTTCCCTTGAAGGACAGAACGAACGAAAGGTCTCTGGCAAGGTACAGATAACTACAGAAATAGGGAATGGTTTTTCTATTGTCCCAGACGAACGCACCAACTCTCTTATTTGTGTAGGAACCGATAATTTTCTTGATGAGATCGCAGAAATTATGGCATCCCTTGACAAACCAGTGCCGCAAATCTCCATTGAAGCAGTACTCGTAGAACTCTCGCGCGATGGTCAGCAAGATCTCGGCATCAAATGGGGAGATGCAGAAAGCGGATTGGGAACCTTTACCGATACCATTACCGGCTCTATTATCCATACAGGCGGAACCGTTACCAAAAATATCAGGCAGAACCTCTCATTTACCACCCTTAGCGCAAGCCTCCGTTTTCTTGAAAACAAGGGAGATGCCAACATTCTTGCCAATCCTCGCGTTACTACCATGGACGCTTCTCCCGCAACCATTAGAATTACCAGTACCATTCCGATTGCGCCAAAGGTTACCACCACAAGTACCGGCGGAACCGGAACCACTACCACAGAGTATGAATACAGAGATATTGGAATTATTCTTGTTGCGGTTCCCCATGTCAATCATGAAGGAAATATCACTCTTGAAGTAGCGCCTCAGGTACTCACCGCAAAACGATCTTCCTTCTTTAAGGATGCAGTAGAAACCTCGGAACGCTCTACCTTCACCAAAGTAATGGTAAAAAATGGAGAAACGCTGGTTATTGGTGGTCTTTTAAGCACTGAAACACAAGAAAGCAAAAATAGAATTCCTGGACTTGGCCATATTTTCCCATTTCTCTTCAGCAACAAACTCAAATCCAACAAAAAAACCGATCTTGTCATCTTTCTCACACCTCGTATTATTACCGAGGACAATGCCCGTGCAATGACCGAAAAAGAGAAGGAACGGATAGAACATGAAAAGAAAGAATAACCATGGCTTTACGCTTCCGGAACTTTTGGCGGCAGTAGTAATCCTTGCCATCACTCTTATTGCGGGATCGGCATTTTACTACTCCAACCGAAAGAATATTACACTGGCAAAAATGCAGCGGCTTGCTATGTGGAGTGCGACAGACCGGATGGAACAGTGGAAAAAATCTTCCTACAATACAGTTCAGAATCTCACGGAATCTCTCTCTGTTGACAACGTTCCCTGCTCCCGTATCACCACGGTTACTACCATTACAGAAGGAAATATATCCTATAAAGAGGTCCGTGTTGAGTTAAGACGAACGCAAGGAAATCTTCTCTTAACCACTATCTCAACCTATATTGCGCCATGAACCGGATATTTCCTATCCGAAAGAAATTTCTTCGCCGCGGTATTACTCTCATAGAACTTCTTATTGTTATTACTATTTCTATCTTTGTTTTTTCCTCAATCAGCATTATTATGACTCAATCCATTGCCGATATACGAGCAAATAAAGATATCATAGCCCTTCAAACCGATCTTGATCTCGCGGGCCTTACCATCAAAGGAATAATTGAGGAAGCCGATAGTGTTACTCCCTCAAATACCGCAATCTCTCCGACTATTACCGCCCGTTACCAATCTTTATGGGAGACCGTCTTTTCCGCCTCTCTTTCCCAAGGAGCCCTTCTTATCACCAATACCAAAACTGGTTCCACTGAAACAGTTATATCTACCCTTAAATCCATAAACTTCAATACTACAGAAGCGCGTGTGGTTACCGTCTCCCTCAGTGTAGAAAAAGGATCCCGCACTCTCAACAATTCTTTCGCAATATTTATGAGAAATAGCCCATGAAACAATTCTTTTCTTCAAAGAACGGTGTAGTACTTCCTTTAGTTGTCATCCTGACTCTTATTATGCTTATTCTTGGAATGACAATCCTCTCAATCGGCAAGTTTGAGAGGATCGGAACAGGAAGGAGAACGCAACAGGTCCAAGCGCTTTATCTCGCGGAGGCAGGCGCATACAGAGCTTATGCGCTTCTTAGCGGAGGAACCACTCCTTCTTGGTATGGAGTTGCGCAAACACTTGGATCCGGAACCTATATCGTACAGGAAGATGAAGACGGACACATTGTTTCCACAGGAACCCGAGGCAACATACACCAAACTGTCAGGTTAGAACTTCAACGCTCGGGCGGAGGGATAAGCATCTTTTCAGATGGCATATTCGGAAGCACCAGTGTTACCATTACAGGAAGTTCTGAAATTCACGGATATAACTCTATAGACAACTCTGTCCAAAATGCAGAAGCATCCAGCAACTCTCTCATCTCCATTCCTACCTCTGGAAAAATCTTTGGAAACGCTGGTGTTGCCACCGGAGGCAGTATTACCTATCCTCAATGGGCTCCTGATGCTATTTCAGGGCAAAAAACCTATAACAACGACGCCAAAACATTAGCGCCGGTTACCATTCCTTCTTCCTTGCAGAGTATGTCCTATACTCCCTATGGCGATTCAAAAATAGATGCCACGCTCGGAAATTACCAGATTATCAATAATAACTTTTCTATGAATATATGGCCAAGAATCATCTCCTTTAATCCGGGAGATTATAAGTTTAACAATTTTTCGCTCACCAGCGATGATATGCTCTCTCTCAAGGGAACAATACGGATCTATCTCACAGGTAATTTTTCAATGTTCAACAACAGCCGCCTTATCTTTACTCCCGGCGCCACCTTGGAGATCTATCTGGGACAAAACAGCAATTTTACCCTTTCAAACAGCTCTAAAATTAATCAAAACGGAAGTCCGGCAAACCTTGCAATCTATTCTGCTTCCACAAATACTATCAATATGAACGGTACTGGAAACGCAGAGATCAATGGCGTTGTCTATGCGCCTATGGCCGAGGTAACAGTAGCCAACAGCACGTCTCTTCGGGGAGGAGTTGTTGCCAACAACGTAGCAGTTACAGGAAACGCCCGTATCTATTATGATACCGCATTAAGTTCTCTTTCTGTTCCCGGGGATCCGGGATCCGGAGGAGGCGGCGGAGTTATCACTATTCTCCGATGGACCAAACCCAGTTGGGAAGCCCGGCTTTAACAGCCTTCTTACAACAATAGACGCTCTTTTCCTATCATTCTTCTGGCCATGCCTCTTTTCCTAAAAACGGAACAAAGACGCAAAACGCATGCGGCTCAGAAGAAACCACACCCTTCTCCTTCTTCACAAGGGTAAGCTCCTGCGTAGTGCGCGAACCAACAGGGATAACCATCCTGCCTTGATCCTTCAACTGATTAACAAGAGACGAAGGTACATGAGGAGCGCCCGCAGTAACTAAAATACGGTCAAAAGGTGATTCTTCCACAAGGCCGAGACTTCCATCGCCTGAAACAATATGTACAGAAAGTCCAATTCTCTTCAGAATCGCATTGGCTCGTTGCGCAAGAAGAGGAATCCGTTCAATAGAAAAAAGGTCTGCTCCCAAAAAAGCAAGAATTGCCGCCTGATACCCTGACCCTGTTCCAATCTCAAGAACCTTCATTCCTTCTTCCACTGATAGAAGTTCTGTCATAAATGCCACTATCCATGGCTGACTTATCGTTTGTCCCAACCCAATAGAAACAGGAAAATCTCCGTATGCGCTCCTCTTCTCATGGTCAGGCAGAAAGAGTTCACGGGGAATAGATTCAAATGCCTTAAGGATACGGGTATCTTTGATCCCCCTTCCTTTTAACTGTTTCTCCACCATCTCTCTTCTTAGAAGAGAAAAATCTATCTTTTTTTGCATGCAAAGAAAAGAAGCCGTATAAGCATCTTAAAAAAACGAGAAGTATCCGCCGAAGGACGAATTTTACTCTTCTCATCTGAATAAACTGTGGTAATACAGACAGCCCCAATCCGTACGCCTCTCCACGAGGCACGCAAAAGAATTTCGGATTCTGTCTCAAAATGACTGCTTACATACCGCATTCCCTTTACCGCAGAGAGCCGAATACAACGAAAACCATTCTGCGTATCAGGAATATACTGAATCGCTAAAAGAGAAAGAAGGAAAGACATAGAAAGATTGGTCGCCCGGCGGATAAAGGGCATCTCCGTACCTTTAATTTTTCGCTTTCCCACCCATATTCCAATATCCCTTCTTCTCTTATAGGCAGAGAGAAAAGAGGGAATATCCGAGACAAGATGTTGCCCATCGCCATCCATTGTAATCACTGCTTCACATCCTTTCTTCTCAAGAAAATGAAGGCCTGTCTGAAGGCTGGCTCCTTTTCCTCTGCATACCGCATGTTCAAGGACAACTGCGCCGGCATCTCGCGCCCGATCCGCGGTAGCATCCGTGGATCCATCATTGACTACAAGCACATTCGGCAAGATCTTTTTTACCTCTGTAACCACTCTTCCCACCGCGGCCTCTTCATTCAATGCGGGAATTAAGACCCATAACGATTCCTGTAATCCAGAATCTTTAGTTTCAATCTGCAATCTGTGTCTCCTTATGTAAATCAAGAAATTGTTTTATCGCACTGTAACGAGGATCAGAAAAGATCTTTCTATCTTCCATAAGAAGTCGGGCCTTCTTTCTTGCAAGCTCAAGAAGCTCCACATCCTTCACAATATCAGCTATCTTCAACGGAAGTATTCCATGTTGACGAACTCCGAACAAATCTCCCGGTCCTCGCAGTAAAAGATCTAATTCCGCTAGTTTCTGTCCCTCATCCTCACCGAGAAATGCTGTCAACCGTTCAATCGCAGAAGATTCCCCTGTATGGGCAAGAAGCATACAGTATCCCTGTTTCCCTGAACGGCCTACCCTTCCCCGCAATTGGTGTAACTGAGAAAGCCCGTATTGTTCTGCCTGCACAATAAGAATAAAGTGTGCTTCCGGCACATCCATTCCAACCTCAATCACTGTGGTAGAAAGAAGCAATTGAATCTTTCCTTCTCTAAACTTTTGAATCATATCTGATTTTTCCGCGGATGAACATTTTCCATGAAGAATCCCAACCCCATACCGGGCAAAACGCAAAGAAAACATCTTCTTTTCTTCCTCTATAGAAGCTAACTTCTCTGATTCTTCTATTGCGGGCACCACCACATAGCCCCGATCTCCCTCGGACAAACGGGCCTCTATAAAGAAAAGGGCTTTCTCTTTCTCTCTTAAAGAAAAAAGCAGGGTAACCACATTTCTTGCACCATGAGGAAATTCTCCCAACAAAAGAATATCTCTATTTCCAAAGAGTGTAAGCGCAACACTGCGGGGAATAGGAGTAGCGCTCATAGAAAGATGATGCACCTCTTTTCCCGCCCGTTTCAATATAGTCCTCTGCGCCACGCCAAACTTATGTTGTTCATCTGTAACCACTGCCTTCAGATTCTTCCATACAATCGTTTCATTAAGAATCGCATGAGTTCCAAAGACCACACGCGCTTCTCCGGAAAAAATCTTCTCTTTCTCTTTAGATTTCATCTGTTTTGTAAGAGATCCAATCAATAAAGAAGGATGGTACCCCTCATTCTGAAAGAATGAGTGCCAATTCAAATAATGCTGTTGCGCAAGAATTTCTGTAGGAGCTAAAAAAACAGCCTGATACCCTGCTACAAGAAAGAGATGAATAAAAAAGATCGCAAGAACTGTTTTTCCAGAGCCTACCTCTCCCTGCAACAGAAGATCAATCACATTCCCCTGTTGAACTTGCTCCACAAGGTTCCGCATAATCTTTTTCTGTCCGGCTGTCAAAGAAAAAGGAAGCTTCTCTTCAAATGCCGCAATAGAAATATCTGCTTTATATTCTGTAAAAACCTTTAGAACCTCTTCTGATTTTCGACGCAACCGACCTTTTTTCTCAAGCAATCGCATCTGCATTCTAAAAAATTCATCAAATACAAGATGTCGCCTCGCACGCTCAAGGTTTACCTCATCCTTTGGGAAATGGATCATACTTAGTGCAAATTTCATATAAGAAAGAGAAAGCTCCATTCTCTCATCAAAAGGAAGAAGATCTTTCGGAAAAGAAGCAAGCGACTTTATAGCCCCTCGTATCGTGTTTCGAATAAAATTCTGCGACAATCCCGCCACAAGCGGATAGACAGGCAATATATAATCAAGCTGTTTTGATGGTTCAATAAGATCAAAGACAGGATTACACATCTGAAGCGTTCTTCTATACTCCTCTACCTTTCCAAAAAGAAAGATCTTTGTTTCGGGAAGAAGCATATTCATCAAATACAACTGATTAAAAAATAAGATAAACAAAGTACCGGTACCATCGGTAAAAGCACACTTCACATAGTAAGGCTTTCTTCTGCGCTGTGCCTCAACCGCAACAATACGACCGCGCAACGCCATGGTTTCGCCTATTTCCGCTTGACTTATTTTTCGTATATCACGGCGATCAAGATAGGCCCTGGGAAAGAAAAAAAGAAGATCTTCCACGGTTCGTACTCCCAATTTTTCAAAGGATTTCCCGCGCCGAGATCCTACACCGGGAATAGAAAGAACCGAACTTGAAAGATCCATATCAGACAAGGGGAAGTTCCAACTGCGAGGAGCTCTTCTCTTTCTCTTCAACAGAAACCCGGCCCGCCAATTTATAATGCTTCAGGATTCTAAGAAGTTCACAGGTTATTACAGGATATGATTTTCGGGGATCAATCGCTCTTATCGTATCCTCAATCATCTCGGAAAGGAGAATAATACCGTCTAATCCAGCATATTGCAAAGCTTGAATTGATTCTTCTCGCAAAGATTTGGTTACAGGAAGGGTTGGAACCACAAGAATCTTTTTGAAGGAGGAAGAGGAAAAAAGTTCTTCTGCCTTCTGTAAAGAGGGAATACGAAGAAAATCCAGTATTTCAGGGAAGGTACGGAGTGATTTTACAGAAACTGGGATTGTATGCCAGGTAAGAATCTTGACCAGCGCACGATCAACCTGTGAAACTGAGGCAGTATCCAATAAGAAAGGAAGAGCTTCTTCAGAGAGAGAATTACGGCTGTTATAGATAAAAAAGAGGACTCCGCTTCGTATGAGAAAAAATTTTTGCCCATAAAAATAATGACTCGCAAGATCAAGAATCGCTTCTGTCATCGTTAAGGAACAAAAAATCCAAGAAACGTGTATCCCTTATAAAAAAGTGCCAGTAAAGCTCCAAGGCTGAGGTAGGGACCAAAAGGAATATAATCGTCCATTGTCTTCTTTTTCAGAAGAATAAGAATCACGCTTATAAAGGTTCCAAAAACAGATGCAAAAAACATGGTAATAAATACACTTTTCCAGCCAAGGAAGGCACCGATCATCGCTAGGAGTTTCAGATCTCCGCCTCCCATAGCATCTTTCTTCCAGACTAATTTTCCCACCACCGCAAGTATTCCTACAAGCAATGCTCCGAGAAATGCACCCGCCACACTATACAAGAGAGAAGTACTGTCATAGGTAAAGAAAAAGTTAGGAATCAATGCCGCACAAAGCATTCCTACCACTATTCCTGGAAGCACAATACTGTCTGGAATAAGAAAGGTTTCAAGATCAATGAAACTAATGATCAGTAAGGCAAGAAGAAAAAGACCATAGGCAAGCGTTGCGAAAGAAATTCCAAACTTAAGGTAAAGAAGAAGACTAAAAAGCGCCATAAGCATTTCAACCACTGGATACTGTATAGAAATTGTACTATGGCACTTTCTACATTTCCCTAAAAGAAAGATCCAACTAAGAACAGGAATATTATCAAAAAAGGCAATAGAATTTCTACATTTGGGACAGAACGAAGAAGGCGCCACAATAGATTTACTCCGAGGCATCCGATAAATACAGACATTCGCAAAACTCCCTAAACAGGCGCCGATAATGAAAAAAAGTAGCGCTATCATGGTATCAAAAGCCTCCTTCCCGCGTAAATAGTGTCGTCTTTTCCAAGATTATTTACCTTTTTTAAGGAATCAAGAGATACCCTGTATTGCCGCGCAATCTGAATAAGAGTATCTCCCTGACGCACTATGTGCACTCGTTGCTCCGGCTCCTTCTTTAGAATAGTTCTCTTTTCTTCAGACGGTTCCGGAGAAGTTTCGGAAATCACGATCTCTGAAAGGTTTTCTTCAACTGGATGCATAACAGCCACCGCATTTTTTACACTGTGAAGTTCGCTTTCCTGACGGACAACTTCATCAAGAAGAAGCTTCAATTTTTTTGAAAACTCCTCCCGTATCTCTGCAAACCCAAGGGCTAACTCCTCTGAACGAGAACTTTTCAGATTTACCACCTCACTATTCAAAGAGAGTATTGAGGTATTAATAGCACTTAACGAGGCAAGAAGTTCATAGGATGATTTTTTCAGGTTTTCAATCTCCTTTTTCAGCTCGTACTCTCGTTCATCACTCTGTTTTGCAACCTCTTCCACTCGCTTTGTAAGAAGAAAATTATTCTCATCCAATGCGATACGCGTCTCTTTAATCTGGCTATGAAGGTCTTCACGAAGTTGTAAGATACCAGCCTGCTGTGCATCTATCTTTTCTTCCATACGGCCTATTTTCGTCTCAATCCCTTGTACGCGTGATTCCTGTTCTATCTGTAACGCAACGATTTTGGTATCTATTTCCTTTTTAATCCAACTCACATCTTCCATCATCGCAATATCCGCGCATCCGGAGAAAAGCGTTGCAACAATAGCCCAGACAGCTCCCCGCAAAAAGAATCGTTTCATTGTTTAATCCGTTGATACCTTAAACTCAGCCCTTCGGTTCTTTGCCCAAGCCTCTTCATTTTGTGCGGGGTCCACAGGCTTCTCTTCTCCATAACTCACTGTAAACAATCTCTGAGGAGAAACTCCAAGTCCGGTAAGGTATCTCCGCACGCTTAACGCACGCTGTTCTCCAAGCACAAGATTATATTCCTCGGTGCCCCGATCATCGCAATGGCCTTCAATTAAGAGCGAAACATGAGAGTTCGCAAGAAGATATTCCGCAATTTTCAAGAGTGTATCACGATAAACAGGCTTCACAGAATAATCATCAAAATCAAAGTAGATCGTAACAAGAACCTTTGCGGCTTCTCCGGAAGGAGCAAGAAATTTCTGTTCATGGGAAGGCGCATGCTGTGGGATATCTTTTCCCGCAGTTGCGCGAGCTATTTCTGTGGGTGTCGCTTTTCCAGCATCCTTTGGCGAAGGCTGAGGTTGAGAAGAAACAACCGCGGGCGATTCACCCTTTTTTGCGGTAGTTGAAGGAGTAACTATCTCTCCCGAAGAAGAAACCCTAGCAGGAGATTCTCCGGGAACCCTCTTTTTAAAAGCAGTACATCCGGAAAAAAGAATAGCCATACTAATACCAACCACCATCCATTGCTTCCGCATTCCAGCCTCCTCGCGATAGTGAAAGAGGACAGGATCCGATAACGCCCTCTACAAAAAAATTATCTGCCGAAATACTCCATAATCCTTCTATTATTCTACCGCACCGAAAGGTTTTGTCAACGCATACTCCAAGAGGGGTTTGCTCCCCGAGCAGAAATACGACGGGTAGAGAGGGTCCCCACATCCACCACCCAAACTGATTTTTCACCCTTCTCAACGCGTGTAAAAGCAATATGACGGCTATCAGGAGCCCACGAGGGAGCTTCGCACCAATAAAATCCTTTAGTAAGAATACGGGTTGCGCCGGTCTTAAAATCGTACACCTCAATCACCACTGAAGATCCCCTTCGCGATGCGTATGCAAGAAGCTTTCCATCTGGCGACCATGCCGGCGTGGTAAGATACGAACCCGGTGTTCCAATCTTTCTCACTCCGTACCCAGAACTATTCATCCTCCAGAGCCGAGTGCGGCCATCTCTGTCAGAAACAAAGGCAATGACAGCATCATCCGGAGAAACCGAGGGCGAAGCATCCACTGCGGGATGCTCTGTTAATTGGGAAAGAATCTTTCCCTGAAAATTCACAAGATAAATCTCGGGATTTCCGCTTTTGCTTAATACTACCGCAATCTTCTCTGATTTTTGAAAAAACGAGGCGCAGGCATTCAATCCCGGCTCGGAAAGAATCACCTCACACGCTTTTGTTCGGATATTCAAAGATTCAAGGCGCGGATAGCCATTTCTATAGGAAAGAAAAAGCACCTTTTCTTTCCCTGGAAACCACCTCGGATAATTTACAAGAAACTCTCCGGAAAAAATAGTACGTGGATTTCTGCCATCGCTATCCACAAGAACCAGTCCATATTTCCCTGAAGACTTTTCCGCAAATATAATAGAAGATGACGCAATACCGGGACGTCCGGTAAGCGCCAAAATAATGGCATCATTAACCTCATGGGCAAAGATACGCGCTGATTTTCCCTCTGAGGAATGTTTCCCAAAATAACAGATCTCTCCTTTTGAAAGATCCCATACTCTTGCTTCCACAGCCTTCCCCTGAAAGATAACGCTTATAAGAAAACGAGAATCGGGAAATTGTTCTTTCGCAGAAGATTCATTCAAAAAAAGATCTTTCAATGCTGTATGTACTGTCATCCAATCTGAATAGTTTAGATCACTTTTTAATACGGAAAGAAAATCATCTCCATAGCCTTTATCTTGACAGGAAAGGGTAAGAACAGCTCCTGGTTTCAGAGAAGAATCAGAGGTAAGCTCAAGAAAAACCTGAGCAGACGAAAAAGAAGCAATCCATACGCAAAGAAAAGAAATCATACAATGCTTTCTCATTCAATCCCCCTTCCATTAAATGTTACTGTTACATCCACCCTTTCTCTCCGAACAGAACGAGGAAAAGGTGGAAAAACCGGCACTCCTTTAATAGCATTCATTACACTTGCATCAAAACTTCTGTCCCTTGAAGATTTTTCAAGAATAATATTCTGCGACCTTCCATTGTTATACAATCTGAATGAAACAACCGCCACCCGATTGTATAGATGGCCCGAAGGAAGAAGCCAATATTTCATAATCCTTTCCCGTAAAAGAACAAGATACTCTTCCGGAAGATCCGGAGCAAGAAGTCCTGTAGTGGGAAAGTCCGGCAACGCGGTCGCACCAGATGAAGGGCTTTGAGTTGTTGTACGGGGCAACGAAACATATTCCGAAGAAGAGGTTTTTTCCTCCACTCCCGCCAGTTTATCCCGCAAACTTCTTCGGTACTCCTCTTCAGAAAAGAGAGGAACTGATTGCCGTACTCCGCTTCTTGCGGCCGAAGAGATCCTATTCAAAGCAGGAGTCGCCTCTTTTGAAGGGGTTCTGGTATCTGCGGAACTTTTGCCAGAAGCAAAAGGAGCGGTTGGCGCTTCTTTAGAGAGATCTGGAAGAGAAGGAAGCACAGGAACAGAAGGAAGAAAAGAGCGCGGAGAGTCCATATCAAGAAGGTCAACGGTAAAGACAGGAGAAGGCTTGATACGAGAAAAAGGTGCGCAAGAAAAAAAGAATAAGAGGAGAATATGGAAAAAAAGCGATACTGGTAATGAATGTTTCATTCTTCTATAGCGGCCTCCGTAGCGAGACCGACCCGTGTTATCTTTGCCGCCTTCGCCGCATCAAGCGCCACAATAAGATCCTGGTAACGAATCGTCCTGTCTGCCTTGATGATAATCCCAATATCAGGATTTTTCAAGCTTTTTTCTTCAAGACGATCCTTCAACTGTTTCAACGAAACCTCCTGATTTCCAATATAATACCTTCTCTGCGAAGAAACCGTTACGATAAGGTTCTTTTCCACCATCATTTTGTTGGAAGAAGAGGCAGGAAGCTGTACGCCAAAACCCTGCTCAATATAGGGAGAAACCATAAGAAGCACCACAACCATTGTTAAGGCTACATCCACAAGATTAGTGATATTAATCCAACGCAAGCCATTTACCGCGGCTTCTGGCTCAAGAGAAAATCTCCGTTTCATACTATTTCAAAAAAAGGTAAATACGTTCAAGAACATCTTCTCCTTCCTGGCGCATCCTTGCAAGATGTCCCCCAAAATAGGTATAGCCGACTGCCGCGGGAATAGCCACCAATAATCCCACAAAGGTAGTAATAAGCGCTTCCGCTACTCCTGAAGCGACGACTGTAATGGAGGAAGATCCCGCGATACTCATATCGTGAAAGGCCACAAGAAGACCCCATACCGTACCTAAAAGCCCAAGAAACGGAGCCACCGAGGATGTTACAAGAAGAAAAGAAAGCCGACGCTCCATACCTGTAATCTCTTCTCTTGCAAAGGAATGAAGAAGGTTAAGAAGAACTTCTTCGTTCAAAGGAGTATCTGCTTTTTTTCTTATTATTTTGGAAAGAATCCTGCTCCAAGGAGAAGCAAGAATTGCCTTTACACGGCCAGAAAAGAATAGATCGCAAAAAGAAGCATTCGCTTTTTTTACTCTTCTAAAAAGAAAAAACTTTTCCGCAATAATAGCCCACGATATTATTGACATCAGCACCAGGACTACGAGAACAGTTTTTCCAACCCAATCGCAGTGCAACCAACTCGCAATCCAGATATTTTGCATACCTCTTTGCTCCTGAAAACCAGCGTAAATGCGCCCCCAGACGGAATCGAACCGTCGCTGCCACCTTGAAAGAGTGGTGACCTAGGCCGCTAGTCGATGGGGGCTGAAGATTGCGAATAACCCGATAACTATACCATTCAATCAAAAAAGCGTCAAGAGAAATTCCGTGGGAAATCACGATACGAAAGAGAATCCTTACCTGCAAAAACTCTTATAACGCTCCGTACCGAGAAGAATAGTACGCCTGAAACGACTTTCCCTCTTTTATCTCCTTCCACCAACGGCTATTGGAAAGGTACCATGCGGCAGTTTCTTCAAATCCTTTTGTGAAGGTATATTCCGGAGAAAACCCGAGAGCCGCAATCTTCTCTGAAGAAAGGCTATACCTTCTATCATGGGCAACCCGGTCAGGAACATAAGATATAAGAGATTCTGGTTTTCCAAGAAACCCAAGAATCTTGCGTGCCACTTCAATATTCTTTTCTTCCTGTCCGCTTGAAACATTATAGATTTCTCCTTCCACACCGCGTTGCAAAATAAGTTCTATCGCCCGGCAAGTATCAGTAACAAAAAGCCATTCCCTGCTTTGAGTACCGTCGCCATAGACTGGAATAGGTCTATCCTCTATTGCATTGGTTAAAGCAAGCGGCATAAACTTTTCCGGATGCTGAAACGGTCCGTAATTATTTGAGAACCGGATAATATTAGCAGATATTCCATAGCATTTAATATATGACAAAACAAAAAGATCCGCCGAGGCTTTACTCACCGCATAGGGATTGGTAGGATCTAAAGGAGAAGATTCCACCGCGCTTCCAGATTCAACGCTTCCATACACCTCATCTGTAGAGATCTGAATATAACGGGAGATCTTTTTCCTACGGACTGATTCAAGCAGATGAAAAGTGCCCAAAATATCTGTTCTTACAAACTCTTCCGCATTCATCATCGCACGGTCCACATGAGTTTCCGCGGCAAAATTAATCACTGCATCGCATTTCGCAACTAAATCGTCAAGCTCCTTCGCTTCCGCAATATCATATTGAAAAAAAGTATTGTTCGGGAAAGAGGCAAGAAACTCAAGTGTAAGGGGATTGGCGGCATACGTAAGTTTATCAATATTCACTATATGCCAGTCAGGATGTTTTTCGCACAGATACGCGACAAAATTAGAACCGATAAATCCGGCGCCGCCGGTAACAGCAATACGCACTAGGCTCCCTCTTTCTCTGCTACAAGGTTATTTGCTTTCAACAAGGAATCAAATGTGCCGGCATCTGTCCACCATCCTTCAAGAATGCCATGAGTCATTTCTCCTTTAGCAAGATACATATTATTCACATCGGTTATTTCAAGTTCTCCCCGTCCCGATGGTTTCAGATATTTCACAAACTCAAATACCTTTCTATCATACATATAGATACCAATAACCGCAAAAGAAGAAGGAGGATCTTTCGGCTTTTCTACAATACGAACCACCTTATCTCCCTCAAACTCCGCCACACCGAACCTCTGGGGTTCCTTAACCTCTTTCAGAATAATTCTTGCGCCCTTCTCCTGACAAGAAAAAGATTCAACCTCTGGCGCAATACTCTTTTCAATGATATTATCGCCAAGAATCACCAAGACTTTCTCGCCGGCAACAAAATGCTCTGCCAGAGAAAGCGCATGCGCAATACCGCCCTCTCCCTCTTGATACGCATAGGTAAGGTAACGTAACCCAAATTCCTTTCCATTTCCAAGCAACCTAAGAAAATCTCCGGAAGAGGTTCCTCCAGTTACCACCATTACATCAAGAATTCCCGCGGCAACCATCATTTCTATAGGATAGTAAATCATTGGCTTGCGGTGCACAGGAAGAAGATGTTTATTCGTAACCTTGGTAAGAGGATGAAGACGGGAACCGAGCCCTCCGGCAAGAATCACACCTTTCATCAGAAATTTTTCCTTTCCCAGTCATACGCAATAAGAGAGGTATCAAAGGGAAGGCGCAACTCATCGGGATTGGAATGATGATAGGGTACACTCGGCACATTCAAAAAGATTGTTTCTGTCTCGCCAATACCCTTAAATCCATGGTATACAAGAGTCGGAATATGGATAAGCAAAGGATTGTAATCTCCGCAAAAAAATTCCTGGATCTCTCCTTTTGTAAGACTTTCTTCGCGTAAATCGCACAAAACGATCTTTCCCATTCCAGAAAGTACCGCAATATTATCTTCCTGATGCTGATGCGCGTGCCATGCCTTCACTACTCCCGGATAACAGGTCGTACAGTATACCTGCCCAAATGCATGAAACGTCTCATCATCACAACGGAATATCTCCAACAACCTTCCTCGTTCATCTGGAATAAAGCGAAGTTTCTTTACCTTCACGCCTTGAATCACCATTCCTCCTTTTCCATTCCTTCCTTTCCCTTATTGTAATCCTGAATCATTAATGAGGCAAGATCGCATAGCCTCATTAACAATCCATACCAAAATATTCATCCCGTCCTATCTTTTTTTTGGAAACGATGATAGGCAAAACAATGATTCTCTTTTTCTATGATTACATTCATTCTAAAGAAAGAACCCGTGCATCATCTCTTCATCTTCTGGATTTGATATACTATGAAGATTTTCTTATCCTTCACACAGAGATAGCTAGAAAATTTTCTTCTACAATCAGAAGATAATGACTATTTCAGCGGAGAAAAAAAAGAAAAAGTTTCGTGCGGAAAAAGAGAATGGTAGGCCGCGCGAGACTCGAACTCGCTACGCCCGCCTTAAAAGGGCGGTGCTCTACCAGGTGAGCTAGCGGCCCACTACATACTAAATGTAGAATGATATTATACGGCTTTCCTTTTTTCTGTCAAAATCAGTGCCTGCTTTCTTCTAAATTTTCTAACAAAATTCTTACCTTCCACAATCTACTTTTCATACGAATATTTCAAAAAAAAAGAGATAGAAACCACTCTCATAGATAGAATCATATCGGATAAAACTCTTCTCTCTTATGAAACCAAAAAAATTCTCTATCCTATTCCGTATTCCTTCCCTACCTCTGAAAATGCCTGAACCGCCCTATCAAGATCATCCTTTCTATGTGCCGCTGAAACCTGTACCCGAATTCGCGCCTTTCCCTTAGGCACCACTGGATAGGAAAAACCCACCACATAGATTCCCTTCTCAAACAGGGCTTTTGCCATTCTATTCGCACGTTTCGCATCTCCAAGCATAATAGGAACAATAGGATGCTCTCCTTGAAGAATATCAAAACCAGCATGAGCCATTTTTCTCCGAAAATAGATAGTATTTTCAGATAAAGAAGAAAGAAGTTCTGGTGATGATTCAAGAATTTCAAATGCCTTCAAAGAAGCAGAACAGATTAACGGCGCCAGAGAATTAGAGAAAAGATAGGGTCTGGACCTTTGACGCAACAAGGCAATGATCTCCTTTCTTCCACTAACAAATCCTCCGGTTGCCCCTCCGAGCGCCTTTCCAAAAGTACCAGTTACAATATCCACTCTTCCCATTACCTTGCAATACTCTGGCGTACCCCTTCCATGGGACCCAAGAACTCCTGTGGCATGGGAATCATCTACCATAAGAAACGCATCATACTTCTCGGCAAGAGTACAGATTGCTTCTAAAGGCGCAATAGCGCCATCCATTGAGAAAACTCCGTCTGTTGCAATCAACCGGAAACGATTTTTTCGCGCTTCTTGAAGTTTTGCCTCAAGATCTTCCATATCCGCATGTTGATATCGGAATCTTTCTGCCTTACAAAGCCGAATTCCATCAATAATACTTGCATGATTCAAGGTATCACTAAGAACTGCATCTTCCGGAGCAAGAATCGTTTCAAAAAGACCGGTATTCGCATCAAAACATGAAGAATAAAGAATCGTATCTTCAGTCATAAGAAACGATGATACCTTCTTCTCAAGCAAAGAATGAATTTCCTGCGTACCGCAAATAAACCGTACAGAAGAAAGCCCATATCCCCATTTATCAAGCCCATCTTTTGCCGCCTGTATTACTTCAGGATGAGAGGAAAGTCCAAGATAATTATTAGAGCAGAAGTTCAGAACTTCCTTATTCCCCCGCAACAAAATCTTTGGTCCCTGAGGACTTATAATCACCTCTTCTTTTTTCCGCAAGCCTTCTTCTTCAATGGTATCAAGTTCTTTTTGAAGGTATTCTTTCATTCCATTCATCCTCTTCTCCTCTTCCTGTTATGTCCAGTCCAACAATACTTTTCCGGAATTTCCCGACCTCATAACCTGAAATGCCTCTTCATATTCAGTATAATGAAAAGTATGCGTAATAACAGGAGTAATATCAAGCCCTGATTGAAGCATAGAGGTCATTTTATACCATGTTTCGTACATCTCTCTTCCATAAATACCCTTAAGAGTAAGACCATTAAAAATAACTGTATCCCATTCTATCAAGGTATGCGGATCAAGAATACCCAGCAATGCAATTTTCCCTCCATGGCACATATTCATCACCATCTGAGAAAATGCCGATCCATTTCCAGACATCTCCAATCCCACATCAAATCCTTCCTTCATTCCAAGTGTTTTTTGGGATTGTGCAATAGTAGATTGGGTTACATCCACAGTAAGGGTAACTCCCATTTTTTTTGCAAGCTCAAGACGGAACGGATTTACATCGGTAATAACCACATGCCTCGCGCCCGCATGACGCGCAATAGCAGCCGCCATAAGACCAATAGGCCCTGCTCCGGTAATAAGAACATCCTCACCCAATACATCAAAAGAAAGTGCGGTATGTGTGGCATTTCCTAAAGGATCAAAAATAGCAGTAATATCAAGAGGGATATGAGGATCCGCATACCATACATTGGTAACAGGAATCACAAGAAACTTCGCGAAGGCGCCATTTCGGTTCACTCCAATACCCGAGGTACTTCTACACAGATGCCTGCGTCCCGCAAGACAATTTCTACACCTACCGCATACAATATGTCCCTCGCCGCTTACCCTGTCTCCCGGCTTAAAATCTGTTACATTGGACCCCACACTCTCCACCACTCCCACAAACTCGTGGCCAATCACCAAAGGCACTGGTATAGTCTTTTGCGCCCATTCGTTCCATTCATAGATATGCAGATCTGTTCCGCATATCGCGGTTTTCTTCACCCGTATCAATACATCGTTCATACCCATCTCAGGAAGAGGCATCTCAATAAGCGCCACTCCCTGCCCCGCACGATTTTTTACAATGGCCTTCATTGAATACCACCGCATTTCATATATTCCATTCTCTTTATCCTCCCTGCCTCATTCTTCTTCCTGAAATAAGAAATACCGTATGCCCCACCATTCTATCTTCAGGCCTTAAGCGATTGCTATTTATCTTATACTTTCTCAAAAATATTTCTGATACCTCAAGGCTCATTGCCCCTTCCTCCTGTAAGACTTCAATCGTCTCTGACACCTGGTTTGTCGTAGGAACCACTATCGCAAAGGTAGCACCCTCTACAAGAGCCCGAAAAACAGCGGGAATAACTGCCACAGGATCCCGCAGATCCAAAAAACAGGCATCGGCAATCTCTTCTTCTCCCAACTCTTGAATATCTCCCATCTTACATACAATCCGCGCTTCCATCCCAAATTCTTGAAAGAGTTTTTCTGCTGTAGAGAAAAGATTAGGTCGTTTTTCGTATGTAATCACCCGTCCGCTTTCTCCTACCCAATGTGCAAGAATCAATGTAGCGGCGCCAGAGCCTGTCCCTGCCTCAAGCACAGTCATTCCTTCTTTTATTGCTAATTTCAACAGAAGATACCCAAGATCTTTGGGATATACAATCTGTGTGGTTCTATTGACATAATAGAGAATAATTTCTTCAAAGGTTGGAAAAAACGCCCGTACCTGACATCCAATATGGCTGGTAAGAATAGAGCCAGACTTCGCACCCTCTAAAGGCGAAAGAGAAAAGGTTCCTTTATGGGTAGAAAGATTGGATTCACCTACCTTTACAAACCATCGTTTTCCTCCTTGAGAAAGGAGGCACACAACATCACCTCTTCGGAAATTTCTTGCCACCTATTCCCCTTCTTTCCACTTCACTAAAAAGACATCCGCAATAGTTCTGCCGGTACATCATCCACTCCATTGCACGGCCCTTTCCTTCACGATAGTAAGACCTAAAATCTTCCGGCAAAAATCTGCTTCCATAGAGCTCTTCCGCCTTATAACCTGCCGCGGTAATAGAGTCAAAATCCTGAAACAAACTCTGTGCCATCGTGGTGGTAAAATAAGAAAACCCATGCAAAGCCGCATATTCCGCGGTAGCAGAAAGCCGTATATCATAACATGCCCTGCAACGCGCCTTCTTATCAGAAGAAGAGAGCGCGGAGGCAAACCATTGAGAAATATTGTAAGAAAAATCATATACCAGAGGAACTCCCAACCGCTGAAAAGCATATCCCGCATTGTGAAGCCGTTTTTCATATTCTGCCCATGGATGAATATTAGGATTAAACCAAAACCCTGTTACCTCAAACCGTTCCTGTAATTGTTCCACGGGAATAATCGCGCAGGGCCCACAACATACATGGATAAGAATATTTGGTTTCATCTTCTTTTCTCCGGAAAAAGGTATCATTCCGCTCATCTATTCAAAAGATTGGAATCCTCTTCTGAAAAAACTTCTGCCTGAAAGGTATACAAATCTACATCAGGATCTTGCCAAGCATTGGGAGAAAGCCCTGCCTTTCCTCGGCAAAGCTGTGCGAGAAACTCTTCTTTTGACCATCCGGTCTCTTTGGCAACCTGAGGAAGAAAAAGTCCCTGACAACCTTTATACTTCACAATCACTCCATCTACGCCAAGAACAATTTCATCAATAGAGGAGATTTTTTTTGGGGCAGTAAGAAGAGAAATTTCAATGGTAACCTCTTGCAATTCTTCACAGGTAAGAGGAGAAAACCTACTATCTTCCAATGCCGCGTGCAATGCCATTGTCGGAACAGATTCCATAAGAGGTTTATCTGCCATAATCGTGCCAATACATCCCCGAAGTTTTCTTTTTCTTCGTAAGGTTATAAAAAGAGCTCTTTTTTCCTTCAAAAAAGGATACTCTTCTGGAAGAAGGGAAGGCGTACCATAAAAATATTCCTCCAATGCTCCGCGCGCAATAGAAAGAAGAGTATGTTTCTGAAAGGTATCTCGCATAAAAACAATCTCCCACAAAAAAGTATCGCATAGAAGAATAGCTCAATAATATTGTAACATACGAAAAAAAGAGAGGTGAGAAAAATAGAAAAATAGAAAAAAAAAAGTGGCGGTGAAGGGACTGTGCGGCTGAAATACGCTACGCACATCCTCCTCCAAAGAAATTCCAAAGAAGAGTGGTCGTAGGTGCGGCGCCTTGCCTGGTGCTTCATCGTTATGTTAAGTTTGGTATGACGCACCACCTCGGCTCAAGGTATAGCGGGTGTGGTATGTAAGTTACAAACAAGCCTCGGTTTTCGGAACGGCTCGGGTCGGCCATCGCCGAAGATTGCTGCGCTCGCTCGCAATCTTTCCACTTCGCTCCTTTCTCGTCCCTTCTATAAAAAAAAAGTGGCGGTGAAGGGACTCGAACCCCTGACATATCGGATATGAGCCGACTGCTCTACCGACTGAGCTACACCGCCATTGTTAAATATCTTCCAATCTTTTCAAAAACCTGACCCCGATGACTTATACGATTTTTTTCTGAAGAAGTCAATTCTGCCACGGTCTTTCCAAGTAATGGAATTTCAAATACAGGGTCATACCCAAAACCATACTCTCCGCGCTGTGATAGAGAGATTTCTCCATACATTCTGCCTTCAAAAAAAGAAACGCTCCCATTTCGCCCCAGAAGCGCGGCAACAGAGATAAAATATGCCCTTCGCTGACCAGCTTTTTTATCTGCCATATAGTATAACAGTTTTTCAATATTCTGGCTATCGGTTGCATCAATTCCCGCAAAACGAGCAGACTGAACCCCAGGAGCGCCATTCAATGCAGGAACCACCAATCCTGAATCTTCTCCGATAAGAACTCCTGAAACAAAGTGAGAAAAATATCGGGCTTTTGCTTCGGCATTTTCCTGAAAAGTGCTTCCAATCTCTTCTGGAAAGAGAATCTCTTCGCCCGCTCCTTCTGCCACAATGTTAAATTGTTGAAGGATCTCATTAGCTTCTGAAATCTTTCCGGAATTTTTACTTGCCAAGAAGATACGCGAGATCATCGGCGCTTATCTCCCGTTGAAGAGTAAAGAGTTCATTACTCCCTTTCTTTGCAAGAGTAAGGAGAAGGTCAAGATCTCTTCTTGAAAAAGAGACCCCCTCACCTGTTCCCTGCAGTTCTATAAATTCATCTGTGCTTGTCATCACTACATTGCAATCAACCCCCGCAGAAGAATCTTCTTGATAATCAAGATCAAGGTAATGTTTTCCTCCCACAATTCCCACACTTGTCGCAGCAAGTTGATACTTTAAGAGAGGTATCCGAAGAAATGCCTGTTTCCGTAAAGAAACAAGCGCATCTACAAGCGCAATAAACGATCCATTAATCGCCGCGGTACGGGTTCCTCCATCTGCCTGCAGAACATCGCAATCCACCAGAATCATCCGTTCTCCAAGATGTTTCAGGTTCAGTACAGAACGAAGGGAACGTCCGATAAGACGCTGTATCTCCCGGCTTCTACCAGAGGTATAATTTGCGCGGTCAGATCGTTCAGGCGTCGCAGAAGGAAGCATTCCATACTCTGCGGTAAGCCATCCCTGGCCACTATCCCGCAAAAAAAGCGGAACCCGATCTTCAAAAGAGACCGAACATAAGACCTTTGTATCTCCGGTCTCTATAAGTGCCGACCCTGCGGCAAACTTATTTATTCTTCTGGTAATCTTTACTTTTCTCAGTTGGTCTGGCAGTCTGCCATCTTTCCGTTTTTCTGTCATACAACCTCCGGATTGTATCTCTCTTTTTTTTTACAAGAACCCTTATCTTACAAAGGAATCGCGTGATATAAATTTGCTCTTTGCGAATAATGAAGGAATAAGTGTAAAATAAATACCGTTTTCTCGCCCTACCACACAGGAAACCCTTAAAAAAAGACAATGGATTTTTCTGCTTACAAAGAACTCATGACGGTTGCCTGCTTTTCTGTCAAGATCCCAAGAAACATTCGTTCCTGCCTCCCATTCTCCAAAACGAGAGACCACAGAAGCAGTCAAGCCATCAAAGCCATTCTCCACATACCTATTACCTAAAGAACAAGAAAAATGGTCTGTTGTAAAAGAAAGGTCATTGCTATTCTCGCGAGCTCCTCCCAAAGAAGGATGTAACAGATGCTGACCTTCAATGGAAAAACGAGAAGACAATGCCGCGCGATACTCAAAAACCGTATCAAAAAAGTCTTTCTCCTTAAAATGATAGTCGCTTCGGAGACGGGTCTTCACCATCATTTGATGATTCCTCATCAACCCCCAATCTAACCCTAATTCTGCATAGGCTCCCTCTGGAAGAGAATCAGAAGGTTCAAGAAGGAGTGCGGGCTTCTTTTCAGAAGGATACCGAACCGCCATTCCAAAAGAAGGAGCAAGATATTCTGTTACTTCCTTGTGGTGCCGAATCATAAGCATAGCACTCCTTACCCCGAAGCCCGGCGCTACATTGCTTTGGTCTTTATCACAACAGAAATAATGCACGCTCTTTACATCTATAAAGGGCGACACCTTGCCCCATGGAACCGCAAAAGGTTTTGTAAGGGAAATATCTCCTGAAAATCGTGTATAAAGATCTTTGCTCTGTTGTATGCGAGAAAGCGAAAATTCTGTTCCTGCCCACCACTGCCCTACAGGAATGTGAGAATAAGAGATATAGAGCTCTGGGAGTTTCTCAATCTGAAGAAAGGGATCTTGCGCATTTTCAGCAAGAAACCCTCCGGCAAAAGCACCAGAAGGGAATGATTGCGAAAAGGAGAGATAATTATAGTTTCGTTCCTTTGCGGCAAAATCTTTTGAGAAAAAATCATATAAAACCGAATCATCCTGCATCCATCTCCATGCGATTGAGAAGCTTCTGTTTCTCTCATACGTTTTTTGAAATTCTGCAATCATACCAGTACGAAGCGCATCGTCTCCATATTCAAGTCCGGTAAAAATATCCACTCTTCTATGAGATTCCTCAAGATCTTCCACTCCTACTCCCACACCCACGCCTTTTGTGCCAATACAAACCTTTTCATATCGGTTTACTGCTCCTTCTTTTCCTACAGGATGGTTCAGGATAAAAATAACGCCTTTTCTGATTTTTCTATGAACACCCGGGACCATCTCAAAAGGAGGCTTTGCATTCTCTCGCAAGGATTGTGTAAAAAAAGGAAAATAAAAGATCGGAACCTTTCCAAGAAAAAGTAGAACATTACTTATTTTTAACTGATCGGGCAACAATTCAATACGTTCGCAGACAACACGGTAATGAGGCGCATCAAGCCTGTTACAGGTAGTAATAAACCCTTGAGAAAGCAGATAAGAGCCCTTCTCCCGCACCACCTCTTCACTTCTTCCATAATAGGGAGGATAGAAATATTCCGCATTGGAAAAATTCCCTGTTTCTTCGGTAAAGAAATAGTGCGCGCTCTGCGCATGAATAGTAAGATCGGCCTTGCGGAACAAAAGAGGGGAAGAGACTATCACCTCTGCGGTACGATGGTCAATACGGGCAGTATCGCATGTTAACTCCATATCCTCGCTCTTTATGGTTACTGCCCCGGAAAGTTCTGTAACTAAAGGAGTACTATCTTCAGAGACCGTTGTTTCCACACGATCAGCAAAGAGTTCTATCCTCTCCTCTGCTCCAAGAAAAGAGAGAGGAAAAAGAAGAAAAAAAAATCCGAAAAAAAGTTTATAACAGCGCGACATTGTAAAGGCCGGCAAAATGAAGAAGATCTTTCCAATCTTTTACGCCAGACGTGGCGCCAACTGTAGTAACGGCCTTTGCTCCCACTAAATTCGCAAGAACTCCGCATTCCTGAAATGTATAGCCTTTTGCAAGCCCCACAAGAAATCCCGCAACATAAGAATCGCCGGCACCGGTGGAATCAACCTGTGTAACCGGAACAGGAGAAAAAGTATGGGATTCTGTTCCATCAAAGATCATAGATCCCTTCTCTCCCATTTTAAGGCAAATATTCTTCACTCCGCGAGAAAGGAAGAATTCAGCAACTTCCTGGGGATCTTCTTTTCCTGAAAGCATTTTCGCCTCTTCTATACTCGGAAGAAAATAATCCACATAAGGAAGAGATTCTTCTATCGCGGGCAACCATATCCCTCTAGAGTCCCATACAGTATCAAGCGTTACAATCTTCTTCTCCTGCTTCAACTTTCTGCAAAACTCTAAAAGATTCTTTCCCTCACTTTCAGGAAGCGCAAGAACGCCGGCAATATGGACTATTTCATAAGGAGAAAGACTTTCCAAAGAAAGTTCAAGAGGATTAAATGCCATATTGGCACCAATGGAATGAAAGAACGATCGTTCTCCATCAGGATGAATCAATACCACCGAGCCCGATGAAGTACAATCTGGAACCATCTTTATTCCCTGGGTTCCAATGCCTCCTTTTCGGATACAATCAATAATAAAAGTACCAAGCGCATCGTTTCCGACTGAAGCAAATATCCCTACCTCTATGCCAAGTTTTGCCGCCACAATACCTGTATTGGAGGCACATCCTCCGATCTGAAGCTCTACAGAATCCACCAATTGAAGTTTTCCTCTATCAGGCACCGTATCCACGGGTTTCACAATAAAATCAGCGCACACCAGCCCCAAACATGCTATGTTTTTCACCTAATCTCCTTGTATGATAAAGACTTCTTCTTTCTCGCGCACTTCTCTATACCATCTCTTCTTTTCACTTAGCATAAACGGAAGCAAAAAAACTGTCAAAAGTAAGAGTCATCTTGCCCTGATCTACCTTAACAAGCAGTTCGTTCTTTTTCTTCCGAGAGAAATCAATAGGCATTGGTAAATGCAAAGGGCGATATAAAAAGTATCGCCATATCAAGCCATAACGACCATTCTTCAATATAATAGAGATCATATCGGATCCGCTCTTCAGGCTCTACTCTTCCGCCCCTTAAGCCATGCACCTGCGCCCAGCCGGTTATGCCTGGTTTCACCTTATGCCTAAGGGGAAAACCCGGAACCTCAAAAAAAGCGGTATCATCCACTGAGATTGGTCTTGGTCCTACAAGGCTCATCTCTCCGGAAAGTACATTGCATATTTGGGGAATTTCATCAAGATTGGTTCTACGAAGAAACCGTCCAAATCCGGTAATCCGTTCATCATCAGGAAGAGTAAACGATAATACATTCTGATTGCACTGATACATAGTCCTAAACTTTATAATAGAAAAGTTCTTACCATTCTTCCCAATTCTCTTCTGTCGAAAGAAGATAGGTCTTCCAGAACTTAAAAGAATACCGAAGGAAATCGCCGCCATCAATGGAAGAAGAAGAAGAAAGAAGAAGAAGCCGAGAAGAAGATCCACAGATCGTTTCAAAAAAAGATTTAATGCTTCTTCAAGAGGAGACCCTGGCAAAAAAAGCGGAAACCCGTCCAATGTTTCAATCCTGCTCCCTGCCACCGCAATACTATGTAACTCTGGAAAAATATAGCAACGGATCCCCTTCTCTTCTGCCACAGAGAAGATCTTTTCTACCATCTCCTCTTTCCCTGATTTCATTCCAAGAATCAAAAGGTCAAACTCTGGATGATGCTCTATCTGTATAGGAATATCTTCAACCTTTCCCAAACAGGGCAATCCTTCAAATGATTTTCCATGCTCTTCTTCTCTCTCTGAAAAAGAAAAAATACCCGCTATAGAAAGACCAAACTCTGGATGGCGCTCTATCCTTCGTATCACAATCTCTGCTCCCTTTCCTTCAATGGCGACAGCTACACGCCTTTTTCCCGAAAAAGGAAGAAAAAATCTTCGTACAAAAAAACGGCAAAGAATAAGAAGAGGAAGAGAAAGAAGAATTCCCATTCCCACCGCAATACGAGAATAGGCAAAACCACGATAAAAAAAGGTTCCCGCAAGAAGAAAAACCGCACCCCAAAAAAGCCCCCGAAACAACCCCGCGATCTCTTCGCAAGAGGTAACAAAAAGACGCGGACGATAAAGCCCGAGAGCATTAAAAATAATAAGCCATCCCGCAAGAAGAAGGATAATCATCTTACAGTACGGCAATAGAGGCGCAATCCCTTTATCAGAAGGGAAAATCCAGTAAAACCTAATCCAATATCCCAGCAAAAATGAGGAGATAATGGCGAGTGTGTCAAAAAAGAATAATTTCTTCATACACCTCATTCCTCGTCTCTTTTTCTTTGGAAAAAGTATATCTTTAGAAAAAGAAATAATCCAATGGTTTTCACAATACCCAAAATTTTTTCAAGAGAGTTCCCGCGGTCTCTCTCTTTCTTATCAACAGCGCCAGCGCTGAAATTACTCCAAGATTGTAAGAAGGTCTTCTTCTATTCCTAAAGCAATGCATCACGCGCTCTTATTACAACTTCGGCCTTCTGTAAGAAGATCTTCATAGGAAGATGCCACCTCTTCCCAGCAATAGAGAAGAGAAACCCGTTCCCGCGCGCGTTTCCCATATTGTTCTCTCTCTTCCGGCATATTCCACGCCCTTTGAAATTCTTCTGCCAAGATCTTCTCTTCTTTTACAACATAATGTCCTGTATCTCCGAGAACTTCGCGATTAAAAGGCACATCAAGGGCTATAATATAAGAGCCGGCCGCCATTGCCTGCAAGAGAGAGGGATTAGTGCCGCCAACCTCGTTTCCATGCATATACGCAACCGCATGCTCCTGTAAAGCGCGATATTCTGCGGGATCATAGACAGGCCCTAAAAAGAAGATTCTTTCTGAAGCATATTGCCGAAGTTGTTTTCTATAGAAAGAATTTTTTGCAGAACCTCCGGCAATCGCAAGCACTGCGCCGGGAATATCTGCCTTAAGAAAAGAGCGAATCGCAAGAAGATGATTGTTCTCTGGTTCAAGACGGCTTCCCATAAAAAAGTATCTTTTCTCTGTAAGAGAAAACTTTTCAAGGATCTTTATTGGCGAAGAATCTCCTATCCGCGCTCCATAGGAAATAAAATGGGAAGAAATACCTCTTCTTGCATAATAATCGCCAATAGCGCGAGAATCCGCAACCACCGCATCTGCTAAAAAACAGGATAAAAGCGTTGAAACTCGGTAATAGGTCCGCGCCATATATCCCCATTTTGCCCGTTTCCATTCAAGTCCGTCTACATTGACAACTACTCTCTTTCCAAAGATCTTTGCGAAAAGCGCCGCAGGACTGTTGGCAGCATTAAAAATTAGTACTGCATCCTGAGAAGTAAAGAGAATCCATACCATTGCAAAAAAAGTATGAGACAGGGTTTCAATTCCTGATAAAGGAATAGCAGGAGGATAAAAAAGAGAGACTCCTTTCCAGTTTGAGGGACGCAAAGGATAGAGGTTCCTTCTGCAACTTACTGCCACGCGATGCCCCTTTCTTACAAAAGAAAGGGCTAGTTCCTGTGCACAGGTTTCAAAACCTCCATATTGTGCGGGAATACCTCTGGTTCCTATCAATGCAATCTTCACTTCCGTTCCTTTGCCTGTACTGCTTCGTACGCAGAGAAGGTTGCTTCTGCCGCCTTCTCCCATGTATACTCTGTCAGAATACGAGATTGCAAATCTCTCTGTCGCGGAGCTTCAAAGGCCTGTACAATTGCCTTTCGGATAGATTCCACAGAATCAGGCAAACAATAGAATGCCTCATCTCTAAAATATTCAACAGTATCTCCCTTCTCTGTAATCACAAGATTACATCCCATAGCGCCTGCTTCAAGCGAAGAAAGCCCCGGAGTTTCCATCCAACTGGCAAGAATATGTACTTTTGCCTTCTGATACCAAAAAGGAAGGTCTGCCTGATCCACCCATCCTTTATACTTCATTCTGCTTCCTCCTTCGGCAAGGACCTGATTAAAATAGTGGATATGGTTTGGTGCGGGCTTTCCTATTAAGACCAACGACCATGGAAGATTTCGCATTGCACGCACGACATTCAACTGATTCTTTCTTAACTCTACCCTTCCCACACAAAGCACAAACTCTTCTTCTGGCATACCTGCAGAAGGATGCAACGGCAAGCCAGGAGAAAAAAGCGCAGGATCCACAGCATTGGGAACCACTGTAAAAGGAATGTGGCTAGCGCGGGGAAAATAGCGTATCATACGTTTCATCTCGCCATAAGAGTTAGGAAGGCACCACTCTACCATTTCCAATAGATCTGATTGCAATCTTCCATATCCCCGCATTAAAAGGTGCATTACTCCTTTATGCATCTCATAATTCATCGCGGCCCGTCCTGCTACCTTCACATATTCAATATGGCTTCTTCTAAGGTTCCGTATGAGAACTCCAGAGATTCCTTTTCGTGTTTTCTTTTCAAACTCGTCATACTCCCCGAATATTGTGGAAAGAAGAACTTTTTTTCCCTGTTTCTTTGCATTGCGGCACTGTATCCAGGTCTCTTGAGGCCGCATAAAATTAAAAAGATGAACAATATCATACCCTTGCAAATCAGGCTCCAGACCAGAAGAAATATCTACCTTAACCCCTTTCCTGCGAAGCGCATCCGCGGTCTGCATCAACTGAACCGTATCTCCTCCGGGAACGGAAAAAAGGGTAGTTCTTGACTGCATTAATACCTTCATTGTACAACTCCTTTTCTGTCGGAATACTTCTTCTGAAGAACTTTTTTATAGATCCCATGCAATTTTTCCGCTGAAATACTCCAGTCATACGATTCTTCCACACGCCTTCGCGCCCTCGTTCTTAATGATTCATAGAGAAGATCGTCTTTAAGAATCGCCAGAGTTTTTTCCGCAAAAAGATCTGGAGAGTCTGCTATAAAAAGGTCCTTCCCCTCTTCCACATCTAATCCTTCTGCTCCGATTGATGTAGAGACCACCGGCCTTCCGAATGCCATGGACTCAAGAATTTTCAAACGGGTTCCTCCACCCACCTTCAAAGGAACAATAGAAAGCCGCGCCTCTTCATAGAACGGCTCTAACTTTTCCGCATATCCGAAGATCTTTATAGAACGATTATTTCTATATTGTGAAAGCACCTTATCTGCTCCTTTCCCCACAATAGAACAGATTACCTCGGAATCATTATACAAAATCTTAGGGAAAATCTCTCTAAGAAACCATTCTATTCCAAAGCGATTCGGATGATAAAAGAGGTTCCCTACAAAGAGAATCTCTTTTCCTCCTGATTTCGGCAAATACTGCAAAGCATGGGTATCCACTCCATTCGGAACCACCTCAATACAAGCTTTACCGCGAGAAATCTTCTGCAAGAGAACTTTATCTTTCTCAGAAACTGCAATGCACAGATCAAGCTTCGGAAGTATGGCTTGTTCATAGAAACGCATCTTTATTGCCTGAATAAAAAAATACAGTTTTCGTATCAATCCCGGATGATGAAGAAACGAGCGCCATAACACAATGCTATCCACATCGTGTGCCACAAGAACCCGTACCACATCAGGAAGATGAAAAAGATAGGCACCAATATAGATTCCTTCTGCCTGTACAAGATCAATCCCTTTTTCCGCTACCCGGTTCATTGCTTCCAAGACCGATTTTTTCCGAAAATGAAGAACCTGAAGCGGCAACCTATACCATAATGCGCACATTGCCTTGCCTATTTTTCCAGCGCGGCCAGAAAAACTATTCTCAAAAATCTCTGTCTCTTTCGCAAAGTTGTTACAGAGCGCCAATGATTCAGAAGAAGGAAACTTCTCCTTATCCGGAAGGTAAAAGCCAAAAAGAGCGATAGAATAGCGGGAAGAAAGGAGACGCAGAAGAGAATAAACCCTTAGTTTTGCACCAGAATCAGTAGGGATGCAGAAATAAGAGACCAACCAAAGAATCTTGCTTTGTTCATCTACCATAAAAAAAAGGTGTGCGGTACATTACGATATATTGCCAACGAAAAAGTTCTTATTTAGGTATTTATTATACCACACTTCCTTTTCTATAGAGATAGAATCCCTTCTTTGCGAGAGCGAAATAAACATCTAAAGAGAAATGTTTGACAAAAGCCCTATAAAAAGGGGATAATAGGAGAGTTTTTTGGGGGATTAGCTCAGCTGGGAGAGCACCAGGCTGGCAGTCTGGGGGTCAAGGGTTCGAATCCCTTATCCTCCACTTTTTTCTTTCAAGAAGGGATTCGAAGAGAGCGAAGTGGAAAGATTGCGAGCGAGCGTAGCAATCTTCGCGGATGGCCGACCCGAGCTGTAGTGGGAAGCGAGGGCGCCGTACCGACGACTACTCTTCTTTGGAATTTCTTTGGAGGAGGATGTGCGTAGCGTATTTCAGCCGCACACCCCTTATCCTCCACATTTTTTTTCCAGAAGGGATTCGAAAGGAACGAAGTGGAAAGATTGCGAGCGAGCGCAGCAATCTTCGTGGATGGCCGACCCGAGCCGTTCCGAAAACCGAGGCTTGTTTGTAACTTACATACCACACCCACTATACCTTGAGCCGAGGTGGTGCGTCATACCAAACTTAACATAACGATGAAGCACCAGGCAAGGCGCCGTACCGACGACTACTCTTCTTTGGAATTTCTTTGAAGGAGGATGTGCGTAGCGTATTTCAGCCGCACACCCCTTATCCTCCACTTTTTTTCTTTCTCTCCCCCTCTTCTACCCTCTATCTGAATCATCTGATTTTCTTTGGAGAATATATTTGTTCCGTACCTTTGTAAAAAAATCCCGCGCAAAGGAAGAGTTATAATCAGGGTATGTCCAGGGCATTCTTTGAAAAGATCCTCTTCTCCAAGAAAGAGTTACCTCTGCATAAATGCCATCGCGCAAATAAACCCGATGAGAGAAGTCTTTGGTGGTAAGAAGAAGAAGACGGGAAGAGACTAAATATCCTGGATCTATATTTACCAAACGAGAAGAAGAAGCCTTCTTCAAGAAACGTTCTTCTAATTTAGTGGAAGAAATCTTCCAATCAGCGGCATTCGCAGGATCTTGAAGCAAAGAAAAGGAAGAGAAAAAACGGATGAGTTCCTCTCCCATCTCTTTTGCATAGTAAGAGGTAAAAGTAAAGGGGATTGAAGAGCTTTGAAGGTCTATGGCTCCAAATATCTCGGTAAGGGAAGAAAGAATCTCTTCTGTGGATATATCAGGAGCATGTAATATTCCGCAAAAAAGTTTTACAGGTTCTGCTTTTTCTATGATTCCCACCTTTCTCTTCTCCTTTCAGTAAAGAGAGATCTCTATTGCAAACTCTTCCTATCTACTCCTGAGAATCTAACACCATAGAGTAGCACGTTCTAAAAGGAAATTGAAGGAAGGGAATATCAAAGAAAGAGATTATTCTCTATCACAAGAGCCCTGCCAAAAAGAAGAGGGCTCCGGTCTCCCGGAGCCCTTTCTTCGTTATATGCGATAGTTATCTTATGGGTTCATTACACAAGCAGGATTGTTTTCAGGGTTATTGATATTGGCAAACCGGTCGCCAGGAGTTGCTTTCCCCACAGGAACCCATCCCACGTGTCCATCTGCGTAGCACGCATTGATACCATCTGCCTTGTGGTTGACTTCTCCGGCATTGGCGGCTTTCAAAGCAGTAAGTGTCCATTTGGTTCCCACAGCGCCTGCCTTGTCAGCTACGAGGACAGTATCAATATCGGTCTGTTCATTGGTAAGAATCGCATAGGCATACGAACATCCTGTCCCATCCCCACCGCCAGTGGTGTCTAAAAGAACCCTGTTTGCCTCAAGAATCTGTGCATTTTCAGCAGCTGCAAAGGGTGCGGTTTTATGGGTAAGGTCAGAAGGACAGATGAACGATTTTTGCGCTGAGATATACTGCGGATAAAGAAGGTTCAAGGAAGCGGCTGCTGTCATATCCGCTACTGCCGCAGAGGTGGTCGGGAAGAATTCCCGATAATCCTGCGAGTACATTCTCATAGCAAGCCCAATCTGTTTAAGGTTTGCGATACAGACAGATCTTCGTGCCTGTTCTCTTGCCCGTGCAAGTGCAGGAAGAAGCATTGCGGCAAGAATCGCAATAATCGCGATGACTACCAACAGTTCGATAAGCGTGAATCCTTTTCTTTTCATTGTTTTCACCTCCCTTCTTCTTTTATTGTAGAGGTTCATACTATCATCTTTCCATCATTTATGGATTCCACAACTCGCCTACACTGGTATTCTGTGCAGGTGCGGTCGCAGAACTACCATATTCCACATTTGTTACTACATCTTGTGTCTTTCCACTGGGCACCCAGCGCGCATCTCCGCCTTTAAGGAGAACATTGACTCCATCTGCCTTGTGGTTGGTATGGTTTGCCGAGGCAGGAGTCGTATTCCATTTCCACTGAGATCCAGCGGTGTTGGTGTTAGAGTTCCATGATTTATCGGCAATCAAGACTGTCTCATCTGCGGTCTGTTCATTGCAACCAAAGGCATAGGCATAGGAACAGCTGTTGGTAAGTTGCGCATAGGCAGTCCCTGCCTTCACTGGAGTTGTCGTAGTATGGAGAAGGTCTGAGGGGCAGATAAAAGACTTTGCATCTTCCATATATCCCTGTTCTCCCTGGCCTATCGGCAGAAGAAGACTTAGACAGGCAACCACCCGTGTACTGGTTGCATTCGTTGTAGTTGGATCATAATCAGCTGGGAAAAGTTCATCGTAATCCTGCGCATACATGTGAAGCGCAAGGCCGATCTGTTTAATATTGGCGATACAGACCCCTCGTCTCGCCTGTTCCCGAGCCCTTGCAAGCGCCGGAAGAAGCATCGCCGCCAAAATGGCAATAATAGCGATGACCACCAGCAACTCAATAAGGGTAAATCCTTTTTTCTTCATCGTATGTTCACCTCCTCTTTTTTGCATTTGGTCATACATATTTCTCCCTTCTTTCTTTAATAGGTACTCGGAATTCTAAGCGCATACGGGAAACTCGCGGTGGGAGTGCCGCAATTGCCAAGCCTCTCTTCAGGAAGCCATCCATAGGTAGCAACATTAGTACGCGCTGGCACCCAGGCTACGTTGCCCCGCACATAAAGAACATTGACACCGTCAATACCATGGTTGGCGGCAGATGACAAACGATTCCAGTTGGCGCTGCCGTAATAGGCGTCTGCCTTCTTATCTGCCATGATTGCAGTATCTTTGTAGGTCTGCTGATTTAATCCAGGGGCATAGGCATACGAACAACTACCAGAAGTAATGTATCCAGAATCAGATTTGGTATCAGCGGAACTGGGGCAGATAAAGGATCCGGCATTGGTGATATAGGCGCTTGTCTCTAACTCTGGCGTACTGCTATCAACCTGACCTGTAAGAAGGCCCAAGCTTCGTGCAGATTGTTCTTCAGCACTGTCACCATTGGCATACGGGAAGAATTCCCGATAGTCCTGCGAATACATTGCCAGAGCAAGACCAAGTTGTTTAAGGTTGGTCATACATACGCCTCTTCGCGCCTGTTCCCGGGCTCGTGCGAGCGCTGGCAGAAGCATCGCCGCCAAAATAGCGATAATCGCGATGACCACCAGCAACTCAATAAGCGTAAATCCTTTTTTCTTCATTCTCTCTCACCTCCTTTATTAGGTAATAACAGTAGTGTTAAGAATCTTTCCTATCTTCTCATTATAGGAAATATCTACATGGTGTCAAGAGATATGCGGATTGAGAAAATAAGGCGGGCGAAAAAGAATAAATAGAAGGGCAAGAATAGGAATAGAATATAGGTGCCCGCATTGCTAATCCGCTTTCTTTTTTTATAGAAGAAATGGGTACTTCATTCATTTTCTTCATTGTATATAAAGTATATGCGAGAGAATTTCTCTTGTCAAGTGCAATAAGGGATTTCCTCATTCCGTCATCTCTTTCATCTCAAGATAGTTGGAGCCTTTTTCGCTTTTTACAATCAAAGGAACCTGAAAAGGATAGATACCCTCCATTATAGCGCTAATCCGAGGAAGAAGGTATTCTTCCTTCTCTGGAAGTTCAAAGAGAAGTTCATCATGTACCTGAAGCACCATGGCTCCTGAAACACCTTCCTCCTTGAAAAGAGTAAAAATCTTTATCATTGCCTTTTTAATGATCTCTGCGGCAGTGCCTTGAAGCGGCATATTAATAGCAATACGTTCCGCGGCTTCACGGGTAGATCGCCTATCCGAAGATAAATCCGGAAGGTAGCGTCTCCTGCCAAAGAGGGTTTTGGCATATCCTTGTTCTTTAGCAAGACGAATGCTTTCTGCAAGGTAGGCGCGTACACCGGGAAGACGCGCAAAATAGGCATCTATAAATGCCTGTGCTTCTTCCCGAGAGATACCTAACTGCGTGGAAAGTCCATAAGCGCCCATGCCATAAAGAATACCGAAATTAATGGTCTTGGCAATGCGCCGAAGAGAATCTTGAGAATCGGAAAAAAGTCCAGAAAATTTCTCAGGGAAAAGAAGACGGGCGGTTTCAAGGTGAATATCCGCACCCTGTGAAAAGGTATCAAGAAGAAGAGGATCTTTGGAAAAATGGGCAAGAAGCCGAAGTTCAATCTGGTTATAGTCAAAGGAGTAGAAAGAGCTGCCAGCAGTAGCAATAAACATTTTTCTTACCAAAGAACCGCGGTCAGTACGGGCTGGAATAGTTTGAAGATTGGGTTTAGAGCAAGAAAGACGACCGCTGGTGGTAGCAGTCTGACTAAAATGGGGATGAATCCTTCCTGTGGAAGGGTTCACAAAAGAAACAACTCCATCTAAATGACTGCTTTTGAGTTTTGCGATTTCGCGATATTCAAGAATAAGGGAGATAATCGGATGAAGGTGACGAATCCTTTCTAAGGTTGCGCTGTCAGTGGCATAGCCCTGTTTTCTCTTTTTCCCGGTGGGAAGAAGAAGACGTTCAAAGAGTATTTTTGAGATCTGTAATGGAGAGTTAAGATTGATTTTTTCACCTGCCAAGGCAAAAATCTTTTCTTCAAGATCTGCAATCTGAGAGGCAAACTCTTCAGAGAGGTTCTGATAGTAAGAAGTGTCTATAAGGATTCCTTGAGATTCCATAGAGGCAAGAACAGCGGGAAGAGGGTTTTCAATCTCAAAAAAAAGTTCCTCCATTCCTTCTGCGCGAAGAGATTCTTCAAGGGATCTGCGGGCCTTAGATAATGAAGAGCTCGGAACAGGACATAATAGTAAAGAAGAGGCAATATCAATATCAAAGGAGGGTCCCTGCAAAACAATGGCATTGGATGAAAAAAAGTGGATCTTTTCTTTGATGGAAGAGCCTGTTTTAGAGGAAGAAGGGTCTTCAAGAAGATCTTTGAAAGAGAGAGGGTCTTCTGCAATCTTCGCAAAGGGAATCTCCTCGGAACCAATGGCAAAGAACTCTTCTGTGGCTTCTCCGGAAGAAAAGAGCGCGCGTACAGTAGGAAGAAGGGAATAAAATTCAAAAGAGGTAAGAAGGTTTTCTATAGAGGGAAGGTTACAAGAAGAGATACGAAGGTCTTCGCAGGAATAGGGCACTTCCACTCTGGCAAAAAGAAGGAGTTTTTTGCTGAAAGAAGCCGCCTCCCTTCCTTCTTCAAGAAGACGTTTGGTACGGGCTGAATCAAGCTCGTCAAGACGGCTGTAAAGCTCGTCAAGAGAGCCAAAGGTAGAAATTAACGCTGTCGCGGTCTTTTCGCCAATGCCGGGTACACCGGGAATACAGTCTGAAGCATCTCCTGTAAGCGCAAGAAAATCTATAATATGGTCAGAAGAAAAGCCATACTTTTTTAAAAAGCTTTGGGTATCAAGAGATTTCCAGGTCGCAGGGTTAAGAAGAGAAATTCCATTACCGAGAACCTGTGCTAAATCTTTATCACCGGTGACGATAATAGATTCATATCCTTGAGCCGCACAATCAAGCGCCATGGAAGCAAGAAGATCATCGGCTTCGTAGCCTTCCTTTTCAATAATCGGAATTCCAAAGGCGTCAAGGATGTTGCGAATCTCCGGAAGTTGTTGTACAAGCGCTTCCGGCATAGGTTTTCGTGTAATCTTATAGTGATCAAAAAGATGGTGCCGAAAGGTAGGTGCCTTCATATCAAAGGCAACACCAAGATATAATGCGTGGTAATCTTTTAGAATTTTTATGATGGTTGAAGCAAAACCGTAAAGCGCGCCTATCGGCTTTCCCGAAGAGGTCTGAAGATGGGGAATCGCGTAAAAAGAGCGGTAGGCGAGATAATTACCGTCAAGAAGATAGATCTTAGCCATTGGCATTGTCGCGGTAGACCACCAGTTGTATATCTACCCGTACTGTATGGGGTTTCAGGGTGTTTCTGCTCAGTTGAAAGAGAGAAAAGTAGCAGTAAGGTATTGTATGAAGAGATTCAAGAAATCCTACAAGGGATTCTAAGGTAATGTCATCAAGAGAAAAGGAGATACTCTCTTCTTTTCGCGTTGAGAAAAGAGTCTCTTCCACTGGAGTAATGCGGATAATACGGTCTTTGGAAAAATGTTCTTCCAAGAGAAAAGAAAGTGAAGGAAAGAGAGAAAACTCTGATGGAGCAATCTGTAGGGAGGAATCTCCACTGCTTTGGCGACGATATTCTTCGGCAAGAGAAAGTATTTTTTGGTATTCCTGCTCCTTCTTTGCAGTAAGAGCGGTCGCGGCAGAGAGTTTCCGGGTTGAAGGAAGATAGAGAAATTGATAGAGCATTACTAACATTAAAAGAAGCACTAAAAAAATAATCCGTTTATTCTGTATCATGAAGAATATCCATTACTACGGTAAAGGTTACAGCCTCAGGGCCAAAGGAGATCTGACTTACCTTCACTCCCTGAAAAAGGGAAGATTTTCTCAACAATGAGGCGGATTTTTCTACATCGGCGAGAGAATGGGTATCGCAGGCAAGAAAAAGCGTGGTGCCATGTAAGGTAAGCCGACTTACCCGGAATGGCACTGTTTCGGGAATAGCATCAGTAATGGCTCGCATAATCTCAAGGGGAGAAAGGGAAGAGACCAAAGTGCCTTTTTCCTGATGGAATCCGCGGACCTTTTCTTCTGCTTGAGAAACAGGATTTACAAGACGGGATACCGGAGGAAAATAGCGACGAAAGGTCTCTTCCACTTTAAGAGAGGCAAGAGATGCCTCCTTCTTTGCAGAAGGAAGAAGAAAGAGAGGCCGCAAAAGTATGAGAAGAAAAGCAAGGTATAGAAAAGATAGCGCCACCATAAAAGGATTGATAATAAGAGTCCGAGAACGAAGAGAAAAGGTACGAAAGCCAGAAGATGTGGAGATAGCTGGGTAGGCAGTTAGAAGATCAAAGATTCTGCTCTGGCGAGAAAGCGAGGCAACATCTAAAAGAATAGGAGAAGGAATGAGCTCTTTTTTAGGTAACAAAGAAGAAGGACCCACATAATAAAGAGGACCAGAGGTTCCCTCGGGAAAAAGGGTTTCAGGAGAAAAGGAAAAATCCTCTGTAAAAGAAGAAGATGCCATAGAAAGAATGCCTTTGCGAACAGAAATAAGAGAAAGGTAGCGGGAATCAAAGAAGATTACATCGTAAGAGGTATGGCCAGAAGAACGGAAAAGGTTGAAAAGAAAGTCTTGTTCGCAACCAATGGAAAGAGAGAACCGATAGGTTTTTTGCAATGATTCCCAAGGATCAAGAAAGCTCTTTTCCCAGGCAGAAACAAGAATAGTTGCAGAATCTTTCTTTCGGGATTTCAGGTGCCAGCGAACTGTTAGTTGGTCAAGGGGAAGAGGAAAGAGAGAACGAAGCTCTTCTTCCAATACAAGAGAAATTTTGGAAGGAGATGAAAAGGGAAATGAAACTGTCCGAAGAAAGGTTTTGGAACGGCTGATAAGAATGCGCACCGCGGAAATAGCGTACTCTTTGCAGAGATCTTCCGGCGATCTTTCAGAACCAAGAATTCCTTCTGTGTGAACCACTCCTTTCTTTAAAAGGAGAAAATAACTCTCTTCCCTTAGGTAGATAATCAGTTTCATTCTTCGTTTACCTCGTCTCCTGAAAGGGGCTTGTAAGAAATAGCGCCATATTCCCACCGTACAATACGAACTTTAGCGCCTTCGCGTTTTACTAAAAGAGAAACCGTGCTTTTTGTGCCAAGATTCTCTGCAGTTGCCGTAATTCTAAACCAATGGCTTTTATAGATAATATGGCTCTTCCAAGAAAGCGCCACCTCTTTTGCCAACCGTACCAATATTGCTTCGTCAAGGGGACGAAAGGTCCGTTCTGTTACAATACTTTCAATCGCCTCTTCTGAAAAACCCATCGCCTTCAGAAGAAGAGGATGAGCAGTATTGATATTTATTGTACCCTCAGAAACCGTGGTTACCAAATCTAAAAGCCCGACAGTTTCAGAGGTACCTCGCAACAGTTGCGGTGTAAAACCCTTAATTAGAAAGAGTTGATCAAGAGAAGTTAAAGCACTGTTTGCAGGGGTATAGGCTGGAGAAAGCGAGCGGTAATATTCTCGTTCTGCGCCAAAAACACGGGGAAAATCGTCTTCGTCAAGCCAATCAAGAAGGCAATCGGTTAATTCTGATTTTGCGCTGAGAGAAAGAAGAAGATTGCGAAAAAGCGTGATAGCTTTTTCATCGCTCTTTCCTTCTTTTCCCATCATTGTATTAAGGTTGAAACGAGATTCCATATCTGAAATAGTAATGGTTACAGGACCGTCGGGAAGAACAATCCGTTTTTCTGTTGCCCAGCTTTCTCCTAAATAATCGGTTGTGTTAGTATCATCCTGAAGGATTTCAAGTCCGGCGAGAGCGCCGGTTTTTGCGGCACAAACAGCTTTATAGCGGTAGAGGTGAGTCTTCCATTCATTGGAAACACGATAGACATACCGAGAAAAGAAGAGCGCGTTTGCCGCCAGCAACCCGAGAAAAGCAAGGGTAAGAAGAAGAATGCTTCCTCGGTTATTCATTCTCATTAGGAGCACTCCCACATAAGACAGGAAAAGATAGGGTTCTATGTCCATCGTTAAAAGAGATACGGATCGCCGCGGGAAAAAAATCTTTCTCCCAGGAATCTTTCCATTCTCCATCTTCATAGTAAGAGAACGATATATCGCGCAATCCAGAAAGAGCGGTCCAGATATATTCTGTGGAAAAAAGAAGATCTTCTTCTGTGCAAAGAAGGTCTTGTACGCCATTGGATTCTTCTACGGAGAAAAGAATACGTTTCGGAGAAAGGCCTTTCGCAACGGTTATAGTAAGGCGATCGGAAGAAAAAAAATTCTCTGACGAATCGCGGTCCGCGAAGGAAATTGTCTTTTCAAAGAGTGTAAAAAATCCTGAGCTTTGTGAAGAAAAGAGAAGAACTTCTTCTGCTTCGCGGGTGGTGGATAGTACCGCGGAAAAGGTTCGGTAGATCATGATAACCACAAGAAAACCAATCACCACTCCTGCAAGCATTTCAAAGAGAGTAAAACCACAAGAGGAAGAGAAAATTCTCGCAAATCTCTTCTTCTGAAGAGAGGTAGAGGTAGTCATGGCTCTCTTCTATCCAAACCCTGCGTAAGGGTAATCGGAACTGTAAGAGAAGCTTTGCCGAAAAATACAGTCATCTCTGTAAGGGAAAATTGGTATGAAAGAGAACTTTCTCCCCGTACTGTTTCAGAAAGGGTAAGATCAGAGAGAGAGAGTTCGTATCTGCAATCATCATACGGAAGAAGGCAGGTTCCGGATTTAGGAATATCGTTTTCAAGAGAGAAAAGGACTGCCTGCGACCGTGCGGCAAGAAGACATCTCTCCTCTTCTTTCATACGTTTGATCATAGTCATATTCAAAAGATGGTTTTCAAGACATACAATGCCAAGAACCGCAAAGAGAGCAACTGCTAACATAACCTCAAAAAGAGTAAATCCTCTCTTTGTCTTTTCTCTTATTCTGATAGAAAAGGATTCTTCTTGATGCTCTTTATTCTCTTTCATAGGAGTTGTTCTCTTCAAAAAGTCTGCCTGCAGGAGTTAAGATCGCGTGGGTTGAGGTACCTCTGTTGTCGTGAAAAAAAAATTCCGTATACTCGTTTCCAGCATCAGGAAAAAAAGTAATCAACGCCGTGCCATGGGTAAAGGAGATTCCCTCTACATTTACAGAACGTAACTGTATGGAAGAAGGAAGAGGAGAAAAAGAGAGCTCCTCAACAATCTCCTTCAATGGAAGAGAATCAGCGGAGGTAAGGGCCCATTCCTGTTCATCAAGGTTGATAGCGAGAAAAAGAGGAAGTCCGGATTTTCGGCTCTCTGAAGATGCCTGAAAAATAAGGGAATCTAATATACCGGAAAAGTGGCGGGAAAAGAGTGTGGCTGACATACGGGAAAAGGCAATCGTAAAGAAGAGAGCTATAAGAAAAAGTACAAGAACAAGTTCAATAAGAGTAAAGCCGTATCGGAAAGAAGTAGAGCTCTTATTCTGCATCTTGGTTCTGTTCAGAACTGGAAATATCCGCATCAGGACCACTACCTCCCTCCTGTTTGTCCCGTCCATACGAAATAATTTCATACTCTTCGCCAGAACGGCCCGGAGAAAGGTAAAGATAGGGGTTGCCCCAGGGATCAACCGGCAGAACTTGTTTTTCAATATATCCGCCTTCACGCCATTTATCGGGGATGATTCCTGAAGAGGGTTTTTCAACCAATGCCTGAAGACCCTGCTCTGTCGTGGGATAAAAATTGTTATCAAGGTAAAAGAGTCGTAATGCCTGTTCAAAATTTTTTATCTGTACTTGTGCAGAGGTCATCCTCGCATCCTCAATTCTACCAAAAATTCTAGGCATTACAAGGGTTGCAAGAATACCAAGAATAACAATGACTGCCATAAGTTCAATAAAGGTAAATCCTCCTGCGGTCCTTGCTTTTTTTCTTTTACTATCCATATCTTCCTCCTCTCTGTTCGGTCAATGGTGTCTAAGGAATATTAAAGCATTGTACCCTTTTCCCGCAACCTCTGAAAGATAAGGCGAATAAAGAAAGTTGTTATTCTGCCTTCTATAGAAAAAAGATCCTTCTCTTCTTACCTTCCTACTATGGGTTCTTAAAATCACCGCGCAAAAAAAATCTATATCAATGCTTTTTTTTTATCTAATACTCTGGCTGATCTGAAAGATAGGAAGCATAATGCCAAGTACAAGAAAGCCTACCACAACAGCCATAAGAAGTATCATTACTGGTTCAAGAATCGTAACAAGCCGGGTAGATTTTTGCAGAACCTCTTCTCTAAAATTACGAGATATTTTATGAAGCATTTCTGGAAGGGTCCCGCTCTTTTCTCCCGCGGAAATAAGTTGTACCACTGTATAGGGAAAGAAGGTGGTGCTTTTCAAAGAGCGAGAAAGACTTTGTCCGCGAGCCACCATTTCACGGATTGCCGCTACTTCTGATTTAAGAATCGGGCTTACGATAACCTCTTGAGATATCTGAAAACTAGAGAGAATATCTACACCGCTCTCAAGAAGAGTGCCAAGCGTGCCGGTAAAATGGGCAATCTCGTTTTTGATGATGATATCTCTAAGGAAGAAGATTTTTAATCGCGTCTTGTCATATCTAAGAAGACCTCTGGGAGTGTGAAAATAGTGTACAAGAAGAAAAATTCCAACACCGAGAAGTATCGCAGAGAGGAGACCATACCGTTTTACGAAGATGCCGATCTCTATAAGAATCTGGGTCGGTATTGGAAGAGAAAGGGAGATCTCGGTAAAGATACGGGTAATGGTTGGCGCGACAAAAAGAAAGATAAAAAGAAGAACAGCAGATCCCATAATCGCCATAAGAATAGGGTAGGTCATCACACCGACAATCTTGTTTCTGAAGGAAATTTTCTCCTCCATAAATTGCGCGATCTTTTCTAAGACAATACCCTGTGTTCCACTGGCTTCTCCGGCTTTCAGCATAGAAATAAAGATATCGGGAAAAGCAAAAGGAAACTCTGATGCCGCGGAAGAGAAGCTTCTTCCTTCGCGGATCTCTCTTTGAATAGAGCCATACATATCGCGCAAACCGCCCGGGTCCATCTGCGCCACAATACCTGAAAGGCTTTCATCTAAAGTAAGACCAGAATTAAGAAGTGTAGAGAGTTCTCGCATTGAAAGAGCAAGATCAGAGAAGCGTATCTTTCTTCGGCCCGCGCTCTTCGGAGCTTGAGATTCTTCAATAGAACGGATAAAAAGGCCATTGCGCCGAAGTTCTGCGCGCGCGGCATCTATACCCGAAGAATCCAATGTACCGACCACCGAGCGTCCATTCTTGTCTAAACAGGTATATCGATACGTGGGCATACTTAGATTTCCTGGGTCACACGGAGAATTTCCGCCACAGACGTAAGGCCGGCGCAAACTTTACGGGCGCCGTCCATACGAAGGGTTTTCATTCCTTTCTTAAGGGCATGTTTACGGATATCAAGAGAAGAGCTCCTCTTCATTACAAGTTCGCGCGTGGTGTCGTCGCTAAGAAGTATTTCAAAGATTCCAGTTCTTCCATAATATCCGGTCTGAAGACAGTGAGAACATCCTTTTCCCATACGCATAGTTGCAGAAGAGTTCTGATCGCATGCAATAGAAATTTCTTGAAGTAAAGAGGCAGAATAGTCGGCAGGAGCTCCGCATTCCGGACAGATAAGACGGATAAGACGCTGTGCAATAATGGCATTAACAGAGGAGGCTATCAGAAAGGGTTCAATCCCCATATCAAGAAGACGAGTAAAGGCGCTCGCGGCATCGTTAGTATGAAGGGTACTAAAAACAAGGTGGCCGGTAAGAGAGGCCTGTATCGCCATTTCTGCGGTTTCAAGGTCGCGGATCTCGCCTACCATGATAATATCAGGGTCATGACGAAGAATAGAACGAAAACCCGCGGCAAAGGTAAGTCCTGCCCTTGGATTAATCTGAATCTGGTTAATAGAAGGTAACTGATATTCTACGGGATCTTCAAGGGTAATAATATTCACTTTCGGATTGTTTAAGACAGAAAGCGCGGTATATAAGGTTGTGGTTTTTCCGCTTCCAGTAGGGCCTGTTAAAAGAATAATACCATGGTCAGCCTTGATAATATGGTCAAAACAGGAATAGTCGGCATCAAGAAGGCCTAATTTTGCCATATCAAGAATAAAGGTTCCTTTGTCAAGAAGACGAAGAACCGCGGATTCGCCGAAAAAGGTGGGAATAATAGAAACCCGGATATCTATCTGACGAGAATCGGCTTTGATAGAGGTTCTTCCATCTTGAGGAATCCGTTTTTCGGCAATATCAAGGTCAGAAATAATTTTAACCCGAGAGATAATAGCCGCCTGATATTTTTTAGGAAGGAGAAAAATATCATGTAAAACTCCATCTATCCGGTACCGTACCTTAAAATCGTTTTCAAGGGTTTGAAGATGAATATCGCTGGCACGCATAGAGACCGCGCGATAAATAATCTGATTGACAAACCGGATAATAGGGGCTTGATTGGCAAATTCTAAAAGATCATCGGAATCTTCAGAGATTTCATCTACAATAGAATCTGATGTGGAATCAAGTTCCTGAAGGATTTTCTGCGAAGAGGTAGGATGATAATAATATTTTTCAAGAAGAAAAAGAATATCTTCCGACCTGGCAGGAAGAAAGGAGATAGCCGCATGAAAAAAAAGTTCTAATTCTCCTTTATCAAGCAAGAGAGGAAGAGAAACAGCAACCTGAACAATCCCATCTTCTGATTTAAGAGGAAGAAGAAGAAATTTTTCAAGAAAAGAATAGGGGAATTTCGCAAGAAACTCGGAATCTATCAGTTCTTCAAGTTGACCCTGAGAGATAGGACGGTCATTTTCCATTATTCTCTGACGCCTTCATTTCTTCCTGTTTCTGCACGCTTAATGCTTCTGCTTCCTCAAAACTGGTTACAATACGGGGAGTAATAAAGATCATAAGATTGGTCTTTGTGGAAGATTTTGATTCGTGCCGGAAGAAATATTTGAATGGCCATATATCGCCAAGACCCGGCACCCGTTTCACGGTCTTTTCCGCATCGTCTCGTATTAAGCCGCCAAGCACAATTGTCTGGTTATTGGGAATAATCAATGTGGTTTCCGCTGAACGTTTTGCGGTAGAAGGAGCTTCAGGAGTTCCGCCTTCAAGAAGTTTGGTTACTTCCTGCTTAATTTTCAAACGAACATACTTGTTCTGGCTTATCTGTGGAGTAATAGTAAGAGAAATACCTACATCTTTATAATCATAACTTTTAATGGTGTCGGAAGAGATTGTTTCTGTACCGGAAATAAAGCGGGTCTCTTTTAGATAGGGAATATTGTCGCTGATACTGATTGTGGCTTCCTGGTTGTCTGCGGTCATTATCTGGGGAGTGGAAAGAATATTGAACCGGGAGTCCTGCGCATAAAGGTTTAAAAGCGCACCCACACTTAAAGGATAAGTAAGGGAATTTTTATAAAAGCCAAATGAGAGACCGTCTGGCAAAACGCCTGATGCCGCATATCCTCCAATAGCGCCAAAACTGGTGCCCGCGGCACCAGTATACTTTCCATCCTTGAATTTCTGGGTGGTCGCCCATTCTATGCCTATTGATTTTTCCGCCTCCCAGGTTGCCTCTACAATAAGGGCTTCAATCAGCACCTGGCCTGTCATAATATCCATCTCTTTTACAAGTTTTTCAATACTTTCGTACTCTTCTGTTTCTGCGTAAATAATAAGAGAGTTGGTTGCTTTTACCGCCACCACAGTAGGCTGAACAGGTTGAGAGCTCTGTATCTGACCAGGACGAACCGCAGTAACTCGGGGTTTCTGTTTAGAAAGAACTTCATTAAGAACCTTTGCGATATCTTCGGCATTTGAATTTTCTAATTTGTAGATGCGGAGACTCTCTTTTCCCGGGGGACTGGGTTGATCTATGGTAGTAAGAATCTCCTGAATCTTTGCGATGGAAGAGCCAAAATCAGAGATAAAGAGCGTATTGCTTCGGCTATCAATAGAGATCTGACCGCTTTTGGAGATATAGGGAGTAAGAAGCTGAGAAAGGCTTTCTACAGAAGCAAATTTTAAGGGAAGTATCTGAGTAAGAAAAGTATCGTTTTTTTCTTGAGGAATATCGCCGAGATTAACCTCGCGGCTTCTGGTCTTTGCATCCGCAGAGGGAACAATAAAAGAAAGGCCGTCTCGTTGGATAACAGAGGCGCCGTACAGATTTAAGATAGCGTTGAAAACCTGCGGAAGTTTCTGGCTTTCTACCGGCTTCTGAGAATAGACAGTAATAGAGCCCCGAATATTCGGGTCAAGAACATAATTTTCACCGGTAAATTCACTTACTAAACGGATAAAGGTACGGATATCAACATTGTTGAAGTTGATGGTAAACTGCGACTGTGCCTCTGTACTTAGGAGAAAAAGAAGAAAAAAGAGAATCGCAAGCAGAAAAAACCGGCGATGCTTCCTCATAGGGAACCCCTACCGCGGCATGCCTTGATCAAAACCCATTCCTTCTGTTCCTCCTGACATAAATTTCCCAAGTCCGAGCATACCAAGATAGGCGTCAAGGGTTTCGGTTGCCGCCTCCTTCACAGTCGCATCCGGATCTTTCAGCATATTAAGAAGAATCCTTAAAACAAGAATATTTGAACTTGCACTTCCGCGAGTTGAGGAATCTCCGCCTTCCTGATCTCTCATCTTCTTCGCCGCAATCACCTTTACCGCATACTTCCGGATAAGAGGATCGGGATCACTGAGGTAATTGAATAAACTTACCTCTGAGCCAAAGGTCTGATCTATCGCTACAGAAGCAAGTTCGCGGATCTCTGGTTCAGGGTCTGCAAGGAGTGTATAAAGATCGGGAATGACCGTGGTTCCGCCAAAACCAGAACTTCGGCTGTTTTTATTATCTTTATCGTCATCGTTATACCCGATTCTAAAGATTCCGCCAATGCCTTCATCCGTGTTGCTGGAGGAGGAAGAAGAGGTGGTGGAAGATTGTCCAAGAGCTCCGGAGATAGATTGAAGCGCCTGAAGACGTATCTTCTTGTCGGGATGGCGCAACATACTTCCAATAAGAGAAATAATAAAATCTCTGGTCTGGCCTCTTCTACTGGTATCATCATCTTTATCAGTATCCCGAAAGGCAGTTCTTAAGGAACCGCCGCGGGATTTACCTCCTGAAGAAGAGGAAGAAGAAGTTTGGGCAAAACCCAATGTAAGATCCATACAGAAGAAGATAAAACAGCCGGCGAGAATCAGTTGTTTTCTGTTCATGGTACCCTCCCTCAGAATTGCTTAAGAAAAGCGTCATCAATCACTGGATTGGCTTTTTGTTCGTCAGGCCGTGTAACAGCTACAGAATCTTCAAATGTGCTTACAATGCGAGGAGTAATAAAAAGAAGCATCTCGCTCTTGTTATTGGCAAGTGAAGGTTTTCTAAAGAGCGCGCCAAGTAATGGTATCCGTTGAATAAATGGAACTCCGGTCGTGCTTAATGATTTCTGTTCCTGAATCATTCCACCGATTACAAGGGTTTGACCGTCAAATATAACAATACTCTGTGAAGTTTCGCGGCTTGTAATAACCGGTTGGGTGGTTTCATAGGTAGAACCCGCGGCAATAGCTTTCAGGGTACGGAGCTCTAAAAGCCGAGAATCTATAATGTTCAAGGAAAGAAAAACATTTCGGTTTTTCTGAATAATCGGAGTTACCTCAAATTCAGTTCCTACCACCTCTTCATATACATTAAAGGTAGAACTGGTGGTAATGGTCTGTTGCTGTTGGTTTACTGTAGAAACAGGAATAAGGTAAGGAACATTGGTATAGACCCGTATAGAAGCGCTGGTACCGTTCAAACACATAATTTTTGGAGATTGAAGAAGTTTTACCTTGCCCTTAACACTAATGGCATTCAGGAGAACATTCACGTCGTTGCTAGTAACACCAAAAGCAAAGGTATTATCAGGAAGACTTGAACTTACTCCCGGAGTAAAAGCTGGATTGGTTCCAAAACGAGGGCCTGTAAGGGTAGCATTCCCAAGGTTTTCAATCAAACGGGATGCAAAGAGCCAATCAATACCATAGGAACTTGAATCATTGATCGCCACTTCTACCAATTTTGCTTCCAACATCACCTCAGAAATCGGAGAGTCAAGAGAAGCAATCGCTTCAGCAACCTGTACCGAGGTGGTTTCGTCCGGAACATCCACTAAGATAGAGTTGGTACGAGGTTCATACACAATAGTGCTTAGCTTAAAGGTCTCTTTTAATGCCCGCACAATGGAAGAAGCATCGTTATAACGCACAGGATAGACCTTTCGCAGTTTTGCTTTCGTCATCGCGGGCGATGTTACAAACTCCTCTTGTGTCATAATCTTGATAACACCATTGTCTTCAAAATATTTCAAGCTGTTCATCTCGCAGATAAGATCAAGAACCCTTTGAAGAGGAAGGTCCTTTACATTAATGGTAACCCGTCCGGAAATTCCCTTTGACATAACAATATTAGCGCCGGTAAGGTCGTAAATAAGTTTAAGGGTCTGCTCAAGGTCTGCATCCATTAATTGCAGAGAAACCAATGTTCCGCCCATAGGTCCCACAGTCATACCAGGCTTTAATTGGTTGGTAAATTCTGTGATTGTGAAACGGGCTTTATTGGAGAGACGGATTGCTTCAAGGTATTTGGCGTCATCATAAGATTCTCGCGCCATTTTTAATATGGATTCAATAGGAAGAAGCTGAAAGTCGGAATATTGTCCTTCTCTCTTTAGATCGTTCAAGGCTCTGATAGAATCAAGAAGAACCTTTTGTGCTTCTTCGGAAATTCTCTCCATCTCGTCTTCTCGGGAGACCTCTACCTGCGTAGAAGGAATAAAGGCTGATTTGAATACCTCCACTTCTCCCTTTTTTCCTAGTTTTCCTTCTGAAGTACGGATATAGTGAGAGATCTGAAATTTCCGATAATCAGGAGCCACCCCACGAATCCCGCTAAAAAGAGAAAGAGCTTTTGCATAATCCTTCTGATAATAGGCCTTCACTCCTTCACTGTATGCATTCTCAACCTCAGAACTTACAAGTGTAGGCGCCGCACAGGCAAGCGGTGAAAAAAAGAGGACGTGCGAGCCCACTATCAGAAATGCCCACACAACAATGGTAATTTTCGTTCTCATACTTTCTCCTCCTGCTTATTATACCCTGTCAATAGGGTTCGCGTCAATCCTTTCTTACTCTTATTATTATTCTGCGGAAAGTTCAATGGTACGGCCTTCTTTTGAAAGATGAATTGTTTTTCCCTCTTTTCTTAAGATCCTAAATCCTTCCACGGTATCGCCCACTGTTACCCGATAGGTCCGGTTCTTTCCTTCTAAGAAGAGATACTCTATTCCCTCAAGGAAGAGGGTTCCCCGATAGATAAGAGGGCAATCAAGAGGAGGAAGAATCAATGGAGAAACCTCGGGTTTCGCGGAAACCGCGGGAATCGCCACTTTCGGTGGAGTAAGGCCGGGAACCGTTGTTTCCACAGGTGCTGGCAATGTTTTCGCCACAGGGCGGTCTGGCTTTAAGATAGGCGTAATCCTGCCTGCTGTACCATAGGCGGGTGCAGGTAAGGAAGGAGTAATGATAGCAGGGGTCTTTCTTAATGTAATAATCTCTGGTTTTATCGCATACCTCATATCAGTTGCACGAGGACCAGTAAGAACTTCCATTGTAAGCGCACCTGTAGAGAAGGGATCTCTTTTTCCTTCAATATCAAGTTTTACAGAGGAAGTGGAAATATCAATAGCAATAGTTTCTGATATCACAGAATCTCTTGAACTTTTTGCCTGCTGAGACCTGTCCGCATCTTCAAATTTTGAACGGGGATCTACGATCCTCATACTATAATAGAGAATCTCTCCAATCCATGCAAGTAAAAAGATTGCAAACATAAGTCGAAATATATTTTTTCTGAGGAATGGCAAAATCTTAAAGGGTTCCTTGAATTTCTTCACTGGAGCCGATTCTAAAGGAATACCCTCTCCCTGCACAGGAACAGGAAGAACTGTTGCAGAAGAAAGGATTTTTTCTGCGGAAGGAATACGAAGTTTTGCCGCCTGTTTCATACGGGAAGCAATAAGAGATTTTGCCGCGGAAAGGGTTTTTGAGGCAGTAAGTCCTAAAGCAGTTGCCGCCGCAAGAATACGGGAATGGTCAGAGGCAACTTTTTTCTTCCATGCCTTTTCTTTTGCACGATCTTTCTCAAGCTCTTTTACCGCAGGCTTTGGAAGAACCTTCTCTCTCTTTTTCTTTCCATTAGCCGCCTTTTTTACCGATAAATAGGCAAGAAGAGATGCCTTCTTGCGAGCGCGGGAACTCTCTGTCTGAAACTTTTTCACTACTTCTGCGGCAGATGCCACACCCGCCATAGCGGCAAGTTCTTCGGCCTTCTTTGTAGAATCTGGTACTGTAGCGGGTTCTTCTGCTTTTTCCTTTCTCTCTGCTTCTTTCACGGCACGCAATGCCAATGCCTTCTCTTGTGCTGATTTGGCCGCATCGCGCCGTGCTTGAAGGATTGCTTCTTTTTCTTTCGCTCTCTTGGCTTTCTCTTCTTCCCGGGCTTTCTCTGCTGATAGCCGTGCCGCGGCAGTTTCTTCTATTTTCTTCTTTAGTTCTTCTTCTTTCGCGGCGCGCAATGCCAATGCCTTCTCTTGCGCTGATTTTACTGCATCGCGCCGTGCTTGAAGAATTGCTTCTTTTTTTTGTATCTTTTTGGCTTTCGCCTCTTCCCGAGCTTTCTGTGCTGATAGCCGTGCCGCGGCAGTTTCTTCTATTTTCTTCTTTAGTTCTTCTTCTTTCGCGGCACGCAATGCCAATGCCTTCTCTTGCGCTGATTTTACTGCATCGCGCCGAGTTTGAAGGATTGCCTCTTTTTCT
>JBBADJ010000002.1:0-255153 GCA_041656495.1 Candidatus Ratteibacteria bacterium
CCGCGGCAGTTTCTTCTATTTTCTTCTTTAGTTCTTCTTCTTTCGCGGCACGCAATGCCAATGCCTTCTCTTGCGCTGATTTTACTGCATCGCGCCGAGTTTGAAGGATTGCCTCTTTTTCTTGTATCTTTTTGGCTTTCGCCTCTTCCCGAGCTTTCTGTGTGGCTGCTAAAACCGCAATTGTCCGGATCTTTTTCTCCTTCTGCGTTCTCTTCTTTTCTGCCACAAATGCAAAAAGAGCATCGCGCCGATCCCGACGAGAAGAAGGTACAGAGGATATACCGGCCTCTTCCCGGGCTTTCTGTACTGATAGCCGAGCCGCGGCAGTTTCTTCTGCTTTCTTCTTTTGTTCTTCTTCTTTTGCGGCTTTCATTGCCTTTGCCTTCTCTTGCGCTGATTTGACCGCATCGCGCCGAGATTGAAGGACTTCCTCTTTTTCTTTCGCTCTCTTGGCTTTCGCCTCTTCTCGAGATTTCTGTGCTGATAGCTGAGCCGCGGCAATTTCTTCGGCTTTCTTCTTTCGCTCTGCTTCTTTCGCGGCTTTCTGTGCCGCTATCTTCTCTTGCGCTAATTTTGCCGCATCGCGCCGAGATTGAAGAATTGCCTCTTTTTCTTTTGCTCTCTTGGCTTTCGCCTCTTCTCGAGATTTCTGTGCTGATAACTGAGCCGCGGCAGTTTCTTCGGCTTTCTTCTTTTGCTCTTCTTCTTTCGCGGCTTTCATTGCCGCTATCTTCTCTTGCGCTGATTTGGCCGCATCACGCCGAGATTGAAGGATTGCCTCTTTTTCTTTCGCTCTCTTGGCTTTCGCCTCTTCTCGGGCTTTCTGTGCCGCTAGCCGAGCCGCGGCAATTTCTTCTATTTTCTTCTTTCGCTCTGCTTCTTTCGCGGCACGCACTGCCTTTGCCTTCTCTTGCGCTAATTTGGCCGCATCGCGCCGAGATTGAAGGATTGCCTCTTTTTCTTTCGCTCTCTTGGCTTTCGCCTCTTCTCGGGCTTTCTGTGCCGCTAGCCGAGCCGCGGCAATTTCTTCTATTTTCTTCTTTTGCTCTGCTTCTTTCGCGGCTTTCATTGCCACTGTCTTCTCTTGTGCTAATTTGGCCGCATCGCGCCGAGATTGAAGGATTGCCTCTTTTTCTTTCGCTCTCTTGGCTTTCGCCTCTTCTCGGGATTTCTGTGCTGATAGCCGAGCCGCGGCAATTTCTTCGGCTTTCTTCTTTTGTTCTGCTTCTTTCGCGGCACGTGCTGATTTGGCTGGTTTCTGAGAAGATTTTTTCTTGGGTCCTGAAGAACCAGAAGAATTCTGTTTAGAAAAATGTGAGATTGTGCCTTTAAATCCAGAGACTGGATCAGATACGTTCGCAGAGCCGGCAGAAGCAAAACAGGGACGAGAAGAAAAAATGGATTGTTTTTGAGATTCTTTTCGGCATCGTAATTCTGAAAGAATCAAAAGTAAGCGTTCTTTCCTCTCTTTTCGTTTTAGAGCGTTCCAGGAGGGCTTTTCTTGAAACTTCATAATGTTCCTTCTTTTTTCAGCATGACTGCATTAATCTTCAGATCTGCCCTGAATAGGTCCTGGCCGCTTTTTGTAATAGAAAAGCTCTCCAGTGTAAAAAATGAAGAAGGGTTGTTTAAATATTTCAAAAATCGCACCACCTCAATAGAAGAACCAGTGATTGAAAGATCAATGGGAAGAACCTTATAAAACGCGACAGTAGAAGGTATACCGGGCGCGACATTGTTTACTAGTCCCACGCCTGAATCTATTAAAAGAGTAAGAAGATTTTTCAGTACTGTTAACTGAAGGGATAGAATAGGAATCTCTTCTTGTTTTGGAAAACCCTTTTCCTGAAATGGAAGGGTGGAAGGAAGAGTGATATTGTTTTTTCGCGCTTTTCTTACAAGATACTCTTCAGTATCAAGAAGAAACTCCTTATATTCTACTGTAGGGAAAACCTTGAATTCAGGAATTGAGGGATAGGTTGTTGAAAAACGGGTCATAAGAGTGTTAAATGCCGCATCTACCTGAACTTTCTGCGTTGTTAAACGGTCAATTAATTGAGGAGAAGGGGCCTTCGCTCGTTCCCGTTCATACTGCTTTACTTCTTCATATTTTGTACGGATATCTGATTCCACCACCAAGATATCTTTCTGCATCTTCCGGACAAAATAGAATCCAGCGCCGGCAATCGCAAGTACAATAAACATTGCCACAAAAATTAGGTTGCGCTGTAAAAAAGTAAGTATCTTTTTCATTTCATTGTAAAGGTAAGAAGAAAAGCAAGACGGTTCGTTTCCCGGTTCAGTTCGCAAGATTCTATAACTACCTGACTGCAATATTCAAGTTGCTGAAGTTTCTGTACAAAAAGTTTAAAATCCTTAAATGCACTCTTTACATCGGTAACAATCGCTTCTCCCTCAATATTCAATACCGCAATAGATGAAGGCAAGGCTCCTGCCACAGCAGGAGGAGCGGCCTCTTCGGGAGGAGGCCCTCCTTCGGGAGGAGGCATTCCAGGAGGAGGAGGCCCTTCATCAGGCGGTCGTCCCATATCATTAGGCGGCATTTCTTCAGGTGCATGGGGTTCAGCCGCAGGATCTCCGCCTGAACCAGCCGGAGTTATTTTACTTAGAAAGATTCTACTGCTCGGAAGAGAATTGCCAATTTCAAGGATACGGGCAAGCCAAAGAAACTTCTTCTCCATTAAGCCCTTCACTACTCCGATATTTCCTTTTGTCTCATTAATACCTTTTTGAAGCCGTTCTACTTCGGGTTTATATTTTTCATATTCCTGCAGGGAAAGTTCTACCTCTTTTCCAAAGTTCTGAAGCGCCACTTTCTGTTGAGAAATAAAGAAGAGCGGCGTTACAGAAAGCAATACCGCCATGGCAAGAGAAAGAACCATATAAATACGGTTCTCTTTGAATTCCCGCATACGAAGAATCTCTGTGGGAAGCATATCAATATCTACCACCGCGGTATCAAGAAGTTTCAGAGCAATCCCGCAGAGTGTCGCAAGTTCAGGACCTTTCTCTTTCACTGATTCCGCAAAATCAGGAGCAACCTCCATATATTCAAGAGGATTAAGATAAAAGGTGGGAAGTTTGGTCTTCTCTTCAAAAAAAGCTTTGTAGCCCTCCATCTGAGAGGTGCCGCCACAAATAAAAAGTTCTTCAATATCTGAACCTTTTAAGGTAAAACGCCAGTAATCAAAGGAGTTCTGAAGCTCGGTATGAAGAGATTCAAGGATAGAGGTTACCATAGGAAGAGCACAACCCTGCTCCCTCTTTAATTTCTCTGCTTCGGGAAATTCAATGGTCTGAGCCTCAGAAATTGCGGTTGTAATGGTATCTCCGGATGTGGTAAGGGCGCGCATCAACATTTTTTCTTGATGGGTGATAACAAGATTGGAGGTTTGCGCTCCTACCTCAAGAATTGCCTGACATTTTCCAGGCTGATAAGAGGGAGAAAAACGGAAAAGATTGTATATGGCAAAAAGATCAGTATCAAGGGATTCAAGGGAAAGGCCTAAAGGAATAAGATGGCCAAGATATTCGTTAACAAGATCTTTCTTTGCGGCACAGATAAGGATATTGAAATTTTTATCAGTCTCGGAAATAATTTGATACGCCCATGCTACGACCTCAAGAGGAAAAGGAATTTGTTGCTGAATTTCGTATTTCAGAATATCTCGCAGTTTATTAATTGGAACGCGGGGAACCACAATCGGACGGGTAAGAATGCCGCGACCCGGAAGAGACATAAAAGCACGGCGCGAAGGAAGCGCCCGAAAAAAGGGTTTCCCCTCTGTTCTAAGAACACTAAGCCGCTGGTCTACAGGAAAAGGAGGGGCATCAAACTCTTCATAATGAGTAATAACAGGACCCTTGCGCCCGATAGAAAGCTCCAGTGTCCTGATATGCGAGGTACCAATATCTACCGCGAGAATTTTTTGCTTTCCTATCATCGAGTCAGTCTGCTCCTCGCGTTATAACACTCTGTATCTCATATATTCTTCATTGTACAGAGTTTACGGTGCATATAAGTTCCTTATTTTCTCCTGACTTCTTTCTCTTCATCTGCAAATTACTTTTGAAAAAGATAGTTGCGGGGGACCGATTTGAACGGCCGACCTCCGGGTTATGGGCCCGGCGAGCTACCACTGCTCCACCCCGCAATATTGTATTGGAATGGTAAGTATAGCGTTCTTTCACTAGCCTGTCAAATGTCACGGGCCATCTCTTCTTCAATCCGCTTCTTCAACGCGGCAATTTTCTTCTGGATAAGTCTCTCTTTTCCCGCCTTCTCCTTCCTCTGAAGAGAATATTCTTCTTCACGGGTCAATAGTTCAATAGTATAGACCATCAATAGATCAAGAATATCAACGGAAGGCATTTGGAAATGAAGGTCGGACAGGGCCTTGTTCAATTTTTTTTCTATGGAAGCGATCATTGCTTCGCTTTTGTCGCTTTCAATAGTATACGCCCTCCTAAGCACCTCAATACGAAATTTTTTCATTCGCGAATCCGGATAGAAAAGAGATTATCAAGGGTTGCGAGGGTTGTATGAAGCAATGCATCCACTCCTTCCCGGGTAAGGGAGCCATCATTCTGAAAGGAAAAGGAAACTGTCGCGCCAGTGGAATCTTCAGGAATATGTTTTCCTTCGTAAATATCGCATACCCGTATCTCTGAAAGTCCGGAAGGAAGAAGAGAACTGTAAAGAGTCTCTTCCACCTCGTGCCACCGCACTTTCTTAGGAATAATCAAAGAAAGGTCTCTTCGTATCAAAGGAAGAGTGGAAAGAGGTTCGCATCGCGATGAAACAGAAGGAATCGCAAATATTTTTTCAAGATCAATCTGACAGAGAAAAATAGATTCGTTTTCAAGATCAAATTGCTGGAGAAAGTCTGGAGAAGGAATATAGATTGATCCCAAAAGCTCTCCGGAAGAGGAAAAAGGAATAGATACCCCCTCTGATATATCCTCTCTATCCCAGCGAAGATCTTTTGCTTCTAAAAAAGAAAGAATTGATTCCACCCTTCCCTTGAAGGTATAGAAATCGCCTTCGTTCATTGCCGCGAGCGCAAGACCTAAACGTTCGGTATAATCGGAAAAAAAGTATTTGCCTGTTTCAAATAGAGAAAGGCGTTCTGTCCTGTAGCTGAAATTTTCTTTAAGGTTGCGCAAAAGCTCTGGAAGGAGAGAACCACGAAGAAAAGCAAAATTCAACGAGAGAGGATTGATAATTTCTGGGCCGGTTCCTCCAAAAAAATGTGCCTCGTCTTTTGAAACCAGGCCAAGGTTTGAAACCTCGGTAAATCCTGTACGAACAGAAAAATCTTTTACCTTCTCCTCCTTTTCATAGAAGGAGGAAGAGACCGTGGAAGAAATCTCAGCACATGGAAGTGTTTCTGGAATCGCATCATATCCATAGTATCGTGCAACTTCTTCAATAAGATCCTCTTCGCGTTCAAGATCGGTTCTTCCCGGAGGAACCGTTACAGTAAGAATATTCTTTCCAGAAACCGAAAAACGAAGTTTTTCAAAAAGATCTATAAGAAAGGAAGAAGGAATGTCGCATCCGAGAAAGTGTGAAACCCTACGAGTATCAAGGCGAATTTTCTTCTCTTTTTCTATACGGGATCCCCGTACTATCCGAGGACCAACTCTTCCTCCGCATACAGTCTCCATAAGAAAAGCCGCCCTGTCAAGCGCCTCAATGACAAGGGTAAGATCTACGGATTTTTCAAATCTCTGGGATGCCTCGGTAGAATGGCCAAGAAAACGCGCGCCTTTTCGGATTCTTACTGGATGAAATGAAGCACTTTCAAGAAAGATCGCCTGCGTTGCAGAAGTAATCTCTGAATCTGCTCCACCCATTATTCCAGCAATACCGATCGGGGTCAACGTATCGGCAATAAGAAGAACCTCCTCGCCCAAAGTTCTGTTAACGCCATCAAGGGTAGTAATGGTTTCAGAGGCTCGGGCTCTCCGTACAACAATTCCCTCTTTTACTTTGGAAAGGTCAAAGGCGTGCAAGGGTTGACCATATTCAACAAAGACAAGGTTGGTTACATCAACTACATTGTTAATGCTTCTAAAGCCTGCGCGCTCCACCGCAGAAGAGAGCCATGCAGGAGAAGGAGCCGGCATAATACCCTCAACAATTCTTCCAGAATAGAGAGGACAATCATCAACATTCTCTACCTTTACGGAAATAGTGCGGTCGCTCTTTTCCTGTACGGAAAAAGAGGGTGATTCTACGGAAAAATTACCAGCAGGCACCAGTGCTTTCGCAAGACCGAGAAGACTAAAAAGGTCGCCGCGGTTCGCGGGAACTTCAAGCGTGAAATAGGTTCCCGCCTCATCAGAGGTAAGAATCGGATTCCATCCAAACTTCTGAAGGAACTCTTTTATCTGGGTTCGGGTATGATTTCCTTTTAAGTATTCTGAAAGAGATTCATAGCAGTATCGCATGAAATTACCTCACCTGAGAAAGAAATCTGATATCGTTCAAAAAAAAGCTCCGTATATCTTCAATACCATATTTAAGCATTGCAAGCCGTTCCACTCCCATTCCAAAGGCAAAACCAGTTACCGTGGAAGGATCGTATCCCGCATAACGGAAGACCTCAGGGTGTACCATGCCCGCGCCAAGAATCTCAAGCCACCCTTCGTGACCACAAGTTTGACAGCCGCGGCCTCCGCAGATTTCACAAGAGATAGAAATTTCCGCGCTCGGTTCAGTAAAAGGAAAGTATGAAGGAAGAAAACGAACCTTCATATCTCGCGCAAAAAATTTCCGCAGAAAGAGAGAAAGAACTCCTTTCAAATGGCTGAAACAGATATCTTCACCTACCATTAATCCTTCTATCTGATGAAATGCCGGAGTATGAGAAGCATCAAACGCATCACTCCGAAAAGTCTTTCCAAGGGCAATTATACGAAAAGGAGGGGTGAGGCGCTCCATAACCCGAATCTGAACAGGACTGGTATGGGTTCGTAAAAGAAGATGCTGATCAGGAGTTAGGTAAAAGGTATCCTGCATATCGCGGGCAGGATGGTTTTCAGGCATATTCAACGCCACAAAGTTATAGAAATCGCTCTCTATTTCAGGACCTACATGAACACCAAAGCCGAATGATTGGAAAATAGAGGCCACCTGCCGCGTAACCACGGTAAGAGGATGAAAGCCGGAAAAATCAGGACGCTTGCCTGGAATGGTATGGTTTACAGTAAAAAATTCACGGGGTTTGGTTCTTTCCGTAGAAAGAATTTCTTCATATATTGCCGTAAGACGTTCTTTCATCGCATTCAATGCTTTTCCAAAAGAGGCACGTTCTTTCGGAGGAACAGAAGAGATCTTTGCCGCAAACAAAGCCAGTCTTCCTTTTCTTCCCAAATATTGCACCCGCCACTGTTCAAGCGCTTCCATACCTGAAAGATCTCGTATGCTTGATTCCGCCTCCGAAGAAGCGGTTTCCATTTCCCGTATAATGCTGTCAACTTCATCCATAGGGCTTCTCCTTCTCAATAAAATCTGCCACACTATCAGGAACAAGATAACGGATTGAACGGTTCTGTAAAATCTTTTTCCGTATCATTGTGGCGGAAATAGAGATATAAGGATTGTTAATCCGTTCCGATAAAGATTGTATGGAAGGATTCTTTAAATCCGATCCTTCCCGCGCTGCCACAAGAAAGGTAACTTCTTTCACCAGTTCTTCTATCCTATGCCATTGGTCAAGAAGGGAAAAAGCATCTCTTCCTATAAGAAAAAATGCTTCTCCGGAAGGATAGAGAGATTTCAAGCGCATGACTGTTTCATAACTATAGGAAACTTCTTGTGAAAGAATCTCAGCGTCCCACAATGAAAAAAAGGGATTATCCATAATTGCCAACCGCACCATTTCACATCGGAACGATGCAGAAGCACGAGGTGCGCCGCGATGCGGAGGAATGCCAGAAGGAACAAAAAATATTCTATCAAGACGAAACTCTTCCCGGGCATACTCTGCGCAGAAAAGATGTCCTATATGAATAGGATCAAACGATCCTCCAAAAATACCGAACCGCTCTACCGAAAGATCTTTACATCTGTTAGCTTCGGATCTGTCCATTGCCGTAAATAAGGTATTTATAGGTCGTGAGTTCTTCCAGCGCCATAGGACCGCGCGCATGAATTTTATCGGTACTAATCCCTATTTCCGCACCAAAGCCAAACTCGCCTCCATCGGTAAATCGCGTGGAAGCATTATGGTATACACAGGCAGAATCTACTTCATAAAGAAACTTTTTGGCAGAGGAAGAATCTGTGGTAACAATGGCATCAGAATGACGGGTACCATATCTGTTGATATGTGAGATTGCCTCTTCCACGCTTGAAACCACTTTAATAGATAAAATAAGATCTAAATATTCCGATTCCCAATCAGAATCATCGGCTCTCTGCATAGAGGGAACAATTTCACGAGATATGGAACATCCGCGAAGCTGTACCCCTGCCTCCTGAAAGAGTCTCGCCATTTCCGGAAGGAACCGCGGCGCCGCGGAAGCATGAACAAGAAGCGTCTCCATGGCATTACAGGTTGCGGGCCTCTGAATTTTCGCGTTAAGACAGATTGCATACGCATCTTTAAAAACCGCAGAAGAATCTACAAAGATATGGCATACTCCTTTGTAATGTTTAATAACCGGAATCCTGCTTAGTTTCACCACGGTCTGAATAAGAGATTCTCCGCCACGGGGAATCACAAGATCTACAGAGTCTGTTAAAGAGAGAAGATGACGAACCGCGGCACGACTTCTAGAGCCAACCATTGAAACAGCATGAGGAGAAATTCCGGTATCTTCCAAGGCAGTCTGAACGCATGATGTTAAAGAACGGTTTGAAAAATAAGATTCCCTGCCCCCGCGAAGAATTACGGCATTGCCGGATTTCAGGCAAAGAGAGGTTGCTTCAATGGTAACATCGGGACGAGATTCATAAATAATCGCAATCACTCCAATCGGAACCCGCACCTTCTTAATAGAGAGGCCATTAGGACGTTTGATTTCTTTTAGAACCTCGCCTACTGGATCATTAAGATTGATTACCGTGGAAAGAGAATGAGAAAGTTTTTCTATGGCTTCAGGAGTAAGAGCAAGACGATCAAGAAATGCGGAAGTCGCCCCTTCTTCTTCGGCTCGGGTAAGATCTTTCTGATTTGCCGCAAGAATCTCCTCTTTACGGGATTTAAGTACCTCTGCAAGCCGTGCAAGGAAAGAGTTCTTTTGGTCTGTACTAAGAGAAGCAAGAGAAAGCGCCGCATCTTTTGCCTTCGCCGCCTCTTCTTCAAGACGGATATATTGTGAGTTCCTCTTCATACGTCACCCTAAAGGTAAAGGGAAAAAAAATCGTTATTTTCGGCAGGAAACTTTCTTTGAAGGGTTCTTTTTTTCTTCTTTATCCAAAGAAAATAGGGTGCCGACCTTCTTTCCATTAAAAATTTCGCGAATAACCCATGGTCTTTTTCCATTCGCGAGAACACAGGGTTTCCCCATTTCAAGAACCTCTTCAATCGCAGAGAGTTTTGTGCTCATTCCTCCGGTGCCTCCTTCGGAAGGACCTGCCTTGCATACGGTTTTCTTCAGTTCAGAAGAGATGGTGCGCACCTCGCATAAAAGACGGGCAGAACGGTCTGTACGAGGGTCAGTACAATAAAAACCATCTACATTGGAAAGAAGTAGAAGCATATCTGCATTCAGAAGTTTTACAACCAATACAGATAAACTATCATTATCGCTGAACTTTCCCGATATTTCTTCATCGGCAATAGCATCGTTTTCATTAATAATGGGAACAATACCGTATTGAAGGAGCGTCTCAAGCGTAAGGCGAGCGCTCGCCATGCGAATAGGACTATCACAAATATCTCGGGTAAGAAGCATTTGTCCTACATTGCGGCCCTCTTCTCGAAAGATTCTCTCGTAAAAGCGCATAAGACGACTCTGTCCCACACTGGCGGCCGCTTGAAGTTTTTCAATCTGGCGAGGTCTTCGTTTCCAGCCAAGGATATGCATACCCGCCCCAATCGCTCCAGAGGTTACAAGAACTACTTTTTTCTTCTTTTCCATCAGCCAGCAAAGCTGTTCGCCAAGATGTTCCATTATTGAAATATCAAGGCGATGGTCTGGTTCGGTAAGAACATTGGTGCCTACCTTGATTACAACCCTTGAAACTTTCTTCATAATCTCTTTTCTATCCATTTTTTTTCAAACTCCGGCGTAATTGTGCCGCCTCGTCCAACAATTCCATCAGGGTACGGTTCTCACATCGCTCTACAAGATCTTCAAAAGAGGCGAGAGATTCCTTGAAAATACGGAGTGATGCAAGAAGGTTATCTCTGTTTAATAAAAAAATATCGCTCCAGATCTCGCCAGCGCTGGCAGAGATACGGGTAGTATCAAGAAATCCTTTACCAATCGCTTTGTGAAAATCCGGATCGTCTGCAAGAGGCCGTAAACTCTTTCCAAGGGCAAATGCCACCAAATGGGGAAGATGGCTCGTATAAGCGACAAGAGTATCGTGTTTAGAAGCCTCTATCCAAACAATCTCTCCTCCAAGCGCCTTCCAGAAGGCCGCAATAGATTCCACAGATTCCGGAGAACTTTTTTCTGTTTTAGAAAGAAAGATCGTTTTTCCTTCAAAAAGATCTGCGGAAGCATATTCAAATCCAGTCTGTTCCGAACCCGCCATAGGATGCGCGCCCACAAAATTATGAGAAATACCGCTTGCTTTGTCCACCTCGGCAAGAATCTCTCTCTTTGTACTTCCAACATCAGTAAAGAAGGTATTGGGATTATAGCCGCAAAGAGAACGTACATACATCAGATTAGTGGAAACAGGCGCCGCCAATATAAGAAGCTGGGCATCCGTAAGAGGCGAAGAAAATTCTTGTGTTCCTTGATCAATCGCACCAGAAGAAAGGGCTTTGCAAAGCGTGGACTCGCTCCGTGCCATTCCATATACCCGGTCAGCAAGAGCCCGTTTCTGTATGGCAAGTCCGATAGAACCGCCAATAACTCCAAGTCCAATAATTCCTATTGAAGAAAAATGTTTCATACTCGCTAAAAGAGGCGTCTACTCTTGAGGTTTCTGTTTTCCAAACATCTGAAAGAGTTCAAGAGGGATAGGAAAGACAAGAGTAGAGTTTTTCTCGCTCGCAATCTCTGCCGCAGTTTGAAGAAATCGGAGATGAAGCGCCATGGGTTGTTTAGCAAGTTCTCGCGCCGCGTTCACAAGGTTTTCACTTGCCTGAAATTCTCCTTCTGCATTAATCACTTTCGCTCTTCGTTCCCGTTCAACCTCTGCCTGCCGCGCCATCGCGCGTTTCATGGTTTCTGGGAGTTCAACCTCTTTAATCTCCACAATACTTACCTTGATTCCCCAAGGATCGGTCTGCTCATCAATAATCTGTTGCAATTTTCGGTTGATGGTCTCGCGTTCCGCGAGAATCTCATCCAACAGAAGCTGACCCACTACTCCCCGCAAGGTTGTTTGCGCGATCTGCATGGTAGACATCTGGTAATTCTCTACTTCCACTACAGATTTTTGCGGATCCATGACACGAAACCATACAACGGCATTTACCTTGATAGGAACATTATCTTTAGTCATCACTTCCTGCGGAGTTACATCAAAGGTTACTGTCCGCAAGGTAATTTTTACCATCCGTTCTATCATAGGGATAAGAAAGAAAAGTCCCGGGCCTCTCGCTCCAACAAGCCGTCCAAGCCGAAAGATAACACCACGCTCGTATTCATTTACCACTTTGATAGAATTAGCAAGAACTATCACTACAATAATCACTACAGTTATCGGGAACATTTCCCCTCCCTGTATGTAAAAAAAAAATTCTGTTAATTTTCGGAAAAAAATCAATCAAAAAAGTGTACCGATAGCCTTATATCAGTCTGTAATAGTAATTGTTTTCAAAAATCGTGTCAACACAGAAGATAAGGAATAAAAGCACAGCCGGTATCCTTCTTTACTGTACAGGCTTTTCTTTTTCAAGCCATGACGCTATCGCGGATGCGGCCTTTTTTCCTGCGCCCATCGCACTAATAACAGTTGCGGCGCCCGTGGTAATATCGCCGCCCGCAAAAACACCTGGAATAGTAGTGGCTCCTGTTTCAGGGTCAGCGATAATAATGCCTCCTTTTCCAACTGAAAGATCGGGAATAGAGTTGGTAAGAATCGGGTTCGGTCTTTGACCAATAGCAACGATCGCGGTTCCAAACTGAAGAGTTTGTTCAGAACCTTCAATAGGAACAGGACGGGCTCGTCCACTCTCGTCAGGTGCACCGAGTTTCATTGAAATAACATGAAGTCCTGTTAAATGTCCGGTTTGATCGCCCTCAAAAGCAAGAGGCTGAGTAAGAAAAGAGAAGAGGATCCCTTCTTCGCGGGCATTCTCAAATTCTTCCCGGCGTGCAGGCATTTCTTCTTCTGATCTTCGGTATACTACGGTAACCTCCGCGCCAAGACGGAGTGCAGAGCGGGCAGAATCAAGCGCAACGTTTCCGCCGCCAATCACCGCAACCTGTTTGCTTACCACGATCGGAGTATCTGTTGCGGGAAAACGATAGGCCTTCATAAGGTTTACCCGAGTAAGAAATTCATTGGCAGAATAAACACCAAGAAGGTTTTCGCCGGGAATTCCCATAAAAGTAGGAAGTCCCGCGCCCGCGCCAATAAAGAAGGCGTCATATCCCATTTCCTTCAAATCTTCAAGAGTTAGAGTCCTTCCAATAAGAAAATCCGAACGTACTTCCACACCAAGGCTTTTTATGTATCCGATCTCTTCCCGAACAATCTTTTTTGGTAACCGAAATTCAGGAATGCCATAGGTAAGAACTCCGCCTGGTTCATGGAGAGATTCAAAAATAGTCACCGAAATACCAGAAACAGCTAGTTCAGAGGCACAGGTAAGACCCGCGGGACCGCTTCCGATAACCGCCACTTTCCATGGTTTGGAAGATGATTTTACGGGAAGAGATTTTTGGGTGCCTTTTTCAGAGTCAGCGGCAAAACGTTCAAGAAGCCCGATCGCTATCGGCTCGGATTTTCGTTTTAGAATACATTCTCCCTCACACTGCGTTTCCTGAGGACAGACCCGTCCGCAAATACCGGGAAGCGCATTTTTTTCTTTAATGGTTTTTAAGGCGCCAATAAAATCTCGTTTTGCAATTTTTGCAATAAAAGCCGGAATATCTATACCAACAGGACATCCAGCAACACATTTTGGTCGTTTGCACTGAAGACAACGTAGTGCTTCTGTTACCGCATCTTCTTCGGAAAGACCGGATGAAACCTCGTTAAAATTTTTTATGCGATCATCAACAGACTGCTTTAAGGGCTCCTTTCGTGCCATACCTTATCTCCTCAGTAATATCATCGCCTGTTTTCACACGGTTCTCTTTTGTGTATATGGGGAATAAAAGCGTAATACGCGGTAAAAAGATATCATACCATGAATAAAGTGGAAGGAAAAAACTCTTTACTCTTTACAAGCGATCTTCCGGAGAAAGAAAGAAGGGATCTTCCGATGAAATGGTCTGATGCATCTTCCAAGCAATATCATCACGATCAGGATAGTCGCATCTAAAATGGGCTCCCCTGCTCTCGGTACGTCTGTATGCAAGAAAAGTCATAACCCTGCCAAGAAGAAGCATATTTTGAATTTCCCATCCAGCGATAGAATCAAAGGCTTTGGAAAAAGCATATTTCTGCCAGATGGAAAGACGTCGTTCTGCTTCCGCGAGTCCTTCGGCGCTACGTTCAATTCCTACATTTTTCCATAGAAGGCTCTTAATGGAACGTCTAAGATCTTCTGTATCTATCAGGATGCGTTTCTTTCCTTTCTGGAACGAGAATGCACATTCAATATCTTCTTTCTTGATAGTATCAATATGGCGGCATATTGTCTTTGCTGTTCTCGCTCCAAAAACAAGAGATTCCAGCAGAGAATTGGAAGCAAGACGGTTTGCGCCATGCACTCCGGTACATGCCGCTTCTCCGCATGCATACAGGTTTTCAAGAGAGCTTCGTCCATTGATGTCTGTTCTGATTCCTCCCATACAATAGTGCGCGGCCGGCCGTACAGGAATCGGATCAGAGGCAATATCAATGCCATAATCAAGGCAGGTTCTGTAAATAAGTGGAAAGCGTTCTTTAAGAAAGATTTTATGGAGATGGCGCACATCAAGAAAAATGGTGTTGGTTCCAGTCTCTTTCATACGCGTTACCATTGCCCTGGAAACAATGTCACGAGGCGCAAGATCTTTACGAGGATGTATCTGTTCCATAAATGGAATCCCTGCTTTGTCGCGAAGGATTCCTCCCTCGCCGCGTACCGCCTCGGAGATCAGAAAACGAGGAGCGCCGGCAAGATAAAGAGTGGTGGGATGAAACTGGAAAAATTCAAGATCGGAAAGGATGCCGCCTTTCCGGAAAAAGGCAGATTGCGCATCGCCAATGATGCCGGCGGGATTGGTGGATTCTTGATAGATTGAGGATGCTCCGCCCGAAGCTAAAACAACGGTTTTTGCACGGATAGGAAGGAGACTTCCCGCGCGAAGATCAAAGAAGAGCGCTCCATATACAATACCTGAAACAGAGAGAAGATCCACTAAAAATAGGCGATCGGTAATTCTTATTTCTTTCCGGGACGCTATCTTCGCAAGAAGAACCCTGACAAGCTCTTTTCCAATGGCATCGCCGTTGGCATGAAGAATTCTGTCAAAAGAATGGGCGGCTTCACGTGAAAAATGAACCTGACCGTCCTTCATATCAAACCGAGCGCCCCAACTAATAAGTTCCCGTACCCGCGCAATGCCTTCTTCTACCAAAATCTTCACAGAATCTTGATTGTTAATACCGCATCCCGCTTCCATGGTGTCAAGAATATGGGATTGAAGAGAATCTCCTTCTGAAAGCGCTACGGCAATCCCTCCCTGCGCATGCCAAGAACTGCTGTCGTTCAGAGATCCTTTACAGGTTATAAGAACTCTTTGTCCTTCTAAACCCGCGGCAACCCGAAGCCCCGCCACACCCGCGCCTATCACAAGGCAATCAACCTCTTCCATCGGAAGGAGACGGGTGTCAAAGGTAAGAAGGTATTCGGAAATCATCGTCTTTTTTGTTGCAAAAGTTTTGCAATTTCTTCTTCCCAGGGAATACGTTCTTCCGGAGAAATATGGTCAATGATCAACGTTCCGTTCAGGTGATCTATTTCATGGAGAAAACAGCGCGCGAGAAGGCCTTTTGCTTCCCGTACTATTTTTTTGCCATTCGGACCAAATCCTTCAATAACAACCCGTGTAGGACGCGAAATAGAAAGATAAATCTCAGGAAAACTTAAGCATCCTTCCATATCAATATCAGAGCCCTCCATCTCCACTATCACAGGATTGATAATCCTGTGAAGGCGTTTGCCCTCCCTGTCAGAGGCAAGAAAAAGACGAAGGGAAACTCCTATCTGGGGCGCCGCAAGACCTATGCCTCCCGAAGTATGAAGAGTCTTCTCCATCCCTTCAATTAATGAGCGAAGTTTTTTGCCGAACTCTTCTACCGGCGCAGAGACCTTTTGAAGAACCGGATTTCCATATAGGCGTATTTTCTGTGCCATAGTTAAAAGTGCGGAAGGGAAATATCAAGCGCTTCACTAAGCACCTTAAGCGCGCAATACTTTCCACACATTGTACATACCTTGTCTGGAGGAATAGGATGAGAGGTTCTTAATTTTTTGAATCGTGCGGGATCCATAGAAAGACGTTCCTGTTCTTCCCAATCACGGATATATCGCGCCTTAGAAAAAGAGTCGTCCCAATCGCGCGCACCAGCTCGTCCTTTGGCAATATCTGCCGCATGACCGGCAATACGGGAGGCAATTACTCCCTGTACCACGTCATCTATGCCTGGAAGCGTTAAATGTTCTGCGGGAGTAAGATAACAGAGAAAATCCGCTCCTGCCATTGCGGCCACCGCACCGCCAATAGCTCCTGTGATATGGTCATAACCAGGAGCCACATCAGTTACAATGGGACCTAAAAGGTAAAGGGGCGCTCCAGCACAGACGGTTTTGGCAAGACGAACATTCTCAGCCACCTGATGAAGCGGAATATGCCCCGGACCTTCAATAAATACCTGAACATCCTGTTCCGCGGCACGGCGAGCAAGTTCGCCGAGAGTTATTAGTTCTGACATCTGAAGCGTATCTGTCGCGTCTGCCACCGACCCGGGACGCAACCCATCTCCCAAACTTAAGACAAGATCATATTTTCGCGCTAATTCTAAAAGACGATCGTACTCTTCATATAAGGGATTTTCCTTGCCAGTAAGAAGCATCCAACTTAAAAGAAAGGCCCCTCCCCTGCTTACAATACCAGTAAGACGTTTACTCTTTTTTAAAAGGTCAAGCGTCTTTCGGGTTACACCGCAATGGACTGTTACAAAAGAGATGCCGTCCGCGGCATGTTTTTCAATCGTTTGAAAAAGGGTATCTGACGTCATAGGTCGGAATGAACCATGCGCCTCTATGGTTTCAACGATTGCCTGATAGACAGGAACAGAGCCCACGGGAACCGTACTGGAAGAGATAATCTCCTTCCGGATATCGTTAAGGTCTCCACCGGTACTTAAATCCATTACCGCATCCGCGCCAGCATGGATGGCCGCACGTAATTTTTCCTTCTCATCGTTTAGATCGCAAAGATCGGGCGAGGTTCCAAGGTTCGCATTTACCTTTACGCGAGTATGCGCGCCAATACCGCAAAAAAATTCTTTTCTATGGGAAAGAATGGTTAGAGTGCCGTCGGCAACAGAAGAAGCAAGAAGCTCTGGATCTGCCTGTTCCGCGAGAGCAATCTTTTCCACTGCCGGAGTTATGATACCTTGTTTTGCAAATTTTTTTTCTAAATGCATGGCCGTTTCCTCAGTATGGCGCCGTCGGCTGCAGAAGAAACAAGCATTGCATACCGAGCAAGAACGCCTGAAATTTTTCTTTCTTTTGCATGAAATGAAGAAGCCCGCTCTTTCATCTCTTCATCGGAAACCTCAAGGGAGAGGGTTCTTTCGTCTAAGTTAATAGAAATAATATCTCCTTCCTTTACAAGACCAATAGGTCCTCCTGCGGCTGCTTCAGGACTAATATGACCTATAGCAACACCTCTGGTTCCTCCGGAAAATCTTCCATCGGTCAATAATGCCACCTTCTCGCCCAAACCTTTACCGGAAAGTGCGGAAGTAACTGCAAGCATCTCGCGCATACCTGGACCTCCGCGAGGTCCTTCATAACGGATAACCACCACATCTCCTTCATGGACATTCTCTGCCAAGATCGCTTCAAGACAGGATTCTTCTCCATCAAAGACGCGAGCAGGTCCTTTCAATGCAAATTTGCGGGAAGAAAGTGCGGACTGTTTTACCACTGCGCCGTCTGGCGCAAGGTTGCCTTTAAGAATCGCAATGCCGCCCTGATCCGACCAAGGGTTGGCAAAGGGACGAATCACTGTATCATCCCATACCTTTGCTCCGGATGTAATTTCTTTTACGGTTAATCCTGATACAGTTGAAATATCAGTATGCAAAAGACCCTGTTCCGCAAGAACCTTCATTACACCGGGAATTCCTCCGGCTTTATCAAGATCCTCCATATGATGAACTCCTGCGGGAGAGATCTTGCAAAGGTTAGGAGTGCGTTTGCTTACTTCATTAAAGTAATCAAGGGAAAGGGGAATCTCTGCCTCTGCGGCAATCGCAGGAAGGTGTAAGACTGTATTACTGGATGCGCCAATCGCCATATCTACGGTAATCGCATTTTCAAAGGCCTTCTGTGTTGCGATAGATCTAGGAGAAATTCCTTCGGATATTAGAGAAACTATCCGCATACCCGCCTGTTTCGCAAGACGTTCGCGAGCGGCAAAAACCGCGGGAACAGTGCCATTACCAGGAAGTGCGAGTCCCAATGCTTCAAGAAGGCAGTTCATAGAGTTTGCGGTAAACATCCCTGAACAGGAACCACATCCCGGACAGGCGTAATCTTCAAAGAATGAAAGTTCTTCTTCAGAGATTTCTCCTGCAGATTTTTTGACGATCCCCTCAAAAACCGAGATAAGATCAACAGCTCCGGTAGCATAAGTAAAACCGGCAAGCATGGGACCGCCGCTACAAAGAATAGAAGGAATATTCAAACGTAAGGCCGCCATCGCCATGCCGGGAACAATCTTGTCGCAGTTGGGAATGAGTACTAAACCATCAAACATATGCGCCATTGCAACAGCTTCCACAGAATCTGCCACTAATTCGCGCGTTACAAGAGAATATTTCATCCCTTCATGTCCCATGGCAATGCCATCGCAAACTCCGATAGTGTTAAACTCAATCGGAGTACCGCCCGCTATTCTGATTCCTGTCTTTACTGCCGCCGCAATTCTTTGAAGCCCTATATGACCGGGAACTATTTCATTCCAGGAATTTGCCACTCCCACTAAAGGACGAGAAAGTTCCTCATTGGTAAGACCAAGACTTTTGAAAAGGCTTCTGTGGGGAGTTCTAAGCAATCCTTTTTTTACCTGATCACTTCTCATAGAAATATCCTCCTATCCCGAAGTAGCGGGGTTGTACAGTTTCTTTCTGCTCCTTTAATCCGCAGGCATTCTGAAAATTGCCATCTTAATAATGGCTCTATTCTTCAAAGAACCTTCTCCTATACCTATTTAGACTGCCATAGTTTCAAGAAGGTTCAATTTTTCGTGTGGAAACGGAAGTTCATGCGAAACAACCTCTTGCAAAGGGATTCGGTCAATATGGTTATTCTTGATAGCAACCATCTTTCCGACATCTCCTTCAAGAAGCATTGTTACTGCTTCGTTACCAAAAACTGTCGCCAACGCGCGAGTCTGAAAGGTTGGACTTCCGCCGCGTTGCAAATATCCAAGAACTACATACCGTACCTCTCTATCAGGACAGAGAGAAGCGATGGTGGCGGCAACTTCATGGGCTTTGCCCGCACCCTCCGCGAGAATGACAAGAGAGGTTATTTTTCCTTTTGCGTAATCTGTATCAAGGCGCATTTTTACACGATCCCATTTAATGGGAAATTCTGGAAGAAGCGCTATCTCCGCTCCGGATGCGATCGCAATATCAAGGCCAAGAAATCCATGTTCCCGGCCCATTACCTCAATCACAAAGATCCGTTCGTGACTGGTTGCTGTATCTCGGATCTTGTCAATGACTCCCACCGCGGTATTTACCGCGGTATCAAAACCCACAGTAGAATCAGTGCCAAAAAGGTCATTATCAATAGAGGCAGGGATATGAACCACAGGGAAGAGGGTATTTTCAAAGAAGGAAAGAGCGCCTGCCGCAGAACCGTCTCCGCCAATAACAACCAATCCGTCTATACCTGCAGAAAGAAGGTTTTTACAGGCAACCTTCTGAATAGCGCTATCATAAAACTCTGTAAAACGGGTTGATCTGAGTATGGTTCCACCCTGGTTAATAATACCTCCCACGCTTCTGGCAGTCATAGGTTCAAAAAGAGATTCATACAGTCCACGAAAGCCCCGCTTTACTCCCACCATAGCACAGCCATGGGAGACTCCTTTCCGTACTATTGCGCGGATTGCGCAGTTCATACCGGGCGCGTCTCCGCCACTGGTAAGGATCGCTATTTTCACTCTTAGTACCCTCCACCCTCTAAGGAAAAAGTTCTTGATACGGATGATTCCTTTACAAGCGCCTTTGCTTCCTCTTGCACCGAGGCGCATTCGCTCCACCATGGACGACTCATTGCACCTGCCAGATTTCTGATAAGATCTATTCTTGGAAGTGCGATTCGAGCAAAAGATTCACCGAGACTCTTCCAATCTTTGGTATGGCTATCGGTAAATGACTCCTTAAAATAGGCTCTGCCGCACATAGGACCAGAAACAAGATCGCATACAATACCATACTGCGCCGCATATTGTTCAAAATCTACAGCGGCGCTAAGAAGAAGCATAGGACGGGGAACAAAACGTTTCATAGAAAGAACTGTTTCCCGTACCTGTGCAGGCGTAGATGCCCGATGTGCGATGCCATTCTCTTCGTACCACAAGATCGGGACCTGTGTTTTATAAAAATGGCCGTACGAACCAAAGGATTCCGCCATTGCCACAAGATCTTCAGGAAGACGGGCCGCAAACTCTCTTTTAGATTCTCCCGGCAACGGCATAAGTACGGTTTCAGTAAAAAGCGGTTTATGCAATTTCTGCGCTCGCTGAAAAAGATCTTCCGCGAAAGCCTGGTTCTTCTCCCAACTCTCGCGATGAGAAGGATTAAGAATCAGCATAATCTTAAAGGCATCCAATTGGTCTATGACCTCTTCAGGTTCTATAGAAAGACGGGCGAGTTTGCCCATGCCATGATCCAGTTCTTCAGGAAAAGAGTCTTCAAGACGTCCGATCAGCATAATATCTTTTCCTAAGAGTTCCCGAAATCCCGGTCTTTGATAGGCAAGATGATTAAAAAGGACCGCGGTGGTATGGTTCTTTAAGTATGGAGCAAAAGTAAGACAAATCTGGCGGACATCCTCATCATCGGGTTTTTTCTCTACTCTGATATGTGTAAAGTAGGAGGATGCTAATTTCAAATAGGAATTATGTTGATCCGATGCAAAGACATCAATAATTCCAGAAGGAGCCGCATGTGCAAGCAAGGTGAATATTTCTTTGCTGATTGTCGTGCCATCAGAATACTCTGCCCATCTATCCATTTTCTTCCTCCTTGAATCTTCTATAAGAAAAATGGGATGTTTAGTAAAAAAAGAGATGCGCCAGTTCAAACCAACTCTTCTCTAAAGTTTTTAATTTCTCTACCGCCTTCTCAAGAGAGACCGCTTCCACACGATCTCCCCGCAAACATGCCATCATCCCAAACTTTTTTTCTTCAATAAGTTCCGCGGCTTTTACTCCTACCCGAAGCCCTAAAATTCTGTCGTACACCGTAGGACTTCCTCCCCTCTGGATATGTCCAAATTGAGAAGAACGCGTTTCAATGCCCGTAGACCTTTGTATCATATCTGCAATAGTTTCGGCAACTCCTCCCACTGTTCGGTGTCCAAAATCATCACATTCTTTCTCTTCGGAATCTTTGAAAAGTTCTACTCCTTCCGATACAATGACAAGGCCGGTTTTTTTGCGTTTCCAGACTTTCGCAAGATGTGTATACATCGCTTCGTAATCATTCGGAAACTCCGGAACAATGCACCAATCAGCGCCAGCGGCAAGAGAGGTAAATGCCGCAACCCATCCTGCATGTCTTCCCATAACTTCTGCCACCATAATCCGACGATGAGACGTGCCTGTATCTATAAGGGATTCACACGCCTCCACAGCACGACTTACCGCACTATGAAAACCAAAGGTATAATCAGTCGCAAACAGGTCATTATCTATTGTTTTCGGAACACCCACAATATTTACTCCAGAAGAGAAGAGCCGCGACGCAACTCCAAGGGTATCTTCTCCTCCCATAGCCACAAGAGCATCAATACCCATCATTGCCATATTTGCTTTTACGGTCTCTATTCCATGGTCCCGACGGATAAGGTTAAAACGAGAAGTTCCCACTATCGTGCCGCCTTTTCCAACGATCTTATCCACCTCTTCAATAGGAAGAGGGATTGATTCTGCGTGGTATAGACCTTTCCATCCTTCAAGAATACCTATACATTCATTACCAAAACAGAGACTCTGTACCACACATCCGCGGATCGCCTGATTTAATCCCGGGCAATCTCCTCCACCTGTAAGAATTCCTATCTTCATAGCTCCTCCGAACCCAAAATAGTAACTTGAAACAGGTCATTATTCCGGGATTTTTCTTCAGATGCCTTTTCCGTGATAATTTCTTACAGAGTATTAGAAAATACTCTCCCGGTATTTCTGAAGTTTTTTTAAAAGTGACTTCTCTCTTCTTGCAAGAATCGCCACCGCAAACAGAGCGGCATTTTTTACTCCCGCCTTTCCAATCGCCATAGTTGCCACAGGAATTCCTCCCGGCATCTGAACAATAGCAAGAAGAGAATCCATGCCTTTGATATCGCTGGTAGGAAGAGGAACTCCTATCACGGGAAGAACGGTCTTTGCCGCAATAACACCGGGAAGATGCGCGGCCATACCAGCCACCGCAATAATAACTTCAAAACCATTCTCTTCCGCGGAAGAGGCAAATGCAGATACCTTATCAAGGCTACGATGCGCAGACATTACTTCTACACTATATGCAACTCCGAATTCTTCCAAGACCGAAGTAGCGCCTTCAAGAAAGGGAAGGTCTGTTTTGCTTCCCACAATAATAGCAACGCAAGGTTGTGGTTTCATATATTATCCATCCGTGACAATGCCTCGGTAATCTTCTCTTCATCAATGGTAAGAGCAAAACGAACATACTCTTTTCCAGAGGGACCAAACCCTATTCCGGGTGTTACGACAATCTGTGCCTTCTCAAGAAGGGTTCGTGCAAAATCTGCGCCGTCGCCAGAAACCTTAAGCCAAACGTAAAAGGTTGCTTCAGGAGCAATAATCTCCGGGAAGCGTTTTTTTAATCCTTCAACGAGTACATCGCGTCTTCGCTGATAGATCGCGCGAAGATTGGCAACATCGGTCTGAGGACCAACCAATGCTTCAAGACCCGCAAGTTGCAAGGCTTCAAAAGTGCCGGAATCTATATTTTCTTTCAGGGTGGCAAGACCCTTGACAAGCGAGGGGTTTCCACAAGCCCAGCCAACCCGCCAGCCAGTCATATTATAGGTCTTTGAAAGAGAATGGAATTCAATTCCTACCTCTTTTGCACCCGGAAGAGAAAGAAAACTAATCGGTCGTTTTCCTTCATAAAAAATCTCGGCATAGGCCGCATCGTACAGAAGGATAATATGATGATCTTTGCAAAATTGAATAGCCTCAAGGAGAAACTCTTCCGGTGCACAACAACTTGTGGGATTGTTAGGATAATTAAGGTAAAGAAGTTTTGCTTTTTCACGCACAGAAGAAGGAATCGCGCCTAAATCCGGAAGGAATCCATTAGACTGCTGAAGCGGCATAAAATAGCTCTGGCCACCAGCAAGAAAAGTTCCGATATGGTATACAGGATAACCTGGCTCGGGAATCAAGGCATATTCTCCGGGATTCAAAAAAGCAAAAGGAAAATGGGCAATACCCTCTTTTGAACCGATTAATACGCATATCTCTTCTTCTGGATCAATAGAGGCATTGTAATATCTGTCATAGTATCCGGAAATCGCATTTCGGAAATCTTTCCTTCCTTTTCCAAAGGGGTACCGGTGTACAGAAGAATCTGATACCGAACATTTTAAGGCCTCCACAATACGTGGGAGTGTAGGCATATCTGGGTCTCCGACCCCAAAATTGATAACCTCAAAACCCTTCTCTTGTAACTCCTTCTTCTTTCGGTCAATCTCAATAAAAAGATAGGGAGGAAGCCCTCCCATCCTTTCGCTCAACTTCCACATAGCGAGATCTCCTGTGTTAGCAAAGAATTGGTCATGGTTTCTCCGACACCCTTCTCATCCAAGAAATAACATCCTTCATTGCATATAGTCCGGAATCTTGTGTAAGAAGAAACTTTGCCGCGAGAATCGCGCCCGCCGCAAAAGATTCCCGAGTAAAACAACGATGGGAAAGCTCAAGGATTTCTCCAGGACCTGCAAAGAAAACCTGATGTTCTCCCACAACCTCGCCAAGACGGATTGCATGGATGCCTATCTCATCCTTAGATCGGGGACCCGGCCTTCCGGATCGTCCAAAAGTAAAGACTTTTTTCGGAGAGAGGTCTCTTGCATGGCAGACAATCTCTCCCAACTTAAGTGCAGTTCCGCTTGGAGCATCTTCTTTGTTATGGTGGTGTGTTTCAACTATTTCCACCTCATATCCGGGAAGAAGAGATGTCGCATACTCTAAAATCTCCATCATACAGTTCACGCCAAGAGACATATTCGGAGCCATAAGAAGAGGAATCTTTTTTGCATAGAGAGCCGCGGCCTCTTTCTGAGCGGAAGAAAATCCCGTGGTACCGATTACCATGGGAAAAGCACGTTCCGCGGCAAATGCGAGATTCTGCATAGAAGCGTCGGGAACGCTGAAATCAATAGATACATCAATCCGAGTTTCTCTTCCGGGAAAAGTATCTCTTACCGCAATACCCGGGAGTATTTCAACCCCGATACAGGGATGACCTTTCGCTTCAATAAAGAGATTGGGCGAAAGAAGAGGATCCTCGGAAAGAAGGGAAAGAATCGTTTTTCCCATTCTTCCGCATGCTCCGCATATACAGAGATTTTTTTTCGTCATGATATATCCTTTTTTCGGCTGATGGAAGCGCCAAGAGAAGCAAGTTTATCTTCAAACTTTTCATAGCCCCGAAAAAGATGGTAGACCCGAGAAACAGAGGTTGTCCCTTCTGCCGCAAGTCCCGCGATAACAAGCGCCGCACTTGCGCGAAGGTCAGAAGCCATAACACGCGCTCCTTTCAAACCTTCCACACCCCGCACAATCGCGCCAGAGCCATCCAGCAAAATATTGCTTCCAAGGCGATTTAATTCTCCAGTATGAATAAAACGTTCTGGAAAAACCTTTTCTGTTACAATACTTACTCCGCGGGCAATGGTAAGAAGCGCCATCATCTGTGCCTGAAGATCGGTCGGAAATCCCGGATAAGCGAGAGTTACAATATCTACCGCATTCCATCCGCGGGAGCCATCTGCTTCAATCGCATGGTCGTAAAGAGAGACTGGAATACCTGCTTCCTTGAGTTTTTCAATAAATGCGCCAAGATGACGGGGACAACAGTTCTCTACTGCAACCTTTCCTCTGGTCATTATACCAGAAAGAAGGAAGGTTCCTGCCTCTATCCTGTCCGGAATAATGGTATATTCAACACCCTGTAAACTAGAAACACCCTCAATCCGAATTAATGGAGAACCCGCGCCTTGTATCTTTGCGCCCATGGCAGTAAGAAATCCCGCAAGATCCACTACCTCTGGTTCACAGGCGGCAAATTCTATACAGGTTTCTCCCTGCGCCAACACTGCCGCAGACATTAAGTTGCAGGTAGCAAGAACGCTTGAACCAAAGTTACCGCCAAGAAAAATATAGGTTCCTTTCAATGGTCCTGAACTCTCTGCATTAATATATCCCTGCTCAATGCCAACAGAAACACCAAGTTTTTCAAGCCCTTTCAGATGAAGATCAATAGGACGAGAACCAATAACACAACCACCGGGAAGTGAAAAACGAGCAGATCCAAATTTAGAGATCAGCGGACCAAGCAGAGAAACAGAGGCCCGCATTGTTTTCACAAACTCATAGGGAGCATCGCTCTTTGAGACCGAAGAAGGATCTATTGTAAGGGTTCCTCCGGAAAAGGAGACCCTTGCTCCAAGATATTCAAGAATCTTCCGCATGGTTGCGACATCCTGAAGATCCGGAACATTATGGATAATACTTTTCTGAGAGGTAAGTATAGATGCCGCCATAATAGGCAAAACCGCATTTTTTGCACCGGAAACAGGAATCGCGCCCGATAATCGGGCTCCTCCTGTAATCTCAAAGAGATCCATGAATTTCTCCCTTCAAACAATGTTATACACGTACTAATGCAAGATGAGTGTATTTCTGAAAGAGATCGCGGGGCACCTTCAAAAAAAAGCTCTTTTGCGACCTTCCCCCACAATACTTGCATTGTATCATATCAAAATCTATTTTTACAATAAAACCGCTTCCTAACAATACTCTATGTCCTCTGGAATCTTTTTAAAAACAAGTACGCGATCTTTTCCCGCAAGATCTTTCCGAACTTCGCACAGTCGTAAAGGTTCTTCTGCTAAAGATGCCACAGGAATCGCTCCCCATTCAGGAATTTCTACTATAAGAAAGCCTCCCCTCTGAAGAAAGTCTGGAGCCGAACGAAGAATCTTTCGGTAAAAAAAAAGCCCGTCTTCTCCTCCATAAAGCGCCTGGCGCGGTTCATACAAAAGCTCTGGATCAGCGGAAGAAAGTTCTTTTCCGGAAAGATAGGGAGGATTTGCAAGAATAAGGTCATACCTGAACCTAAAGGAGGGAAAAAGATCTTCCTGAAGCACGATAATACGGTTAGTAAGACCGGATTCCAATATATTGGTAGAGGCAATTTGAACAGCAATCAATGAAATATCGGTCGCGTAAATAGTGGAGGAAGGAAATTCTCGGCCAAGCGCTATCGCCAAACATCCGCTTCCAGTGCATAACTCAAGTATCATGCTCTTCTGAGTAGAGTCGCACCATTCGCATGAAGTCTCTATAAGAATTTCGCTTTCAGACCGCGGCACCAATACTCCCGGACCAACTCCGAGAGAATCTTTCCAAAACCATACCCTTCGGAGAAGATAAGCAAGAGGAATACGGCGGCGCCTACGTTGAATAAGAGAGAAAAAAAATCTTTTATGTTCAGGTGTAAGAGTCCGCGGAGAAAGGTATATGCAACAACGAGATATGCCAAGGACATGGGCAAGAAGAAGTTCTGATTCAAAAAGGGAGTCGGAAATTCCCGCATTAGAAAGAAGCAATACTCCTTCCCGAAGCAGAGCGCGAATCTCTGCTTGAACTCTATTATCCTTTTTTTTCAGGGAGATTTTTTTCCGATTTTTCCTGGGGTTTTGCAGTTTTTCCAAGTATTTTTGAGGCGGCATTCTTCACTTCAGATTGCGAATCATTCCCACTGATATAATCAAGAAGTTCGCTGTATTCAGGGTTTTTGTTCTCTCGCAGGTAAGTGCCAAGAACTGCGATAATACCGGTCCGTAAAGTAATTTCTTCGCGCGAAATCTGTCCATAATCTTCTTTTAACCGGGAAACAAGCTGTTCAAGGCCACCATAATTGCCAAGTCTGGCTCGCGCGAGTCCATATCTAAGAAGAAAATTTCTGCTTTCATACTCTTTCCATGCTCTTTCTATATCAGAAAGATGTTTTGTTTGTCCCATCAGTCCAATAACCTCAATAAGGTTTAATGCAAAGAGCTGTTCCTGCTGAAGTTCATCGGTTACCTGCGAAGCTTGACTGGAAAAATCTACCTGTACCTGCATCATTTCATCCTGATACGAAGATACAGGAGCCATTCCCGCCATCGGAACAGGAGCGGCATCTCCAAACTTTTGTGCGAGAAGAAATTCATATTTCTGGCGTTCTGCGATAAGTTTTCCGTTCTCTTCTTCTCCTTGTCTGATAAGACGATTTTTTTTCCTTATTTCTGTTTCTTCTTTTTTCATATCGTCTCTGATCTTCTTTATCTCCGCGAGATTTAAAGAAGTACGCGCTCCTGCCGCCTGACCTTCAGGCAGAAAACCCGTATCCTCCGGCATCATTGAAAGTTTCTGTCGTAGTTGTTCATGTTGTTGCTGATGAAGATAGAGTTCCTGCTGAAGTGAAACCTTTTTAACTTCAAAATCCTCAATCTTTTTTGTAATCTTCTCTATTTCATTTTTCGCGCTAGCTTTCATAGCAAGACGTGCGTCTACTAAAGATTTCAATACATTGCTTAATCTATCGGCAACACTCTCAGAACCTGCGGAAACTACTGCTTGAAGCGCTGTGAGTTTTATATCAAAACTCTCATTTTTAGCGGATAACAAGCCTACTAAAAACTCTCCTGCTTGAGGAAGTCCGGTCTTTCCAATAATTAAAAGAATCTGTTTTCTGGTCTCTAAATCTTTTTCTCTCTCTGCAAGCGTCACAAACTGGTCGTAAAAAGGTTCAAGAACTCCTTTCTTCTGCGCCAAAAGCAATCTTGCGGCCTCCCTTCGTTTTGTGTCAACTCCGAAACGAAGCTCTTTTACCAATGCTTCCGGGCTTTTTACGACAACTCTGGGAGTGTAATCGTCCGGCATTCCTTCTGTAGGCATTATGTCTGTATCCGGAGGCATACCTTCCATGCCTTCACGAGCATCTGCTCCTTCTTCCTCTTCTTTTGTGTCTGCCTTCTCTTTCTTTGCTTTTTCTTCAAGTTCTTTCTCTTTCCACTGGATGATAAGCTTCTGTTCCTGTAGCTCTCTCTGAATCTCCTGTATCCGAAGATCAGAGAGTTTTCCAGCTTCAGTACGAGGAGCGGTTTTTTTAATGAAAGCGAATTCTTCAAGGGCTTTCTCATCCTGACGCTGAAGAAGTGAAACATAGGCAAGAGAATATCTAATACTCTGATTCTGAGGATCCAGTTTCAAAGCCGATTCATAGCTTTCCTTTGCCTTGTCTAACATACCTGCGCGAAGATAGGCATTGCCAAGCCACGCATATACATAAGTGTCTGACGTCTGTTCCTGACGCGCCTTTTCAAGAAGGGCGATCGCCTCACGGTACTCACCTGATTCAAGGCTGAAAATACCTTTCTTCAAGGAATCGGATAGTGGCGCGGCAATCGCAATGCCGCATACCAATAGAAGTATCGCTAAAAAGTGTTTACCCATAGATATCCCCCTCGTTTGACGCTTCCCAAAGAGCGTCAAGGTTCCCCTCTATTACTGTATCAAGACTATGTAAGGTAATGTTCAATCTGTGATCGGTTACCCGGTTCTGCGGAAAGTTATATGTTCGTATTTTCTCGCTCCGGTCGCCGCTTTTAATCTGATTTTTTCTGTCACTAGAGACCTTTTCTTGATGCTGACGCTGAATCTGCTGACTTAAACGCGCGCGAAGAATTTTCATTGCGCGAAGTTTGTTCTGCGCCTGAGACCGTTCATCCTGACAACTTACCACAATACCGCTCGGAAGATGCGTAATCCTAACCGCGGAATAGGTGGTATTCACACTCTGTCCCCCGGCTCCCGCGGAACAGAAGGTATCAATCTTTAAATCGCCGGGATCAATCATCACCTCATGCTCCTCTGTCTCGGGAAAGACCGCCACTGTCGCGGCCGAAGTATGAACCCTTCCTGATGATTCTGTGCGAGGAACCCGTTGAACGCGATGAACCCCTCGTTCATGTTTCAGCCATAAATAGGCATTAACGCCTTGTACCAAAAAAATCACTTCTTTGATTCCTCCAAGACCTGTGGTATGGAGATGAAGAAGCTCTAACTTCCAGCGCCGTCGCTCGGCAAACTTTCCATACATACGAAAAAGATCTTGCGCAAAGAGACTCGCTTCTTCTCCGCCGGTTCCCGCGCGTATCTCTACAAGCGCGTTTTTACGATCCTCGGGTGAAGAAAAAAAGTGTTCCTGAAGACGACGTACTATGCTATCTTTCTCTTTCTTCAAGAGAAGTTCTTCTTCCTCCACAAGCAATTGGATCCCTTCGTCTTCTTTCAGGTCTTCAAGTTCCGTAAGTTTTTCCGAAAGTTCTCGGTACCGACGAGTATCATGAATCACCGCGGAAAGTTCTCCAATCTCTTTCACTTTCTCTCGGTACCGCGGATCTGAAACATTCTTCGGATCTGAAAGAAACTCTGTTAGCGATTGATACTCGGTTTCAACCGAAGAAATCTTTTCACGTAAGAGATTTTCAGCCTTCAGTCTGCTTTTTACCATAACGCCGATTGAATTTTTCTACCATACCCGCAGTATCTACCAGTTTCTGTTTTCCAGTAAAAAATGGATGGCAATAGGAACAGATATCTACCTTGATTTCCGATTTTGTGGAACGGGTCTGGACCACAGCGCCACATGCGCATACAATACTTGTTTTTTCATACTTTGGATGAATCTTCGCCTTCATTGCAATGCCTCCTCAATCTCATATTCTGAAAAATCGCTTTTGGTCATTGGGTGATCTACCTCGGTAAGCCCTTCTCCTCCAAAACTTTTTATCTCTTTCCCTTCAATCAAAAGCCGTAATTTGTTTACTCCCGGATATGCTACTGCTGTATAGACTAATTGTGCAAGTCTTCCTTCCATCTCAGGCACGCCTCCTCCGGATTCTATGGTTTTGTTCAGGTCTAAATAAAGGATGTCGTCTTGAATAAAGATCCGAAGAATTTTAACATCGTTCGGAATACAGGAGATAAGTCCGGACTCTTTCTCTTCTGGCGAAGGACCCTGCGCCAATTCCCGAAATGTCCGTTCAAGACGGGAAAGGTCTCTTCCGGAAAGACCAGGCCGACGCCGAACCTCTACAAGTACAGGTTTCCGGGATTCGGATTTCATAAAATAGATCGTCAACGGACCTCCTGAGACCGTTCCATGACGAACCAACCAAAGTCCAAGAAGTAAGATTGCCCATAAGACCGCAAGGCTAATAAGTACAATCTTCTGAACTTTTATCCTTTTACGAGTTCCCATATTTGAGGAATATCCTTCCCTTTTTTAAGTAGAATCATAGGGATATTATTTATTTCCGCAAAATAGCGGAGCCTCTCTTCATACTTTCCCGCGACTCCTTGTAGATGGTTTGCAGGAAAGATCTTTAAGAACTGATCAAAAGAAGCATTAAAACGGGCATGAACATGGGGCCAGGTAGGATCGGTCTCTGCATTGATACGGTTCTGCTGGTCTATCGGAAGATCCAACGCCTCGCCGGGAATAACCACCAGAAAAGGCTTTCCATTCCATATTCCAAGCCGCGCAAAGGTAATCGGTCCTGCGGCCGCGGTAAATTCAACCGAGGCGCCACCTGCCTTAAAGTAGAATTCAAGCGCAGGATGAAAGGTGATTTTTTTATAGTTCTCTTCTGGATTACATGTGCGTGTAGCGTAATAACTGGCATGGTTCCCAGAATTACAGAGGTCCCAGAGATCCAAATCAGGATGGTATAACCGAACATCCATAAAAAGAGTGGGAAGCCCTGCGCTGGCATATTTAAGAATTTCCATGGTAATCGCCGCAAACGCATCTGCTTCAGTTGCACACACCATGGGTTCTTTCGGACCATTCCAATCATAGGGATCGTTCATCAACATTTCAGGAATATCGCCAAGGCAAACATGTTCGGTAAGTTCCCGCTGTCCTTTTAATCCGCAAAAATCAAAACCATACTCTTCATTTACCTTCTTCATCGCGAGATAAAGACGAATCTGGGTCTTCAAGGTATCTTCTGTAAGCATTTTTCCATCATAAAGTATGCGATCCTGAAGAAGCTGTGTAAACCAAAGAAAACCTTTTTCTACCTCTGTATCTAAAATGGTCTCCATCTCTTTGACAAGAAGAAGTTGATCAATCTGCGACAAGGTGCACCCAAAAGATTGAAGAGCGGGAACAAGATGAAAATATCCTGTCTCCATTCCCATGGAATGGCCTCCGTAACAACCATACACTGAACCCCTTAAACAGGTAGAAGCCTGCGCCGCCCACAACCAATCAATAACCGCGGAAAGCACCGCGGGATCATCCATATTTCCTACGATTCTATGGGTTCTTATGCCTGCCTGTCTAAGTGCGCCATCCGAAGCAAGAAGTCCTACGTTTCCCGGAAACTTTCCATTGTTATTAGAGAGAGAAAGTATAGGAAGAGAAGGACGAAGGTTCTCAATAAAAGGCCATACAAGAAAAGGAAAATTCCAGACATTGTAACACATTATTACCTGACGACAGTCTTGCCGGGTAAATTCCGCGGCAATTTTTCTTGCCACAGGGATACTCTTTACTGTTTCAGATGCCACCACAATTTCAGGAGCGCTTCCATCAACCGCAGAACACTCTTTCTCCAATAAAGAAGCCCACTTTCTGAGAACCTCCATATTAACGGATTCGTTCTCACGATATACATGAGGACGTTCATCATTCATCATGACAAGTCCGATTCGCGTGGATTTCATAGGATTCCTCTTCTAAAACAGATCCTTTTTTCAAGATCCTTCTTCTGATTCTTTTACTTCTTTTATTATACCGCAAAAAGTAAAAACGATAAACATTGCGATAGGTCTTTCGGGAAAGAGCTGAGAAAGCGCCTTGCGGTACCGCGTAAGCTGTTGAAGATCAGAATCAAAAAGATCAGGAATCTCTCTGGTTTTGAAGTCATATAAAAAAAGCGTGCCATCTTCTTCTATTACTCTATCAATTACTCCAACCACAGGAAAACCCTCTTCCATAAGAAGAAAGGGAAGTTCGTTCCTTCCATGCGCGCAAGGAGCAACTACTTGATGTAAAGAAGGAAGAAAAAGGCTATGGATATGAGGCACAATAGAAGAAGAAGGAATACGAAACCCTAAAGATGTACAGTATTGATCCGCAAGGTTCAGAACCGCTTCTTTCTTAAAAACAACTCTTTCTTTTCCAATGGCATCAATAAGAAGGTGTATCAATCTTCCAAGTTCCGCGGGTTCAAGATTCGGAAAAGAAAGATGAGAAACCTCATTGTCGGGAAAGGGTTGTTCCCGTGGAATCAAAGGCTCTGCTTCTAGTACAGCAGGAGAAAAATCTCTACGAGCCACAGAAGAAAAAGCAGGTGGAGAAAACTCTTCTACATACGGAGAAAGAAGGTCGTTCCATACACTTTTTTTGTTATGGCCAGTAATCACAAGACCCTGCTTAGCGCGAGTAAGCGCCACATACAGAAGGCGTTTCTCTTCATCTTTTCCTTCTTCTTCATATCCTTTCTTAAACTCTTTCTCTGCCTCTTCTTTCAGGATAAATTCATATTCTGAAGAACTGTTCTGTAAACGACGATATAAGAATGGATCTTTTGAAGAGACCCTGGACTGTTCAGTGCCAGTAAGAAATACTACTGGAAACTCAAGACCTTTTGAAGCATGTACGGTAAGTATGCGAACCGCATCCTCTTCTTCGGAAAAGATGTCTGCCTTCTCTTCCTTCTCCGATGGATCACTGCGAAGACTCAAAGAGAGTTTGAAAAAAGAAAGATGTTGAAAATCTGAAATCATTACGAGAAACTTCTCTGCGTTCGCCTTCTCCATTTCACTGGCAGATTCCCAAAATCCAATAGTACGGAGAATCTCTTCAAGAAGAAGACCAGGAAACTTTCTGGAAAGTTCTTTGCGATAGAAGAGAAGAAAATCTCTAGAAATAGAAAAACGGGATTGACGAAGAAGCCAACAAGAAAAGGTATCTGACGGATCGTTCAAGGCGAAAACTAAAGAAAGAAGAAAGAGGATTTCCGGCTGGCGATAAAATCCGATACCTTTCAGGTTTACAAAGGGAATACCGCTCTTGTCTAATATCTTTTCAAGGGATTCAAGGTGGGTGCGGCTTCTCATCATTATCGCGATGTCGCGGTAAGATAAAGGGCGAGATTCTGCGCCAGCACGGTCAAGAATAGAAAAGTCCGATGATAAAAGATGATGAATTCTCTCTGAAATCCAATGGTATTCTTCCGTCTTTGCGTTAGATCTTGAAAGATCTCCTGAAATCATCTTGATTTCAATAAAAGAATCTATTTCCGCAGGAATCTGATCCCATACTTCAAGACGTTGTTGCAAGGGAATCATTTTCTCAAACACTCTGTTGACAAAATGAACAATCAATGGAGCGCTTCGTCTGCTTATTGTAAGGTATTCGCGTACTTTAGAAGAGAGGAAAAACGCGTCTGCCACAGAAAAAATTTCGCTTTCTGCACCGCGAAAGCGGTAGATTGATTGTTTTCTATCTCCCACAATAAAAATACCGTAGGGTCTTCCTGTATCTGCTTTTGATCCTTCTCCAGAGATCCATTCCCGTGAAAATTCCCGAAGGATGTTCCATTGAAGAAGGTTGGTATCCTGAAACTCGTCCACAAAAAGAAAATCAATTGATTCGTCAAAATCGTAAAGAACATTCAATGCTTCGGGATTCTCTGAAATCAAACGCCATGCAAGTATTTCAAGATCGTTAAAATCAAGGATGCCTTCTTCTTGCTTGATACGCTGATACTCTCGGTCCACTACCCTGTAAAGCCGAAGAATCTTTTCGGTAAGATCGCATCCGGGAGAACCAAGAATCACCTGGGGATGAGTTTGCCGCAAGGCAGAGATTCTTTGAAGAAGAGTCTTGATGTTCATATCTTTTCCGAGGATCTCGTTTAACTCTTCCACAGAGACTGTGGAATCTTCAAGAAATAGACGGGTCGCTTCCCGAAAGGCAAGGCCCGCGGAAAATTGGTCGGCAACCTCAAAAAAAGGGTTGAGTCCGGCAATCCCGCTGAAACGGGAAAGAATGGTTCTGCAAAAAGAATGAATCGTGGAGATCCTCAGCATAAAGAGCGCGTTTTCAAATTCAATATAAAGGTGCGGATCGCCTTTCGCACGCGCCACAAGAGCAGGCAAAAAGACTGATACAATCCGTTCCCGAAGTTCACACGCCGCCGCCTCAGAGAAGGTAACCGCAAGAGATCGGCGTATCTTTCGGGAGAGATCGCCCCCTTCCATAAGGTGCATAAATTCCGATACAAGCCGATAGGTCTTTCCGGTTCCCGCGGAAGCCTCTATAAGAATCGCGGTAAAAAAGCTATTATTCATTATCGTTCAGGACAAAAATCAAAAAAAGAACATCCAAAACAAGATTGTTTATTTCCGGAAAACGCAAATTGTTCGTTAGCAAGATTCTCGCCAAGCTCTTCTATCTGTTCAGAAAAAAGATCTTGAAATCTCGTAAAGTTTTTGTAGGTATGCTCTCCCTTCGCAGAATCCTTAAGCTGAAAAGAAAGAAGCCAAATCTTCATTGAGGGATCTCTTCCATAACAATCCTTTGCCGCAAGAGAGTACAGAAGCATCTGAATATCTTTTAAGTCAAAAAGATTATGGCTTTCAAGGAATTTTGTCGCTGGCGCTTCTGGCGCCGTTCTTCCTGTTTTAAGATCAATGATAGAAAGGGAGCCGTCGCCGCATTCTTCCACTCTGTCAAACTTCATCGTAAGAGAAAAGTTTCCTCTCCGCCACACCTGAGAAGATTCCACTCCTATCACCTTACAAAAACGATGAGAAAGAAGAAGAGTATATAAAAGATCGCAGATTCTTTCAAGACGAGAAAGAAGAGCTCTTCTTACTAAAGGAGAAAAGTTGAAGTTCTTAACTTCATACCTTGGATCCAAACGGATCCCTGCTTGGTCCCGAAAGATTTGAAGAAGATCCTCTGGCGGATAGAAAGGGTCCTGAAGCGCCTTTCTATTCATTGCTTCAAAGGCCTCGTGAATAAGGGTTCCCCAAGAAGCGGGAAGTTCTTCTACCTCTGGAAGTATATAGGCAGAAATGCCTTCAATAGATTCAAGATAAAAACGGTACGGACAGCGAATAAGACTGTTCAAACCAGTAGCGGAAAGTTCAATGATACCATCTCTCACAAAGCAATCAAGAAACCGAGATCTGTCCGGTGAACCCGAAAACATAGAGAGAGAAGAAGGGGAAACAAGAGATCTAAAAGAACCCAGGGATTCAGGAACATGGTAGAGTAAAAATGATTTGGTCTTTGGAACGCCCGCCACTTTTGCCGGAAGAGTAAAGGTAATAGCCTTTCCAAGAGAACGTAACCTGTAAAGATCAAGGCGTTCTCGCGCAAGACGCAAAGAAAGGGAAGAGAGTCCTAATTGTGATTTCAGCGCATCAGGCATAAAAAACTCTCTTTGAGAAGGAGCCATAGGAAGATCTTCAGAAGTAGCTCCTCCATACCATACCAAACGCGCTTCAACACCACCGGAATCAAGTACTCCCATAACCCTGATACCTTCACCGGTAAATTCTTCAATTTCAATCAGGTTAATAGCATGTTTCAAAAGCCGGACATACATTGTGCGCGTGATTAATTCATCTCCTTCAAGAGCACGCAAAATCGTACGAAGCCAGACTCCTGTCTCCTTTCTAAAAGGATGCCAGCCAAGGGAATGAAGAATCTTTAGAAGGGTATCGCTAAAAAAAGAGATCGTATGAGAACCAGAAAAGGTTCGGATACCGGAATCTTCTAATTTCCGAACATTCTTCCATTGCCGAAGCCATCCGCGAGAAGGAAAAAAGCCCGCTCCTTCAAATTCAGTCCTTCCTCTTTGTGAAAATTCCTCTGTTTCCACTGCGTCAAAAGAGAAGAAAGAAGTTGAAAAAAGTGCCATCAAAGATCTCCAGTTTGAAGATTCTATATATTCAAAAAGGGAAAAGATTGCCACAATGGAAGGATCAGTATGAAGAAAATAGCCGGGTGTTAAACGGAAAGGAAGGTTTTTTCGTGTAAAAATACGTTCCACAATATCGCGATAGTAGGGCATTTTAGGAAAAATGACTAAAAGATCCTGAGAAGCAAAACCAGAGTCCATAGAGGATTGAAGCATATCGGCAATACCAGAAACCTCTTCTTCCGGAGAAGAAAAAATAACGACTTTCTCCTCTTTTTCAGGAACAGGAAGAGGTATTGTGCGAACTGTTACTTCGGGAAGCGAAGAAAAAAATTGAAGCGCGGGCTGTATAATACGGTCTGCGGCATCCGCAGGAACGTGCGGATCCTTGTGACAGGTTACCACAAAAGAAGCGGAATGTTCTGCAAGAGAAGAGAAAAAAGACTTCTGATGAGGAAGAATTTCTAGGACTCCGTCTATAAGAAGATTGCCGACAGAATCTTTTGATAATAGATCCGCGGCAAGAATATAGAGATCATCTTCATCGGCAAGGGATTCTTTAGAAAGAACCTTCTGATACTCTTCCATCACGGTAAATGCCCATAAAAGAAGTTCCTTGTTGTGTGGGTACGCCCAATGAAAATTAGAGGCGGCTTCTCGGAAAAAATCTAAAGAAAAAAGGGGGTATGAGATCTTACATTCTTTGATAAGAGAAGAAAGGTTCTCGCAAAGCGCCGCAAGATCCATATCAGGAAGAGGAGAAGTTCTGGAAGAAATCCGGTAAAGAAGAAGAAATTTTTCAATCGGAGAAAGAATATGAACCTTTCTATGAAGAGATACAGTCTTTATTGCAAACTCTTTAATGGTGGCAATTTCTGGAAGAATAAGAGGAGTACGTCCTTCTTCGCAGGCGCGAAGATAAAAATCTTCAATACGGGTGCGATGTGCCGTAAGAAAGAGCCAAGAGGAAAGATCGTTGCCTTTCGGAAAAATATGCTCAAAAAGCCAACGGGTGCGTCCCGGAAAAAAGAAAGGGAAGAGAAGAACTTCTCGGGAAGAAACAGTAACATCCATAATGATTCAGAAAGAAATTAACTCGCTTCAGGATACTCGTTGCACAGAAACCTGTACGGCTCTTCATCCTCTTCTATCTCGGGGAATCTGCCTATTGGATCAAAAAAATAGTTGTCGGTTTCATCATCGTTACTACTGGATACCTCGCCTAATAATGTTATGCCCGTTCCTTCTTCAACCCAAAATTCATGATACAGGCCGCGAAATATGGTAATGCTTTCTCCAGAACGAAGAGAGACCACTTCACCGGGACGAAATTGACGAGAGACACCATCCATAGAAAAAGAGCCTGGTTCTGAAGAAAATTTGCCGTCAGGAGTAGAGCCGTAAAGTTGTACGAAGAGAGTGCCGCCTCCACGGTTAATGATATCTTCCATCTTCTCTGTATGGTAATGCATTGGCGTTTTTTGACCAGGCTGTACGATAAGGATTTTTTCTGCATAGGGTTTCTGCCACTTGATATTAGTTGCGCTTCCATTTCGTATGGTAAAAAGAACAAGACCAAAAGCAGAAAAATCTCCTTTTCCAAAATCTGTAATGTCCCATCCAAGACGGTTCTCGCGTATCTCGTCCGCTTCAGTTCCTTTCTTCTCCCAATCTAACGGAGTCCATACAGCAAAAGGCGGAAGATGAAAATTTTGTAATCTAAGGAATTCTTCTGCTTCACAAAGAATCTTATTTATTTCAGAGCGTTTCATGGTTCCTCCTAAAAAATCACGCGCTATCGTAATGGTTCAAAAAACTCCCTTCTCTGCCATGCTGAAGAATCCATGTAAAGATACAATAACATGGTCAAGAAGATCTATGCCAAGAATTTTGCCTGCCTCTGCGAGGCGCCGAGTTACCCGGATATCTTCATCAGAGGGATCTAAATTTCCAGAAGGATGATTATGAGAGACAATAATATGCGCGGCATTCTCACGGATAGCTGGTTCAAAAACCTCACGGGGATGGACAAGGTTTGCAGAAAGGGTTCCTATGGAAATAATAGTGCGCCTAATCTCTTGATTCTTTACATTAAGAAAAAAAGCGGTGAAATATTCTTTTTTTTCTCCCCGAAGATCTGTCATTCTATTCCATACATCGCGAGGAGAAAGAAGAAGCGAGGCCTCCTTTCCTCCAATAAGCCGACGGGAAAGTTCAAAAGAAGCTACTAACATACAGGCCTTCCGAGGACCAAGATCAGAAGAGAGAAATCCTGAACAATCTACTTCCGCAAGGGTTTCTCCGGGAAATTTCCTGATAAGACGAGCCGCAATATTCAAGACGGTTTCTTTACGTGTACCAGAACCGAGAATCACTGCGAGCAATTCTTCGGAAGAAAGGCGTTCAGGACCATATTTCATCAGTTTTTCTCTGGGTCGGTCTAAAACCTCAAGTTCTTTTACCTTTCGGCGTTTCATAATTGTAGTATAATGGAACTCTCTTTATTCTTCAAATATCTATGCTTCTCTAATAAAAAAAAGAAGGGCTATGCTATTTGACACGAAAAAGAATGCAGGATATTCTGAACCTCTTCATTCTATGTAGGAGATGAAGATTCTTCAAAAATCAGCGCCACTGGTTCAGAGGGATGAAACATCATAGAACTCTAAAGAAAAGAGAAGAAAAATGCATGATATGATAATCCTTATTATCGGGCTTGTATGCGCGGGCGTTGGCGGAGAACTCTTTGTTAGAGGACTTGTAGGAATTGCCTTTATTGCAGGCATTTCTGCAGGGATTGTCGGAGCCACAGTGAGTGCATTCGCTACATCCAGTCCAGAGCTTTTTGTAGGAGTTTCTGCCGCCCTTTCTCATGCGCCGCATATCTCGTTTGGAAACATTCTCGGCGCCAATGTGGTAAATATAGTCATGGTGCTCGGATTAACGCTGACATTAACAGGAAGTATCCGTGGCTCTATTACTGATATAAAACGAGACCTCTCAATTGCCTTTCTTGCTCCTGTAATCACAGGAATTCTTCTTCTTGACGGAACACTCTCTCGTATAGATGGCGTTATTATGCTTGCGATCTTTTTTCTGTGGATAGCAACAGTACTACGGGATCTAAGAAAAGAACGACTTACTTCAAAAAGTTCTCTGCAAAAAAGTAATCCACGCATTACACTCATTTACAGCGCCATCGGACTTGCTCTTCTCTTCGGAGCGGGAAAATTTATCATTTCCGGAGCACGGGGAATTGCCATTTCTCTTGGCTGGAGCGAATTTATTATTGGACAGATTATTGTCGCGATTGGAACCACTATTCCGGAACTTGCGACCACGCTTATTTCAAGGATTCGCGGCCATGATGAGGTAGGGCTTGGAACTGTTATGGGAAGCAATATTTTCAATGGACTCTTTATAGTAGGAATTGTTGCCATACTCTCACCGATTTCTATCTCCCTTACTGCCGCAGGAAAAGCGCTTCTTGCCGGAATAATCGCAATTGCACTGATTATTCCTTCAAAAAAGGGAAGATTGGGAAGAGTGCGAGGCGGAGTTCTTCTTCTCTTTTATATTCTTTATATTGTTATTACTTTTCAATAAAGAGAAAAAAAATCGTAATAATAAAGAAAGTAAAATTATTCTTCAGTAGCTAAGCTTTTCATTTTTTCATCTATTTCAGAATAAAGAATCAAGCCGGCCTGTTCAAAAACTTTCAGCAAATCTTCGTAAGTATTTTTACCACCGAGCAAATCCCAAAATTCTTGTCCGACAAAAACTTCTTGCCGCAAATCAAACAAGCCCTGCAATGTCCATCGTTCGTATGGTTTTGGTTCATAAGGATTGTAAGGAATTGCCACAATGGTTTTAAGATTGACCTTTGGATTTACGCTTCCTCGCATTGCAATCCATTCAAGCATTTGTTTTTTGATTCCAGTAAATTCATTGATATTTGGTTTTGCGGTCTTTATTTCAAAATAGGATTCAGTTCCATCCTTCATTTCTACAAAAAGATCCACGCGTTTTTTCATTTTCCTTCCTAAATCTCCTTTATTCGCTACTGATAAAACTTCTCGTGTCTCTTTCTCTTTATCAGGTCTACGCGAAGCAGAGCGTAAATCACGCATAATGCTATCAATTTTCAGAACTGCTTCGCTACTGATATATCCTTCAAATTCTCTATATTGTCCGATTGCGCGACGTGCTCTTGGTTCAGCAATTACTTGACCAACCTTTTCAAAGATTGAGATACCAAGCATTGTATTTACTGATTGAATAAAGGAGAATAAGGCCATTCTATCTTTGCCGAGTAAACGAAAATGAAATGGCATTGCATGAGTTTCAGGACAATACGTCTCTAATTTTTGACGAATTTTTTCTACCAAATAGTCCTTAATATAGTTGCTTTGTTCTGTTGTTAGCCCCATATTATTTATCCTTACAATGAAAAATTATTTCTGAATAGGGCGACTTATCTCTCTCGGTTCTGTTTAATACCGGCCTTTTAAATTGATTTACGATTTTCATACCAGCATAATCAATAATAGTTGCATAAAGATTATATTTATCGTTGGCTACCAAGAATACATCAAAATCTTTTACCAAAAATTTTCTTGCATTCAATAAAACCTTTGCGATTCCTTCAATATAAGAGGCGCGCGCTTCCGCACCTTGACCTTTATAAAGAGGGCCTATTTCAAGGTCATCTCTGCGCTCAAAACCAAATAAATCGTAAGCATACGCGTGTTGTTCATGGTAATCAATTTGGCCAACATAAGGAGGAGAAGTAAAAATACCTTTGATTTTTTGTTTAGTTAACATTGCATAGAAGGATTTGTTTCGTTTTTCTACCTCCTTGAAAATATCAACTGAGCGAGAATCTGCTGGAACAACAAGATACTCTGAATCAGACCTTAGATTCGCAAAAGTTTTAAGCCGATATAAGGTATCTGTCGCATAGCGATCAAACCAGGTTTTTATTGAAAATAAAGGTTTGCATATCTTTTTATGTTTCCAGCAATAATAAGTGGTTAGTTGAGGTTCTTTAAGGGTAGCTAAATCAGAATGTGTCGTTGCGCGGCAAGACCGTATCGTCCGACTCAAAATCACCGCCAAAACCTTCTTATTTTTCGGATCCTTAATTTTCTTAATCTGTTCAGAAGCAAAATCAATTTCTTTTCTCGTGTTCTTAATATACCACCTGTCTAAAAAATTTTGGGGGGAAGAATGATTAAGTTCAATACCATATTTTTTAATCAGTTCTTTGTAAATTTTCAAAAATTCCTTCTCTTTTTCTTCCGAATATTTGGTCTCGTTTATCTTTTTTCTCTGCACTTTAAACTTAAACTCCGGACTTGGAAAATATCTATTATTAAATTCAGCCATACGAGTCAATAATTCATTTTCAAAATCCGCAACATTATTATCAGTTTCGTATCCCGCGATTGCTTTTTTTACTTTTTTCACTTCGTTTTCAAGAGAAGGAAAATCATAATTTAAAAGTTTTACCTCTGTAATCATGCAATTAAAATGGGATATATCAATCCCGATTGAATGTATACCCATTTCATGTGCTTGCACAAGAGTTGTTCCAGAACCGGAAAATGGATCAAGAATTATATCGCCTGTTTTGAAATAATGAGCTTTTTTAAAATCATCTGTGTGGTTATCAATAAAATATTGAACAAGTTGAGGGATAAACTTGCCCTTGTATGGATGCAAACGATGCACATGCTTGGTTGTATCTTTTTCTCGTAAATGGTCAAATGATAATGCCCAATTTAAATCCTTGCCAAGTCGTTTTTTCCAGTTACTTTCTTTTTGACCGCGATATGATTCGTAATAGTGCTTTAAATCATCAACATCAACAAATACAGAATCACCGCTGTTATGCTTTTTTACTTTTCCGTACTGCACCAAATATGAGATATTTGACTCGCTCACATCTCGTTTCATAAAATCGCTTGCCCACTTGCTTGCCTCTTTAATAGTGACCATATTTTTTGTATGTTGCATATTATTTAATCACATCATCAGTATTACTATGAAGAGTTTGAGGAATGTTAGCCATTGCAATCACAGACGGCTTTTTATTATCCTTAATTTTCATCAATATGGTATATTTAACGCTAGATTTTTTGACAAACTCTTTTTAACGATAAACTCTGCTTTGTTCTGTACTTTCTTCTATTTTTACTATCCTCATTTCTGTTGTCATATTTTGCAATAATTTGATAGTATGTAATGGATATGTTTTTCTTTTAATACTATAATACCAAATAAATTAGAATCAATCAATGATCTGTCATTTAAAGATTAAAAGTGCACGAAAAAGCTCTCTTTAGAAGAGAAGGAGGAAAGGCTAACATAGGATAGGTACGGCTTTTTTTTTAGAGAAGAGCGCTTGACCTCTACTGAAAATCAGATTGCCCACTCGCAGAACTCCTCTTCTTTATCAAAACAAAATACATTCTCTCAGAAAGACTTCTACAGAACTATCGTATCAAGAAAGAATGTTAGAAGAAAGAGAGTAGTATTACTGATACATAGGTTACACTTTATTCTTGGGACGAAGGTAGTATACCAGGAAGTGTAAACCATGTGCTCGGAATATTGTGTTAAGGATGTGCTCGGAATATACCCCCAGTGGTCGGGGGAGAGGGATTTGAACCCTCGGCCTCATGGTCCCGAACCATGCGCGCTAACCGAGCTGCGCTATCCCCCGAGGCCTATGGAGCGCGCCCAGCCTGATTTGAACAGGCAACTTCCAGGTCCGCAACCTGGCGCTCTATCCAGTTGAACTATGGGCGCTATGGTCGTATGTAAAAGGTAAGGAGTTATAGTATACCTTATTTTTTCATTCCGTAAAAATCAATACCTCGGCTATCTATACAGACCATGGCGGGAAAATGTTCCACTTCAAAACGAAAAAGCGATTCTGGACCTAAATCTTCAAAGGCAATCACTTCGCTTTTTTTGATAAAACGAGAAAGGTATGCCCCGCATCCGCCAAAGGTAATTAGGTAAAGCGCGCCATGGCGACCGATCTCTTTCCTTACCTCTTCTCCGCGATAGCCCTTGCCAATCATTCCCGCCAGACCCTCTTCAAGAAGTGCGGGAGTAAATGGGTCCATCCGAATACTGGTGGTAGGACCGCAAGAACCCACTACATCCCCGGATTTAGTAGGAGAAGGACCTACATAGTAAATCCATTGGTTTTTCAGAGATATGGGAAGAGGCGCGCCCCTCTGCAGAAGTGTTACATAACGTTTATGCGCCGCATCCCTCATCCCATACAAAGTACCGGAAAGAGATAGCCAGTCCCCTGGACGAAGAGAAGAAAAAAAGGTTTTTTCACAGGGAAGGATTAGATTCATGAAAGAACCTCCCTGGCAGTGCGGTGCGCCCAGCACGAAATAGAGACCGCTAGGGGAAGGCCGGCAATATGGGTAGGAAACTCTTTCACCCGTACATCAAGACAGGTATAACGGCCGCCTAATCCGCCAGGGCCTATTCCCAGTGCATTAACCTGCTGTAAAATTCTGGTTTCAAGAAGAGAAGTAGAGCAAGCACGGGATTCTCCTGTAAGAAAAAGAGCTTCTTTGGAAAGAAGAAGCGCTTTCTCCGAAGTACCGCCGATCCCTATCCCGAGAAAAATAGGAGGACAGGGGTTTGATCCCGCCTTTTTTACAGTCTCTACAATACAATGGATAATCTCTGATTCGTCGGAAGAAGGAGAAAGCATAAAAAGGCGTGTGGTATTTTCTGAACCAAAACCCTTGATCATAGAACGAATCTCAAGGGTGTCGCCAGGAACACTCTCAATCCAGACAATCGCAGGAGTGTTGTCTCCGGTATTTTTCCGTTCTCGGGGGCTTACCACAGATCTTCTTAAATAAGAAGAGGAGGAAGCACGGCGCACTCCTTCATCCGCAAGGGCCTGTAACGAAGAGTATCCGCAAAAATCAATAGATGCGTTTATACCAAGAGAGAAAAAAATAAGCGCCATTCCTGTATCTTGACACATAGGGATTCTATCGCGGGAAGCAATGGCAATATTCTCTATAATGGCATTGAGAACCTTTCTTCCAAAGGGATCTTCTTCTTGAAGTGCAGCCGTAGAAATAAGGCTCTGAATCTGGGGTTCAAGCGAAAAATGGCTTTCTCCAACAAGACGTTCCACCACCTCAATAATCGTCTCGGCGCAATACTGTTTCATTCTTCTTTCACATGGTATGAAATAATTGTATGAAGTGCTTTTTCAACGGTCTGAACAATACCCGCTGGAAGGTATTTTATCATTAAAACCTGGTTCAGAGGAACACGGGAAAGAAAACGCATAACATCAAGACTGCCTGGATGAAGCCGAAATGCGGAGGCCTCTTGAGTCCGACACCTTCTACAGACAGTTCCTCCAACTCTTCCGCTAAAACAATCAAGATCTTCTGTGCGATGACATAAAAGACAACGGTCAAGAAAAGGACCATACCCAAGAAGAACAAGAAGACGGATAAGAAAGGAAATTTCAAGGACTTCATATTGATCCGCAACCATAAGGGTTTCTCCGGTTGCGAGCAAAAGAGCAAGGATATCCTTTCCGTCCTGACGGGTCTGCGGAATATACTGGTCTGCCCTTTGCAGAGAACGACGCCAAAAGATTAGTTTTTCTCGTTCATAGGTAAAATGACGTAGAAGAAAGGGCTGGTCAACTAATTCAAGACCTCCGGAAGGCCGAGGATATAGAACTGCTTCAATCCAAGAGCCAACCTGATAGGAAACAGGCGCCACTTTTTTCCGCGGAGAACGAACTCCTTTCATAATACCGGAAACTTTTCCATAACGATCAGTGAGAAAATGGATGATGACACTGGTTTCTCGGTAATCAAATTTTTTAAGGATTATCCCTCGTACTTGTACAGGAGGCATATCATTCCTTTGATAGTATGTAATCCATACCATTGATCTTTTTTTCTATGGACAGATCATCAAGAATGGAGGAAAACTCTCGTACAAAGGTTATGGAGCTATTCTAACTGCGCTGAGAATCTGAAAAACAAGTATGGTGATAAAGATACCCGCGACCGCACCAATTAAAACTTCGCCAAGAGTATGGATGCGCTTTACGATTCTGCTCTGCGCAACCCAGAATGCAAGTAAAAAAACGAGCAATGAAATAAGGGGTTCCTGACGAAAAGTAAGAAAAGAAATGATTGTCCATATACTAAAGGCGATTCCACTGTGAATACTCGGCATCCCTCCGGTAACAAGCGCCCTGCCTTTGACAAGCGCTTTGATTGCCAAATACAGGAAAAAAATAATGAGAAAGGCAAAGAATGTAAAGTACCAAGGAGAATCCGCAATATTTCCAAAAGCATCCCGAAAAGAGGGAGGGAAATGGCGGGAAAGAACCAAATACCCTACAACCACCGAGCAAAAAGATGCCACAAGTACCATCGCCGCGCTTACATCCTTTACCCGCCTTGCCTGAATATCATATTTTTTTTCCATAACATCCACAATCATTTCCACAACAGTATTCATAAATTCCGCAACCAAAACAATAACAATCATCAAAATAATTAATAAAAAGTCGGTAAGAGGAAGCTGAAGAAAAACACTTCCCATCGCCACACAAAATGCGATCGCAAGATGAATCTGAAGGTTCCGTTCTTTCTGTACTGCATAGAAGAAACCCCGAATAGCATGCGTAAAGCTTGCCACGAGATCTGAAGGTCGTTCACTCTGTTTCACTATCGCTCCAATATTCAGCGCATAACATATCTTGCGCTCTTAACATTCTATCACGGGAAGAATGGGTAGAATCGCTGTAACCGGAACAATGAAGAATACCATGAAGAAAAAGATAAAATATCTCTTTTTCTATGGAATGATCTGCCTCTATAGCCTGACGTGCCGCGGTATCCACAGAAATAAGTATATCCGCGTTCGGACCAATCTTAAAAGAAAGAACATCGGTCGGTCCTGAGATTCCAAGAAATTTTTTATGAAACCGCGATATGCTTTTATCGCTTACCAGAACAACTGAAATTTCATAGAGGGAACGAATAATATGCGGTTCATACCGATAAAGAGCATCCCGTATTTTCTGTATATCAAGCCTGATCCGGCGTTGGCGGTTCTGTAGAAGAACTCTTCGCATTCTCTTTTTTTGCATAGTCGTCATAAGCCTTAATAATCTTTTTTACCAAAGGATGACGAACCACGTCTCTCCCGGAAAAATAGATGAATTTTACCTCCCGTACTCGGCTTAAGATCTCTTCACAGGCAACAAGTCCCGAACGTTCACGAGAAAGAGGAAGATCTATCTGGGTAATATCTCCGGTTACCACCGCCCTTGAATTGTTGCCAAGACGGGTAAGAAACATTTTCATCTGTTCATGTGTTGTATTTTGCGCTTCGTCAAGAATAATAAAGGCATCGTTCAGGGTACGTCCCCGCATATAGGCTAAAGGAATAATTTCAATCATTTTCCGAGAACTCCATCTTCGCAGATCTTCATATCGGAGAAGATCATAAAGCGCGTCATAGACAGGTTGAAGGTAAGGCTTGATCTTTTCTTCAAGGTCTCCCGGAAGAAAACCAAGACGTTCTCCGGCTTCAAGGGCTGGCCGTGTAAAGATAACCCTGTGGAAATCACCATTCCGAAGAGATTCAATCGCAAGCGCCACCGCAAGATAGGTCTTTCCTGTACCCGCGGGACCAATACCTATGGTTAAATCTGAAGATCTGATAGCGCGAACATAGGCCCTCTGCCGAGGAGTTCTAGGCTGGATAGAATGTTTCCGAGAATTGATAAGAATAGAATCAGGGCCCTGATCAGAAGGATTCTCCTGAGGATCAGTATCTGAGGAGATAAGAACGTGCGTAGCAGAAGGTTTTCCTGCAAAAAAGTGCAACAGATCTGTCTGTTCAATTTTACCGGTTCGGTGATATTTCTTTTTGAGTTCGGAAAGAACTTCAATTCCTCGTTCCACATCGTCCTTGTCGCCTCTGAGGTATACTGTATTGCCGCGTGCGGAAATCTGAATACCAAGAAGATTTTCAAGGTAAGAAAGATGACGGTCTCGTACACCAAAAAGCGAGCGCGCTTCATCAATAGAGAAAGAAAGAACCTTCTGCGTCATAAACGGGGCGGAAGAGTCAGCACCACTCCCACAGGGAGCGTTTGAGGACTCTTAACAATCTTTCGGTTGGCGTCCCAGATCCGTTTCCACTGACTGGAAGAACCATAGAATTTCTGCGCAATGCCTCCAAGGGTATCTCCGGAACGGACAGTATATGTCTTTGCGGAAGAGAAAGAGGAAAGTTTTGGTTCATTGTCAAGAACAGGTTCAAGGGATTCTGTCTTCTGTGCGGCCTTGATGCGTCCCAGCTCTGCCATAGTAAGATTGGCGGCGGCAATAGATTTTGCGGATGCTTCGTTGGAGGCGGCAACCGAACGGTTCGCGGCATCTGTTGCCCGTTTTGCCGCTTCATCAGAATGGGCTATAGAACGTTTCGCGGCATCGTCTGCATGCGCCATAGCAAGTTTTGAGGATTTATCTGAAGCGGCAATCGCCTTAGCAGATGCTTCGTTTGCGGCTTTAATAGCTTTTTCTGAAGCTTCATTGGCTGATTTTACCGCCTCTTGAGAGGCCGAAATCGCCTTATTGGCCGCTTCTAAAACTTTTTCAGAGGTTGCGTTCGCCTGGTTGGCGGTATTGTAAGCCTCCTGGGCATATTTCTCCGCGTTTTTACTTACTTCCATAGAGGTTTCCGCAATCGCCCTTGATTGCGAAATTTTAGACTCTAAAGTTTCCTTCTCAGAAAAAGCCATCGTCGGCTGAGACAAAGAGGAGGAACGTTGTACGGTCGTACATCCAGAAAAAAGAACTGTTATACATGCGTACAGTACGATTTTTTTCATTTCTACACCCCGCAACATAGTAAATCCCGCCAGAAAAAAGAATGGTTCAGCCGCTATGTAACACTTCTTCAAATTATTTCCAAAGGATACAAAAACTCTATCATTCTTTGGCGGGTACGTCAACTTTTATACGAAGATCTCTCAGTTGCCGAAAATCTACAGAACTCGGCGCCGAGGTTAAAAGGCACACGCCTTTTTGTGTTTTGGGAAAAGCAATAACATCCCGGATAGAATCTTTCTTGCAAAGAAGCATAATAAGTCTGTCAAGCCCAAGAGCAAAACCACCATGAGGCGGCGCGCCATATTGTAATGCTTTTAAAAGAAATCCAAATTTCTCTTCTGATTCTTCCTTAGAAATATCTAAAAGAGAGAAGATCCTCTCTTGAAGAGGGCCATGATGAATCCGTATGCTTCCACCGCCAATCTCAACTCCATTCAAAACAAGATCGTATGCCTGCGCCCTTACTCTAAGAGGATCACTCTCAAGAAGAGGAATATCTTCGGGAATAGGATTGGTAAAAGGATGGTGTACCGACTGTAGAGAACCATTGTCCCGGTTCCGTTCAAAGAGAGGAAAATCCGTTACCCAACACGATTGAATCATATTGTTCTTTTCTAAAGGAAATTTCTGAAGAATACGGCCGCGCACCTCGCCTAATGTCCTGCAAACCCACTCTCGTTCACCACCGAGAAAAAGGAGGAGGCTTCCAGGAAGAAGATTAAGAGATTTCTGAATCTTAGAGATCCATTCAGGACGCAACATTTTTTTCAACGGAGATTGTATCCCTTCCTCCCTTACCCGAATCCAACCAATTCCCTGACCTCCGGAATCTTTGACATGCTGATGAAGAAGGTCAATCTCTTTCAAAGAAATGGGTTCTCCCCGAGGAAGTACTATCGCTCGGATTCCGCCTTGAGAAAGAAGTGACTCAATAATATCGCTTCCAGAACCTTGACACAATGAAGAAATATCTTGCATTTCTAAAGTATAACGAAGATCGGGCTTATCGGTTCCAAAGCGTTCCATTGCTTCAGAATAGGTATACCGCGGAAAAGATATTGGATCGGTGATACCAGTAGTTGCGGCAATTGTATACTGTAGAAACCGTTCTATCAGCGACATAACATCGTCCTGTTCTACAAAAGACATCTCTAAATCAAGCTGGGTAAATTCTGGCTGGCGGTCTGCTCTTAAATCTTCATCGCGAAAGCAACGAGCAACCTGATAGTAGCGGTCTAATCCAGATACCATAAGAATCTGTTTGAAAAGTTGCGGCGATTGTGGAAGCGCGTAAAAAGTTCCCGGAGAAAGACGGGAAGGAACCAAAAAATCTCGGGCACCTTCCGGAGTGCTACGGGTAAGCATCGGAGTTTCAACCTCTATAAACTTTTCCTGAAAGAAAAATTCGCGGAGAGTGTGAAGAAAAAGGTTTCTAAAAAGAAGGGTTTCTTTCAGAGAGTCTCCACGTATATCAAGGTAGCGGTATGTCAACCTTGTCGCATCACCAACCTCACTGCTTTCTCCGATTTCAAAGGGAAGAGGTTGAGTGGTGGATAAAATGGTAAGAGAAGAGAGTTTGACCTCAATCTCTCCTGTAGAAAGTTTCGGGTTTACTGTCTCTTGAGAACGGAGAAAGACAGTACCGGTAAGTTGAAGAACTGTCTCGGGTTTTACTTCTTTAAGAATGTCAAGAAGATCCTGAGACAATTCAGGAAGAGAACATACCACCTGAGTAAAGCCATATTGATCGCGAAGATCAAGAAACTGAATGTTGCCGTGGTCCCTGATACGCGCCACCCATCCGGCAAGTGTTACCTCTATTGTTTCATGAGAACGGTTCAATTCTCCGCATGTGTGCGTCCTATACATGCTAAATGCTCCTTCAGGTAATGAGAAAGTACGGTGAAAGCAACCTGTTCCTGCGTTCCTGCAGTCATATTCCGTACTGTTGCCGATTGTGAAGAAAGTTCGTTCTCGCCAATAATAACCACAAGACCGACAGATTCGCGAGATGCTGATTTTAATGAGTTTTTCAAACTCTCCGCATCATAATCAACAACAAGGTTCACTCCTTCCTTTCGCAACCGTACCACAAGATCGCATCCAGCATTACAGGCATTTTCTCCAAGAAAAATGATACGGACAGGCGAAGGTTCCAGAGAAGGATCCGGCAGTGCGGCGCATACCCGATCCATGCCAATGGCAAAGCCAATCGCAGAGGTCTCGGGTCCGCCGAGGTTAGCCACTAAATTATCATAACGACCGCCACCGCACAGCGCGTTGGGATCGTCTTGAGCGAGAAATTCAAAGACAGTTTTCGTATAATAGTCAAGACCGCGAACAAGAGAGCTATCTTCATAAAATGGAATATTCAATTTAGAGAGTTGTTTTACGACCTCTGCATGATGAGACGCGCAGGAATCACATAAAAAAGCGGAAAATAACGGAGCGTCTCTTAGTTCTTGCCGACAGGAAGGTACCTTGCAATCAAGAACGCGAAGAATATTCTGGTTCATCCTCTGGAGACAGTCAGGACAAAAGTTGGTGCGCCGAGAATGAAGGAAAGATTTCAGTTCAACCGCAAAGCTTGTTTTGCAAAGAGAACAGCCTACAGAATTCAATGCCACCTGAACAGGAGGCATTCCTATAGCGGAAAAGATCTCATACGCAAGCATAATAATCTCCGCGTCATACCGAGGGCTCTTTCCTCCAAAGAGTTCTACTCCGATTTGATAGAACTGACGGTATCTACCCTTTTGGGGTCTGTCATACCGAAACATAGGGCCAACATAGTATAGACGAGTTACTTTTCTTGTAAGAAAAAGACGATGTTCTATGAATGCGCGGACCACAGAAGCGGTTGCCTCGGGACGAAGAGAAAGAGTACGGCCCTTTTTATCCTGAAAAACATACATTTCTTTCTGGACAATATCGGTAAAATTTCCAACGCTTCTGCGAAAGAGAGAGAGTTCTTCCATAAGGGGAAGACGGATCTCGCCAAATCCGTATCGTACAAAAAGTTCTCTTGCCGCATCTTCAACAATACGCCATTTCAGGGATTCTTCAGGAAGGATGTCCCTTACGCCCCGGATAGCACGAACCTCTTCATTCATCGTCTCACTCCCTACAGAATTTCTAGGCTCTCTTTTTACAGAGAGTAAGGTAAAATAGTAATTGTATACTGTTTCAACGGTACGGTCAATGAAAAATTGACCTCTATCCGTGAATTCTTTACAATAAGCGAACATAAGAAAGCCGAACCAACCCTTACAATAGTAGGGACTCTCTACTTGCCACAGGAACTTGTATGAATAAAAGGCGCGATAATTCCTATATCATACTCTATGTAATCCTCTTTGGAGTGCTTCAACTTACCTCCCGCACTCCTCTCTTTCTGTATAAACCTATCTCTAAAATACTTGCGCGGTTACTTGAAAATCTTCTTCCTAAATTTAAGAAAATGGTTGTAAAGAATTTTGCGCGGGCATTTCCGGAACTTACCGCCACACAACAGCAACAACTATTGCATAAAACCTTTTCCACCATTATATTCAACGCACTCCTGCTCGGGAAATGGTATCGGCTCCCGAAAGAAAAAGTAGAACGATTTATTATATGCGACGGAAAGGAAATTTTAGATAAATACACTGGAAAACCTCTTGTGGCAATCTCCGCGCACCTTGGAAACTTTCCACTCTATACCACCTATCTTCAATGGCAAGGATACCCTCTTCGCTATTTGGGAAGACATGCCAATAACCCTTATGTCAATAGGATGCTTTCCCGAATGCTTTCACAGAAAAAAATCTTTTTTTTTGATAAGAAAAATCTTCGCAACGCACTTAGAAAAGCAAATCAATGGCTTGCAGAAGGAAAGATTCTTTGTCTTCACAGCGACCAATATTCAGGAGAAGGCGTTAAGGTAAATGTCTTTGGAAACAGAGTGTTCGCTCCTACCGGCGCCGCAGTATTCGCAAGAAAATATCGTTGTCCTGTGATTGGGATATTTATTGAAAAAAAAGGAAGGTATCAACATATAATAAGAATAGAGGGACCCTACCCTCTCCAATACAGTGAGAATCAAGAAGAGGATATTCAGAATCATACACAGTTCTTCTTTGACCGTTTTGTTGAATATATTAGAAAAAGTCCGGAAGAATGGTTTACATGGACCACCAGAATTTTCCGATAAAAGCGGGCAACCTTCTCTACTACCCTATCTTTCCTGTCAAGAGAATCTTGCAATAACCGCCAACATTCTGCGGTATCAGGAATCGGAAATAGCACCCTCTGTTTCTGTATGACGCTTTAAGGCGCGCGCTTCATCAAAAAATTCTTCAAGATCCATCTCTTTGATAAAGTTAAGACCCCGACAAGCGCGAAGCCAGGGAATAGGGTTCGCGTAAAAAAAGTCTCGTCCAAGACAGGTCTTAAGAGTCGCATACTGTTCTACCATAATTTTCTGTGTAAGATCAGAGAAAGGACCGTCGTATTCATGACTTGGAAAGGATGCACTCCTTTGAGAACCAAAACAGGTAAGAAAAGCCGCTCTAAGAATTGCAAGAGAATTCATTGATACGGGAATGTAGATATTGGCTTCTGCCGGGTGGAATCGGTACCAAACATTTCTATATCCCCATATCTTGAGATTCTTCTTTTCAGGATGGGCGTTACTATAAGCGCGAAGCGCTTCTGCGGTTGCCTGAAGAACTTTATAGTGAGTGTCGGGACCGCTTCCTTCCGGATCAAGCGCCACAGTAACAATATCAGGGTTAAGCTGTTCCAACAAGGAAAGAACCGGCAGAACGTCTCTGTCCCATTCTGGCGGCGGAGTAAAAATATCTCCAGTATAAAATCCAAGACGAAGGTGAAAAATATGGTTGCAGTCAAAACCAAGATGAGCCCAAAGAAGTTCTTCTTCCCATTCTCTAATCATACCTTTTAATTTCTGAACCTCGGGCGAATCCTTCCTTCCCGGATATGAACGCGCAAAATATTCTAAAAGTGACAGGACCTCTTTCTTAATTGACGGCGTAAAAGAAAGATCAAAAAGTTCCAAGAGATTCCTTAGCATCCTCCTTGATTCCGCTTCTTCGCAAGTCTCCTGACTTCCTGCGGCAATGCCATCAAGATAAAGGTATACATCGCGGTTTTTCAGTACTGGATCTCCTGCGGCGAAATAGTTCTGTTCCGCCAGTTCCGCACAGATAGAAGTATCAAGAAATTGTAAGGTTTTTGTAAGACGGGTTGCGGTATAAGAATTGGTTACAGAGGTAAATCCGCTTGTAAAAGTTGCGAAATAATGGGTGTTTTGCGGGTTCCTTACAAGATGAACCACCGCGGGAAAATATCCTAACATAATGTCGTCGTGATGAGGACCTGTATGTAAAAAAATTCTTCCGCCGCTATTTTCTACACCTCGGCCTATCCGATGTTTGAATGTGGTTGTAAGTTTTTCTGTATGAGAAGAGACAGGTCCAAAACGAGAAAGAAAATATCTGCCACTATCACATAAGGAGAGATCATTGTCAGAAAGGTCCATTAATCTTTTGTTGGAAACACACGCAATATCGGTAAGAATCCGTTCCACGGTCTCTGATTCTTTCATGCTGTCAAAACGGAAAGAAGATCGTTGTGAAAGAAGTCGCGCCGCACCACGGGTTATATAAAAACGGGAAGCGGGAAGAGATTGTAAAGAAGTAGCAGGATAGAGCGTAGAAGGTGCTTCTTCTATTGCATTACGAACGACCTCTGCTTTGCTCTCGCCGGCCGCGATAATAAGCGCGGTTGTTGAAATATTACGGGTAATGGTGGAAAGACCTATTGTCATAACAATTTTTTGACGGGAAATCTCCATACCTCCGAGATCAGTGGCGGCCGCGGCAGCAGTTTCATAGTTCACAGGAGTAATACGGGTAGTGCTGAAATGGTCGGAACCACGAATGTTAAAACCAATATGTCCGTCAGGACCAATACCACCAAGAAAAAATCCAATACCGCCAAAAGAGATAATACGCTCCTCATACTCCATCGCGGCCTGGTTCGCCACTGTAATAGCAGAAAAACGGAGGCGTTCTTTATCATTTTTAGGGCTCCGATGACATAAAGAAATATCTACAGGGTCATCCCCAAAGACCTCTAAAAGCGTCATTCCTTTCGGAACGCCGACCGTCCATGTATCCATTAAAAGTGCGCGGGCACGGTCAAAACCAAATCCTTCAAGGTAAAAACGTTTAATGTAGTGAGAAAAACTGTTTTCATGCTCAGGGTTCATTGGATAAAATTCGTCTATCTGAACAAAACGGTAGGAACGCATATCAGGCTTGAGAAGAGGGTCTATCCCCCAGGAAGCAAGGTCTTCAGAGGTCTCCTTCTCTTCCCATCTCCGCAAGTACCGAAGAAACCATCCGATAAAATGTTCCGGAGTTTTCCCTGTAGGAAGCGCCGCCACTCCCTCGGGGTTTCGTTGGAGCCATTCAATAAAACGGAGAGCGGCAAATTTTCCCAGTAATGGAAAGTCTGGCACTTCAAAGGTTTTGATCCGTTCCTTATCGCCATGAAAGGTATGGTAGCGGTCGGAAAAAACCTTTTCAACCAATGAGGTGGTATCATATTGTCTCATATCTGTTTCCATCATATCTTATATCTCCGGAACCACGACTCTTCCTTCGTCCCAAGAACGCTGTGCGGCAAAGGTTATCGCAAGAGTTTTTACCGCATCCGCATAGGGAGATTTTGGAAGTGAGGGATCCTTCTTCGCCACTGCTTCAAGAAATATTTTGTTCTCATTCACTCCAATCTCTGAAGCAGAGGTCCAGATCTCTTGTTTTTGTCCCTCGGAAATTTCAAGTCTATTGCCAAAAAGAGAAAGAAGAAAATTCTTTCCAACAATATCTATGCCGCTCTGGTATCCGGAAGAAAGCCAAGTGCATGAAAGCGCGCCAAGTGCGCCGCTAGCAAAGGTAAAGGAGGATACAGAAAGGTCTTCAACATCGTATCCAGGATAAAAACGGGCATTCACACCCGCAAACTTCAGGCTGAATACAGAAACAATTTCACCGGATAAATAACGCATCATATCTACAATATGGGTTGCCTGCTCTACCAGTTGACCTCCGCTCATCGCGCGTGTAATAAGCCACTTTTTCTTTCCTTCCGAAGGAACACCGCCAAAGTACCGGCCCTGTACAAGCCCAATGGTTTTATCGGATAAAAATCTTCTTGCCTTCTCTACAATATCATAGTAGCGAAGAACATACCCTGTGGATGTTACTAAATTTTTTTCTTTGACCTTTTCTGAAATCTCCTGTGCTTTCTCTAAATCAAGATGAACAGGTTTTTCTACAAAAAAGGGAATATTTCTTTGGATACATTCAAGTTCCTGGCCCTCATGCGCAAAGGGAGGAATACAGATATAACAAGCATCTGGCTTTGCTTCATCTAACATAATACGATAATCAGAATATGAGGTTGCGCCCTCTTCAGAAGCCACCTTTTCCGCCTGCGCGCTATCTACATCAAAAATTCCGACAATTTCTGCATCGTCAATCTTTGAAAGGCTTGCCCGGTGAGACCCCGCAATGCCTCCCGCACCAATAAAACAGATCCGTATTGACATAGATAGCCTCCGTATGAAAAAAAAAGAAAAATACTCTGGTTCAATGTATCACTTCACTGTAGTAGTGTCAAAAAATAGGAAAAATTCCTTGCGAAAAAGATCGCAATAGAGAATGAAAAGCAGGTTTCTGCACTTTTTTTTCAAGTTTGTCCCGTAATGTAAAAAACTCTTTTTTTACAGAAAAGCATCATGCAAGAAAAATATTCGCACCAAAGTAACTCTCCGAGAATATGGTACAATGGTGAGTATGAAAGATATTCTTCTTCTCGGTATTATACAGGGAATAACGGAATTCCTTCCTGTAAGTAGTTCTGGCCATCTGACGCTCTTCTTTAGAATATTAGGGACAGAATTTAACCTTCCCCTCACTGTCGCCGCGCATGCCGGAACGTTAATCGCGCTTATTCTTTACTTTCGGAAACGGATCACTTCTATAATCGCACCTATCCTTTCTCCTGCTCCACAGTATGAAAAAAAAGAAGCGATCTATGCATGCACGCTTATTCTGATTGGATCTATTCCCGCTATCATTGCGGGAATTCTTCTTGAAAAGAAGATCTCCGCACTGTCAAAACCATTCTTCCTTGGAATCTTCTGGATACTCAATGGAAGCATTCTTATATTAGGAGAAGAGCGTGCACGAAAGGTTGCTCGTCGTGAAAATAATAAAAAAACCGCTCTCGCTACCGGTATTATGCAGGCATTTGCAATTGTACCGGGATTGTCACGAGCAGGGTTAACCATTACTGCCGGCCGCAATGGCGGCCTTTCAGAAGAAGAGTCCTTTGAATTCTCTTTTCTGTTGGGAATTGTCATTATTGCGGGAAGTTTTGTATACGAACTTATACAACATCCCTGTATACTCAGTAAAGAAAGCTTCGCTATCGCCGCAATCAGCGGATTTACCGGATACGGAGCACTTCATCTCTTATGGAAAGTTTTTCAAAAAGGATACCTTCAATGGTTCGGAGTCTATACGGCAATCCTTGGGGTTGCTACACTTCTTCTTACAGGAAAATTCTTATGATACATACAACTCTTTCTTTGATAGAGAAAGAAGCTATGGGAGAAGGTTTTTATCTCTTTGAAACTACCAATCCTTTTCAAAGAAAAGCACCACAACCAGGACAGTTCCTTCATATAAAAATTGAAGGAACCCTTCTAAGAAGACCTATTTCACTTGCAGGCGCCACAGAAGAACGATTGCGGCTCTTCTTTGCGGTTAAGGGAAAAGGAACCTCACTGTTAGCACAGACAAAACAGGGAGATACTCTGGATGTTATCGGACCATTAGGAAGGCCTTTTTCTTTCTATGATTATGATAATATTCTTCTCGCCGCAGGAGGCGTCGGTATCGGACCGATCCTTTTTCTTGCGGAAACAGCCCTAAAACAGAAGAAAAAATTTACCCTTCTTTATGGTGCAAAAAAATCGTCCGAACTCTTCCAAAAGATTCTTCCAGAAGGGAAGTATGAAAAAATTCTCTGTACAGACGATGGAAGCACAGGAAAAAAAGGAACGGTTCCGTACCTTATCTCCCTTTATAGTGCGGATAAACCATATACCGCAATCTATGCTTCTGGTCCGTACTTTATGTTAAAAGAGATTGCCGACCTCTCGTTAAAGACCGGTATTCCCGCTTATGTAGCACTTGAAACACGGATGTTCTGCGGAATGGGAGTATGTCAAGGATGTGTTGTTGCCAGCAACGATGGCTACCAACGAGTATGTAAAGACGGACCTGTCTTTCCTGTCTCAGCCCTATCTTGGCCGGAGGATCCATGGATCTAACCACAATGCTTGGAAAAATTGAAATGGCTACGCCTGTGCTTCCCGCAAGCGGAACATTCGGATATGGAAACGAACTTGTTGAGGTTATCCCTTACTCTATGCTCGGAGCAATCGTAACGAAAACTCTTACGTGGCACCCGCGACAAGGAAATCCGCCCGGAAGAATAACAGAGTGCGGCGATACCCTCATCAATTCTATCGGACTGCAAAATATTGGAGTAAAAGAGTTTTGCGAAGAAGCGCTTCCTAAAATAGTTCGTCTTCAAAAACCAATTATCGCAAGTGTCGGAGGAGATGATCCCGACGGAATGTTAAAGACCGTTGAGTACCTTAATACAGAAGAAATAACCGCCATTGAGCTTAACCTTTCCTGTCCTAATCTTGGAACAACACGGCTTGTGGCGCAAGATCCCGAAGCTATAAAAAAAAGTGTCGCAAACGCAAGAAGCCTTACTCTAAAACCCTTGATTGCAAAATTAACCCCCCATGTGGCAGATATCGCAGAAACCGGTCTCGCCGCAGAAGAAGCAGGTGCGAATATTCTCTGTGCGGGAAATACATTTAAGGGAATTGTCTTTGACTGGAAGAAAGAAACCCTTCTTGCCGGAGGAGTATCGGGAAAAGGAATTTTTCCTTTAGCACTGCGAACTGTCTATGACCTCTACCAGGCTGTAACAATTCCAATTATTGGGATGGGCGGCATATCAGAAGCATCCGATGCGCTTGCAATGATTCTTTTAGGCGCAACCGCAATAGGAATCGGAACAACCATGCTTATAGATCCTAACCTTCCGGAAAAAGTTTGTCAGGTAATCTCTGAATATATGAAAAAAAAGTCTATTACCCGTATCAATGACCTTGTCGGAATAAAAAATGGAAAAAAGAACTATTCCGGCTCCTATTAAATCCTCGGGATCACTATGGGAAAAGGTAGTGGTCCTATCAATCCTTCTCTTTGTGATGTTGCGTCCTGTAATAGACGGAATCGCCTATCCTGGATTTAATCATTTCTGGAATTCTCTCTTTTTCTTTATCACTGCACTATTCATTGCGCAAAGATTTAGAGGAAAAGAAATCACGATCTCTATGGCTTCCGGAACTTTTCTTCTTTTCTTGCTCGCAATCGTCGTTTCATCCTTTTTTTCACAGGTTCCGTACCTTGCCGCAGAACGGATCTCATCGCTTCTTGGAATGTTTGTATTACTTATACTCTCTTCAGAATTTTTTGTATCGCATCAACGGAAATTCCTGATAATGGCGATTGTGGCTGGCGTTCTGATCATCCTTCCTTATACAGTACATCAATCGTTCTGGGGCCTTGCCCAACTCCGTTCCATGATCGCCGCAAATCCAGATCTTATGGCGATGCTTCCTCCTAGTTACCTTGACCGCCTAGCAAGCAATAGAGCCTTCGCAACCCTTGTATACCCTAATATACTCGCAGGATACTTTCTTTTAGTCTATCCCATCCTCTTCTTTGGGATCTATTCAAAAAATCTTCTGCTACGACTCTTCTCTACGATACTTACCGCGGGAGTTATCTGGGGGCTCTGGCTTACAGGTTCTTACGGAGGTCTTATTATATGTGGCGCAATCTCTGTTGGCATGCTTCTTTATTGCACTCTTCCCGAAAAACTCTTTCCACGCATCGTGTTTCTTACATTTTTCTGCGGCATTCTCCTTCTTATAGGAACTCTTTATCTCCATATTCTCCCTAAAATGAGTAGCCTCGCAGATAGGTTTCATTATTGGATGTCAGGTCTCTCTATTTTTCGTAAGTACCCTCTTGTGGGAAGCGGACCTGCAACCTTTGCGTTCGCCTACCCGCAATATAAAATACCAGGAGCCATGGAGGCGAAATTTGCGCATAATATTCTTATAGAAATTCTCTCAGAGACCGGTATCATCGGATTTTCCGCTTTTCTTCTCTTTGTGGGACTGTCGCTTACAGAGATTTGGAAGAAACTTCTTTCATCACGATCCTTCCTCACCGCAGGATTTGCATTCAGTCTCATCGCCGTAGGGCTTCATAGCTGTATTGATTTTGATTATGCGGATCCCTCACTTTCCGGTCTCGCCTTCATTCTCCTCGGAACCTTTTTTACTACAGGAAAAAGACCCGCCATACGGTTGACAAAAATCGGCGCAGGGGCTATGATACTTGTACTGTGCGCAGGAATCGCAGTGGAACAGGGGCGTGCAAAAACAGAACGGATTCTCGCCTACGCACTGCAAAAACAGAACCAAAGAATATCGGCTTCCGCAATCACTGCGGTGCGCTTTCTTCCAGATGCGGAACTCTATGGTATACGCGGATCAATCTTCTGGAAAAAATATCTTGCGTATGGAGAGAAAGCCGACGCGGAAAAGGCGGTGCAAGAGTACAAAAAAGCTTCTCGCCTCAACCCTTTGTCGGTAAAATATCACAGAACGCTCGCATTAATATATTATAGACTCGGAGATATGCCTTCCGCGGAAATCTATTTTTCCCGGGTTCTGGCACTCTACCCAGTGAAACAACTCTACAATTATGAAATGGCCCTTTTTTATCAAGAAACAGGACGTCCCGAGCTTGCAGAACGTTATTTCAAACTCTCTGAACAAATGCCAGGTGTTACAACAGAAGAACAATTAACTCTTGAAGAGTATCAACATGGAAAAACTTTTTGAAGTTCAGTTACGAAAACCTGAAAAATCCTGCTTCTTCTCTTCGGTAGCCACTGAAGAACCAGTACAGGGAGATCTCTGTATTTTTGAGCTTACGCAGGGAACCCAGGATTATGGAAAAATTCTGCGCGTGCTCAAACCTTCTCAAATTCCCGCTCATACAGTTATAACAGGAAAAATTATACGAAAAACTAATGGCCACGATTATGCGGTTATCAGTGAAAACGAAGTTCTTAAATATGACGCATTCAAAATCTGTAAAGAAAAGATCGTAAAGTTAGAACTTCCGATGAAATTGATAGATGTCGCTTACTCGTATGATCGCACTGTCATTACCTTTTACTACTGGGCAGAAGGTCGTGTGGATTTTCGGCGGCTTGTGAAAGAACTTGCGGGTGTCTTTAGTTGTAGAATTGAAATGCGACAGATAGGACTGCGCGACGAGGCGAAAATGAAGGATGGATATGGAATATGCGGTCAGCCGATCTGTTGTGCACGGTTCCTGAAGGAATTTGAGCCGATTGCAATGAAACTGGTCAAGTCGCAAAATCTTCCCCTTGATATGAATAAAATATCGGGGTTGTGCGGAAGGTTAATGTGTTGCCTTATCTTTGAAAGCAATCTCTATGAAGAGAAAGCAGAAGAAGAAAACAACAAAGAGAAGGAAAAGAATGAGGACCACAAAGAACCAGCAGAAGAGAGTACTTCTTAAAAGGATGTAATCAAGGAAATGAGAATGAAATTCTATATCACCACGCCAATCTATTATGTTAATGCACTTCCGCATATTGGACACAGTTATACCACTGTTGCCGCAGATTGTTTAGCACGGTACAGGAGAATGAAAGGAGATGAAACCTTCTTTCTGACAGGAACCGACGAACATGGAGATAAGATCGCACGGGCCGCTGAAAAACAAGGAATCTCTCCTGAAACCTTTGCGGATCAAATGGCGGCACACTACCAACAGATGTGGAATAAACTTAATATTTCGTATGACAGATTTATCCGAACCACGGAATCCGCGCATAAAAAAGCGGTACAGGCTGTCTTTTCAAAACTTCTTGAAAAGGGCGATATCTATCAAGGAGAATATACAGGTCTATACTGTATCCACTGTGAAACGTTTATTCAAAACCCGGAAGAAGAGCACGGAAACCCTCTCTGTTCAGATTGTCACAGACCTATCCAGAAGATCTCGGAAAAGTCTTATTTTTTTAAACTCTCAAAATATCAGAAACCTCTTGAAGATTGGCTGAAAGACCATCCTGATATGGTAGAGCCGGATTTTCGTCTCGGCGAGGTCAAAAACTTTATCTCTAAAGGTCTTATTGATCTAAGCGTTACCCGCCAAGTTGCAGGATGGGGAATTCAATCTCCTACTCCGGAAAAATTTCCAATCTATGTATGGATAGATGCTCTTGTGAATTATCTGACAGGAATCGGATATCCGGAAACAGATAATGAGAAATGGAGTTTCTGGCCCCCGGATATACAGTTAATTGGAAAAGATATTCTCAGGTTTCATGATATTATCTGGCCCGCGCTTCTGCTTGCGCTGGAACTTCCTCTTCCAAAAAAAATATTTGCCCATGGATGGTGGGTGATCAATAAGGAAAAAATCTCTAAATCTAAAGGAAACGCAATCAACCCAATGGACCTCATAGATATGTACGGAGTGGATGGGTTCCGTTATTTTATTATGCGAGAAATACCATTCGGCCTTGACGGCGAGTATTCTGAGACCCGTTTCATACAACGATACAACAGCGACCTTGTCAATGATCTTGGAAACCTTATCAATAGAACTCTACACCTTGTTGAAAAAGATCATCACAACCGGGTTCCCTCCGCATCACCGGATCAGACAATTATAGAGATGGCAAACACTATTTTACATACAGTAGATTCTGCCATGGAACGCCTCGCATTTCGAGATGCACTTCAGGAAATATGGACTATAGCAGGATGGTTAAATAAATATATAGATACGAAAAAACCCTGGGACCCTAATAATACTGATAGAAAAGAAGTTCTTGCCACCTGTCTTGAAGGAATCCGAGTGCTTGCTCTTTTTATAGCGCCCTTTCTTCCTTCTACCGCAGAAAAAATATGGGAGATGCTCGGCATTTCAAAAGAATCACGGCCATTCTCTTTTAAGATGATCTCCGAACGCCTTACAGAAGGCGCTCCCCTCTCCCAACGTTCCATACTTTTTAGGAGGATTAAACAGTGAATCCCGTCTATAAACGGATTCTTCTTAAACTCTCCGGCGAATCTCTGCAGGAGAATGGAATAAGAGGAATTGATACAGAAGCCCTTCTCTCTATTACAAAAGAAATTTACGATATATGGAGACTCGGATGTGAAGTTGGAATCGTTATCGGCGGTGGAAATATCTTTCGCGGTTCTGAACGGAATAGAAAAGTGATAGAACGAGTTTCTGGAGATTATATGGGAATGCTCGCGACAGTAATCAACGGACTTGCACTCCAAAACAGTCTTGAAACGTGCGGAGCGATAACAAGAGTTCTAAGTGCCTTGGAAATGCGGCAGTTGTGCGAACCCTATATAAGACGCCGCGCCATACGCCATATTGAAAAAGGGCGTATTGTTATTTTTGTCGGAGGAACAGGAAGCCCTTACTTTACCACTGATACCGCCGCGGCATTGAAAGCAGCGGAAATAGGAGCGGAAATTATCCTAAAAGCAACGAAGGTAGATGGTGTTTATTCCGATGATCCAAAACATAATCCCGAAGCAACCCGATTTGAAAAACTCTCCTATCAAGAGGTTCTTGACCGAAAATTGAAAATTATGGATAGCGCGGCAATCGCACTCTGTATGGAGAATGATATTCCAATAGCGGTCTTTGATCTTTTCCAGAAAGAAAACCTGAAGAAAATCGTCTGTGGAGCAGGCATACGAACCCTTATTACTAACGAAGAAAAGAGATCCTGACCACTCGCCTGACAGAAGAACGACTGCACGTTTCATTAGATAAGGAGATGGTACAATAAAAGATAAGAAGGAGAAAGAGTCAAGATAAAAAAAGTAATCTGCTCCAGTCAAAGCAAAAAGAGTATAGGATGAATTCTTCTCATGAGACTTACTTAACCTCGTTAAGAAGGAGGAATATATGCATACTAACGTATTAAAGCAGGCGGAGCAACAGATGAAAAAAGTTGAAGAGAATTTTGTAAAAGAGGTGGGATCTCTACGACTCGGCAGAGCTTCTATCTCTATGCTTGATACCATTATTGTAGAGTATTATGGATCTCGACTTCCGATAAACCAGCTTGCTACTATTACCATTCCACAACCTCAGCTTATCGTGATACAGCCATGGGATAAAGCCTCCACAGAAAAGATTGTGAAGGCAATCCAGTTAAGCGATCTTGGATTCAATCCTCTCTCAGATGGAACGACTATTAAAGTGCCCGTTCCTCCAATGAGCGGAGAAAGAAGACAAGAGGTGGTAAAAATCCTGAAAAAAATGGAAGAACAGGCAAAGATTGAGATCCGTGAGATTAGAAGAAAAGCAAATGACGAGTTGAAGAAGATGGAGAAGGAAAAAAAGATCTCAGAGGATAATTGTTTCACGAGCATAGAAAAAATACAAAAAAGTACTGATTCCTCAATTGCAAATTTAGAAAAGAAAACTACCTCCAAAGAAGAAGAGATTCTTGAAACGTGAGATATCCTGTTATTGCCATTGACGGACCCGCGGCCGCGGGAAAAAGTACCGTGGCGCGTATGGTTGCCGCATCTCTCGGATTTCTCTATGTGGATACAGGTGCGATGTATCGCGCCCTTACATTAAAAGCTCTTGCAACAAAACAAGATCTTAACAATAGTACAGCTCTTACAAAAATGGCTTCTGGCACCTCCCTTATCCTTTCTACAAAAAATAGCCGGTACCAAGTGCTTTTAGATGGTCGCGATGTAAGTTGTGAAATTCGCAGTGAAACCGTCTCTAACGCAAGCCATAGCCTCGCTTCTGTTCTCGGAGTGAGAAATGTCTTATGGGATCTTCAACGAAAAATGCGCGCGGCACAGCCAATTGTCATGGAAGGAAGAGATATCGGAAGTAAGGTATTTCCAGATGCGGAATTAAAGATATTTCTTACTGCTTCCGTGGAAGAACGCGCAAAACGAAGATATAAAGAACTTCAAGAAAAAGGAGAAAATCCTGTGATGGAGAAGATCCTTGAAGATATCCGCGCAAGAGATGAACGAGATCGGAAACGAGATATCGCACCTCTTACCCAACTTCCTGATGCTATTTTGATTGATACAACCGAAATAACACCAGAAGAGGGAGTTTCGCGTATTGTACAGCTCGCAAAAGAAAGAAATCTTCTGTAATCAAGAAACAATATGCAGATGCGTTAACGACGAAATCCGCCTTGTTTTCTATCTTTATCTCTTCCATGGCGCGGAGGCCGTGATTCATGGGAAGGATTGGATTGAGAAACGTTCTGAGGCTGTTGTGCCTTCAATGCCTCTAATTCATTTGGACTTAATGCCTGTTTATGACTTAGGTTAATACGGCCCTGATCGTCAAATCCAAGGACCTTTACCTTTAATTGAGCTCCCACAGAAGCAATATCTTCTACTCTTGACACGCGCCATGGCGCAAGTTCCGAGATGTGAACCAAACCCTCTTGTTCTCCCATAAATTTCACCATGGCACCAAAGGCAAAAATCCTTGATACAATGCCTTCATAGATTTTTCCGGGTTCGGGTTCTTCCACAATATCTTTAATCCGTTGAAGCGCAGCGGCACATTGTTCTGAGTCAACGCTGGCAATCGTCACTATACCGCTATCTTCAATGTCAATATCAGCACCGGTCTCTTCAATAATTTTCCTGATTACCTTGCCGCCAGATCCAATAACAGCTCCGATCTTTTCTGGTTTAATCTGGAAAGTAATAATTTTCGGCGCGTACCGTGACATATCAGTACGGGGAGAATGGATTACGCTATTCATATTGTTAAGAATACGAAGACGCGCGTCGCGACTCTGTAAAAGAGCCTGTTCAAATATTTCCCAGGAAAATTCAAGGGTTTTTACATCCATCTGAAATCCGGTAATTCCTTTTTCTGTACCTGCAAACTTTAAATCAAGATCTCCGTAATGGTCTTCCTCGCCCGCAATATCGGTTAAGAGAATATAGTCGTCTCCTTCTTTGATCATACCGAGCGCAACACCCGCCACCGCAGAGGTAACCGGAACACCCCCATCAAAGAGCGCAAGGCTTGAAGCACATACTGTCGCCATAGAGGAAGATCCGTTTGATTCTAAGATATTGGCCACAAGACGGAGTGTATAAGGAAAGGTGTCAAGAGAAGGAAGAACAGGAAGAAGAGAACGTTCTGCAAGCGCTCCATGTCCTATTTCTCTTCGAGACGCACCCCGGTTCGGCGTTACTTCTCCTACAGAAAATCCAGGAAAATTATAGTGAAGCATAAAACGTTTTTTTGCCTCTTCAAAAAGACCGTCAATAATCTGTTGATCGCCGCTTGTGCCGAGAGTTAACGAAGCAAGACACTGCGTCTGTCCCCGGGTAAAAAGTGCGGATCCGTGGGTCCTTGGAAGAAGACCGGTCATACATTCAATATTTCGGATCTCGTCATTGGCGCGGCCATCAAGACGTTTTCGGGTAGTAAGAATAACTCTGCGGATAACCTGCTCAAGATGAAATTCAAAAAATCGTTTTACTTCCTTATGGCGTTCCTCAGGAAATTTAGATTCTAATTCTTTTAAAAGGTTGGCATAATAGACAGCCCGCTCTTTCTTCCCGGGATACTGAAACACCTCGCCCGGAAGACGGGCGTCAAGAAGCTCTGTAACCGCAGAAACCACATCGTCGCCTGCAATAGGAGAGGGAGTAAATGAAATCTCTTTCTTCCATACTTCTAAGGTTTTTACTACTCTTTGAAGATGAGTAAATCCAAACCGTACCCCTTCAATAACAATCTCTTCAGGAATCTCGTTTCCTGTACCTTCCATCATTACCAAGGAAGATTCTGTTCCTGAAAGAACAAGAAGAAAAGCGCTTTTTTCCATCTCCTGTCTGGTAGGGTTGACAATAAAAGTTCCGTCTATATACCCTACCCTTACAGCACCCATAGGACCTGAAAATGGAAGAGTCGTACATGTAAGAGCCGCAGAAGCGCCAATCACAGAAAGAATATCCGGATCATGTTCCTGATCAGAAGAAAGAACAAGAGGCGTAATCTGTACATCATTTTTAAAGCCGGGAAGAAAAAGAGGCCGTACTGATCGGTCAATCAAACGACTTACAAGAGTTTCCCGTTCAGTCGGTCGTCCTTCTCTCTTAAAAAAACCGCCGGGAATCTTTCCCGCCGCAGAAATTTGTTCTCTATAATCGCACAAAAGCGGAAAAAAATCTTTCTCTTCCGCACTTTCACCGCTACTTACTACCGGCACAAGAAGAACGGTTTCTCCCTGGGTAACCATAACCGCTCCATCAGCCTGTTTTGCGATATGACCTGTCTCTAAAAGAATCGGAGCACAACCGTCAAAATGGATTTCTAACCTTTCTTTCTTCACTCTTACCTACCTTCTCAATTTGAGTTTTGCAAGAATTTCCTGATATTTTTTTTCGTCGTTCCGGCGAAGATAATTTAATAACGATCGCCTTTTTCCAATAAGCATAAGAAGACCGCGACGCGAATTGGAATCCTTGTGGTTTGTCTTAAAATGTTTTCCTAATGCTTCAATTCTTTTGGTAATAAGGGCAATCTGAACTTCCGGAGAACCGGTATCGCCTTCATGTCTTCGAAAATTTCCCTTGATTTCCTCTTTCACTCCTTTTTCTAACATATCACTGCTCCTCGTAAGGTAATGTGATAAGTATAACAAAACAAGAGACCAATGTCAACGAAACCATCATACGGTTTGTGCAATATCTGTCCTGTAAGTTTTCCCTTCAAACCGTACTTTTTCAAGAGCTTCGTAGACCCGTTTCCGCGCCCGGTCAATCGTTCTATCCAATGCTACAATATTCAGAACCCTTCCACCGTCTGTCAAGAGATCGTCGCCATCTCGCCTTGTTCCTGCATGAAAGGATAGAATATCCGACGGCAAAGAATCAAGTCCCTCAATGATAAAGCCTTTTTGGTATTCTTTAGGATACCCGGCAGAAGCAAGAACCACATTCACAGCGGCAAGATCAGACCATTGGAGACGGCATGTATGAAGAGTCCCCTCAATAGATGCTTCCATTACTTCAATGAGATCACTCTTCAGTCGGGGAAGAATCACCTGAGTTTCCGGATCTCCGAATCTGACATTATATTCAAGAAGTTTCGGCCCTTCTGCGGTAATCATAATACCAAAATAGAGAACTCCCACATAGGGAATAGAATGTTTTTGAAGCCCTGCTAAAGTGGGTGTTACAACTCTTCGTTCAATCAAAGATGAAAGGTCTCTATCAAAAGAAGGAACAGGAGAATAGGCGCCCATCCCTCCTGTATTAGGACCCCGATCTCCAGTACAAATTCTCTTGTAATCGCGTGTGGAAGCAAGAGGAAGATAGCTTGTTCCATCGGTAATTACCAAATAAGAGAGCTCGTCTCCGACAAGGTACTCTTCAAAAAGAACCTTTGGATTGTGAGATGCAAAGAGACGGTGATGAAAAATATCTTCCAAAAAAAGAAGGCCACTGGCTTCTTCCGTAATAATCTTTACTCCTTTTCCCGCCGCGAGACCATCATATTTCATTACCACAGGAAAAGAGGAGCGTTCAAGAGATTTCTTCGCACTCTCAAAATCCATACAGATTTCAAACTTTCCTGTGGCAACTCCCTCAGAAACCATAAATTCTTTAGACCACGCCTTTGAAGATTCAAGAAGAGAGGCTTTCTGGGTAGGACCAAAAATCTTCTGTCCTTTACGCTGAAAAATATCTACAATACCTTCAGAAAGAGGAATTTCCGGACCTACAATGGTCAAATCAATCCCTTCCGATGAAGCAAATTCCGCCAGCGCCTCATAATCAGAAGAAATAAGATCCACAGAATTGGCAATTTCTGAAATACCTGCATTTCCCGGAGTCGCAAAAATCTTTCCATTCTTCAGTTGAGAAGCGATTTTCCAGACAATCGCATGTTCGCGACCTCCACCCCCCACCACAAGAATATTCATTTTTCTCCTTTACAACAGTTTCAAAAGCGCAACAATCCAATCCTGATACCTCTTACTAGCGCACCTTCTTTGCCCGCAAGCTCCTCAGAAAGAAGAAAATGATTCTATCTGAATACTACCTATGGAAGAGATCTGAATAGCGGGAACGATCCTGACTGCATTGAAAAAAGGACTATGCAATGCAGGAACCCTGCACAGAGAAAGAATAGGAATCGTCAACGCGGGAAAAAAAGTGTTACTCTCCAATAATTCGGGTATCTTCATCAAGATAGATCCCCCGAAGGTTCATTTCAAGCGCGTCCGGAGCAGGAGAGACCACAAAACCGGCTTCACGGTCAATAATATCTCCTTCTATCAGTTTAACTAAGTGTTGATTGAATGTCTGCATCCCGTATTGCTTGTCGGAAGTCATCGCAGCAGGAATTTTGTTAATCTTGTCTTCTATGATAAGTTTGGAAATAATCGGAGTAACAAGCATAATTTCGCAGACAGGTACCAAGCCGTTCCCATCTTTTGTGGGAACCAATTTCTGACAAACGGTAGAGCGAAGGTTATAAGCAAGGGTCTTTCTTACCTGCGGATGCTCTTCTTGCGGGAAAAAATCAAGAATTCTTCGTATGGTGGTAAGAGTATCTACAGTGTGAAGCGTGCCATATACCAAATGTCCGGTCTCACATGCCTTAATTGCCGCCTCAAATGTATCGGTATCGCGCAATTCGCCAATCAGAATAATATCTGGATCCTCGCGAAGCACATGCTTCAAAGCCGCATGAAAAGAGAGCGTATCTATCTCTACTTCCCGCTGGTTAATTAAACTTTTGTCATCTGTATAAAGAAATTCAATGGGATCTTCAATCGTAATAATATGCTTTCTTGCATTGGCATTCACATAGTTAATAATAGCCGCCATTGTGGTGGATTTTCCGCAACCTGTCGGACCCGCAATCAATACAAGACCATCTTGACTACTCGCAATAGTTGACAGCACAGGCGGAAGACCTAATTCTTCAAAAGAAGGAATGATTTTTTTTATCCGACGAAGTACGATCCCAAAATGACCACGCTGTTTGAATATATTCACTCTGAATCTTCCAACCTCTTCGGATTCATAGGCAAGATCCAGTTCGTGACGTTCAAGAAAAACCTTCTGTTGCAAAGGATTCATCATTGAAAACGCAAACGATTCAACATCTTCGTCGGTCAATACATCATGATGCACTACCTCAATAAGATCTTTCTTAACCCGATAGAAGGGTTTCCGTCCCACCTTAAGATGCAAGTCTGAGGCGTCGTGCTGGGCCATCTCCTGAAGAAGTACGGTTATATTCATTCCTCTTCCTCTTCTTCGGATTCCTGAATGACCTTCTCAAGAATCTCCCGGAGCGTTTCTCCTTGATCTTCTTCAAAACCAAGACCACCCTGCAACTTCTTATGCGCCTGCTCCGAAACAGTCATAATAAGGTCATAAATATTGTTGTCCCGATCAAACTTATCTAAAAATTGTAGTGAAAGGTTCATTATTCGTTCACCAGTTGAATAACAACCATCTCGCTTCCATCGCCTTTTCTCGTCCCTAATTTCATCATTCTCGTATATCCTCCCTTTCGGTCAAGATATTTTACACCAAGCTCTTTTACAATACGAGTCGTAGGAGGATGGTTTAAATAGGCATTAATCAAACGCACGCTTGCAAGATCCTGTTTCTTCGCAACCGTAATAAGGCGTTCTACGGTTCTTCGTAATTGTTTTGCACGCGCTTCAGTGGTAGTAATCCTTTTGCTCTGAAAAAAACTCAGTGTTAAATTTCTAAGAAAACTCCTTCTATGCGCCTTGTTTCTTCCAAATCCTCGCATATCCTTTTTATGCCGCATGTTTTCACTCCGCCTTTTGAGAAATCTCTTCTTGTGTCAGTAACCGCAATTTTCGCCGTGAAAGCGCCTCTTCCAATTCCTCAATTGATTTTTTTCCTAAGTTCTTCATTGTGAGGAACTCTTCCTTGGGCTTCCTCAGCATATCTGAAAGTGTGGTAATATTTTCCGCGGTAAGAACATTCACTATCCGTGTGGAAAGTTTTAGTTCGGAAATAGAAAAATCTTCGCCTTCTTCTGATTCCTGAAGGACCGGAACACTTTTTTCGCCGATACCCTGTTGTTCCCGAATAATCTCAAAATGTTTATCAAGCAACCGGGTGGCATGTTCCACTGCTTCAAGAGGAGAGACAGCTCCTGTGGTCCATATCTCAAGAATTAGCCGCTCATAATCAACCGCCTGTCCCACGCGGGCAGATTCTACATGAAACGCCACCTTCTTTACCGGCGTATAGATAGCGTCAAGATGGACCAATCCAATAAGATCGGATTGTTTGCCGCGCTTCAAATCATCTGCCGCCAAATATCCAATACCTTCAGTAATTTCAAGAGATATCTCAAACTCCTTCTTGTCATCAACAGTAGCGATATGTAACGCAGGATTGAGAATTACAACACTCTCATCGGAAAAAAGGTCTTCCGCGATAATTTCACTTTTTTTTGAAATTTTGACTGTCAAGGTGCGGGGAAATTCAGAGACCACCTTTTTCAATGCAACCTGTTTTAAGTTGATTGCCAATTGAGTAATGTCTTCTGTCATCCCTTCAAGGGAGGTAAACTCATGCAAAACTCCCTCAACCCTTATTCCGCTCACCGCGATACCGGGTATGGAAGAAAGAAGAACCCGTCGCAGAGCGTTCCCTATGGTTACTCCGTAACCGCGTTCAAGGGGCTCAACAACCATCTTTCCATAATTGTCCCGGTAAGAACCCTTCTCCCATTTTACCTGCGCAGGAAAGAGAAATGAATTGTTTTTCTGATCCATTATGTTCACCCCGTGTAATTTTTATTTGGAGTAGAAGTTAATAATAAGCTGTTCGTTCACTGCAAGACTGATCTCGTCGCGCCGAGGGAAACGAAGAACTTTCGCCTTCATCTCTTCTCCTGATTCAAGCCATGCCGCCTGAGCCACGCCTTTCCGTTCTTCCCGGATTGATATAAATGCTTTGGCGTAAGGAGAAGACGGCTTTATTGAAATCTCGTCGCCGACTTTTACTAAGAAAGAGGCACGGTCCACCTTTTTCCCGTTCACAAAGATATGACCATGACTTACCGCGGCACGCGCCTGTCGACGTGCATAGACCCAGTTCAGTTTATAAACGACATTGTCCAGGCGACGTTCAAGAAGCTGGAGCAATACCTCGCCGGTAACACCTTCTGAATTTTTCGCCATCTCAAAATAATTCCGGAACTGGCGCTCAAGAACACCATATACTATCTTGACCTTTCCTTTCTCACGCAACTGTAGTCCGTATTCTGAAATCTTCCTTCTAAATGTACGGCCTCCGCTCCGCCCCTTTGATTGAAGTTTGCGGGGATCCACAGGACACTTACTGCTTTCACATCGTCTTCCTTTAAGATAGAGTTTTTCCTCATACCTTTTACAGAAACGACATACGGGTTTCTGAATCTTTGCCATTTAGATTCTCCTCTTTTTCGGAGGTCTGCAGCCATTGTGAGGGATAGGCGTGCAATCTCGGATGGATAATACATTAATACCAGTTGCCTGAATAGAACGGATCGCTGTCTCCCTGCCGGGACCAGGTCCCTTTACCCAGACATCGGCCTCACGCATATTGAAAAAGTTCAATGCTGTCTTCGCCACACCCTCTGCAACCTGCTGTGCGGCAAATGGAGTGCTTTTGCGAGTTCCCTTAAATCCAGATTTTCCGGAACTTCCCCACACAAGCACCCTTCCTTCAGGATCTGTAATATTAATAATGGTATTGTTAAAGGTTGAGGAAATATTTACAATACCACGAGGTACATTTCCATGTTTCTTCTTTTTTTTCTCATATTTCCGTTTTTCAGCCATTAGTTCTCCCTCTGGTAAAAAGGCTTATTTCTTTACTGGAGATTTCGCCGCGGCACGACTTCTCGCGCTCTTATCGCGGATCACGCCAACTGTCTTTTTAGGACCCTTTCTAGTGCGGGAATTGGTTCTTGTCCGCTGTCCATGTGCAGGAAGCCCCCTCCTATGGCGAAGTCCGCGATAACTGTTGATATCTATTAGTCTTGATATATTGTTTGAAATTTCGCGACGAAGATCTCCTTCAATCTTATAGGTCTGTTGAATACAAGCCGCTAATTTTCCAAGTTCTTCTTCGCTTAAATCTTTAATGCGTTTATCTGGATCAACCGCTGTTGCTTTGATAATTCTCCGGCTCATCGCATCGCCAATACCAAAAATATAGGTTAATCCAACCACTAGTTTTTTCTCGTTTGGAATTTCCACTCCAAGAATACGCGCCATCGCTCCCCCTCCTTATCCCTGCCTCTGTTTATGCTTAGGGCCGTCTTTCTTATTTTTGCAGATAACTCTCACAATACCGTGTCTCTTGATAATCTTACATTGTGAACAGATCTTTTTTACAGAACTTCTTACCTTCATGGTAAACCCCCTACAAACGTTTGGTAATTCTTCCCTTCATCACATCATAGGGAGAAATTTCTACAAGTACCTTATCTCCCGGAATGATTTTAATGTAATAAAGACGCATTTTACCGCATAAATGAGCGGTAATAATATGTCCGTTTTCCAACTCTACGGTAAACATAGTTGCTGGAAGTTTCTTGATAATCTTTCCTGTTACTGTTAGTTTTTCTTCACGGCTCATAAGGCCACCGTAAGAATTTGATTTCCTTCTTGCATCACAAGCACTGTCTCCTCGTAATGTGCGGCAAGAGAACCGTCTGCGGTAACTACGGTCCAGCCGTCATTAAGTGTGTTCGTATGAATACCGCCTGCCATTACCATTGGTTCTATGGCAATAACACTGTTTGCTACAAGCCGCGCTCCTGTTCCCTTTTTTCCAAAATTAGGAACTTCGGGCTCTTCGTGTAATGATCTTCCAATCCCATGACCGGCAAATTCTCTCACAACATGATAGCCTTTTTCGCGGACAAATGTTGATATCGCATATCCGATATCTCCCGTGGTATTTCCAGCGGTTGCCTTCGCAAGTCCCACAAAAAAGGAGCGCCGCGTTATCTCAAGAAGATCTACGCACTCTTCTGTAATCTCACCTACTCCAACCGTATCTGCGCAATCTCCGAAAAATCCTCTATGAAAAACGCCAAAATCAAGAGAAACAATATCTCCTTCCTGCAGAATCTTTTCCGAGGAAGGAATGCCATGGATAATTTCATCATTTACAGAAACACAGATATTGCCAGGATATCCATGGTACCCCTTAAATGCCGGAACCGCTCCGTACTCTCTTGAAAGGCGTTCCGCTTCTTCATCTATCTCAATCGTTGCCATTTTCGGCCGAATAAATCGGCTTATCCGTTCCAAAATGGTTTTACTAATCTGACAGGCCTCCTTCATACCATCTAATTCTTCAGAATTTTTAATTACCACCGACTATCTCCGCAATCTGTGCCATTGTTTCTGAAAGCGTAGCGTCGGCTTTTACGGTACGAAGCGTTCCCGCCTTCCGGTAACGACCAATTACCGGTTCTGTCTCTTTTCTGAATATCTCCAATCGATGCGCGATTACATCTGGAGAATCATCATTCCTTTGGGTAAGAAGTCCACCGCAGGTATCGCAAACTCCTTCTGAACGAGGCGGCATATTAATAAGATGATAAATAGCGCCGCATGCCGCACAGATACGGCGTTGAGAAAGACGTTCAATCAGTACCGTATCAGAACCAGTAAGGTTTAACACAAGATAGTGATCTTGAGAATCAAGCACGCAATCAAGAAGATCCGCCTGCGCAAGATTTCTTGGAAAACCATCTAAAAGAAACCCTTCTTTCGCATCAGAAGATGTGATTCTTTTTTTCAAAGCTTCAAAAACAAGTTCATCGGGAACAAGAGATCCCGCATTCATAAAGGCAGAAGCCTTTTTCCCAATATCAGAATTTTCTTTCACTTCAGAACGAAGAAGGTCGCCCGCGGAAATAAGAGGGAGATTCAGTTTTTCGCTGAGTGCTTTCCCTACTGTTCCCTTCCCAATACCCGGAGGACCAAAAAGTACGAGAATGTTCCGTTTCATCGCGCCCTCGCCTTCTTCATAAATCCTTCATAATGACGCATAATAAGATGCGCCTCAACTTGGCGCATGGTCTCCATAATAACAGAGACCACAATCAAAAGTCCAATCCCTCCAAACATACTCGCCACAAGATAAGGAACCCGCAACATATGCATCAAAATATAAGGGAAAATAGCTATCACCACCAACATAAGAGATCCGGGAAGAGTAAGACGGGTTAGAACCTTTTCAAGGTAATCGCTGGTTGCTTTCCCAGGACGAATTCCCGCCACAAATCCTCCATACTTTTTTAAATCCTCTGAAACTCTGTCTGGATTAAAAATTACTCCTGCATAAAAGTAGCAGAATCCAACAATCAATAGCCCATAAAGAACCATACCAGGCCCTGATGCAGGAGAAAGAATATTGGCGAGTTTCTGTAAAAGCGTGTTATTGGTAAAACGTAAAATAGTTGCGGGAAAAGTAAGAAAAGAAACGGCAAAAATGAGAGGAAGTACTCCTCCCTGGTTCATTTTAATAGGAAGATAGGTTGATTGTCCTCCGTATACACGACGGCCAACAATCCGTTTGGCATATTGTACGGGAATACGGCGCTCTCCTTCGTTTAACATAATCGCGCCCGCAACTACAAGAAAGATAAGAACAACAAGAAGAAGAACGACAAATGCACCGATCTCTCCCGACATCGTCAAACCCGACATCTGTCCCATAGCCGTCGGCATACGGGATATAATGCTCGCGGTAATAATAAGAGAAATTCCGTTCCCAATGCCCTTCTCGGTAATCTGCTCACCAAGCCACATAAGAAGAACTGTTCCGCTTGTCAGCGTAATAACCGTTACGATCTTAAAGAGAAGCCCTGGGTTAGCAACCATAACAATACCGTTGAAATGGGAAGGATTTTCAAGCCATACGCTTGCGGCGGCACCCTGAAAAAGACAGAGCGCCACGGTTCCGTATCTAGTCCATTGGGTAAGTTTTCTTCTTCCTTCCGGACCTTTCCTGAGAATATTCTCAAAAAAGGGAAAGATGGAAGAAAGAAGTTCAAGGATAATGGAAACACTGATATAGGGCATAATGCCAAGCGCAAAAATAGTGGCGTGGCTTAAAGCGCCTCCCGCGAAAAGATCGGCTACTCCGAAGAGAGTTCCAGACATCAAAGAAAAATATTGCGAAAGCGCTTTTCCATTGATACCTGGTGTCGGAATATAACAGCCAAAACGATACACACTAAGAAGAAGAATCGTAAATAGAATCTTCTTGCGGAGGTCCGGAATCTTCAGAGTATCCTTAAATGCTGTCATAGAATGGTCTCACAGATAACTTTTCCGCCTGCCTTTTCAATCTTTTTCTTTGCGGAGGCAGAGAATGCATGTGCGTGAATTTCAAGAGCTTTTTCAAGTGTTCCATCGCCAAGAATCTTCACTGGAAGAGAAGATTTTTTCACAAGCCCCTTCTCTTTAATCGCGGCAAGGGTAACAGGTTGGTCCGGTGTAAACAATCGTTCCAAAGAAGCTATGCTGACAATCTGATAGCGAATCTTGTTAGGACTAGTAAAGCCACGTTTTGGAATCCTTCTAATAAGAGGCATCTGGCCGCCTTCCCTATCGCCGGAACTTGAAAAACCGGACCGAGAATGTGCGCCCTTATGCCCACGGGTTGAGGTGCCTCCATGTCCAGAAGCATTACCGCGGCCAAGCCGTTTTTTCTTTTTATTGCTTCCAGGAGAAGGCGATAACTGGTGAAGTCTCATTCTTCTACTCCTTCACAGGTAAAATGTTGCAATGCCTTAACAGTCGCATGCAACACATTGATAGCATTGGTAGAACCAAGGCATTTTCCCACAATATCCTGCACTCCCAGCACCTCAAGAAAGGCTCGCATGGTTTTTCCCACAACCATACCATGACCGCGCACTGCGGGTTTCAGGAGTATCTTTGACGCGCTGAACTTTGCCTGCACCGCAAAGGGAATCGTAGTGCCGTGCAAAGAGATTCTAATACGGTTTCTGTGCGCGCGTTCAGTTGCTTTTCGTATCGCTTCCGGAACTTCCTGCGCCTTTCCAATACCAAAACCAGCCTCGCCCGCCTGGTTACCGACCACCACCACCGCACGGAAATTCATTCTCTTTCCGCCCTTGGTAACCTTGCTTACTCTCCTGATTTCCAAGACAGTCTGTTTTTCTTCAATTTCCTGAGGAGCATTTTTTTCTACTAAAATTTTAGACCTCCTTGTCGAGCACCTTCTGCAAGTGCGCGAACTCTTCCGGAATACTTGTAACCGCCCCTGTCAAACACCACCTCGGCCACGCCTTGTTCCTTTGCCTTCTCAGCCGCCAATGTACCTACATGCCGGCCAGCTTCTACATTTCCGCCTTTTGCCTTTTCTCCAACACGTTCCATAAAGGCTTTTGAACGGCTTGAAACAGTAAAAAAGACTTTGTTGGGACGGATTTCATCATTCACTAAAGAAGCATAAATATGTTTATCGCTTCTGAAAACAACCAATCTCGGTCGTTTTTCTGTTCCAAAAACTTTTTTTCGGATTCTTAGGTGTCTTGTCGCCCTTCGTCTGCTCTTGCTTCGGTTCATAATAGATAACTCCTTATTTTTGCGCTCCTAATGCGGCCTTTCCAACCTTCTGGCGAACATATTCTCCACGATAGCGAATTCCCTTGCCTTTATAGGATTCCGGTGGAGATATTCTCCGAACAGAGGCTGCAAAATCACCAACTTTTTCCTTATCAATTCCACGGATAAAAATCGCCTGATTCCGTACAACCTCCACAGTTACATAGGAGGGAATCGGAGTTTCTACAAGATGAGTAAAGCCAAGCTTAAGAATCAACGTTGATTCCTTTACCTCTCCGCGATACCCGGTTCCGTGAAGTTCAAGAACTTTCTCATATCCATCAGAAACTCCTATGAGCATATTTCTAATAAGGCTTCTCATTAATCCATGCAAGGCACCCACCTTGCCGGCGAGTTTCCGATTTGATGCATCATCTTCTGAAAGGAGATTTTCAACCACAACCTTGCCATCACTTACTTGCAACCCTAAAAAGGAAGGCATCGTCCTCGCAAGTTCCCCTTTGGGACCTTTTACTGTAATCATTTCTCCGGAGATCTCTATTGTTACCCCTTCCGGAATTATCAGCGGTTTTTTTCCAAGTCGAGCCATTTTTCCCCTACCATAAAGTAAAGAGTACTTCTCCACCCACACCCTGCGCTTTCGCTTTTCTGCCGCTCATTACGCCCTTCGGCGTAGTCACCACAGAAATACCCTGCTTTGACAGTGGAATCTCGTCTGTTCCCACATACACTCTATTACCAGGAGTACTTACCCGTTTTGCGGTGGTAATAGCAGGCTTTCCATTACGGAAATATTTTAAGTGAACGCGGAAAAAGGGTTTGCTTTCTTTTTCAATAAGTTCCCAGTTGGTAATATATCCCTCGTCCTTTAATACTTTCAGTACCGCCTCCTTAAAATGTGAATGGGGCAGTTCCGCAAAAGGACGTGCCACTGCGCTTGCATTCTTTAAACGAGTTATCATATCAGCAATCGGATCAGTCATTCCCATGCATTCCCCCTCACCAGCTTGCCTTGGTAACTCCAGGAATCTCTCCCCTTGAGGCAAGATCCCGGAAACATATTCGGCAAATACCAAACTTTCTGATATAGGCTCTGGGCCTTCCGCAACGCCAACAACGGTTTCGGCTTCGAACCTTGAATTTCGGTTCCTTTTTCATTTTTTCAAAAAAACATTTTCGCGCCACCGTCATACCTCCTGTAACGGTAAACCCATCAACTTGAGAAGGGTCCGCGCATGTTCTACCTTTTGCGCGTTCGTGCAAAGAGTAATATTCATTCCTCGCACTTTATAGATGCTGTTATAGTCAACCTCGGGAAAAACAACCTGTTCCCGAAGACCAAATGTATATGCCCCCTTCCCATCAAAAGAATTGGGGTTTAATCCGCTAAAATCCCGAACACGGGGAAGCGCAACCATAATAAGTCTATCAAGAAATTCATACATCCGCGCGTCCCGCAAGGTAACAGTAATTCCGCAAATATCCCCCTTCCGAAGATTAAAGGCGGCAATAGATTTTTTTCCTCTAGTAATAACAGGTTTCTGTCCGGTAATAGCGGCAATCTCTTTTTGCACGGATTCTACTGCCTTGGCATCCTTGTTTTCTTTTCCAATGCCCACATTCACCGATATTTTCATAAGTCTTGGAACCTGTAAAGAGTTCTTCATTGAGAAAGTTTTCATCATTTCCGGAACCACTTTTTCTCGGTAATGAGTTTTCAGACGCGCTTCCATTATTTAGCCTCCAGCAATTCGCCGCATTTTCGACAAAAACGGGATCTTGATCCATCTTCAAGCATTTTCACGCCAAGACGTGAAGCATGGCTGCATTTCATACAAAAATAGGAAATATTAGCGATAGAAATCGGTTTTTCCATTGTTATAATGCCGCTTTGCTGTCGTCCCTGAGACCGGGAATGCTTTTTAACAAAGTTAATGCCTTCAACCAATGCCTTCCTTTCTGTCGGAAAGACACGGATCACACGTCCCTTTTTTCCCCGATCCTTGCCTTTCCGTACTAAAACAAAATCATTCTTCTTAATTGATACGCCCATTTTACAGAACCTCCGGTGCAAGGGAAATAATCTTCATAAAACGCGCTTCCCGAAGTTCTCTGGGCACCGGGCCAAATACACGGGTTCCGCGCGGATTGAATTCATCGTCCACTATCACGGCGCTATTATGATCAAAACGAAGACTAGAGCCATCAGGACGTCTAATAGGCTGAACTGTTCTAACAATAACAGCCTTCACAACTTCTCTCCGTTTTACTACGCCATTAGGAACAGCATCTGTCACACTTGCAACCACAATATCTCCTACATACGCATACCTTCTTCTGGAATTCCCACTGATGCCAACCAGACAAATTTTCTTTGCCCCGGTGTTATCGGCGACATCAAGCACTGTGCGCAACTGTACCATTGTCTACCCCGCTTTCCTTGTTTCCATCGCGTTTCATAATTTCTACGATTTTCCATCGTTTCAGTTTGCTCAACGGCCTGCACTGACGTATCTTTACAAGATCGCCAACACGTGTAACATTATTTTCGTCATGCACATAAAATCGGTTTCTTTTAGTAATGCGTTTAGAAAAAAGCGGATGACGCGCTAACCGTTCAACCCGTACCACCCTTGTTTTTTCCATAGAATCGCTTACTACAACGCCAATTTTTTCAATTTTGATGGGTATGGATTTCTGTCCGCTCATGGTTTCTCCTGCGTCTGTTCAATCTGCTTCTGGCGGATAATGGTAGCAATCCGCGCAATATCAAGACGGGCTTTTCGGATAAGTGAATAATCTTTCAACTGGCCTAAGCGCACTCCCACCCGCGCCTCATACATTGAACGCGAAAGGGTCCTTCTTTTTTCTTCTAGTTCCTTCACTGTCAGTTCACACAGTTCTCTTCGTTCTTCTTTTTTCATAATACGTCCCTGCAAATAATCTTGGTTTTTATAGAAAATTTATGGGAGGCAAGCCTTAATGCTTCCAATGCCACTTCTTTCGGAACTCCTCCCACTTCAAACATAATCCTGCCGGGAAGAACTACACACGCCCAGGTTGCAACATCGCCCTTTCCTTTTCCAAGACGGCTTTCCGCAGGTTTTTTTGTAATCGGTTTATCCGGAAACATCCGAATCCAAATCTTTCCCTTTGATTTTAAATAATGAGAAATAGCCACACGTCCGGCTTCAATCTGATTCGTTGTTACAAGGGTAGGTTCACAGGCCTGCAGACCGCAATCGCCGAAAAAGAGCGACGAACCTCTATACGCCTTCCCCTTTGTCCGTCCCCTTTGGGTCTTCCGATACTTGATCCTTTTTGGCATAAGCGGCATTTTTTCTTCTCCTCACGTTGGTTGATCCCTGACTTCGTCTTCCTCTTCCCCGTTCCACGCCAGCAGGCGCCCTGTTTAATTGCGCCTGAACAGCCGCCGCACTTTCAGGGCCGAATATTTCTCCTACAAAAATCCATACCTTTACTCCAATACATCCAAACTTGGTAATCGCGGTGGCAGTGCCGTAATTAATCTTTGCGCGAAGCGTATGCAATGGTACTTTTCCTTCTTTATACTGCTCGGAACGGGATATTTCCGCTCCGCCAAGACGACCGCCCACCCGAACCTTGATTCCAAGTGCACCCGATTGCATCGCAAGCGCCATCGCCTTTTTTATACAAATACGATGGGGAACGCGGCGTTCTAATTGCTGAGCGATACTGTCGGCGAGAAACATTGCATCAAGACCTGGATTTTTAATCTCGTTTACATCAATCGTTACCTGTTTTTGTAAAAATTTGTATAGCGCTTCCTTTACTCTGTTAATCTCACTTCCCTTTCTTCCCAGAACCACCCCTGGGCGAGGGCTATGTAAAATCACACGAATTTTTTCAGCCACTTTTTCAATCTCAATCTTCGTTACTGTCCCGCGGGGAAAACTTTCATTCAAAAATTTCTTTGTATCAAGATCTTCACGCAAAAAGTGCTTAAAATTTTTGTCATCCGCAAACCACACAGACCTCCATCTCTCAACAATACCAAGCCTAAAGCCTATTGGATTTACTTTTTGTCCCATGCACTTCCCCTTCTTCAAGAACAATTGTTAAGTGGCTGAACCGTTTTTGAATCATAAACCCTCTTCCCATTGCAGCAGGTCGCATTCTCTTCATTCGCGGCCCTTCTTCCACAATAAAATTCTTTATATACCAGACTGCTCCCTCCGAGCCTTTCTGAGAAGCATTGCTTAATGCAGATGCAATGAGTTTCTGAACAATACCCGAGGCCCGTTTCTGAACCGTGGAGAGAATCTGTATCGCATTGTTTGCTTCTTTAGCAAGAATTAAATCTCTCAGCACCCTAGCCTTTCTTGGACTAATACGCGCATACCGGTAAAGAGCTTTCGCTTCCATCACGTCTTCTCCATAGAACGCTGAGTGTGAGCGCCATGACCCCTAAACGTACGGGTCGGCGCAAATTCACCCAATTTATGTCCTACCATATTTTCCGTTATATATACATTCACAAAGATACGTCCGTTATGTACCGCGAAGGTCTGCCCTATAAAATCAGGAATAATCGTAGAACGACGCGACCAAGTTTTAATGGGCTCCTTCTTTCCCTCTTTACGGAGCTTCTCTGCTTTCTTAAGAAGTTTTGCGTCTATAAAAGGTCCCTTTTTCAGCGATCTCATAAATCAGTCTCCTATTTTTTCCGGCGCTGCAGAATAAATTTATCCGAATAGCGATTTTTCTTTCGGGTGCGGTAGCCTTTTGTCGGCTTTCCAGAAGGAGATACAGGAATATTTCCTTTGTTTTTTCCTTCTCCGCCGCCATGCGGGTGATCCACAGGGTTCATCGCAACCCCGCGCGATACAGGACGAAATCCTAACCATCGCTTGCGTCCCGCCTTTCCTAATGATACATATTTATGCTCCGGAAAACTTACATTCCCAATACTTGCATAACAATCAAGAAGAATCAACCGTACCTCGCCGGATGGAAGTTTTACAGAAGCGAATTTTTCGCCCTTAGCAACCAAAACCGCAGAACAACCGGCAGAACGAGCTAATTGCCCTCCCTTTCCGGGCTGTATTTCCATATTATAAATTTCTGTTGCATCAGGAATGTTTCTCAAGGGAAGACGGTTGCCGGGCTTTATTTCCGCAGCACTGCCACACTCTACCCTCTCTCCGACAGAAATATTTTCGGGCGCAATCATATAAGACTTCACACCATTATCATACTGAATAAGGGCTATCCTTGCAGTTCGGTTGGGATCGTATTCTACAGAAAGAACCCTTGCGTTCCCTTGCTTTCCGATAAAATCAATAATCCGATAACGGCGTTTATGGCCTCCTCCGCGCCGACGGGCTGTTATTCTTCCCTGATTGTTTCTTCCGCCTGTTTTACGGAGCCCGGTCGTAAGAGATTTCTCGGGTTTTTTTCTCGTAATTTCTGCAAAATCAGGAATAACAACATGCCGAGATCCTGCAGATGTGGGCTTGAGTTTACGTAATGGCAATTTTTTCTCCCTCTTTCAAAGTAACCACTGCTTTTTTCATACCACTTTTGTACCCCTCTTTTCCTGTGCGGTACCGCCGTTTTTTCGCCCGCGGAGCAAGAATCGCAACCTTTTCAACCTTTACGTTGTAAATTGCTTCAATCGCTTCGCGGATCTGATATTTATTTGCTTTAGGATCCACGGCAAAAATATATTTTCCGTACTGTTCCAGCATACTCCCTTTTTCAGTTACAAGAGGATATTTTACTATGCCATAATACCTACTCATTGGAAACTCCCACAGTATTTTTTAAGCAATTAAAGATTTCACGCTGGGCGACTAAAATTTCGTTTCTCAGTATGGAATAGGGAGACAACTGATCCGCGTAACAATAATCGGCACATGGTATGTTGCGAATACTTTTAATAATCGCAATACGGTTTGCATCCTCCTTATTTACTACAAAAAGAAGAGTTTTTCCCGAAAATCCCGCCTTTTTAATAAAGGCCGCAAATTGCGAAGTCGCGGGTTTGGTAAGATTGTCTCCAATCTCAAAAAGAAAGAGAGTATCATTAAGAATCCTGCTTTTTAATGCGTCCTGAAGAGCGCGCTCTTTCATTTTCTTCGGAAGGTCCTGACGATAACTCCGCGGATGCGGTCCAAATACAATACCGCCATGCCGCCATATCGGAGTACGGATCTCTCCCACCCGCGCCCGTCCGGTTCCCTTCTGTCTCCATGGTTTTCTTCCGCTTCCAGAAACCTCGGAACGTCGTTTCGTATCTGCGTTTCCCTGGCGCTGGTTGGCAAGAAAGGCCGTTACATACCGATGGAGAAGATCAGTGTGAATAGATTCATCGCCAAGGTCAATCGTTTCTTTTCCAACAGATTCACCTTCTAAATTAAGAATTTGAATATCCTTCATCATGCCTCCGCATGCTCTTTGATCGCCTTGCGTACAAAGACAAGGCCATTTGCACCGCCCGGTACCGCGCCTGTCACCAATAAGAGATTCTTATCGGGAAAAACCCGTACCACGCGCAGGTTCTGTACAGTCATTCTTACATTTCCCATCTGTCCCGGCATCTTCTTTCCTTTAATAACTCTTTGAAAATCAGTACTGCCTATTGAACCGGGCGCGCGATGTTGCATAGATCCATGCGTTGAGGGACCACCCCGAAACCCATGTCTCTTCATTACTCCCTGAAACCCTTTTCCTTTCGTAATGCCGATGACATCAATAAGATCTCCTTCCTTAAAGAAAAGATCTACCTTCAACTCTTGTCCAGGTTGATATTCTGCAACCACATCATCGGAATCCATACGAATTTCACGGAGAAACCTTAATGCCGCTAAAGCATTCTTCTTCAAATGGCCAAGAAGTGGTTTGGTAAGATGTTTTTCCTTTGTTTCACTAAAACCGATCTGAAGCGCAGAATATCCATCGTTGCGAGAATGTTTCACCTGCGTTACAACGCAGGGCCCCACTTCAAGGGCTGTTACCGCAACCATCTTGTCCTCTTTATCAAACAAATGTGTCATTCCAATTTTTTTTCCCAATAGTCCCATTCTCATGATCACTCCAGTTTCATTTCAACTTCTACACCTGCGGGAAGATTTAAACGACTCAACGCATCCACTGTTCGGGCAGAAGGATCAAGAATATCAAGAAGCCGTTTATGCGTACAGAGTTGAAATTGCTCCCGACTCTTCTTGTTCACATGTGGAGAACGAAGCACGGTAAAGACCTCTTTCTTGGTAGGAAGAGGAATTGGACCCGCTATCTGTCTTCCTTCATTCTGCGCTATCTCAACAATCTCCTTGATAGATTCATCAAGGATTCTATGATCGTAACTTCTCAGTTTTATCCTGATTTTTTTCTGATCCATTGTCTCCTCAAGATTTTCAGGCAATAACTTCTGTAATGGCGCCAGCGCCCACGGTACGGCCGCCTTCGCGAATCGCGAATCGTAAGCCTTTCTCAAGCGCGACCGGCATAATTAGTTCTACATCCATCTCTATATGATCTCCGGGCATCACCATCTCTACACCCTCGGGAAGAGCAATGGAGCCGGTAATGTCTGTGGTACGAAAATAAAACTGTGGCCGGTATCCATTAAAAAAGGCTGTATGCCTTCCACCTTCCTCTTTCTTTAAAACATATACCTGCGCCTTGAATTTCTTATGCGGAGTAATAGAACCCGGTATCGCCGCGACCATCCCCCGCTCTACCTGATCCTTCTCAACACCGCGCATCAATAAGCCTACATTGTCTCCGGCCTCTGCATCATCCAATATCTTCCGAAACATCTCTATACTCGTTACTACAGTCTTGCGAGGGGATTCTTTCAGACCCACCAACTCTACTTCCTGACCCGCAACAATCTTTCCGCGCTCTACACGACCAGTCGCAACCGTACCACGGCCTGTGATGGAAAAAACATCCTCCACTGCCATCAAAAAGGGCTGGTCTATCGGACGCGCCGGTGTGGGAATATAACTGTCAATCGCATCCATCAAATCCCAGATCGGTTTTGCTTTTTCATCGTTCCGATCTCCTACTTCGCTATTTAATGCGGACAACGCACTCCCTTTCACTATCGGAATGTCGTCGCCAGGAAAATCATACTTTGACAGAAGTTCTCGTACCTCTAACTCTACCAACTCTATCAATTCAGGATCTTCTATCATATCCATCTTATTCAAAAATACCACAATCGCCGGAACTCCCACCTGTCTCGCCAACAAAATATGTTCGCGCGTCTGCGGCATCGGTCCGTCCGGAGCACTCACCACCAATATCGCGCCATCCATCTGCGCCGCGCCGGTAATCATATTCTTAATGTAATCCGCGTGACCAGGACAATCTATATGCGCATAATGCCTCTGCTCTGTCTGATATTCTATATGCGATATATTGATCGTTAGACCCCGCTCTTTTTCTTCAGGAGCCTTGTCTATCTCGTCGTATCCCAACTGCTCGGCCTGACCCGCTTTTGACAATACCTGCGTTATCGCACTGGTCAGTGTCGTCTTCCCATGATCCACGTGCCCGATCGTCCCTATGTTTACATGGGGCTTCGTCCGGACAAATTTCTCCTTCGCCATTACTCCCTCCCGTGGGATTTAAATACCGTCGAAAATTTTTTTTAGTTCTTCGTCTTGAACCTTCTGATAGAAGAAGGGTTCTATTATATAGCTTGCGCGTCCCTGTGTCAAGGAGCGTAAAATTGTCGGATAATCAAAGAGCGTACGTAGGGGAACAAGGCCACGAACAATCTTAAAAGACCCTGTTTCTTCAAGCTGTTCAATCTTTCCCGCACGCGCGCTGAGATCCGCAAGAACCTCACCAAGATATTCCTGAGGAAGCGTTGTTTCAATATGCATAATCGGTTCCAAAATCGCTGGTGAAGCCTTCACAAAGGCATCTTTAAAGGCCATAGAAGCCGCAATCTTAAAGGCTATTTCATTTGAATCCACTGGATGAAAGGAACCGTCAATTAAGGTTACTTTTACATTAATAATCGGGTATCCCTTGAAAATACCGCTCTCCATTGCCTCACGAACACCTGTTTGAATAGCAGAGAAGTACTCTCTGGGAATTATTTCGCCCTTTAATTGTATCGCAAACTCAAAATCTGCGCTTTCCAAAGGTTCAATCCGAAGCACTACATGGCCATAATGACCCCGTCCACCGGATTGTCTGATAAATTTTCCTACGCCCTCAGCCTCGGCAGAGATCGTCTCTTTATAGGCTACCTCCGGCTTCCCAAGCTTTACCTCAACCTTATATTCTCTACGCATCCGCTCAATCAGTACCTCTATATGCAATTGTCCCATACCAGAAACTATGGTTTGACCTGTTTCCGAATCAATCCTAATCGTAAAGGTAGGATCTTCCTCGGCAAGTTTTGACAATGCCTCAAAAACCTTATCGGCTTCTGCAATCATTTTCGGTTCTACAGACATCCTCAAAACAGGTTTTGGGAATTTAATTTTTTCAAGAATTAACGGCGCATCAAGAGATCCGAGGGTATCTCCGGTAAAGGTTGAACGAAGACCTATTACCGCGACAATATCACCGGCTATGGCTTCATCCCGCTCTCGGTGTTTGTTGGCATGAACCTCAAGAATACGAAGAATCCTCTCTCGCTTCTCCTTTGTCCAATTCTCTATTTTTTCACCTAACCTTAAACGACCGGAATAAATACGAAGGTATACAAGACGTCCAAAATAGGGATCGCTTACAACCTTAAAAGCAAGAGCGGAAAAGGGCTGTTCCAACAAAGGAAGACGTTCTTCGCTCTCAGCAGTTTCCGGATTCTCTCCCACAATGATTCCTCTATCTTTCGGAGAAGGAAGATAATCTACAATCGCGTTCAGCAAAAACAGGCTTCCCTTATTCTTAAGGGAAGAGCCGCAAAAGACCGGACAAAATCGCCTCTCAAGCGTACCTTTTCGGATCGCGGCGCGTATCTCTGGTATGGAAACTGGTTCTTCTCTAAGATATTTTTCCATAAGGGTATCATCTGTTTCCGCAAGAAGTTCATGCATCTTTTCACGGTAAAACTCTACCTCTTCTAAACGTTCCGGCGGCACAGGCCCCTCTGTCGCACCATTCTCAGAATCTGCGGCATAGTAAAGAGTTTTTTCTTCAATAATATCAATAATACCATTAAATCCTTGCTCTTTTCCAACAGGAAGCGCCAATATCAAACATACCGCGCCCAAATCTTCCTCAATCTCCTTTGTTACACGGTAAAAATCTGCTCCCATGCGGTCAAGTTTGTTGATAAAAATAACCTTTGGAATACCATAATGTTCACTTTGACGCCACACGGTTTCTGACTGTGGCTGAACACCGGCAACTCCACAAAAAATCCCCACTGCTCCGTCAAGTACACGGAGAGAACGTTCCACCTCTGCGGTAAAATCAACATGACCAGGAGTGTCTATAAGATTGATTTTGTGGTCGTGCCATTCAAAAGTAGTAGCAGCCGACATAATCGTAATACCGCGCTCGCGCTCCTGATCCATCCAATCCATCGCCGCGGTACCATCATCTACATCGCCGATTCTATTGATTTTTTTAGAGTAATATAACAACCGTTCCGAGGTGGTTGTTTTACCCGCATCAATATGCGCGATGATTCCAATATTTCGAATCTGGTCTATGCCAGTCATAACCGCAGTTCCCGTCCATGCTCCATTCTTTTTTATCTTCATTCTTTTCGTATTCCCCTTCACTGCACAATCCATCACCCATACCTACCACCGATAGTGGGCAAATGCTCTGTTAGACTCCGCCATTTTATGCATATCTTCCCGTTTCTTTACGCTTGCGCCTTCGTTCCGACTCGCTTCCAGCAACTCATCCACCAACCGTTGCACCATGGGTTTTCCCTTCCGAGCCCTGGCCGCCGCAAGAATCCATCGTATCGCAAGTGCAGTAGCACGCTTGGAAGAAACCTCCTGAGGAACTTGATAGGTCGCTCCTCCAACACGGCGTGGCCGAACTTCCAAACGCGGCTTTACATTCGCTAGACTTTTCTTAAAAATTGCAAGAGGCTCTTCATTGGTCTTTTCTTTAATCAGATCAAGAGCATCGTAAAAAATTGTCATTGCTGTAGATTTTTTTCCATCAAGCATAATGCCATTGATAAATTTTGCAACCTCCATATCTCCATATTTAGGGTCTTCCATATGAACCCTACGTATCGTAACTTTTCTCCGCGGCATTGTTTACTCCTTTTTGTTCCCCGCCTCTTTCGGCTTCTTGGTTCCGTAAAGGGATCGTCTTTTTCGTCTTCCTTCCACCTGACCGGTATCAATAGTTCCGCGTACAATATGATATTTCACTCCCGGAAGATCCTTCACCCTTCCACCACGGACAAGAACCATGGAGTGTTCCTGAAGGGTATGTCCTATTCCGGGAATATAGGCTAAGACCTCTTTCCCGTTACTTAAACGGACCTTCGCGATCTTCCGCAACGCGGAATTCGGTTTTTTGGGAGTCATTGTCTTTACATAAAGGCAAACTCCCTTGCGAAAAGGGTTCTGATCAAGAGCTTTTGATTTGGAACTCTTGCTCTTTGATACCCTTTTCTTTCTGATTAATTGATTAATCGTTGGCATTGTTCTCCCCCTCTTTTCCCCTTCAAATCAGCGGTTGCGCTGTTGTTTCAAGAGGAATGCTGATTTCTTCCGAACCCGTTTTTTTCGCGGTAAACACTCCAGTACCAGCGGGAATAACTCTTCCAAGAATGACATTCTCCTTCAATCCTGCAAGAAAATCTTCCTGCCCGGTTACCGCGGCATTGGTAAGTACCTTGATGGTCTCCTGGAACGAACAGGCGGAAATAAAGCTATTGCTTCCCAAAGCAATTCTCGTAATACCAAGGATCAAAGGCTTATAGGTTGCCCGTTTCTTCCCGCGAGACAGAGATTCGTTTGTCGCCATAATCTGAACTTTATCAACCTCTTCGCCCTCTAAAAGATAGGTATCCCCGGGATTGTCCACGCGAACCTTTGAAAGCATCTGTTTTACAATAATTTCAATATGCTTATCGTTCAGGGAAACTCCTTCTATTCTATAAACCTTCTGAATCTCATTCAAAAGGTATTCTTGAACCTTCTTCTCTCCCTGAATATTAAGTATATCTGCAAGAACCACAGGACCATCAGTAAGTTTTGAACCGGAAATGACACGATCTCCAGTGGCAACAAGAATATGTTTTCCAAAGGGAATCGTATAGGATTTTTCTGAGGCCTCGCCCTTTACCTTGATAATACGTCCTCCGCCTCGTTCTGCAGAGAGAATTTCAATCTCTCCCTCAATTTCACTTAAAATAGCAGGGTTCTTCGGAGTCCGCACCTCAAAGAGTTCTGATACCCGAGGAAGTCCTCCGGTAATATCCTGTACCCGGCCGATTGTTCTAGGAATCTTTGCGACAATATCTCCGGAATCTACTGTTTGTCCTTCCGACACAAGGATATTCGCTCCTACGGAGAGATAATAATCTCCCACCATCTTTCCCTGTTCATCCCGTACAATTAACTGAGGTTCAAATTCATCCCTATGCTCAACCACCACCCGCTTTGTAAGTTTGGTTATAGAATCATAATCTTCACGGACTGTTTTTCCATCCACAATATCCTTAAATTCAATAGTTCCTGATTTTTCCGCAATGATTGAAAGCGCATAAGGATCCCATGAGGCAAGAAAATCTCCTTTCTTTACCTTTGCACCATCTTCCACATGGACCACAGTACCCATCAATACAACCTGTTTGTCAAGTTCTCTACCCTTATCATCATAAATAAAAATTTCACCTTCTCGGCTCAAAACGACCTTCTTCCCTGATTTGTTCAGAACTGTCCGCAAAGAAGAATATTTTACAATCCCTTCGCTCCGTGCAAGAATACGGGACGAGCCAATGGAACGGGTGGCGGTCCCGCCAAGATGGAATGTTCTCAAGGTTAACTGAGTTCCCGGTTCTCCAATAGATTGTGCCGCCACTACACCAACCGATTCTCCGATATTTACCAATTTCTTCCGAGCAAGTTCCGTGCCATAACATTTCGCGCACAATCCTTTCTCTGATTTGCAGGTAAAGACCGACCGAACACGGATCCTCTCAAAACCTGCATCCACCATTTTTTTCGCGGCATCCTCGTCAATAACCTCTCCCTTCTTTACAAGGACTTCATCTGAAACAATGTCGGTAACCTGATCAACAGCAACACGACCAACAATTCGTTCTTCAAAAGGAATAATGGTCTTTTCGCCCTCTATGAGAGAACTCATTACAAAACCATCCTCTGTTCCGCAATCTTCTTCGGTAATAATTACCGAATGGGCTACATCCACAAGCCGTCTGCTTAAGTATCCCGCGTCAGAGGTTTTTAATGCGGTATCAACCAAACCTTTTCTGCCTCCATGAATTGAAATAAAGTATTCAAGAACCGGAAGCCCTTCGCGGAAACTGGAAACAATCGGTGTTTCAATAATTTCTCCAAGACTTCCTGTTACCTTCTTGGTAGGACGGCTCATAAGGCCCCGCATTCCAGCAAGCTGTGTTACCTGAGATTTATTTCCACGCGCTCCAGACTCTACCATCATTACAAGAGAATTAATCCGAAACGGTTCAATAGATTGATCTTTGCGAAGCGTGGAAAAGACCAATCCGGAGATCTCGTTGGTAATAGAGGTCCAAAGGTCAATGATTCTGTTATATCGTTCTCCTTCTGAAATAAGACCCGACTTGTACTCTTGATCAATGCGAGCCACTTCTTTCATCCCTTCCGCAACAATCTGAGGTTTTGTCTCAGGGATCTTTAAATCTTCAATTCCAATACTCAATCCACCAAAGGTAGAATAATAAAACCCCATCTCTTTTACCTCGTCAAGAAAAGTTACGGTCTCTTCATAGCCCTTTTCTTTAAAGGATTTTTTTACTATTTCTTCCAAAGCTTCAAAGTCAACCAATTGGTTTTGAAAGGGCATATCAGAAGGAAGAATCTCGCTGAATAAAATCCGTCCCACTGTAGTCAAAAGGAGTTCTTTTCCGTTATACACGCGGACCGGCTGATGAAGATCAATCCTGTTAAGCCAATAAAGAAGTTTCGCTTCGTCAAAAGATGAAAGCATGGAAGGATATTCTTCCGCATCGCTCATAAAGGTAAGGTAGTAACTTCCAAGCACAATATCGCGCGTCGGTGTAACAATGGGACGACCATTGGCAGGCGATAAAATATGGTGATTTGCCTTCATCAAGAGATCTGCTTCAAGCCGCGCTTCCACTGTAAGAGGAACATGCACACTCATGGTATCACCGTCAAAATCAGCATTGAACGCCGGACAAACAAGAGGATGTATCTTAATAACATTTCCTTCAATAAGCCGGGGTTCAAAGGCCTGAATGGAAAGCCGATGCAATGTTGGCTGACGGTTCAACATGACAGGATGGTTTTTTGTAACCTTCTCAAGGATTTCCCATACCTCGGGACGATTCTCTTCAAGCGCCCGTTTTGCACTTCCCAATGTATGAAAATATTCTTTCTTTCTCAACTCTCTCAATACAAATGGACTAAAAAGCTCTAAAGCCATCTGTTTTGGAAGACCGCATTCATGAAGTTTTAAATGCGAACCCACCACAATAACTGCTCTTCCAGAGTAATCAACCCGTTTTCCAAGAAGATTTTGCCGGAACCGTCCCTGCTTTCCTCGCAAGGCTTCACTTAAAGATTTTAAAGGACGCTTCCCTTTTCCAATATTTCCTCTTCCAAGAATCGCCTGTCCATGCCGACCATTATCAAAGAGCGCATCCACTGATTCCTGAAGCATCCGTTTTTCATTCCGAATAATCATATCCGGCGCCTGAAGTCTGATCAATTTTTTCAATCGGTTGTTCCGGTTGATAACCCGCTGATAGAGATCGTTCAAATCAGAGGCCACAAACTTTCCGCCATCTAAAGGCAAAAGCGGACGAAGATCCGGAGGAATTACTGGAATAATTGAGGTAATAAGATACTCTGGTTTCACCTGCGTTTTTATAAGTCCTTCAATCATCCGAAGTTTTTTTACCAATGTTTTTCTCTTTGAATAATCTTTCCTTTTCTCTTTCTTCAGGGCCTCTTTTACCTTCTCAGCCTCTTTTTCAAGCTCTATCTTTTTCAAGAGTTCTTGTATTGCCTCCGCACCAATACCTGCTTTGAATTTACTTCCGTATTTTTCAAGGTTCTGTCGGTAATCGTCTTCACTTAGAAGATCTTTCTCTTGAAGCGGAGTGTCCATCGGATCAATCACAATGTACCGTTCATAATATAAGACCATTTCTAATGCGTTCTGTGTCATACCTAACATGGAACCAAGCCAGTTGGCGGCACTCTTAAAAAGCCATATATACGAAACCGGCGCCGCCAGCTCAATATGTCCCATTCTCTCACGGCGCACGTCCGAAGTGGTAACCTCAACATTACAGCGATCACAGATAACCCCGCGGTACCGCTGTTTTTTGTATTTTCCGCAATAACATTCCCAATCGCGAACCGGACCAAAAATCCTTTCACAGAAGAGTCCGTCGCGTTCAGGTCTGAATGAATTGTAATTAAGGGTTTCCGCCTTCTTAACCTCTCCGTAGGACCATGACCTTACCACTGCGGGAGGCGCAATCCGAATAGTAACTCTATCAGACTCGGAACTTAATTCACCCGCGCGGTTCACCTTTAAATCAAAACCTAAGCCATTCATTTCTTTTGTCAGAACATGGAATGATTCAGGAATATTGTTTTCATTGTAATCCAACCCCTTTACAATACTTTCATAAATTTTCTTACGGCCTTTCATATCATCGCTCTTCACCGTAAGCATCTCTTTGAGAACATGGGCGGCTCCGTATCCCTCAAGCGCCCATACCTCCATTTCTCCGAACCTCTGGCCACCAAACTGAGCGCGGCCGCCAAGGGGCTGTTGGGTAACTAAAGAGTATGATCCCACGGATCGTGCATGAGCCTTTTCATCCGCGATATGACTTAATTTCATCATATAGGTATAGCCCACAGTAACCGGTTGAAAAAAGGATTCTCCAGTCTTTCCATCATAGAGCACTGCTTTTCCATCTTCGGGAAGACCTGCTTCTTTTAGAAGCTGCTGAATCCTCATCTCTTCAATACTTTCAAAGACCGGTGTTTCAATATCGCGGCCCAAAACTTGCAACGCCCAACCAAGATGTGTTTCAAGAATTTGTCCCACATTCATACGGGAAGGCACTCCCAAAGGATTCAAAATAATATCAACCGTGGTTCCATCCGCAAGAAAAGGAAGATCTTCTTCAGGCAAGATAGTGGAGACCACACCCTTGTTCCCATGCCTGCCGCTCATTTTATCTCCCACAGAAACTTTTCTTTTGATTGCGATTTCAACCACAACTTTACAGATAGCATTCGCTTCAAGTTCTGTGCCTTTGCGTATCTTGGTCTCTTCGTTCTTCGCTTCCTTCTCAACCTTTGCCAACTCGTCCAAACCAATACGAACAAGTTTTTCAATCTGGCGCTGTGCGGCACCCGCGGGAAGAGAGGCGGCAAACGTTTCCCACTTATTCTCATTCTGAGTAAGAGTTCTTGTCGGATAATCTTGTTGAACCGCAATCTCTTTTATCTTTTCTATGATTACCTTTTTGATAATTTTCCGCTTTGCACTATGCGTCTTCTCAACCTCTGCAATCTCTTTGAGAAGATCTTCTTCAGAAACTTTATCAGAAGGATAATATTTTCGTACATTTACCACCACGCCACTAATTCCAGGTGGAACTGTAAGAGAAGTATTCGCTACATCTCTTGCCTTTTCTCCAAAAATTACCCGTAGAAGTTTTTCTTCTGGCGTCAGTTCGGATTCACCTTTCGGTGTAATCTTTCCCACCAAGATATCGTATGGCTTCACTTCCGCGCCAATCCTTACAATACCCTCGGAATCAAGGTTACGGACCTCTTCTTCGGTCACATTGGGAAGATCACTGGTAATCTCTTCAGCGCCAAGCTCAGTTTCTTGCGCGGTACAATCAAAAACTTCAATATGAATAGAGGTAAAATGATCTTCTTTCGCCAGTCGTTCACTAAGAATAATCGCATCTTCATAATTATGGCCGTACCACGGCATAAAGGCTACTAAAAGGTTTCTTCCCAGCGCGAGTTCTCCGGAATTAGAGACAGCGGGACCATCTGCAAGAATAGAACCGGGCTGTACCATATCATTCAGCGAAACCACTGGTTTTTGATGAAAACAGGTGTTCTGATTGGTTCTTCGGAAATTCTGTAAAAAATAGGTATCTTCTTCTTCCCAGGGAAAGACTCCCTTTTCTTCGCGTTCCACCACAACCTTTGTGCTGTCCACATACGAAACTCTACCCGCATAGTTTGCTTTTACCACCACGCCGGAATCACGGATCACATACTGCTCCATTCCAGTTTTTACAAGAGGCGGCTGGGGCCGAAGAAGAGGAACTGCCTGACGTTGCATATTGGAACCCATAAGAGCCCGGTTTGAATCGTCATGCTCAAGAAAAGGTATCAACGACGCGCTGATACTTAACATCTGTTTCGGAGAGGCGCCAATAAAATCTATTTCATCGCGGGAGACCTCGGAAAGTTTCTCGCCTTTCTCTCGGATACGTACTGTTTTGGGAAGCATAAAAGTTTTCGGATCAACCGCCACATCCGGAGGAGCAATATAATAGGTATCTTCTTCATCGGCAGAGAGGTATTCTACTTCATCAAAACAGATACGGCCCTTCTTAACTCTTAAATAAGGAGTTCTAAGAAAACCTAATTCATCGGTCTTCGCATAAACAGTAATAGAATTGATAAGTCCAATATTAGCGCCTTCCGGAGTTTCAATCGGACACATTCTTCCAAAATGGGTGTAGTGAACATCCCGCACCTCAAATCCAGCTCGTTTGCGTTCCTTTACTCCACCTTCACCCACCGCGGTAAGACGGCGCTTATGCGTAAGTTCTGAAAGAGGATTGGTCTGATCAAGAAATTGCGAAAGCTGATTCCGAGCAAAAAACTCATCTAAGACCGTTGAGAAAATCCTGCTATTAAGAATATTCTGGGGAGTAACCTCTCCGCTCTTATCAATAATCGGCATCCGTTGCCGAACATATTCGTCAAGACGCTTCAAGCCCTCCTGCATATGTTCCAGAACAAGTTCCGCAGAGGTCCGAACCCGCTTATTGCCTAAATGGTCAATGTCGTCGGTTTCACCCTGATGTTTTTCAATAAGCCGAAAAAGATACTGCACGGTTTTTTCAATATCCTCGGAAGTAAGGTACATCTCGGTAGAAAGGCTTCCAAGTTTTTTGTTGACCTGAGCGCGGCCCGCAGGAGAAAGATCATACTCTTTAGGAGTGAAAAAAAGGTTCTGAAAATAAGAATGCGCTTCCTTAGGAAGAGCGGAATAGCCAGGCTTTAACTCCATATAAATCCTCATAATGGCCTGTTCCGCACTTTCTGTATCGTCTTTCGCAAGGGTTGTCTGCAAAATTCCGTCTTTCGGCATAGGCTCCGAACCATACAACAGGGTCTCAATATCTTCCCTGCTATAACCGAGAGCTTTTAGAAAGGTAGTACCGCTGATCTTCTTCCTTCCTATAATAACCACAAAACAGTTGTGTTGATCCACTAAAAAGTCCAACCACAACCCGCGTGAAGAATGAATCCTTGCGGAATACAAGGTTTGCTGACCCCACTGCTCTTCCTTGAAATAGACCCCCGGAGACCTTTGGATCTGGTTTACTACCGTTCTTTCCACTCCATTAATAATAAAGGTTCCGCGCGCAGTCATAAATGGAAGAAGTCCAAGATATACCTCCTGTACCTTGGGACCTCCATCAGGTTCAAGCCCCCCCTTGGTCCGTTTGGATAAAGAGAATGAAACCTTGAACCGCCCCCCATACGTAATACCCTTCTGCATACATTCAAACTCAGTTTCTATAGGATCCTCTATATTGTAGTGTAGGTATTCCAACAAAAGAGTTTTATCCGGACTTTCCATAGGGAAAAAACGGCGGAAAAGCCCTTCAATACCAACAGGTTTCCGCTGATCTGCCGGGATATCCCTCTGAAGAAATGCTTCATACGGATCCTTCTGAATCTGCAATAGATCAGGTATCTCCAAATAGGTTCGTTCCAATGTATTCATAGGTTTCACCATCCCTCTCGGGTATAATGCCGTATTCTTTTTTTTCTTATTTCAACTCAATAGAACCGCCCACTGCCTCAAGTTTTTTCTTGATCTCGTCTGCTTCCTCTTTGGTAGCCTTTTCTTTTAAGGGCTTGGGAAGAGATTCCACAAGATCCTTTGCTTCCTTCAAACCAAGGCTGGTAATGGCCCGCACTTCCTTAATCACCTGGATTTTGTTGGCGCCAAAACTGGTAAGAACCACATCAAAAGCATTCTTCTCTTCTGCCGCTTCTGCGGGTTCTCCTGCGGCGGCCGCCCCTGCGGCAACCGGTGCCGCGGCCATCATGGGCTGAACTCCAAACTTATCTTCCAATTTTTTTGCGAGCTCTGCAAGGTCAACCGCGGTTAACTCGCCAATAACCTCTACAAGCTCGTCTACAGAAAACTTTTTTTCTGTCGCCATCATTACACTCCTTTTTTCTTTGCAAAAAATAATGTATTGTAATGCCCGGAAAGTTTATGAACGTTCTTTTTCAATCGCCTTCAAACAATGTACCAAATGCGTCATAGGATACTTTGCTCCATTGATTATACGGGCGAAAGGAGCATTCAAACTACCGACTATCCAGGCCTGAAGAACTTTTTTCGCCGGAAGCTTACTTAATGATTCAAGATAGGCGGTTTCTACAACTTCATTATCAAGAATGCCGAATTTCAAGGTAAGTTTTCCCGACCTCTTCGCAAATCCAGTCAGGCTTTTTAAAACCTCAGCCTCATCACCGGTTCTGCTCCAAATTACTACATGAGGACCAGCAAGAAATTTACAAGCAGATTCTCTTTCCATTGCCTGAAATGTCTTTTTTACAAGCGTATTCTTCAAGACTTTGATCTGACAGGAAAGTTTTTTGATCTCTTTTCTGATCCTCTCCATATCTTGTACATTAAGGCCGGAAAATTCCGCAAAAATAAGCATTCTGCTCGCAGAAAATTCATCAAGCAATACACGCAACCATTTTTCTTTCTCGTTTCGTGTCATATGTCAATCCTTTTCAAGAAACAGAACCCTTCACTTCTTCAAATCTGCCGAGATTTATCCTTACAGAAGGACTCATCGTAGAAGAGAGGGTCATTGTTTTAAGATAGGTGCCCTTTGCGCCCTGCGGTTTCGCCGCTACTACCGCGCGAAAAGCAGCATTGATATTATCGCGGAGAGATTCCTTCGGAAAGGAAATTTTACCAACAGGCATCTGTAGATTGCCATCTTTATCCATCTTGAATTCTATCCGTCCCTTCTTCAAGTCTGAAATGATCTGATCCACCTCAAAGGTAACTGTTCCCATCTTGGGATTCGGCATAAGACCGCGGGGACCAAGAACTTTTCCCAACACCGCGATATTTTTCATCATATCCGGAGTGGCAACCACTGCATCAAAATCAAGCCATCCTCCCTTAATCGTATCAATTAATTCCACACCGCCAACATGATCCGCGCCTGCGGTCTTTGCCTTCTCAGCATGCTCTCCCTGCGCAAAGACCAAAACACGGATGTTTTTTCCGCTTCCATGTGGAAGATTCACCGAACCTCTTACAGGCTGTTGTAATTTTTTTACATCCACCCCTAGTTTAAATGTTGCTTCCACTGTTTCATCAAACTTTACAGAAACTCCATAGTTTTTTAAAACCTCAAGAGCTTCTTCAAGAAGATAGAGTTTCTTCGCTTCCCTCTTTTCTGTCAAAGATAGATATCGTTTTGATCCTGTAGGCATAAATACTCCTTAAGCTTAAGCTAAGCGCTTATTCCAATATTATTCCTTTGCTACCTCAATTCCCATGCTTCTTGCAGACCCTTCCACCACCTTCACCGCCTCTTCCAAATCTTCGGTATTTAGGTCGGGCATCTTAATCTTTGCAATCTCTTCAACCTGCTTTCGGGTAACTTTTCCTACCTTGTCTCTATTCGGCTGTCCGGATCCTTTTACTAAATTCGCCGCTTTTTTCAGAAGAACCGCCGCAGGAGGAGTTTTCAGAACAAAGGAATAGGAACGATCGTCAAAAACAGTAAGAACCACAGGAATAATATCTCCCTCTTTTCCTTTTGTCTGCGCATTGAAACTTTTGCAAAAATCCATGATATTAAGACCGTGCTGTCCCAATGCAGGACCCACCGGCGGTGCAGGTGTTGCCTGAGTCGCCGGAATCTGCAATTTTATTACCGCTTTTGCCTTTTTTGTGCTTTTTTGTGCCATGGTTACACCTTTTCAACTTGCCAAAAGTCCAGTTCTAAAATAGTTGATCTTCCAAAAATTGAGACACTTACGCGTAATCGTTCCCGTTCGTTGTTCACTTCTTCCACAATCCCTTCAAAATTAATAAACGGACCGTTTTTCACTTCAATCTTATCGCCCCGGTTAAATTCCACTTTAGGAACCGGCTTTGATTTTCTGTCTTCAAGTTCCTGAAGGAGTTGGCTGATTTCGCGTTGTTCCAGCGGCGCGGGCTTTATTCCTGCACCAAGAACTTTGAAAACACCGGGCGTAGTCTGTAGAAGATGCCATGTATGTTCATCTACTTCGCCCGCAGTCTCCACGAGAATATATCCGGGAAGAAACTTACGTTTCCGAACCTTCTTCTCTCCCTTCGCGAGATCTATCACATCTTCTTCTGGAACAATCACCTGAAGTATTGTATCGTTTGGTGCTCCACATCGGGCCTCAATAAGTTTTTTAATCTTATTTTCTTGTCCGGTCCGCACGTGAAACACATACCATCTTGACATGCTCACCTCACAATGGCTGCCACAAACCTAGAAAAAATTACATCAATAAAACCAATAAAAAAACCAATGATTACTAAAAGAATCAATACCATAACCGTGGTTCTTTTCAACATTTGTACAGTAGGCCAGGTTACTTTCTTTACTTCAAGCCTGCTTTCACGTAAAAAATATTTAATACGTTTCATCATAGTATTGACCTGTTAATCGCATCTTCCTTCATCGTATGCAGCAGGCCTGGGAGGACTCGAACCTCCAACAAACGGATTTGGAGTCCGCCGCTCTGCCAATTAGAGCTACAGGCCTATCTTGTTTCTCGGTGCAGTGTATGTTTACGACATGTAGAACAGAATTTCTTGAGTTCAATGCGGTCTTTTGTTTTCTTCTTATTTTTAGTCGCACTATAATTTCTGTTTCTGCACTCTGAACATGCAAAAATTATGATATCTCTCATTGTCTCCTCAAGATTTTCAGGCAATAACTTCTGTAATGGCGCCAGCGCCCACGGTACGGCCGCCTTCGCGAATCGCGAATCGTAAGCCTTTCTCAAGCGCGACCGGCATAATTAGTTCTACATCCATCTCTATATGATCTCCGGGCATCACCATCTCTACACCCTCGGGAAGAGCAATGGAGCCGGTAATGTCTGTGGTACGAAAATAAAACTGTGGCCGGTATCCATTAAAAAAGGCTGTATGCCTTCCACCTTCCTCTTTCTTTAAAACATATACCTGCGCCTTGAATTTCTTATGCGGAGTAATAGAACCCGGTATCGCCGCGACCATCCCCCGCTCTACCTGATCCTTCTCAACACCGCGCATCAATAAGCCTACATTGTCTCCGGCCTCTGCATCATCCAATATCTTCCGAAACATCTCTATACTCGTTACTACAGTCTTGCGAGGGGATTCTTTCAGACCCACCAACTCTACTTCCTGACCCGCAACAATCTTTCCGCGCTCTACACGACCAGTCGCAACCGTACCACGGCCTGTGATGGAAAAAACATCCTCCACTGCCATCAAAAAGGGCTGGTCTATCGGACGCGCCGGTGTGGGAATATAACTGTCAATCGCATCCATCAAATCCCAGATCGGTTTTGCTTTTTCATCGTTCCGATCTCCTACTTCGCTATTTAATGCGGACAACGCACTCCCTTTCACTATCGGAATGTCGTCGCCAGGAAAATCATACTTTGACAGAAGTTCTCGTACCTCTAACTCTACCAACTCTATCAATTCAGGATCTTCTATCATATCCATCTTATTCAAAAATACCACAATCGCCGGAACTCCCACCTGTCTCGCCAACAAAATATGTTCGCGCGTCTGCGGCATCGGTCCGTCCGGAGCACTCACCACCAATATCGCGCCATCCATCTGCGCCGCGCCGGTAATCATATTCTTAATGTAATCCGCGTGACCAGGACAATCTATATGCGCATAATGCCTCTGCTCTGTCTGATATTCTATATGCGATATATTGATCGTTAGACCCCGCTCTTTTTCTTCAGGAGCCTTGTCTATCTCGTCGTATCCCAACTGCTCGGCCTGACCCGCTTTTGACAATACCTGCGTTATCGCACTGGTCAGTGTCGTCTTCCCATGATCCACGTGCCCGATCGTCCCTATGTTTACATGGGGCTTCGTCCGGACAAATTTCTCCTTCGCCATTACTCCCTCCCGGGTTGCACGGAATATACTACTGTAAGAAAAACGACAGCTGCTGATGGGAATCGAACCCATGACCCCGTCCTTACCAAGGACGTGCTCTACCTCTGAGCCACAGCAGCGAAGATAGAATGTATATTTTACAGGAATTTTTTTTACTGTCAAACAAATTGCATTATGGAAAAAAACTCAGGGATATCTTCTGTATCATACCATGCTTCAAAAGAGATACAAAATCTGAATAGAAGCATACTCGGGCCTCTTACTATAAAAAAGTTTGCTCTATAAAAAGAAAGAAGACCGCCTTCTCTAAGTTCATGAAATTTCTTCCTGACCGGAAAAAACAGAATCATTGCCGGTTCCGAGAAATTCTCGGACTCATCTTTTTTGCAAACAATAAGAGCGGGATACGGGATTTGAACCCGTGGCTTCGACCTTGGCAAGGTCGCACTCTACCGCTGAGTTAATCCCGCCTTCTTCTTTCTTTATAGATATAAAACAAGTAATACAATAATGTAAGAGTATATCCTATTTTTTTTTTCAAATCAAGACTGACTGACTGAAATACCTCTCCTGTTTTTTTTACTTCCCTTCTTCGGCAGAGGAAAAAGGAATCGGCATACCGAGTATCTCCAACAGGCTCCGCATATCAGAAGGAAGCGGAGAAAAAGAGAGAAGAGGACTTTTCTTTACAGGATGTATAAATTCAAGACGAACCGCATGGAGCGCCTGACGAGAGATCTTATCATCCGGCATACCATACAAGATATCGCCTATCACAGGAAAGCCAAGAAAAGAGAGCGTAATTCTAATCTGATGGGTTCGTCCTGTTACAGGTTCTACTGAAAGAAGGGTATGATGAGACCCTTTATGAAGAATACGAAAACGGGTAATCGCGACCTTGCCTTGAGAAAAAGCAACCCTCATCTCTGTATGTCGATCTTCTCTATGGTCAAGCCGAAGACGAACCTCTGGAAGATCCGTAGGAAAGGCGCCCTTTACAATAGCAAGATACTCCTTTTTTATAGTACGTTCCCGAAACTGCGCAATAAGAGAAAGATAGGAAGTGTCATGTTTGGCAAAAACAATCGCGCCCGAAGTATCGCGATCAAGACGATGCACAACCCCTGGTCTATGTGGAAGTCCGGTAGGAGCAAGAGAGGTATGGCTAAGAAGCATCTCAACAAGGGTCTGGCCTTTTATGCCCGGCGCAGGATGCGTTACAATGCCAGGAGGCTTATCAAGAACAATAAGATCCTGGTCTTCATAAAGAATCGAAACTGTAAGAGGCAAAGAAGAGGGGTACTCGCTCGGAGAAGGAGCGGGAGGGTTCTGCCACTCTATCACATCACCCTCTTTTAGCATAAGAGAAGGAGAAGCCGAAAGACCGTTTACCTTGACATATCCTTCTTTAATCTTTCGTTTCCATCCTTCCCGGGAACCACCTTCCGTAGTTAAAAATTTATCAAGCCGTTCAGAAGAAGAAGCAAAGTAAGTTCTTCTCTCAACCCCCGCGTTCTTACTAAAATCCGAGTTCATCCGCTTTCTATCTAAGATATAAAAGAAAGAAAATCTATCTTCTTCTACGTGCTAATTCCTTAACAAGTTCAAGGGCAATCACATTCCGTTGAATCTGGTTCGTTCCCTCATAAATCTGGGTGATTTTCGCGTCGCGCATCATCTTTTCAACAGGATATTCTCGCATATAACCATATCCGCCAAATACCTGCACTGCATCCACCGTAACCTTCATCGCTACGTCAGACGCAAATACCTTTGACATCGCAGAATCTTTTGAAACATCTTTAACACCACTGTCAATCATCCGCGCCGCGGCATAGGTAAGAGCCCGCGCCGCCTCAATCTGAATCGCCATATCCGCTAAAATATGCTGTATTGCCTGAAACGATCCTATTGACTGTCCAAACTGTTTCCGCTGATGAGAATATTCTACCGCGGCATCCATAGCGCCCTGCGCAATTCCCAGCGCCTGTGCAGCCACTCCAGGACGACTTGTATCAAAGGTTTTCATTGCCACAAGAAATCCAATTCCTTCTCTTCCCAATACATTCTCTTTCGGAACCCGACAGTCGGTAAAAATAAGTTCCCGCGTGGAGGATGCTCTAATACCAAGTTTCTTTTCTTTCTTTCCGAAAGTAAATCCTTCCATTCCCTTCTCCACGATAAAGGCAGTTGCGCCCCGCGCGCCTTTTTTTGGATCGGTAACTGCAACCACAGAGTAGGTTTCTGCCTCGCCGCCATTGGTAATCCACTGTTTTGTTCCGTTCAAGATATAGCAATCTCCCTCTTTTCTTGCTGTTGTCCGAATGCTTCCGGCATCGCTTCCGGCCTCTGCCTCGGTAAGACCAAAAGCCGCTATCTTTTCTCCTTTCGCAAGCGCAGGAAGATATTTCTTCTTCTGTTCTTCATTGCCAAAAAGAAGGATTGGAAATGTTCCCAAAGCCGAAGCCGCTATCCCAAGAGAAATTCCACCGCATACACGGCTTAACTCCTCAATAACCAAACAAAGCTCAAAGACTCCAAATCCCATACCGCCGTATTCTTCTGGAATATAAACTCCACAAAGATCCGCCTGAGAAAAGGCCTTAACCATCTCCCATGGGAATTCCTCTGTTTCATCGTAATACGCACGTTTTGGAAGAATCTTTTCCACCGCAACTTCGCGAGCAAGGGTGCGAATCATAGATTGTTCTTCAGTAAGCAAGTAGTCCATTACTCCTCCCGATAGGTTTGGGCAACAAGACAGATGTTGTGACCGCCAAACCCAAATGAATTTGAAATTGCGGTATGAACCTCAGCCTGACGCGCAATATTAGGAACATAGTCAAGGTCGCATTCAGGGTCAGGAACCTCATAATTAATGGTTGGAGGGATTATACGATCCCTGAGCGTAAGCATTGTTGCCGCAAATTCAACGGCGCCCGCGGCGCCGAGAAGATGACCTGTCATGGATTTGTTGGAACTAATCGCAACGTTTGACGCCCGCGCTCCGAAAAGACGTTTAATCGCCACGGTTTCACTTTTGTCGTTCAACATAGTAGAGGTGCCATGCGCATTGATATAGTCTACCTCTGAGATAGAAACTTTTGTGGAATCAAGCGCTGACTTCATACAAAGGTATGCGCCATCTCCCGCGGGATCCGGCGCCGCAATATGGTAAGCGTCACAACTCATGCCATATCCTTTGAAAAGTCCGTAAATGTGCGGCGCGTTCCGCTGTTTCGCATGTGAAAGCCGTTCAAGAATGAGAATACCCGCACCTTCTCCCATAATAAAACCATCTCGTAATTGATCAAAAGGACGGCTCGCCTTCTTTGGATCGTCGTTTCTTGTGGAAAGTGCTTTCATACTACAGAAACCTGCAAGCCCTAAAGGAGTAATACAGGATTCTGTACCGCCTGCGATAATTGCATCCGCACGTCCCGCATGAAGCATATCTAACGAAACCGCCAGCGCATGCGCTCCCGAAGCACACGCGCTTACCGTAGCAAAGTTGGGTCCCTTTGCTCCAATGGTAATCGCAATCTGTCCCGCGGCCATATCAGGAATCAGCATGGGAATCAAAAAAGGCGAAACCCGGTCAGGACCTCCAGAAAGAAGAATGGAATGTTGCGCTTCAATAACCCGAAGCCCTCCGATACCGGATCCGATTACCACACCAACACGCGCGGCCTTCTCCTTGTCAAAAGAGAGCGCGCTGTCGTCAAGCGCCTCAAAGGTTGCCTTTAATGCGAACTGAACAAATGCATCAAGACGGCGAAAAGTCTTTTTATCCACACGATCGCATTCAACACGGCCTACCTCAGAAGCAATACGTGAAGGATACGCAGAAGCATCAAACCCTTTGATAGGCGCAATAGCGGTTTCGCCCGCACACAATGCGCTCCATGTGCTCTTTGCATCAATGCCGACTGGAGTAACAAGGCCAATGCCAGTTACTACAACCGGATCTTTCATGCTTTTTTCTTCTCCTCAAGATAGCTAATCGCATCGCCCACAGTTCTAATTTTTTCAGCATCTTCGTCGGGAATCTCTACGCCGAACTTTTCTTCAAAATCCATCACGAGTTCAACAGTATCAAGAGAGTCTGCGCCAAGATCATCTACAAACGAGGCGTTCTCAGTGATTTCTCCCGCGCCAACCTGAAGTTTTTCCATAACAATCTCTTTTACGATCCGTTCAATTTCGCTTCTATCCATCTCTCCTCCTGTCTAAAACAATAAAGGGTTGCCTTTCTTCCGATATGAAATGTATCTGCTTACATCACCAAACCACCATCAATCCTTATCACCTGCCCTGTTAAATATGCCGCATGATCCGAGGCAAGAAAGGCAGTTACTGCCGCCACATCTTCCGGAGTACCAAAACGACCGAGAGGTATTCTCTCAAGCATCTGGTTGCGTACGGTCTCGGGAAGTTTCTCTGTCATCGGTGTAAGAATATATCCCGGCGCAATCGCATTTACCGTAACATGAGAACGCGCAAATTCTTTAGCGCATGTTTTAGTCAATGCAATTAATCCTGCCTTGGAAGCCGCGTAATTTGCCTGACCGACATTTCCAATCTCACCAATAATAGAAGCAACATTGATAATCCTTCCCGAGCGTTGCTTCCACATCATGCGAGCCACTATTTTACAACAAACGAAAGCGCCTTTCAAGTTTACCGAAAGAACTCTATCCCACTCATCTTCTTTCATACGAAAAAGAAGAGCGTCTTTGGTAATACCCGCATTATTCACCAGTACGTCTATCCTTCCAAAACGATCCATTGCCCGCGTTACGGCAGAGTCAACCTCTGCCATAGAAGTAATATCAACCTCATCCGCAAGAAGACTGACTCCTTCGTTAGAAAGTTGTTTCACCATAGCCTCTGGCTTTACAACATCCCACAGAACAAGAGAACTCTTCTCCTTTGCAAACTGCTTCGCCATTGCCCTACCCAATCCTCCGGATGCTCCTGTAATAAGAACTACTCTTGTCTGTTTCATTCTCACTCCTATGTTGAAAGCAGAGATATCACTTCCTGAATAGAGGAGATATCTTCTCCATGAAAAGCTTGCACCTCGGGAACGGTTCTTTTCGCAAGCCCGCATAAGACATTTTTCGGTCCAAGTTCAACAAACGCATCTAAAGAGAGAAGAGAAAGAGCCTGTAAAATATGAACCCAGCGCACTGATTCCACAATCTGCCTTCCAAGCGCGCTCTGGATCTCTTCTGGTTCGCGTACCGGTTTTCCAGTGCAATTCGCATAAACAGGAAATAATGGTGAAGAAAAATCTGCCTTCTCCAAGGTTACAAGAAATGCATCCTGCGCAGAACGCATCAGCGAAGTATGAAACGCGCCAGATACCGGAAGAGGTATCGCTTTAACCCCTCGTTCTTTCAGAAGCCGCAAAAAAGCAGAGATCGCTGTTTCACTCCCTCCCGCAACAGTCTGTCCAATACTGTTGTAATTAGATATCTCCACTCCCGGAGATTCTTTTACTAAGGCGAGAATTTCTTCTTCGCTCTTTCCCAATACCGCAACCATCTTTCCAGGAAAAGTATCCGCGGCCTCCTGCATTAAACGGCCGCGCTCTGCCACAAGAGTAAAACCAACCTCTGCGCTTATTGCTCCTCCCGCAGTCAAAGCAACATATTCTCCAAGGCTATGACCCGCCGCCGCCACTGGTAAGATAGAAAAACGTTTAGAAAACCATCTCCAACAAGCAAGACCCGCGGCATATAAGGCAACTTGACAATAGGAAGTCTGAGTAAGGGTTTCCACAGGTCCGGTAAAGATAAGTTCCGCAAGATCTCTTCCTATACAATCCGACCCTATAGCAAAAAGATCTCTAATCTCCGAAGAGTCTTCATACAAATCCCGCGCCATACCAATATATTGAGATCCCTGTCCCGGGAAAAAAAGCGCGTACCGCTTCTTCATACTTCATTCTCCTTCCATCGTAAAAGAGAGGCCGCCCAGGTAAGTCCTGCTCCAAATGTAACAAGACATACAATATCGCCCGGAGCAATGATTTTCTTCTGTGAAGCCTCGTGAAGCGCCACTCCCACCGAAGCGGCGGACATATTCCCGGTATGTTCAATATTTACAAAAAATCGTTCCATAGGAACCGAAAGCACTTTCGCCACTCCCTGAATAATTCTGATATTTGCCTGATGAGGAATAAAAAATGCAATATCTTCTAATGTTAATCCGTTTTTAGCAAGAAGAGATTTTGCCGCATCCGCCATAGCGGAAATCGCAATCCGAAAAAGTGCGGAACCCTCCATTTTCATACTGTGAAGATGGCCTTCCACCGTATCAAACGAAATACTTTGAAGAGATCCGCCGGCAGGAACATAAAGAAGATTCCAATATTTTCCGCCTGCCGCGATAAGAACATCAAGAATATGATGTCCCCTTCCGGTTCCCAATACCGCGGCAACCGCTCCGTCTCCAAGAAGCACACAGGTAGACCTGTCTGTATAATCAAGGTATCTGCTCATACATTCCGACGCTATCACCAACACCTTTTTATACCGTCCTGTTTCAACAAAATTTCTTGCTGTTTCTAGTCCGTACAGAAATCCGGAACAGGCGGCGGAAATATCAAAACAGGGACAATCTTCTATTCCAAGTTTTTCCTGAATAAGACAGGAGGTCGCTGGAAAAGACATATCCGGCGAGATAGTAGAACAAAGAATCAACTCTATCTCGGAAGGAGAAATACCCGCATCCTGAATTGCCTGTCTTGCCGCATATACGCCAAGATCAGATGAACCCTGGCCCTTAGGACACATTCTCCTTTCACGGATACCGGTTCTTGAAATAATCCATTCATCAGAGGTATCCACCATCTTTTCAAAATCAGCATTGGTAAGAACCAACTCGGGAAGGTAGGATCCGAGCCCTTCAATTACGGCATGGTCCATTGCGAGCTTGCCTCTTTGAGTTTTGTAAGAAATGTTCTATCAATCATTGTACGTCCCATTGTTAATCCATTGTAGATCGCTCTGGGAGAAGAACGTCCATGGCTTATAATCACCACTCCGTCCACACCAAGCAACACACCACCACCATAGGCGGAATAGTCAAAGGCCTTAGCAAAATTCTTTAGGCTGTTCTGCGCGATCGCCATACCGATTCTGCCACGAAAAGATTCGTGCATTCCCCGCACTAACATTGATTTAAAAGATTTCACCATCCCTTCACTTACCTTCAGAATCATATTGCCATTAAAGCCATCAGTAACAAGAATATCGGTTTTTCCGGAAAAAATTTCATGGCCCTCAATATTTCCAACAAAAGAAAGCCGCTTTTCCGAAGCAAGAATCCGGTAGGTCTTCTGCCGAAGTTCGTCACCCTTTTTTTCTTCCTCTCCAATATTTAAAAGTCCAATCTTCGGCTCTTTGATCCCTAAGACTTCTCGTGCATACAAATCTCCCATAAAGGCAGATTGTACCAATTGATTGACTTTAGGAGAAACATTGGCTCCCACATCAAGAAAAAGGGTTATTCCACCCCGAAGATTCGGAAGATGGACACAAATAGAGGGCCGTTCTATACCCTTGATCATTCCAAGTTTCCCTACGGCAAGAGAAACAAAGAGCGCCGTGTTTCCTGCACTGTACGCCACATTTGCCCGACCCTCCTTCAAAAGCCGGAGAACCTCATGGATCGTTGTATCCTTCTGTTTGAAAATCCCAAGAGTCAACTTACTGTCCATAGGAATATAATGGGTACAATGAAGATAGGAAAGAGTATGAGGATTTTCCGAATGAAGAAGACGGCGCATCTCTTGTTCTGGTCCCACCAACAAAAATTCTGTAAGACGATCCTCCCGCATAAATAGCTTTATTCCATCCACTACCGCGGAAGGAGCATGATCTCCGCCCATACCGTCAACTGCTATTATCGGCTTCATTTCTTAGCGGATTTTGCGCCCTTCTTCGCCTTAGAAGGTACCGCGAGAGTACCCTTATAATATCCGCATGCCGCACAAACCCTATGGGGCAATTTCAAAACTCCGCACTGTGTGCATTTAGAGAGATCTGTCGCAACAAAACGGGTACTTCCACGTCGTTTATTGGTTCTACTATGTGAATGTTTTCTCTTTGGATTCGGCATCGTGCCTCCTCTCCTTCTAAGTAACGGTCCTTCAGGTAAATTTTTCTCGTAATCTCTGCGCAACTATTTCTGGAACGAACTTTTTAATAGATCCGTGAAACTGCGCAATCTGTCTCACCATTGAAGAACTCAGGTAAAGGTATTCTTCTCTCGGCATAAGAAAAATAGTTTCTACTTCTTCCATAAACTGCCTGTTGGTAAGAGCCATTTGAAATTCATAATCAAAATCTGAAACCGCACGAAGCCCCCTTATCACAAGAGAAACTTTTTTTCTCCTGAGATAATCCACTAGAAGCCCATCAAAAGATTCTACCCGCACATTGTCATAATCTTTAAAAACTTCTTTCAACATTTCCGCTCTCTCTTCAAAAGAAAAGAGACTCTTCTTCTGCGGATTATGCGCTACCGCGATAATAATACATTCAATAAACTTCTGGCTTCGTTCCACAATCTCAATATGTCCGTTTGTAACAGGATCAAAACTTCCCGGATAGACCGCGGTCTTCATAATCCCTTCCTCTGGTAAAGAAAAAGCCGTGTGTCTCCATACTTCCGATTAAAAAAAAGGTCCCATGCAGAAAAACCCGAGATTTCTCTTTTTTCAGAGCATTCAAGTACGGCGATTCCTCCGGGAAGAACTAAATCCTCGCACAAACAAAAGAGTTCTGCAATCTCGTTCGGCGCTTTTTGATAAGGCGGATCAAGAATCAGTATCTCTACCTTTCTTCTCTGTGAAGAAAGCAATGAAATCGCCACTTCCGCGTCATGCTGTAAAAGTTCCGTACAATCTTCAAGCCCGAACGTAATAAGGTTTTTTGTAAGCAAACGGCAGGCTTCACGATCTCTTTCCACAAAAATCATGGAGCGAGCGCCTCTACTAAGAGCTTCAATGCCAAGGCCGCCTGTTCCCGCAAAAAGTTCTAAACCGTCTCTTCCCGAAACCCAATCTCCTAACACATCAAAGATCGCTTCGCGGACAATGGATTTAGTAGGCCGAACAAGAGTATTTTTTGAGAGGAAAAACCGCCGGCCTTTCAATGATCCGCCAATAATCCTCATAACCTCAACTTATAAGAGCCCTTTCTCTGCCAATCCACCAACAATGAAGTTGCTACAAATATTGAGGAATAAGTCCCCACCACAAATCCTATACAAAGAGCAAGCGAAAATCCACGGAGAGATTCTCCTCCTAAGAAAAAGAGCAACAAGACCATAATAATGGTCGTAATTCCTGTAAGAATCGTACGACTAAGGGTTTCGTTGATTGCCTGATTAAAGAGCTCAATATAATTGGATGACCGAGTCTTCCGCATACTCTCCCTGATACGGTCAAATATCACAATCGTATCATTTATTGAAACTCCCGCAATAGTAAGGAGCGCGGCAATAATTTGGGTGTCAATTACATATCCAAGCATAACCATTACTCCTACCACAAAAAGCAAATCATGAAAAATCGCGAGTGTCGCACAGGTGGCAAAATGAAACTCAAACCTGATAGTAATATAGATCAACATTCCGAAAAGCCCAATAAAAAAGGCCATCAATGCCCGATTTCTCAAAGAAACACTCATAGAAGGTGAAACCTCCGACCTTCCCTTTACCTCTACAAAATCCGGTCCAAACTCCTCTGTAAGAAGCGCGGCTATCTTCATTGCGGTATTAGGAGGACTTTTGATAATAAACTGATCATGGGTAGAGCCAACCTCTTGAACTACTATCTCAGAAAGATTAAGCCGGGAAACAGCCTGTCGCACATGAACCACGGAAGAAGGAGCTTTGGTACCAATTCTTAGCATATCTCCACCTACAAAATCTACACCGAAATTGCTTTTTCCGCGTATTGCGAAAGTAATGATTCCAGCAAGAATAACCGTAAGTGAAAAAAGATATGCCCATTTTCGTTTTCCGAGAAAATCAAAATTGGTCTTTTTAATCAGTTCCATAGCACTAAATCCTTAGGTGTTCGATCTTCCTGGACGAAAGAATAAAATCTACAATCGCCTTCGTCACAAAGACCGCGGTAAAGAGGTTTGCGACCATTCCAATCGTCAGAGTAAGGCCAAACCCCTTGATAGACCCTTCCCCCAACAAGAAAAGGATAATGCCGCTGATCCCAGTGGTAATATTGGAATCAATAATCGCGCTCCATGCCCGGTGGTATCCTGCTTCCACTGCCGCTAATGGCGACTTTCCCGCACGAAGTTCTTCCCGAATACGTTCAAAAATAAGAATATTGGCATCCACCGCCAATCCACAGGTAAGTACGATACCCGCGATACCCGGAAGAGTCATAACACCTTTGATTACCGAGGTTACCGCAAGAAGAATAAGAATATTAATCGCCAACGCAATATTCGCAAGCATCCCAAAAGCAAGATAGTAAATCATCATAAAGACTACCACCACTATTGCTCCGTAAATTGAAGCACGAAGCACTTTCTGAATATACTCGCGTCCTAATGTAGGACCCACAACCTCCTGATAAATGATCTCGGCCTTCGCGGGAAGTGCGCCAGCTCGTAAGACCAATGCAAGTTCCCTTGCCTCATCCATTGTAAACTGACCGGTAATCTGCGCCCGACCATCTGGAATTCTTGACCTGATTGAAGGAGCAGATTTTATTACGCCATCAAGAACAATCGCAAGACGTTTTCCAATATTCTCCGAGGTTACCTGACTAAAAATTTCTGCTCCCTCTTTATTTAGAACAATATTTACCTCGGGAAAGCCTGATGAATCATACGCTACATAGGCATCTACTAAAGATGAACCGGTCATTTCAGGAGTCTTCTTCACTAGAAGAGGAGAAGATTCTCTTGAAACACCCCGTTCATCCTTACTCCAAGTAGAAAGAAGTTCATACCCTACAAGCGCGCTTTCCGAGAGAGTCGCCTCGTTTCTAACAAGACGAAACTCCAAAAGCGCGGTTTTACCAATAATTTCAATCGCTCTCTGAGGATCGCTGATACCGGGAAGATCCACAATAATATGGTTGGTTCCTTCCTTTTGAATAATGGGTTCGCTGACTCCAAGTCCATCCACTCTGTTTCGGATAATCTCAAGAGCCCGATCAGTTACATCAGAGATAGATTTATCTGTACTCTTTGGTTTTTCCACCTCAAGTACCACATGGATCCCGCCCTGAAGGTCAAGACCCCGCCGTATCTTCTTTTCCAAAGGATGAATCTGCCAAATACTTGCGCCAACAATCGCAATAATCAGAAGTATCTTCCATCCAGAATTTCGCCTCATTTTTTCACCTTTTCCGGGTCAAAAACCTTTCTTTCCTCTATATTCCACGCGCCTTTCTTCAGATGCCGGTAAAAACAGGAATAATATCCTGTATGGCACGCGGCCACATGCTGATGCACGGTAAGAAGCAAAGCATCGCCATCACAGTCAAGACGTATTTCCTTTACTTCCTGCACATGACCGGAACTTTCTCCCTTTAACCAGAGCTTCTTCCTGCTTCTGCTCCAGAAATGGGCTTTTCCTGTAGAGATTGTCTTTTCAAATGCTTCACGATTCATCCAGGCAAGCATAAGAACCGTTCCCTTCTCATCCCGCACAATCGCAGGAAAAAGGCCCGCCTCGTTCAATCGTATCTCTTTCAAAAGATCTTCCATATCTTCTTTCCTTCCCTTATGCAAAAAGAGCGCCATACAAAATAAGGTTCTTTCTGTTCCAACCGCATCCTGAAATCATAAAGAAAAAAGTGTACCACTATTCAGATTCCAATGCAAACAGAAGAATCCGGCCCCTTACTTTGTTATATCTTTTTCCTTTAAGGCGATGAATCTTTCAAGTTCCTTGACGATACGACCCGCAAGCCGTTTTTTTGAAAAACCAGAACAATTCTCATTCTCTCCATTCTTCCAGATAAGATATATTCTCGCTTTTTCAGGATTCTCTCCAAAGTTTTCCGGACCATTAACAAGAATCAGGTCAAGATCTTTTTTCTTCAGTTTTTTCATTCCGTTCTCTATCAAATCACTGCTTTCAACCGCAAACCCAATGGTAATCATTCTTTGATTTCTTCTTTGAAGAGATGTTTTCTGAAGAATGTCAGGATTAGGGTCCAACTGAAGAGACCAGCTTTTCTTTTCTTTCAACTTTTCAGAAGAATGTATGACCGGGCGCCAATCTGTTACCGCGGCAGACATCACTAGCGCATCAAAATATGGAATCCTCTCCATAACCGCCTGATACATCTCTTGCGCAGAAACGACATGCACCACAGGAATTCCTTCCCTCTCACGCGAAGAAACAGGACCAGCAATGACAGTTACAGTATGTTTTTTCTCTCTGGCGGCACGCGCAATAAGAAATCCAAAGGTTCCTGTAGAAGGATTACTTAAAAATCGGACAGGATCAAGGTATTCTCGCGTGGGTCCCGCGGTAATAAGGATACGCATTACTCTTCTCCTGCGAGAAGTTCTAGCTCAGCACGAATAAAACGGTCAAGATCTCCATCCATCACCGCATCTACATTGCCTGTTTCTACAGAAGTCCGATGATCTTTTACCATCGTATAAGGACAAAAAACATAAGAGCGAATCTGGCTTCCCCAGGCAATCTCCTTCTGAAGTCCACGTTTTGCTTCATCCTGTTTTTTAACCTCTTCCAGTTGAAGTTGATATAATTGACTGCGAAGAAGGCGCATAGCGGTTTCTCTATTCTTAAACTGAGATCGTTCAGTCTGACATTGCACCACAATACCCGAGGGAATATGGCGGATCCGAACCGCGGTCTCAACCTTATTTACATTCTGTCCTCCTGCTCCGCCAGAACGGAAAGTATCCATTTCAAGATCTTCCTCTCTGATCTCAATCTTTACGTCTCTATCCACTTCCGGAATGATAGTTACCGCCGCAAAACTGGTATGGCGCCGTTTGTTGGTATCAAAGGGCGAAATTCTCACCAACCGATGTACGCCTGTTTCTCCTTTAAGATAACCATACGCATTAGCGCCGATAATCATAGCGGTAACTCGTTTTAACCCCGCCTCTTCTCCGGGAAGAAAGTCCACTGTCTCTATCTTCATATTCTTCTGAGACGCCCATTTTGAATACATCCTAAAAAGCATACCGACCCAGTCGCATGCCTCGGTACCTCCGGCTCCGGCATGTAACGTAAGAATCGCATTATTCGCATCCTCGGGCTCCGCAAAAAAAAGCTGTAAACTCCATTGCGCAAGAAACTGTTCTAATGCTTCTATCTCTTTACCTGCCTCTTTTTCAAGCTCTATATCCCGATCTTCCGCAAGAAGTTCCTCTATCGCAGAGAGTTCTGCAATCTTTGATTCTACGGTTTCCGCATGTTGTAAAAGATTGGAAAGACGGGACCATTGTTCCATTTTCTCCCGGTCTGTCCTCGGATCCCAGTATCCTTTCTGAAGTTCTTCTTCTCCAAGTTGTTTCAGTCTCTCCCGCTTCGCATCAAGACGAAACTTGCTCTTCATCTCCCGGTACTCTTCCCTCAACCTATGAAATGTCTCTCGTTTATGCGCATCCATCCTCTGATTCCTTAGATAATTCCTTATCAAGCACCTTCCAAATTTCTTCAAGAAGATCTTGAATCCCTTCGCCGGTTAAAGCCGACACCGCATACACCTGTGAAGAAAGTGTATGTAATTCTTTTATCTCTTCGCTTCCTTGGGAAATATCTCTTTTATTCGCGGCAACAATCTCCGGCTTCTTCACCAATACGGGACTGTATGCTTCAAGTTCTTTACGAATCACTCTATACCGTTGAGCGGCTCCGGGTAAGGAAAGATCAACAAGGTGAAGAAGAATCTTGGTACGTTCTATATGACGAAGAAACTGTATCCCAAGACCCGCTCCTCCCGACGATCCTTCAATAAGTCCGGGAATATCGGCGGCTACAAAGGTTCTATGACCGGAAAGGGTTACTACTCCAAGGGAAGGAATGATCGTAGTAAACGGATATGACGCCACCTTTGGCCGTGCGCGAGATACCTTGCCAAGGAATGTTGATTTCCCTGCGTTAGGAAGACCCACTATTCCCACATCTGCAATGAGTTGAAGAACTAATTTAAGAGAACGTTCCTCTCTCTTTTCTCCTAAAGTAGCAATACGGGGAGCTTGATTAATTGAGGTTGCAAAACGCGCATTTCCTTTTCCGCCTCTTCCTCCAGAATCTATTACGATTGATTTTCCTTCTTTATCCAAATCCGCAAGAAGACGCTCTTCTTCTCCCACACACTCAAATATTAAAGTACCGGGCGGAACGCTAATCACCTTATCTTTTCCATCAAGGCCAGAACATTTAGCGCCGCTTCCCGGTTTTCCATCTTCTGCCTTAAAATGGCGATGATAGGCAAACTCGGTTAATGTCTTGACATTTTTCTTTGCTTCAATAAGAATAGATCCGCCATTCCCTCCATCTCCTCCCGCAGGACCTCCCTTTGGAACAAACTTTTCCCGACGGAATGCAATACATCCATCGCCACCGTCACCTGCCTTCACCCATATCTTCGCTTCATCCATAAATCCAACCATTTCATCTCCTAGAAACAAGCGTAAATCCAGCAAACAATCCTACTGTCAGAAAGAAAATCAACAGAAGAAAAAGCCGCGGCGGATAAGTATGATACCCGAAAATAACTGCTACTACAAGAATCGGAAGAAGTACAATACCCGCAATAATGCGGATACCAGTGGTTTCCAAGCCTTTACTATACCGGGAAACAGTCTCTAACAATTCTTCTTCACGAAGAAGCCGCTGTTCGCTCACCCGCACAAACTCTTCCCAGTTACCGGGAAATGATTCAAAAAAATCCCAGTAAGAACGAAGAATGGATTTTGCTTCAGAGATCCACATAGACTGATGAAGACCTTTTTTTACCAAATGTTCCCAATATTCCCGACTTACTTCAAGGATATTCATCCCAGGCGCCAAGATAGAACAGAGAGATTCAAGATGAAAAAGCGTCTTTCCAAAAAGAGCGAGTTCAGGGTCAACCCGTACATTAATTTTTCTTCCTATCCGCATTAATTCCTGCACAAGACCACCAAGATGTACCTTTGTAATAGGAATACAACTGTAACGGTTCACAAAGAGCGTAATCTCCTCTTCCAAGAAACGTGTTTCTCGCGGAATATCAAAAAGACGGCGAACCGGTGAAATACATCCTTCAATATCTCCCTTTAAGGCCCCCGCAACAATAGCTCCAAGGTTTCTTCGGCGCGAAAGCGAAAGGTATCCTGAAAGACCGAAATCCACTAGAGCCAAACCTTTTTTTTGGCTATACAAGAGATTGCCTGGATGAAGATCTCCATGAAAAAAACCCGTCTCAAAAAGAACCTGAAACACGCTTTTTACCAACCTTCTTACCAATACCTCCCGTTCTTCCATAACCTCGGTAATCCGGATTCCCTCAAATTCTTCCATCACAAGTATTTTTTTTGAGCTCTGATCCCAAAAGACCTTAGGAACGATAATATCCGCGGAAGCAAATGCTTCACGCATTTTTTCCATCATTCCCGCTTCATAGAGAAAATCAAGCTGACGCTGTACATTCTCTCCGAAATCTTCAACAAATTGAAGTATCCGAAATTGTTTCAGTTCTGGAATTCTTTTTTCTGCAATACGAGCAATTTCGTAGATTACCGCAATATCCTGGCGAACAAGGCGATCAATTCCCGGACGTTGCACCTTTACCACACAACGTGTTCCATCCATAAGACAAGCCCTATGAACCTGCGCAATAGAAGCAGAATTAAAGGGCTCAGGATCAAAAGAGGAAAAAACCTCTGAAATATCCGCATGTAACTGAGTCTTTATAATTTCTTTTACTTCTTTAAAAGGGAATGGATCTACTTTGTTCTGGAGTTTTTCAAGTTCATGAAGATACTCTTCGGGAAGAATATCGCCCCGTGTACTAAAAAATTGGCCTATCTTGATATAGGTGGGACCTAATTGTTTCAAGGTTCTTGCAAGCCGTTCCGGCGGAGAAAGCTTATCAACCCGCGGAGATACAGACATTCCCCTCCAACGAAGAAACCTCATAGAAGGTTCGTGAAATATCTGATCAAGAAAATATCCCAACCCTTGGCGAATGACCACGCTTACCACAACCCGTACCCGGTTTATCAATCGTGCGCGACGTCCTATAAGAAAGATATTCATTCTGTCAGTTTCTGGGTTTTTGTAATCTTTACAAAGGGTTTCTCAAGATTCTTATGCAAAGAGATGCGCTTCATTTCTTCAAAAGCTTCCTTCATTCTGGCACATACAACAGCAGGTATGCCTGCCCTGCGTAAGGCCTCTTCAGGAAAGTTGGAAAAGCCCTGTTCCGCAAATATCCGACGCGCTATCTCTCTCCGTTTTTCTCCTATACCGGGAATATTTTCAAAGAAGACTTTGCCGGCATGAGCACTCCTCAATGAACGATGGTAAGTCCGCGCAAAACGATGAGATTCATCTCTAACCCGCTGTAAAAAACGAAGTACCGGCGAATCTGCTGAAAGTCTAAGAGGTTCGCTATCAGGATCAAAAAAAATCAACTCTTCTTTCTTTGCGAGAGCAACCGAAGGGAAATTCTTGCCTGCATCCTCCATTGCGTTGCGCGCCGCGCGCAACTGGCCCGCGGCACCATCAATGAGGATAAAATCGGGCAAAGGATCCTTCTCATGCTTCTGTATACGACGATAAATAACCTCATAAAGCATCGCATAATCATTGATACCCACCACACTCTTTATCCGAAACCTCCTATATCCCGCCTTCCAGGGAACTCCTCCGCGAAAAGATACCTTACTTCCCACGGCAAAGGTTTCTCCCAAATTAGAAATATCGTACCCTTCCACTGTTACGGGAATCGTATCAAGGTTAAAAAGTTCCGCAAGTTTTGGAAGAACATTCTCCTGACGGTACGCAAGAAGTTTCTCTTCCTTTCTCCAGGGAATCCTCTCTTCCATCTTTTCAAGAAGAGAAATCCTCTGCGATAGAATGCGCGCTTCCTCAAAGTTCCATGCTTCCACCGCCTTCTTCAGATCAGAACGAAGCGAACGCCGATATGATTGATATTGTCCGGAAAAAAAGGCGCGAAACCCTTCTACAGCGCGTGCATATCTTTCCAAAGAGACCATTCCCGCACAGGGAGCAAGACAAAGATTCATATAAAAAGCAGTGCAGGGACGCCGCTTCTTCCCAACAGGCAAGGTTTTGCAGGTTCGGAGAGGATAAAACTTTCGCACAAACTTTAACACATTCCGCACACATTCCACATCTGTAAAAGGTCCAAAATACTCGGCATCGGGTTCAGGGCTCTCTCTAACCATGCGAACTGCGGGAAACTGGTCAGAAGTAAGTTTTACCCAAGGATAGGATTTATCATCCTTGAGATCCACATTAAACAAAGGCTGGTACCGCTTGATAAGAGATGCTTCAAGAATAAGCGCCTCGCCTTCTGAAGAGACCGGAATCACTTCTACATCAAAGGTTGCTTCTCCTATTCTTTTACTGCGAAAATCGCGATGGGAAGAAAAATAAGATTTTACGCGGCTTCGTAGACAGGATGCTTTCCCCACATAAATAATAAGATCCGCGCTGTTTCGGAAAAGATATACGCCCGGAGCCTCAGGCAGACGTTTTAGAGCCTTCTTGAGACGGCTTGTCATTGTTTTTTGAAGAAGAAGTATCGGCAGCCTCTTTCTTTTTTGAAACCTCATCCACATAGTTCATCCTAAGATCTGCCAGAAGAGAATCAAAATATCTTTTCTCCTCCTCGCTAAGGTTGCCGCGGCTCTTTTCTTCAAGGCTTTCAAGAATATCAATCACCTGTTTCGCAAAATCAAGATTAGGATCCGCCTTCCCTGTGGCGGGATTGGGAATCTTTCCAAGAGCCTGCCAGCACATAGCATGAAGAAGAGTAAGAAGATTAAAGAATGGATTCTGCTCCATAATACCTCCTGTCATTAAAAAAAGAGTAACTTATCTCAACCCTTTTCTTCTCCCTTTAGTATACTCTGAAAGAAAAAAGCCTGAAAAAAATCTTCACATCCATCTACAAAAAAAGTGCTGAGTACCACCCTCTGTTATCAGTAAAGAGAGCCTCCTCCCGATACCTTGGAAACCGCCATCATAGCAAGTTTCGCTACAATACCAAAAAGTCCGGAAAAAAGAAGAAGGTAGATAATGATAATCCCGAACCGCTCAATCCTGTCATATCCTTGGGCTAACCGCGCAGGAAGAAAGACTCTAACAATACGAGATCCATCCAAAGGAGGAATAGGAAGAAGATTAAAAAGCCCGAGAAGATAATTAATAGTGGCAATATAGAGAAACACGGCCTTGATTCCTCCTGTTACATAGCGTGCGGCCAATGCCGCTATTGTACCGAGAAGAAAGTTCGCCGTGCATCCTGCGATACTTACCAAAATCATGCCTTTATCATAATTTTTAAAGCGAAATGGATTAATAGGAACCGGTTTTGCATATCCGATGATAGGAAGTCCCATCACTGTAAGAGCCAAAGGAAGAAAAAAACTTCCGATAGGATCAAGATGCGGTAAAGGGTTCAAGGTAAGACGTCCAAGAAGATAGGCGGTATCATCCCCTGAATAGTATGCAAGAAGTCCATGCGCATATTCATGGATTACCACGGAAAAAAGGACAATAAATAATGGAAGAATAAGTCCAATCAAATCTATATGCATCCCTGAACTCTCCGATTAAAGGTATCTTCAAAGGTATCTTCTTAAAAAGAAAAGAAGCGACCCAAATAATATATGCGGGAAATTTTTCTCTGAATAAAATAATAAACAATATTTATTATACCGCACACATCCCTAGCATAGCAACCGCGAAAATAGGATCTTCCGCCGCACCATAGAAAAAAGGAGATCAAGAAGAGCGTTGACGCCAGCCGCGAACCTCTGGAAATCTCAAAAGGTAGGCGATACCAAGATAAAGAATCGCGCCTCCTAATCCGCCCGCAAGAATAGAAATCCAAGGATTCACAGAAATAAAGAAGCGACGGAATATTTCCAGCGCCACAGCCCATCCCCCTGACAAAAGCGAGATAGAAAAAATTCTCGGAACAATCCCGGATCCATAGCAAGAACCGAATTTTCTTCTAAAAGCAGAATAAAGAAGAGTGTAATTCAATATCCCAACAACCGAAGTGGCAAACGCAATTCCTCCTTGTCCCCAAAACCGCATAAAAGTCGCATCAAGTACTGCATTAACAGTAATGCTGAAAAGTCCGATCTTTACAGGCGTAAGGGTATCTTTAAAGGCATAAAATCCCCGGGTAAGAAGCATCGCTACTCCATAAAAAGGGATTCCAATGGAGAAAAAAAGAAGAGCAAAAGAAGTTATTTGTACTGAATAAAGATCAAAATTGCCCCGCATAAAGAGCGCGGTAACGGTCTCTGTTCTGTACACCGCGATCCACGCCGCGGCAGGAATCAAGAAAAAAAAGCCGTGAGTAAGGGATTTATTTAAATGGTCACGTACACTCTCTAAATCATTCCTGGCCGCCTGTAAAGAAAGGTGCGGAAGAAGAACCGTCGCTAAAGAAACTCCTATAATGCCTAAAGGAAGTTGATAAATCCGGGTAGCATACCAAAGAGCGGAGACCATGCCTCCTGAAAGACGGTGAGCAAAGGAGTAATCCACAAGAAGATTAATGGGTCCTACCGCGGTACCCACAATGACAGGACTAAAAAGCATAAGCATCTGTTTCAACGCAGGATGGCGCCAGTTCCAATTGAACCGGAGAGGCCCATGTACCTTTGCCACCAACGGTACCTGCACAAGAAACTGTCCCGCACCTCCAAGGATAACTCCGATGCCAAGCACATAAACAGTCTTATCCAGCGCGGCCCCAAACCGAGGCGCAAAAAAGAGAAGGCTCGCGATCCAGAAGAAATCAAGAACTAAAGGATGGAGTCCAGGAAGAAGAAAACTACGGTAGGTATTTAAAATTCCCATACACCATGCCGCAAGAGAAACAAAGAGAAGATAGGGAAACGTAACTCTGAGAAGAAGCGCGACATGGGCAATCTTCGGAGAAAGCATTCCTGTTTTCAGTAAGAACCAAGAAATCCCGAGAATCAACAAGTAAAGAAGAAGTGTTGCTGTAAATAAAAAAGTAAAGACTGCGGAAGCTACTTCACGAGATTCCTTCTTTTTTTCGGGATCAGCCACATATTCGGAAAAAACAGGAATAAAACAGGTACTCAACGCGCCCTCTGCAAGGAGTCCGCGAAAAAAGTTGGGAATCATAAAGGCTAGAAGAAAGGCATCATACACTCCGCTAGTACCAAAATAACGCGCGGTAACCATCTCCCGAAAGAGCCCTGCCACCCTGCACAGAACTGTTACAAGGGAGAGAAGAATAAAAGATTTTTTTACCTTCTGGAAGGTCATGGTTTAGGCTTTAACTGAGGGAAAAGAAGCACATCCCTAATAGAAGCAGATCCTGTTAAAAGCATCATAAGCCGGTCAATTCCAATACCAAGCCCTCCTGCGGGAGGCATCGCAAACTCAAGCGCCTCAATATACTCTTCATCAAGGCTTTTTTCATGGTTGGCAGAGACTGCCACCTCTTGTTGAAACCTCTCTTTTTGATCAATGGGATCGTTCAATTCCGAGTAGGCATTGGCAACCTCCATGCCACCGATATAGAGTTCAAACCGTTCTGTTATAGAACTGTCGCCAACCCGATTCTTTGCAAGAGGCGAAATTTCCGTAGGAAATCCAACTAGAAAGGTCGGTTCCACAAGATCTTTTTCCATTTTTCTTTTGAAAAGAAGATCCAATAAATCAAAGAGTCCTTCTCCAACATCTGCCTCTATTCCTTCTGTCGCAAGACGCTTTTTTACAAGAGAAAGATCTCTCCAATTTTCCACTCCCAACATCTTCCAGCATTCTTCCCATTCTATCCTCTTCCAGGGACGTGCCAAAGAAATCTCCTTTCCACCATACTTCATCGTTCCGCCGCACACTTCATCGGCAATCGCTACAAGCATCTCTTCCGTAAGATCCATCATTGCCTCGCAATCACCATAGGCAAGATAGGCTTCAAGCATAGTAAACTCAGGATTATGTAACGTAGAAATTCCCTCGTTTCTAAAGGAACGATTAATCTCGTACACCTTCTCAAGTCCACCCACCAACAAGCGTTTCAAATAGAGTTCAGGAGCAATACGGAGAAAAAGGTTGATACCAAGCGCATGATGGCGGGTTACAAAAGGCTTTGCCTCCGCTCCACCGGCAATAGGATGCATCATCGGAGTTTCCACCTCAAGAAAACCCTTTTCATCAAGATAACGGCGCATACAAGAGAGCGTCTTCGCCCTCATAAGGAAGATCTTCTGCACCTCACGGTTCATCATCAGATCAAGGTAGCGTTTCCGGTAACGGATCTCAACATCTCTCAGACCATGCCATTTTTCCGGCATTGTTCTGAGTATTTTTGAAAGAAGAGAAAAATCCTTTACTAAAATGGTCAACTGACCGGTATGTGTAAGAAAAAGTTCTCCGGAAACTCCGATAATATCGCCAATATCAAGATTCCGAAACCTCTCCCACATCATATCTCCGAGTATATCCTTCTTACAGTATATCTGTACCTTTCCGGTCCAGTCCGAAAGATCGGCAAAGGCCGCCTTTCCATGCCTCCGCATGGTCATAATCCTTCCGGCAGTAGAAACAATACCCTCTTTCTTTGTAAGGATCGTTCCAATATCTTCCTTCTCAAAACGCCGTCCAAACGGCTCAACACCCTGTTCGGTCCACCAAAGAAGTTTTGCCTTTTTCTCATCTTTTAAAAATTCTTTGCTCATAGATTTTTTACTCCTCGGAAACAGCCTTGATCCGAATAGATAAAATCACTGTATCGTCCGCTTCCTGAATAATGAAAATTTTATGTCCGTAAATAAAGCGTTCTCCAGTCTTAGGAAATTTTCCAAGAAAATCAAGGGCGAATCCTGCGACTGTTTCATAATCGCCATCGGGAAGTTCAAGCCCGAGTTCCTCATTCGCCTTCTCAATTTCCATTGATCCTTTTACCACGATAGAGCTATCAGAAAATCTCTGATAATCTCCGGATTCAATCAGGTACTCGTCGGAAATTTCGCCGACAATTTCCTCAATCAAATCTTCCATTGTTACAAGACCTGCAGTACCTCCATACTCATCTGCCACCAAGGCCATTTGAAGATGCTGTTGTTGAAGTTCCCGAAGAAGATCGTTTACTCTCTTTGTTTCCGGAACAAAATAGGCGGGCCGCATTACTTCTTCCACAAGAAAACTTTCCTCTTTTCCTTGCTGACGAGCAATGACGTCTTTCATATACACCACACCCGCGATAGTATCAATACTTTCCCGATAAACAGGGTATCGGGAAAATCCTTCTTTTACCAAAAGAGAAAAGAGTGCTTGCGCGGGAGTTCCTGCCTCAACCGCCACCATATTCACTCTCGGAACCATAATCTCCTTTACCATTTTATCGCCCAATTCAAAGATACTATGGATCATCTCCCGTTCTTCTTCCTCAATAAGACCCTCTTCCTCGCCCGCGGAGATCATCGCCCGAAGATCTTCTTCGGTAAGAACAGGAATTAAAGAGCCCACTTTAATCTTAAAGGGCATCAAAAAAAGTTCCGCGATACCAGTAAGAAAACGGTTCAAAGGTTCAAAAAAAATAGAAAGGATTTTTACTGTACCCATGGTGTTCATCACGATCCGTTCCGCAAACCTTTTTGCCACAGTCTTAGGAATAATCTCTCCGGCAATAAGAACGAAAAGAATCGCCAGTCCGGTCATAAACACCATACTTACCCGACCCGAACTCCTATAAGCGATAGATGCGCTAAGCACCACAACCAAACTATTAAGAATAATATTACAGACAAAGAGCGTTGTAAGAACCTTATCTGGATAAAGAACCCAAAACTCAAGTTGAGAAGCCCGAGGATGTTTATCTCGTAATTTACGCAACCGATACGTTCCGAGAGAGACAAATGCAGTTTCACAGGCAGAACACCATGCCGAACAACAAAGCAACAACAATACCACCACAACCCGCAATCCTATTCCGGGGTCCAACCTTACCTCCTCAGTAGCTCCGCCCAGCATTCAAGCGCAGCCGACGGAGTTCTAGAAAAGAGCTCGCGATGATGTGCGAGCCGAAGAAGAATCTCCTCCAGCAAAACGAGGAGATCAAACGCTGTTCCCGCTATTTCACTCATACTTACCGCATATTCTGAAAGAGCGGTCTCATCTCTATTCACATTGATACCTATCCCTATAATAGCAGATTTTTCTGATTTTTCAACGAGAATACCAGCAATTTTTTTTCCAGAAACATAGAGATCGTTCGGAAGTTTCATCTTGCATAAAATTCCATGGCTCTCAAGAACATCTGCCACAGCCGCCGCAGAAAGAATGGAAAGATAGGGAACAAGCAGATTATCGCAATAATACCACACTGTACTCATCCACAATCCGCCACAGGGCGATTCCCACATCTTCCCTTGCCGGCCCCTTCCTTTACTCTGCTCTTCTGCCACCACCACAATTTCCTCGCCTGTAGAAAGGTCCATGATCGTATCCATGGTACTTTCAAGAGTGCGGTACCAGAAAACCTTATGTCCGGCAAGAAAGATCTTATTCACAGCTTAAGAAAAAAATAGCTTGAAGAGTCAGAAAAGGTTCTATGGAAATATCGGAAAAATTTCTCAAAAGTCCAGCGCCTCCGCCTGTCAGAAGAAACTCTATTCCTGGATATACCTTCTGAAGTTCAGCGCGATATCCCTCAAGAAGAAAAGAAAGCCCGTATCGTATCCCGGAAGAGATAGCCTCCGAGGTATCTTTGCCAAGAAAAGGAGAATCATTGGAAAGAATAAATTCTTTAAGTTGAGCAAGGGTGCGAAGACTCTCTTCCGCAAGAAATGGGCCAGGCGCAATAATCCCGCCGGCAAAATATCCATCCGCATCCACCACATCAATCGTAAAGGCAGAACCACAATCAGCAACCGCACAGGGTGCGCCAAGAATAGAAGCTGCCGCATACATATTCAGAAATCTATCAATACCAGTACGTTCCGGAGAGCGAAGCCTGTTCTTTATCGGAATATCTTGCCATTTGATAAGAAATACTCTCTTTTTTTCCAATACGCACGACTCAGTACATACAGTCAATTCAGGAACCACCGACGCAACCCACACCTTTTCGGGAATCTTGAAGATCTCCGTACATTCTTTTCTATACTCTGTATGATCCAAGATTCTAATCTCTTCTGGCCCCTTCTTTCCCTTCCAAGCAATCTGAACCCGACTGTTCCCTATATTCACAAGAAGTTCTTTTGTATTCATCTGATTATTTTACATTTTCACCGCCAGTAGGTAAAATGCTTCTATTCCAAAGAATTTTTGCGATACGCAATGAGGAGGGAACATGACCGGCAAAGAACGAGTGCTTGCAGCGCTTAATCATAAAGAAGCAGATCGCATTCCCCTGCAGGATTCTATCTGGGAAGCCACACTTGCGCGATGGAGAAAAGAGGGATTCCCTGATCATCAAAGTCCGCAAGATTTTTTTGATTTTGATATGAGATTTTTTCAACCAGACCTTACTCCGCGATTTCCGGTAAAAACAGTGGAACGCACTGAAACCTTTATTCTTCAAACCACACCTTTTGGTGGAATGCGAAAAAAATTTCTTGACTTTACCTCTACACCAGAGATTGTTGAATGGTCTATCAGTAACAAAGAGGATTGGAAAAAGATAAAAGTCCGTCTCAAACCTGATTTTACCCGCGTAGATTGGGCATCCGGGCTTTCTTCCTTTCATACCGCACGGGAAGAAGGAAAATTTATCTGTTTTTCTGCAATTACCGGATACGATCTCCTTCAATATTATATGAAATCAGAACAGATCCTTCTCTCTATGTCAGAAGATCCTGCATGGATAGAAGAGATGATTATGACCTTCACAGAACATATCATGGTTATGTGCGAACTTATGACACAACATGGATTTACCTTTGACGGCGCCTTTATTTATAATGATATGGGATATAAAAACGGGCTCCTCTTCTCTCCAGATACTTATATGAAAACCCATTACCGCGGGGATAAAACACTCTATACCTACTTCCATTCAAAGGGTATGAAGAACATTCTTCATAGCTGTGGAAATGTAAAAGAACTCATCCCCATCCTTATTGACACGGGTCTTGACTGTCTTCAACCATTAGAAGTAAAGGCAGAGATGGATATCGTGGAGTTAAAAAAGACCTATGGCGACCGCCTCGCCTTTATGGGAGGAATTGATACGCGCCTTATCGGAGATCCGGATAAAACAAAGATAGAAGAAGAAATAAAGAAAACTATTGAAGCCGCAAAAGAAGGCGGAGGATATATCTACCATTCAGATCACTCTATTCCGACAAGTGTAAGTTTTGAAGATTATCAGTTCCTTATGGATCTGATAAAAAAGTACGGTATCTATGAAAAAAAAGAAGAAGTTCCGCAGGAAGAACCTCCTATTGAAGATTCTTCAAAACCAACCTCTTCTCCTTCCGAAGCATCCTCAAAAAGAAGATTCTCGCTAGGATTTAGGAAAAAATCTAAAAAAGCCGTACCTCCGCCTCCACAAGATCCTGTAAAAAGCACCCCTGAAAAAAAATCACGTTTTGGGTTTTTCAGCAAAAAAAAGGGACCTGAACAATGAGACGAGCAATCGGACTTGATCTCGGCGGAACGTATATCAAGGCTGGTCTTGTCGCAGAAGACGGAACTCTTCTCAAAAAAGGACAGTTTCCTTCATGCGCGGAAACAGGAAGCCAAAAAGAGGTTCTTTCCCAAATGAAACAGGTCATAGAATCCTTCTGGGAAGAGGGTCTTACGGGAATAGGCATTGGAACCCCGGGCGTTGTTCGCAACGATGGGACGGTCTTTGATTCTCCCAACCTTCCTGACTGGGACAATCTTCCCCTGAAACAGATCTTTGAAGAGATCTTTCCAGTTCCTGTTATAGTAGAAAACGATGCCAGTAGTATTACCTGGGGAGAGTACCTTTTCGGCGCGGGACAAGGATGCAAAAGCATTATCTGCCTTACCCTCGGAACCGGTGTCGGAGGCGGAATCGTGCAAGAGGGAAAACTTCTACGGGGAGGAACCTATTCTGCCGTGGAACTCGGCCATATAACCGTAGATTTTCAAGGACCGCAATGTAAATGCGGAAGTATTGGATGTATAGAAAGTTTCGTGGGAAGGGATTACCTGGTAGCTCGCGCAACAGATCAGATGCGACAAGGAAAAAAAACTATCCTTACAACTCTCTCTGGCGGCGACTATACAACCATTACTCCAAAACTTCTCGCGGAAGCGGCCCATCAGGGCGATCCTTTCGCAATCTCATTATGGCATGATACTGGCGTAGCGCTCGGAGCGCACCTTACAGGAATGGTCAACCTGATAAATCCAGACAAAATCATTCTTGGCGGAGGTATTGCGCAAGCAGGAGAGATTCTCTTTGAGCCTGTGCGGCACACTATCCAGAGCCGCGCAATGAAACGATTGGGACAATATGTAGAGGTCGTGCCCTGTCAACTCGGTTCCAATGCCGGCATTGTCTCTGGAGGCGCGCTGGCATTTGGAATGTAACGCGCAAGGAATCATGAATACGGTCTATTTCGGAAGTTCGGAATTTGGGATTCCCTCTCTTGAAATGCTCCACAAAGAGCATAAACTTCTTGCAGTGGTAACCAATCCCGACAAACCCAAAGGACGAAATCTGCGACTTGGATCCACGCCAATAAAGAAGTGGGCAGATCTCCATAAGGTGCCCGCCTTTCAACCTCACACACTTACCGACCCCTCCTTTCAAGCCGCGCTTAAGGATTTACATGCGGATTTTTTTGTTCTCATTTCTTATGGACATATCCTTCCCGCAGAGATTCTTACCATGACACGACTTGGCTGTCTAAACGTACATCCTTCGCTTCTTCCATGCTACCGCGGCGCCGCGCCGATAGAATGGACACTTCTCCATGGCGAAACAGTCTCAGGTATCACCATTATTCTAATGAATCCGAGAATAGATGCAGGAGCTATCCTTATGCAAAAAGATATCCCTGTTTCTCTCTCCGACAACTTTTTTTCTCTCTCTGAAAAATTAATGGCTCTCTCGCCCAAACTACTAAAAGAAGCTATTATACGTCGCGCAAAAGGAGAGAAAGGAATCCCTCAAAAAGGAATCCCATCTCATGCACGAAAAGTTCTTTCTGAAGATGGCAGAATATGGTGGGGAAGAAGCGCGACCGAGATCCACAACAAAATACGCGGCCTTGTAAAAAAACCAGGCGCATTTACTATCATTGCTTCAAAAAAGGGATCTAAAATCTTTAAGATCAAATCCGCAATGATAGAAAACTCTCATGGCTCCTTTGGAGAGCCGGGAAACATGCAAATAACAAAGAAAGAACTCTTTGTTTTTTGCGGCAAAGGAATTCTTAAACTTCTTAGGGTACAGTTGGAAGGGAAAAAAGAGCTTGATGTAAAAGATTTCATCGCCGGAAATAAAACACTCTTAGAACAGGCTATCCTGAAATAAAACTCTTTTTCCGAAAAAAAAAGAAGCACACACTGCCATTTCGTGTGCCTCTATATACCGCGCTTCTTTACTCCCCACTGCCGGGGACAGGGGAAACCACCCTCTCCTCTGGTTTCCACAGAAAGGAAAGAACTTCTGCGAACCTTCTTTTCCGAAATTTCTTCGAATCCCTCGCATTCCGGAACTTTACCCTCATCCTTCTTTCGCATCTCTCCTTCCTTACTGTCCCCGGCTTTCAAAGAACTCTTCTTCGCTATTTCATCCTTCTCTTATTATTGTTATACCCACCTCTCATCCTCCTGTCAAGGGATGATAAAAAAAAATAAGCGGCTCTTCTCTCAATGCCATGAAAGAAGGCTATTTTGACGATTCTTCTCTGAAAGGTATAATACTACCCATTATGGCGATTATTGTACAAAAATTCGGCGGAAGTTCTGTGGCAGATCCTGAAAAACTTAAAACAGTTGCAGAACGGATCGCAAAAAGACATCATGAAGGAGATAGAATCGTGGTCGTGGTTTCCGCAATGGGAAAGACTACCGATAACTTGATGAATCTTGCGCGTCAGGTTCATCCCAACCCTCCCACACAGAAATTGGACCTTCTTCTCTCCACAGGCGAATTGATCTCTGTCGCGCTTCTTTGCATGGCAATTGAAAGATTTGGATGCGCCACAGAAGGTCTTCCGGGATTTATGGCAGGAATCTGCACCGACAATAACCATACCCAAGCACTTATCCAAAAAATTGATATTACCCGTATTTTCAATGCATTGGAAGAAAATAAGGTGGTAATCATTGCCGGATTTCAGGGAATAAGTCTTGATAGAAATATTACCACTCTTGGACGGGGAGGGTCAGATTTAACCGCTATGGCTCTTGCAAGCGCGCTTAAAGCAGATAAATGCGAGATTTATACTGATGTGAAGGGAGTCTTTACCACTGATCCGCACCTTATTCCTACTGCAAAAATCATTCCTACGCTTGCCTATGAAGAAATGTTAGAAATGGCCGCGTCCGGAGCCAAAGTAATGCAATCTCGCGCCGTAGAAGTAGCGCAACGATATAAGGTTCCATTTGAGGTTCGGTCTACATTCTCAGAAGAGAGGGGAACTATGATCAAAGAAATTGAATTCAAGGAAGGATCTGTCGTATCATCCGCAATTCTTGATGAACAACAGGCAAAAATCACTTTTTTTAATGTTCCAGATACCCCTGGTGTCGCGGCTACCATATTCGGAGCTCTCGGCGAGAAAAAAATCAACGTGGATATGATCGTACAGAATGTAAGCCATGGAGATTTTGCCGATATGTCTTTTACAGTAAGCATAAAAGATCTTGACGAAGCAATGACTATTTCAAAGAATATCTGTAAAGATCTTGGATGTTCCGAGGTACTTGCAAACAACACGATCGCAAAGATTATTATCATTGGAATTGGGATGATGCATCATCCTGGTGTTGCCGCAAGAATGTTCAAAGCCCTCTCGTCCGCAAAGATTAATATTCAGATGATCAGCACCTCAGAGATACGCATTGCCTGTTTAGTAGATAAGGCCCAGGGAAAGAGAGCGCTTGAGGTGGTTCATAAAGAATTCTTTGAATAGAATGTATGTAAAAGAATCCAAGGTTTTGCTATTACTCTCTTCCCCTTTTCTTTCCGAGTTTCCCGCGAATCTTATTAGGAACTTTTGGGAGTATAAGCGGTAAAGGTGCTTCCCTCTTCTATTGCCTCTGCCAAAGTAAGACCTGCAAATCCTGTTGCCTGCATACACATATCTGGCTGAGTATCGTCCGCAGCCACTCCGAGCATACGTGCTTTTAATGGGTTGGCAAGGTAATTTCCTGCCTGTTTCACTCTATTACGAAAATCTGATCGGTCAGAAATATGGGAGATATAGTAAGAAAAGAAGGAAGGTATTCCGCAACATTTTGCGGCTTGCCAATAAAACCGAACCAGATCGTCGGCAGTATCTCCCCATCCTTCATGAGGAACACGCAATGTACATTTATTCATATCAAACCAATCCATTGTATCAGGCCAACGAGGAAGGATATCCGCATCAATCCATTTGGTAAGAGATGCCGCAATCTTCTCGCGAACCTCAGGGTTATTACTAACATAATGGGTCCAGACCAATCCCTCCATCATATAAAAAATACGGCCATAATCGCCGATAAGGCTCTTTGCTTCTGGCAAGGGATATACATTAAACCTAATGGGAACTCCAGACTCATGGCAATGCTCGCACTGAAAAAGAGCGAACCGTTCGGCATTCTCAACATAATGGCGATCCCCGGTAACAAGCGTATAGGCAGAAAGAGCGGAACATACATTGATAGCCATTGAATAGGGAGCGCCGAGTTTATGTCCCACCCAAATTCCATTAGCATAGGCTCCGTTCGCAAGCGCCCAAATAGGAACCCAGTTATCAAGCCATTTTTTTGCGGCGCCAAGGTATCGTTCGCGTTGTTCTAAAGTGGGTGCGGCAACTGCCGCTTGAATTAAACCATGCACATTGGAACCATTATCAGCAAGGTTGAGTTTACCATGCCGAAGTAAATCTTCAATCTCTTTCTGCGACAGTTCTGCCGCGGGCTTCCCGCGAAAATTTGAAGAAAGTGCGCCATTAGGAAGTTGTTCTCCGATATAATGATCCAAATGGGGCCATACCGCATCTGCATATCTCTTTCTCTCTAAGAGTTTTGCGCCTAAAAGAAGGGTCCGAATAGGATAGAAAAGAAAATACCATTCATAGGGAGGCGCCTCAAATTTTGGCATTTGCGTAAGGATCCAATCACAATACTCGCCAAGCGCCTCGCGTGGAGTCAACTGTTTATACTGCATGATTTCTCCTCCCTGGTTGAAGAATCAAACTGACTTAGAGCCATTTAATTCTGGGACGATATTTTGCATAGAGTTTCTGGTTCTTTTCAACTCCACCCTCAACATTGATTGAGTTGATAATCGGAGGTTCCACACCCTCCTTTACAAGGATTTCGCAGGCGGAAATCGCAATCGCATTGCAGATAAAGGCATTGCCAAAGGTAGAATACGCACCGATTTTCGTACCAATGCCAGGCATAGAAACAATCGCGTCTCCATACTCCATATATGTCAGCAAAGTAATCTCAAACTGTTCGTGAAGATTCTTTCCCGAAGGATGACGGCCCGGAAAATCTTTTGGAAGTTTTTCTGCATAATCAGTAGAGGTAATAGCAATAACTTTAATGCCTCTCTTTTGGCATTCAAGCGCAGTTTCAATTGTTACAGGATTAATGCCATATCCATTAACAAGAATCAAAAGGTCATCCTTTTTAATTTCATACGCATCAAGAATCCATGGGGCGAGACCAGCAACTCGTTCTCCAAAAGGAATGTGAGGAATCCGGATAGAATCGGCAAAGACCGGACTTATACAGGCAAATCCTCCCGCGCGGTGAAACATCTCCTCTGCCATCATATTGGAATGACCCCCGCTTCCAAAGACATAAATAAGTTTATCTTCTTTGACCGTATCGGCCATCATACGGCCCGCCCGTTCAATCATAGGACGTTGTTCTGAAAGAATCCGCTCCATCCTTTTTTCCAATTCATCCAAATATTCCCTAAGAAAATCTCTCATATTCACTCCTTCTTCAAAAGGTTAAAAAAAGAAGGTTCCAATCTATTTCGGATCAGACTCCTCTCTTTCTCCTAACGTAAGGGTTAATTCACAATCAAGGCGAACATAGGGAGACGATGATGCCGACAAACGTTGAAAAAGAAGTTCTGTGGCGAGCTCTCCCATACGATACGCGTTCTGTACCAACATCGCCATTCCCTCTCCGGGAAAATTCTTCTCAACCTTGTTGTCGCATGCCACCACAGGAATTGTCGGAAAAAGCGAAAAAGCCATGGCTCCATAAAGGTGGTTTACCGCCACAATTCCATCCGGAGGCTCTTTCATGGTGCGCCATCGGTTCAATAATGTTTTCACTGCTCCCAATGCTTCGTGAGAGACTGTCTCTGCGATCACTCCCTCCATCCCTTTAACTCCATACCATCGGCATGCAAAAGGAAAGGCAATCCGGCGTTCCGCATAATTACAGCTGTAACGAGAATAATCCGGATCTCCTCCAAGAAAAGCAATCTTACGGCACCCCTTCTTTTTCAGATATTCCACGGCTTTGAATACTCCGCCCCGATTATCCGGCATTACCACATCACACTCCAATATCGGCGCAGCGCAATTCAGAAGAACCACTGCTTTCCGTAGATGAACGTTCCGTAAGCCTTCCCATGCCTTTCCTGACCGAATAATCATGCCATCTACCTTGCTGTGACGAAGCATGGTAAGTTCTGTACCACGGTAACACTCAATTATAACGTTATAATATACCGCGGCCGCAGAAGTTTCAATACCAACAAGCGCTTTTCCATAAAAATCCTGGCGTACATCCTGGAGAGGATCCACTACATAACCAAGGTTCCATGTCTTCTTAAGAGAAAATCTATTCATGGCACTGCTTTTTCTAAGGTATTCCACGATAGCGCGCTTTTTTTCCTTAGAGACGCGAGTAGTGGAAGGATTGTTCATTACTAAAGAAACAGCGGCCTGAGACACACCGATTTTCTTTGCAATCTCATTCTGATTCATGGATTCCTCGCATGTAATGATAACGGTACTATAATCAAACCATAGGTCTTTGTCAAATATTGAAAGTTATAACCTTGGTTATATCGTATCACATCTCTCTCTCTCTGCATAAGAGGGGCACATCCTCCATAAAAAGAGGAAGAGCAAAGAGAAGTACCCGGATAAGAGATCTGTTATAGAGATGACAATTATCTTATATTTCTCCACTATGTGAAAAAAAAGAAACATATCAATAGGTAAAAGGAAAAGAAGGGCAAGAAAGAGATCGCAAAAATGAAAGGAAGAGAGAACAATCTATGAGATAAAAGCTTAGGAAGACTCTTCGTTTCCCTCTTCTCCCTGAAGACTTACCTGTGAAGAATCTCCCAAGCTTATCTTCTGAAGATTTCCGGTAAAATAAGAAGAAAACCCAATTACCGAGTCGGAAAGGACAACATTTTTCAAACATGCGTGGTCATTGACAATACTATTTTCAATAATAACATTGGTCATACGAACCCCTTTTCCAATAGAGACAAAGGGGCCTACCACACAGTTCTGAAGATGGGCTTCCCCAGAGATATAGACAGGAGGATTCATCACCACCGAAGGAAGAGAAAACAAAGGCGCCGAGCTTTGCTCTAAAAGATAACGGTTCGTTGCGAGAAGGGTCTCTACCTTTCCGGAATCAAACCAGCGTTCCACTCTATGCGCCCGCAAAAAAACTTTCCTCTCCACCAATTTTTGCAAGGCATCTGTAAGTTGATATTCTCCGGCGGTCTGTACATTTCCAGAAATGAGTTCATCAAGACAATCATAAAGAAGCGCACTTTCTGCAATATAGTAAATTCCACACAACGCAAGCCGGGAAAGAAAAGAAGAAGGTTTTTCTATCATTCTCACAACCCTTCCATCCTCTCCTTCTATCGCTACCCCGAACCTTCTAGGATCATTTACCTCTGCCACACCTACCCAGTGATCGTTTCCACCAATCATTCCCTGAAAATCTCCTTCCACAAGGGTATCTCCAAGATTAATGAGAATCGGACCATCTGTTATGCCTTTGGTAAGGGAAATCGCATACCCAAGACCTAAAAACTCTTTCTGTTCTACAAAAATGCCCCGTACATTGGGAAAAGAGTTTCTTACATATTCCACAATTTTTTCACCGAGGTGGCCTGTTACAAAGATTATCTCTTCTATACCTAATCCAAGAATAAATTCAATAAGATGTCCAAGCAAAGGCTTTCCGGCAACAGAGAGAAGAACTTTAGGAAGAGTAAAAGTATGGGGTTGCAGACGTCTTCCAATTCCTGCAACAGGAAGAATAGCAGTGGTCTTTTTCATATCTTTATTTTACCATATTGGAAAAAGCAATGAAACGATCACGGATTGCGGCCAGCTCTTCTTTGCTCTTTCCAGAACTAATATGATCCCATGGCAAGACCGAATCCAATGAACGCTTTCCCAAAGCAGAAGAGAAATGAATCCCCGCTGTCTCAAGTGCATCGGTCCATCGCTGAATAAGAAAATGTTCATTCCAATTTTCAAGGGTTGCTCCCGCTTTCCATACCTCTTTAATTACAGGAGAGAGTTCTCTTCCTCCTCGGCAAAGAAGCGCTTCCACTTTGCTCATATGGTAAGGATGGAAGGAAAGTTTTACAAAACGGTTTCTGTGGAACCGTCGGAAAAGACGATCTCTCTGCCCAGCAATATACTCTTCAGAAGGAAAGGACTCCCATTGAAAAGGAGTATGGGGTTTTGGGATAAAGGTGGTAAAAGAACATTTTACAGAAATGATTGCAGAGGCTGCCTCCACAAGATCCATGATCTCTTCTACAGTAGAGGATGTTTCAGAAGGAAGCCCAAGGATGAAATAAAGTTTGATCTGACGCCACCCCGCGGCGCGAGCTTCGGATAGAAGAGAAAGAAGTTTATTGTCTTCTATCTCTTTTCCTATCAAAGGACGTAAAGAACGACCGGTCTCAGGAGCAAAGGTAAGACCCGTTTTGCGGATCTGCGCAATCCTGTTCGCAAGGTTGAAATAGAAGGTGTCTATCCTTAAAGAAGGAAAGGAAAAGGCAACCTTTTCATCCTGAAAATCGTCAGTAAGCCCCTGTACTATCTCTTCAATGCGGGGATGGTCAGAGGCAGAAAAAGAGAGAAGAGACATCTCCTCGTACCCTGAAGAGGCATAAGTTCTTCTGGCAAGAGTTCGTATCTGTTCCGGACTTCTGGTTCGTACAGGCTTTCCACAAAATCCGCCCTGGCAAAAGAGACATTGCTGGGGACAGCCGCGCATAATTTCAAGGGATATTCTGTCATGCACAATCTCTGCCACCGGTGTAATCCATGATTCTGGATAAAAGGATGATTCCAGGTTGGAAACAATTCTCTTCTTGATAACAGAAGGAAGAGAAAAAGAAGAACGAAGTGCGCCATTTTTCTCGGGAGTATAAAAGGAAGGAATATATACTCCGGGAATGGTGGCAAGAGTGCCAAGAAGTTCGTTCCGTCCTGTTCCTTTCAATCTTCGCACCACCTCAATAATCTCGGCAAAGGCCTCTTCGCCTTCTCCTACAACCCAGAGATCTATATATGCTGAAAGGGGCTCTGGTTGAAAAGCCGCATACCCTCCGGCAAGAACCAATGGATCGGTCTGGTTCCGATCTCTGCTATATAAGGGAATTTTCGAAAGATCAAGGAGGTTGAGAAGATTAGTATAGTTAAGTTCGGAAGCAATACTAAAACCCACTAAATCAAAGGAATGAACCGGCGCGTGAGATTCAAGAGAAAAAAGAGGAATCCCCTGATTGCGAAGAGCTGTTTCTACATCGGGACCCGGCGCAAAAAAACGTTCGCAGGCAACCTTCTCCATACTATTTAACATTCCATATAAGATACGGATGCCAAGGTTAGACATGCCAATCTCGTAAAGGTCTGGATACCCGAGACAGACTGTTACCTCTTGGCAGGAAAGATCTTTTATCACTGCATTGGTCTCTGCCGCAAAATAGGTGATCGGTTTTCTTGCAGAAGCGATTATTTTGTCAAGGGGAGTCATCTGTTATCTCGGAATATGGGATCAAAAAAGTGTACTGTTTTTGCTAAGATTATAGAGTATTGCCACGCAAAAAAAGGAAACTAAAAGCGCGGATCCGCCATAACTAAGAAAAGGAAGAGGTATCCCCGCCACAGGAAGAATACCGCTTGCCATACCGATATTCACAAAGATCTGTGTAAAAAAGAGCGCGGTAACACCTCCGCCAATCAACCGGCCGTAATGATCTTTTGTGGTAATCATAATATTGTAGATCTGTTTAAGGAAAATATAGTAGAGAACAAGAAGCGCCAAGACGCCAATAAGCCCGAACTCTTCGGCAAGAAGACAGAAGATAAAATCTGTATGGTACTCTGGCAAAAAGGCAAGTTTGGTCTGAGTTCCCCGCAAAAATCCTTTACCAATAATTCCTCCGGAACCAATGGTAATCTTTGACTGAAGAATATTGTACCCTTTGCCGAGAGGATCTTTCCAGGGATTAAGGAAGATAAGAATACGCTGTTTCTGATAATCTTTCAGCATCATCCAAAAAAAAGGACTTGCCAACAATCCTGTGGTAAGAACTGAGAAGAGGTGAGCTCTCTTAGCGCCCGCAAGATAAGCAATAGAAAAAAATATGATCAGCAGAAGAAAAGCAGTTCCAAGGTTTGGCTGTAAAAGAACTAAAAGAAAGGGAACCATGGTTATACATAATCCGCCAAAAAAGACGGAAAATCGTTCCACCTGACGTTCGGAAAAGTATCCTGCAAGCCCAACAATAAGAACAAACTTCATAAATTCAGAAGGCTGAAAATTAAAAAAACCAATCCGAATCCATCGGCCTGCTCGTCCGTGTCCCACAAAAAAGACGAGTATAAGAAGAATGATAAAAAAGAAGTAAAGAAATAAGGAAAGTTTTCTCCAGTGGCGGTAGTCAAAATTTCTAAATCCAAAAAAGAGAAAGATTCCTCCTGCAACCCATACCAGTTGTTTAAGAAATACTGCCTGAAACCTGATAACCACACCTTTTGAAGCACTAAAAAGAAGAAGAAGCCCTATAAGAGAGAGAAGAAGACTCTCAATAAACAAGACCATGCGAGGAGAGATCTTTTCATCCATTTATATGGCTCCTCTCTCTTCAACCACTGGCGCAACAAGTACGGGTTCATCGGGAAGATCATCAAATTCAACCGTAGTTTCAGAAGAGGTTGCTTCTGCGGATTCCGGGTTGAAAACTTTTCTAAGAATACGGCCGGCAATTCTTGCCGCTTGGCCAGATCCCGCATTATCAAGAAAGACAACTAAAGCAATTGTGGGGCGTTCCGCATCCGCGTAACAAGCAAACCCTCCATAGGTAGCGGATTGAAAGTCGCGATGAGCAGTTTGCGCGGTTCCGGTCTTTCCCGCAACAACAGCTTCAGAGATACGCGACGAAGCGCCTGTTCCGAAAATTACCACATTTTTTAATCCTTTCCGAAGAATTGCAAGGGTCTCTTCAGAAATAAAGACGGTTTTTTTTAGCTCTTGAGAAAATTCTTTTACGATCTTTCCATTAGGATCTAAAATTTTTTTGACAACAAAGGGTTTCCAAATATTTCCACCGTTGGCAACCACAGCAATTAATTGGCACATCTGAAGAGGCGTAGTTAAAAGAGCTCCCTGACCAATCGCAAGGTTAAGAGAGCCGCCTGATTCTTCCACGGAAGGAAGATGTCCCGGCTTCTCGCCGGGAATATCAATACCGGTCTTTTTTCCAAGATCAAAGAGTTTGGCATAATCAAGAAGGTTTCTTGCGCCAACATTCATACCAAGCGTACCAAAAAAAATGTTGCAAGAATAAGGAAGAGCAAGATTCACATCTACCCATCCATGTCCTCCTTCCTTCCAGCAATGAAAAACACGGTCTCTGAGCGTCATCTCTCCTGAACATTCAACCCTGTCATGTTCTCCTATCAAACCAAGTTCAAGACCCGCGGTTTCGGTAACAATCTTGAATATAGAGCCAGGAGGATACTGACCTGCCACAACCCTATTCAAAAAGGGTTGCCGAGGAGCCCTAAGCGCTTTTGCAATATTATAGGAATCAAATCCAGGACTGCTTACTAAAGCGAGAATTTCGCCACTCCGAGGATCCATTGCCACCACAGAACCCGCTTTTCCTTCAAGCTCCTGCGCCGCGGCTTCCTGAATGCTCTGATCAATGGTAAGAATCAGAGAGTTTCCCGGAGTCATTTCAGTCTTCCCAAGAACCCTCCGCTGATGTCCAAGCGCATCTACCTCTACCTGATACCCCCCTGCCTTTCCGCGAAGCAAAACATCATATAATTTTTCAAGACCATACTGTCCTATTCTATCTCCGGGCTTGAACCTCTCCTCTTTCATTGAATCAATCTGCTCCTGCGACACCTCACCCAGATAGCCGAGAAGATGACAGCTTCCTGTCCCAAGAGGATATGTCCTGTCAATACCTGCCTGTACAAAGACGCCAGGAAGCTGAAACGCATACTCTTCAATCTTTGAGATCTCTTCCTGCGTAAGGTTTCGTTTCAGCACAAAGCGATCAAAGGGGTTTCCCTTTCTTGAAGAAAATTCTTCAAGAAGAAGTTGTAAATCCGCACCAATTAAACGGGTGAGAAGCTCTGCCACTCTCCGTGGATTTTTAAGGTCATAAGGAGAAAAGACTAAATTAAAACAGGTTCTGTCTATCGCAAGGGTTCTTCCATTGCGATCAGTAATTTCTCCTCGTGGAATCCCAAATTCCACGATACGGATACAGTTTCTCTCAGAAAGACGGCGGTAATGAGGGAATCTAATCACCTGCAAATAGAGACACTGAAGAACCAAAAGAAATAAGGCGGCGCGGATCACCTTTTGAAAAATACGAAGGCGGTCTTCCATATTATGGCATTCCTCGCCTATAGGTAAGTTTCTTTAATACCAGAAGAAAAGAGATATTCACAAGGGTAAAGATTACAAAGAATTTAAGAAACATCATTCCATGCCACATCAACCCGGTTCCAGGAAGAAAAATTCTGAGAAAAAGCCATATAAAGGAGACTGCCGCTACTGCAACCATTTTAAGATTCTCCTCCTCAAAAGAAAAAATCGCAAAAAAATACCATGCTACCGCCATAATCAAAATCTCTCTTCCGGGATGTGCTAACATAAAGATCCCTTTCATTATACTCCAGAAGAAAAGTAAAGAAAACGCGGGCATAATTCTTCCCTTCAGAAACAGAAAGGCAAGCACTATAAAACAAGGGTCCCACCAAAGTTTCGGAAAAAGTATATGAAGAACCGGAGGAAGAACAGCAAGAATCCAAAACTCCCGACTATCGAACCAATACGACATTGGAAAGGTCATCATGAAAGAAAAACGGCTGTATAACCGCCTCCATCGCAAGCGCGCTGTAAGAACGATGAAACTTCACAATTCTTCCTATGGGAATACCAGCAGGATAAAGTTGGCTTAAACCCGAGGTAAGAACCATATCCCCCTCTTTCGCCCTACACTTCTGCGGAAGAAATTTTATAGTAAGAAACGGAAAAGTTCCGCCTTCAAGTATTCCTAATTCTCCGGTTGACGCCACCAATACGCTGACATTAGAATCATGGTGATACAGCGTAGTCCCGCAACATTCGCGGCCATCTTTGCCTGTTACCCTGCCCACAAGGTATCCGCGCGCATTTACAATACCCATACCAACAGGATTATAGGAACCAACTTCTTCCATGACAACCATAGAAGGATATACCCAGGGAGAGATCCTCTTGACTTCCACGGGAACCCATTCCTTAAAGACAGAGCGTTCTTTCATCCGAAGCATAGCGCGAAGATCAGCGTTTTCTTTGAGCATTCGCTCAAGAAGAATCGGTTGCTCCGGTCTCTTTTCTCTCCTTATATGAAAGGTAGGAAGACCGTGGCGGGTAAAAAAGATGCCTGCCATTATAAGCACCAAAAATATCAGTTCACGACGAAATTTCCAAAGCATAGAAAGGGCTTATTCTTCGGGGTACTCTCTTAAATATTTTATCTCTTCAAGCATTTTTCCCGCACCATTCACCACTGCGTGAAGAGGATTATCCGCAATACAAACAGGGAGTTTGGTTTCTTGAGCGATAAGGCGATCAATATTCTTAAGAAGCGCGCCTCCGCCCGCGATATAAAGCCCTCTATCCACAAGATCGCTTGAAAGTTCTGGCGGTGTTTCTTCTAAAAGATCTCTAACCGCCTCCACAATGGCTGATAAAGGATCTTTAAGCGCTTCCCGAACCTCCTCGGAACGAACACGCACCATTTTCGGCAATCCCTCCACAAGATCCCTGCCATGGACTTCCATAATCAATTCTTCATCAAGAGGATGGGCGGAACCAACTGTTATTTTAATCTTTTCAGCGGTCTTTTCGCCAATCAGAAGGTTATACTTTTTTTTCATATAATCCACAATAGACTCATCCATCTCATTCCCCGCCACCCGAAGACTCTTGGTAAGAACAATACCTCCAAGAGAGATAACCGCCATCTCAGTTGTGCCTCCACCAATATCAAGAATAAAACTTCCATATGGTTCTGCAACCGCAAGGCCCGCTCCAATCGCTGCCGCCATTGGTTCTTCAACAAGCCGCGCGGTCCGTGCCCCGGCCTTAAGTGCAGTTTCCCGAACAGCTCTTCGTTCAACACCGGTAATTCCCGAAGGAACGGAAATAATCATCTTGGGAGGCATCACGAAACGATGTTTGGGTAGTTTTACCTTATGAATAAAGTGGCGCAACATTGCCTCGCATGCGTCAAAATCGGCAATAACTCCATCTTTCATAGGTTTCATCGCGATAATGTTCGTGGGTGTTTTACCAAGCATTTCCTTCGCCTCTGTCCCTACGGAAAGCACCTGTTTTGAGTTTCTGTTGATAGATACAATAGATGGTTCCATAAGAACAACGCCTTTGCCCCGTACATAGACCGCTGTATTGGCGGTTCCAAGATCTATTCCAAGATCATTGGAAAAAAATTGAAAAAACTTTCTCATGACTTCTCCTATGGGTACTTTAAGAATAATCAGAATCTGTGGACTCTTTCAATATAGAGGCGAATACCCGCACTATTTTAGGATCAAATTGTCTTCCCGCATGTGCTTGCAACTCCCTTAAGGCTTCTTCCTGAGACATCTTTTTCTTGCGATAAGGCCGTTCGGAAGTCATTGCGCTGAATGCATCGGCAACAGAAAGAATCTTTGCCATAACAGGGATCTCCTTATCTTTCAATCCCTCGGGATACCCTGTTCCATCCAGTTGTTCATGGTGGTACAAACAGGCATCCAGCTCTTCTTTCTTCATCTTCAATGGTTGAAGAATATTCATAGTAATACGGGGATGTTCTTTAATGATTTCATATTCATCCGAAGAAAGTGGCCCTTCCTTCAGAATAATATCGTCTTTAATGCCAAGTTTTCCTAAATCATGAAGATAAGCGGCATTGCGCACATTTTCAAGTTTATCTTCAGAAAAACCTAATGTTCTGGCAATACGTATGGCATAAAATGCCACCTGTTCCGAATGTCCCTTTGTATAAGCGTCTTTTGCCTCAAGAGAGTTGATAAGGGTACAGATCGTCGCAAAATAGGATTGACGCGCCTCGTCAAGTAGTCTGGTATTTTCAAAAGCAATGGAAATTTGCGCGCCAAGCACTGAAAGAAATTTCCGTTCATTGAAAGAGATCTTCCTTCCGCCAAAACTAAAACGGAACAATCCAATCGTATGCTGTTTCCCTTGCAAAGGAAGCAGAACAATACCGTTATCGCAGTGAATCACCTCTTCTCCCGTAAGATCCGAAGAATACTGTGAAGAGAGATCCGAGAAGGAAATTGTATGCGGCTCATTGGAATCTACCCTTCCTTCGGAACCACGAAGAAAAAAGAATGAAGAACGGTCATCGTAAGAATAAAAGATCACTGAGACAGGAGAAAGTGTAGTCATAAGAAGAGCAAGAATGTTTTCAACAAGTTCCTCAAATGCCGTAAGAGAAATAATAATCTTATTCAACTGAAAAATTGAAGTAATCATTCTCAGTTGCGAAAGTTCCTGAGAAAGAGTTTCAAAGGTTGTGTTGCGCTCTACCACAGAAAGAAGTGTCTGTACATTAAAGGGTTTGGCGATAAAATCATTAGCGCCCTTCTTAATCGCCTGCACTGCTTGCTCCATAGAACCATAGCCTGTCGCTACCACCACCGGAACCATATTTCCTTCGCGATCCCGAAAGACCGCAATGGCCTCGTCTCTTCGATCTAAAAGATGTAAATCAAGAAGAAAAAGGGAATATTGATCCTGTTTAAGAAGGATCTGCGCCTCATCCATTCCCGCCGCCTCTACAACCTTATATCCGTGAGGCTCAAGAATTGCGCGATACAAACCGCGAACCGATTCGTCTCCTTCTGCAATAAGTATCCTACTCATCAGAATTATATACCATTTTTTCGCCTCTAAGGCAAAAGAAGATAAGGGAAAATACTCTCTTTTTTTCTGTTTGCCCGCAAATATATTCTATGGTAGGATAGAAAAAATCTCTTTCTATCAACCTTGTCGCAGAATAAACGCGCGTATATGAAACCCGACATTGGAAGAACTCTCCAGCAAAAAGTCTTTCTTGCTCCTTCACAGCGACTCTTTCTTTCTCTTCTTGCATATCCCTCTCAAAAACTTCACCTCTACCTTAATCAAAAAGTAAATAACAATCCTTTTCTTATTGAAAACGAAGGATCTTTTCATCCATTAACCTATGATATTCCCGCTAAAAAAAATCCACACGATTTTCTTCTTCTACAACTTCAATGCTTAATCCAGAACCCTACCATTCTTCTTCTTGCACGAAAAATGCTCGGAATGATTGATAAAGACGGATATCTCCGACATTCCGACGAAGAATTATCTTCTCGCTTGAAAGAAAAGATCAGCTGGATTCAATCTGCGCGAAAAGCCCTACAATCAATAGATCCTCCCGGGCTTGGATCACGCAATCTTCAGGAATCTCTCCTTTACCAGATAAAACGCATTCATCCGAAAGAAGATCTTGCTTATACGATTCTCTCTCAATACTGGGATCTTCTTATCAAAAAAAAATATGCGGTGATTGCAAAAAAAAGCAAAACCTCTCTCTTCCGTGTCTCAAAAGCAATCACCATCATACGCTCACTTTCTCCTAAACCCTCGGATCCTCTTGAAATCATCACGCTTCCTAGATATATAAAACCAGATCTAAGAGTGGTAAAAACTAAAGGTACTTGGAGCGTAACTCCGGAACTCCATGCTTTTCCTTCTCTTGCAGTCAATCGGGAATATGAACGACTATACCTTTCCGCACCAAAAAAACTATTCAAACAAGAGTTGGAAACTGCCATGATGTTGATACAAATTCTTGAAGAACGCCGGAAAACCATTCTCTCTGTGGCAGAAGAAATTATCTCCCGCCAACAACCATTTTTTCATGGAAAAACTCTCTTCCCTCTCAGAGAACAAGATATTGCAGATTGTCTCAATATAAGCGTATCTACTGTCAGTAGAGCAATACAGGGAAAATATCTTCGCTCTCCCCGAGGCACCATTCCTGTAAAACTTCTTTTTTCTCCGAAAAGTTGCGGGTCTATAAGCCGCCACGCTCTTTCATCCCTCATTGTTAAGATTCTCTCCGAAGAATCGTATCCGCTTTCTGACAGGGAAATTGCCGAAAAACTCAGATCTTTTCATATTGTTGTTTCTATCCGTACCGTCAATAAATATCGCCACAAAATGGGAATGCTTAACTCTTATCTGCGAAAGTAGGAAAAGCCTTCCCGCTTCCGCTCTCTCATAAGAATCATTCCTTTTTTTTCTCGTCGCAAGCAGGAAACTTTATAATAAAAATGGTTTTTCCTGACTTTTGAGCGCCGGAAATGCTTCCTTTGTGCATTTCTACAATCTTCTTAACAACAGAAAGACCAGTAACCGCGCGAGTACCTGTAAACGCCAGATTAGATGAAAAAAGAGAGGAAAAATCCGCATCAGAAAAGCAATCTCCCGTATCCGCGCATTCCACTTCTATCTTTCCCTCTACTTTTCTGACACCTATTGAAATGGTGCCTATGCCATGGGTTGCTTGCACCGCATTCAACAAAATTGTGGTAAAAACCTGATGAAGAAGGTCGGGATCTCCCTGTACAATCAAAAAATCCTGTTCAATCTCTTCTATAAATTTAATACGTCCGGCAATATCCGAGGCAGAGAGAAAAATAATACTTTTTCTAAGTAATAAAGGAATATCCACTTTCTGAAAAACTCGGCGGGGATGCGAAAAATGTACGATGTTCTCTATGAACTTCTGGCATCGCTCAATCTCCTCTTCTATTAATTGAAAATAGCGAAGTTGAGCCCCCTGTTCCTTCTTTCCGTATCCGGAAAGTTCTTCTTTCAAAAGGTCTGTATATCCCTGAATAACCGTAAGGGGATTGCTGATTTCATCTATAAGATCTGCAGACAACTGGCCAACAGCCGCAAGGTTTTCAAGATGTTCCACCCGATCGTGCAACATTCTGTTCAAACAAGAAACCTTTTCGTTCAGACGGCGAAGGTTCTTTTCCTTTTTATGACGAGAGATAGCCGACAACACAAGGGCCCGCATTTCTTCCACATCAAACGGTTTGCTTAGAAATTCCATGGCGCCAAGATGCATTGCGGCACGTGCAGTATCAATCGTTCCATATCCGGAAAGAATAAATACCGGTAATTCAGTATCTATGCTCCGTATCATTTTTAGTGTTTCAATACCATCGGCATCCGGCATTTTCAAATCAAGTATCACTATATCAACCGTATGGTTTCTCAAAATATCCGATCCTTCCTGTCCTGACGCCGCAAGAAGAACTTTATGGGTATCTTTGAACATCATTCGCAAAGATTCCCGAGGACCGATTTCATCGTCTATTACCAAAATTGTATCTTCATTCCTATTCAATGAACCCTCCTGTAAGAAAAAAAATCTACCAGCGGTATCCAAAAGAAAGAAAGGTACCTCGCGAGGAGTACGAGCCATCATACGGCAGTCCCGACGCAATCCTCCGCGTACCGTAAAAAATCATTGAAAGACTCCATTCACAACTGCCATGACGGGTATGAAAAAGGTTCCCGACCGAAAGTATAGTCCTGTCAAGATCAGCAATAGTAGGCTCAAAGAATGCATTGGGAACAGGGCTCTTAATATGCGCAATACCAGCCCGCCATATCTTCTCGGAAGAGGGCTTATATTCAAAACCAAGAGAAAAAGTAGCGCTATCTTTCCAGTTTCTCGGCTGATCCATTACTGTTACTCCTTGCATACGTACAGGAACACTTTTCAAAGAAGAATATCCTGCCCATTCATAATCAAATTCTATCTTAAGAGCATCAATTGGATAGAATGCAATACCAGCGCCAGCTATCGCTGGAAATTTCATAGAGGTCCCTGCCGGCACTCCCGCCATCTGTTCAATCGTAAAATCTCCACTATACTCCATACTTGTTTCACATCTATACCGCGCTCCTACGCGCCATGAAGACGCACGATAAAGCATCCCCGCCACAGGCGCTATCCCCCAATCATCTGCCTTTAATATTCCCGATGTTTCAAAGGAAAAGGGAGGCGATGGAATATCTACAAGAACACGCTGACTAATCTTTACCTTACTGTAATAGGTTTCAATGCCAAGACCTATTGAAAGAGCATCTGTTACCTGAAAAGCCGCCACTGCCGCAAGATTCGCAGTCTCCATTTCAGCGCCATAGGGTAAAGAGGTGCTTATTGCACCGGAACCAAATGGCAAAGGAGGAGAAAAACCCCAAGCGCGCACTGTCTCCACTGGCCATTTACTTCCCTGACCATAGGGAGAAGTTATTCCAAAACCAAGACGAATAGGAAATGATCCGGGATCTGGAGAAAAATAGAAGGAAGGAAGAAGTGTTACTGTTCCTTCAGTAGAAGAAGAGAAAAAAGCGCCGTCATAGAATGTTTTTGCAGATACCATGGTAGCGCCAAACTCAAATGCAGTACCTTGCAACTGTATAAGACCTGCCGGGTTATGCGTTACCGCCGAAGGATCATCAGCCTGCGCGATAAATGCGCCAGCCTGAGCCATTGCTGAAGATCCTTCCGGCGGATTGCGATATCCCTGTGCAAAGAGAAGTCCCGCAAAAAAAAGAATGATACCCAACAAAGTTCCTACCTTCTTCATGCTTCTCCCTTGTAAGAAATATATATATATATAATTTTTCACTCTTATTTTCATAGGAGTATATTCTTTTTTTCCTTCTTTGAAAAAAATTTCCTTCAATTAACTCTTCTGCTTTCTTCTTTACTCTCTATATTTATAGTATGCAAAAAGTGTGCCAAGTAAGAAAAAAAAGAAATATTGTACATTTTTGATCAGAAAAATTGACAGAATAAGGATAGCGGGATATTATCCGAATATTATGGGAAGCAACTTCTTACTTGTTTCAATCGCAGGAAGACCGAAAAATCTCTCAGATTTTATTCCTGACAATGGCCTCGCTTCTCTTGCCGCCACGCTTTCTGAAGAGAAAAACAGGGTTGTAATTCTTGATCTCAACAGCCCCTCCCTCTTCTCTCTTCTCTTTTCTCCCGCTATTGAAGCTAATCTTGAACAGATTGCGAAAAAAATCTTTCTCAATAAAGAAAAACCCTCTCTTATGGACATTTTTGTCCTAAAAAAAATTGATCTTGCAATTGCAAAACGTATTCCCCATCTCTGCGCAGATCTTGAAGAGAAGATTGCGAAAGTCATAGAAACAGAAGATATTGATGTGATAGGCTTTAAATTATGGGCAGGAGAAGGGTTTTCATGGCTTTCTCAAATAGGGACAAATCTTAAAAAACGCTTCCCGGCACTCCTCTTTTTCGGAGGAGGCCCTCAAGTGGACATTTTTGAACATCTTATCTTCCGCAATCTTCCTTTTCTTGATGGACTATGCTATGGAGAAGGAGAAGAGACAATTCGGGAACTGGCCAAATATGTACAGAATGGAAGAGATCCTTCCTCTATTCCCAATATGATATGGAAGGAGGGCACCAGTTATAAAAAAAATGAAAAGAAGATCATTTCGTCTCTTGATTCCCTTCCTTTCCCTCTCTATGATCCGGAGATATATAGAAATATTGAGAGTAAGATAAAAATGGTGGTAATAGATGAAAGCAGGGGATGCCCAAACCATTGCTTCTTCTGTATTCATCCGGTAAAGAGCGGGAAACGAAAAGAAAAAAGTCCTGAAAGAGTCGTAAAAGAAATGATGCAATCTAAAGAACGCCACAATATCCGGCTCTTTCGGTATGCGGGATCCAGCACCCCTCCGAACCTCCTTGAAAAGATCGCAATCCGCCTTATTGAAGAAAAAGCAGATCTACGTTATGCCTGTTTTGGAAGCGTGAAAGAATTTGCGGGAAAAGAGATCTTTCCCCTTCTGAAAAGATCAGGATGCGAAGCGCTCTTTTTTGGAATAGAAAGTGCCAGCGAAGAAATTCTAAAAAAAGCGATGAATAGAACTATCTCTGTTTCTGCCATGGAATCTGTCCTTGCTTCTTGTAAAAAAGCAGGCATATTTACCGTTGCAAGTATTATTTATCCCGCACCCTTTGAGACCGAATCAACCCGCGAAAAAACCCTTGATTTTCTTACGAGAACACGACCAGATTCCGCTCTGATTCAATTTCCGGGAGTATACCCGAATACAAGGTGGTTTCATACACCAGAAGAGTTTGGCTTTTCTTTAAATAAAAAAAAGTATCCTCTTCAGGTAATGAACTATCAGTTCAAAGCCCTCTTCCCTCCGCGATACTGGAAAGCCCTCCCTTACAGAGTCAATGGAATGCCTTTTAAGAAGTATGCCGCGGAGACTGAGGCTTTTCAGCATGATGTTCACAATCTTGGAATACTCACCTCAGTATCGGACGAAACATACCTTCTCTACCGGCATAGCGGCGAAGCTTCTCTTAATACCTTTCTTGATAAGAATCGGTACGCCTTCTATGCGGGTCAACGAGAACTCCTTGAAGAAGAGATTTGTACCATTAATGCCGCGAAAACTCCATGAAAAAATATCGTACCGCAATCACTGGAATCGGGGTCATTGCCCCAAATGGTACGGGTATTCACCAATACTGGGAAGCGTTAAAAGCAGGAGAAAGCGGTATTACAAGGATAACTGCATTCAATCCAGATCCTTTTCCTTCTCAAATTGCAGGTGAAATAAAAGGATTCCAACCTGATGATTTTATGGATAAAAAAAGCTGTCGGCGTATGTCCCGCACCTCGCAATTTGCAGTCGCATGCGCCCGCATGGCATTGGATAACGCACAACTTGCTCCACAAGATATTTCAGAAGATCATGGACAGATCATATTAGGAGTTAGCACCAGTGCCATGGAGTTGATAGAACGCCAACATACTGTGCTTGCCTCCAAAGGTCCTTCCAAAATTCTTCCTTTTGGAATCCTTGCCGCAACTCCACACAGCACCACCGGTGAAGTTATTGCGGCACTCGGGTTGAACGTGCCGGCTACCACGCTTGCAACCGGATGTGCCTCGGGTCTTGATGCCATTGGAACAGGATGGAAAAAAATCTCTACCGGCGAAGCAGAAATTGTTCTTTGCGGTGGTGCTGACGCTCCTATTACTCCACTTATTCTTGCAGGACTCTGCGCAGCCAATATAGTGTCCCGGCATAACAATCCGCCAGAAGAAGCAAGCCGGCCTTTTGACCTTACCCGAGATGGCGGAGTTCTCGCGGAAGGAGGAGGAATCCTTATTCTTGAAGCTATGGACCGCGCTCGTATGCGAGGAGCGCCTATCTATGCAGAATTGGTTGGATACGGACAATATGGAGACGGAAAGGAAAAAAAAACTGGAAACGGTCTCCGGCACACTATGCGTCAAGCACTCTACACCGCGGGACTTTCAACAGGTGCTATCGGCCATATCTCTGCTCACGCTCCTTCTGATCCTCTTCTTGATTCCGTAGAAACAGAGGCAATCAAGGAGATCTTTGGACCACGCGCCTATCGTATTCCTCTCACTTCAATCAAATCAATGATTGGGAATCCCTTTGGCTCTATTGGAGTCTTTCAAACTGCGGCCGCGGCTATGTCCCTACAAGAAGGAGTTATTCCTCCTACCATCAATTATCATCATCCCGACCCTAACTGCGATCTTGATTATACTCCGCTCTTCGCGCGCCGTTTCAACGCAGAGTACGCTCTTATCAACTCGCATGGCTTTGGAGGAAGCAATGCAAGTCTTCTTATAAAAAAAGCGCCATGATATCCTATCAGGTTTCACTCCTTCTTACCGCGGGAATCAATATCCTTTTTGCAATTTCTGTCTATGTAAAAAATCAACACCGCCTTTCCAACAGAGTCTTTCCTCTTTCTTCTCTTAATCTCGCGTTATGGTGTTTTTCAACATTTGCGATTGTATCGTCCCATTCCACCACACAAGCAGAAATAGCCATACGGATTGCCTGCTCTATAGGAGCTTTTCTTCCGGCGAACTTCCGTTTTTTCGTTGATACCCTAGGACGTCCCCAAGAGCCCTTTTCTCTCCGCCAAAAAAGAGTTCTCACGCTCTTTTATCTTTTGGGTATCTGTCTTGCCGCCATAACATGGCTCCCCAATTTTATCCGTTCGGTTGAGTTTTCTCCTCCTGGTGTTTTTGTCGATCTTCCAGGACCAGAAGCACAATATGACGGACCACTTTTTTTCCTTTATTCCTTTGGAACTCTTCTTCTGATGGCAGAAGCATTGTTCCGCCTCTTTCAAAAAACACATACCTCGCACGGAATCTTTCGCCTTGAAGTACAATATGTCTTTATCGCTATCCTCTCGGGAACGATCTTTGTCGCGGGAACCTCTCTCTTTCCCGCACTTTTAGGAAGCACACTCTTAAGTAGGTTCGCGCCATTCTCTTCTGTCATCATGACAGGGATTATTTCGTATGCTATCGCCCGGTACCATATATTGGATATTTCTATTGTCTTTGAAATGACAACCCTTGCGATCCTTGTAACAGGAGTGCTTCTTCTCTTCTATCTCGCCAGTACCCTGCTTCTCACAAAAATTCAATATATATTTCTCCTTTCTCCTTCCTATAGTTCCATCCCTATACTCTTTAGTGCCTTCGCAGTCGCACTTCTATATACTCCTGTAAAAAAATTCATTCAGAACCTCGCACTTCACCGGATTTTCCCTCCCAAAATAGATACTGGAGAGATCTCCAAAGAACTTACGGCAACACTCTTTTCACATATAGAATTCTTTGGCTTTTTCAATGATATTTCCCGTCTTCTCAGTAGTAAACTTCACATTCCCGAAACCATGGGACTCATTCTTCCCCCTTCCACTCCTCAAGAACCCTCCATTCAAACTCTTCCCGCCACATGGTCTCTTGAACATTCCTCTGATTCTTCTATCCTTGCCTCGTTCCAAAAAGAGAAAAAAGCTCTTATCAGAGAAGAGTTAGAACGATTTCCCCATATTGAAAGCAACCTCAAAATCATCCAGGAGTTTAAGAAGAACGGCTTTGATCTTGCGGTTCCGATTCTCCAAAGAGAAACAGTCTTCGGCGCAATCCTTTTTCGTAATAAACATTCACAAACACTCTTCACAAGACAAGAACTTCTTCTTCTTGAGAATATCGGACTACAACTCGGCATTGCAATAGAAAACCTTGCTCTTTACAGAAGACTCTCTAGACTTCATCTTTATCAGGACAGTCTTCTTGAAAACTCACCGAGCGGAGTAATTGGAATAGATGCGGATAACCGAGTAATTATCTTCAACAGAGAAGCAGAGCGCCTTACCGGGTATCAACGCTCCTCAATGCTTGGGAAAGAGTATAATGCCCTTCCTGAAGAGTTAAAAGAGATCGTCTTTTCTGTAAGAGAATCACAGCAAAATATCAGGGGCGTTGAAAGAACGGTTCTGAATAGAGAAAAAAATATTCCTCTTCAGGTACTTATGCATACCTCTGCCTTTTATGACAGCCATAAAAAGTTTCTTGGAATCCAGTTGATCTTTTCCGATATCACGCCGATGAAAAATCTTAAAGAGAATATCGCTCGCACAGAACGGCTCGCTTCCATTGGAATCCTTGCGGCGGGGCTTGCGCATGAAATTAAAAATCCCCTTGTTTCAATACGAACCTTTGCGCAACTTCTTCCTCAAAAATTTGAAGACGCGGAGTTCCGAGAAGTCTTCTCAAAACTTGCCATCCAAGAAGTAAATAAAATTAATAGCTTAGTAGAAGCAATCCTTGCCTTTGCAAAACAAAAACCTCCTGAATTCCGAGAAGTATCCCTCGGAGATATTATCCGCGACACTCTTCTTCTGATAGGAATTCAGAAAAATAATATTCAGGTCTCTTTTACAGAACTGGATGGAAAAAAAACCGCTCTGTTAGATGCAGATGCGGAAAAATTAAAACAGGTCTTTCTAAACCTTATTCTCAACAGCCGTGACGCAATGCCCAAGGGAGGAGATCTTTCCATTACCATTACCGAGGAGAACAATCACCTCAAAACAGTACTGTCAGATACAGGATCCGGAATAGAAGAAGCCCTTATTGAAAAAATATTTGACCCCTTCTTTACTACAAGAGAAAAAGGAACAGGACTCGGTCTTTCTATTGTTGCCACCATTATCCATGAACATCATGGTACAATCTCTATAACAAGCTTGCCTTCAACAGGCACTACGGTCTCTATTGAACTTCCAAAACATCAGTCGGAAGAAGGACAGCCTCTATGAATTATGTGATTGTTTCCACAAATGAAAAAGCAATAAGCCATGCAATACGTATTGTATTAAAAGAGAAGTATGTGGTGGAGGAAGTTCCTTACACTCTTCTCTGTGAAACAATCGTGGCCCGCAGACCAGGGGCTGTCATCTTTGATGCAGACGATCATGGAGAGCTTACTCCTGAACGATTACTATCTCTTTTTTCTATTGATCCCTCCCTTACCGTTATTCTTTTAGCAGATCGGCTGAATAACACTATGGAAAAAGCCCTTGAAACAGGAGCCTTTGAGATTATTGAAAAACCTTTTCAATCTCTTCGCATTCTCCATACTGTAAAACGGGCGATTGTGCACGATACCTTCTCCCGGCAGAAGGATTCTCCGCATTCCACACCTTTTTCCGAAACCTCGCTCTCAATAACCTCCCGCGATACAACAACTTTTTTTGAAGAACTCTCTCAAACAATCGCCTCTTGTATGGATAGCCCGGAACATCTTCTTTCTGAAACATTTCTTCTTCTCCGAAAATATCGCCATACAGCAAAAACCGCTTTTTTCCTCCGAAAAAACAGCCAATTTATTCCCATTGCATCTCTTGGAATAGATGACAAATTTCTCTCTGAAATTCTTGTACCATCTACACACCCTCTCATAGAATGGTTTTCCAGAAAAACCTGTATGGTAGCGGTGGAAAATCCTGACATGAACCCTGCTATCCGTTCCTTGCTTGAAATGTGCAATGTGCAATGTGCCTTCCCCTGTATCTCCTTTAATGGAACCCTTATTGGATTCCTTCTTACTGGAGGACCTGTCACGGGAAGAGCGTTGGTAGAGCAGGATATCTCTTTTTTTACAAGTTTCTCTGATTTTTTAACTACCGCCATTGAAAATATAGGGTTACAACAGGAAATTATTGCCCAAAAAAACTATCAGGAAGCCATTGTAACCAATGTTCCCAGCGGTATTATCGGAGTAAATGAAGAAGGTAAAATCATTGTATGCAATGAAAGCGCCCATACTATTTTCGGCATTGACCAATCCGAAGGAATAGGCTCTCCGATAGAACGGCTTGGCGCTCCTGTTGCCGATGTTATCCGTCAAACCCTTGATTCTCAAGAACCTATTGTACGGAAGGAACTTCTTCTCTCTCCAGAAAAAATCATTATCGGAATAAGCACCAACCCCATTGTTTCAGAAGGTACACTTCAGGGAGCGGTGGCAATATTTCAAGATCTCAGCGCTATCAAAGTGTTGGAGGCAAAAGAACGCGAGGTAGAACGCAACGGGTATCTGAACTCTTTAGCATCCCGGCTTTCTCATGAACTGAAAAATCCCTTAGTCGCTATTAAAACCTTTTCTCAGTTACTTCCTGAAAAATTTGACGATCAGGAATTTCGTACCTCCTTTGCAAAGATTGTACAAGACGAAATCACAACAATCAATATGATTATAGAAAATATCAGTAAACTTGCGGAGACCCGTTCATTTCATACAAGCGAATTTGATCTTGTTGATTTTTTACATACCCTCCGCGGCACCTATGAAACAGATAGGCGTACTCCAAATGTTTCGTTTCAAATTGAAAAACAGAGTTCTTTCCCTATTGCCGGAGATCCGCTCCGTATCAATGAAGCCATCGGCCATCTTATCTCATTTTTTCAAGAGGAAGAAAACAATGCTTTCGTCACAATCAAGGCAGATACAGAGGACTCTTCCTTCCTTCTTGAGGTATCTGGAAACTGCCACAAGAACCGGACGAACGACAATCTCCTCTCTTCTTTCGCGCCTGAATTAAAACAGATCGCTTCTATTGGAGTGATTCTTGCTAAAAAAATATTTGAAGCCCACCACGCTGATTTTTCTGTAACACAGAATCAGAACAAAACCTCTTTTCTTACCCGTATTCCCCGTTCTTCTCATGGCAAAAATATTAATCGTTGACGATGAAACAAATGTACGGGAATCTCTAAGATTCGCCTTAAAAGATCAGCATACGATCCGGTTTGCGGATTCAGGAGACAAGGCATTGAAAGAGATTGCCTATAATCAGCCAGATCTTGTGATTCTTGATATTATGATGCCTGGAAAAAGTGGAATTGATACGCTTCGTGAAATCAAAAGGGATTACGCGCATATCTCGGTAATCATGCTAACTGCCGCTGCCGACCTCTCCACAGCTATCAACGCCATGAAACTCGGCGCCAGCGATTATATTACCAAACCGTACGATGTGGAGGAGCTTCTCTTTCAAATAGAAAAGATTATAGAACAAAGAAAACTTCATCAGAAAATCGGGTTGCTTCAAGAAGAAGTTGAAAGAGAATATCCGGTTGCTTCTTTCATCTTCCAAAGCAAAAAGATGAAGGAAGTTCTTGATATCGCAAAAAAAGCCGCTCCAACGGAAAGCTCCATTATTCTTACTGGACCCACTGGTGTCGGAAAAGAACTTGTAGCCCGTTTTATCCATACCAATAGCACGCGAGAAAAAGAGCCCTTTATCGCAATACATTGCGCCGCAATTCCAGATACACTCTTTGAAAGCGAACTCTTTGGCTACGAACGAGGCGCCTTTACTAATGCATTCAAAAGAAAACCCGGAAAGATAGAGATGGCCGCAGAAGGAACCATCTTTCTTGATGAAGTCAATGAAATTCCTTCTCTTCTACAGGTAAAGCTTCTTCGGTTTCTTCAAGAAAAAAAATTCTCCCGCCTCGGAAGCAATGAACTTCTTTCAAGTAATGCCCGCATTCTTTCCGCCTCCTCGCAATCCATTACACCGCCCCATAAGACTTTTCGCGAGGATCTTTACTACCGACTTAGCGTGGTGCCGATAGCAATTCCGTCCCTTACAGAACGGAAAGAAGATATTGTTCCTATCGCAGAATATTATATTGAACAGTTTGCGAAAAAATATAAAAGCCGCGCTAAAACCCTTTCATTTGAAGCAGAAAAGGCCTTTCTCGCCTATCCATGGCCAGGAAATGTACGAGAATTAAAGAATGTTATTGAACGCTCCCTTGTTCTCCGTCGCGACGCGGAAAAGATTGACATAGAAACTCTTCCTTCTGAAATTTCTGAAAACTCTCTTCTTCCTTATAAAGAACTCTCTCTTGAAGAAGAGGTCCGTCAACTTGAAACCACACGGATACTTCATGCGCTTACACAAGAAAAAGGGAATCAGGTAAAGACTGCGAAACGACTCGGAATCACCAGACGAATTCTTCGGTATAAGATGGAAAAATTACAGATTGCCTGCGAACAACAAGACCCTAACGCATAAGAAAGAATTCTTCTGATTGTAGAGAGAGTTCTCTTTTTTTTTCACCGCGAAAGATCGGCAAAGAGTTTCTTAACTCCCTCTATTACTATCCCTTCTGCCCGTTCGTCTACCACACATCCCAAATAGGACGTTTCATAACTGGCATCAATACCAATCGCCTCATCAAGCGGAGTGGCATGAAACTCTTCTTCCCGAACAGAAAGGTTGAATGTCCTCTCCTTAAAAGCTTTTGCCGTAGGAATATATCCAAGGACCGCATTGCAATTTTCTACGATCATTGTCTCCTCAAAAGAGCTATCTTCCCGAAACGCAAAACCTGTTTCTGTAAAGATCTCGCCAGAGGTACAGAGAAATGCGCACTTTTTATCAAGACCTACCAGAAACAAAGAGTGTTCAAGGGGACTCTTCTCTTCCATCTGCATAAAAAGCGCCTTCGCGACAAGTGCCCGCAATGTTCCCGGAAATGCCTCTATATTGATTTTGGCAGATTCAATTTCTTTATCAGTAAAAGTTCTACGAGGAATTGAAAGTGTCTTCTCCGCAAGAAAGAGAGAATTTACCGGCGAAAGGGTCTGCAAAGAAGTAAGAATACCGGAAGCGCTCCGGCCTAATGCCTCAGCTATCTTTTCACCAATATCTGAAGAACGGGTTTCACTATCAAAAGGATCCAAGAACGCAATATCTCCGCAAGCATCGTTAAAGAGTATTACAGGAACTCCATACTCTTCTGAAAGAAGGTCTCGGGTCATTGAAGGCCAATCACCTGAAATTTCTGTACCGCCCAAAGTATCTGGATGATTGCCATAATTCAACGCGATCGCCTTTAGAAAACCTGTATCATCGGCGATTTTTAAGAGGCTGAGTTTGGAAGAGACCGGACCCGCGGGACCAATAATTTCTTGGGGTTGCGTGGGATTTGTTACCACCCTCCCATCTCGCAAACGATACCGTCTGTTGAATGAAAATCCATCCACATCAACAGAACCACACCCTATCGTTGCCGGAAACCTACTATCATACGCTTCCCTCATCGCATCAACAATCTGCGTTCTAAGGTATCCGGGATACTCGTCGGAAATCGTAAAGTTTTCTGTGTAAACCGCCTTATAAGAATGATCGGGAAGTGGACCGGTATGGGTATGGGTCGCATGAAGTGTAATATGAAGAGAGGAGGAAGGGATCTTTTTTCGGGCAATCTGTTTCACATCGCGCCAAAGGCATTCGCCGGCCCAGATCAAGTCTAACGCCACTATAAATGCTGTGGTGGTTCCATCATCAAAACAGAGTGCGATCGCCTTCAAATCATCGCGTATCCCAGAAGCAGGTCTTGGAGAAAAATAACCCACCAAAGAAGAACCTAAAGGAGGAGTGATAATCCGTTCAGCAATACCTATCCGTACCATTTGATAACTCCCGTATAAGAGAGAAAAGCGCTTCTTCAATCAAATCCTCAGAATACGATCCCTTCACTCTTCCTTTACAGAATAGAAGCCATTCTCCAACTCCTCCCGCAATCCCGACATCTGCTTCTTTTGCCTCTCCGGGTCCGTTTACACTGCAACCCATAACCGCAATCTTCAATGTATTTATTTTAGGAAAAATCCGCGCTTCTTTCTGCAAACGTTTTTCTACCCCTTTCCTTACCTTCATAAGATTTACCCGACAACGGCCGCAGGTAGGGCAAGAAATGAGTTCTGGTTCAAACCTTCGCAACCCGAGCGACTGTAGCGTTGCTCGGGTCCACCTGACCTCCTCCTCCGGACTTTCTGTAAGAGAAATCCGAACAGTATCTCCAATACCTTCCGAAAGAAGAATCCCGAGTCCCAACACACTTTTTGTTACTCCGGCATACCCTGCTCCGGCTTCAGTAATGCCTATATGAAAAGGATATTCGCACTGAGGAGCAAGGGCTCTATAAACTGCAACCGTATCATCCACCGAAGGAGTTTTCATTGAAATCACAAGATCAAAACAGTCCTGATCCTCGCAAAATCTAATGCTATCCTTCGCAAAGGAAAGCATATCCCGAACTAAGTGAGAACTCTTTCTCGGAAGAGAGCCTGAATTAAATCCAAGCCGTACCGGAATCTTCTCTTCTTTGGCTTTCTGGAGAACTTTTATAAGATTGCTTCTTTTCATATTTCCCGGATTCACACGGATTTTGTCAAAGCCCGCCTGAACCGCAAGAACTCCAAGACGCCAGTCATAATGGATATCCGCACATCCAGGAAGACCTGAAGCATGTATGGCACGAATCGCGGGAGAAATATCATTACGAGAAAGAATGGAAGTTCGGATTAGTTCTGCTCCCGCAGAGGCCAAACGCGCGCATGCCCGCTTTATAACAGGATAATCCGAGCTCGCCACCTTTGTCATAGATTGTACAGAAACCCGCGCGTCTCCTCCTATCTTTAGAGATCCCGCCATAACCATCCGAGTTTTTCGTTTCTTTATTTTCATCGCCGTAGCTTCTCTTCTATAATCTTGAAAATATCGTTATAGGTTACATAAAGCGCAAGCGCGATAATCAAAAATGCGCCCGCTGTATTTACTATTTCAAGGAATCGCCGGCTAGGTTTTTTCCTCCGAAGCTTCTCAAAGAAAAGACCGACAAGATGGCCCCCATCAAGGACAAAAAAGGGCATAAGATTCAAAACCCCGAGATTCACATTCAAAAAAGCAATAAAATAGAGATAACGAGAAATGCCGAGTTTCATTACCTCCATAGAAAATTTTGCGATACCAATAGGACCCGCAAGCTGTTTAATAGAGGCCTTTCCGGTAATCAGATACTTGAAGGCAATAAAGACTCCCTTAATCATTTTTCCAGTCTCTTTTCCGCTTTCAAGAAAAGAACGGAAAAAACCGTACCTGGCGATCTTTTCCTTGGGTTCTATGCCGATAAGATACCTCTTATATCCGTCAAAAACCTTCACTCCATCCTCTTGAAGGTGTGGAAGAACAGAAAATCGGAGAGGAGTTCCTTCGCGAGAAACTTCAATCTGAAGAGGAGTATCCGGATGACGGTTTGACTCAACTGTAATACGTTGCAAAACATCAAACCATTCTCTTGTCCGTTTTCCATTCACAGAAAGAATCTCGTCGCCAACCACTATTCCCGCACTCTTTGCAGGAAGTTGTTCTACCACTCCTCCCACACGCGTACCATCATAAGCCGGCACTCCAAGCATAAGGGCCGGAAGAAGAAAAACCCATGCCACCACAATATTATGGATCCCTCCCGCAACAACCACTAATGCCCGAATTCCCGGTGGTTTCGCGGCAAACTCGTCGGGCGCTTCGGCATTTACACTGTCCTGTCCCGCCAGTTTCACATAACCGCCAAAAAGAATCGGACAGATCCAATATTCGGTCTCTCCGCGTTTCCATGAAATAAGTTTAGGGCCCATCCCGAAAGAGAAGCGTTCCACCCTGATCCCTACCCGTTTTGCAACCCAGAAATGTCCTAATTCATGAAAAAAAATGGCTATTCCGAATACAATCAATACCCCAAGCAATCCCATTTATCCTCCCAGCAAAAACCGTACTGATTCCCTTGCCTTCGCATCTGCTTCCATCACATCTTCCACAGAAGTAATATGGCCGGGAATATGACGTTCAAGGGCTTTTTCAATTAAGACCGGTATATGTGAAAATGTAATTTTGTTTTCAAGAAAAAGCGTAACAGCAACTTCATTGGCGGCATTGAGAACCGTGGGAAACGACATCCCTTTTTCAAGAGCTTGACGCGCAATATGAGGAGAAGGAAACCGTTCTGTATCCACAGGAGAAAAGGTAAGGGAACGAGATCTCTGAAAATCTAAAGGAAGAAGTCCATCGCAAGATGCCGCGCGAAGAGGCCAAGAAAGACAGTATGCAAGGGAATATTTCATATCGGGCAGAGAAAAAACCCCATGCATAAATCCATCTGAAAAAAAGACCATACCATGTACAAGCGCCTGAGGATGAAGAAGAATGTCTATCTTCTCTGAAGAAAGATCAAACAGGTACGCGGCTTCTATCATCTCAATCCCTTTATTCATCAATGTAGCGGAATCTACCGTGATTTTTTTTCCCATCTTCCATACAGGATGATCTAAAACCTGCTCTATGGTTACAGAATCCATATTTCCGGTATAATTGTAAAGAGCGCCACCAGAAGCGGTAATTGTAATGCGTTCCGCGGAAGTTCGTTCTCTAGCGAGAATCTGAAAGATTGCATTGTGTTCACTGTCTGCAGGAAGAATTTGTGCACGCCACGGAAGCAAAAGAGGCCAGGCAGAGATAATAATTTCCTTAGTGGCCATGACCACAATTTTACCCTCGGAGAGCGCACGAAGTGTTGCGGAAAGTCCCGTAAGACCCGGAATCGCCATCACCACCACATCCGGATTACTCTCCTCCACCACCTTTTCTAAAGCATCAGAACCTGAAAAAAAACGCGTTTGAGAAAATTCTCTTTCTAAAGATTCATCATTTACAGGAAGCGCCGCGCATAAAGGAGAAAACTCTCTTATCTGTTCCCCAAAACCTTGATATCGGTATCCTGCCGCAAGCCCGCATACAGTAAATTCCGATGCCATCATACGGACCACCTCAAGCGTAGTACAGCCAATACTTCCCGTAGACCCAAATATCGCCACCTTCTTCATCCCAACCCTCCGAACCGTCTCTTCCTTCGGCTATACTCTCTACAAGCCTCTTCAAGAGAGTTCTCGTTAAAATCAGGCCATAAAACTTTGGTAAAATAGAACTCCGCATAAGCAGAATGCCACAGAAGAAAGTTGCTGATACGTTCTTCTCCCGCAGTCCTTATAATTAAATCTACTTCAGGAAGATCCGGCATATACATATAATCTTCTAACCGAAAATCTTCGCGGGGATTCTTCGCCATAAGGTTTCGTATGGCATCAAGGATCTCCTTTCTACCACCATAGTTAATTGCAAAAACAAGAGTAATACCCTTATTCTCCGCGGTCCTCTCAACAATAGCGCTGGCAGTCTTTTGAAAGCGTTCGGGAATACCTTCGCGGCTTCCCAAAATACGTACTCGCACCTGTTCCCTCTGAAGATGCTCTTCTTCCTTCACAAGAGCCTCCTCCATCAGGGAAAAAAGAAATCTTACCTCGGCAAGAGGTCGTTTCCAATTCTCTGTTGAAAAGGAATAGAGTGTAAGCCACTGAATTCCAAGGTCTTTTGCTTTCGTAAGAACCTTTTTAACCGCACCAATACCTTGCTTGTGCCCCTCAAACCTTGGCAGGCCTTTGGCGACTGCCCAACGGCCATTTCCATCCATAATAATTCCCACATGTGCTGGTCCGTTCACAATGTAAAATCCTCCCCGAAATAGACCTGTCTTCCCTCTCTATTTTTCAATAATTCTTCCGGAGAACCCTGCGCTATAATCGTTCCCCGATAGATAAGGTATGCCCGATCCATAATACTCAAAGCATCGCGAACATTATGGTCGGTAATAAGAACTCCGGCTCCACGGTCCCTTAACTGACGGACCATCTTCTTGATCTCCGAGACTGTCTTCGGATCAATCCCTGAAAACGGTTCGTCAAGAAGGAAATATTTTGGATTGTTGATAAGGCCCCTCGCAATTTCAAGGCGTCGTTTTTCGCCTCCGGAAAGATGAGCCGCCATCGTATTTTGAAGCTCTAAAAGTCCCATTGTTTCAAGAAGAGCAAGAGCGGTTCTTTCCTGTTCCGTAGGAGAAGGAAAAAAACTTTCAAGAATAATAAGAAGATTTTCAAGTACGGAAAGACGGAGAAAAAGAGCGGGTTCTTGAAATAGATAGCTTACTCCCATACGTGCCCTCATATAAACAGGAAGACGGGTAAGATCTTTTCCATTCACTCGCACCATACCCTGATCCGGAGAAACAAAACCCATAAGAATATTAAAACTGGTCGTTTTTCCTGCGCCATTAGGTCCAAGAAGTCCCACTACCTCGCCGGGTTCAAGAGAAAGGGAGAGATCTTCAACCACCCTCCTTCCGCCAAAGGTCTTTGCAATATGCACCGCTTCAAGCATTGGTGAAAAGGCCCTCTGACCCGGGTGTAATCTTAAGGTGTTCATATGCAAGACGTGTGGCGATCCTTCCCTGCGGCGTTTTATCAAGGAACCCTTCCTGCACAAGATAGGATTCATAGACCTCTTCAATAGTATCGGATTCTTCTCCCACCGCGATAGAAAGACTTTTTAACCCCACAGGACCTCCATTAAACTTAAGAATAATGGTTTCCAATATCCGTTTATCCATTTCATCAAGACCACACGAATCAACCGACATCTTATCCAACGCAAAACAGGCAATCTCTTTGGTAATGGTTCCTTCTCCCTTAACCAGCGCATAATCGCGTACTCTACGAAGTAAACGGTTTGCTATTCTCGGCGTAGCACGAGAACGCCGCGCAATTTCAAGCGCTCCGTCATCATTCGTTACCACACCAAGAATTCCCGCGGAACGAAGAATAATGGAAGAGAGTTCTTCTACGCTGTAATAATCTAGTCTGCTCACAATACCAAACCTGTTTCTTAATGGAGAAGTAAGCAAACCTATACGTGTTGTCGCACCAATAAGGGTAAATGGCTTCAGGGGAATTTTCAAAGATTTTGCTTTGGGTCCCTCTCCCAACATAATATCTATTGAATAATCTTCCATTGCACTGTACAGATATTCTTCTACCTGACGCGGAAGACGATGAATTTCATCAATAAAGAGAATATCGCCCTTTTCAAGATTGGTAAGCATCCCGGCAAGATCCCTTCCCTTTTCAATGACCGGACCCGAACTTGATCGGATATTAACCTCTAAAGCATGAGAAATAATATAGGCAAGCGTTGTTTTTCCAAGACCCGGCGGACCATATAACAAAACATGGTCTAACACGTCCTTTCTCATTTTTGCGGATTCAATAAAAATAGAGAATGTCTCTTTTAATCGGTCCTGTCCCACAAACTCCTCAAAACTTCCAGGCCTAAGGGTGTTTTCAAAGACAATTTCATCCGGACCTAATAACGATGAACTAACCTCTTCATTCTCAATAATCTGATCTTCTTCCATATTACATCCTCTTTAAAACCTCCCGAAGGAACTGTTCAAGAGGTATTTCTTTTTCAGAAAGAGTCTGAAAAACTTTTGAGGCAACCTTCGTTGCCTCGGATTTTCTGTATCCAAGAACCACAAGGGCTTCTACCGCATCACGAAGAAATCCTCCTGGCTTATCCATATTTGACAATTCTATTTTCTCAATACGATCCTTTAACTCCACCACGATTCTCTCTGCGCTTTTTTTCCCCACACCAGGAGTTTTTCGAAGATACTCCACATCCTCCGCCACAACTGCACTGCAAAGTTCCTGCGGTGTAAGGTTTGAAAGAATTCTCAATGCGATGCGGGGACCAATTCCAGGAAGAGTAATCAGCATATCAAAAATGGCTCTCTCTTCCTCTGTTGCAAATCCAAAGAGTTCCTGAGCATCGTTTCTAACAATATGGCGGGTATAAATAGTCAGACGCGCGCCTTCCGCGGGAAGTTGTTTTGAGGAAGAAAGAGAAATGTTCACACGGTATCCCACTCCCGCTACTTCTACACATACTTCCATAGGAGATTTTTTTACCAATATACCAGAAAGAAAGGATATCATCGCAGACCGATCCTTTCATAAAAATCTCTATTCATATAATATCCAATCGCCGCGGCAAGCGCATCCGAGGCATCCCATGGCAAGGATTCCTTAATACCAAGAAGTGTCTGTACCATAAACCCAATCTGATCTTTTGTGGCAGAACCACTACCAGAAACCAATTTTTTAATCTCTCCCGGCGCTAAAAACGCGATGGTTGCGCCACGCGCGAGTACTGTACCCGCCATAACCCCTGTCGCGATTCCAATATTCAATGCTATCTGGGTATTCTTTGCGAGATAAATCTTTTCTATGGCAACCGCCTCAGGTTGATGGCATTCAAAAATCTCTTCAAATTTTTTTGCAATAACCGCAATCTTCTCTTCAAAGGAAAACTTTGCGTTGATAAGAATTTCACCCCATGCCTTCGCCCGAAGAGAAGGGACAGATTCAATGACTCCGAACCCAAAATGGTTCAATCCAGGATCAATACCGAGAATTACCAATGTTATTGAGAGACCTGTTCAATCAGTTCGTCTGGAATATCAAAGTTAGAATAAACATTCTGGACATCATCATGTTCTTCCAGTTCATCAAGCAGTTTAAGAAGTTGTTCCGCCTCTTTTCCCTCCACCCTTACATAATTTTTGGGAATAAGAGTTACCATCGCACTTTCAATCTGAAGCGCATTCTCTTCTAAGGCTTTTTTTACTGTCTCAAGAGATTCCGGAGCGCATAACACTTCATACTCATCCTCTTCAGTCTGAAGATCATCCGCGCCAGCATCAAGAACAATACCCATAAGAGTTTCTTCATCGGTAACAGATTTTTTAAGAATGATCTGTCCTTTTCTGTCAAAAAGATAAGCCACACACCCGGACTCTCCTAAATTTCCATTGTGCCGACTGAAAAAAGAACGAATTTCAGCGGCGGTTCTCCGTTTATTATCAGTTAAAATATCCATAAGAACCGCTACTCCGCCGGGACCATATCCTTCATAACTGGTATGTTCCAAAATAAGGGCGCCGTCTTCACCGGTACCTTTTTTAATAGCACGCGTAATATTATCGTTCGGCATATTAATTGCCTTTGCGCGGTCAATCGCCACCGCAAGACGGGGATTATTTTCAACATTACCTCCACCGGTCTTCGCCGCCATCATAATTTCACGAATAAGTTTGGTAAAGGCTTTGCCTCGTTTTGCATCTGTAGCCGCCTTTTTATGCTTGATACTTGCCCACTTAGAATGACCGGACATATTTACCTCCTGTTATTATTTCCGCTTTAATTCCTTCCAAAACTCCTTCGCACTCAACTGTGCGAGACGCCGCTTAAATGCGTTTGCCTCGGCTTTGCCAATAGGCTGTTCAAAAGTGTCCGTAAAGAATAATTCTCCTTCTTCTATGGAAATCCTATCAGGCGAAACAAGAAGTTTTTTTGCGACATAAAGCGGCGCTCCTGCGTACAAAGCAATTGCAATACCATCGCTGGGACGGCAATCTATGCGCAATTCAGGATTGTTCCCTTGTTGAAGAAGAAGACTGGCAAAATAGATGCCTTTACGAAGGGAATGTATCTCAAGACGAAGAATACGCGCACGCAATGCCCGTACAAGGGTATGGGTGAGTTCATAGGGAAAAGGACGAACGCTCTTTTCTTTTTGCAGAACCATATAAATGGAATGAGTTTCAAAAACTCCTATTACGATAGGAAGAACATACCCACGCTCGTCCTTCAAGATCACTATTGAAGCACTCGTTTGCAGGTTCAGAACAACTCCTTCTACCTCTACTTTCATCATATTCAGCTCTTTTCTGCCTCCTTCTCAGCTTTCCGTGCGCTCAAAACCTTTTCAGCAAGATGGTTGGGAACCTCCTCATAATGCGCAAGCTGAAGCGAATATGCGCCGCGTCCACTGGTAAGGGAGCGAAGTTCTGTAGCATAATTTGAAATTTCAGAAAGCGGTATCTGCGCCTTGACTATCTGAGATGCACCATGTGCAACCATATCAAGAACTCTTCCGCGTTTTGCGTTTACCGTGCCAATAATATCACCAGTAAACTCTTGAGGGACAGTAACCTCTACATTCATAATAGGTTCAAGAAGAACAGGATTGCCCGCTGATACCGCCTTCTGTAGCGCCATAGCTCCGGCAACCTGAAAGGCGATATCCGAAGAATCCACCGGATGGTAAGAACCATCGGTCAACCTAACCCGAATATCTACCACCGGATATCCCGCGAGAACGCCTTTTGACATAGCATCTTTAACACCTTTTTCTACAGAAGGAATATATTGACGGGGAATCGCACCTCCCACAACCTCGTCGGAAAATTCAAAACCCGAACCCCTCGGCAAGGGTTCAATAATAATCACCGCATGCCCATACTGACCATGCCCACCAGTTTGTCGCTTGAACTTTGTATCTGCATCCGCCCGTTTTGTGATGGTTTCTTTATAGGCAATCCGAGGAATTCCTTTCACTACCTCCACTCCGAATTTTTCCTTGAACTTGTTCAGGGTTACATCAAGATGTACATCTCCCATACCGGCAATAATCGTTTCTCCGGTATCATTATCTCTAAAGACCTTTACTGTACAGTCTTCTTCTGATATTTTCGCTATTGCGTTTCCAAGTTTATCTTCGGTTCCTTTCACCTTCGGAGAAAGAGAAAAAGAGAGTGCGGCTTCTGGTACAGAGGGTAAAGAATAAAGAAGAACCTGCGAAGGATCGCAAAAGGTTTCAAATGTATTAAACCCACTCAATTTCGCCACTCCCACAATCTCGCCAGGACCCGCTTCCGTAGCAGGTTCCTGTTTCTTTCCTTTAAATCTGAAAAGTTGCCCGATCCTCTCTTTTGTCCCTTGAGAAGCATTCATACAGGAAAAGTTTGCGGTAAGTTTTCCTGTCAAGACCTTCAAATAAGAAATACGTCCCATAAATGGATCAAAATGTGTCTTAAAGACTATCCCTGAACAAGGCCCAGTTTCCTCGCGAACAACCTCTATATCTTCTCCCTTTGAATCTTTCGCTCCCATAGGAGACATTTCAATAGCCGAAGGGAAATATTCAACCATACAATCCAAAAGTTCCGAAACTCCCAAAGAAGAAATTCCAGAACCGCAAAGAACAGGAACAATCGCTCCCTCCACAATCCCCTTCTTAAAAGCAACAACTTTCTCTTCCCGAGTAAGAGGCTCTCCTTCAAGATACTTCTCCATCAAAGAGTCGTCTACCTCGGCAATAGAGTCAAGAAGATGGCTCACATACTTTCCAACCAAAGGATCAGAAGGATCTGCGTCAAACAGGTTAAGAATCTTCTCTATCTTTCCATCCTTCTTTTCTGGAAAAGTAAAGAGAACCGGCTTATTCCCAAGCCATTCGCATACATTTCCCCAGATCTTCTCAAAATCGTGATCCGTATCGCATTTGTTCAGAAAAATCGCAAATGGAATTTTTCTATCTAACAATTGCGTATATGCCTTTTCTGTTCCCACCTCCACTCCATTATCCGCGGCAATATTAAGAACCGCGCAATCCACTGCGACCGAAGCGGAAATTTGTTCACCGACAAAATCCATATATCCCGGAACATCTACCAAACAACAGGAAAATTTATTCCATGTAAAGGAACTTATAGCAAGATTTACACTCATTAACCTTCGCTTTTCTTCATCCTCATAATCAAATGTGGTATTTCCCTGATTAATATCTCCCATTCTGTCTATAGTGCCTGACTTCAAAAGAATTGATTCACTCAAAATGGTCTTTCCCGACTTACTGTGTCCAAACAATCCAAAGGTATGTATTGATGACATGTATGCCTCCTAAAAATGTATTATACCACTGAAAGATGAAAGAAAAAAGTAGAAAAAAGCGCAGACACTCACTGCAAGAACATAAAGAAAGAATAAAAAATGCCCCTGGCAACACCTACTCTCCCGTTCACTCTCGTAAACAGTACCATCGGCGCTGGAGGGCTTAACGACCGTGTTCGGGATGGGAACGGGTGTGGCCCCTCCGCCATGATTGCCAGAGGCAATAATAGTTTATATATATTTTTTTTTTTGTCAAATACCGAAAAAAAAACTCTCTTCTTATATGGCAAAAAGATGAATGTTACCGGGTTCCGATGAAAGGTTCTTTCTCTCTTCATCGCTTATCTCCCGCGAGAAATTACCATTTGAATATTATATAAAAAGAATAATCGCCGCCACTCCCGCGCCAAATGCGCCCACTCCAATACAAAACCCTTCAACACAGTGGCGAATCGTATGTCTTCCCCGATAAATTCTTGCCCATGCGGTTGCAAGCGCAAAAGCTAATACGGGAAAAAACCAGGAAGGGAAAAAAAATGCGCACGCCATACAAAGCCCGCCAAACATCGTACAATGAAGACTTACTTTTACAAAACGACTCCTGTAGGCTACTAACAACAAGGCAATGATATAACTCAATAAAAGAATAAGAAGAGAAACTGATTCGCCCATCTTAAGGATAATCATAAACGCGATAAGAGCAAAAACAGAAGAAAGAAGAAGAAAACGTGGGCGTTCTAATTTGTCACGCATGTGAAGATCACTGATAAAACCAAGCTTTTTCATGCCAATAGCCGCAAGAATCGGCAAAAGAGTTCCGCATACAAAAAGAATAAGAAGAATAAAGGGAATATTCTCTTTCTGCGAAGTAAAACGTATTCCTAAAGGAAGAGAAAAAGCAAGACTTGCAAGAAAGGGTGAAAAAAGAAAAGAAAGAATTGCCGCGAGAGAGTTCTTGAAAGATTTTAATGGTATATTCATTCAGGTTCCTGTATACAACGATCCAGAAAGAAGTTTGTACAAAAAAAATCCCTCTCCAGAATATCTTCAAAAACCAGAAGTTTCCCGGAGAGGAATTTTTTGAAAAATTTACTGAGCCTCGGCTTCCGGCGCCTCTTCTGCCGGTACCTCCTCAGGCATTGTCTCAACACTTTCATCTTGCATCATTTCAGGTGCGGGTGCGGGTTTTTTGCATCCGGATACCATCAATACAAATATCATCGCTCCAAGAACAATCCCTAACAGCTTCTTCATCTCATTCACCTCCTTCTCTCTTTTCAGCAAAGCATTGAATAGATAGTACAGTAAAGATCTACGATAATTGTTGTGATCCTTCAGGTATCGTATGCGATTAGTATAAAAACCGTTTAGAATCAGATTGCATTGTATCCTGAAAGAACTCTGACGTCAAGAAGTAAAATCACATCATGCGAAATCTCTATCTACAATATCCATTATTACTCATCTTTTTGATTCGTCTTCTATTTTATGAAACAATATCAGTAATGAATATAGTGGTTAGCTGAATCAAACTTTTTCCCGCATCAACAGAAATAATAGAAAAAATATTCTTACAAACTCTTCTTTTATCACAGGAGGAAAGAATGAAGAAGAGAATGATAAGTATTGCCGCGCTATTACTCTTTGCGATGGGAAAAATAGTTTCAGCGGGGAGCCTTACGTTAGTAGAAAGCGGAGATCCCAAATCTGTCATTATCATCTCTTCAAAAGCAGAAAAACAATCTCCGGAAATGCAGGCGGCAATAGTTCTTGCAGATCATATTCAGATGATTTCCGGAGCAAAACTCCACATAAAAAAGGAAAATGAATTAGGTGCATTTGCTTTGCGCCAAGGAATCCTTTCTTTTCCTTCTGGAAAACTTCCTCCTAATATCACAGGATTCATCCTTGTAGGCAAGAGCACCATTACCACTGCACTTGGAATAGAGGATACCGGCCTGTCGCCAGGCGGAATATCTCTGAAAAGATCCGGCAATACATTAACGCTTTTGGGCTCTTCAGCCCCATCAGATAAGTTTAGCGCCCGACATGCGGTCGTAGAATTTCTCTCTTCTTTGGGTATCCGATACCTATGGCCAGGAAAAACCGGACAGGTTATCCCTCGGAACAAAACTATTTCTATCGCTCAACTTGACTATACCTTTTCTCCAATAATCGGACAGCGCCAAATCCGCAGAGGAGGATGGATTAATGAGCGTTCTAAAGAAGGTCTTCCGCGGCTTCAGATTACCGAAGAGGAGTGGAGAGAATCACGAAAAAAAAGATTTCTACCCGGAATAGACGATGACAACTGGATAGTATGGCAACGATTAGGTGGACATCTGGGCATTTCTGGGGGGCATGCGGGAGCAGGCCTCAGCGGTGGCTGGAAAGAACATGGAGAAAAACATCCTGAATGGTTTGCGTTACAAGCAGACGGAACTCGGGATCAAAGTAATGCAAAAGGAAGATGGCGGCTCTGTAAATCAAACCCTGAACTTATTGAATATATTGCAACCAGTATCATTGAACGCGTGAAGAACAATCCCTCGCTGACATGTATTTCTCTTAGTCCCAATGATGGAGGATATTCTTCTTTTTGTATGTGCGAGAACTGTAAAAAACTTGATCCGCCCGAAGGAACAAAAATTAGATTTAGGGTATATGAAGAGGTCGGAAAATCCAAGCGCCATGAGGTAGAGTATGTTTCTCTTACCGACCGGATGGTATGGTACTGGAATCAGATTGTTCAGCGTGTTACTACAGAATATCCCTCTCTCTTATTTCTTGGAGAAGCATACAGTTACTGGCAGAACCCTCCGGTGCGGGAGAAACTTCACCCCAACCTGGTGATCCGTTATGTTCCTGAAACCACTGATGGATGGGAAGGGTGGCGAAATGCGGGATGCCAGCGCATCTACTGGCGACCGAACATTCTTCTTGCAGGAGGCCGCGACGGAAAGTTTAATCTTCTTTCAAACCGTCTCGTAAAAGCCATGAACTATATGGCTAACAAGGGCATTCTTGCCACAGATATCAGCTCAATCTATGATAATTGGTCTATAACCGGATTTAACTATTATGCCGCTGCTCGCTTAAACTGGAATCCTCTCCTTAGTGAAACAGAGATTCTTAAGGAATACTGTAGCCCTGGATTTGGAAAGGCCGCAAAGAAAATAGAAGACTATATTCTTATGATTCAGGAAGCATCCGAAGATCAGAAGAATCGGTTTACTCCGGAATTCTTCGCATCTCTTAGAAAAAGATTGAATGAAGCAGAAGAAATCGCAAGCATTGATAAAGAGATCTGTGATAGGATCGCATTTTTACGGATGGGTTTGAATTTTACCGATCTTCAATGTGTCATTGATCGTATGGCAGAACAGGCTTCTAAAAAAGATCCCTCTTTTGACAAGAAGCGCGCAGATCAGCTGTTAGAATTGAATTATATGGTCCTACGAGATCTTGCCTTAAACCACTATGGAGTGGTAAACACTCCTTATTTAATGTGGGGAAGTGCGGATTATGCCCGCTGGGCTCCTCTTCGGGGACGTTCGTACCGTCCGGCAGAAGAACGTATAGCGCGAGCAAAAACCCAAAGCCTTACCGGAAAAGAAAATAGTATAGAGGAGATGATTGTATCTCTCGGACTTGACTAATCTATCGTGATCTTTTTACTCTTTCAGATAGTAAAAGAGCATTATAAAAGAAGGGATTCGCGAGAAAAGATCCCTTCTTCAGTAATAAAGGCAGTAATAAAATCACCTGGAGTTATATCAAAAGCAGGGTTCCATACTGGTGCGTTCTTCGGCGCGATTATTTGATTTCCAATGTAAAGAAGCTCGTTGCGAGAACGTTCTTCAATAGGAATAAGGGATCCGTCGGAAAGAGAGCTATCCAACGTAGAACGAGGCGCCGCAATATAAAAGGGGATTTTATGAGCTCTGGCAAGAACCGCTAAAGCATAGGTTCCGATTTTATTCGCAGTATCTCCATTGGCACAGATTCTGTCTGCACCGGTAATCACCATATCCACGAGATTCTTCTGCATAAGAAAACCCGCCATATTATCGCAAATAAGCGTATAAGGAATACCGACACGACTCAATTCCCATGCGGTCAACCGCGATCCTTGCAATACTGGTCTAGTTTCATCCACATAAACATGAATTTTTTTTCCGGTCCGTGCCGCGTAAAAAAGTGGACTAAGTGCGGTTCCCTCTCCACTAGTTGCAAGGCCGCCGGCATTGCAATGGGTAAGAATATTCATACCAGAACAGATAAGGGTATCTCCATACTCCCCAATCTTTCTACAGGCAGAAAGGTCTTCCTCAAAAATCATCATCGCTTCCTCTTCCATAGCAAAAAGAATATCAGATATCCGAGATTCCTTCATAGAGAAAGCGCGGTCATATACACGATCTACGCCATACCTGAGATTTACTGCGGTTGGCCGGCACTTTTTTATATAAATAGCCGCCTCTTTCATCGCAGAAAAAAAATCTTCTAAAGAAAATTCCTTCTTTGTGTGTGCAGTAAGCACCATGCCAAATGCTCCTGCAATACCAATAGCGGGAGCGCCGCGAACCTTAAGGGTATGGATCGCATCCCATACTTCTTCTATACTATACAGATGAAGAAACGTAAAGCGTTCAGGAAGAAGAGATTGATCAATAATTTCCAGAAAGGTTCCTTTCCAAGTTACCGTGGGAAAGGTGCGGGAAAAGAGATCAAATGACTTTGATTTCATTGATCTCTTTCCGCTGTTCAAGTGCAAAAAGAAGTTCAGGATGGATAGAAACCGGATAACGGGGCAATACCACTCTTACAGAGCCAGCCTGCTCCCTTCGGAGAAGGAAAAGAATCATACAGTTGCCGCGATATTTCACAAAAAGGTCGCGTAACTCTTTCATCAAATCCTCGCTAAAAGAAGAAGTATTAAGATCCAATTGAAGTTTTCTGTTGTTCTTTTCTGAAATAGTATTAAGTGTTGCAACTTCCGATGCGATAAGCTTAACTTTTTCTTCACGACGGTCAATGCGTCCCCTGATAAAAAGGATCTCGCCGGTCTTAAGAAGGTTAGAACAGAGTTCATACACCTTTGGGAAAAAAATTGTTTCAATACGTCCCATTGGATCTTCAAAAAGCGCAACTCCCATCTTTCCGCCTTTCCGGGTGCTCTTTCTCTCTATCTGTTCAAGAAACCCGCCAAACCAGTATTCCTCTCCTTCAGAGAGATCATCTGCCTGATTAGTCGTCGCAGTAACATAATAAGAAAGAAGTTCTCTAGAATTTTCAAGGGGATGGCCGCTTCGGTATACGCCAATCATTTCTCTTTCATAGGCAAGAAGTTTTGTATCCGGCCATTCTGGAAGAGAAGCAATAGCCTCTTCATCCGCAGAAATTCCAGTATGCTCAACTTTAGAAAAGATAGAAAGCTGACCGTCTTCATGAAGTTTTTGAAGTTTAGAAGCCTGATCCATCGCCTCATCCATTGCGGCATACAGTTGAGATCTCGGACGTTCAAAACAATCAAACGCACCGGATTTAATAAGACTTTCAATCATTTTCTTATTCACTACATGAAGATCTACTCTCCGGCAAAAATCAAAGAGATTCTCAAAAGGCCCTTCCTTTCTTACCTCAAGAATATTCTGAATCGCGCCTGTACCCACATTCTTAATGGCCGCAAGACCAAAGAGAATATCATTGCCCACCACACTCATTTCCGCCCGGCTTTCATGAATGTCAGGAGGAAGAACCCAAATATTCATCCGTTCCGCTTCCTCAATATATTCAGCCATTTTTACACTATCGCCAATTTCACCATTTAAAAGGGATGTCATAAATTCAAGCGGATGATTCGCCTTTAACCAGGCGGTGCGGTAAGTAATTACCGCATATCCAGCGCTATGAGACTTATTAAAACCATAGGACCCAAACTTTGCCATATTGGAAAAGATGCTGTTGGCGAGCTTTGAAGAAATAGCATGATGTTTCGCGCCTGCGACAAACTTTTCCCGTTGTTGTTCAAGAAGTTCCGGATCCTTTTTTCCCATCGCCTTGCGAAGAATGTCTGCCTGTCCCATCGTAAACCCTCCCACTTCATTCGCTATCTGCATCACCTGCTCCTGATAGAGAATAGCGCCATAGGTAGGTTTAAGGATAGGTTCTAATAATGGATGATCATATACAATCCGCGTAGAATCTTTTCTAGAGGATAAAAATTGCTGTATCATACCGGTCGTGCGGGGACCCGGGCGATAAAGCGCGAGAATCGCGATAAGGTCATCAAAACAAGAAGGTTTCATCTGAAGAAGTAAATCCTGCATTCCTTGGCTTTCAAGCTGAAACAATCCCTTTGATCTTCCTTCTCCGAGCATCTGATAGGTTGCGGAATCATCCGAGGGAAACTCTGTCAACACAATACCTTTTCTTTCACGCAAAAGAGCAATGGTTTCATCAATCACTGATAATGTCTGCAATCCAAGGATATCAATCTTCAGAAGACCTATTTTCTCTACACTCTTCATTTCAAACTGAGTAACATTCCCCTGGGGACCCTTAAAAAGAGGCACAATGGTTGTCAAAGGTTCATCGCTAATAACCATCCCAGCTGCATGGGTTCCGACCTGTCGTGAAAGTCCTTCAAGAATTTGAGCAATATGAAAAAGTTGACGTACTCTCTCATCAGATGAGATAAGTTGCCGGATCTCTTTATTATTCTCCGCTTCATAGGAAAGTTTTATATCAAGATCGCGAGAAAGTAAATTTATAATCTTTCCTCTTTCAGAAAAACCCATATTCATCACTCTTCCCACATCATGAAGCGCTGAACGGGCGCTAAGCGTACCAAATGTTACTATCTGCGCTACATGATCCTCGCCATATTTTTCGCGGATATAGGCGGTTACTTCCTCTCTGCGCTGATCTGCAAAATCTAAATCTATATCAGGCATAGAGATCCGTTCCGGATTCAGGAAACGTTCAAAAATTAACTGGTAATCCAAAGGGTTGATTTCTGTGATTCCCAACAGATAAGCAATCATACTTCCTGCCGCGGACCCTCTTCCAGGACCCACAGAAATAGCGCGGCGTTTCGCCTCGGCAACAATATCCTGAATAATAAGAAAATATCCCGAAAAATTCATACTCTTTATTACTTCCAATTCTTTTCGGGTTCTCTCTGTCGCGGCTATATCTCGGCTTTCTGAAAGGGAAGAACCATATTTTTCCTGGAATCCTTTTTCTACCATTTCCTCTAAATACTCTTCCGCAGAGATATTTCGGGGAATCTTAAAAACAGGAATACGGTAAGAACCAAAAGAAAAGGTTACATTACATTTTTCAGAGATCTCAACCGTGGAAGAAAGGGAATCAGGAACTTCTCTAAACAAAGATTCCATCTCTTCGGGAGATCTAAAGTAAAATTGATCGGTAGGAAGACGAAGACGATGAGGATCTTCTATAGTAGATTTGGTCTGTATACATAAAAGAATGTCATGCGCATAGGAATCTTCCTGCTTCAGATAATGACAATCATTGGTCGCAACAGAAGAAAGATCATACTTTTTGGCAAGAGAAAGAAGTTTCGTATTCACCTCTTTCTGAAGGGGAATACCATTATCCATCAGTTCTAAATAAAAATCGTCCTTCCCTAAAATATCAATATATGTTTTTAGAGATTTCTCCGCCTTCTCCTCTTCGCCCCGGCCTAAAAGCCATGAGATCTCTCCTTTAAGGCATCCACTCAGTACCACAAGCCCTTTTGCATAACGCGCAAGAAGTTCCTTATCAATACGGGGCTTATAGTAAAAACCCTCCAGCCAGGAAAGAGTAGAAAGCATAACAAGGTTCTGGTATCCTTCCTGATCTTTTGCTAGTATCGTAAGATGAAAAAAATTCTCTTCGCCGGATTTAGAGCGAGTTTCTTTCCTATTTCCGGGAGCAAGGTACATTTCGCTTCCGATGATAGGTTTAACTCCATGTTTCCAGGCCGCCTCGTAGAAAGGCACCACACCATGAAGGTTTCCGTGATCTGTGATGGCAACTGCCGGCATCTTCATCCGACGCGTTGATTCTGCAATCTCCTCAGCCCTGCACATTCCATCAAGAAAACTATACTCAGAATGAAGATGAAGGTGAACAAAATCCTTCATTGCCTCCTTCCTGACTGTGATTCAGAGAGAGCCGACTTTTTTGCCGCCTGATAGATTTTTCCTTCGGTTTTAATGGAAGGCGCAATGGCAATCTCCACAAGATGCATATCCCGGACTGTTTTCACACCTAAGCTTCCCATAGAAAGTTTAAGTGCGGCAATAAGGTTTTGCGACCCGTCATCGGTCCGAGAAGGACCAAAAAGTATCTCTTTCAACGTACCGCTAGTTCCTAAAGAAATACGAGTGCCTCTAGGTAGGTTCTCATCCGAGGTAGCCATGCCCCAATGAAAGCCTTTTCCGGGAGACTCTTTCGCTCGTCCAAACGCGGAACCTACCATAACTCCATCGGCTCCCGCGGCAAACGCCTTGCAAATATCACCGCTTCCTATCATTCCTCCATCGGTAATAATAGGAACATACCTGCCTGTTCTGGTATAGTAAAAATCTCTCGCTGCCGCACAATCTGCTGTCGCGGTTACCTGCGGAACTCCAAGTCCAAGTACTTCGCGAGAAGTACATGCCGCTCCCGGACCAATTCCCACCAGAAGACCGGCAATACCTACCTCCATTAAGTCAACCGCAACCTGAAAGGTAACGCAATTCCCCACCATAACAGGAATAGGCATTGAAGCACAGAACTTCCGAAGATCAAGGGGTTGATAAACACTTGAAATATGCTGTACACTTACTACCGTGGATTGAACTACAAAAACATCAGCTCCAGCCTCTGCGGCAATCATGCCATACTCTTCCGCACAGTTCGGAATGGAACTTACCGCGCACAAAGATCCCCCTTCTTTAATCTCCCGAACTCTGGCCATAATCAATTCCTTGCGCACAGGCTGTTTATAAACATCCTGTATAAAAGAAGTCGCTTTTTCTGCGGGACAGGAAATAATGGAATCTATAATTTTGTAAGGATCCTCGTATCTGGTATAAATCCCCATAAGATTAAGGACCGCGAGTCCGCCCAATTTACCGAATGCAATCGCAAACGTGGGATCCACCACACCATCCATCGCCGCGGCAAGAATAGGAATCTTCAAAGTATGGCCGGCAATAGAGGTGGAAAGATCCACATCTTGGGGATTTATAGTACAATTGCCTGGGACCAATGAAATATCATCAAATCCATAACAGACCCTGGCTTTTCTTCCCCTTCCTATCCACATTCCCATTCGCTTCCTCCTCGGTAGACACTATGTTGTACAATCCTTCCATTACAGTGATGTATACTCTTTTGTCTGATTTTTCAATCCGAGCAACAGTTCAATGTTTGATTTTGTAGAACGCAATTTTTGGCTCAACAACTCCATGGCTTCCACAGGATTAAGAGAAGCTAAAATCCTCCGTAACAGCCACATCAACTGAAGTTCATCTGCGTTGACAAGAAGTTCTTCGCGACGGGTTCCGGATCGGTTAATATCTATCGCAGGAAATGTCCGACGATCCGCAAGTTTCCGTTCAAGGTTGATTTCCATATTACCAGTACCCTTAAACTCCTCAAAAATCACATCATCCATTTTACTACCGGTATCAATAAGCGCGGTACCAAGAATAGTAAGGCTTCCTCCCTCTTCAATGTTCCGCGCCGAACCAAAAAAGCGTTTCGGTTTATCAAGCGCATTAGATTCAAGTCCGCCTGTCATAATCTTTCCGCTGTGAGGAACAAGAACATTGTGGGCCCTCGCAAGACGGGTAATACTGTCAAGAAGAATTACCACATCTTTTTTATGTTCCACCATTCTCTTTGCTTTCTCAATGGCAAGCTCCGCTACCTGCACATGACGTTCTGGTGGTTCGTCAAAAGTTGCGCTTATCACATCTCCCTTCACAAAACGCCTCATCTCCGTAACCTCTTCCGGCCGTTCTCCCACCAGAAGAACAATCAACATCACCTCAGGCGCATTGGTAGCGATAGCATTGGCAAGTTTCTGAAGAATAATTGTCTTTCCTGCCCTCGGAGGAGAAACAATCAGCCCCCGTTGTCCCTTTCCAATAGGACATACAAGATCTATAAGTCGGGTGGTAATCTCCTCGGAAACCGTCTCAAGAAGAAAACGTTCATCCGGATGAATGGGCGTAAGTTCTTCAAAAGGAATCCTATCCTGCAGTTTTTCAGGACTCTCATTATTCACCATTTCTACCTTTAATAAGGCAAAATATTTCTCGTTTTCTTTAGGAGAACGGATCTGCCCTGAAACAGAATCTCCTGTCCTTAATCCAAATTTCTTGATCTGCGAAGGAGAAACATAAATATCGTCCGGACCAGGAAGGTAATTATGGTTTAATGAACGAAGAAACCCAAATCCGTCTGGAAGAATTTCAAGAGTTCCTTCGCCAAAAAGAATTCCATTTTTCTCTGCCTGCACCTGCATAATTTTATAGATCAATTCTTCTTTTGTAAGACCACTAATACCATTGCCCGCCATCTCCCTCGCTATTTTCTGTAATTTGGGCATAGCAGTCTTTTTTAGCGCTGCCACATTAATCTGTTTCGTTTCTTCTGCCATGAATCAACCCCCTGACGATTGTCTGCACCTGTGTGCGGGTATGTAAGCGTGATATGCCATTATCTATGATAAAATCAGAAAAAGGCGTTTTTTCATCTAAAGGTATCTGCGCCTGCCACCGACGCGTGATGTCATCTTCGGAAAATTTACTGGAAAGCCTTCTTTTAATGATCTCAAGGGGAGCCGTAACAGTGATAATGATATCAAACAGATGCTCACTACGAGTTTCAAAAAGAAGGGGTATTTCAACCACCACTATTTTATCCGTATCAGAAAAGTTGTCAAGCGCTTGCCGCAATAGCTCAAAAACCCGCGGGTGAACAATCTCGTTCAATCTTTGAGTTGCATGAGGATTCGCAAACGAAATGCGGGCGAGCTGACTTCGGTCAACTCTGCCATTTGAAAAAAATATCTCTGATCCAAACTCTTTCCGTAAGGATTCTTTCACCGGCTCTTCTATTAAGACAGCGCGAGCTATTTTATCGCAGGAAACAACCGGAATACCGAGTCCTTTGAAGATCTTCGCAACCGAAGATTTTCCGGAACCAAAAATTCCCGTAAGTCCAATGGTACGCATTTCCTAAAGATTCCATGATCGGAGATACTGTTTCTGCCGTCCTGTAAGGCTATCTATTGAAACACCGAGACTTCTTAACTTCAACATCGCGATATTCCGATCTATTGTTTCTGGAACCCTGTAAAAACCAGGCGTCATTCTATCTTCTTCTGAAAGAAGTTTTGCACAAAAGAATTGATTGGCAAAACTCATATCCATTACTGCAGACGGATGTCCCTCTGCACACGCAAGATTAACAAGACGACCTTCTGCAAGAAGATAGATCTTTTTTCCTTTCTTCATGGTATATTCCATTAACAATGGACGGATCTCTTCTTTTTTTTCTGCATGCGTTTCAAGCCACACTGTATCTATTTCTACATTAAAATGGCCGGCATTCGCAAGGATAGCGCCATCTTTCATCTTTAAAAAGATTCCCGCTCCCACCACGCCGGCATTCCCTGTAACTGTTACGATAAGATCCGCGAACGGAGCCGCTTCACGCAACGGCATTACCTCAAACCCGTCCATCACTGCTTCCAATGCCCTGATTTCGTCAACCTCGGTAACAATAACATGAGCGCCTAAGCCTTTCATATTCTTTGCAACTCCGCGGCCACACCATCCATATCCACATACCGCCACTTTTTTTCCTGCGATAAGAATATTGGTCCCTCGCAAAATTCCATCCACTGTTGACTGTCCCGTTCCATAGCGATTGTCAAATAAATGCTTTGTCATCGCCTCATTCACTCCAATAACAGGAAAAGAAAGTTTTCCTGCCTTTTCAAGATTTTTAATGCGGGTAATCCCTGTTGTCGTCTCCTCGGTCGCTCCCCGCACATTTACCGCAAGTGTCGGCTCATTATGCAGAAGCGCTATCAGGTCAGCTCCGTCATCCACCACAATATCAGGAAGAACCGAAGCAGCCGACCGAAGGTTCTCGTAATACTGGGTGGAACTTTCGCCCTTTATCCCAAAGACAGGAATAGAATGTTCCTTTACAAGAAATGCGGCGACATCATCCTGTGTACTCAACGGATTTGAAGCCGCAAGTACAACTTTGGCGCCGCAAGATTTCAACGCAATCGCAAGATTTGCGGTCTCGGAAGTAATATGAAGACAGGCCACGATTTTCTTCCCTTGAAAAAAAGATCCGCCAGTTTCACGAGAAGCAATAGAAAGTACTTTCATCTCTTTCGCGGCCCATGCCACCCTTTTTCCTCCTTCGGGAGCAAGGCGAATATTCCTAATATGATAATCCATAATAACTATACTCCTTTGAAAAGAGAGACAAGATCCGTCCGTTCCCAGGTAAACTCTGGTTCGGTCCTTCCAAAATGGCCGTACGTTGCGGTCTTTCGATAAATAGGACGTCTAAGATCCAACTTTGTAATGATCCCTTCCGGAGTAAGATCAAGGTTTTTTCTGATTATGCGTATAATGGAATCTTCCGGTACACGCGCGGTTCCGTAGCAATTTACCGAAAGAGATACTGGTTCGGTCTCGCCAATAATATAGGCAAGCTGTATATCACAACGGTCTGCAATTTCCGAGGCAACAATATTTTTCGCAATATAGCGGGCAAAGTAAGAGGCGGAACGATCTACCTTACTCGGATCTTTTCCTGAAAAACAACCTCCTCCATGGCGCCCCACTCCACCATAAGTATCCACAATAATCTTCCTGCCTGTTACACCAGTGTCGGCCTGGGGTCCTCCAATGGTAAAAGAACCTGTAGGATTCACATACACGGTCATCTTCTTTGCCATTAGTTCCTGTGGAATGGTTGTTTCAATGACCGCTTCAATCAGATCTTTTCGGATCTTTCCCTGATCAATATTTTCGTCGTGTTGCGCCGATAAAACCACGGAAACGATCTCAACAGGAGTATCGTCCACATACCGAACCGTCACCTGACTTTTTCCATCGGGACGAAGATAAGGTATTTCTCTCTTTTTTCTCACCTCGTCAAGCTTTTTAACTAATGCATGCGCCTGCATAAGAGGCATCGGCATATATTCTTCGGTTTCCCGAACCGCATACCCGAACATCATTCCCTGATCTCCCGCGCCCCCTTTATCCACACCCAACGCAATATCGCTTGACTGTTCTTGAATAGCAGTGATTACCGCGCTTGAATCAAAGTTAAACCCATACGATGAATTTGCATATCCTACCTCGCGGATTACATTGCGAACAAGACCAGGAATATCCACATACGCCTTTGTAGAAATTTCTCCCGCGACAAAAACCAAACCCCGCGTTGTCAAAGATTCGCAAGCAACTCTTCCATACAGATCTTTTTCCAGGACCGCATCAAGAATCTCGTCAGAAATCTGATCGCACATCTTGTCAGGATGACCTTCTGTTACAGATTCTGAAGTAAAAAGATACTCCCTTCCCATTTTTGCCTCCTTCAACAAAATAGGTTCAGCTCTTTTTTTTTCTAAAAAAAAATAAGAACTATTTCTTGACGTACGCATACTTAATAAGAAAAGTCTTTTATACAATTCTACAAGTATACGATGAAATGACAGAAGTAAAAAGAAATGCGGGGCCCTTACTCTTTTTTTGAAAGTTCTTCTTTAAGAAAAGTGATTTCGGAAATCTCGGTCGGGTCCACGTCATTTAGCAATGCAAGATAAAAACTAAGCCAATCCCCCAGCACCGCCGCAAGAAAAAGGCGTGTACGAAGATCTCCTGAAAACGGGCCGATCCGACGCACTAAAACTCCTTTCTTTTTAAGGATTGTTTCGGTAAGTTCCATCCTAAGAGATACCCGCGGATGATCAGCAGGATCGTATAAAAAAAGAGCGGCGGAATTTGCAACAAGAAATTCCGGGTAACGCCATGCCATTATCTCATTGTGATTCATTTCAGGAAATTCGTTACATCCAGCGAATGCTTTGCTATTTTCCGCAATCTGTGTTTTCCATCGCAATGCGGCAGGTGCGAGCAATCTTCCTGAATAGATAAGAATATTTCTATTGAAACAATCACGTGCAAGAATTTTCGCAGGGTTCTTTTCTATTACATCAGGAGCGCATTCACGGATCTTCGCCTTTACAAAGTCATCAAAGTCCGTATCACAGAATGCGTCAATATAACCAAGTCTCTGAAAAAGAGAGAAAAGCGGAAAAAAAAGCCATCCCACACTACATCGTGGAGGATTTCCAGAAGGAATCCTTACATAGGGAGCCCCCTCTTTTTTTGCAAAGGTCTCCAGAGCGCCTCCACTGGAAAGGGTCCAAAGATCCGCCTTTCTGTAAACCGCTTCCCGGCAAGCGCTTAATGTTTCTTCCGTATTTCCCGAATAACTTAATGCCACAACAAGACTTCCTTCTCTGATAAAAGAAGGAAGCCCGTAATCCCGATGCACAATACAAGGCACCCTACATTCGGTCCTTATCAACCCTCGGATAAAATCGCCCGCGATCGCAGATCCGCCCATCCCTACAATACAAAGAGAAGAATAGTCGGTTTTAGAAGGAAGAGGTATCTTAATCTGTCGCGCGCCGATACACTGTTCATCAAAGGTTTCAAGAAGTTCTTTCATATTTGAACTATCAATACGGGAGATCTCGTCTCTATCATTAAGTATTGGCATGTTTCCCCTTTAGAACATTGTGAAGAAAACGGAAAGCTGTTCCATGGGTTGGAAAGGTTATCGCTTCTTGAGCAGCGGCACGCGCCTTCTCAAAGAAGATACTTCTTACTATCTGTTTTACCTCGGGAATCATTGAAGAAGTCATACTGAACCGAGTAAGACCAAGACCCACTAAGAAAAGAACCATCTCAGGAATTGAGGCACTCTCTCCGCAAATACTCACTTCAATACCAGCTTGCAACGCCTGCTCTACCGTATTTTTCAATAAAAGCAAAATCGCAGGATGAAACGGCTGGTACAGGTAAGATATTTTTTCATTTACTCGATCCACAGCCATCGTATATTGGATAAGATCATTAGTGCCTATACTGAAAAAATCTGTTTCTTTTGCAAATGATTCTGCCAGAAGCGCCGCGGAAGGTACCTCAATCATAATACCAACCGGAAGCTCAGAGAAGGATTTCTTTTTCTTTGAAAGATCTTTCACCACTCCGGAAATAATCTCCTTTGTTCTCCACACTTCGTCAAGGGTGGAAATCATCGGAAGAAGAATTTTCATATTTCCTGCGGCTCCCGCGCGAAGAATAGCGCGGATCTGAGTTCGGAATATCTCTGGATTTCCAAGACAAAACCGTACGGCACGAAGTCCCATTAATGGATTCAATTCACGAGGTTTTTCAAAATGAGAAACAAATTTATCTCCGCCAATATCAAGGGTTCGTATAATAACAGGTTTTTTCTTCATCGCCTGTACAACCTTTTGATACGAATGGTACTGCTCCTCTTCTCCGGGCACATCTTCTCTGTTCATAAAAAGATATTCTGTGCGGTACAGCCCCACACCCTGCGCTCCATATTTCAATGCAGTGTTCGCCTCTTCGGGAAGTGCAATATTTGCTAAAAGAGATATGGAAACACCATCTTTTGTCTGAGATGCAACCCGTTTCATTAGAAAAAAAGATTTCTTTTTTTTCAGGAATTCTGTCTGCCGGGCTTTACTTTTCTTAATAACAGAAGGAGTGGGATCCATAATCACCTTCCCTCCGAACCCGTCAAGAACCACGGTCTGCTCCTCTTTCAAGAGTTCTGTCAACTCTCCGCACCCTACCACCGCGGGAATCTCAAGCGCCTTTGCCATAATCGCGGTATGAGAGGTTTCACTTCCTATTTCTGTAGCAATACCAATAATACGACGAGGATCAAGGTTAGCGGTCTGAGAAGGAGAAAGATCATGAGCGGCTATAATTACCTCATAATCGTAGGAGGTCTTCTCTCCGCTATTGGCAAGATAAGAAAAGACCCGATCCGCCACATCAAGAATATCTCGTTTCCGCTCTTCAAAAAGTTCTTCTCCGGGACGGCCAAAAAGGTTTAAAACATTCTGAAGGGAAAGATGAAAAGCATACTTTGCATTCATCCGTTCTTTACGGATATATTTCACCGTGGACTCATGCAAACGGTGATCTTTCAGTAACAATAAATGTACTGAAAAGATCTCGCCATACTTCTTTCCAACCGTGCTTGTAACAGAATCTCGGGTTTCAAGGATCTTTTTCTCCGCCCGTTGCAACGCTCCGCTGAACTTCTCAATTTCCTTCTCCACACGAGAGGCAGGAATCCGACGCAACGGAGGAAGAATCAGATCATTTTTCCAGACCGTTACCTTACCAACCGCAATACCCGGAGAAACAGGAATACCCTCAATCGTACGCATCTCTTCATCCAAGACTGTTTAATCGCTCCTCGTCCTCTTGGATAATCTGAAAGACTTCAGCGGAAGTCTTGGAAGCGCGAAGAGAATTTTTAAAGACCCTATCTTTCAAAAGGCGGGCGATTTTTGCAAGAGCTTTCAAATGAAGTCCGGTAGCACCTACAGGTGCCAATACCAGGAAAACAATATACACGTTTTCCCCATCAAGAGAGTCAAAATTGATTCCTTTCTGAGAAATACCAAGACAGCATACCAAACGAGAAACTTGATCGCTTTTTGCGTGGGGAACCGCTATTCCATGGCCTATTCCGGTTGAACCGAGCTTCTCCCGTTCAAGTAGGATTTCAAGAACCTTCTCCTTGTTCTCAACGCTTCCAGAAGCCTCTAATATATCAAGAAGTTCAAGAAGAGATTCTGATTTCCCCGTTGCCTTCATATCAAGAAGGATCTCTTTTTCACTAATATATTCAGTAATCTTCATGCAACACTCCTTATGTGGGGAAAAACGGGATTATTGTCCTGTTATTTATGAGACATGTCAACTTTTTTATCATGAGTTTTAATGGCTTGGTTTTTCAATTTCTTCACAAGCCGTTCCACACTCTCGTTCAAATCGTTTCCTTCTTCCTTTACAAAAATTGTACCATTCTTACTTTTGGCATTCGCAACCACCACATACAAATCTCCCTCCATCTTTACCGTAAGAGTAATAGAAGGTTCATTAAAAAAGAACTTTTCGCATCGTGCAAATTTTTTCTCTGCAAACTCTTCAAAATTCCTATCTACCTTTACACGAATTGTCTGTAACTGAAATTTCATTCTGCCTCCCTGTAAAGAGAAAGCATTGGAAAATAGTGTTGAAGAATTTCTTGATATAACGCCCCTTCCTCCGCCATCTTTTTAGCTCCCCACTGACAAAGTCCCACACCATGACCATACCCTGTTCCTTTAAAAAGAAAACCCTTTGCAGTGGAGGAAACCTCAAACCTTGTGCTTGGAATCACTCTCGGCGCGGTAAATATTCCCGGAAAAGAAAGACGTAGATCTTTCCCCTGAATACGTTTTCTTCCTGTAGAAGATCTTGCCTCCACCATAACAGCTCTTCCCGCCGAATCGCGGCTTGTTACCGAAACTGTTTCTACTCCTATACCCAAAACCTTGCTCAACGACGAGGAAGGAATCGTTTTGCTCCACGCATAATAAGAACTTCCCTCACAATAGGGATCCCTTACTCCCACTAAACATACAAAGGGAGATTTCCATACCTCTGCCGCAGAACTTGTATACCCGCCGCAACAAGAATGAAAAAAAGCCGGAACTAAAGTTTCGCCATTGACTAAATATTCGCCGGCGGTCGCATCCACAGCTTCAATCACACGATCGCTTTCTCCCGCAATGCCTGCGTACACCTGATGTAAAACTCCATCACTTACATCCCAAGGAAGCCCTTTTTCCAAGGATGATCTAATATGGAACAAGGCCATTGTTCTTGAACAGACCGCCTGTGCCTTAAGGGCTTCAAGGGGCCAGTTCTTTTCCATCTCTTTTGCAAGAACGCCATATAAATAATCTTCAAGATCAAGGGTATTCACAATATAACAAGACCGACCAACCCGTTCTACCGCAAGGGTTCCCCGATATTTTCCACGGTACCGCGAAAGATCTGAAGGTATATACGTTCCCTTCCATATACAGACCCGTACAAGAGAGGACCACACCGGAGCCGGAAGACTAAAGAACAAGACGCTAATCAGCGCGGCGGTCCGAAAGATCCGTAACTTGTACCCTAACATTCCCTTCAAAGGCAAGTTTTCCACTCCTCATGTCATAAACAATACGATCAGCTCTATACCGATTTCCAGTCTGTACAATTTCTGGAGAACCTTCCATAATAAGAGTCTCCTTATTTTGCCGGTAGATCAATTTTGTACAGGTTGCGGTAAAAGAGGGAGGCGCTCCTTCTGCGGGTTTCTGGGTAATACGGATCGTTCCTTCTAAAAGAATATCGGATATTTTTCTCGTGGAAGGATCAAGAAGAAGTTCTCCTTTTCCTGTCTTATCGGTCGTAATATCTATAAGACTGTTCTTGGAAGAAATCTTCAGATCCGGCTTCTTCACCACGGTTTTCGTTCCCGCATTCTCCTGCTCCGCAGATTCTCCGGTTACAACTAAAGCAACCTTTCCCGCAAGGCTCTCAATCCGAAATTTTTCAAGCATCGCGGATGACTCCTCAAGATGCGGCGCCTCTTTCTTTGCGCATCCGACCGCAAGACAAAGTAAGACTATGATATACCGTATTGCGCGACTGTTTTTTCCCATTTTCCTTGTCCTTTCAGAAGAAACTCCGCTACCTCTCTGGCAACACCGCATCCTCCCGGCGCTACAGTTACCACCACAGCCGCCTGGCGCGCCTGCTCAACGCCATCGGCAGGAGCCACTCCTATCCCCACCTGTTGAATCACCGCCACATCAGGAAGATCGTCTCCGCAATAACAGATTTCTCTAAACTCAAATCCTTCCCTGTCGCATAGATCGCGAAGCGCAGACAATTTATCCTGAACCCCTTCCAGAAGAAAATCCACCTGAAGTTCTTTCATTCTTGAAGAAGAACTTTTTCTTCCGGAAAGTATCATGGTTTTGAATCCCGCGGCTTTCAACAAATGAAAAGCAAGACCGTCGCGCACAGAAAATCTCTTTGATTCAACCCCTTCTCCGCATGCGATCGTGCCATCAGTCAAAACACCATCCACATCAAACGCCACAAGACGTATCTGTTCTATACCCACGATCATTCTACACTAAACTCCTGTTTTCCAAGAAGATCGTGTAAATGGACAATCCCTTTCACCTTTCCAGTATTGTCCCGTATCACCAAACAAGTAATTTCAAACTGTTCCATCACCGAAAGAGCCTGGACCGCAAGTTTTTCTTCGCCAATACTTTGAGGTTCCGGACTCATACAATCTATCACCATCGCGCCTGTAAGATCAAAACGGTTCACAAGGAACCTTCTAAGGTCGCCATCAGTAAGAATTCCGCAAAGCTGTTCTCCCTCTTCCATCACTAAAGTAAATCCGAGGTTCTTCTGGTTTATCTCTTCTATCGCCTCTGAAAGCGTGGCGCTTTTCTCTACTATAGGAATCGCGTCTCCTGTCTGCATCACATCCTTTACCTTCAGCATCAACCGATGACCAAGATTCCCGCCAGGATGAAAAAAAGCAAAATCCTCTTTCTGGAAATTCTTCATCCGCATAAGAGTACAGGCAATCGCGTCTCCCAAGACCAAAGCAACAGTCGTACTAGAAGAAGGAATAAGTCCGAATGGATCCGCTTCAAAGATCGGGCCGGTATTGATCGTTGCATCACTTTGCATCGCAAGGGAACTGGATACATTTGACGTTACCGCGACAATGCGCGCTCCGATCTTCTTCAAAAAAGGAAGAATCCTCAAGATCTCCTCGGTCTCTCCGCTGTTGGAGATAGCAAGAACCACATCATTCTCACATACCATCCCAAGGTCTCCATGAATAGCCTCTCCCGGATGAAGAGAAATAGAAGGAGTTCCTGTACTCGCAAGGGTAGCCACAATCTTTTTTCCGATAATTCCGCTCTTTCCCATTCCAGTAACCACCACCCTTCCCTTGCATTCCGCAATCTCCTCCACTGCCGCGGAAAAGGTCTCATCCAACACTCTGGCAAGTTCTTCAAGATTGCGCGCTTCAAGCAGAATCACTTCCCGGCCATACTCAAGGATCTCACTCTTCTTCATACCTGCGACTCTCCTTATGGATTCCAATAAATGATTTCAAAAGCGACTCAAGTTCTCCTAAAGGCACCATATTCGGACCATCAGACAAAGCATTATCAGGATCTGGATGAACCTCAAGAAAAAGGCCATCGCATCCTACCGCAACCGCGGCCCTGCATAGAGCAGGAACAAATTCTCGCTGTCCGCCGGAACGTTCTCCTAATTTTCCCGGCTGTTGAACACTATGCGTTCCATCAAATATAAGAGGAATTCCTCTTCCCCTTATAATAGGTAGCGACCGAAAATCCACCACTAAATTGTTATACCCAAAGCTAGTACCGCGTTCAGTTACCATTACCTTTTGATTTCCGGTTGACCGGACCTTCTCCACCGCATTTTCTATTTCCCAAGGCGACATAAACTGGCCTTTTTTAATATTTATCGGTCTTCTGCTTCTTCCTGCCGCAAGAAGAAGGTCTGTCTGTCTGCAAAGAAAGGCGGGAATCTGAAGAATATCCACTAATTCCGCCGCATAAGAGACCTGATCTTCAGAATGAATATCGGTCAGAACAGGAATGCCAAAAGTTTCCTTTACTTTCTTCAACATCTGAAGACCAGATTGTATCCCAGGTCCGCGATAGGTAGTTCCCGACGATCTATTCGCCTTATCAAAGGAACTTTTGAAAATAAAGGAGATTCCAAGACGAAGCGCAATAGCAGAGATTGATTCCGCGGTACGTAAGAGCATCTTTTCGTTCTCTATGACGCACGGACCGGCAATAAGGACTAAATGTCCTTTTTCACCAATGCGAATATCTCCAACGGCGACAGTATTCATCCGATTACCCTGGGGGCCACCTCATGGCCCTTCCTCCAAGAAGATGAAGATGAAGATGATCAACTGTCTGACCTGCCTGAGTTCCTGTATTCAAGACAATCCGATAGCCGCTTTCTGCAATCATCAACCGATAGGCAAGTTCTTTTGCTACCAGAAGCATCCTTCCAAAAAGAGCCGCATCAGACTTCTCGGCTTCTCTAAGAGATCCAATATGTTTTTTTGGAATAATCAATATATGAATCGGCGCTTCTGGATTAATATCCTCAAAAGCGACAATTTCAGAGTCTTCATAGAGTTTCTTGGAAGGGATCTCTCCAGATGCGATAGAACAGAAGATACAACTCATTTTGCTTCACTCTCTGGAACCATAAGATAAGATTGTATGACATCTCCTTCCTGTATATCGCGAAAATCAACTAAAGAAATTCCACACTCGGTATTCTGTGCAACTTCCTTCACAGAGTTCTTAAAACGCCGTAGACTTCTGATTCTGCCCTCATACACGACCGAACCATCCCGTATAAGGCGCGCCTTTGATTCCCGCAGAATCTTACCGTCCACCACAAGACATCCGGCAATAACATCTTTTCTATCTATAGTAAAGAGTTTTTTCACCTGGGCCTGACCAAAAAGTTTCTCTACTTCTTTCTCTTTGACTTGTCCTTCCACAACTGCTTTAATGTGATCTACTAAATCATAGATAAGACGAAAAGATCTAATGCTAATAGCATGCTGACGGGCAAGTTTTTCTGTTTTTGCATCCGCAAAAACATTAAACCCGAAAACTAGGGCCTCTGAAACCCTTGCCAAAAGAATATCCGACTCATTGACCGCTCCTACCGCACTATGCATAATAGATACTCGCGGTCTTCCTGGTTTCGGCGAAGCAATCAACTTCTCTATAGAACCACGAATAGCCTCCAGAGAACCGCTTAAATCTGCTTTCAGGATAATTTTTACCTCGCCGGGATCCTCTTCCGAAGAGGAGAGTTTTTGAAGATCTTCCAATGAAAGTTTTCTTATTGGAGCTACCTCGGAGACAGAAGAGGCATCCTTCGCGATCTGAGCCCGTCTGCGCGCGTCTTCCTCTGAAAGAACCGCAACAAACCGTTCTCCGGGATCAACGGTCATATTTGATCCCAAAAGTTCCAGTGGCGTTGAAGGACCCGCTTCTTCTAATTTTTTTCCGAATTCATCAAACATTGCCCGCACCTTTCCCCATGCGGCACCCGCAACAAAATAGTCTCCTATCCGCAATGTACCGTTTTGCACAAGAAGATCAAGAAGAGGTCCTTTTTGTTTATGGATATTTGATTCAATCACTGTAGCTTCCGCGGGTCTGTCGGGATTCGCTTTCAGTTCAAGCATTTCTCCCATTAACAACAGAATTTCAAGAAGTTCCTTAATCCCTTCTCCGGTAAGACCGGAAAGGTTCACAAATACATTCTCCCCTCCCCAATCCTCTGCCAAGATTCCATGCGCAGAAAGCCCTTTCTTTACCGCCTCTGGATTGGCGCCGGGTCTGTCTATCTTATTTACCGCCACCACAACCGGAACCTCTGCCGCCTTACAATGGTTAATTGCCTCAACTGTCTGTACCTTCACTCCTTCATCTGCCGCCACCACTAACACGACAATATCTGTAAGAGCCGCTCCCCTGGCTCTAATCGCACTAAACGCTTCGTGCCCGGGAGTGTCAATAAATACAAGGTCGCCTTCAGGAAGATGTACTTTATACGCACCTATCTGTTGAGTAATATCTCCAAACTCTCTTCCTGCCACATTGGTCTTTCGTATCGCGTCAAGAATCGTGGTTTTCCCATGATCCACATGTCCCATTACTGTTACCACCGCCGCGCGTTTTTTCAGTTCTTCTCCGCTTTCCTGATAATCCTCTGTAAAATAGAGCTCCTTGGTTTTCTGTAGTTCACAGGAAAACCCCAACTCCTCGCAAAGAGCAACCGTATGCTCAATACCTGGACGCTGGTTCATGGTAACAATAACTTTCTTCTTCTTTAACGACTTTATTAATTTCGCGACAGGAGTCTCCATTTTTGAAGCAAGCTCTCCCAGTGTTTCTGTACCAGAAAGAACTATCTGTTTTGAACTCCGCTTTTCTGTGGAAAGATAGGCTTCAATCTTTGCAATCTCTTCCTCGTTCAATCCACTTACATAGGTCTTTCCCGGAACACCCGCCTTCCCACATATCTCCACGAGCTGCTTTGAGGACAGTCCCATATTTTTTGCCGCCTGATACAATCTCATCTTTCCGCCTCCTCAGTGGGGTCGCCAGCTGGCTGTTCAAGAAGTTGGCGCGCTTTTTTCATCATAGCGACCACCCCCTCTTCATCCATCTCCGCGATCTCCTGAAGCACCGATGGTTCTTCTTCAATCACAGATTTCAGCGTTTCGTAGCCGCGTTTTTGAAATTTCTCCACAACCTCCGCGGAAAGACCAAGCAGAGACAAAACCGGTTCTTCCCGCTCTTCCAAGCGGTTCACAATAATATTCCATCCTGTTAGTTTACATGCGAGGCGTACATTTTGACCCTTCTTGCCAATCGCGAGAAAAAGCTGTTCTTTCTCTACCCATGCTACTGCCTCGTTCCGTTCCGGAGAATAGCGAACCTTCTGTATCGTTGCGGGTGCAAGCGCGGATGCCGTAAAAATTTCCGGATCAGGGCTCCATTTCATAACTTCAATCTTTTCTCCAGAAAGCTCCTTGATAATCGTCTTTATCCGTCCTGCGCGGTCTCCGATACAAGTACCAATCGGATCTATCTTGGGATCATCGGTATGTACCGCCACTTTGGAAAGGTCTCCGGGAAATCGTGCAATCGCTTTTATCTCTACAAGTCCCCGTTTAATCTCTGAAATCTCTTGTATCAATAGCTTTCTTAAAAATTCGGTTGAGGTCCTGGACACCACCAACGGAAAATTGCCATGACTCGGTTTACGCACCTCTAATAAACATCCCTTTACCTGAGAACCTACGGGATACCGATCCGCAGGAAGCATATGCTTTCTTGGAAGAATACCCTCAACCTTGCCTATCATCAGAATAAGATTTCCCTCTTTGATCCGTTCCACACGTCCGGATACTATCTCGTTTTCAAGACCCTTGAACTCTTCAAAAACCGCATTCTGTTCTGCTTCACGGATCTTCTGAAGAAGACTTTGTTTTACAGACTGCGCCACACTCCGTTCACCCCGAAGTTCAGGCAGAGGGATAGAATTTCCCTCTTCATCTGTAAGGAGAATTTCTCCTGTCTCGGGGTCTACTTTCACATCAAAAACCCCTTCTATTCCGCCCTTTTTCTGATAGACCGAATGAAGAACATTTTCAAAGGATTCAATAAGATATTCCTTCTCAATTCCCCGTTCTTTCGACCAAAAATCCAACAAAACCTTCAAATCCTGTTTCATTCTCTCTCTCCATCTACTGTATCTAACATTTCATTGTAAGCCTTTCAGAAAGGCGTGTCAAATGGAGAAATGCGGTTTTTCAGGGAAAAGAAGGAAAAAAAAATCCTTGAAAAAACTCTCTTTGCGAGACTATACAAAACCCGGCAGACCCTCTATGCGGAAAAGGAATCTTCTGAAACTACATTGGCAAAAAGTCGGTAAGGAAATGACTTCGTCACCTTCGCCGAAAGAAAAGTTCCGGGAAGATGAACTCCCTGAAGCGTAACAACGCAATCTATCTCAGGCGCGTCAAATTCGCTCCTTGCTGTTGAGGTACGGATCCCTTTTTTCTCTACCAATACCTGCAAACGTCTTCCAATCAAAGAAGCCATATATCGCGCGGAAATCTCTTTTTGCGCCGCCATAATCTTTTCTGCCCGTACTTTTCGTACCTTCACAGGTACCTGAGAAGAGAGAGTAAAAGCAGGAGTGCCTTCTTCCCGATAGTAGGGAAAAACTCCGAGCCGTTCAAACAAAGCTTCCTGAACAAAGTTCAGAAGAAAAGCAAAATGCGCCTCTGTCTCTCCTGGAAAACCTGTAATCAAAGTAGTTCTAAGCGCGATACCCGGAACCGCCTTCCGAATTCTGGAGATAAGAATCTTATAGTCTAAGGCGGGTCGCCCCATCGCACGCAATATATCGGGATGAACATGCTGAATCGGAAGGTCAAGATACCGACAAACACCAGAGGTATTCGCCATAACATCCAACAAACGATCTGTAATCCGCGCCGGATGCGCATACATTACCCGAATCCATTGAAACCCAAAAGAAGAGAGTTTTTTTAAAAGTTCTGCCAACCCCTCTTTCTTGCCTAAATCTATTCCATAGGCAGTGCTGTCCTGACCCGCAATAATCAATTCCTCTACTCCCGCGGACGCAAGTTCTTCGGCTTCTTGCAAAAGATCTTTTTCCGGAACACTCTGCAAAGGACCCCGAATCATGGGAAGAGTACAGTAAGAACAATGGTTATCGCAACCCTCGTTCACCTTTAGTACCGCTGAAGGCAAAGAAAGCAGAAGCCGCGGTTGGGGTCTAAGATCAAAACAGACCTTTTTTCGCACAGAAAAAGAACGGTTCCCTCGTTCTGTTTCAGCAATAATCTCCACAAGACGATCCATCATATCCGGACCAACCACCGCATCTATCTCTTCTTCAAGAAAGAGCTGATCCGGTATCCGCTGGCTTAAACATCCGCATACAATAAGTTTAGCTCCTGTTCTACGCTTTATTTCAGCCAATTCCGCAATAACCTCATACGACTCCTTTACTGCAGGCGCAATAAATCCGCAGGTATTCACCAACAAATAATCGGCTTCATAGGGGTCAGAGGAAATGATATAGCCATGGCTTCCCAAAAGCGCTAACATCCGTTCGGAATCAACAAAATTTCTTGGACATCCAAGGCTTATCAATGCAATGCTTTTCATAGATTCATCATGGTTTATCGCGATAAGAAAAGGAAAAGTTTCAGCGCTGTTTTATTCCTCTTTCTGTAGAGATTTTCCTTGAGAAGTGAAAAAATGCTCATCAATCCGAAGGTCCACTACCGAACCCTTTGATCCAAAAGGACCGTATTTCTCTCTCTCTGATTCAATCAGCATTCCCGCGGCATTTCCCGCCCTTATAAAAAAGCTTGTTCCAGTACACTCCTTCCTCTCTCCCTCTTCGCAAAGACCTTCATATACCACCTCTCCATCCGCGAAAAGACGTATCCACACAGGTTCAAGAGCGATAAGTGTAATAGTACGGCACTCTTTCGGCTCCTCTGTACACATTACCGACTCTATAGGAAGAGAAGTCTCTCGCGCATGAAAAACATGGAACACAACTCCAGGAAGCGTTACAAGAATCAAAGAAAAAAGAAGAAACCCAATAACAACAGGCAGAGGAAAGAAGAGCTCGTTTTCTCTCTTCTCTTCAAAGGATTCTTCAGAGAACTTCTCTTCTTCAAGATCTAAAGTATCAGAGGAAAAAGGAAACTCTTCGCCGGAAAAAACCTTCAGAAGGCCCGTATCTAATTTAAGCGCCATAAGGTAGAGTTTCAAATAACCCCGAAGATGCGTCAAAGAAGAGAATTCATTCCATCTTCCCTCCTCCATTATTACAATATAACGGGGAGGAAGGTAGACTGTCTCCGCGACCTCCTCCACAGACAAACCCTTCTGTTCCCGCGCTTCCTTAAGTATCTTCGAGAGAGTGCTCCTGGTCTCCATGCAATCCTTTTAAAATAGTGCGGGGTTTCCCTTCCCGGTAGGCTCCCACAATACCTTCCTCCTCCATCCGTTCAACAAGACGCGCGGATTTATTAAACCCAATCTTAAGCCGGCGCTGAAGCATTGAAATAGAGGCAATCTTTGTTTCAAGCACAAGACGGACCGCCTGATGGTACAGATCATCCTCAGAGCCGTCCATCGTAAAAGAGACCGTATCCTGTTCTTCTTTGGTATGGGTAAGTATCTCCCGACGGTATTCAGTTTCTCCCTGGGACTTCCAAAAACCGGTAACTTCTTCAATCTCTTCATCGGAAATATAACACCCCTGAGAACGAACAGGATGGGATTTTCCCGGAGGAAGGAAGAGAAGATCCCCTCTTCCAAGAAGCTTCTCTGCTCCAACCGAATCAAGAATGGTCTGAGAATCAAACTTTGATGCAACCTGAAATGCTATCCGGCACGGCAGATTCGCCTTAATCACTCCTGTAATAACATTAACCGACGGCCGTTGTGTTGCCAAAATAAGATGAATTCCCGCCGCGCGAGAAAGAGCCGCAAGACGAATAACAGATTGTTCTATCTCATTTTTCGCTATCATCATCAAATCCGCAAGTTCATCAATCACTACTACAATATAAGGAAGTTTCTCTTCTACCTCAGGATGGCTGTTATAGGTCTCTATATTACGCGCCTTTACCTGCGCAAAGCTCTTATAACGCTCGCTCATCTCCCTTATAAGCCATTTTAAGGAAGTTACTGCCTCTTTAATATCTACAATAACAGGAAGAAGAAGGTGAGGAATATCATTATAAAGAATGAGTTCCACCATCTTTGGGTCAATCATCAGAAACCTAACCTCTTCCGGAGAAGCCTTATAAAGAATGCTAGTAATAAGAGAATTAAGACATACGGTCTTTCCAGATCCAGTCGCGCCCGCAATCAAAAGGTGAGGCATCAATTTAAGATCCGAAACTACCGGCCTTCCAAGAATGTTCTCTCCTATCGCAATAGTCAATTTTGACGGAGAAGAAAGAAATTCTCTGCTTTCAAAAATTTCCCGAAGATAGACAAGAGTAATTTCCCGGTTTGGAACTTCTATGCCTATCGTGGATTTTCCGGGCAATGGCGCCACCATTCTAATAGAACTCGCCTTAAGACTCATTGAAATATTATCTGCTATTCTTGTAATGCGCGAGATAGGAATACCCGGCGCAGGCTGAAGTTCATACAGGGTTACCCTTGGACCCTGATTAATCTGCACAATCTCACCTTCAATGCCAAAATCGCTCAGAGTCTCTTCAATAACCTGCGCGTACCGTTCAAGGTCTTCTTTGGTCTCGCGTTCTGTGCTCTTTCCACGTTTCAACATAGTAACCAGAGGAAGGCGATACTTTTTTTTACCGGAAGAAGAAAGAGAAGAGTCGGGCAATACGCTTGGTAAAGGTAAAGACGTTGCGGAAATTGATTTTGTCTCGCTCTCTACTGGTATCTGATCAGAAGAAACCATAATATTCGGCTTTTTAGCGCCACTCCTTTTAGAGATTGGCTTCTTCTGATCCAAAAAAGAGGGTTCTGCTCGGGTACCGCTCCTTCGGGAAAACTTAATCTTTGAAGGAGAATGAGACGGAACCTCTTCTTGTGGAAGAAGATCTCGTAGAAAAAAGGTTTCTCTGACCGCCTCAAAAGGAAGAAGAAAGAGACGCGATAAGGCAAAAAGAAAGCCTGCGGTTGTCAGTCCTAAAAGAAAAATACCTCCCTTGCTTCCAAAATATCCCCGCACAAAAGAGGCTGTCAAAATACCTAAAATCCCTCCTCCGGAATATCCGGAATCGCTCCATCCCATACAGGTACGGAGAGTATCCAAAAGCCCTGTTCCCGCAATAAGGAGACCCGCCAAACTAAAGAGTTCTAAAAGAGAAAAGGTAAAAGAACTCCATATCATCGCCCAGCCCGCAAGAAAAAGGGCAAAAAAGAAGAGATAGGCGAAATGACCGAATAAAAAGAAGGCGGCCGCGGAAAGATTAGCGCCAAAATAGCCGCCAAAATTTACAGGCTCCGCATAAACAGGCCACCCAATCTGAAAAGTTGAGAAGACAGGATCTGCTTCATGGAAAGAAATAAGAGAAAAAAAGACAAAAATCGCCGCACCGATTAACAAAAAACCAGAAACCTTTTTTCTATGGTTGCCCATAGGTATAAAAATAGCATATAATAAAGAAAAACAGAAAAAAAGAGAGGTACCTAAAGATTCTTCCAAGGGAAGATTATATTTTTTTATAGATGTAAATCTCAACCCTGCCATAAAGAGAGTTCTTAATAGTTACCTTCTGGAGAAGATCTATGAAACAGGAATTTGAACGGGAACGAAAACGGTTGCGAATCGCAAGTGTTCTCCAAAAAGAGCTGTGGACAATCCTGCGGCACGACTTTTCAGATGAACGTCTCGCTTTTCTTACTATTACCGCGGTAAAAGTAAGCAAAGATTTCAGAAAAGCGACCATAACAGTAAGTCCAATGGGATCTTTAGAAGAAAAAGAAGCCGCCATCGCCGCACTTCAAGAATCCCGCAGACATATCCGCCAAATTTTAGCAAGCCGTATTGCCATAAGATCAATTCCTGAACTTGAATTTATCCCTGAAGACGGCTCTGCGGCACGGATTGAAGAAATTTTACGGGAGATTCAAGATGAACGAAAATAAGATCCGGAATCTTCTCCTCTCTCTCTTACAAAAAGAAGGTATAGAAGCTCCAAAACAATTCCGGGTATTCCGCCAGGAAAAAAAAGCCTTTGGAGACTTTTCTACCAATCTTGCCTTTATGCTTGACCGAAACCGCAATAATCCACAGGCTTATGCCTCCCATATTGTTAAGGCGCTCAAAGAAGAGAACAAAAACGATCACCTCTTTGAAAAGATAGAAGAACAGGGAGGCTTTATAAACTTCTTTCTTCCGCAACGCGCTCTAAGCGAAGCTGTCGCAACCATCCTCTCTCAGGGAACTTCCTTTGGAAAAAACAGTACTAAAAAAGACGAAACCATCCTTCTTGAATTTGTAAGCGCAAATCCGACAGGACCTCTTACCATCGCGCATGGACGCCAAGCCGCTTTTGGAGAGGCTCTCGCCCGAATCCTCACCGCCTCGGGCGCCACTGTTACAAAAGAGTATTACCTCAATGACTGCGGCCGCCAGATGAAACTTCTCGGTCTTTCCCTCAAAGCCCTTCATCTCCGCGCCACCGGTATAGAGTACAAAATTCCTGAAGATGGATACCACGGCGATTATATGCAAGAGATCTCACAGCGTCTTCCGCATACCAACCTTCCCCTTAGCGACGAAGAGTACACAACATTCGCCCAAAAAGAGATCCTTTCCAGTATCACGCAAGATCTTAAAGATTTCGGAGTCTTCTTTGATTCATGGAGACGAGAAAGCGAATTGCGGCGCGAAGGAAAGGTAGAAGCGAGTATTGAGGAACTTTCTAAAAAAGGATTTTCCTATGAAAGTGAAGGTGCGCTATGGTTCCGTACCACTCTTTTCGGCGATGACAAAGACCGCGTACTACGCAAACAAGATGGCTCTTACACTTACCTTGCTCCGGATATCGCCTACCATGCCGAAAAAATCGGCCGTGGATATAACAGGCTTATTACTATCCTGGGACCAGACCATCTCGGATATATATCCCGGCTAAAAGCCGCAGTTGAGGTATTTGGATTTTCTGCCGAGAACCTCAATATTCTTACGGTTCAACTTACCACCCTCTACAGGGGCACGGAAAAGATTGCCATGTCTACCAGAGCCGGCGACTTCCTCTCCCTTAGACAACTTATTGACGAGGTTGGAAGCAATGCGGTAAAGTTCTTCTTTCTCTTCAGAAAAGCAGATAGTCATCTTGATTTTGACCTTGAACTTGCAAAAAAAGAGAGTGATGAAAATCCTGTCTATTACCTTCAATACGCCTATGTTCGGGCGCTCCACATCCTTCAGCATGCGAAAGAAAAGAAGATCTCTCTTCAAACACCGCCTGACCTCTCTCTATTAAATGAAGATTCTGATATCGCCCTTATCAAAAAGCTAACTGGATTTCCTTCTGTTATTGAATCCGCCTCTTCTGGTCTTGAAGTCTCTTTGGTAAGCAGGTATCTTCTTGATCTTGTAGGCCTCTTTCATTCCTATTATCAAAAAAGCCGGGTAATCACCGACACAATCCCCCTTTCACAGGCGCGCCTCGCTCTTATACGCGCTTTCCTTACCGTTATTTCCAATGGCATGGATCTTCTTGGAATCACCAAACCAGCAGAGATGTAGAGATCGCATCCATGCCTCTTTTTCTGCCAAAACATCTTCCACTACGTTGACATATCAACAGGGATACGATATAGTCTTTGCATGCCGACAAAACGAGAAATTACAACGATTATCCAAAATATGGGGCTCTGGGACAAGAGAACTCTTGACAGAGCGCTTGAAGATCTTGAAAGTTCCGGTCGCCCGCTAAAAGAGATATTTCAAAGTATGGGCCTTCTTCCTATCGGCGAAATATCTCCCACCCTCTTCTTCCAACTCGGCATTGTTCAACAAGAGCTTCCTGCACGAGAAATACCCAAAAACGTTCTCACTACTATTTCTTCTTCCTTTGTAAAAAAACATCGGATCATTCCATGGGAAATCCGAGAAGATGGAAAACTTATTGTCGCTTCTGACGATCCCCTTAATATTCTTGCAACAGATTACTTCAAAAAAGCAGTAGACTGGGAGAGCGAAATAGAGGTATTTATCACCTTCCCAAATGAAATAGATCAACTTCTTGAAAAATATTATGAACAGCAAGATATAGAGGACCTCTCATCCCTTCTTCAGGAAGCGGGAAGCTCTTCTGTGGAGGCCGTTGAAGAAGAGGAAGAAATTATTTCCGATGAAGATGAAGAGGCGCTTGCGCTTCAAGCGCCTGTAGTAAAGATCGTCAATCTTATCTTTGTAGAAGCTCTTCGCCGACGGGCAAGCGATATCCATCTTGAACCTCTTGAAAAACGCTTTCGGGTCCGATTCCGCATTGACGGAGTCCTCTACGAAGTCGTAAGTCCTCCTAAACGCATTGAACGAGCAACCATTGCCCGTATCAAACTAATGGCAAAGATGAATCTTGCGGAAAAACGAGTCCCGCAAGACGGCCGCATTAACTTAGATCTTAGCGGCAGACCTATTGACTTCCGCGTTTCCGCACTTCCCGGAGTTTATGGCGAAAGCGTTGTCATGAGAATCCTTGATAAAACCACCAGTCTTAAAGACCTTGAACAACTCGGATTTGTAGGAAACGATTTAGTAGTATGGGAAACTCTGATGAAATATTCAGGAGGAATTGTTCTGGTAACAGGACCGACCGGAAGCGGGAAAACTACTACCCTGTACGCCTCTCTGAAAAAACTCAATACCATTGATAAAAAATTAATGACGGTTGAAGAACCAGTAGAGTATCAGATCGCGGGGATCAACCAGACCCCGGTTCTTTCAGAGATAGGACGTACCTTCTCCGCTATTCTCAGAGCATTCCTTCGCCAATCACCCGATATTATTCTTGTAGGAGAAATACGAGACGTTGAAACCGCAGATATCGCTCTTCGCGCCGCCCTTACCGGACACCTTGTCTTCTCAACACTCCATACCAATGACGCGCCAAGCGCAATTACCCGTCTTATTGACCTCGGCATTCCGCCATTTTTGGTGGCATCCGCTGTACAAGGCGTTATGGCACAGCGGCTTGTGCGGGTTCTCTGCAAATACTGCAAGGAACCTTATCAACCCACACCAGAAGAGGAACGCATTTTAGACAGAAAAGAGGGAGAACCCTATGAACTCTTCCAGCCCAAAGGATGCGCGGAATGCAACTTTACCGGCTTCAGCGGACGACTCGGTGTCTTTGAGATCTTTCAGATGACTGACAAAATGCGAGAACTGACTCTCCAACGGGTTTCTGCCAGCGAACTACGAAAAGCCGCGATTCAACATGGAATGAAATCCATGCGAGACGACGGTATCGCAAAAACAAAACAAGGTATTACAACCCTTCAAGAAATCTTTGATGTAGCAGGAGAAGAGTAATGGCAAAACGGATTGAAGAACTCTTAGAAACCATTGTGCGAGAAGATGCCGCAGACCTCCATATCAACGTGGGACTTCCGCCAATTATGCGCGCCCATGGCGGATTAATGAAGATGGATAAGGAAGATCTCACGCCTGACGACACTGTTGCTTATATGAAAGCCATCACCTCACGGGAACATCAGGAAGAAATTCAACGCGTGGGAGGAACCGATTTCGGCTTTGCCTTCAGAGATCTTGCACGATTCAGAGTAAGTGTCTTCAAAGAACGGGGCAACCTTGCAATGGCGCTCCGGCTTATTCCTCATCGGTTTCTCACCTTTGAACAGATAGGACTTGACCCAAAAACAATGAGGTATCTTCTTACTCGTCCCCGGGGACTCATTCTTGTTACCGGACCGACCGGAAGCGGGAAAACAACTACCCTCGCCTCCATGATAGATTATATCAATTCCCACATGGAACGACATATCATTACCGTAGAAGATCCTATTGAATATTTCCATTCCCATAAACGCTCCATTATAACCCAAAGAGAGCTCGGCGTAGACGTACCGACCTTTCCGGAAGCATTGCGCCGCGGTTTGCGCCAAGATCCCGATGTATTTCTGGTGGGAGAACTTCGCGACCTTGAAACCATTGAAGCGGCTATTACCGCGGCTGAAACAGGACACCTTGTCTTTGGAACACTCCATACCACGGGAGCCACACGGACTATTGACCGAATCGTCAATGTCTTTCCCGTCGCTCAGCAAGAACAGATCCGGGTAATGCTTTCTGTCTCTATCCTCGGCATCCTCTCGCAGATTCTTCTAAAAAGAAGAGATAAACCTGGACGGGTTGCAGGATTTGAACTTCTGATAGCGACGCCATCTGTACAGAACCTTATCCGGGAAAGAAAGACCTACCGGCTTCTCTCTGATATTCAAACAGGAATGAAATGGGGAATGGTTGCCCTTGACGCCCACCTGATGAACTCATTCAAACAGGGGAAAATTTCCTTTGAAGATCTTATGGTCTATAGCTATGACCCCGAACAGGTCAGACTCCAATTAGTAGCAGAAGGAGTCATTGACGAAGCGCTCGCCGCCACTGCTGGAAAACAGGACGGTATTACCGACGTAGTTCTTGACGACGAACAAAATAACGCCCCACCCGCGATTTCCAATGGCTGAAAAAAAACTTCTCGGACAACTTCTTATTGAGTTGGGAATGATTACCGAACAAGACCTGGAATCTGCATTGAAACAGCAGATTAAAGCAAAAAAATTTCTTGGTCGTATTCTTGTGGAACAGGGATTCTTAGAAGAAAAAGAATTAAAGAAAGCCCTTAGTATTCAAGCGGGAATTGAAATTATTGATCTAAAGATGATCAATGTGGATAAGCGCGCGGTAGAATCTTTTCCTTCTGCCCTTGCCAAAAGTTACAATGTCCTTCCTATCGCCTTAGAAAGAAATATCATCACCATCGCAGTAGGAGATACGCTGAGCCTCAACATTCAAGACGACGTATCATTTATTCTTGGATTCAAGGTAAAGATGGTCATGGCGGACGAGGATGAAATCAAGGAACTTATCAACGTTCATTACGGCTCTGAACTTGAAACCATAGACGACCTTATCAAATGGCTTTCACAGGATATTGCCGAAATGGACGAGTTGGAAACACTCGCATCCTCCCGCGGAGAGTATGCCACTATCACCAGTCTTGAAGAGATCGCGTCCCTTCCTCCTGTCATCAAACTCTTTGACCTTATCCTTCTTCAAACAGTCCGGGACAATGCCTCCGACGTACATCTTGAACCCTTTGAAAATGATTTTCGTGTACGGTACCGCGTAGATGGCGTACTCTACGATATGGTGCACCCACCCAAAGGTCTTTCCTTTGCCCTTTTCTGCAGGTTCAAAATCATGGCAGGAATGGATATCGCAGAACGGCGCCTTCCTCAAGACGGACGTATTGAACTCTCTGTTATGGGACGACCCGTGGATCTACGAGTCTCCACAGTTCCCACTGTCTTTGGAGAATGTCTTGCGGTCCGTGTTCTTGACCGCGGAAAAACCATCTTTGACCTTGACGCCCTTGGACTCCTTGAAGAAGATAAAGAACAACTTGAACGCTTCATCAAAAAACCTCATGGAATTATCCTTGCCACAGGACCGACAGGATGCGGAAAAACCACAACACTGTATGCCCTGATAAGAAAAGTCAATACTCCGGAAGTAAAGGTTATTACCACAGAAGATCCTGTTGAATATATGCTTGATGGAGCCATCCAAGTTGCGGTAAAAGAATCTATCGGCCTTACTTTTGCCTCCTGCATCCGGAGTATTCTTCGTCAAGACCCTGATATTATTCTTGTAGGAGAGATTCGCGATTTTGAAACCAGCCAAATGGCAATACAATCCGCACTTACCGGACACCTTGTATTAAGCAGTCTTCATACCAACGACGCTCCTACCACCATTATGAGAATGGTAGATATGAAGGTAGAACCCTTTTTGCTTTCTTCAACCATTGAAGGCGTTATCGCACAACGATTGGTACGGATTCTCTGCCCGCGTTGCCGGGAAGAGTACCGGCCTTCAAAACAGGAGATTCTTGAACTAAACCTCTCTGAAGAAAGAGCGAAAGATATGCTTTTTTACAAACCAAAAGGCTGTCCCTTCTGCCGGGCCGGATATAAAGGAAGAACCCCTATCTTTGAGGTTCTCGTTCCCACTGAAAAATTCTGGAACGCAGTCTTTGAAAACCGTCCGCTCGGAGAAATACGGGAAATCGCAGTAAACGATTGCGGTATGAGAACCTTAGTAGAAGATGGATACAAGAAGATTCATCTTGGAATAACCTCCATTGAAGAGGTCGCCAAAGAAGTACATGGTTACGGATAGATCCTTTTAGGGTATAATAAAGAAAGAAACGTAAGGAGTGAAACCCTATGGCAACATTTCAATACAATGCACTTGATGCCGGAGGGAAAACAGTTACCGGAACCCTCGAAGCAGGAAGCGTGCCTGAGGCAATCACAAAGTTAAAGGGAATGGGATACTTTGTGACCAGTGTAGGTCAGGCAAGAGGCGGGAAAAAAGCTTCCGGAGAAAAACCAGGAGAAAAAGCAAAACCCGCCGCACAAAAAAAGAAAAAAGCAGGGGGCGGAGGTGGACTTTCTTTCTCATTCGGCGCCGCCAAGATCAAGCCAAAAGAGATGACCATCATTACCCGTCAGCTTGCTACCCTCATCGGCTCAGGTCTTCCTCTGTTACGCGCCCTTAAGGTTCTTGAACAACAAAGAAAAGGCGCGGCGGCAACCGTGCTTGCCAGAGTTTCCCAAGAAATAGAACAGGGTGCGCTCTTTTCTGAGGCGCTTGCAAAATTTTCAGGAAGTTTTCCTCGTATCTATATAGCCATGGTTCGCGCGGGAGAAGCCGGCGGCGCCCTTGAAACTGTTTTAAGCCGACTCGCTACCTTTATGGAAAACGAGGCAAAATTAAAAGCGAAAATTAAATCCGCAATGGCATACCCGGTACTTGTTATCTGTGCAGCAGTCGGTATTCTTCTATTCATTATGCTCAAAATCGTTCCTACCTTTGCAAAGATCTTTGAAGATATGGAAGCAGGAGAGCTTCCCGGCCCTACCCTTCTGTTAATGAAGATCTCCAATCTTCTTCTTACCAAGTTCTATCTTATTATTATCGCGGTTGTGGTACTTGTTATCGCCTATAAAATTGCCGTAAAAATCAAAACAACTCGGTACCTCATTGACGCACTGAAACTAAAAATATTCCTCTTTGGTCCGGTTATCTTAAAAACCATTATCGCGCGCTTTTCCAGAACCTTTGCAACCCTCATCACCAGTGGTGTTCCTATCCTCCAATCTCTACAAATTGTACGGGACACCGTAGGAAACGATGTCTTTGCTAAAGCCTTGAACGAGGTTCGCAACAGAGTCAGGGAAGGAGAAGGCCTCTCTGGAGTTATGCTTCGCACAAGTGTATTCCCTCCCATGGTTACCAATATGATCGCTGTCGGCGAAGAAACCGGCGCTATGGACGCTATGTTAGAAAAAGTCGCTGATGCTTACGATGCAGAGGTAGATGCCGCGGTCTCGGCGATGACCTCCATGATTGAACCTATCCTTATTATCGGTCTAGGCGGCATTGTCGGATTTATTGTTATCTCTCTCTTTATGCCGCTTATCAAACTCGCAATGAGTCTTTCAGGAGGTGAAGGAGGCTGATACAAAAAAGCCTATCCTACAAGAAGGAGCGTACGACTATGGAACAGAATCAAAAAAAAATAGGTTTCACATTAATTGAACTGCTTATTGTTATTGCCATTATAGGAATGCTCGCGGCCATTATCCTGCCGGCTCTCTCAGAGGCGCGAGAACGAGCAAGAATAACAACCTGTATGAATAATATTCGCCAGATCGGAGCCGCATTTGAGATGTATGCGGGAGATTACTACGAACGATTTCCCTACCATGAATATGCCCTCTATGGAAATTCGGATAAATCTCTCTTTCCCGCTTATATCAAATCATCTAAAACCTTCTGGTGTCCTTCCAATCAAAGAAACAGATGTCCGGACACTATAGATGCGACAAACTGGCACAATAGTTATGCCTTCGTATTTGGGCTCTCTACCGGAAATAAGGCATCTCCGCCTCCTCCTCTTATCAGTGACAAAGGAATTTATAATGGCAAAATCTCCACTGCCGCCTATCCCAATATTCCCGAAAGCGCCGCCCTTGTCGGCAACCATTACCGCGGTATTAATACCTTTTATATGGACGGATCCGTACAATGGGTTCTCCTTTCAAAAATAGATTTTTCAGTTGACAGCGATTCCACTCCTCATGCTGGCAATGTTGCTTGTCAGCAAAACGGATATTCTGTGGTAGTAGATAGTCCGAAAGAAGAAGAAGCCTTCGGGCAATAACGTTTTATATAATAAACAGGGGGCAACCACGTGAACCAAAATAAAGACCGAACAGGATTCTCTCTCATTGAAGTCCTTATCGTTATGGTTATTATTGCTATGCTTTCCGCCATGCTCCTTCCCGCCCTTCGCAAAGGAAGAGCAAAAGCCGCCATTGACAAGACAAAAGCGGAAATGCAAGGAATCGCTACCACAATGTCCATGGCAAGACTTGACACAGGATATTATGTACGGCTCTGCGATCTTGCGGAAGCAGAGACTACCAATGTAAAGATCTATTTTAATGTAACCACTGAGGAAGATGACACTGCTTTTGAAGAGAATTTTCCTGACAATATTCCCTGGGACGGTCCGTACCAAACCTATCAAGCAACCGGAGTCTATAACTCCACCACTGGTCCCGGAACCCCGCCCATTACTGATATCGGAGTAACGGGTTGGCCATCTCCCATCGCTATTTCCGACGGAACTCCGCTTGACGCATGGGGACATCCCTACCTTCTTGCCTACAATGCCGGTAGCAAAGTAATGATCATTTACAGCGCTGGACCGGATGGAAAACTTCAAACAGGAGCAGGCGCAACAATTGCGGGCGATAAAAACAATGATGGAACCGTGGACTACGAAAATAGCGACGACCTGATTTACAACTTCCGATGATCCGGAGTAGAACTATGAAACACAATCGCGGCGTTGCGCTCATCGTGGTTCTCACAATGATGGTTATTCTTACCGCAATCGTTACTGCTATCGTCCTTACTACAACAGCGACCTACCGAAGAGCAGATTACTTCAAAACCAAAATGATTGCCCAACAACTTGCAGAACTTGGCATTGCCGACGCTCTCTATAAACTTAACTATAGGTACCATGACTCTATCCACTGGTATGGATTCAAAAATACTGGCGAATGTATTCCTGAAAGCACTCCAGGTACTGGAACACCTGAATTTTCTTCACTCCACAGCCAACCCTATACGATTCCGGTCTCTTCAGTTGGGATTCCACAGACCACCAGCCAAGATCGGATCACTGTTTCTCTTCAAGTAAATAACTCCACAGATGGCGATACTCTTATCAGCACTGGGTTTTACCAAGGAAGAAGCGTTAAGGTCTCCACTACTCTCAGAACCTCGGGAGGAACGCTCGCCTTACCCTTAAACCATCCATCCTCCGCAGATATAAAGGGTGTGCCGGAAGCTTTCAATAAACATACTGCCTATGCCGGATATGTGCTTACCCATTCCTCACCTTCTGCAGTTGGAGGAAATATTTATTCCACCAATTACCATGGAACCGTTCATTATAAACCTAATCCCTGGCCCTCAGCTTGGTCTGAAGCAACATGGACAGAAACAGATGTAATCGTCTCTTTTCCAAAACCTTCATTCACCATTGCTTCCTTTCCTGCCGATATTGGAGAAGAAGACGAAACCCTTCTTCATACCAATACCGATATTTTTGTTGATGGACAGTGGCATGAACATGGAGCTCCCGGAGTTTCCCATACTCTAACTCCAGGGGGCATTCCATACTGCGGCGGAACAGTTTCCTACTCTGGAATCACCGATACCTATACCTTCTCTTCTATCACCACTTTATACAGAATCCGTGTTAAACGAGCAACAAGCGGCATATCCAACGGTCATGCCTCCTTCTCTGGATCTTCCTCTATTTATCATTACGTCAAAACAGATGGAAGGGCTTCCCTCGGAGGTACCCTTACCCTTGGTCCAGCCGCGGCTTTTGACCTTAATAATAGCGCCACAGCCACAACCAGCGTGATTACCATTGTCACTGATCTTATCTGCAACGGCGATCTTATCCTTAAGGATACCTCTGGATCTTCCTCTCTTCCCGCCTTGTTCTCGCAACCATGCACTCTCAATGGCGCGCTCTGTTCGGAACATTCCCTTCTTTTTAATGGAGGAGGCTCTGTTACCATTAATACAGAAGGAAGTTCCAAGCCAGGAGCCATCATGCTTTTTAATCCAGACACCGAGGGAAAATATATCACTATTCAGGACTCTCCCACACTTATACTCGGCGCAAGCCAGTATGCGGCCCTCATCAACTGGTCAGGCGGAAATTCTTTCACCGCAACCGCACCGCCCGCAGAACCGGGATCCGCTCCCGTGGTCTCCATTCAAGCTCCGTTTCATCCAGTAAAAGCACTTCCCGAACAGGCGACAATCATTGCTTATACACAGACAAACGACAGTTATGTTCAGATTCAAAGCGATCTCACAGGTCTTGTCTACTCCCATAGCAACGCTCCTGACAAATGGGGAGCAATCCTCCTGAAACAAGGAAATTGCAGAGCTGTTTTTACCGCAAGCGGATATATCTACCTTTACGGCGGTATCCTTACCTATGATTCTTCCGCCTATCGCAGTAATACTACAGAAATTTATCGCGGCTTCTCCGGAGGAAGACGTATCTATCTTCCTTCAACATGGAAAATACAATGGTAAAACATACAACCCATTCTTCTTCGGGATTTTCTCTTCTTGAAGTAGTAGTGGCCATCTTTCTTATTGCCATTATCCTTGGAGGCGCGCTTCTGGTGATTGCCTCTCATATGCGTGTCGCGGAAAAAGCAAACAGTATCATGGTTGCCACAGCCCTTGCCCAGTATACAATAGAAGAAATGCGGAATATTGACTTCCCGCCTGTCTATGGATATGGAGATACCACACAAGATGGGTATCCTCCAAAACTCCAACAAATAGGATACTACCCTCTTCTTGAAACAGATCCTCCCAACCTTGCAGGCCCCAATTTAGCGCCGCCTGAATTTTCAGACAAATATCTTCTTCTACGGGAAATCTTCGCCTATGATACCAATGGCACCTTTCTTTCGCCTCCGGTCTGGACAGATATCAATGCCACAGATACCTATCTATGGCAGGCAACACTTCTAAAAATTCATGTCTCTATTTATAAAAAACATGGGAAGGCGCTTCTTCTTCGCACCATTACTTACAGGACAAAAAATGATCGCTGAAAAGAGATCTCCCACACTCTTCTCTTCCCTAAAACAACCGGACCTCCGTACAACATACCGCACAGGATTTACCCTATTAGAAGTTCTTGTTGCAACCACAATCCTTGTTGTTGTATTCGGCCTTGCTACCTTTATGTATGTAAGAGCGGCAAAAATACGGAAAGAAATATCCTACCAGAATGATATCCAATTAAATCTTTTTACCATGCTTGACGAATTCTCTTTAGGAAATCGAAATACTTCAGGAACAGAGAGTGGGGTTCTTCTGAAAAATCCGGAAGATCCCAATGAATACAATCTCCATGTAGAAACAGTCTCTGGATCACGTTTTTTTAAAATTGCGCCAGGGCTTACCCAGGAAGTTCCTGACAACACCGGGCACGACACAACTCTCTGGCATTCTTCTAATGGAACTGACTGGTTCTCTTTGGATCTAAATAAAAAGATCAATCTCAGACCAGGAAGCAAATTTGAATATTACAACTTCCGAAACGAACAGGTTCTCCTTACAGATGCGCTCTTCTCTGAAACAGAAGATTATAGATATATTCCCACCCTTGTAAAACTTACTCTTATAGCTGGATCCAATGAACCAAATGCTAGAAAAAAACATCCTGTTACAGTAGTAACCTTTCTCCGACCAAGGAATATTCTTCCCTTTTAATATACATGATCTTCATCGTCTCTCCACAAAGCTTTCGCTCAGAGGGAACCGTCTCAAAACCCAATCCTCTCTTCTTGCATACACCTCTGTTTCATGCTTTTATCTTTCAATAAAACATGATACACTTGAAAAAGAGGTAAACGATGAAATATGAGATTTCACTCTGGTCTGTTACAAAAATACTTCTACTTCTAACGGGCTTCTGGACACTCTACCACATCCGTGGCATTCTCCTTCTCATTCTTATCGCGGGAATACTTGCGACTCTCTTTGAACCATATATTCAACGCCTTGTAAAAAGAGGAGTCCGACGTCCTCTTGCAGTCTTTCTCCTTCTTCTCTCTTTTCTTTTTCTACTGTGGATCGTAGGAAAACTTATATTGCCTCCTCTATTCATTCAAATCAAAGATCTTTCTTCGGAACTCCCTGAATATACCGAAAAATGGCGCGCCTTCAAAACAGGCACTACAGACCTGACAATCCGAAATCTACTTGATCAAGCATCAGACTTTCTTGCAGTCTTTGCGGGAAACCTCATTGAAAAAGTTTTTTCATTTCTTGAGGGAATCTTTTCTGCCATTACTGTTCTCGTTCTTACCGCCTACCTGCTTCTTGAGGGTGGAAATATATCCAAACCTTGCCTAAGAATGATCCCTTCCGAATACCGGGAAAAAAGCAGACAAACTCTGCAAAGAATCCGTGAAAAATTAGGTCGATGGTTTTCCGGGCAATTACTTCTTATCTGTATTGTAACTCTACTTGACGGCATCGCGCTTCATCTTCTTGGAATCCCCTTTGCCATTACACTGGCAATTCTTGCGGGAATTCTTGAACTTATTCCTATTCTTGGCCCGATCTTTGCCGGGTGCGCCGCAATCCTCGTCGGTATCGCAACCAATGTACCTGTCTGGAAACTCTTTGCTATTGCCGCGATTTATACAGGAGTCCAACAATTAGAAAATGCCTTTCTGGTTCCAAGAATCATGCAAAAAGCCATTGGACTTTCTCCGATTGTTGTTATTATTGCCATTTTAATCGGAGGAAAACTGATGGGAATCGTCGGTGCGGCGATTTCAATACCAGTTACTGCCGCAATTCAGGTAGCTCTCAAAGAATGGATTTTCCCTGAAGAAACTCTGTCAGACTCTACCTCTTCCCCAGGAGAAATTGTGGTATGAAACGATTCTGCTCTTCCTTTTCAATACTCTCGTCCGGTCTCTCTCTCCTTGAAATTTTAGTTGCAGTTGCTATCATCGCAATGCTTGGCGCGCTCACTCTTCCCGCAGTTCGTGCCGCACGAGCTCGCGCCGCGATTGTCTCCACGCAATCTCTCATCGCACAACTTGAAGCCGCATTAGCAATGTATCAAGCCGATATAGGAGATTATCCCTCTGGAGAGGGTGAGGGATGTAGCCATCTTATCGCCTGTCTTACGGGCCCTTCTAACCTGCCAGAATGGAGAGGGCCCTATATGAGAATAAAAGAGAGTAACCTCAATGAACACAGAAGTATGCGTGATCTCTGGAACACTCCTTTTTTTTATCTTTACCCGCAAACATTCAAAGAAACCGTTCCGTTTATTCTTATTTCCGCGGGACCGGATAGACGGTTTCATACAAAGGACGATATCAACAACTGGTAACTTCAAGAAAAAGGGGAACAATGAAACAAAAAGAAGGATTTGTTTTCATAGAAATACTCACCATCGTCTGTATAGGTGCAATCTTCCTTCTTTTATCGGCCTTTTTTTTCAATAAAAGCCTTCGGGAATCAAAATTCAAATCTATATGCGGATGTATTGTTGAAACATTAGCTACCGCAAAAAGCCTTGCGGAAAATGAAGGAATTCCCTATACAGTCGTCTTTGATAACGACTCTTTTGTCATGTACCGCGAAGGCGCGAGAATCGGCAAGGTATTTCTTCTTCCTTCCGGAACAGTAATACGGGAAAAAACCTCGGGATTTTCTCCTGTTGTTTTTTTCCCAGATGGCACGGCACGAGAAGCCGGAAGCATGCTTTTAGAAGAAAAACGGATAAAAAAACGCGCGCGCCTCTCTCTTTATAATCTCACAGGAAAAGTGATTGTCCGCGAAGAACCATAATCGGGGAATCTCTCTTATTGCGGTTCTCGCAGCCATTCTTATCCTTTTGATAGGCCTTATTCCTTTAGTAAAAACCGCGCCAATAGCAGAAGATATTTCTCAACGCGCCAAAATCGCACTAACCTTTCAAACCGTATCGGAAAAACTTCTTGATACCATTGAACGTATCTACGGAGAGGAAGGAAGAATGGTTCCTGAAAAAATTGCGGGAAACATACCACATAGCCCAGAGATAGATTACATCGCATTCTTCAAAGAAGAAAAAGAAGGTTTCTACACCATTACCCTTATTCTCTCCACTCCTAAAGAAGGAAAGAGATATCAAGAAGAGTTCTATGGTTCCTTGCTTCAGAAATAGGAAAGGATTTTCTCTTATAGAAATCCTCGTTGCCACTATTATTCTTTCCATTGTAATGGGATCCACACTTCTTCTCTTTAGAAATATCCTCTTGCGGAGCCGTATGATAATGGCTGAAAAACGGATGATGCAAGAAACTTCCTCTCTCTTCTTATTTCTACGACGCCATCTAAACGAAGCTGTCGTACGAGACATTGAAAGCCCTTACCGAATAGATTTTATCGGAGATGCGAAAAAAATCCGTTTTATCGCTCCATGGTTTGAAGGAAAAGGGTCTGACCTTGGAACCTTTGCGATTCTTTTTGATCCTGTCTCAAAGACAGTACGAGTATCATATATGCGGCTTTCCGCAGACCGGAGCGACTATACCTTCCCTGAAACGTTTCCCGGTAGCCATCCGATCTCAATAGATGCAACCGATCTTCTTTTTCATTATTCCGATGGAAAGCTCTGGTATGATTCATGGGATACCAGAAGACCGCCACATAAAGGAAAACTTCCACAAACCATCTCTGTGGAACTTACTATATCTGGAGGCAAGCGTGAAGGAAAAGAAATCTATAAAAAAAGCCGCGAAGAAATTCTTCTTCAACAAACACGGTGATGCCATTATTTTCACTCTTGGAATACTTCTTATACTCTTTGTAATCCTTACGGGAATGGTTGTTGTATTTTCACTCTGGCAAAAAAGCTCCTTTGCCGCGCTCTCTGGATCAAAGGCAGGAAGGATCGCTCAACGGGGACTTAAAGAAGCCTTGTGGGAACTTCAACACGATACCAATTGGCACGATTCTTTAGATGAACCTTGGCATACCAAATTTGAAGGAAACGATGTGGATCTTGATGGAGACGGCATTAGAGAATCTCAATGGTTCTATATCAAAGACTCTCGGGGAAAAATAACCGGCCGATATGCGGTACTCATCAAAGATGAAAGTGGAAAAATCAATCTGAATGCCGCAGGCAACATCTCAAAAAATGGCTTCTATTCCTTCAATGAAGGCTGGTCATGTGCTGAAATATCCCTTCTTAATCATATATTAGGACCCGTAAGATCCTCCCTGGCGGTAAAGTTCCGCTTTGGCGCAGACGGAGCGCCTGGTATTTTCGGCATAGATGACAACAATAATGCGGCGCAACTTGCAAACGACGGCATTGACAACGACGGAGACGGCCTAACCGATGAACCCGGCGAAGGAATTGACGAACCCTCTGAATTTAACTGGAAAAAACCAAAAGGCGATGACAGACCCTATTTTGCCATTGAAGATATAAAAATGGTTCCTTCTTTTTCAACAAAGATATTTCAATCCATACGGCGCTATATTACCTGTACCTCCCATGAAACGGATCGTGATGAGAATGGTAAACTCAAAATAACGCTAAATACCGCATCCCTTGAGACATTAAAGGAATATTTCCTCGCCCAGAAATATTCGGAATCCCAAGCCCTTCAGATCGCCCTTAATATCATAGATTTTCGTGATGAAGATTCTGTCCCCACCATTGCAAAAACCAGTACCGGAGAAGAACGTATCGGTCTTGAAAAAACTCCGTATCTCAATGAAATTGAGCCAACGCCGAAATTAAAGATAGAAACCCACACCCTTGCGGCCGGAGTCCTTACCGTTATCTCAGAACTCGGCCCCCACTACATTGAACTCTTTAATCCTTATAATCATCCCATAAACATCTCAGGATGGAGCATACAGGGTGGATTTCTCACGCTTCCGGGATCAACCTCTTTTGAATCTATCAATAATGCCACTCAAAAAATCCTTCACGATCTTTCCGCAGGAGAAACCTCTCTTAAACAAGATCTTCTACAACAGGCAAATCTCTTCTGGAAGACGATCTCTCCTTCCCGCATTATTCTTCCTCAAGGAAGCGTTATAGGCGCACGATCCTATTTTCTAATCGGCGATAGTATCAAATGGAAACTTTACATTCTTGAAAGTCCGGAAGGTCTTCTGGTCCTTCCGTTTCTGCTTCCAATCCGCCAACCTGCTCATGCCGCATGCCATAAACCCATTGTCCTGATGAATATTGCAGGATCACAAATTCTCGCAAAATGGATTAATGCTATTATCAATGCACTCGGACTTTCCTTTCCTCTCGGCTCTCCCATGGAACTTCATGACGCGGAAGGAAATCTTATTGAACGGAGCAACTATGGAGACGGCTCTCCGCACAATGATCTCGTCCGTCAAAAAAACGATCCCAGAATCTTCAATGACCACGCCTGGTTTACAGGACCACCCTCCCCAGGAAAAAGAAATATTCTTATGCTTCCCTCTATAGGCGGAGAATTCTCTCTCCTCAACCAGTTTTCCGCATGGCCTGCCTCGTTTCGCATACAAAACGGTCCATTCTCTTCTCCTGCGGGACTCTCATTTATCCATACAGGAGAGCAATGGAGAACCCTTGATCTATGGAAAGGACGAGACCGAAAGGTTCTAGACCAATTTACTATACGGAACAATCCCTCTCTTCCAGTTGCAGGTCGCCTTAATATCAATACTGCCTCTGAAACAGCGCTCGTCTGTCTCCCTTTAGTAGATCTTCCCCTTGCCAAAAAAATCATTGAAACTCGTCCCTTCACCGCGCTTTCACAAATCACCGGAACACTCCATTCTCCCCTTAACAAAGAAATTACCCGGCGCGGCTTCAACAAGAAAGATGATACCCAGGACGGATTCATAGATACCGAAGAAGAAAAAGAACTCGTTATTTCAAAAATCGCAAATCTTATCACCATACGATCCAATATCTTTTCTATTACTGTTATCGGACAAAAAGTGGCAGAGAAAAGTTCTAATGGTACAATATCTCAATACCAAATAACCGCAGAGAAAAGAGTTCGGGTTATTTATGACAGACAGGCGCGTAAAATTCGCGAAAGGAGATCATTATGAAGAAGTATCTGGCGCAGATACGGAGACTTCTGCACAAAACAGTACAAAAAAGTAATAGAAAATTTCTTCTTCTTGCTATAGGAGTCCTTCTTCTCATTCTTATCGGCGCAATGATCTTTTCGCATCTGTTTTCAAAACAGAACGTAATCGCGCTTATCAACGGAGAACCAATAACCGCGGCACAGTTGCAAGAAAAAATTTCAGAATATCCCGACTTTTATCGTCAATATGCGAAAGAACTTCCCCAGCAAGCGCTTGACGATTATATCAACGAACAGTTAATCTACCAGAAAGCCCATAAATTTTCACCGCGCTACCGCGCAAAAATTAATAAACAACTCTCACGGTACCGGCGTGAACTTCTTATCAAGGAATATTTAGAAGATCAAGTTCTTAGCACAATTCAAGTTACACAGGAAGAATTAAAAACTTACTACAACAGCCACCTAAACGACTTCCTTCTTCCAGAACGACTCCATCTCTATGAAATTGTAGTTCCTACCCAGGAATCTGCTGAAAATATCATAAAACGGCTCTCTCTCGGAGAAGATTTTGGGGAAATCGCAAAAAAAGAGTCTCAGGGTTCTGCCAAAGAAAAAGGCGGCGATCTTGGAATCATTGTAAGGGGACAACTTATGCCAGAACTTGAAGCCATTGTCTTTTCAATGAAATCCGGCGATATCCTCGGAAAAGTAGTTAAAACAGAAAATGGCTTCCATATCCTCAGGGTTGGCGAACGATTCCCATCGCAGATTCAGAGTCTTGAAGAAGCAACTCCGAATATTACCAAAATAGTTCTTACCCAGAAAAAGCGGCAAGCGCTTGATGCCTATGTCGCAAAACTCAAAGAAGACGCGCAGGTTGTTATCCACAAAGAAAAACTCGGAGATCTTCAATGAAAAAGGTCGCAGGGATCCTGCTATTTTTATTCTTACTCGGCATACACATCCTTCCTGCCTTTGGAGCAGGAGATACGACCATTGCAAAGGTAGGACCGCTTTTTATATGGGCAAGCGAGGTACAAATCCGAGTTGCTCAGAGCAATAAAATCTCTCAAGAAGAGGCATTCAAATCAATTGTTGAAGAAAAACTTCTTCTTGCCAGAGCAATTCGAGATAAGATAGAACCAAGTTCAGAAGACGAGAATTTCTATCTTGCCCGCATTGAACAACAACTTGGTTCAAAAGAGCATTTCAATGCCTACCTTAAAGAGAACAATCTAACACGCAAAGGCCTGATACAATCTCTCTACGACGCTATCCGAGTCAATCTTCTGATAGACAGACAGGTACGAGCAAAAATTAAAATATCGCCGACAGAAATTTCACAGCGGATGGAAGAACTTTCTAAAGAAGGAAAGAAAAAGTTTCTCCGAAGAAAACAGTTTGCCTCAAAAGAAGAGGCTGACGAATTTCTTCGCTCATCTCCTAACCCTATTGCCGCAATGGATTTGCTCGGGTGGATTCCCACAAAAAATTTAGATCCCGACATTCTTTCCATGATAGATTCCATCAAAGAAAAAGAATTTTCTAAACCACTAAAAATCGGAGAAGGATTTTCCATCTTTTTTATTGAACAATCTATAGATCCGGAAAAACCTGAAGAATTCTTCTTTCTTGCACGACGCCAAATTCAAGAAGAAAAGTTTCAATCCGAATATGCAATCTTCCTCGCAGAACTCTGGAAAACCATTCCAATCCATGTCTTCAAAAAATAATTGTCCTGTCGCGATTTCTCTCGGCGATCCCGCAGGAATCGGTCCGGAAATCTCCTTAAAAGCGGCTTGTACGCTTTCAAAACAATCCTTTCGCCGGCCCCTACTTTTAATAGGCGACAAACCTCTCCTTGAACAGGCTTCACGCCATTGTTCTGAAAGAGTGAATATAGAGACATGGAAGGGATACTCAGAGTCTGGAGGCATCTATTTTCTTGAAACAGGATCTCTCCGAAAAAAAGCAACTCCAGGACAACATTCCAAGGAATACGGACTCGCCTCCTTCTCCTACTTTCTGCAAGCATGGGAACTTCTTCAGGAAAAAAAGGTATCTGCGCTTGTTACCGCGCCGATCTCCAAAACTGCATGGCATAAAGCAGGAATCTATTTTCCTGGCCATACAGAAGCAATTAAAGTTTTTACCGGTGAAAAAACAGAGATGCTCATGGCAACAAAAAAATTGCGAGTCCTCCTTGCCACCACCCATATTCCGCTTCAGCATCTCTGGAAACATCTCACTTCCCGGCGTCTCGTGGAAGCCGCTCTTTCCGCCACAGCCTTCTGCACACAATATTACAGCCCTCCGGTAAGAATCGGAGTCTGCGGCCTTAACCCCCATGCAGGAGAATCAAATACCATGGGTAGCGAAGAAACAGATATCATACTCCCCGCCATAGAAACACTACAAAAAAAGGGGATTAACGCAGAAGGACCTTTTCCCTCTGACACACTCTTTCACAGCGCTCTTTCAAACCCTCGCTTTACCTTTATTCTCGCCCTATACCACGACCAGGGAATGATCCCCCTTAAAACCTTTTTTTCCCGTTCCCTTGTCAATATCAGCACAAGCCTTCAATGGATCCGTACCAGTCCCGGTCACGGAACCGCCTTTGACATTGCCCATAAAGGCCTTGCGGATCCATCCAGTATGATTGAAGCGATCCGCACCGCATCAAGGTTTTCCCGTATAAAAGAAAAGCACGATAGCGTATGACATTTCTCACAAAAACAGCTCTCCGTCAACTCTTTGCAAGAGAAGGGATCGTTCCCAATAAAGGTCTTGGACAGAACTTTCTCATTGACAAAAATGTACGGGATAAATTTCTTTCCTTTGCAAAGGTATCGTCTAATGATACAGTCCTTGAGATAGGACCAGGGCTTGGCGCGCTTACCGAACAACTCTGTAAAGATGCCAAACAGGTTATAGCCTTTGAAAAAGATGCTGTGATCGCGGAACTTCTGAAAACGCGTCTTTCTTCTTTTTCAAATCTTGAGATCATCACCAAAGATTTTCTTACCACCGACCCCTCCTTTTTCTCCTCGCGCGGCCCATTCACTATTATAGGAAACCTTCCATACTATATTGCGTCTCCTATTATTCTCCATCTTCTCCGGCTTCTTCCTGCATGGACCCGCGCTATTGTAAGTCTTCCGGAAGAGGTAGGAGAAAAAATCATCGCCACGCACGGAGACCGCGATTATGGTTTTTTAGCAGTAACCATTGCTACTTTTACTCAAACCCGTATCTGTTACACCATAAGTCGGCATGTCTTTTATCCTATGCCAAAAATAAAATCCGTACTTCTTGAAATAGTTCCAAGAAAATCTCCCGCAATGGAAATCCGCGACACAACCCTTTTCTGGAAAATTATTCCCGGTATCTTTGAAAATAGAAGAAAAACTATTCTTAATGTTCTCGCCCGCTCATTCAAAATAGAGAAAGAAAAAGTTGCGGAAACATTGAAATCCCTTGGAATAGATTTTACGCTAAGAAGTCATCAGATTACTCTTACAGATCTTGAAAAGATTGTAAAAATGGTAGAAGAACTCAAAAAAAGAGAAGCTATCCAAGAAGAATAATATCTTTACTACAATCTTTTCCGTCCTCTCTTTTTTTTTACCTGTTACGCGAAGAAGAAAAATGAAACCACCCCTTTGGTTCTACCAAAAAAGAGTTGCCTTCAAAAGAAGCTGTATACCTGCCTGCTTCCGTTATTTTTCCAATATATGAAACCTTCGTTCCAACAATACAGGACGGAACCTTCTCTGCCTCGGAAGAAGGCACAGTAAAGAGAAGTTCATAATCTTCTCCATCACTCAATGCCGCCATCAACGCATCTTGAGAGCTCCGGGTATGTGCGATTGCTTCGGGAGAAATAGGGATACGGTCAGCCTCAAGATCAAAGCCTGTATTACTTGCAAGACACAACCGCCGAAGATCTGTTGAAAGACCGTCGGAAATATCCATCATAGCACTCACTGAAACCTTTTTACACAACCGCCTTGCTTCTTTCACGCGGGGAATAAAAGAAAACTCTCTTCCGGCTCTGCTTCCTCCAAGAAATCCAGTTACAAAAAGAGCATCTCCAAGGCTAGCGCCACACCGCATCACCGGCGCAATACCCGCGGATTCGCCAAGAAGAAAAATATCCACAAACAGAGTTGCTGAAGAAGTAATATTTCCTCCGATAACCTCTACTCCGAACTTCTCCGCCACATCAAGAATCCCTTGGTACAATGTTTTTACCCGATCCGGATTTCCATCCGGAAGGCCAAAAGAAACAAGCGCCCATTTAGGAAGACCGGCCATTGCGGCAATATCGCTGATATTCGCCGCAAGCGCTTTCCAACCAACTCCTCGCAAGGAAGCAGAATCGTCAAAATGAACTCCCTCTACCACAACATCAGTGGTTAACAGAAGAAACCCCTTCCCTTTCTTCACCACCGCACAATCATCTCCTATACCCGCCACACTCTCTTTATGACGGATTCCTCTTGATCCAATCATCTCTTCAATCATCAAAACAAGATGATCTTCATTCATCGGTACCACCAAGAAATTCGTATGCGGCCTCCTCTAAACATCCAAGGCCCGCGGCTAAATCAAGAATCGTAAGACGCGCCCTGATAAAACGGGAATGTATAAGAGCAGTTACCGCACCCTCACGATCCACGCCGATCCCCTTGAAAGAGACCGGACACCCCGCCCTTTGAAGGAGATCTTTTGATTCCGCAAAAGAAGGAACATTCTGTAAGACTGATTCTTCCAAAAGAGAAAATTTCTTTTCTAGCACTTCTTCCATAGAAGAAATCAGTATCTCTTTCTTTTTGCATTCTTTAAGAAGATCTTCCTTCGCAGAAGGAAAAATTTTTGTAAGAGTAGAAAGAGCATCGGAAATATTGGAAGAATATACCTTTGGATCCAAAGATTGACCGCATAGCATCCGAACCTTCTCATATAGAAATGCCGAAAAAAGCAGGCCAATCCCCACTTGAAGACCATGTAAAGCAAATACCGGACGATCTGTTTCATATGCGAACATATCAAGAAAATGCGAAATAAGATGCTCTCCGCCCGATGCTGGAGAAGAACTTCCCGCTACCTGCATGGAAATACCTCCAAGATGAAGCCGTTTCATGAGGGATTCAATAGATGAAAGATCTCTCTTTGCAAGAAGTTCCGGAATTAAAGGAAGCTGTTCCGCAATCCCGACAATCTCCAGGGGCAGAGGACAATAAGGCTCTCCAAGAAGCACAGAAGCCATCTTCCAATCAGCATTAGCAAAAGATTTTGCAAGAGAATCCGCAAAACCGGCCCTGATCATTTCCACTGGTGATTCCGCAAGAACCTCACTATCTGCAAAAACACCCGCAGGAGGCAATACTGTCGCGGTCTTCTTAACTCCTCCTGCAAAAAGAGCAAGAATAGCGGAAGTATAGGCATTCATAGAAGGTGCTGTCGGCACCGCAACCACAGGAATTGATTGATCATGCCCCGCCCATTTCACAAGATCGGTAATCGTACCGCTTCCCACGCTCACCAGCAAAGATTTCTTTTCTGCTTTCTCGCGTAGAACCGGAAACCACAATTCTTCCGCATAAAGAGGACCGTCCTCTGGAGAGAGAATACAAGACGAAACCTGCCTCTTCTTCAAAAGATTTTTATAGACCTTATTTCCCGCCGCCTCCCACGTACAATCGTCCGCAATCACAAGAATCTCACCCTCGGGCATAAGCCCTTCTTTCTTCAGAACCTCATCAAGAGAGTCCAACATCTCCGATCTTGTTTCTATAGCTCTGGTAGCAATAGAATGAAGATTTCCACACTTAGGACAACGAAACGGCTCTCCGGGAGAAAAAGCAAAAGGAACATATCTATGCATTATAAAAGCTCCAAAAGAAAGTTCGCAACACCTGCATTATTATTATTCGTTACAGTTACCGCATCGCTTTCACGACGAAGAGATTCCGAAGCATTCGCCATAGCCACGCCAATACCTGCATAAGAAAGCATTTCTCTATCATTTTCCGCATCTCCAAATGCCATAATCGTCTCTGCGGCAATACCATAATATTCCGCTATACGAAGAAGGGCCACCCCTTTATTCGCGGAAATACTGAGAAACTCAAGATACTCTGGATTGCTTCTCACCACATGCGCCCTTCCTTTCAGTTTCTCTGAAAAATAGTTATATTGAAAATCCCGAGTTCTACGAAGATCCGGATGCAATGGATCCATCACAATCACCAATTTTACAGGAGCCCGTCCCTGAAAAGGAGTAAAATCCGGCACAAAGGTTAATTCAGCGCCTGTCTGGTTCGCATAGATCTCGGCATACCGGGAAAAACGATATTCCTCCAATACATAAACCTTCTCATCACTATAAAAGTTCAAATGAAACTTCCATTCACGACAATAGTCCATAACCTCTTCAGCCACTATCGCCGGAAGCGGATCGTACAGTATCATCTTCTTTTTTTCCGCGCGGGGCAAGAATGTCACCGCACCATTATAAGCAATCATCGCACAATCTACTTCTAAAAGATCTGCATAAGGCTCTATGCGGGAAGGCATTCTTCCCGATGCCAACACCACCTTCACTCCTCGCCTGGCATATTCTTGTATAACACTTCTATTCCCTTCTGATAAAAGACCTCTGTCGTCAAGAAGTGTTCCGTCAAGATCAAAAGAAAGCATACGAATTTCCTTCATAAAACTCTTCCTCTCTTCTATTTTATCAATACCGTATATGCAAAAAGAGTAACAGATCCTTCTGTGAACGTCAATCATAAAGATCCTTGCACCCCGCAAAAATATCGTGTATAGTAAAAGATATTTTTCAGTCCCTTTTTTTCATACAGGAGAAAATTATGGATCAAATAATCAAAAAAGGAGATAAAATTGTCTGTATCGGCGATAGTATTACCGACACAGGGCGCAGAGCAGAGTTTAGCCCTTATGGAAACGGATATGTAAAACTCTTTCATGACCTTCTTATGGCAGAATTTCCTGAAAAAAAATTTTCAATCTTGAATAAAGGCATCGGCGGAAATACCCTCTTAGATCTTCAACAACGATGGGAAGATGATGTTATCTACCATCAACCCGACTGTCTTACCATCCTCATTGGCATCAACGATCTTCATCGGGTAATCCGCACCTCTCAGAGCTGGGAAGAACAGACCTCTGAACAGTTCGCAAAGCGATACCTTGAAATTCTTGATAGAACACGAAAAAAAAGCGCATGTCGCATCATCCTTATGGAACCATTTTATATCACTACTGATACCACGCATCACTGGCGTGGTATGGTACTACAAAAACTTGAAGCCTATCGCGCAGGAGTGCAAAAAGCGAGCGAAACTTTTCAAATTCCGCTCATCCGTCTTCATGATATCTTTCAACAACACCTCACATTCCGAGATACAGAACATTTTTGCGGAGAACCAGTACATCCTAACCAACTGGGTCATACAATCATCGCACACGCTCTTTTCAAAGAGTTCTGTAAATGAAGACCATTATTGATTTCCATACCCATGCCTTTCCCGACATGCTGGCAGAACGCGCCATTTCCTCCCTTGAAGCAGAAGGAAGGGTTAAAGCCTTTCATAGAGGAACCGTTAAAAACCTTATAGAAACAATGGACAGCGCCGGCATTGAAAAAAGCGTACTCTGCTCCATTGCCACAAAACCTTCTCAATTTGAAGATATTCTCGCGTGGTCAAAATCTATACGCTCGCCAAGAATTGAACCTCTTCCTTCTATCCATCCCGAAGACCCTAACCCTAAAGAAAAAATCAAAATCCTTGCACAAGAAGGTTTTTTGGGTATTAAACTTCATCCCTTTTATCAGAATTTTGAGATTGACGACCCTCTTCTCTATCCATTCTGGGAATCTTTAGTTACTGAAAATATGATGGTCGTCTTTCATGCGGGATACGATATTGCCTTTGAACCTCATCGCCGGGCCGCGCCCGCGGCAATATATACTATTTCGCAGGTATTTCCCACACTTCTCATCGTTGCAACCCATCTCGGAGGGTACTATATGTGGGATGAAGTAGAAACAACTCTAGCGGGAAGTAACGTATATATTGAGACCTCTTTCACCTTTCCTTATCTCTCTTCGGAAAAAGTGAAAAAAATTATTGCCAAACATCATCCAAAAAAAATCCTTTTTGGAAGCGACTCCCCCTGGGCAGATCCTGGCGCGGATCTTCTCCTTCTTGATGCTCTCAACCTTACCCAACCCCTTCTTCAGGACATTCAAGGAGAAAATGCCAACACGCTTCTTTCTTCTTTACAAAAATAAGTTTCTTCTCGCTCAATAAGAAGTACTCTCCCATTCAGGACCGCTGGTATACACATTATAATTTCTAAAGGAAAGATTCAGAACCTTTCCATTATGATTATTGTAATGCCAGAAACATCGGACAATCGGTACCTTTCCTCCATACCCATGGTTGGATTGATACATCTTCGCTTCCTTCCAGGTTACCTTACCATCGCCATTGGTATCTGCGGCCAAGATTGTTTCCGCGGTTGCGGAAGAAGTAAACCAGGTACAAACACAGGGATTAAATTCATAAATATAACTACATGCCTCTATCTCGGGGTTCCGTTGAAAAAGGCCGGGATCCGAAGGATCTGTCGGCGCCGGATTCATCTTCGCCACAGGAATATCATTCGCTTCAGGATAAGCATTATGTCCAGAGCCCTTCTCGCCATGAAAAAGATCTGTTAAACAAAGGAATATCTTCGGAGTACCAAGATACGATTTATACAGACAGGATGTCCACGGAGGATAATCGCTATAATCTTGATAATAGATCTCAATCGCAATCCCAATCTGATGAAGGTTATTGATACAATTTGCCTCTCTTCCCTTTTCCCGCGCGCTGGAAAGAGCGGGAAGCAACTGCCCTGCCAGCATTGAAATAATAGAAATCACCACCAACAATTCAATAAGAGTAAACCCATGCATTCGCTTTCTGTAACATTTCATGCCCCACCTCTCATTGTGCATTGGTAGTATGTCCGGAAGATTTTTTTTGAAGAAGAACCATAGTATCCTGACCTGCCTTTTTTATTTCAGGATCAGGGTCATTGTAATAAATCGTAAAAAGCCGGGTAACCATCTCAGGTCCTCCTGCGCGCTGTAGGGCTAATAAACAGGCAATTCTGAAAGAACTCTCCTGCTCGGTATCTTCCGCATATTGAAGAATCTTCTCACCATACTGACTTCCTGCGTTTGCAAGGGCAGAAAGTGCCGCCAACCGGATTTCATCATGAGAATCATCCATAAGATCCTCAATAAGCGAGAGGTTTTCTTTCCCGAATTTTACAAGGGTATCCATTACAAGCAACCGTGTTTTAGTATCACCGGTTTTCAATAAAGCAAGAAGTTTCGGTTTATCAAGAAGACCAAGATTCCATGCGGCGGCGAGCCGTACAGATTCGTCAGGATCAGAGAGAATAAGAGCTTCAAGTTTGGGAATCGCTGAAACAATCCTCATCGTTCCCACCATTTGAATTGCTTCAAGCCGGATTTTACTTTCAGGGCTTCTTAGGTTCCGTACATATCCGCGCGGAGAAATTCTCGGATTTTTCGATGCTTTCCATACACCAATTCTCACTACCATCAAAAAAATAATTCCCACACATACAAAGAGAATAATCCGTTGTTGTTTATTAAGTTTCCTATATCCGGCAACCATACGCGAAATCATCGCCTTTTCCTCCCTGTTCACAATACCGCAATTCATTCCTGGCGTCAATAAAAAGAGTTTCTTACGATACCCTGGTTCCAGAAGGAATATCTCTATCCACACTCAAAATCGTCAGAGATTCATCATCAGAAGCGGCAAGAATCATTCCATGGCTCTCAATCCCTCTAATCGTACGTGCCTCAAGGTTAAGAAGAACAATCGCATACTTTCCTTCTAACTCCTCCTTTTCATAGTAGGGCCGTATCCCCGCCACCACGCTTCTTCTCTCTTCGCCAAGAAGAAATGTAATCACATAAAGCCTGTCTGCATTGGGATGATCCTCTGCCTTCAGAATCTTTACAACGCGGATATCAAGTTTCTTAAAGTCCTCATAGGTAATATCTTCCATCCATTGCCTCCTATGCCAAGTTAACAGAACCCTCATACTTCCTTCTATTACGAAGATCTTTTTCTTCAAGAAAACTCAATGTTTATTCTTTATCAATCCGCATATCGCGGCAATATACGCATTTTCCCTTAACCCATGTTTGTTCAAGATTCCACTCTTCATCCAAAAGAAGCATATCTGCATCCATTCCCGGCGCAATACGTCCCTTCCTTTCCGCGATACCCAACACTTTAGCCGGCACTGTAGTACTACAGGCAAGAAGAGAATGGATCGGAATTTCGGTAAAGGCGGAAAAGCGTTTTAACAGAGCAAGCTGACCAAGCACAGTCCCTGCAAGGGTTCCATCCAAAGAGAAGATCGCGCCGTTTCTTATTTCATACGGTCTTCCCAAATAAAAACCGGATTTTCTTTTCTCTCCAAGAGAAGGAAGTCCGTCTGTTATAAGGGCGATTGATTCCACCCCCTTGATCCGGGCGATAAAATGTACCACAGAAGGATGAAGATGCATTCCATCGGCAATAATCTGACACACCACTGAATCTTCCATCAACAATGCGCCTGCGGCTCCAGGGTCCCGATGATGAAATCCCTTCATCGCATTAAAAAGATGGGTCGCATGGCGTACGCCGCATGCAATCGCCCTATTTGTCTGATCAAAGGTTGCTCCCGTATGACCAATAGAAGGCACCACCCCTTCTTTAAGAAGCATTTCAATAACTCTATGAGATCCTGGAAGTTCTGGTGCGAGCGTCATCATTTTCAACTCTCCCCGACATGCCTCAAGAATCTCTTCAGGAAAAAGTTCTGAAACAGTAGCAAGAGATTTCAAGGGAATCATTCCCGCAAATTCAGGATTCAAATATGGTCCTTCAAGATGAATCCCCATTGCCTGCGCACCAGAGAAACGAAATTGCAATGCTTCAGGAAGCATAAAATTCCTGGATCCTTCCTGAAAAGAAGAGAGAATAGTCGCAAGAAACGAAGTTGTACCCTCTGCGGCAAGAGCCAAAGAAATCGTCTCTATTGCCTCAAAACTTCCTTCGCTCGCATCACGGCCTCCAGCACCATGCACATGGAGATCTATAAAACCTGGCATCAGAATTTTTCCCGATGCCGCAACCTCTATCGCCTCTTTTGGAGCAGTTCCGAGCACCACAGAAGAAATCATTCCCTCTGCGACTGTTACCTCTGCCTCGCAAGGTAAAGATCCGGGATTACATACCTTGCAACCACGAAATACTATCTTATCAGAATCTTTCATCTCTTTCTTTCATAGTAAGAAGTTCTTTCATTACATGACGCAAAGAGGGTTGCTCTCTGGTTCCAAAAGCATTATGCAACAAACGGTAAAGAGAAAAAAGACAGTTGTATATCTCTTTGTGCCGCGGAATCGGCGAATATATTACAGGTTTGAAACGACAGACCAGTTCCTGTGCCTCTAACACCGTATCAACCCCTCCCCCTCTCTTTCCTGCCGCCACCGCACCAAAGATCGCGGCTCCAAGCGCACATGCCTGTGCAGAATCTGACACCCAAAGATCTCTTCCTGTAATATCCGCATAGATCTGCATCAAAAGCGGATTCTTCTCCGCAAGACCTCCACATACAATAATACGGTCAGCCGCAACGCCATACTCTTCAAGGCGCTCAATAATCATCCGACATCCAAAACCCGTGGCCTCCATAAAGGAACGAAAAAGCTCCTCTGGTCTTGTGGAAAGCGTCAATCCCACCACCATACCGGTAAGTTTCGGATCCATAAGAACAGAGCGATTCCCATTATGCCAATCAAGAGATAAAAGTCCGGTACCTCCCGGACGAATAGATGCCGCGAGATCCATATAATGCTGGTACCTCTCCTTTTCTCCTCCAGGAAGGAATCGTTGAAGAAACCAGTAAAAAATATCTCCCACCGCAGCCTGTCCTGCTTCAATTCCTAAAAACCCGGGAACCACAGAATCTAGAACAACTCCGCAAATTCCAGGAATATCATCCAACTGTTTATCAGAAGGAAACAACATCATATCGCATCCTGATGTTCCCATAATACTCACAAGAACCCCTGGCTTAATACCTGCACCCACCGCGCCTACATGCGCATCAATCGCACCCACACTCACAGGAACGCCTTCTCTGATTCTTAGTTTTTCCGCCCATTCCGCGCAGAGCGCACCTGCTCTAACTCCCGCGGGAAGAGCATCGTAATATAAACGATCACGAAGTCCTAAAAATCCAGGATCAAGGGAAGAAAGAAAAGATTCATCCGGAAGTCCTCCCCATTCCCTGCTAAAGAGCGCCTTATGTCCTGCGGCACAAATACTCCGCACTGCTTCCGAAGGCGACCTTTTTCCACAAAGCCGCGCGGGAATATAGTCTGCAAGTTCTATAAACCCTGCGGCAGCGTCAAAAACCTTCCGGTCGTTTCTACAAAGAAAAAGAAGTTTTGAAAAAAACCATTCCGGCGAATAGAATCCTCCGATTTTTGAAAGGTAAACAGGACGTATCCGCTCTGCCGCGCGGGTAATTTCTTCTGCTTCATTAAGAGCGGTATGATCTTTCCAAAGCCACGCAAGCGCGTTTATATTGCCTGAAAAATAGGGGTCCTCCGAAAGAGGGCGCATCTGCCTATCTACAGATAAAATCGTGCTCGCCGTAGCATCTACACCTATACCAATTATTGATTCCGGAGAAAGTGCGGATTCTGTCATACATCTTCTTACCGCGGATTCAAGCGCAATAAGATAATCCTTTGGATTCTGGCGTGCAAGATACCCATCCTGGGCATCAACAATTACTCCGTCTATACCTGACGGATATCCTTGCTCGCAAGAAACAAGTTCCTCTCCGCTTTCGCAATCAAGCAGAAGAGCCCGCACACAAGAAGTGCCAAAATCAAGACCAAGCGCATACGCCATAACTCTTTCATCCCTCTCTTTTTCGCCATTGTACCATAATGATCTCTTTTCAGTGTATACTCTTTCTTTACATAAGGAGAAATTTATGGCACAACCCTTTCATATCCAGTGGCATCTTACCGATGCCTGTAATTTACGATGTCGCCATTGTTATCAAGATGGATATAGTCCTGTCAAAGAACTCTCTCCGAAAAACCTTCAAACCATTCTTAAGAATCTTAAAGGGTTTCTCAACAAACAAGGAAGAAAACTCTCCGTAGACCTTACAGGAGGAGAACCCTTTCTCTTTCCTTCTCTCTGGACCCTTCTTGACCTTATAGAACCCCTTCCATGGGTAGAATCTGTCGGTATTATTACCAATGGAACCTTACTAACTCCTAACACCATTGCCCGCCTCTCTTCTTATACCAAAGTAAAAACTCTTAAACTCTCCTGTGAAGGAACTTCTCGTCAATCCTATGAAGAAAATAGAGGAAAAAACTTTCTTTCCTTTCTTAAAGGCATTGAATCTTGCCGCGCCTTCCAAGGCGAAAAATTCTTTCTCTTTACTCTTTATCAAGAAAACCGCAACGAGCTTCCCTCCCTCTTTTCTTTTACTGAAAAGAGTGGATTCAATGGATTTATTGTAGAACGTTTCTTTCCAATGGGCCAAGGAAGTGTTAGAGGGACTCATCTTCTTTCACAGGAAGAGTGGAGAGAAACCGGCGCCTTCCTCATGGAATCTGCCAATATCCCGACAGATCTTTCCCTTATTGCTTCATACCGAGGATTTCTTCTTAGAAAAAAAAGAGAGTGGAATATCTTCGGCGCTCCCTGTATTATCGCAAAAGACGGTTGCGCCATTATGCCCGAAGGAAACGTCTTTCCCTGCAGACGGTTCCCTTATTCTCTCGGAAGTCTTCTCTCTGCTTCCATGCAGACCATCTGGTACCATGACCTTCTTAGATCATTACGCCGAAGAAAGAATCTTCAAGGATTCTGTCAAAATTGCCCTGTGAAAGAATGCAAAGGATGCAGAGCCCTCGCATTCTGCCTTACTGGCAATCCATTTGCAGAAGATCCTCTCTGTTTTCTTTCGCCCCATAAAAGAAGCCCTGATATGATACAATTTTAAGATAGGTTTCGTTGCACCTTAAAAGCTCTTTTTGCATCATAACGATAAAGAGAGTTTTTTTTACTGGGAGGAATGATGGAAAAACTGAATGCAGAAAATTTTGAAGAACGCATCAATGCGGAAAACGTAACACTTGTAGATTTTTATGCAGACTGGTGCGGACCCTGTAAAATGATGGCTCCTGTCTTGCAAGAACTTGCGGAGCAGTTTGCGGGAAGCGCGGCAGTAGTGCAAGTAAATGTGGATGAAGAACCTGAACTTGCCGCAAAATTTAAGATTTTTTCCATACCCACCTTTATCCTCTTTACAAAGGGAACAGAGGCAGAACGCATGATTGGAGCAGTGGGTAAAAATGCCATTGCTGAAAAAATTCAATCTTACCTGTAACCCATGCGCCGGAAATTCCGGCGCATACTTTTTCCTCAAAAAAACCTTGACGAAAGAAGGTTCTTCCAGTATACTTATGGAAAGACGCTTATATTCAATAGGAACTTTATGGAAAAAGGACGCGTCAAACTCTGGATCAATAAAGAGATACAGCTTGCCTTCATACTCTATATCTTTCTCTTTCTTACGGTAAGCGGACTAATTATCGGGTCTATTACTTTTCACACCATTTGGTCTCAACTGATAAAAACTTCTCCGATCTCAGAAATGCGTGATATTTCTAATCTATATCATGCGACTTTTCGTCATAGCCTGATACAGATTATTGGATTCACCTTTTTTCTTTCTCTACTTGGATCTCTCGGAGTGCTTCTTATTTCACATAGAATCGCTGGTCCCGCGTACCGCATTGAAACAATGCTCAAAAGCCTACAAGAAGGCAAAGAACCTGTTTTCACCATAAGAAAAAATGATGCGCTCGGAACAATCGCACAAGAATTAAAAACCTTTGCCTTGAGCCATCTTCAACTTGTCAATGCAGGCACCTATCTTCTTGATATATGGAAAAAAACCTATGTACAAGATATGAGCCTTAACCTTGCACTTAAAAAGTTTGAAACCTCTTTACATTCCAAATCTTTCGGAAAGGAGGAGTCATTGCCATGATAAAAAAAGGATTCAGTCTTATTGAAATAATCATCATACTGGCAATTATAGCCACACTCGGTATGATGGTAACAGGACTTACACTCCGTGCAAAAAGTCTTTCAAAAGCAATGCACTGCCTTAACAACCTAAAACAGATCTCTGCGGCAATAGAATCATACCAGGCAGATTGGCACAGCGCCACTCCCGACGATCTTTCGAACCTCTGGCCTCTCTATATCCAGAATAAACAGTCCTTTCTTTGTCCTGAAGATAAAAAGATTACAGAAGAACTTCTCCCTGAAACCAATAGTTACGACCCCTATTTTGTTAATAGAAAATTTTCCAATGACGATCCTCAAAAACTCTATCTTTTCTGCCCGCGCCATTTCAGCGGAAAAAAGAGCACTGCGGCATTCCTCTCTTATGCAAGCGCGGTTGTAGAAAATAAAAAGGTAACATTGGATGGAAAACCTATTGCGCCGGGAACCATCTGCGAAAATGGAACCCTTGCTTTTGCCGATGGCACAACCGTAACAATATCTTCCGGAAAAATAGGCCTTCTCGGATCCTTTCTTTCTACCGCAGAAAAAATCTATAGTTTGATCTTTATTCCCGAAGAATCCAACACTTCCATAGAAGTAATTCACGGAGACGACTCTGATTTTGAGGTTGTAACGCCTGCAGTCATTGCCGGCGTCAGCGGAACGCGCTTTGCGGTAAATACCTCCTGGACCGCATCCACAAAGAATCCTAATATTTTCCAGTCCAAAACCACTGTGGCGGTTTCAGAAGGCTCGGTTCTGGTTGAAGAACGCTCCACGGGAAACTCCACCGACCTTGAAAAAAACGCAAACTTAACTGTTACCGGATATACAGAAAAAGCAACCAACACAATAACCGTACCGAAAAAAGTTTATCTCCCAAAATTTTGGTTTTGGTTCTTCTAATCCGTAGATCTCTTCAATACGAATGTTCAACCGTCTGAGACGCCTTTCTCTTCCTGCGATCTTTATTTTATGGGCTGTGCTCTTTATTTCGGGAAAATTAGAAACACCGCGCCTTTCTGCCTATGATTTCCTTCTAAAACAATTTCCCGGAGAAGAAAAAGAAGCTCCGATCCTTCTTATCGGCGTCACAGAAAAATTCAATCACTATTTCAACCATGAAGCCAACCGAAACGATTATCGCAAAGCCCTTAAGATCCTTACAGAAGAAGGAGTAAAAAGCATTACCTTTGATCTCTTCTTTGCTTCCCTACGCACTCCTGAGGAAGACCGCGCCTTTGCAAACGCGCTTTCTCACTCTCCCAACCCTATTCTTCCAGTCTTTACCTCCACTGAGCTTTCTTACTTCACCCCCCAAACACTCTCATGGCGGGCACGAAACCTTCAAGAGAACCATCCCCTTTTTCAGCGCCATGTTTCTCTCGGCCATATCAACACCTTTGTCAACAAAGACAAATTAATACGCAAACTCCCCGCCTTTCTCTCATATAAAGCTTCTTTCTATCCTCTGATATCGCTGAAAACCCTTGAATTATATCAAAACAGCCCTGTTCGTACCGCTCTCTCAACCTGGCAGGCACCTGCTTCCGATACCATTCCCCTTGACGAAGATGGATGCATTGCTATTCGGTTTCTCTCCAAAAAAACGCTTGAACGTCATTTTCTCTCTATAGAAAACCTTCTTCTCGGAAACTATCCTCAAGGCTTTCTTCGCAATAAAGCCATTATCCTTGGACAAACTTCTCTCGGCGCAAAAAATGCCGACCTTATTCCCACACCTTTAGGAGTTCAATTCGGCGCATCAATCCAGTTTCAGGCTTTGTATACCCTTTTTACCCGTAGTTTCATCAGAACCATCGGAACACGCGACATCTTAAGCATTGCCTTTATCTTTACACTTCTACTTATGCTTATCTTTCTTCTTCCCTTAGGAAAAGCCACCTCTATTCTTATTCTTCTCTTCTCAGGATATTCTGCCGGCACTATATGGCTTTTTAAAAGCAAAAATATATTCCTTGATCCTTCTCCTCTCTTTTTTATCGGCATTATCGCCTATGTAATCCATCTCTTTTTTCGTCTTATTGAAATCAGGCGCGAACTCTTTCAAAGAGAACATCTTCTCTCTGCCCTTGAACAGACCCAAAAAGAGATCGCATCCCTCCTTAAACCAGGAGAACTTCCCGGCGCCAAACGGACATTCTCTCTTCCTTCGCAAGATATCCTTATAGAAAAAACCCCTGAAATCACCATCCGGACCATTAATACACTCTTAGGTGTCTCAGAAGGCTACCTTATCCGGCACCATCCCTCGCAGGATAAAGAAGAACTTCTTGCCGCAAGCGGAGGAAAGTTCCATCCAGAATTTTTTCACACCGCTCTTTCTCTCGCAGGTCCTTCTCATAGACTCATTCTCAACAAACATCTTCCTCCTTCTCTTGCTTATAAAAAAAATCTTATGCTTATAGATGTTCTTAATGATCCTCCTGTCCACATCTATGGTCTTTTTCTGAATAAAAAACCAACCTCCTTTTCTCCAAGAAGATCCTTTACTCCCTCGGATTACCAGTGGACCCTCTCCTTTGCGCTACAAACAGTCATTGCGGTCTTTCATTCTCAATTCAATTTAGTACTGAAAAAATCCCAACTTGAAACCATCTTTCGGCTCGCTATCTCTATTGAATACCGGCACCGAGAAACCGGAAAACATATTAACCGCGTTAGTGAATATGCGGCAATCATTGCGCGTAACCTCGGACTCAACGAATTTGAAACCGATCTTATAAAAAGTGCGATGCCTCTTCATGACCTTGGAAAAATCGCCATTGCCGACAGTATCCTTCTTAAACCCTCTTCCTTAACAGATAAAGAACGGGCAATCGTAAATCAACATACTATTATGGGAGCAAAAATTCTTGAGAATTCCGACTCGCTCATTCTTCAAGCGGCCTATATTATCGCACTCTACCACCATGAGAAATTTGATGGCACAGGATACCCGTATGGATTAAAAGGAACCGCTATCCCTCTCTACGGAAGGATAGGAGCACTTGCAGATGTCTTTGATGCTCTCTGTTCAGAACGGGTTTATAAATCAGCTCATCCAATTGAGGATGCGCTTCAGATGGTACAACAATGGTCTGGAACCCATTTTGATCCTACGGTACTTGAAGCCTTTTTAAAGGATAAACCCCTCATCCACAAAATCTATGAAACCTATAAAGAAACTCCAGACCATAACCAAAATACCGCCAATAATACAGAGAATTAGCGTATATACTTTACAGAAAAAAAAACCAGCTTCTTCCTTCCATTATTTCAAAAGCCATTCTTCATCAAAGATCGCCATATCAAGATCACTTGTCATGGGTCTAACATGACGGTAATGAGAGATTCCTAGCAAAATCTTTCCATCCTCAAGCTGAACAATACCATGATTACTTAATTGGTTGGTACCAGTCTCTTGAGCAATAATCTTCGCTTCGCTCCAACTCTCGCCGCAATTATGCGATACTGCCGCTACAAGTGGATAACGCGGTTTCTGCGTTGTGGAAGAAACATTGTTCCATACCACTAACACTCTTCCGCTTTGGAGCTTTATCATTCTCGCAAGAGATTCTGGCGCAGGAAGCAATGAAGGTTCACTCTTACTCCAGGTAACTCCTCCATCATCGGATCTTGTTTGATACAGAAAACCTCCGCGAGTCCGAAAAAGAGAAAAAAGCCGATCTGGCGCAACTTCCACGATTTGCGGTTCCATAACTCCACGCTCTGTATCCACTGTAATCTCTGAACTCTTCTTCCAGCTCTTTCCCTTATCATCAGATAATAAACAGACTCCGGTATAGTGTTGACCTTTCCAACCCTCACTTCCATCTGAGATCGCAGGATCAAGAAAATATAGCCCTACCACAATACGTCCACTCTGAAGTTGAATCGCACTTCCCACACCTCCGTAAAAATCACATTCGGGAAGTTTCTTTCCTCCGGTTATTGTCTGATACGGAATCTCTTTCGGAAGATCAAAAGAATACCCTCCATCAAAGGAATGCCGGATAAAAATATGGGTTCTCGTCTTAAAATAATTACTTCCCGCGGAACATACCCTTTTTTTGGGATCAACAGCAATCACGTGGCGCGCTATATTTCCCACCATAAGCGCTGTACGATGATCGTGCAATAGAAGGATTGAAGAGGGATGCGAAGGCGCAGAAAAATCTGCGAGATACACCTGAGGTGAAGTCCAAGTAATCCCTCCATCCAAAGAATCCGAATAAAGAGAAATTCTATTAGGCGAACATTCATCAAAATCATAGGCTGTCCATATCACCCGCACCATACCATCGGCAAAGAGATAAAAAGAAGGTCCTTGATGATAGTCTGCTCCAACACCTCCGCGAATAAACTGAAAATACTCCATTTCTCCTGCTTTATAGGAAAGTGGCGCTATCTCTGCAATCTTCATTTCCGTCCTCCTATAGTAACAGCGCTTTTATTGAAGATAATAAAAGAGCTTCCCGACAAATTGTCCATTCTTCTCCTTCTCCCTAAAAAAAATCATATCTAAAATGCCAAGATATGGCAACATCTCTGTACCCTTCAAAAACAAGCTTACCATAATCAAAAAGAGTCCCTAAAATCTTTACTAAAAGATCTCAAAAAAAAAAGAGGCGAGACCACGCCGCCTTACTCTGGTCCCGCCTCTTCTTCAATGAAAAAATTATTCTACCGTAGCAGAAACTTTTTTCTGTATCCCTTCCAAATCAGAACGAAAGCGATCCTTCAACTCTGCCTTCTTTCCCTTATTCCAAGCATTTACCTTAGAAAAATATCCGGTAACTCGGGTAATCTGTTCAACATTTTTTCCATGATGAGTTCGTTTCAAAAGAAACGAAAGAGCATGTTCTTTAATTGCCCTATCCGCAAAGAAGGTTGTGGTGTTATACACATTATCTGTTACCATGATACCCCTTTCCTCCCCTCCTTTCTCTTCAAATGCATAGAGTGCGGGATGCTGTGAAAGATATTCTATAAATTCTTGGCGTTCCATTCTCCCCCCTTTCTCCTTTATGAGTTTATTCAAATCGTTTGTATCGTATCTATTTTCCTGTAATACCTGAAACCGCGCGGGAACAGACCGGACATACATCATGCAGTCCCCGATATACCTTTCCACAATCAAGACAGGAAGTAAACTCCGGACTAAAAGCAATCTGAGCGTTTTTCGTCAGAGAAAAAACCTTCTGAACAAAATTTGTAAGAGACCGTTCGTCCGGTCTACTTTCTCCCAACCATACATGAGTTAATGCGCCTGCTTCAATCAATGGATGGAAGATTCCCTCCTTCCGTACTCGCTCTACAGGAGAGATTCCTTCCGAAACATTCAAATAGGTAGAGTTAGTATAGTAAACCATATCAGGGAAATCTCCCTTCACCACAGAGTTTGTCTCTTTTGGATACTGCTGAAGATCAAGGCGCGCAAAGCGATATGCGGTAGATTCTGCCGGCGTCTGTTCAAGAACAAACTTAAGACCTTTCTCTTCCGCGGCTTTATCACAGGCAAGTTTCAGATGCGCAATAACCTTCAACCCGAGTTTAAAAGCATCTTCGCTTTCATGTAGCTGATGCCCGGTATGATACTGAACCATTTCATTTAATCCCAACAACCCGATCAAATGAGTTACTCGATGCATCCTTAAATACTGTTCGCCGTCAAGGTTCATAGTAAGAAGCGCAAGAGGCCCATGGAAACCACTATCAAGAATCTGTTCAATAAATTTGCGTTTTTCACTATGCGCCTGCACTGAGATTGCAAGGAATTTATCCAAAAGCTCAAAGAGTTTCGCATTATCGTGATCTGCCAAATAAGCAATCCTCGGAAGGTTCAGTGTTACATTCTGCAATGCAGAAAATCGCATCTTCCATGGTGATTTCGCATCCTCAAGATCCGATGCCTCTAACTTAAAAGAAAGACGGCAACATTCACTTACACGCGCTGTATTATCTCTGTCAAAAACAAAATAGGTATTGCCTTTTTCCGCGGCCACAAGCGAAGCAAGCTCAAGGAACCCTTCATAGCGAGGATCTTCAAAAAATCTATTGGTAATATGAAGCAATGGTTTCGGAAAAAAGAAAGGACGGCCCATTCCATCTCCATCCAAATAGACCTCAAACAGCGCGGTTGCAAAGCGCTGGGCTTCATTCCGGTATTCACCATAGGTCTTTCCGGTTTCAATCCCTCCAGGACCAATGGCGGAAACCTTTAAAAAATGGTCAGGAACTTCCCAATAAAGGTTGATATCACTGAAAATCGCCTGGCCTCCCCGCGCCACCGCCTGCTGACTGTATTCATAAATAAGCATCTGCGCAAGTTGTTTCATTTCACGATCAGAAATTCCCACCAAAAATGGAGCAAAAAAGACATTTACCGCATCCCACCCAATAGCGCCATTAAAATGGCCCTGAAGCGCCGCAGAAAACTTTACCATGTGGGCAAGAAGTGTCTCTGGATGCTTAGCGGGTTTTGCGATAGAGAGCGCATTGGGAAGATGGAGTCCGAATTTCTTGACATATTCCAATGATTGTCCGCAACAATAAGGTCTATCTACAAACCCAAGATCATGAAGATGAATATCTCCACGCAAATGGGCATCCGAAACTTCCGGAGAGAATACCTCAAGCAATGCAAATTCCTTCTTTATTTGTTCGGCAAGGGTCAGATTTGTAGCTTCTGGATTATGGGGAATATTGGCATTTTCTTTATTAGGAAAGAGAATAATCTGACGCACATCATAAGCAGGAATCCCAAGACGGGTATATTTTCGCCTTGCGGTTTCCAAACCATGTTCAATAAGTTTCGCATTTACAAGTTCGCGAATAAGCGGCGCAGTAAGATTCTTTACCTTTGAAGAAAGGATCTCCTTTTCAACCTCAAGTGCTATAAGTTGTGCCACTTTCAAATCCAGTTCACTCTCTTTTACAAGGGAATCTACGATCTTTTCTCGTTCCCATGAAAGAATATTTTCTCCGCTAGTCCGTACAAAAAGGCTAAGATCCGTAGATTCTTTTATACTTGAAATTTCTGTAAGTTCTTCCACTATATCTTCAGAAGGAACTCCTTGACGAAGTTTTCGGATCCGTGTGCGTTTTTCACGGTACAAAATATATGCCTTCGCGGTTTTCGCATGTCCGGTCTTCATCAACACACTCTCTACAATATCCTGAATTTCCTCCACTGTAGGAACCTTACCCGCAAACTCTTTATTCAAATAGAGCGTAACAGCCTCTGCAAGATCTTCCGCTAAATATTTATCCTGGCCGCCAATGCTCTGCGCCGCCTTGAATATTGCTTGCGCAATCTTTGATTTCTCAAATGGAACCTCTGTTCCATCACGTTTCTTTACAAAATATACGCAATTATCCATTGTTTCCTTTGCTTTCATTCATTCGTCTCCTAATTTTTTCTAATTCCTGCTGAAATTCTTCCGCATCCTTAAATTGACGGTACACAGAGGCATACCGAACATAGGCTATTTCATCAAGTTTGTGAAGCCGAGTAATAAGGCGTTCTCCAATCTCTGAAGAAAGGATCTTTTTTTCATATCCCTGACGAAGCTCCTGCTCTATCTGTTCAATCATTGCAAAGATCTGTTCAGTGGTTACAGGCCTTTTATGACACGCCTTATGAATCCCGTTAAAAAGTTTTTCACGAGAAAAAAGTTCTTCACGACCATCTTTCTTAATCACCAAAAGAGGCTTTTCTTCTATCTCTTCATAGGTGGTCCAGCGTTTTCCGCATTTCAAACATTCTCTACGACGTCGTATTTGCTGACCGTCTTCCCGCTCTCGGGAATCCACCACCTTATCATTTAAGAAACCACAATATGGACATTTCATAACACTATATCTTGTAGTATACTATATTTACCCACACAATATTTTGTTTGTCAAATCTTTTTTTTATAAGAAAGGAAAAAGGCGGTCTTTAAGAAATAAACTCTTTTTTTTACCGATTTTAAGCCATTTCTGAAGAAAAAAAAATAGAATGATCAAACCTTATCAAAATAGGTCTCTGCCATATAAGAACTTCTTACATACGGCCCGCTCATAACAGATTCAAAACCCGCGTCAAGAGCGACCTTCCGATAGTGTTCAAAAAGAGAGGGATGTACATACTCTTTAACCGGATACCAGGCTGAACCAGGCGAAAGATATTGTCCTATACTTAAAAAGGAAGAACCCGCTTTCCTCAACTCCCTGATTACCAACTCTACCTCTTCCACCCTTTCTCCCAATCCCACCATCAAACCGGATTTTGTGCGCTGTAAAGGAAACCGTTTTTTAGCGCCTGCCAAAAATGCAAGGGATCGTTGGTAGTCTGCTTCTGGCCGCACCTCTGGATAAAGACGAGGAACCGTCTCCACATTATGGGCAAATACATCGGGAAGCGCACGAAGAACAATATCGGCCGCATCTTCGTCTCCCTGAAAATCCGGCACCAAAACTTCCACTCTCTCTGCCTTCCCCTCTATCCGTACAGCTCGGATTGTTTCTGCAAAAGCTTTTGCGCCGCCATCCGCAAGATCGTCGCGAGTTACACTAGTAATCACCGCATATCTGATTCCCATTATTTGCACAGCCCTAGCAACCCGTAAAGGCTCCTCTTTAGAGAAAGGAAAGGGAACACCATGTTTTACTGCGCAAAAAGTACAGTTTCTAGTACAAAGATCTCCAAGAATAAGAAATGCCGCGGTCTTTCGGGAAAAACATTCTGAACGGTTAGGACAGCGAGCTTCCTGACACACAGTATGCAACACCTGTTCTTTCATAAAATGTGCCATACTATCCGCTTCGTTCCAACGGACCTTTTTATTAAGCCATATAGGCCGTTTCATATTCATTGTAAGAAACCCTTTGTTCGGTTGAGAAGATTCCATGCATCCAACCCATACTTCTTCTCCACAAGATGTAAAGCTTTGTTCTCTTCTTCTTCGGAAAGAAATTCCTCCTTTTCTAAAGAAGGAAAATAAGAAACAAAACTCTTCCGAAGTACTTCGGCCATCTCATCAAAAGAGATTGATCTCCCAAGAAGTTCAGAAAGAGATGCAACAGGAAGTTGCGAAGAGGCAATGGGCTCCAGAAGATATTGTTGTGCGATAGAAAGATCATTTTCAAGGGGAATGGATCCATGCTGAAAAATAGCGCCTTTCATTCTTCGCTGGGCATTGCCTCCGATTTTTTTCCCTTCCACCACAATATCTGAATCAGAATGAGACGCAAAACAAAAAGAACTCTGAGACCGTACCGTAGTGCCAGTATCCGATGCAAACTTCGGAGACAATCCAAGACTCGCATAGGCCTTCATCATTACCGCACAAATCGCTCGATACCCATCTCGAACAGAAGAAGGAGATCCAATATCCTCAGGAGAACAGACCAAAGAATAGGTAATTTCCCTACAATGATAAATAGCTCCGCCGCCTGTCATACGACGCACCACCGGAACCTTATCTCTCTTACATAAAGCAAGATCAAGCGCCTTGGAGACCTCCTGAGAATATCCCACTGAAAAACCCGAAGGCATCCATCCATAGAGCCGAAATATCGGAATACCAGTAAGAAGATAACTATCCAGAAGCGCTTCATCTATTGCCATATTTTCATAAGGAGAACGAAAGGCAGGGGAAAGAAGACGCCACTGGCTCATTTTTTTATCCAGGCAGTATCAAGTTCTCGCGCTGCCCGAACTTCATCCGGCCTTCTAACCGGAGCGCCTTGCGGAGCTTCATGCAAACAGCTCGGATCTTCCTTGGCAAGTGTCGCGGCCATAATCATACTCTCAATAAATATATCTAACGTCTCTTTTGATTCTGTTTCCGTAGGCTCCACCATAAGAGCTTCCTTTACAATAAGCGGAAAATAGACTGTGGGAGGATGTATTCCCTGCTCAATTAAATATTTAGCAATATCAAGGGCTGTTACACCATACTTTTTCTGTTGCTCCGCAGAAAAAACCACTTCATGCATACACCCTTCTTCAAAAGGAAGAGAAAAATATTTCTTCAGGGCTTCCTTTACATAATTTGCATTAAGAACTGCTATCTCAGAGACTCGGGCAAGCCCCTCTTTTCCAAGAAGAAGCATATACGCATAGGCCTTTACCACAGGAAGAAAGTTCCCGTAAAAAGGCGCAATATATCCAATAGATTTCGGATAGTTATAATCAAGAGCATAGGTACCGTCGCTTCTCCGAACAACCCGTGAAATTGGTAGAAGATCAGAGAGTTCTTTCTTTACTCCTACGGGTCCCGCGCCAGGACCGCCGCCGCCATGAGGAGTCGCAAAGGTCTTATGAAGATTCAAATGAACAATATCAAAACCAAGATCTCCGGGACGTACCTTTCCCATAATTGCATTTAAATTTGCGCCATCATAATACATCAACGCTCCTGCCTGATGCCCAAGATCGCATATCTCTCTAATACGAGGATTAAAAATACCAAGCGTGTTGGGACAAGTCAACATAACCCCTGCAACCTCATCGCTTAATGCTTCCCGATACTTTGCAATATTCATATCACCGGTTTCATCAGAAGGAATCACAACCACCTCATACCCTGCAATTGCGGCGCTTGCAGGATTTGTGCCATGAGATGAATCAGGTACAATAATATATCTACGTCTATTTCCACGGTTACGGTGATACGCGGCAATCAACATAGCGCCGGTCAATTCACCATGCGCACCAGCAAGCGGTTGCATGGTATAAGCATCCATACCAGTAATCTCACAAAGCCACTGTTCTGTCTCATGCAGAAGTTCCAAACATCCCTGGGTAAGAATACCTCCTCCGGAAAGTTGCGGAAGCAAAGGATGAACCTGTTGAAACCCATCAAGACTCGCAATCGTCTCTGTACATTTCGGATTGTACTTCATAGTACAAGAACCAAGAGGATAAAAATGGGTATCTACACTGAAATTACGGCCAGCAAGACGAGAAAAATGGCGCACCACGTCAAGTTCTGAAACTCCGGGAAGTGCGGCCGGCTCTTTCCTCTGTAACGAAACAGGCAGTTCGCATTGTATCGGCACATCATGTTTTGCAATCCTTATTCCCTGTCTTCCGGTCTTTCCCTTCTCAAAAATCAGTCGCATAGCACAGCCTCCAAACTCTCTGCCATCTTTACAATCTCTTCCTTGGTTCTCTTCTCGGTAACCGCCACAAGAAGATAATGATCCATTCCTTGATAGAACCGGCCAAGGGGAAAACCCGGAATAAAACCTTTTGCTATCATCTTATGAATGATAGCATCGGCATTACAAGGAAGACGAAGAGTAAATTCATTAAAAGTAGGAGATTTTTTCTGGACTTCCACTCCGGGAATACGGTTAAGCACACTTTTAGCAAACTCTGCCTTATCATGATTGATCTGCGCAAGATCGCGAAGTCCCTCGCCATTCAATAATGACAAATAGATCAATGCACGAAGCGCGCAGAGAGCTTCATTGGAACAGATATTGGAGGTAGCGTTTTCACGGCGGATATGCTGTTCCCGCGCCTGAAGCGTCATTACATACGCCTCTTTTCCATCCCTATCAATGGTCCGGCCGATAATCCGCCCCGGCATCTTCCGAATAAGAGATTTTTGAGATGCCATAAAACCAAGGTATGGTCCTCCAAATGCAAGGGGAAGCCCAAGACTCTGTCCCTCTCCTACCGCAATATCAACTCCCATTTCTCCTGGAGTTTTCAAAAGTCCTAAAGAAACAGGATAGACCGACATTACCGCAAGCGCACCTACTGCGTGCACATCTTCCACAAGATCAGAGTAATCATCTATACAGCCAAAAAAGTTGGGATTCTGAAAAATTACCGCCGCGGTCTTATTATTCAACTCTTCCCGCACTCTATCACGCGAGCTTCTTCCATGAGCAATAGGAATCTCCACAAATTCAAGAGAAAGATTTGACGTATAGGTATGGAGCATGGTTCGGTAAATCAGGTTCACGCCTGCATCCATCAGGATCCGTTTTTTTCCCGTACTCCGAACCGCCATCATACAGGCTTCGTACAGGGCAGTACCACCATCATACAACGAGGCATTGGCGGCCTCCATCCCTGTTAGCATACAGATCGCCGACTGATACTCATAGATTGCCTGAAGCCACCCCTGCGCCGCTTCTGCCTGATAAGGCGTATAAGCAGTATAAAAACCTGGAAGTCCCGAAAGTGAATCTACCGCCGAAGGAATATAATGATCATAAAATCCCGCACCGATAAAATTAATAAGTGTGGTTGAATTTTTCGCCGCAAGCCGTTTACAATGTTCTATCACCTCAAATTCAGGCTTTGCCTCTGGAAGATTCAATGGCTTTGACCGCAACTCGGAAGGAATAATAGAAAAAAGCTCTTCTATTGAAGAAACCCCAATTGAAGCAAGCATTTCTGCAATTTCTTCTTTCGTATGGGAAATATAACTCATCTGCCCATCCTGTATTGTGCGCAATGAATACTATATAAAAAGAAAAAAAGATATATACTTTATTTTACAGTGTCTTAAGATACTCTTCGTATGCTTCGGGAGTAAGAAGATCTTGCTCTTCAGACAAATCTCGTATCTCAATTCTTACCACCCAACCCTTTTCATAGGGAGACTGATTAACAAGCTCAGGGGAGGATTCTATCTCTGCATTAATTTCCACCACCTTCCCTGAAACAGGCGCATAAATATCTGATGCGGCCTTCACTGATTCTATAGATGCAAGTTTTTTTTTCCCTTCTACCTCAAATCCAAGAGAAGGCAGTTCCACAAAGGTAATATCACCCAAACTCTCCTGCGCATATTCAGTAATACCAACAGTTCCTTTTCCACCCTCTATACGGATCCATTCATGTTCTTTCGTATACCGCAACTCTTTCGGTACATTCATTGATTCCTCCGAAAAAAAATATGATCGTTATCCCCTGGAACAAGTATGAACCATTTTTACAAGATTCCGCTTATTCACCCTTTTACAGGCAATATCTTCCTTCTCTCCAGCGCTGAATTCCTTTACATCCGTAAATTCCTTTTCAAGGTATCCCGCGCCAATTCCCTTCTCTAAAGAAGGAGAGAACGTTCCACTGGTAACTGTTCCAATCCGGGTTCCATTCTTCCGAAGATCCTGTCCATGGCGAGGAGCTCTTCTTGATTCTGAAAGAAAAAAGACCAGCTTTTTTCGTGCCTCTGCTTTTTGAAGGGCTTCTTTTCCCAAAAAATCATGAGAATAATCAACAAACTTCCCAAGCCCCGCCTCAATCGGAGTAGTTTCCGCATCAATATCCTGACCATACAACGGAAAACCCATTTCAAGGCGAAGCGTATCCCGCGCACCCAATCCCGCAGGCTTCACCCGTTCATCCTTTAAAAGAAGGGTCCAAAGACGGATCGCTCTTTCGTTTTCAAGATAAAGTTCATACCCCAATTCTCCGGTATACCCGCTTCGGCTGATAAGACATTCTCCTCCCCAAAAATTAAAGAATGCGCACCGATAATATCCAAGATCTGAAAGATCTATTCCAAGAAGAGATTCCAAAACCACTTTTGACAATGGTCCCTGTACATCTATTTTTGCCTTTTCATCGGTTGTATCGTACAAAGAGGCGGTATGAATTCCATCCTTAAGAATTTTACTGTTTTGCTCTCTGGTTCCTGCATTTGCAACCACCATCCACGCTTCTTTATCAATACGGTATATAATAATATCATCAAGAATTCCACCTTGATCATTCAAAAAAAAGCCATACCGACAATGCCCGATTTCCATACGTCCCACATGAAGAGTCTGAAGAGAATTAAGCTCCTCTGCCGCAGAAGGACCTTGAAGAAAAAAACGCGCCATATGAGAAGTATCAAAAATCACACATCCGGCTCTGCAAGCACGGTGTTCCTTCAGAATACCCTCATACCGTATCGGCATCATAAACCCTGCGAAGGCGCTCATATATGCGCCCGCGTCAATATGCGATTGATAAAGGCAGGTTCGTTTCAATTCCATAGGTCCATAGGGAAAAGTTCTTGTTATGTTAGGATGTTAGGTATAAAATAATACTATATCATATTTTCTACTATAAAACTATCTCATCTTTTTGTACTACCATCTTCTTCTAAAATAAAATATAATTTGCCTCTCTTTCCAACAAATACAGCAAAAAAAAGTCTCTTTACTCTTATGAAAAATGAGGAAGGTACGCGCCTACATCTTTCAGGTTTTTCAAGAGTTTTCTCATATCTATCTCACGAGAATCTTTCCCTTCTTTAATCATCAATGAAGCTGCCATCCCAGCGGCCTGACCAGTTATATAACATCCAGGCATAACACGGATAGATGATTGAACATACCTATCAGTGCTTACACATCTTCCTCCCACCAGCACATTCTTCAATCCAGAAGGAGTAAGAATCCTATAAGGAATCCCATAACTTTCTCCCTTCGGAAGAACAAATGATCTGATCTCCTTTAAGAAACCGTCGTACGCTTCTCTTGTGGGCTGGAGAGGATGAATATCTACCGGATAACTATACCGTCCAATCTCATCATCAAATATAGCGCAAGACTTAAAATCCTCAAGAGAAAGCGTATAATCTCCCTTAATACGTCTACTCTCGCGGATTCCTAACAAAGAACCAGTAGTAACCAGTTCCATCCCTTCGTAACCAACCATATATTCCTTATAAAACCGTTCAAACTCAGGTGTGATTTTTCTTCCCCAGATATATGCCTTTGTAAGAGATTCTTCATCGGTTCCATCTACATGAAAGGTATGCCCGATATTTCCTCCTCCAAGAGTTTTTCCCACCTGCCAAATTCCAGAAACATGCCAATCTTGAAGAGAAAAAACATTATCCTTAAATGCCTTTTCAAGTTGCGCCACTTTATTAGGAGCCTTTAGATCTGCCCTCGCCCAGTCAATTCCTGACCATACACTACAGAGTGTTCCTGGCATCATAGCACCAGTTTCATCTCCCTTCTCATACTCTGCTCCCGCAAAAACCGCTAAATCACCATCGCCAGTCCCATCTATAAAGACCTTGGCTTTTACTCCAAAAAGACCGGCTTTTCCATCACATATCGCTTCACTCACTACACCATTATTCACTACCACATCAACAAGTTTCGTATGATAGGTAAATCTTACTCCGTTCTTTTCAAGAAGTTCTTCATATACCCGCTTCAGAACCTCTGCCCGAATACCAGTGCCCTCTTCTGGAACAGTACCTCCTGCCTTCTGAAGAAGGGTAAGAAGTTCTCTTCCAAATCCACCTGCAAGAAAATTCTCTCCATCAGTAAATGTCATAAATACAGGAACAAGCCCAGCGGTTCCCATTCCACCCATACAGGTATGCGCTTCTGCCAAATATACAGAAACCCCCTGGCGTACCGCAGTCATTGCCGCCGCAACTCCTGCTGGACCTCCGCCTGCCACAAAGAGATCCACCTGATACTTTACTGGTATCTTTTTCGTATATACAAGGTGTGCCATCTCTTCCCTCCTTGAGCTTTGACAATACAGATATAAATATTCAATATCCTGTGCTTTGTCTCTTCAAAAAGCATACCATTATTAGAATCTCAGCAAAAATCCTATAGACAAGAAGGTATATTCTCTATTACATCTTATCACTTTTTTTTACAGTATAACTGAACCCAAATACTACCAGGGTAAAAATTATATTTGCTGCTTTTTGAGGAAATATGATATATTTTATAAGAGCTGATCTTCGCAAACAAGCAAGAAAAATAGATTCTCTCTGCACAATAACAAGAAAAGACCATCTGCCAAAGTCTTACCGCTACTGTAATTCACATATAACAACCGAAAGTATATCTTTTAAACTATTCCTCTTAAGACAAGGAAGAAGGAAGATGGATCGCTTTTTCCGGGCCTGACGAGATGTTTCTTCCTTCTCTTACTATGGGAATGAAAAGACCAATCATTACAATCCAAAGTATACTTTCAGAAATATCTATTGATAGTTATAATAGATTCAAAGAGAGAAAAGACTTTTTTTTAACTATTCTGAGGTGGCATAATGATAATGGAAGAAAAAAAACTTTTCCGTCATATTAAATCTCTCTCTCATCTCGCACCCCGTATCTTCGGAACTCCACAAGAAGCAGATGCGGCTTCTTATATCTCTTCTCAGATGAAAAAATGGTGTGATCAGGTATATATAGAACCTTTTCCAGTTGAAAACCGCCTCTTTTCTCACACTTCTTTCTCTTATGGAAAAGAAACCATCCCCTCTCTTCCATTTGTATTCTCTGAATCCACCAAAAAAGAGAAAGAATCATTTCCCTTTCTCTATCTTGAAAATCTCTCCGCAGAAGCAATGAATAAGAAAGAGATAGAAGGAAAGGCGGTGCTTCTATACGAGGGACTCGGAAACGATTATCGCCGCTACCGCGCCTTTCTCGCAAAAAAACCCGGCGCACTTATCCTCTGTCACAATGCGCTCCCTGTCCCTTGGCCGATCTCTCTTGGAATGCCCTATTGTTGGAAACCTTTTCCTATTCCTGCAGTCTCTATTCCCTATTTTGAGGCAGAAAAACTTGCTTTACAACAACCCAAAAAAGTTAAAATTACTGTTCAGGGAGAGACCATACAAGGTAACAGCCAAAATGTTATCGGTATCATCAAAGGAAAAACAAAAGAATGCATTCTCCTTTCCGCACACTATGATTCTGTACAAGTAGGAGAAGGAAGCGAAGACAATGCCTCTGGCGTGGCATGTATTCTTGAGGCCGCCAGGATACTTTCTCAGGGGAAAAAACCTGAAAAAACCATTCTATTTCTCGCCTTCGGAGCAGAAGAAGTGCTCTCGTGGGGATCTTTTCGCTTTGTCGCGTCCCATCCCGACATAATTTCTCAAACTCGTGCAGTAGTGAACCTTGATAGTGTAGGCTCTCCCTTTGGAAAACATATAGTTCTCGTAACAGGGTCTCCTTCCTTAAAAAAATATGCGGCTTCACATACAACACGGTTTCCCGCTTATTTTGAGGTTATAAGCAATGTCTCCCCAATCAGCGACCACTATCCCTTTAATGTCATGGGAATCCCTTCCCTCTGGTTTCACAGGATAGATTCAGGAAACAACCGGAGCAAATATCACTGTTACCATGACACTCTTCATCGGGTTTCTATTCCCATTATCCGAGAATCTGGTTCATGCGCAACGAAGATCGTTCAGGAACTTTCTTATAGCCATACCCTACCTTTTTCCAGAAAAATACCACCAGATCTCTATAAAAAAATCCTCAGGGTGCATACCACCTTTTGCAGAGATGCTCTCTTCCATCCCTCTACTGTGATAAAGGAAAAAAAATATATCCACAAGTAATCTTGCTCAAAAAAACACTGATTATAATCGTGAGAGAAAACATCTTCAAAGGTCAGAACCTCTTCATATACTAAAACCCTCCAATTCAGCAACTATCTCTACACAGTATATGAAAAAGGATTAGATATCACGTTGCAAAAAGGAATCAATTCCTTGAAAAGAGAGTCATTCCTCTGCTACAGCTTTTCTTATACAACTTCTTCGTAAAAACCTCTTACAGTTTAGTCTTAATCCACTCTACACATTGAGCATATCCAATGCCATCCTTTAACTCTTCACCCTCGTACTCAGCACAAAGCACTCCCTCATACCCTACTGCCGCCAATTCATCAAGTACAAGATCAAGAGGGATTTCTCCCTTACCAAGTACTGCTCCGCGATACCCTTCCACCTTTCTGCGTCCAGATCCATCCTTCAAATGAGTATGAAAAGTATAGGGAGCAATCGCATGGTAAATTTCTGGAAGTTTTTCAACAGAGTATCCAAACACGCGATAATTCATCGTATCAAGGTTTGCTCCTAACCGTTCAGAATCTATCCTTGAAAAAAGATCTAACTGATACAGATAATCATTGGTTACCATGCCATGGTTATCAAGGGCAAACTTCACACCATACGGCTCGGTCGCCTCAAGAGCTATCTTCAATCCTTCAGTAATAAGGCGGTCATAATCTTTCTTCTCCACCCCAGGTTTTTCCCATCCTCCGTCAATCCTAAGAAGTTTTGCTCCGAGAGTACGGGCAATTTTGGCGGCCTCTACTATTTTTGCAATTTGTGCATTCCATTCTTCTTCTGTTGGCTGTAAAAAATCATTGCATGCAGTAACTTGAGAAACTTTTATTCCAAACCTATCAAGAAACTGTGAAAATGTTGAAATATTTTTTTCAGTATCTTCTCCTTCCACAATAATCTTAGAAGCAAGAAGTTCCACATATTTCACGCCCTGTTCATGACAAAATACAAAAAATTGTTCTAACGAAAAATCCGGAAAATTATAATGAATTACTCCTGGTCCCTGAAACATATCTCCTCCTCTATATAGTACAAAAAAAGATTTACTATACCTTCTTATTAAAACTGCTTTGACAAAATTATTCCTTTAATCCTCCTCCTCGGAAATCTCTATTTGTAAAGGTTTTAGTCAATAAAAAAAGACTCTTCTCTTTTTTAAAGAAACCTTTATCCTCTTTCTTACCCAATACATGCACCTATCATCAAAACCTTTTTTGCATTATTGTATCATACCAATACAAGCACCTCAGCTCATAGAACTAATGGGCTAATAAATATATTAACCCCTCATAATCATATAAAAAAAGGTGACTTCTCCTTCAAAATAGAAATCTCCTCAATAGATAATTACTTCCTTTCCCTTACGAATGAAAGCAACCCTTCTATTTCTTATTACTTTTCTTGTATAAAAAGAACGCGATATATAAAACCTTGTAAAACTGTTGTCTCGCCATTTTCAGGAGTTATCTCCACAAAGATCTCATAATAACCTGCTTTGGGAGGAGTCCATTTCTGGGTAACAATAGTTTTTCCCGGAGGAATGGTCTTTCCTGCAGGTACTGTTGAAAGAAGAAGAGACGATCCGATTCTCTTTCCGCCATAAAGAGGATTCCCCTGATAAAAAGAGACCCTTACATTCTTTGCGTCCATACCGCCTATATTATGGATAACCGTCTGCAGAGTAACAGGTTTCCCTTTGATAAGATTACTTTCAAGAGGGAAAACATCCCTATCCCATAGAGTAATTACAGGTTGAATATAATATTTACGACACAAACTATCTGCAAACTCTCTAATTCCCTCTATACGAGGTGTAGCGGTAAAAAATCCTATTCCTGGCATTTCCGGCGCATGCATACGTATATATCGCACCTGTTCTTCCAAATCTGAGGTTGTAATATCATAGGAATCTTCCATTCCCTTGGTTCCAAGTATCATAAGAGAAGATTCAAGCGCATCATAATCGCGCGCCATGAGAATCCTCTGATCAAAATAGGTATAACGCGTATAACTATTAAAAATAGGTACCTTATAATTAAGGTAAGATTCCAGAAGAAGAAGATCCACAGCCTGATTTTTTCCATACGACCCCAAATGAGCCACCACTGGCTTAAGGGACCCACACACATAAAGACCGAGAAAAATGTCAGGATGGTTCTTTTTAAAAAGACGGATCCCTTCTATTTGAGGACGTTTAGCAATGTCTGAATCAAGATACCCGCCAATCTCGTCAATATGGATTGCTTTGGCACCAAATGTATCCAAATTTTTATAGAGATAATTTGCATACTCCTCAGGAGTGTTTCCGGTTTTTGCGCCCTTCCACATCCAAGGAATAACTCCTCTAGACTGCCAATAGTCGTGATCTGCTTTATTTCTTACCATCACAAGATTTGCATACCGTAGGGATTTATCATTTTCAAACCAGGAAAAGTAGAGAGGTTTTACAATAACAGGAGTACGGAAGAGTCCGCTACTCTTCTTTCCTGTCTTCTTTTCCACAACAGTTACAAGAATCTCTCGCCAGCCATTTTCTTGAGGAGTCCATTTCCACTCTATCTCTTTCTTTTCATTACCTGCAAAAGAAAGAGTCTGGGTAGCGGAAGGCACTGGTTTATTATCAATCTGTAAATAGACTGTGGCTTCTACAGAATTATTGGACTGATTGAAAATCGCTGTTTGAATACGAGCTTCTTTCCCCTGAATAGGCAGTATAGGAATAACATTAATATCAGAGTTTTGATAATCTGAAGTATTAATAACTAAATTTGCAAAACTTGAAGTACTCAATCCCAATAAGAGAAAGATGAGGATACTCTTCATTACACCCATTATTTTATTCTCTACCTTCATTCTCTATCCTCCTGTTAAAAGAAAAGATTCTGCCAAACTTGATTTGCTTTTAACGTATGGTTCTATCCAATTTTTTCTGTACGTTGCCCCTCTGTCAATGGCGTGTCAGAAACACTGATAGTGCTTCATCCATACTCGCACACAGCTCTAATACCTGCGATGCAGAAAATCCCTTTCCATACATTTTTTCCGCAACAGTTTCGACTTTTCGCAATGATTTTTTTCTACCTTTTTTTATTTTTCTTTTTGTACAAAGACCGTGCGTTTGGCAATTCCATTGAGAAGAGTTACACCGGGTTTTTCTGGAATAACTTCCACGAATAGATTATGATGTCCTACCTTTGTTGGTTTCCAAATTTGCTCAACCACATATTTGCCCCGTGGTACTCCCTTATCTGCGGGTAAGGATTGTACTACTACACTTTTTCCTATTTTTTTTCCTCCAGCGAGAGGGTCGCCTTGATAAAAAGAGACCTTTATCTTTTCTGCATCCATGCCACCGATATTATGGATAACTGCTTTGATAGAGACAGATGAACCTTTTGTAGGAGTAGAATCAGAAAGAAAGAGATCCCTATCCCAAAAAGCGATAACTGGTTGGATAAAATATTTAAGACAAAGATGATCCGCGAATAATTTAAGCTCTTTATTTTTTGTGCCAGCACTGTAAAATCCTATTCCTGGCATTTCAGGCGCCTCGCTCCGTATATATCGTACCTGTTCTTCAAGATCAAAGGTTGAAAGCTCATACTCATCTTCTTTTCCCATAACACCTAAAACCATAAGGGAATGTTCAAGTGCGTCATAATCTCTGGCAGTCAGGATTCGTTGGTCGAAATAGGTATATCTGGTATAACTGTTGAAAATAGGAACTTTATAGTTGAGATACGATTCCAATAAAAGAAGATCAACAGATGGATTAGATTTTACTGCAAGAAGAGCCACAGAGGGTTTTAAAGATCCACATACATAGAGGCCAACGAAGATATCTGGATATTTTTTCTTGAAGAGTCGGATTCCTTCCAGATGAGGTCGTTCACTAATTTCACGGTCTGAGTATCCTCCAATCTCGTCTATGTGGATCGCCGAAGCCCCGATTTTGTCCAACTCAAAATGGAGATACTCCTTATATAATTCTGAGGGGCCCTTGTCCTTTACCTCTCTTTTTAACCAAGGGATAGCGCGTTTCACGCTTTTTACCATCCAAGGGAGAACTCCTCTGGATTTCCAGTGATTCTGTGTTTCCTTGTCGTTTGCCATAACAAGGTTTGCGTATCGTAAATCTTTATCTTCGCCAAACCAGGAGAAATAGAGGGGAGTTGCGATAACTGGCACTTGAATTGACGAAGAGATCTTTTTTTTCGTTTTATCTTCTGTTGCTGAAATCACGAGTTTTTTCCATCCGTTTTTTTTGGGAACCCATTTCCATTCCACCTCTTTTACACTTTTCGCGGCAATAGAGATCTGCTTGGTTGCGCAATAATTATCGCTATCATATATCTGGAGAGAAAGAAGGAGAGATAGTTCTTGTTGGGATTGATTGTGTATCTTACTTTTGATGATGGCTTCTTGACCCTGAATAGGAAGAAGAGGATGTACGGTGATATCAGAGTTTCGGTAGTCAGAGGTATCTATGACCACGTTGGCATTGCTCTTTCTTATTACACCGCACAAAAGAGGAAGTAGAGAAAATCCAGATAAAAGCGTCGTGTTAAATTCAAACATATTACCTCCTTTAGAAGAATTTTTTCTGTTATTAATTTATTCTTTCTTCCTGATTAATCCCCTAAATCAGGAAGGTTATTATGTACTATTTAGGATACTGGTATCTTGAGTTAAGAAACATGCTATTGCTCTTTTTGTTTCAAATCTGTTCTACTTTTCAGATTGTGAATATCTCTTTCATAACCATTTTTTTAAAGATGTGAATGATTGAGTACTCCTTCTTCTCTATATAGTAAGAAGAGTTGCGTTGGTACTTACTTTTCACAGAGGTTTTATTGAGATTACTTCAATACAGAATAGAATTCCGAAGGTTCAATGATAATCTCTGCATGTGAAGCAGGAATATGAAGAATAATACTTTCTCCGGCTTTTAATAGTGGCACCCCTATTTTCATGGCACCTTGGGCATAGGTTATTACAATCTTTTTCGCGTCCATTCCACCAGTATTAACAATAACAGCATCACCGGATTCAGTTTTATCTATCCATAGAACCGGTTTAAGAAAATAGTCATAGATTGCACGGTCCACAGCTTGGTAGATATGGTCTGCGGCAGAACCGAAGAATCCGACTCCTGGCATAGGTGGTTGAAGCTTCTTGATGTACCGCATTTGGTTTATGAGTTCCTGTTCTGTGGTAATCCATCGCCCGAGACCAAGGCATAGAATGGAATTTTTCTCTAACCCCATAGAGACTGCTTTTTCCCATTGTTGATTAAACCCAATATATCCAACGAAAGATTCTTTATATCGTTCTATCATTACAAGATCAGCGCTTGTTTTTAAGATTTCTTCAGGTGAATCTCCTATTCCAGTGATCCAAAGAGAAATAAAGAGATCTGGCACGATCTTTTTTGATTCAACGAGCGCGGAACGCATGTAAGCGTCCGTTACACTGGTGCCTCTCCCGAATTCATCAATACAGATAGCGGGCCATCCCATTTTTACATGAGAGGTCCATCTGGAAACATATTTTTCCATATCCCAGTTATCTTTTCTTCCCTTTATACCTCTTTCCCATCGTGCTGGTATAACGCCTCTCATCTTCCAATAATCAAGCTCTTCCTGTTTATTACACATCACGATGGTTGGATATTTCATCCATTTGGGCGCGTCCCAAAAATGGAAGTGGAGTTGTTTTGCAACTATAGCAACTTCCTGTTCCATTTTTTTCGCATTATTAGAAGGAGAAATTTTGTTTTCAGGATCAAGCAAAACACGTATTAGATAAAATCCATTTTCCGGCGCGTTCCATTTCTGTTCAACAAGGGTGGTGGATGGACCCGCAGAGAGAGTAATAAACTGTCGTCCAATGGTTGATTCAGTTCCTGTCTCTTTCTCTATATGAAAAAAACGCACCTCTACTCCCTTCATTTCTTTGTTAATAGAATTCGTTACATTGACTCGTATGGAGAGAGGTTCACCTTCCTTGGGAATTGCCTTTGAAAGGGTAATGCCAGAATGAGGAGGATCGTTCTGTGTGAAGGAAATTGTTTGTTCATTGGCAAAAAGAAGTCCAGTGAATCCAAGAAAAAAAAGAGAAAGCAAGAGAGGTTTGATATGCATTATATATCTCCTTTTGTACAAAGATGATATGTTTAACAATTCCGATGAGGAAGTTACACCGAGTTTTTCTAAATAAATTCTTCCTCTACATTCAATTCTGTTCAATTCTATCTCTGTCTTGTAATACTCCTTTCTTTGCGTCAATGCTTGATTTACCATACTTTTGCTTGTTTTTTTTCCTCAAACAGAGGATTGGTCTGATAACGGGATATCTTTATCATATCCGTATCTATGCCATCAACTGCTTTAATAGTAAAGGATGATTCTCGTGTAAAAAATGGATAAGAAAGAAGAAAAGATGGTTCTTGATGAAATTGATTGTTTGCTTTCTTTGTGATAATGGTTTCTTGCACCTTAGTAGAAAGAAGAGGGGATATAGTGATAGAAAGGTTCCGGTAATCAGAAAGGTCTATAACCATATTGGCGTTGGTATATGGTGCGATACCTAAAAAAAGATAGAGAAGAAAAAAAACAAATATAATTATTCTATTGAATTCGCACATTCCATAGCTCTTTGTGAAAAAATTTTTTATGGATAATTTACTTTTTGTTCTTAATGGTGATATGGTTTAGGATAGCTTCCATATAATATTTGGGATATTGCCGCATAGATTTAAGAAGCGCTCCACTCTTCTCTTTATCCCAAATGATTGTACTTTCAGGGCTAGGGTATAGTCTTACAACCGCTTTATCAAAGAGCGCTGACCCGATAATTTTCAAAGGTCCTGAATCCCAAACTTCTGCAAATTCCTTCTCATCTTTTTTTTGTTGATGAACGATGACACTAAAGTTTGTATCTTTGTCGTATTTCATCCTAACAAGGTATCTAGTCTCTGTGTTAAATGAGAGGGGAGCGGTAACATGAACTGGTTTGCCTTCACTGTTTTTAAAATGAAACTTTCCCCTGGCTCCTGGAATTATTGAGCCATATTTAGGAAGAAACTCCACATCGCCTCGACTAAAGTGCATCAACAGTTCTTCTTTTTCCGCGCCTTGCAAACTGATTTCAATGAGACTGTAATTTCTTATTGTTTTGAAATAAATATCTGCTTCAAGAGTGATTTCTTGTCCTTTTAACTGTCTGAGGTTCATTAGTGTGCCAGTGATATTTTCAACAGTGGGTTCTTTTTCACTAATACTTTTTGTAAGAGGCAAGTCAAAGTTTTTTTGAAAATCAAATGTGAAGGATTGCGCTTCACCGAAAAGAATAGTTCCAAATCCAAATAAGATTAGAAAGGACAGAATGCGTAAATAAAGATATCGTTTCATCGTTACCTCCGGTTATTTCCCGATTGGGAAAGTTCTTAAATGATGCGTTATCTTCTTGCGTTAAAATATTTCCAGTTGAGCCATGCTTTTTCATACTCCCACCATTCCACATGGCCATCAGTAAAGAGATAGTTAGCACCTCCAGAGTGCCAATCACCGATTGCTTGTCGGTAATGGTATGTTCCGTTCCAATAGTCAGAATGCATTCCTTTCAGTTTTGCATCTGCAAAAATTACAATGTATGGAGCGCCGTGATACCATTTCGTGGTGCTGTTTTTGGAAGGAGGAGAGTTAGGATAAGCTCCGCTAGATAAAGAACTGTTATATGCATAACCGAACTTTCTTTTATCAGGTTCAAGATAATAATGAGATGGACAGCTCATGAGTTTAATATTGGAGACATAAGGGCTGAAGAAACGCCACCAATAATGCGGACCTGAGGAACCAGGAAAATAAAAGCCATCATAATTATCACAGTAAATATTCACGCAGAGCCCAAGTTGTTTCAGGTTACTCATACAGACCGCGCTCCGTGCTTTCTCTCGTGCTTTGGAAAGTGCGGGAAGAAGCATTGCCGCTAATATTGCAATAATAGCGATGACGACAAGCAATTCTATCAGCGTGAATCCATGTGATTTACGAGAAATCACCTTTTCTCTTTTCATTTTTCTCCTCCTCAAGTAACAATAAATCCTTTCTATAAATCAATTTATCTCATTGTTTTTGCATACCACCTCCTCCTGCTGTTTAAAACTTTTTAACTATTCTTCTTCATCTTTATTCTCTAATCAAAAAGCCTCGTAGAATAAGATGTGATACAAGGATATGGTTCTTTTTTAGGAAGAGGTCCTGTTTTAGGTATTTGAAGAACTTCCTTATCAATAGGAGGATTTTCTTCTTTTAGCGGCCGTATTTCTCCAAGAATAGTATGAAACTTCTTATAACATGCCACATCAAAACGACTTCCCTTTTGCATTTATAGCCCCTGCTCCGCTAAGTTATCTCTTCCTTTATTCCAAAGACATAAAAAACATATAAAAACAATGCTTCTCTTCAGCAAAACAATGATTATGCACCAGAAAGGAATCCTTCTTATTTCTATGAGATAGAAAATTATTTCCTTTCTTGCCAACTATTTTCACTTCTATACCCATCGAGCCATTCGAAAAATATGGTATATAAAAGGAAACGAGGAGCTTCCGAAGATGATACCCCTAATGCCACACAATGCTTCAAAAGAATAGTGTCTGTGGAAAGATAGAAAAAAAGATTTTTTTTTGTGCGGAGAAGTAAAGAATAATATCGCTGAAAGTGAAAAAAAATCGGAAGACTGGGAGAAGAGATGAAAAACTTCGCGAGAGTTATAATAGATAGAGGAAAAAGCCTTAATAAAGGGAATACACTGTCTGTCTGTCTGTCTGTCTGTCTGTCTGTCTGTCTGTCTGTCTGTCTGTCTGTCTATCTGTCATTGGCCCTATCCTTTTTACATTTGTCAGGGATTTTCGCACAATGATTTCCATTACTAAAGGTACTGTAGCATGCCAAAGGATTTTGTCAAATGAGATATCTCCTTGAATTTACAGAAAAATTTTGACAAAATCGAAGAAAAACCCTGAAACTAAAAAACAGACATTTGTGAAACATATATCAAGAAGAAAAAGAATCTTCTTTGCAAAAAAGTCTCTTTACTTCTATGAAAAATGAGGAAGGTACGCGCCTACATCTTTCAGGTTTTTCAAGAGTTTTCTCATATCTATCTCACGAGAATCTTTCCCTTCTTTAATCATCAATGAAGCTGCCATCCCAGCGGCCTGACCAG
>JBBADJ010000003.1:0-186699 GCA_041656495.1 Candidatus Ratteibacteria bacterium
TGTTATGATATTTCATGCCGACCTCTTTGTTAGGGGTAATTGTTTCACTAAAACTATTCTACCCTTGCGAGGGGTCGGCTTCAAAATCCCTAAATTGGTAAAAAACTTTTATTGGACAGTACTGATTTTTCCTTAATTCTAAATTTACCCGATTTTACCAACTTAATACTATGATAATCCTCAAGATCGGTAAATTCAAATTGCCATATTGAATACACATCTTTACTGCGTGCCTTATCAAAGAAAAGAGTCATCACTTTTTTATTTGTATGTTTTTGCCATTGTCTGTATGGATAGTAAAGTTGTCGAATAATCACATTTGTTGCACCAAAATTTTTTGCCTCAACAAGTATAATTTGATTTTTTCCCTCATAACCAGCGTCTACCTCTGTTTGAACACTTGAAACTTGTATTAACTGTTTACCAACATAAAATTCAAATTTGGGAGTATATTTTCTTCCTCGAATTGTCAAAATAAGGGTAGAATCTTTTGTAAATTCTCTGATTAAACTAGCAGCATAGGCATAATCTAGATGTTGCATTTCGGAATTTCCAATTCTCGTTGTATCTGGATGAAAATCTAATTTTGAAGTATAAACAACCTCCTCCTTTTTGATTTCAGAAATATCTACATATCCCTCTCCTTTAATTATGTTGTAATGTCCATTCCTAACAGGCAATAAAAAGAGGCCTCTTTTTATAAAAATTTCCGGTCTATCTTCACGACTATCTTGTTTACATAATATACGGACTTCTTTTTGTCCAGTTCTTGGAAAATCACTACAAGCTTTTTTTTATTTGTTCCGCTGAAAGTGAAAATGGTGATTCATCAAAATTGTGATTATTTATTCTATAAACCTGAAAAATTCTTTCCCAAGATTCATTATTCCTTGGCATATTATCCTCTTCTAAACAAACTGTAAGGTGCTTTTCAAATTTCGATTCAACTCTTCAAATCTTTTAATAGATAGATCAAGATATTGTTTTTCAGTATCTATGCCAATAAAATTTCTACCATAAAGATAAGCCGCAAGTCCGGTTGTTGAGCTTCCCGTAAAGGGATCAAGAATCAGATCTCCTTTATTTGTGCTAGCAAGAACAACTCTTTTTAATAAATCAGCCGGCTTTTGTGTTGGATGTTTGCCGAATTTCTTTTCAATAGTTCTTGGCGTTCCGATTGACCAAACAGAACGCATTTGAGAACCTGGTTTTTTTAAAAAATCCTCTACCCAATCACCATTTTTCATTACCTCATAATTAAAAATATGTTTCGCTTTTTTATCTTTTCTAGCCCAAATAAGTGTTTCATGACTTGCAGTAAAATAGCGACAACTTAAATTCGGCGATGCATTCGGTTTAAACCATGCTATATCATTCAAAAGATGAAAACCAACAAGTTGAAGCGCATAACCACATTGATAAATTGAGTGATAAGTCCCGCTAATCCAAATCGTACCAGTTGGTTTTAAAACTCGCCTAATTGCTTGTATCCATTCAAGATGAAACTCAAAATCTTTTTTTAAACCACTGCTCTTGTCCCATTCACCTTTATTTACACTCACTCGCCGCCCTGCGTGAACGGTAAAACCATCGTTTGAAAGAAGATAAGGCGGATCGGCAAAAACCATAACAACCGAATTTTTGGGAAGTTCAGAGAGAATATCCAAACAATTTGCTTGGTAAAGTTTGAATTTCGGTTTTTCGTAATATGGTTTTTGCATAGTATTTTCCGTTTTCAAATTTTCTTTTCGAATTGAGGCACTTATTGTCAAAAATATCATGTGTTCTTACTAACACATAGTTTACACTTTTATTCATAGTTTAATCAAGAATTGTAAAGCCGAACAGATCTTCGCATGGCCTAAATCTATCGCTTTCTTCATCAAAAAAGCTCAGAGTATGACCAAAATCAGTTGGAGAGCCCAAAGAAAAGGCGTGCTATAAATTATAATGATTCATCCATAACACTTGCCTCCTTCCATGGCATATTCCCCTCCTTTTCAAGAGGGAGTATACCAGGAAGTGTAAACCATGTGCCCGGAATATTGTGTTAAGGGTCTTCTCCCTCATCGGCGAGAGAATGAAGATCGCCACGCACGGCTTCATGTACATCTCCCGGTTGTCGGTACGAAACGTGAACACTATACCATCAGAAGAGGCGACGTTCAACATTGGTGGTGGAAGAAAACGAAAGAAGCGAGAGTGGGGAAAGACGCTCCCAATGAGGGGGGTTTGTGGGAGTCTGCTTTGCCCCTTTGTGCCTCTGTCCCTTTACTCCTGCCGTAACGATGCACTACGGATGAAGTCAAACCGGTGTTACACGATCAATGCTCCCAATGTACGTGCCGTAACTTATTCTGTAACCTTCGGGACTACCATCCTTAATCCTTGTATACGCCAAAAGAAGTTTGCCGTTATGACTCGTAAGATGGGGAGCCGAAAAGTAACAGGGTTTTCCTCGGGTATAACAGGTAGTTGCAACCTCTGTTCCGCGTATGCTGGAAATCGCTATGTCGTGGTAAAGATAATCATACTTCTCAAAATACCGGCTGTTGGATTTGTACGCGACAACGAGTCTTCCGTCGTACTCTTTTCCCTTTGCATACCTGTTGCGCCCCGAGTCGTTCACCAGAACAGGACTGCTGAATGTCCTTCCGTCGAATCCGGTATAATAGAGAGGTTCAAAAGGAATCCCGTCTTTGTAGTAATACTGCAGATCGGAAAAAAAAATGACCATCCTGCCTTTAAACACGGTGGGGAAGGGAGCATAGAGAAACGGTGAAAAGTCTTTGCCGAACCTGAAGAGAGACCCGCATCTTCCGTTACGGAACGGCGCAACGACAAGTTCCGTGGAATAAGAATGCGGAGACGTTCCATTTTCCGCCGGAGTCACTTCGAGATACGCGCACCACAACTCATCATTCCAGACGGTGACACCGCCATTCCATGTTCCCGCATCCGCCACGGACGGTTGTATTACGGATTCTTCCGAAAAAACGTCTTTGACAAAGTCGTAGTGTTTGACAACCTGGCGAGCGTCTGTTTGTTTGAAGGCACTGTCTCCGGTATGTTGCTTTGCCCATATAATAAAGAGTTTGTCCTTCATGACCACGGTATCACATAATCCCTGATAGCAATAGGGAGGCCGGGGACTCTCCACAAATATTTTCTTCCAGACCGCCTTTCCGCCGGAACCGTCCAACCTGGAAAGGTATATTCTATCCCCTCGTAAGTTGGCAAGATCATCCGTTTCGGCGCTGCAGGTTTTTCCCAGCCTTTCCACCAAATAGAGGCTGTCTTCATAACTTTCCAAGCAGGGATACGTAGTTCCACCTGAAAATGTTCTTACTTTACGAGGTGAGGAAAAAAGAAGATTTCCTTTTTTCCAGGTTAGTCGCTTTATACTTCACTCCTGGTTGCTTGTCAACCGATTTATTTTTTCTATCTGGAACCCGAGGTTCTTCCTCGAAATTTGAATATCTCTGCCGCTTATCCTCCGTGAAAAATAATTCTTCAGCGTAACGAAATCCAGACTTTGGGCGAGCACGCGCTCCGATTCAAGAATAGTATCTTTATATTCCGGCTTGTTCTTTTTCTTCAATTCGGATATTTTTCTGGAGAGAATACTGATATATTCATAATCGTCTATTCCCTTCCGCCACAATTCCCACCGGATGGAATTGCACAAACCTTGATTGTGGTTGTCCCGGTCCGGCCAGTAAAGAATCCCGTCGCCGAAATCCTCGGAGGAGGTCGGAACAGTTCCCCAAACAACACCCGACGGCGCAGGAGCATGCAATTCCTCGGGCCACCCTCCGATTGTCCAGTATATCATTCCGGGGAATCCGTATCGCCCACACAGCCAGAAAAGTCCTCTGTTCACGGCCCCGGGAAATGAAATTTCGTCGGCGCAGTTGAAGGGCCAGATCTCGTCCGATTTACGCTGCCTTTCCAAGATGAGAGGCAGTATAAAATCTCCTTCGGTACTTGGGTATACCCCCCATTTTGTCGCATAGCCGTCCAGAAAAGGCAGCGCCCGGAGATGGAAATGGAACATCTTTATTCCGGGATCGGCCTGTTTTACCAGTGCCGCGAGTTCCTTGTCCGCATCATTCTGTGATTCACCGAGCCATAGAAACGTCTTATGCAACCATCCTTTCTCCCGCAAATGCGCGGCGACCTGTTTGCACGCTGAAACAAAAATTGCTTTTTTCTCTTCGGTGAACGGATAATTCCCGAGAAGCGAATACTGAAAACCGATTCCGTATCCCACTTTTACGGGAAAACGGATGAATTTCATGTTCAGTTCATCGAAAATATGATGGGCCTTTTTGTCAAATTCCGTAAAATCAACGGCGGCTCCGCCCGGGACCGATACTATCTTGGGAAAGAAACGGGTATCATCGGGGAAAAGGGAAATTTTGTGGTCGGCGAAATTTCGAGTGATTTCATCATCTATTTCCTCGAACGGCCTCTTGTCGAATTTAGATAAGCGGCTTTGTCTCGGATTAGCAATAACCGTGAAAGAAGGTTCCGTCGGAAGAGAAAAACCCCAAACATTAAGATTCAGTTCAATGGATACCGACGTATTCTCTGCGACAACGCTTATTTTCCCCTGATATTCTCCGGGTGGAGACGCGGGAGGGACGTATACGGTAATCCAAACCGGCTGAATAAAGCCTGTTTCAACGGAACACGTTTCTCTCTTAATCAGAATATCCGGCCAACCGTCTTTGGGATAGGGCTGGTCAAACGGTCCCGTATATGGAGGACGATACGCAAAATTCAACGTACCTTTCCTTTCATATAGCGGCGGCAAGAGATATGCTTCAAAATTGTATCGGATGTTCCCCTTATCTATTCTGTAGCCTCCGGGTCCGATCAGATCGGTAAATTCCAGTCTTGCGTTCCTGACTTGATCTTTAAGCGGCACCAGAACGATTTGAAAAGGTTCATATTCGTTTTGGGCAGCGAAAATGGTCGCCTTTTTGCCGAACTCGGCGGCGCATGGTCTGTCTCGGAACATCTTTTCCATGCAATCCGTTACTCCGACCGCGAAATCCAGCGCCGGACCGACCAACCGGGATATTTTTTCTCTCCAGAGCGTCATCAGCACGCCAAGACTCCGGGTATCTATTGAATCAAAACGACCGGGAATGCCATCAAATTTCAGATTATCGATCAGTTCTCCCGTGATGTCCAGTTCCTGCCTGACTGCACGTATTTCGTCCGCCGAATCGTTGATAATTTCATCCGGATACAGCCGACAGCCATTGTCCAGAAACTTCCGTTTGGAAAGCAGTTCCACCTTCAGTTCCCTTTTTTTTCTCTGTTCTCTCAAATCTTTATCTTTTTCAACACCTTTTGGCGTTAAGAGACAAATGTTATCAATATAAATTACCTTCTTCCCTTCGGCGGGCGGACGTGTCCAGAACCACAATCTTCTTACGTCTTCTCTTTTCAGATTCGGAGCCGGTATTTCCAAATTACCGGTAAGGTGAACCAGTCGCCCGGGAGGCAGAGTATAAGTAAACGTGTACCGGTTGATAACCAAAGAAAGATTCGTAGGAAACTCCTCGGCATTATACGCATCAAATTCAATCATCGAATACCGGGACCAGTCCCCCGAAGAAAACTTTATACTAGTCCCCGGATAGAAAGAATCATTACCGAAATTGAACTTGCCGGAATACTTGCCGTGGGTTACATGATCAAGAGACTGTTCCACAATAACGCCGGCATGCGCTTTGTCAACCTCGCTCACTTCGTCCGGTGTTTCAAAAGAGGCCACTACCCATTTGTCTGGCTGCACTTCGCCGGCCAGGGCGCACGAGAAACCAAAAAAAACCGCCATAAGAAACAATCGTCGCTTTAACATCATCGTCCTCCTTTTCCGTTAAGCCATCATCATCGGGAAGAAACACCAAGATATCACCTGCTGCCCAGAGGAAGATCGAACCGATTTGGGTTAGTTGGACTCATATCGCAAATGTCCTTGGATGCGAACCCTACATGGCCGTCCATGTAGAGCACGTTAATACCGTTGTCATGGGCATATGCGGGGCTGTTCGGTGCCTTCCCGGGATAATCATAGTAATCCTTCACTATCCACTTGTTCGTGCTTTCCGGCCCGATTCGATAACAGTTTCTCCAGGCGTTCGTTCCGGTATGGCCCTTGCGCCAGTTGTATGAATAACTGGAATACCCGGGCCAGCCGAACGGCGGAGGAGTTGCGCCTTGAGGGTAAGCGCTGTGATATGCCCGATTTATGCTCGCCGGACAATACAACACTCTGGAACTTGTCAAGTAATTCCAGTAATAAAGTTTGCCTATGCATGAACAATAATTTAACGAGGTGGCAGCGATGTAGGTCGAGTCTGTCTGATTAACGCCATCATTGGTGGGGGCTATGCAGTCGTTCCAATCATTGGCATACATGTGTTGGGCCGTTCCTATCTGCTTTAGATTGTTCATGCACACCACCTGCCGCGCCTTGGCTCTGGCCCTGCTCAACGCCGGCAGCAGCATCGCAGCCAGAATCGCGATGATAGCGATCACGACAAGCAATTCAATGAGCGTGAATCCATGTATAGGTTTGGATCCCCGTTCTACCTCCGCACACTTCTCCCTTTTCTCCATATCACCCCCCTTGTTCACCGGAATGTCATGGCACGCACGGAACCCTTATGTTTCCTTTATGCATAATGACGGAGGAAGCGTTATTCTCACCACGCTCTTCTTTCCCGAAAGAATCTGCGCCATTTTCTCCGCGGACAGACTCCCTATTTCCTCGAAGGGTTGGATGACCTCGTGGATATACTCTTTTTCCCCGCATGATGCCGGTACTTCATCGAAAAGAACAAGTTCCAGATCCCCGGGAATCCGCAGATTCTTCTTTTTCATCCATTGAAGCACCGCCCCCAGAAATTGCCCGCCGTTGATAAAAAGGGCCGTCGGAGAATAGCGGGTGAACATTTCTTCCAGGCTATTTTTGAAATCAGCAAGTTTAAGCGGATGATATCCTTTGTTTTCAGACCAGACAACGCCATCGCGGGAATATTCCCTGCCTTTTAATTGAAAAGCCTGCAGGAAGCCCTCGTACCGCTGTGTAAGCGCGAGATTCCCTTCCCACAATCCGACAAATCCTATCTTTTTGTGTCCCTTGTTCAGAAAATAATCGGTTATGTCCTTTGCTCCATTAATATGGTCGGTGCTGATATAATTAAAATGGGAATTCTTCATTATCCTATTAAGGATCATCACCGGATAATTCCTTTCTCTCAATTCCTCAAGAACCCTGTATTCATCTCCGATGGGTCCTATCCACAGTATTCCGTCTTCGGGAGAAACCCGCGTTTCCTTCAGAATGTCCTGGATCCTCCCGGTAAAGGAAAAAATATAACTTCGTGCGTTCAGTTCCACCGATTTTGTAAGAATCCCCGTGCAGACGGTGAAACAAAAAGGATCTCCTTTGCTCGCTCCCTGCGGAAGCATAACGGTAAAATTCAACCGGTCGCCTGGATGAAAATTTTTTCTTATGAAGGTCCCCCTGCCTCTTTTCCTATAGATAAGTCCCTCTTTCGCCAACTCATCCATGGCCCTTCTCACAGGGACTCTGCTGACGTCGAAGATTCTGCAGAGCTGAGATTCCGCGGGCAACAAAGCCCCCTCTTTCTCTTTCGCAATGAGCTCGCTCACATAATCCTTAATATCGAGATATCTGCTTTTAGTTGTCATGTTACGTTATATTACAACAGTTCGAAAATTTGTCAAGTCCAAGGTTTGCAAACCCTAAAAAAAGAGACGGTAGGAGACAAATCCCCATTATGGTTCATACACAATAATGCCGGGTATTTCAGCATACTCCCCGAGATATATCTTTCCGTCAACACCTGTCGTCATACATGAAAACCTGTATCCTTTCCAAAAATCCTTCCACGCTCCCTGGTTCTGAACAATATGCGTATAAGGATCCCCCATCAGCAGACCAATATCTTCAAACCCGCCATCGGAAACATCGTAGACGAAAAGATGCTGGGGATTTCTCTCGCCGGCAACGCCGTAGATTTTCTCACGCAGGACTACCAAAGCCGGTATTCCCGGTTCCGCGGCAATCTTTCCGAGATTAATTATTTCATTGTTCTCAATATTAAATCTGAACAGAAAACCGTCCGCAACGGTTCCTCCGTACATCATGTTCTCTTCGGTCATCACCAGGGAATCAATCCCGTTCAGATATCTTCTGCCCTTTACGACAGGTATCCGAATTCCCAGATTTTCAAGTTTTTTCTTTGCGGGGAAGTAACAATACATATGGTTTTCTTCACCCAATGCCGTGTAAACGTTGCCCTTCCCATCCAATGTCATTGCCCTCGATATGCATGGCGAAGGAAAATCGTCGAGTAATGTCAGGCTGTCTTCCGCAATATCAAATGCAAAAAAGGTTCCCTTTTCTTTTGTCAGGCCGTACAGGACGTTCCGTCGTCCATCAAAGATACAGGCGGAAATAGATTGATCACCGAACAGCTGCCTTTCCTTCTTCAATGTGTGTGTTGTCACATCAATGACGAACAACGTTGTTCTCCGTTCGGAATGTAAAATCCCATAAAGACCGGTATCATACCATTGAAGAGCCTTGATTCCCGCCGACTGACCGAACCGATGCATCACGGTGATATTGTTATCCTGCGGATCACAGGCAAAAACAGAGGCGCCTTTTCCTTCCGTCCCTCCGTAAATAACCCCATTATCCGCACAATGGAGGCTTGCAATTTTTTCCCTGTTTTCCGGTGGTATGGGAGTCTCCCCCGCCCAGTCGCACACGTTCACGACGGTGATTTTACCTTGTTCCACTTTGGGATGATCAATGACCTTTATTGCATCATACAAGCCTTTTCCTCTCTCGGCTTCGGGAAATTTTTTGACATTGTATCTGTCATGTTCTTTTTCATCCGGGGGACTAAAAATGATCAAATAAAAATCTCGCGCAAGTATCTTCCCCGCGGCCAATTGTTTTTCCTCGTATTCCGCGTCATACGGGGAACCGGCATAGTATAGTTTTCCGTCAAGCCCTTGTGTACCCTTGTATACCTTGAATAACGGTTTGTCACCGACAGACAGGTATCCGAAATTCACGAAATCTCCGCTGTCCGGGTGCAAGGCAACAATATTGGCATAAGCGGAAAATTCCCCGCCCAACAACAAAGAAGAATATAACCATCCGTTCCCGCGGAGCAAAACGGACTCGGTACGAAAATATCTGCTGATATTTTCATCCAAATGCCCGGTCAAAGACCGGCAGGTGTCTTTTTCATAATCGAATTCAAAAAACATTCTGTTGCCAATACCGTATAATTTATTCCCGCTTCCCGCATGTTCCATGGAAAAAGCCCACCTAAAGTCTTCGGAATTTTGCCCTTTTTTCATGGGAATCCGTGACTTCATTCTGTAAAAACGTTCTTTTACCGGATCGAAACAGACAAAGTGACCGGTATAACTGGTGGAGTAGACCAACCCGTTTTTCCCGACCTTGATGGAATATGGGGGGTTGTATTCAAACCTGCCGTAATCTGTAAGTCTGTGGCGGCTTATGTCATATGCAAAAAAATTGCCGAGGGGAAAGGAAAACCCATACAGTTTCTTGTTTTCGTCATCCAGCGTCATGGAATAAACGCCCTGATGCGCATAAGGCATACAGAGTGTTTTTGTGATTTTGGAAAACGGGTCATGGAGAAGTATGTAGCCTCCGGGATAACCATGCCTGCTGCCCCAGGTCCGCCACCAGCCGAATTTGTCCCGATGATAGCCCATGTGGGTGGAGAAATAGACACAACCGTTTTGGGAAGGATTAAGGCCGAAATGAATCTTCCCCTGCAGACAGGCCTCTGGGTCTTTCTGACCGGTCACATCCCCCATATCCGCTGTTTCTTCCAGCTTTCCGGTCTTCGGGTTATATGAAAAGAGTTTTGCAGACGATCCCCTGATTGCTTCGGCAGAAACTCCTATATAAATTGTTCCATCTATACCGGTCGTTATGTCCCATACCGAATCGTGTCTTGACGCTGGAATTCTTACAAGTTCGTACAAGGACTTGTCCATTCTCAGCAGAGTCGTTTTTTTCATGGTTGACATTGCTTTGAATCCTCCTGTCGCACGATTTTGAATATCCATCATTATCATTCCCCCATCTTCGTCCTGCCCTTCGATATGTTTGCATACACATTGGGCACGAATATCGGAACAGAGCCTTTTTATGATGTTACGTTATATTACAATGTTTCATCCATCTGTCAAATCCTGTGATGTAAAACCTCTGAAAACGTTTCTCTGGCAGCATCTTTTGCTGTCATTCCGGCGGAAGCCGAAATCCAAAAAAGGAAGTGTCCTCGAACACCGATCCCGACCTCATACATGCCAAGACATGCTTTGTACCTGCCGGTATGACGAACACTAAGAAAAAAGCGTGAGACGTGAGAAGGGAAATCACCAGGTCCGGCGTCCAGGGGTCGAACTCGGTGCTGTCGGCGCGGGAAAGATCGCACACGCCGCGCGCGGAATCGATCACCGAAACCTGCAGCCCGAGACAGATCCAGAAAAAAAGCATGCGGCTGCCCCTCACTTTCGCAATGTTCGGGGTCGGCCACTCGCGGGGATTGCTACGCTCGCAATCCCTTAGGAAAAAAATCTGGCGGAGGGGGTGGGATTCGAACCCACGGTCCCTTGCAGGACACACGCTTTCCAAGCGTGCGCACTCGGCCGCTATGCGACCCCTCCGTAAAAGAAGAAAACAAAGAGCGTCAAAGAATACTCTGTATTGCAGAAGAATCAAAGGAAGCGCGAGAACGAATGCCCATTTTTCCCGGAAGTTCATACCCGGCAGTAATCCGTTTTACCAGCAAACGCTGTGCGAATCTGTTCAGGTCGGAAAATTCTATTCTTCTTTTTTCAAAGAGAAAAAGCCGTTCCTGCGCAGAATCTCTCTTTTTCCGCATCCTTTTTTTCAATGCGCGGGTTCTTTGATCACGCATACTTCTCCCTGACATGAAAAAAGGTATTGTAATCTCTTCTTGAGGAGAATGTCAACAATCACTCTTTTGCCAGGGCCTTCTGAATCTCTTTTGCCAGAATTTCAGAAATCATCTGCATACCGAATGGAGAGGGGTGTATCATATCTTCTCCCAAGCCAAGATATGAAGGCAAAAGGTCTCTTCCGTCAAAATAGAGAAGTTTCGAAAGAGAAAGGTCTTCCACTGCGGCCGCAACTATCTGGCGAAACTCATTCTGCTTCTCCATTCCCGGATGGGAAGGGCTGAAAAAATCTCCGCTGAACCTGAAAAGGTCTGTGCAAAAGACCCACTTTTCTTTATGGGCTTTTGCAATGCGTCCCAGAAAAAATCTTATCCTACGGTTGAATTCATCGGGTTCAAAGGTATAAACCATATTGATGCCCAATTCAAAAAATGCAAAATCCCAATCATCTCTGTCAGAGATATATTCCGCAATCTCTACTTCGCAGTGCGCTCCACTTCCAAATCCAAGATTAAAAAGGTCTATGCCAAGCCGCCGAGCTGTCTGCATCGCGTATCCGCCTGTGGCAGTAAGGCCTGTCTGGCCATGAGTAATAGAAGATCCGTACATAAGGCATATGCGTGACGGTACCTGATTTGGGTTGGGAAGTTCTGCCGAACCTTCTACAAAAATGGCATAAAACCGAATTCTTCCTGTGTAAGGAAGCAATACCCGCACTACTTCTGGATCAAAGGGAGAGTTCTCTTTTTCCGCAATTTCCCGTAATAAATGGATGTTTTTCGGTTTTTCAACCAAGATTTCACTCTGTTTTCCATATTCAAGAGATTGGAAAGAATGGAAAAAGGGGCCATAGTAGATCTCGGCAATGCTTACTAAAGGGGTTTCATTTTCAAGGATAATTCGGAGGGATCCGTCCTTCAGGATACATCTAATTTCGCTTCCCGCTGTCCAAAGCGCTCGATCTTGCGCCCCTGCGTTCAGATGTTCTCGTACTGATTCTGGAATTCGAGAGAAGTAAAATCCTTCCCCTTTTTCGGGGAGAATCCGTTCCACGGCATTATGTATTTCTACATTTTGATAGCGCATCGCTCCCTCCTGGTCTGTTGGAAAAGAAGTGCGCTTTTATTCTCCCACGCCTTAAGATTATACTTTTTTCTCTATCAGTTTCTGCGAAGATCTCCTAAGTTGTTCACAGAAAAGAATGTATACAGAAAAACTCATCTTTTCTCTCTATCTTATTATACCAAGCATAAAGCGTCCTGTATCTTTTTCTTCGCGGTGCGAATACCACAAATGGCTATTTTCTTTAGTACAGATTCTGCTTTGTTCAATAGAATCAGGGTTCATACCTGCTGTAACCATCTGCGCGGTAACAATGGCGGGAAGATCAAGAAAATATCTGCGGTTCTTATGCATTATCGCATCCGGATAGGAGGTAAATTGTTCCACAATCTCCTCGCCTACCTCATAACAACGGCCGCATATAGAAGGAGATATTCCTGCCACAAGGGTTTCAGGAGTGCATCCCCACTCATTCACCATCTTATCCACAACTTTTCCACAGATATTCTCTGCACTTCCTCTCCATCCGCTGTGGCATACAGCAGAGACTCCTTTTTCAGGTGAATAAAGAAGAATACCAACACAATCTGCAAGAAACAAGACAAGCGCAATCCCGGAAAGAGAAGAGATCATTGCATCTCCTTCCAGAGGAGGGGATGAGAATCTCTTTTCCACAAAAGGTGTATCAATAGAAACAATGTGGGAACCATGTACTTGTTTCAGGAAGAAAATTTTATCAGGAGAGATGGAAAGACGCGTTGCAAAGAAGGTAAGGTTGATATGGGGTTCTTTCTTTTTGGGAATCTCTGAAATATATCTGAAATCTCCGGGACCATATTCGGAAAGTGATGCTCCTATCCTTCTCGTAGTACAAAATGTGCGGGCAGGAATGGTCTCAAATGATACGAATGCGGGAAAATCAGTCCAATCCATAATCTTTCTGAGAGTGCTTCAAGCTTTTTTCAAAATGTGCCTGATGTACTACAAGGCTTATATCTGCACGGGTTTTTTCGAGCATCTGACGCATACTATCCACCATTCTTCGCAACCCTCTGGTCAATCCTTCCTGATAATCAAATGTACGGAGAAAATAGTAGAGTTCCTCCATCAAAGAGAAGTATGCCTCTATCTCGGAGGTGTTGCCTTCTCGGATCTGGTCAAGAAGATATCGCCTTAGTTCACCGATTGATTCCGCCATTCCATGAAGGTAACTTTTCCAATCATACTCTTTAAAATCAGGAATAAAGAGCCGCTGTTCCTTAAGGATATACCAGGTAATCATAGCTTCAAGAAGCTCTTTTTCGCCATGATGAAGAAAGCCCGCATACCGTATTTCCGGAACTCTGGCAAGCGCTTTTTTCGCGCTTTTCAAGGAAAGTTCTCCTTCTTTAAGAAGAAGGTAGGCACCGTCAAAATCTGCGTGATGTATCTTTTTTACTGCCTGCGCGCCGCATCTTCCCACCTGACGGGAGAGCCGCAATCCTTTTTCACGCGCCTTGTCTTCGGCTTCGAAGTTCTTCCTGAATACTTTCTCTAGTTCTGGAAGAGCGTCGAATCCATGAAGAAGGGGATTCTCTTTTTTCATAGTATTGAAGTAGTTCCTGCTCTATTTTGTTACGGATGCCTGCGGAAACTTCATTCTTTTTTACGACTTCAGCGGAAGGACCTGTCGCCGGCGCAATAATGGAAAGAAACTCTTCTACCTTTAATACAGGGTATCCGAGAAGATGAGCACCATACCTAATCTGTCTGTCATCGGAAATCACAGTACAGGAAGATCTTTTTTTTCTGGCAAGAAGCGCAAGAATATAGTCATCCGCGGTCTTATCTAAAGAATAAAGAACCTGCACCCCTTTCCCTTGAGAAGATCTGTCGCCCATACCGTCAAAAACCACAATAAAACGGACAGAAGGATGTTTTCTTCGGTACTCTCCAAGAAGAATGCAAAGCGCGCCCCTTCCGCTGTCCGTAAAGGTGTTTCCTTTCTTTTTCAACCATGAACTTCTGATTACATTGTATCCGTCAAGAATATATTCCATATCAAAGCCAAGGATAATAGGTTTCAAGCTCGTACTGAGTTACCCGGGTTCGGTATTCGTCCCATTCAACTTTTTTATTTTCAATAAATTTGGAGAAAATATGACTTCCAAGCGCATCTTCAGCAAGAGAGCTCTTTTCAATTGCTTGAATCGCCTCTATAAGACTCCCGGGAAGCGTTGCGATCTTTTCTGCGGCACGCTCTTCTTCCTGCATATGAAAGATATCTTTTTCTACGGCAGGAGGAAGAGAAAGGTCTTCTTCTATGCCCCGAAATCCTGCGGCGAGAGATATTGCAAAGGCAAGATAAGGGTTACATCCAGAGTCCGGGCTTCTAAGTTCAATCCGACTGGCGCTTTCTTTTCCTGGTTTATAGAGAGGAACCCGAACCAACGCAGACCTATTCATACGTCCCCATGAAATATAGGCAGGGGCTTCATATCCCGGAACAAGCCGTTTATAGGAGTTTACCCATTGATTCAATACCGCGGTAATCTCGGGAATATATTTAAAAAGCCCTGCAATATAAGATTTTGCTATTGATGAAAGGTAGTCGGGATCAGCCTCATCGTAAAAAGCATTGTTGCCGTTTTGAAAAAGGGATTGATGGATATGAAGACCGCTCCCATTCTGTCCAAAAAAGGGTTTTGGCATAAACGTAGCATAAATGCCATGTTTCGCCGCAATCTGTTTAATAACGATTTTCAGAGTAACAAGACGATCCGCCATCAACATTGCCTCGTTATATTGAAGGTCTATCTCGTGCTGGCTCGGCGCAACTTCATGGTGTGCGGTATTAACATGGATTCCAATCCGTTCGCAGGCTTGAATTGTTTCGTTCCTTACCCGCGATCCAAGGTCCGCAGGGATAAAATCAAAGTATCCGGCATGGTCAAGTTGCGAAGGAGTTGTGCTGTCTTTACAGTAAAAATATTCTAGTTCAGGACCAATGTTAAAGGTATATCCCTGTGTATGGATTTTTTCCAAAGCCCGTTTCAAAACATATCGGCAATCTCCCTCATAATGGCTTCCCGAGGGAGTATAGATAGAGCAGAAAAATCGTACGGTTTTTGAGCCATTCTCTTCATCCTGAAACGAACCTGCCCAATCAAGGGGCAAATAGGTCTCTGCCTCGGGAATAAGGATAAGGTCGCTTTCATAAATACGGGCAAATCCTTCCACTGAAGAGCCATCAAACCCAATCCCTTCTGTAAAGGCTTTTTCAAGTTCATCGGTATGGATGGTAATGGTCTTTAACATGCCGAGAATATCTACAAACCAGAGTTCTACAAACCGGACATTCTCTTTTCGGACTTTTTCCATTACTTCGCGCGTTTTTTCCATATACACTCCTTCGTACCGGACAGTTTTAAAATCTGCCTGTCAGGATATCTTCTCTACTACAGAAAGGCATTTTTCGCAAAGATTGGGATGTATGCGGTGAGAGCCCACTGACGCATGGTACATCCAACATCTTTGGCATTTTTCATACGGGCTCTTCTCTACGGCAATACGTAATGACGAGCCTTCTGTCAAAGAAACTTCTGAAACAATCAGAAGAGCGGCAAGATAAGGCTGGAACGATTCAAGGAAATCCTTCTCTTCTTTATCCGCACTTACAATAATTTTAGTTTCAAGACTGCTTCCAATACTTCCCGCCGCACGATGCTCTTCAATCTTTTTCATTACACTTTTGCGAAACTCAAAAAATCGGTCCCAGCGAGAGAGTAAAAAGGTATCGTTAGATCCGCCCAAAGGCCAATCTTCAAGAAAAACGCTCTCATACTTTCTTCCTGCAAGATAACCGTATGCCTCTTCACAGGTAAATGAAAGAACCGGAGCAAGCAGAACCAAAAGAGATGAAAGAATTTCATACATTACTTTCTGCGCGCTTCTCCGGGAGAGAGAGTCTGTCTTGGAGGTATAAAGAATATCTTTAAGGTAATCAAGGTAGAAGGAAGAAAGTTCTATATTGCAGAAAGAAAATATCTCCTGAACTCCTTTATGAAAAGCATACTCTTTATTCAACGCAGTAACATCGTCCACCAATTTTTTCAAGCGTTCACGCGCCCATCGGTCAACCTCGGTACAAGGGTCTTCGGGTCCAGACAATGGATCGTAATCTCCAAGGTTTCCCAGAAGAAAACGGAAGGTGTTTCTAATGGTTCTATATACAACCACAAGATGCGCCACAATGGTTTTAGAGATGCGCATATCTTGTTGAAAATTTTCTGAAAGCGCCCAAAGCCGAAGAATATCAGCACCGTATTGGCCTATTACTTCTTCAGGAGTAACTGTATTCCCCAGAGATTTAGACATCTTTCTTCCTTCGGCATCCACCACAAAACCATGGGTTACGACTGTCCGATACGGGGCGGCGCCTTTTACCGCACAACTGGTAATAAGGGAAGATTGAAACCATCCCCGGTGCTGATCGCTCCCTTCAAGGTAAAGATCCGCGGGCCATGAAAGCCGTTCATATTCCTGTAAGACCGCAAGATGACTTACTCCTGAATCAAACCATACATCAAGGATATCTTCTTCTTTTGTAAATTCACTTCCACCACACTTTTTACAGAGGGTGCCTTCTGGAAGAAGTTCGTTTGCGCTCTTTTCAAACCAGATGTCTGAACCATATCTTCCCACCAAATCCGCCACATTGGCAATGGTTTCCGGAGTACAAAGAGGATCGCCGCACTCTATACAGAAAAAGACCGGAATCGCCACTCCCCACAAGCGTTGTCGGGAAATACACCAATCAGGCCGTGTTTCAACCATACTTCCGATCCGGTTCTTCCCCTCTGCGGGAAACCATACGGTCTCTTCTATTGATTTTTTCAGAAGCGACCGAAGGTTATGATGAGAAACTGAAAAAAACCACTGTTTTGTCGCCCGAAAAATCACCGGCTTCTTACATCGCCAACAATGAGGATAAGAGTGTGAATATTCTTCTGAAGAGAGAAGAAGATTTTGTTTTTCAAGAGTCTCAACAATCAAAGGATCTGCTTCAAAGACCTGCGTTCCTTGCCATGCGGAAACTTCATCGGTAAAGCGTCCTCGGTCGTCTACTGGAGAAAGAACCGGCAAGCCATATTTCAGTCCTGTAAGGTAATCTTCCTCTCCATGACCAGGAGCAGTATGTACACAGCCCGATCCATCGCTGTCAGATACATATTCCGCAAGAACCACAGAACTGTCGCGATCAATAAAAGGATGATGACAAACAATCCCTTCAAGCTCTTTACCTGTAAAACGTTTCTCTATAGAAAAAGAAATACCGGTCTTTTCTGCGATAGATCCACATAATGATTCTGCAAGAACCATACATCCTTTAGAAGAACGTGCCAATATATACGAAAGGTCTGGATGCACTGCAATAGCCACGTTTGCAGGAAGAGTCCAAGGCGTGGTGGTCCAAATAAGAAAGCTAACCTCTTCCTCGCTACCTAAACGCGACAGAAACTCTTTTCTTACAGGAAATTTCACAAGGATTGAGGGGCTTGTTTCATCCCAATATTCTACCTCTGCTTCCGCAAGCGCCGTCCGACATTTCCAACACCAATAAATAGGTTTCACGCCCTGTACTATAAAACCATCTTGATATAGTTTTCCGAAGGTCTCAATGATCACCTTCTCATAAGAAGGGTGCAGGGTAAGGTAAGGATTCTTCCAATCTCCCACTATTCCAAGACGTTTGAATTCCTCCCGCTGTATAGCCATAAACTTTTCCGCATAAGCCTTCGCCTGTTTCCGAAAAGCAAGAATATCCACCTTTCCTTTATCGCTCTTCATCTGTTGAAAAACCTTATGCTCAATAGGCATCCCATGACAATCCCAACCAGGAGTAAAGGGAGTATATCTTCCCTGCAACGCGGCTATCTTGACAACCGCATCTTTTAAGATCTTATTAAGAGCAGTGCCAATATGGATATTTCCATTCGCGTAAGGAGGACCATCATGTAAAATAAATGGCGTATCGTTGATATGTCGGCTAAGAATCTTTTCATACATATCAAGGCTTTCCCATTTTCGTAAAAAGTCGGGTTCTCTCCTGCTAAGATCAGCCTTCATTGGAAAGGCTGTTTTCGGAAGGTTTATCGTTGAGGAATAATCGCTCATGATTCACTTCCTAAAAGTTTAACAAGAACCGCTACCCGTTTCCCAAGCGCCCTGCATTCCTTAATGGTCTGATCATCGGGCGCTCCGATTGAAACCGGTCCATAATGACCGGAAAGTGTTGTTCCCTGTACAACCATTCCATGCACAAGCATCATCTTCAAAATAGCAAGAATGGTTGTTTCGTTTCCACCCGCGATATGGGCCGAAGAGGTAAATGCACCCCCGACTTTTCCAGAAAACTCTCCATACCATTTCAGCGAATCGTCAAAGAGTTTCTTAATCTGCCATGCCGGCATTCCAAACCATGTAGGAGATCCGATAATAATGCCCCTGTACCCTAATAGTTCTTCGGGCGCGACCTCGCTTACCTGTTTCACTACCGGATCAATCCCTTCTTCTCTGCACCCGGAAGCAACCTCATACGCCATGGTTTCTGTTGTTCCCGTTAAAGAATGATATACAATAATTACATTTTTCATCCGTAAACCCCTGTAAAAGTAGTATTATAATCTTTTTTTGACAAAAGAAAAATACTTGATTACAATTTACCACGCATTTTCATAAGAAAAAGTATGTATAGGGAAAAAACAGGTCAACAAAACTCACTTTTTAGGAGGAAATATGAGAGTGAAAATTGATGACAGTCTCTGCACTGGTTGCGGACTTTGCGCAGATACCTGTCCCGAAGTATTTGAAATGGGCGATACAATCGCTCTGGTAAAACTTGATCCTATTCCCGCAGATCTTGAAGATCAAGCAAGAGATGCCGCAGAAAATTGTCCGGTAGAAGCGATTATTGTGGAATAATCAGGAAAAAAGATCTTTCTTCCTCTGTACTCAGGCGGGAATCTTTCTCTGAAACAGATATATCTCTGTAAAAAGGGATGTGAACCGCCTGTGCGCAGAGTATAAAGCATTCATACGGGATTCTTTTTCTATATGGGCCTCTGATATAAGAAATAACTCTTTATGCCCATTCCTACTCCTCGCCTTCTCAAAAAAGAGCATCAAGAGGAGCAATCAATGTATGGCACCAGAGAAAAATGGATACTTATCGCGTGTGAAATCTTCTTTCGAGAAATTGCTTTTTTTGCTTCTTCTTGCGAAAAAATAGTGCATCCGATTTTTCTGCCGAAAGGACTCCATGACAGAGGCGGAGAAGCAATGCGAGAATATATCCAGAAAGAGATTGATCGTTGCGATAAAGAAGAGTGCGAAAAGATTCTTCTCGGATACGGACTCTGCAATAATGGTATTGCGGGTATTCAAGCCCGTTCTCATCCTCTTATCGTTCCTAAAGTCCATGATTGTATCTCTCTCTTTCTTGGCTCCAAAGAACGGTATCAGGACTATTTTTTCCAAAATACCGGAACCTATTTCCATACAACAGGGTGGATAGAACGAAGATCCCCTGGAAATGAATTCTTTGATAATCAGCTTGGACCCCAGCAAGATATGGAAAGTCTTATACAAAAATATGGCAAGGAGAACGCACACTATATCGCACAAACTTTAAATCCTCTCCAACATTATCATAAAATTGGATTTATATCCCTTGCGATTCCCGGTATTCCAGACTATCAGATATATTCGCAACGCATTGCGAAAGATCATAACTTGGAATGGGAAAAGATAGAAGGAGATCCTTCTTTTCTAAAACGCCTTGTAGACGGACCCTATCAATCAGAGGAGTTTCTTACAGTTGCTCCGGGAGAAATCATTGCCGCTACAGGAGATGAAAGAATCCTTTCTTCGCATCTTCCTTTGGAATAAGGATTAGAAAAATCGTGTTGCTATCCAAGATGCGATCCTGTCGCTTATCTTTTCTTGTTTTGAAAAAGCATCTCCGCGCAATGCCTCTTCAATCTCTCCAAAGGCCTGTCTCTGTCTGCGGCGTTCTTCCTCTGTTAAGAGAGAGATAAGGTCGTTCCGAAGGGTCTGAAGAGAAATATTCTGGATATGTTCTGAAACTACCTCTTTTCCCGCGATAATATTAACCGGACTTGCAAAAGGTATTTTTACAATCCTTTTAGTAATGGCATAACTTAAAGCATCCATTCTGTAATAGACCACCATAGGACAACGGAACAGAGCAAGTTCAAGGTTTAATGTTCCGGAAGCGCAAAGCGCAAAGAGAGAACGTCGCGCCAGTTCATAGGATGATCCTTCCCATACTGTAATCTTTTTTCGAAAAGAAGAGGTCTGAGAAAGAATGGATTCTTTAAGCCATGGAGAAGCAACAGAAACTACCCATTGAATTTCTGGATTACGAGAAAGAAGAAAGTCCGCACTTTCAAGAAGCAAAGGAAGGATATGAGACACTTCGCTTCTGCGGCTTCCGGGAAAAAGAGCTGCCACCGGCATGTTAGGGTCAAGGCCTGTACGAGAAAAAAGATTGACAGAAGCTTCTTCTCTTGCCACAAGGTCAAGAACCGGGTGTCCAAACCAGCGTGATTCTATTCCCTCTTGTTCATAGAGAGACTGTTCAAAGGAAAAGATAGGCACCACAGCATTAAAGAATCTCTTGATAGTATAAATCCTTCTATAGCCATGCGCCCAAATTTTTGGAGGAATATAGTATATTGAAGGAATCGTTTGAACCTTCTTTGCAAGGGAAAGATTAAATCCAGGATTATCTATAAAGAGAAGAAGGTCTGGAGATTCCCGCAGAAGAAGAGCCGCGCCGCGCTGTAAATGACGACGATAGGCTGGAAGTTTCCGTATAACATTGGTAAAGCCAAACTCGCCGTGTCCCGCATACGGCAAGAGAAGGCGCACTCCGGAAGAAGCGAGAAGAGCGCCGCCAAATCCAATAAGTTCTGTCTCGGGAAGAATCTTATGCAAAGATTCCGCAAGCATCCCCGCATAAAGGTCGCCAGAGGTCTCTCCACAAATAATACCAATCTTTTTTCCGGCTCCTTTCTTATCTTTCTTGATCTCTTCCACAACACCTCTCGCTTTAGCTCTTTTTCAGCATATTCAGGTATCCGCCCGGAGAAGAGCCTTCTATCTCTATTGCTCCAAGAACTTTTTTATAAAATGGCGAGGGCCCAACTCCGCCAATAATAGCATACAAATATCCTTCATCATACATTGCATGCAAAGAGGTAAGCAACAAAGATTTTCCTATTCCCTGTCCGCGAAGATTTTCAGAAACTCCGATAGGACCAAAAAATCCTCTAAAGGTCGCTTCGTAACAGGCAAACCCAAGGATTTCTTTTTCCTGAAAAGCAATAAAACAGGAGATCGGTATTCTTGTGAAAGCAATATCGCATTCATCCGCCCATCCCTCGGAAAAATGGTTCTGTACCCAACTTCTCACCAATGAACGTTCAGGCGCTATTGCTCGTTTTATCAGAATCCCCCGCGAAAGAAGAAGCGCGCGTTCAGAACTAACCGATGGAAGCGTATAGAGTTTTACCAGCATATCCGCCATATCGGCTCCTTATTGTTTCCGCATATCTTATACTTGCAACAATTTATGCTCTGATGGTCTCCCATAATGCGGGTTCAGGAAAGACCGTTTCATACCAGAGAGCTTTTCTTGGTTCTGCCATCATATCTGCCACAGTATCTTTCCATACAGCATAATGAGAACTTTTTTTATGGGAAGCCACCGCCTCTTCATGGCGATAGACCTCCACAAGCATAAAAAGAGAGGGATCGTCCACACTCTGTATCAGATCAAACCTGACAATACCTTCTTCACGAATACTATAACGAACATTCTTTTCCGTGGCATTGATAAATGCCTCTTCGTTTCCAGGCTTTACCCGTATATGTACATGCATAACTCTCATAGGACCTCCTCTATGTTCCATATCTTCTTTTACTCTCCTTCTTTCTCAATAGTACCATGCTCCCTCTTGCATGAGAAACAATCCTCATGTATTGTAATAGGATGACATCTAACCTACCATTAATTCTTGGAACCGTACTTATTCCGCGGGAAATTATGAAAGAATTCTTTTTCTGTAATCTTCCTGTCTGTAAAGGAGCATGTTGTGTATATGGAGAAGACGGACCTCCGCTCTCTTCAGAAGAGGCGTGGATTCTTTCTTCTCTTGAAGAAAAACTCCTCCCTTTTCTTGATAACTCTGGCCGTACTATCATTAAAAAAGAGGGTTTCGCTATGAGAGATTCTTCCGGAACTTTTACCATTCCTCTTACTCCCGAAGGCAGATGTGCGGCTGCAATCAGTAATGGCAATCAAACGCTCTGTTCACTCCCTCAAGCATTCAACGCAAAGATACTTCCCTACCCTAAACCTGTCTCTTGTCATCTCTACCCTGTAAGAATTGAAGAAAAATCTCCTTTTTCCATCCTTACATACGACAGATGGAGTATTTGTAACAGCGCAAAACAAGAGGGAAAAAAAAGAAATATTCTTCTGATTGATTTTGTTATGGAAGCCTTGGAACAAAGATTCGGACCACTCTTTATTCAAGATTTAAAAGATATCCGTCAAACACAATCTCTTCCCTTTTCCGCAACAAAATAATGGATTATTTCTCTTTTTCGTACAGAAAAAGAGAGGAATTCCTTCTCTATCAGATTGACAGAACCCTAAAGAAGCATACAATAAATAGAGAATATTAGAAAAGTCTGCAGAAAACAGATTTCATCTCAGTTTCTCACAGAACAATAGATATATGAAAATCAATCTTATTGCTGGAATTGACCGCAGACCTGCAGGAGCCAACAGGGCAATGGCAGAATTTGCTAATCAACTCGCCGCCAAAAAGCACGATGTTACTCTCTTCAAACCAATATATAGAAATAATGTAACTTCTGCAGGAGAAAAGTTTATTACTCAATTAAGAAAATTTGCCTTTATGGCAACAGGACCGCGGGTTAGAAATGTAAAAAATCTTCCATGGATCTCTCTGAACTGTCGCGCGGTTACCATTCCAGAACTCATCCAGAGGTATCTTCCTGTTTGCGATACTACCTTCTTTACCTTTCCAAACCATCTTGAACCAATTCTTTCCCTCGGTCCTGAAGCAGGAAAAAAAGTAATGAGAGTATGCGACCTTTTCTTCGCGGAACGCGTGCAGGAGATTTCCTCTGATATTACGCTCTGCGCCAATTCTTCCATGGTACAACATATTTTAGAAGAGAAACTTCAACGGAAGGTATACCTGCTGGTAAATGGCGTTAATATAGAAATCTTCAACGCACCTGACAAAAACCCTCTTTTTCCTGCTACTATCGGCATGTTTTTCTATCCAAAATCCTATACTCATAAAGGGATGCAAGAGGGATTTATGATTGTACGGGAATTAAAAAAACGTTATCCCAACCTCAGATTTTTAATTGCGGGAGAAAAGAAAAAAGAGGGTATTCCAGATTTTGTAGAATTTCGCGATGCGGTTCATATCAAATCTTTAGTAGAGTTTTATCGGAACGTAGATATCTTTATTTATCCAAGCAAGTATGATGCCTGTCCAAACCCTCCTATGGAAGCGCTTGCCTGTAAGTGTGCTCTTGTTACGACAAACGTAGGAGGAATCAGCGATTATACCGTACCGGGAAAAACTGCCATGGTAAGCCTTCCGGAAGATACAGATACCATGCTCCGTAATATTACCGCACTTATAGAAAGCCCCACAGTATTTCAAAAAATCGTACGGGCAGGATATGAAAAAATTATGGAGTTTTCTACGAAACAACAGGGCGAAATTCTTGATAAAATCCTTCATTCAGTTATAGAAAACAATCCTTCGCAATAAACCTTTTACAGGGAGCTTGTATGAATATTCTCATCATCGGAGGCGGAATGATTACACAAGAAGTAATCCTTCCTTCGGTAGAAATCTTTTTTAACCGCCATGGAAAAGGAGATCTTCTGATTGCCTCAAGACGCGCGCAAACCCTCAATACAATTGAAACAGCCTTTCCGAGCCTTTCTTTTCAGGGATGGCCTAAATCGGGAACAGATCCCGATGGATGGAAAAAAGCCTTAGATGCTCTTAAACCTCCTGCCGCGGTTATCGTAGCTACTCCCGATGATTTTCATACTCAACCAGTAATAGAGTCCATACAGCGGGGGTTTGATTGTATTGTGGAAAAACCTCTTTGCCTTACACGTGCCGATGCACTATTAATCCGTGATACCGCGGACAGCCATAACGCCTATGTATATACAGACTACCATAAACGGCACGACAACGCTCTGCGGGCACTTAAATACCGGTATGACCACGGAGAAATGGGAGAAGTCCTCACATCAAGCGCCTATATTGAAGAACGGCGAGAAATGCCCCTTATCACCTTCGCCCGATGGTGCGAACGGAGTTCTCCCTTTGAGTATATTGGATGTCATTATGTGGATCTGTTCCATTATATAACAGGATTAAAACCAAAAACCCTTATTGCATTCGGACAGAAAAACCTTCTTCCAATACGAGGAAAAGATGCCTTTGATGCCGTAGAAGCCCTGATAGAATGGGAAAACGGTTCTGTGCAATATGTACAGACCTCATGGGTACTTCCCGATGGAAACCCCAACCTCACCAATCAGGGGTTTCAAATGACCTGTACCGAAGGAGAGTTTCGTGCCGATAATGCGGACAGAAATTCCAATTTTGTTACGCAATCTCATGGATATGAACGGTTCAATCCCTATTTCTGCAAACCGTACACAGACTGGGACGATCCAGAACGCACCAAATGGGAAGGGTATGGAATAGAAAGTCTTCTTCAACCGCTTGAAGATATTCTCGGCCTTACATCTTCTTCGCAAAAAGAGAGAAAAGAACGCATCGCAACCTTTGAACGCACGCGTCCTCTGCCTCGTCAAGCATTAATCGCAACCTCAGTCATTGAAGCAGTCAGAATAAGTCTTGCAAAGGGAAACGAAAAAGTTTCCTTAGAAAAGGTATGCGACTGATACAACCGCTGTGTTAAGGATAAGAAAGAAGAGCCGAATATTCACTCTCTAAATGGTATGGGGATAATTTTTTCCTATACTCTATCGCCTTTTCCATAGTTGAGAGTAGAGGGTTTCTATGGTATTGTAGAACGATATTCTTCTCTTTTCCCTACGGGGGAGCAAATATGGCATCACAACTTCTCTCTGGAAACGAAGCAATTGGAAGAGGCGCAATAGAAGCGGGCATTTCTCTTGCGACAAGTTATCCGGGAACACCGGCAACAGAGATACTGGAATATATTGCAAAACATTTTCCAGGAAGAGCGGAATGGGCGCTTAATGAAAAGATTGCCTATGAAACCGCGATAGGAGCATCCTATGCAGGAAAACGCGCAATCTGTTCCATGAAACATGTGGGACTAAACGTTGCCGCGGATCCTTTTATGACCTCTGCATACCTTGGAATCAAAGGAGGACTTGTTCTTGTCGTTGCCGACGATCCCGGAGCCTCGTCTTCACAGAATGAACAGGATTCTCGATGGTATGCCTCTTTTGCGAAGATACCTTGCCTTGAACCAGCAGATGCCGCGGAAGCAAAGGCAATGACCATTTCCGCCTTTGATCTCTCTGAAAAGATCGGGCTTCCTGTAATGATAAGAACTCTTACGAAAATCGCGCATGTATCTACATTGGTAACACTTCATCCAATAGGTCGGGAGAACCCTCTTTCAATAGCAAAAGATCCTTCTTCCATGATTGCGGTTCCTGCCAATGTGCTTGCCTGCCATGCAAAACTTCTTAAGAAACAACCGGACCTTCTCGCATGGGGAGAAAAACAAGGATATAACAGAGTGGTTCATTCTCCTAAAAAAAAAGGAATCATCAGCGCAGGTATATGCCGCCATTATGCATTAGATATCGGAGAAGAATGGGAAGTTCTCTCTATCGGGTATTATCCCTTCAATGAAGAGATTTTCTCTGATTTTCTTCAAGAAAAAGAAGAGGTCTGGGTCCTTGAGGAAGGAGATCCGATCCTTGAGAAAAGTGTTAGAGCTCTCTTTCCCGCCGTAAAAGGAAAACTTACCGGAGATCTTCCGGCAACAGGAGAAATCGGTGCGGAATCTATTAATATTCTGCGTGGATACTCGGTTGCAAAACCCGATAAAAATACCTTGCCGAAAAGACCTCCTGTTATGTGTGCGGGATGCCCTCATACAGCACTGTATGAATCTCTTATAAAAGCGAATCCCTCTTTTACCGCCGGAGATATCGGCTGTTACACGCTCGGCGCCGGCGCTCCATTCCATGCGCTTGATACCTGTCTTTGTATGGGAGCAAGCATCAGCCAAGCAGCCGGTATCGCGGGACAAGGAGTAGACCGGGTTGCCAGCGTTATAGGAGATTCTACCTTTCTTCATTCAGGGATTCCGGCCCTTATTAGCGCGGTTTATAATAAGGCAAATATTCTCGTGCTTATTCTTGACAACTCTACAACCGCAATGACAGGCCATCAACCTACGCCATTGGTAGGAACCAATGCAAAGGGAGAATCTACGGGAACTCTTTCTCTTGAAGAACTCTGTCGTGCCTGCGGCACTGCCTCAACCTCGGTAACAGATCCCTTTAATAAAGAAGAGACATTGCGCCTTATCAACGAAAAACTTAATGAACCGGGCGTACATGTTATTATTTCGCGAAGACCCTGTATTTTTGCAATCCGAAAAAACCGGAAATCAATAAAACCAAAGAAGTGCGGCACATAACTGCCTCTACACTCTTTCCATCAACAAAGAGCATACTTTATCAGTTCTGCCTTTTAAAAAAAAGAAGCATTCCCTATCAATACAATCCCTTTAGAAAGCATTTCGTAAAAAAAAAGTCTTTATCTCTCCTCAATCCTGAATTTCAGTTCATGAGAGTTTGCCTTTAATTCCGGTGCATAGATTGCGCTGGCTTGTGCGGGAAGCGCACTGAAGATACCTGGAATCTCCGCCCTCATCCGGTAACGAAGACTATGGGAACCGCGTGGAAGAATCCGAACAAAAAAGACAAGCCGATCATCCCGTAATTCCATATAGGCGCCAAGATCGTTATCGCCATATCCGCTACGGACCTCCACGGGTTCAAAGCCTGCCGCCTTCCTATCCTCAAAAAGAAGGTATTCGTAATCGTTCTTGCTCTCAATCTCAAGTTCTACCTCTATAAGATCACCGCTTTTAAGAAGAGATCTGTCTTTCAGAAGTTCCCGGCGGTATTTTTCAGCGCGTTGATCAAGAACCTGACCTCGGCTACCAGGAGTTTTTACGCTCTTTTCTTCACGAACAAGACGGTAATAATTCCGTTCTACCTTAATTTCAAGACCTGCCTTTGTAATCGGATCTTCACGCGTAAAATTAGTAAGGTATGCGTTGCAATAAAGGGGACCTGTTCCTGTTTTTCTGATTTCAAGAGTATGGGTTCCCGTAGAAAGGGCTGTTGATTCCAATATAAAGGTATTATCAAAGGTAAAAAGGTTTTCTTTGTTGATATAGACCTCTTTTTTCATCGCGCCATTGAGAAAGAGCGAAACCGTAAGGTCAGGGCTCTCTTCACCGCTTGCCTTCAAATAATCTGCAAAGGCCTCAACAACAAGCGCTGTATCTCGGGTGCTGTTCCAATATGTGGCATGTTTTCTGTTGTTGAGAAGATATTTTACCAAACGCGAAGCAACAGGATTGTTCGGAGTAGCGGCAGAAAGAAGTTTCAAATAATAGGCATCTGCCTCTATCTCGTTTCCATACCAGTACCACCAATAATTTCCTTCAGGCATCCTTAACCAGGCGGTCTGGTTTTCCTCGTCCTCTTCAAGGTACTGGGCAAGGTTACGAAGAAGCATATCCCGATATTCTATTTCTCCAGAAGTATGAAGCGCGAAACCGAACATCGCTTTCCCATAGAGAGAAAGCTCGTTGCGATCCCGATAGAGAAAGTCCCGCATTTCTTTCTGGGAAAATTGTACCTCTGATAGTACCATATATATAAATGCATCCAGATTATCCGCTCGCGATTTCCATCGGAGATCATTCTTCTTCTCCATTGCATTGCGAAGAAGCGTTATCTGCCCTTCCTGATATTGTTTAAGCCATTCTATTCCTCTTTCAAGCACTCCCGGCACGATTGCCATACCATTATCGCGGGCAACCAAAAGGCCGCGTACCACAACCGCGGTAGTATGGGGCCAGGACCGTTCTCCCCAACCACTAAACCAACCCCATCCGCCATCAGCACATTGCATTACCGACAATCTGGTAATACCGGATTTCACCATTTTCGCAAGTTCTTCCTCATCAAAAACAGGATTCTCCGGGAACCGTTTCCACTGTTGCGCGCGAATCTGGGAATCTCCAATCTCCTGCGCATTAAGATTTCTTCGTTTCTGCTGAATATCACGGAGATTTACTCCTGTACGTATAAGGGTTTTCTGTGTAATAACCGCAGGAAGAAAAGCGTTAAGGGTTTGTTCTGTACCTTGATAAGGGTAATCGGCAAGATAGGGGAGCGCATCAACCATAGCAACTGCCAGTGTGGGAGAAAAACGAACTTCAAGCCGCGTTTGTTCTGGATTTCGTTCTGCGGGAAGAGTAAAAGAAATGGTTGTTTGCGATTCTTCTGGCCGTAAACTCTTTGACCAACTCTCGGTTTTAAGCATTCCATGTATATATACAGGAAAGGTCATCTGCATTGCATCGGATTCCTCGTCGGTCAATGCCTTCATACGGATTACCGCCATACCGGGTTTTACCACCTTTACCCGCCAATCTACCCGCTTCTCTCCATGAGCGGAGACTGTAATAGTTTGCGCCAATTCTTTAGAAGAAAAGAGACGTCCCAGACTTCTTTTCTGTTCAAGACATCCTCCTTCCAATTCAAGAACCGCCCGCACCCTCTTTGCAGATGATAAGTAATTATGGATATTAGCAGAGAGAACCACCTCATCTTTTTCCACAAAAAAGCGCGGTGATTGCAAACGAAGGATAAGGTTTTTCGTCGTTATAACTTCTTTCTCAATCTCAGCCACCCGAGTTCCTTCTCCCATTGCCCAGACCCTTGCTTTCCATGATGTAAGGTTCTCGGGCATAAAGAACGTAACCTCTGCTTCTCCATTAGCATCTAACGTAACCAAGGGATTCCAGAAAGCTGTATCCGCAAAATCCATACGTATAGAAGGTTCTGTCCATTCAGAACCCGACACAACCATATCAAGAGCTTGCGTCTCCTTTTTCATTTTCTCCTCTCCTAACTGACCTGAAAGAGAAGCAGATAAAAGAGGAGCAGACATAGCCCTCCCTACCATAATGTTTCCGTCTAGTTTACTGGAATCAGAGATATTTTCCCTTAAACCCTGGTCTGTGAGATATCCGAAGATTCCAAGGTATGACATTGGACGGTCCGCAATCTCATATCCGATTCTTCCAAGGGTTGTTTCCTGAATCAAAGTATGGCGACGACGCCATTTCCAAAAGAATTCTCTGATTTCCGGCACATTAGAACCGCCTGAGATATATTCCACAGCCTTGTCGTACACTGTTACCGCGACACTCCCAGAAACAGGATCGCCGGAAGTATCGGTAACGCGAATTTTTAGGGTTGCCTTTTCACCAGGCTTATACTGTGAAGAAGAGGCTTCCGCGGAAAGGTTTAATATTCGGCTTTCAGGCGGAACCGCAATGTCGCGAAGCTCCTGAAAAACCTTTCCATTACGTATTGTCAAGGCTTCTATAAAAAAGTTCGGCATATCTTTCTTTAGGACCTCAATCTTTTCATACGCGCTTTTTCCAGAGATACGGATAAGTTTTGGTGGAAGGTATATATTATTTACCGGACGGAGAAAAAGAAGAACATGACTATCCCTTTGATCGGTATTAATCATAAGGTTCACTGATTCTCCCAGACAGTATTCTTGCTTATCCGGTACAAGTTCTAAATCATTAAAACGAAACTCGCCTGTCTTCTTATCATCGCCATAGACAAAAAAGATATATCCGCCTTCAATCGTCGGTCCTGTGGATCCGGTTAGTTGATAGCTAAGCCGATATTGACCGGGTTCTGCGGCAATCATTTTTTGGTATGATCTCCCATCCTGATCAGGATCAACTGTCCATCGTTCAAGTTCGGTCTCAACAGGACTGTTCTCTCTATAAGAGATTTGAAATAGACGGAGAACTCCTTTGCCCCGCACCGCTTTTCCATCCAGGGTACGAGCATGAAAAAAAGCAGAGACCACATCGCCTGTACGGTAGTGTCCCCGATCTGTCCATGCATATACCTTAAATGCTCTTCGCGACACCAGTACCGTTCCCTTTCCAGAAATAGTACGGCGGGAAAGGTCGGTAACTTCGGCAATAATCTCATAGCGGTGGTCAGTGTCGCCCTGCATAATTTTGGCAACCATGGTATCTATCTCTATTGTTGCGCGACCGTCTCGGATTGGAATTTCTGCCTCGGCAACCAGTTCTGGCTGAACTTCAGGACGAACCATCCACCATGGCCAGGGACGCTCACACCCCCATTTGTGCCATCCAGGGTACCAGAGATAGTTGTTGGCAAACCACCAGTACCCCTTTCCATATAGCCAATCCCACCTCGCGGGAGGATACCATTCCGCGGAATAAGAAGTGCGAAGAACCTTATATTTAATGGTTGCTTCAATAACCGGAGCGCCAAAATAGTAGTTTGCATCAATTGTTGCGGTTATTTTTTCTCCGAGCATTACTGGTTCCAAAGGTGCGGAAATCTTAACCTCAAATTCCGGTTTTTTATATTCCTCCACACGAAATGTGCCTCCTCCGTATGAGTTCACTCTCATAGAATAGAGACCAAGCGGCGCATCTTTATCAAGAGAGAATTCAGCGCTGATACCGCCATATTCATCGGCAATAAGGTTTTTTTCAAATATTTTTTCTGACTTTGCATTATAGATAAGAAGAGAAAAAGACTTGCCAGCAAAGGGAGAAGGACCCTCGCTGTCATATTGCGCCCTATTAATCCATGCCTTACACTTTACGGAATCTCCAGGGCGGTATACCGGACGATCTGTAATCAAATAGGCCTTTGTCTGATTATAGCGGTAATCGTACTGTACGCTCCAAATACCGGAAAATCCAAGATAGGCAAGCCGTCCATCCGAAGTAGTAGCAATCGCCAACCACTGATAACGAAGATCATCTCCATCGCCGCGCCGAGGAAGGATAAGCTGTCCGTTAGCATCAGTATGTTCCGCAAAATTTCTGGTATGGACAAGATATGCCGCCTCTCCAGTTTTTCGTGTCTCTTTCCATTCCTGACGGTACCCAAACAATTCAACCACTGCATTTGGAATAGGTCTTCCATCTACTGCATCTGCCACAAAATAATAGGTTCCCTGATCTGCAAGGTTCTTCTTGATTATTACCGTATCCGCGACCCATACCACAACATTACTGCTATTACCATGATCCATCGCGGCGGTAAGAAGATAAGCGCCGGCTTTCTGTAAAGGAGTGGTTACTGTAACACGACGGTCAAAATGGCTGGATCTAGGGATCAAATCAAGACTCCATTCCGCGACTTTTTTTCCTATATACTTCTTTTTTTTCGCGGTAATTAAGAGATACCCGAGATGATTAATTTCCATCTGATTCCAGTCTAATGATTTTGGATTTGATTTGATATAGGCCTTTACATCTGAAAGAAGTAAAGGAAGATTTATCTCATGGGCGGTAAAATCAACCTTTCTTCCGTTTCTAAAACGATACTCAACAGTAGCGCCAGTACCCGACGGATTGGTAGAAGTAGGCTGAAGTTGTCCCCAATTGCCGACAATCTGTTCAAGACGAGACCGTGTATCCGGACGTTCGCCAAAAAGAGAAATATGACGGCGCCAATATTCTGCGGCGCGGTCGTACTGCATACGGTTTTCAAAAATTTCCGCCAACGTTCTCAAGGCCTGATCCGCACCGTACTTTTCTCTCTTCGCCACCTCTTGATAGATCTGGATAAAATTATATTCATCGGGAAGAAAGAAGCGTTTAATTCCAGTAGCAAGGCGCGCAATCGTCTCGTTTTCCGCAAGGGTATGCACTGCGTACGGTCCGCTTTCATCTCTGACTGCGCCCTCCTCCCGCTCTTCTTCTACCAACCGAGCAAAGAGAGTACGGTACCTTGCCATACTGCTTACATCAAACTGATCTCGTAAAAAACCCGCCCATTGAAGCTGAGCCCGTCCCTGTAAGTTCGGCGCATATTCCACTGTTTTCGCAAGAGACCAACGCCAACGTTCTCCATCATTTTTCGCCACAGCCCAATCTGCGGGAATCCGATAAAAAAGCGGGCTGCCGTCTTCTTCCACAGGCGCGGGCTGTCTCTCTTGCAAAGAATGCCAATATCTATATATTTCTTCATCATATTCCGGAAGTTTTTCAAGATCAGTAAGATATTGGAGACGCCAAGATTCTGAAACTCCTCTTCCGTACTGTTCGCATCTCAAAAGAGCTGTAGAAAGTTCAAAATAGAGAGAGCCCTTCTCTTGATTTTCGGATTGATTGTTATTGTAAGAAATTGCCTTCAAATATAACTGAATAGAGCGAACTCTGTCACGCGGATAAGCATTTACCTGTTTTGCCTGTCCACGGTGGGGGCCGCGGGTAAAACGTCCCGCCACAATAACACCATAATGGTCAACATTTAAAAAAGCCTTTGCCGCCACCGCAAGAAGACGCCAGTTTTTCTGATGCGCGGCAATAGTTTTTTCAACAAAATCATCAAATTCATCAATGCGTCCAAGAGAACGCAAACACGATATTGCAGACAAGAAATCTTGCGAGACAAACGAAGAATCTCCTTTCGTATCTGCCACAAGATCTGTATACAGGGTGTATGCCTCCTTGAAATTTCCTTCCTGCATCAATAAAGCTGCCTTTCCCCTTGTCTTGCTCTGATCAATCTCCGCAGAAAAAAGAGGAGGAAGAGATAGCAAAAACAAGAATAAGGAAAAAGAAAACGCGTATCTGATATTTCGCCAGTTCATCGCCATGTACGCTCCTTGTCAGAGAGTTCTTTTAAAGATTAGACACCGCATCTAAAAAAAAGTTCCCTTGATATGTAATAAACTTTTTTTTCTTACGGCAATATGAGTGTATCCTCAAAAGGACCTTACTATCAATTCCCACGAAACATCTCTCCTATGAACGAAAAGATATAAAATCAATATAGAAGAAAAAAAGAGCTCTATTTCAGAGATTTTCTTGCATGATACACGAGTATAACTTGCTCTTTCTTTGAAAGGGTCTATAATCATTTTACTCTCTCATTTCTCTCAAATAGGAGCGGATATATGAAAATTCTTACCTGCAATGTACGGGGAATCAGCTTGCAAGACGGACAAAATGCCTGGCCTTTCCGGAAAGAGTTCTGTTTCAAAGTGATACAGGAAGAAAATCCCGACATTATTTGCTTTCAAGAGTTACAGCAATATGATGATATGGCAGAAGCATTTCCTGATTTCGCAACTTTTGGAACCATGGATAAAGCAATGGATGGATTTCCTATGAACAGCATTTTCTATAGAAAAGAGCGCTATTCCAGAATATCAGCAGGCGCTTTCTGGCTTTCTGAACAGCCTCATATTCCCGGCTCAAAATCATGGGACAGTAACTGTATCCGCTTAGTAAACTGGGTACGGCTGAGAGAAGAATTGATCAATACGGATTTTCTTGTTGTAAATACCCATCTTGACCATTTAGGCGCCACCGCCCGTATAAAACAGGCAGAACTTATCGTAGAGTTCTGTGCCGCCTATCCGGAAACATATCCCAAAATCCTTACCGGAGATATGAACTGCGCGCTAGGAAGCGAACCAATCACCCTCTTTCTTCAAGATGGCTGGAACGATACCTATAGCGCAATCCATGGAGAAAAAAATCGTGTTCGCACTTTTCATCGGTTTCAGGGAGAATCATATATTCCGCCTTCTGGAGAAGAAGATAGTATAGACTGGATCTTTACCCAAGGAGAGGTTTCTGTTAAAGATGCGGAAGTAATCGCCCGTTCAGAAGAAGGAAGGTTTCCAAGCGATCACTATTTTGTAAGCGCGAAAGTCTCTTTAAACCCCTAAAAACTCTCTCTGAATCATAGCGCAGACCGGTTCTCTTCTGGAAAAATCCTGAAAAAAAGCAGGCATAACTATTCACTCGGAATCTTTCCTTATGTTGAAAAACTATTTCTGATTTCTCCTTTACAGCATTTCATCGCAACAATAACCGTTCAAAAACTTTCTTAATCTTTCGGACTATCCGAAGTATGCTTTTTTTCCTCTAATTCAACCAATGCACGACGGGGAATCTTTTCGCACTGGTACGGACAATCCATACGGACCGGCAAGGTTTGTGAAGAAAGAATCTGATACTGCACAAGAAGCCTGTCTTCCTTCTCAACAACCGCTACGATCTTATACCCGGCACGGGCAGAAGAAAGCGGCAGAAGAAGAAAGATATGGCTGTTCCAATCAATCTCTGGAAGATCTTTTTCTCCGCATACCCGGCGCCACTCTTCAAAAGAACGGATTAACACAGCGCCATAGGGGATCGTTCCCACTATATTCTTTCCATCCTCTTTATCCGACAGAGATAATGAAATAGAACTTCCTCGTAATGCTCTTTGCTGGTCGCGTTTTAGAGAATCTAAAGGAATTGCTTCTGTCTTGTCCTTTCGTTTCTCGGAAGGAGACTCTGCACAAGAAAGCTCTCTTACAGAGCTTGTATCCATTTCTTTCTCTTCAGAAAAAAGCTTTTTTTGACCAATCAATGCGTCTGCCTCATGGATAGAGCCGCCTACAGGAGAAGTCATACTAGAAGAAGGCGCCATCGCAAAAGCAGGAAGTTCTTCTTGAGTTTTATGATTCTTATCTTCCAAAGATTTCTTCTTTTCTTTTCCAGAAAGAAGAGGCGAAGAATCTTTCTGTTCTAAAAAAACTGCCTCTTTGGTTCCGTCTCTTTTCGCAAACTCAACATTTTCTCCATAGAATAGAGGCCTGTGTAAAACCCGAAAGAAGAGGAAAAACGCAATACCCGTTACAGCAAGCCCTCCCAACGCCGCCGACAAATGAAAAACACGGCGTCTGTTTGAAGCACGACGCGCTATTGTCTCTGTCTCGGAAATAATGCTTTCAAATAGATTTCTATCGGGTTCTGGTATAGTATCACTCCGCAATATCGTTCCCAACAGCGCCATCTCTTCTATAATCTCACGGCAAAACGCACATCTATCAAGATGAGATTTCAGAAGTTGTTTCTCCTGTTCAGAGACTTTGTTGTCAAGATAGGCAGAGAAAAGTTTATAGTTTCTATGGTACCTGTTTCTCATTTTTTCAACCTCTCTATAAACGGCAGAGCCTTTCCCCGAAGTGATACCCGCGCCCTTGAAATCCGAGACCGCACCGTTCCCACGGGACATCTTATAATCTTCGCAATTTCTTCGTATGTTTTCCCCTCTACTTCGCGAAGAATAAGGATATATTTCTCTGAAGGGCTAAGCGCATCAAGGCAACGCCAAACACAACGCGCCTTTTCTTCCTTCAAAAACGCCTGTTCCGGAGAAGGAGAGGAATCCACAGTCTCCCAAGCATCGCTCCAAGATTCTTTCTCCGGCATAGTACGGACAGGACAACGGCTCTTTTTTCGTATATGGTTTTTCCATACATTAAAGGTAACCCGGTACAGATAGGTAAAGGCCGCAGACTCTCCCCTAAATCCGGCTTTCTCAAAAACTCTAAGAAAGACCTCCTGAGAAATATCTTCCGCCTCCTCTTTATTTCCACAGAGCCGGTATGCAAGATGATACACCTTTCTTCCCTCCTCTCTCACCATCTTTTCAAACCTTCGGCGCCATCGTTCCCTCATACTCGGTCCTATATATTAGACACTCTGTTTGTTAAAAAGTTCCCCTTCTCGCCACTTTTATATAGGAAGATCGTTCTAAAAGTACTCTTACTATATGGTATACTGTTATATGGTACACTCTATTGTATGATAAAAACGGATAAAACGCAGATAGTAGAAAAAATTCAAAAACTACGCGAGATTCTTTCTTCAAAAGAAGAAAAGTTTCAAAACCCGATTTATTCTCTAAAAAAGGCAGAACAGGAATTTTTAAGAACTTTTCTATGCAGAAAAAGAGTCGGAAAGTATGTTGAGACGGCTGTAGAACAGATAAAACAAAATCCTGAATTTTCTGAAATTATAGATACAATAGAACCGTCTATCGCCGATATATCTTTACTTCTTGGAAAAGAGTGGAGCCATATTTCAAACCTTTTAAGAAGCAAAGAACTGGGGAAAAAATATCCAATCAATATAGTGCCGTACAACCCTTTATGGAAAGAGATGTATCAGAAAGAAGCGCGTTTTTTGCAGGAAACCTTTTTTGGGACAATAGTGCGAACCGAACATTTTGGAAGTACCGCAATACCCGGTCTTGCGGCAAAACCTGTTATTGATATCCTTGTAGAATTGATCTCTTTCAATACCGCGGAAAAAAAGGTACTTCCTGTCTTGCAATCTCTCGGATATGGATATAACTGGATTTCTAATATTCCTCCTGGACATATAATGTGTATGAAAGGATACAAAGAGAATCAAGAGGAGACAGTACGGTTCCATCTTCATATGGCGCCCGCAAAGCATCCGATCTGGAAAGATCTCCTCTTCCGGGATTATCTCCTTAAAAACCCTGAAATAGCCCAGAAATATGAAGATCTAAAATACAGGCTTGCGGAAAAATATCATTATGACAGGGAGGCCTATACAGAAGGAAAATCTCCCTTTATTAAAAGTATAATGAAACATACGTGCAAGGAGAAAGAGTAAATGTTCGGTCCAGGATTCGGCGGCGGACGAAGAGGTCGTTTCGGTCGTCTTGACAGAAGAGTTCAAGAAGAGGAAAAACCCGATGCCCGTCTTGATTTTGCCAGGCTTCTTAGATACCTGAAACCTTATCGGGTTCAGATTGCGATTACACTTCTTGTATCTCTTTCTGTAACACTCCTTAATATCATTCCTCCGCGCCTTATCGGGATTATTATTGATAAAGCAATAGGAAAAGGAGAACACGCCACGCTCTATCTCGCCGCCACCACCCTTCTTATTATCTATATCAGCGCCGCCTGTCTCGGCGGAGTGAAAAGTTATCTTCTCGGAAGAACAGGACAAAAGATTACCCGCGATTTCTGGCAGGATGTATATGGAAGTCTTCAGCGGCTTTCCTTCAATTTTTACGATGAAAACCAGACCGGAAGTATTATGTCAAGGATTACCAATGACGTGCTTGCCGTGGAACGGGTTCTCGTAGACGGCGTAGATACTATTATCATCGCCTCAATGACTCTTATAGGAATTGCGGTTATTCTCTTCAAAATAAATATGCGCCTTGCTTTCGTAACAATGATTCCTATTCCCCTGTTAGGATTTCTCGCATGGATAGTTACAATCAGATCGCATACAGTCTATCGCGAAGTACGACAAAAAATGGGTGAAATGAGCGCTCTTATACAAGACGGAATCTCGGGTATCAGAGAAATTAAAAGTTTCGCCCGTGAAGAGTACGAAGAAGAACGACTCTCAGAAAAAAGTGCCGATTATATGGGCTCCAGCGTTCAGGCAATACGCCTCTGGTCATTCTTTTCACCCCTGATTATCACCACAACCTCTATTGGAACGTTTCTTGTGATTCTTTATGGAGGAAACCTTGCAATCCATGGAACCCTTACTCCGGGCGAAGTGGTCTCTTTTCTTCTTTACCTTGGTCTTTTTTATCAGCCTGTCCATCAATTGAATTTTGTAAACCATATGTTCCAACATGCCCGCGCCGCAAGCGAACGGATATTTGAGGTTATTGATGCCATTCCTCAGGTTGCGGAAGCTCCGCATGCCCGGCCTCTTATAAAACCTGTACGGGGAAATGTGGAATTTCAGGATGTCAATTTTTCCTATAAACCCGGAGAAGAGGTATTGCATGGAATCACTTTTTCAGCAAAACAGGGAGAAATCATTGCGCTGGTGGGAGCTACCGGCGCGGGGAAAAGTACGATTGTCTCTCTTATTCCGCGCTTTTATGACGCGCAAAAGGGAGAGATTCGTTTGGATGGAATCAATGTGAAAGAATTACGGTTGAAAGAATTGCGGGAACATATCGGAATTGTCATGCAGGAACCATTCCTTTTTAATGCCTCAATTATGGAAAATATCGCATACGGAAAATTAAATGCAACTATGGACGAGGTTGTGCAAGCCGCAACACTTGCCAATGCACATACCTTTATTTCATCTCTGCCGGAAGGATACCACCACCAGGTAGGAGAACGAGGCATTAAACTGTCAGTCGGAGAAAAACAGCGTATCGCAATTGCCAGAGCTCTTCTAAAAAATCCGCCTATTTTGATTCTTGACGAAGCTACCTCATCGGTAGACAATAAAACCGAGGCTCTCATTCAGGAAGCTATTGATCATCTTCTTCGCAATAGAACCTCTTTTGTCATTGCTCATCGTCTTTCCACTGTTATGCATGCGAACAAAATTTTAGTCATTGAAAAAGGATATGTAATAGAAGAAGGGACCCATACAACGCTTCTGGAGAAAAATGGGGCGTACGCAAAACTCTACCGTATCCAATGGCGCCACTCTCTTCCTGAAGATCCTGGACTTTTCAATAATCTGTAAAAAACTTTCTCTTTCCGCAGTATATTCTCTTTTTTTCTGTATACTCTATCCTTTCAAAAAGCCTGTCAATAGAAGAAAAGAGAAAAAACGTATAAACCAAAACTCTAAAAAAAACGTCTACTAAATGATTGCATTTTTTCTTTCTTATGTGTACAATAGCATACGTTTTCTTTTCTCATTTCAGGAGGTTCTGTTCATGCGAACACATTATCTCTTGCGCCATTATTCACTTTACTCCGCTCTACTTATCGCTCTTCTCGGAATCCTTGCCGCAGGATGCGCAAAACCGAAAGAAACGAAAAAACCGCAAGACCGAAAAATTCCTGTATCCGCAACAGAAGCAATCTCTAAAACCGTACCTGTCCAGATCCGCGCCGTAGGATCGGTTTCAGCATTTTCAACGGTTGCGGTTCGGTCAAGGGTTGAGGGAGAAATAGTCAATGTCCATTTTACAGAAGGAGAAACAGTTCACAAGGGGAATCTTCTCTTTTCTATAGATGCAAAATCATTTGAAACGCGTGTTAAACAGGCGGAAGCCGCTCTTTCCAGAAGCATGGCACAGTTGGAAAATGCCCGACGCCAAAAGGAACGGTTCGCTCAATTATCGGAAAAAGGCTATATTGCGCGCCAAGAATATGAGCAAATACGCACCAATTTTTCTGTTCTTGAAGAAACTGTCCGCGCAGATAGCGCTTCTCTTGAGGAAAGCAAAATACAGCTTGAATATACCAAAATACGGGCGCCGCTTTCCGGACGCACAGGAAATCTCTTAGCGCATAAAGGAAGTATTGTTAAACCCGGCGCAGATACTCCGCTTGTTATCATCCACCAAATACATCCTGTATATGTCTCTTTTTCGCTTCCAGAAAAAGAACTTCCGCGCTTAAAGGAAGGAATGCGAACACGCCGCATTCCAACAGAAGCCTTCATTCCTGGAGATAACGACCTCCCTTCTTCAAAAGGCTTCCTTTCCTTTATGGACAATGAAGTAGATAAAACCACAGGAACCATAGGCCTCAAAGCGCGTTTTGAAAATAGCGACAATGCCCTGTGGCCCGGACAGTTCGTAGAACTCATTGTTACCCTCTCTCTGCAACCAAACGCCATTGTCGTTCCCGCACAGGCGGTTCAGATCTCAAACGAAGGTCCTTATGTATTTGTGATAAGAGAAGACCATACCATTGAAAAACGACTTATAGAAACAGACTCTATTTCAGATACGGAAAACATTATATCCAAAGGATTGCAGGCAGGAGAACAGGTGGTTACAGATGGACATCTTCTTCTAATACCCGGAGTAAAAGTAGAGGTGAAAAAGTGAATGTTTCCGCAATCTTCATACGAAGACCGGTTATGACAACGCTCCTTACTGTCGCAATCTTTTGCGGAGGAATTGTGGGACTTCTTCTCCTTCCTCAAAGTAATATGCCCAATGTGGATTTTCCTACAATTATGGTATCTGCCTCTCTCCCCGGCGCAAACCCCGATACCATGGCGGCCTCTGTCGCCACTCCTTTAGAAAAACGGTTCTCCACAATAGACGGGATTGATTCAATGAGTTCTAGTAGCACGCCCGGACGCACGCAAATTACACTTCAGTTTGATCTTAAAAAAAATATTGAAACCGCAGCACAAGATGTACAATCCGCAATTTCTCAGGCTTCTCGGTCTCTCCCACAAGATATGCCTGCTCCGCCATCCTACCGAAAAATGAATCCTGCGGCACAGCCTATCTTCCTCTTTGCCCTTACCTCGGATACTGTGCCTCTTTCTCAACTTGATTACTATGCCTCAACCTATCTTTCTCCCCGTCTCTCCATGGTCAGCGGCGTGGCACAGGTTGAAACCTTCGGTTCCAGAAAGTATGCGGTACGCATACGTCTTGATCCAAACGCGCTTGCCGGCCGCGGTATTGGAATTGACGAAATATCCTCTGCCATTGGAAGCGGAAATGTGAACCTTCCCACAGGAACCCTTGATGGTACCAGCCGAAGTTTTACTGTACAATCATCCGGACAACTTATTGATGCAGAATCTTATAAAAACCTGATCGTGGCATGGCGTGGCGGCGCTCCTATAAGGTTGGGAGATGTTGCTTCTGTGGAAGATAGCATTGAGAACCTGAAATCTATCTCATGGTTCAATGGAAAACCTTCCATTACCCTTGCGGTCCAACGCCAACCCGGCACCAATACTGTCGCAGTCGTGGATCGTATTCGCAAGGTTCTTCCCGCGATGCAGGAACAACTTCCCGCATCAGTACATCTTGAAATCTTTCGCGATATGTCAAAATCTATCCGGCAATCTGTGGAAGATGTTCAAATAACCTTATTAATCGCGATTATCCTTGTTATAGGAGTAATCTTTCTCTTTCTCAGGAATGTGTCTGCAACGATCATTCCAGGTATAGCCCTTATTCTTTCCATTATTGGCACTTTTGCGGTGATGTATTTTCTTAAATTCAGTCTTGACATCCTTTCTCTAATGGCAATCACGCTTTCAGTGGGCTTCGTGGTAGACGACGCTATTGTTATGCTTGAAAATATTGTCAGACATGTGGAAAAAAAGGAAAAACCGTATCAGGCCTCTCTGATTGGATCTCAAGAGATTGGATTTACTATTGTTTCTATGACTCTTTCTCTTGTAGTTGTATTCATTCCCGTTCTCTTTATGCAGGGAGTCATCGGTCGGCTTCTCAATGAATTCGCAGTTACCATCAGCGTGGCGATCCTTCTTTCTGGCTTTATCTCATTAAGCCTTACACCCATGATGTGTAGCAGATTCCTAAAACCCCCCGACCATAGCAAAACAAATCCCTTTTTTTCTATGCTTGAACGACTTTTCCAGCATCTTCAAAAAGGATATGAACGAACCCTTACTATCGCGATGCGAAGAAATAAAGCAACCCTTGCAACTGCGGCAGTTATCCTTATCCTTACTGGCCTTCTTTTTGCGAAAATTCAAAAAGGATTTATTCCCAATGACGATGTAGATACACTCACGGGAAATACGGAAGCGGCCCAGGGAATTCCCTTTGATGCCATGGTCTCCCACCAACAAGCAGTCGCAGAGATCATTGCAAACGATCCTCATACAGAATCACTTATGTCATCGGTGTACAGTACAGGAAATACCGGTAATTTTTTTATCGGACTCATTCCCGCAAAAAAGAGAAAACTCAATGCGGATCAGGTTGTAGAGTCATTTCGTCCGAAACTCGCCAAAATTCCGGGAATCAAAACATTTATTATGAATCCGCCGGTCATACCCATTGGCACAAGAAGATCAAAAAGCCCCTACCAATTTACGCTTCAAAATCCCGATACTGCACGTCTTTACGAAGAAGCCGAACGATTTGAAACAAAAATGCAAAACCTTTCTGTTCTTCAGGATGTTTCAACTGATCTTCAGCTTAACAATCCGCAAATACAGGTAGAAATAGACCGAGATAAGGCATCTTCTCTTGGAATTACTCCATTTCGGATTGAAGATGCGCTTTACAGCGCGTATGGATCAAGGAATGTTTCCACCATCTTTACCACAGATAATGATTATTCTGTCATTCTTGAACTTGACCCTAAATTTACAAAAGCTCCCACTGCTCTTGAAATGCTCTATATCCGCTCTGAACAGGGCGCGCTTATTCCTCTCAGTACAGTTGCTCGCATTACAGAAACCATAGGACCCAATGCCATTAACCATCAGGGACAACTCCCTTCAGTAACACTTTCATTCGGCATACAGCCGGGCGCCTCGCTCGGAGAAGCAACCGATGCGGTTAAAAAGTTGGCTTCCGCAGAACTCCCTGCGGATATTACCACTTCATTTCAAGGAAGCGCGCAGGTGTTTCAAGATTCTATGCGTGGCCTTGCGCCGCTTTTTCTTGCCGCTATCCTCGTTATCTATATTGTACTCGGTATTCTGTACGAAGATTTTTTCCATCCGATAACAATCCTTAGCGGTCTCCCTTCCGCGGCGTTTGGAGCTCTTCTTACACTTATTCTTTTTAGGAAACAGCTTGATCTCTATGCAATTGTGGGTATTCTCATGCTTATTGGGATTGTAAAGAAAAATGCCATTATGATGATAGATTTCGCTATAGAAAGAATGCATAAACAAAAAATGGATGCAAAAGAAGCCATTTTTCAAGGAAGTCTTGTCAGATTCAGACCCATTCTAATGACCTCGGTCTGCGCCTTTATGGGAGCCCTTCCTATTGCGATTGGCGTCGGCGCCGGCGCAATATCTCGCAGGCCTTTAGGACTTGCGGTAACCGGAGGGCTCCTTTTTTCTCAGGTATTCACCCTTTATCTCACACCAGTATTCTTTCTTTTAGTAGAAGATAGTAAAAAAATCTTTACCCGTTCTAAAAGAAAAAAAACACCCACTATTCAGCCATAGAAAAACAAGGTGATGAAAAAAAAGAGCGATTCGTATTCTGTACTAAAAGAAAGTGCTTAAAGTTCTTCACTATACCAATGGGGTTCTTATGAAAAAAAGATTGCATACCATTCTATTCTCTGTAGCGGGAATAATCTTTCTTTCTTTCGCCACAGAATCTTTTGCGGAAAGCCGTATTCAGGAAGGAGATACCCTTACTCTTGCACAATGCCTTTCCATTGCTCGGCAACAACATCCTCTTCTACATGCCGCTTCCCATTCAATCGCTGTCAGCGAAGCAAAATTAGGAAGCACGAAATCAGGATATTATCCAACGATAGATTTTGCCGCCTCTGTAAGCGAAATTCATCCAACTCCGCGAAACGGCGCTTCTGGTTCAGGATATGAAGAATATGCGGTAGGGTTCAAACTAAATCATAATATCTATGATTTTGGAAGACGTACCAGCCGGGTAAAAGCAGCGGAATATCAGGTTGCGGCAACAGAAGCCGCAAGAGAACAGACCGCAACCACAATTTCTCTTGCTGTAAAAAATGCCTATTATTCTCTCCTTAAAGCAGAACGGAATAAAACCGTCGCGCAAGAAACTCTTACCCAGACAGAAAGACATTTAGCACGGGCAAAGACATTCTTTTTAGTGGGAGAAAAATCAAAGTTTGACGTAACCAAAGCAGAAGTGGATGTCAGCAACGCAACGCTGAATTTGATCAAAGCAGACAATGCTATCCAGATTGCCCGTGTTACCCTTAATACCATTATGGGAATCCCTGAAGCGCCTTTTTACAGCGTGGAAGATATTCTTGGATTTGAAGAATATTCAATCACACTTACCGAAGCAGTACAACGCGCGTATCAACAACGACCAGATCTTTTAGAACTTATCGCAGAAAAAGAGATGGCTGAAGAGGACCTTCTTGTCGCAGAAAAAGGTAATCTTCCCACGATTACCGGCTCTGCGGGATATTCCTTTGCGAACCGTACGCTCCGCTTAAAAAGCGGATGGAACGCGGGAATAGAGCTCTCTCTTCCGCTCTTTAATGGATATGCAACCCGATACCGCATAGTAGAAGCACGAGAAAATCTGCAGAAGATTGAAGCATTAGAATTAGTCCTTCGGCAAGAGATTCTCTCCGAGGTACAACAGAATGTTCTTTCTCTCACAGAAGCAAAAGAACGGATTACAACCACACAGGCAGCCGTGAAACAAGCGGAAGAAAACCTCTCTATTGTAAACGGAAGGTATGAGGTAGGAGTCGGAAACCCTATAGAGGTAGCTGACGCACAGGTCCTCTTTACTACCGCACAAACCAGCCATATTCAGGCACTGTACGACTATAAACTTGCCCGGGCGTTTCTTGAAAAAACCATGGGCGAACAGTAATACTCGCTACTCTACGTGATCGGTTTTTTTAATCTATGCCTCTTCTGAATAAGGAAAGAGAAGATCCTTATATTCGCCGTGAAGCAAGTCTATTCCGGTATGTAATAAATATCTTGGCACACTCAAACCACACAACACCGATTATACCTGCAACAAACGAAAGCATTAGATCTAAGGGAGTAAGAAGTGAGAAATGAAAGAGTTTTCGCAAAAAAGGAATGTACAGAACACATCCTAAGAAAAAAAGGCTTCCGCCCAAAACCCACCACAGCGCCTGATTCTTTTCTTTGCATGTAGCCGCAATCGTTCGGTTCCAAGAACGGTTTGTAAGAATCAGACCAAGATTTGCAATAAGAAGCGTTACAAACGCGATAGTACGCGTTTCATCTTCTCCAAGCCCCCTTCCCGCAGATGCACGGAATAGAAAAAGAACCGCTCCCAATACTACAATACCCTGAAACAGAGAAAGAGCAATCGTCTTTCTCCCGAATAAAGGCTCTCCAGGGTCTCTAGGAGGTCTCTTCATACTACCGGGTTCTTCCCGCTCCTCTTCAAACACGATAGAACAGGCGGGATCAATCACCAGTTCAAGAAAAGCAATATGCATCGGCATAAGCACAATAGGCCATCCAAAAAGAATCGGAAAAAAACTCATCCCTACAATAGGAATATGAACCGCAAGAAGATATCCCATCGCTTTTTTGATATTATCAAAAATGCGTCTTCCAAGACGGATTGCCCGCACAATAGAAGAAAAATCATCGTTAAGAAGCACAAGATCCGCTGATTCGCGCGCAACATCGGTACCTCGTTCTCCCATTGCAACACCGATATGGGCAGACTTTAATGCCGGCGCATCGTTCACTCCGTCTCCTGTCATTGCAACAATAGCTCCTGAAGATTTTAACGCATTTACAATCTGAAGTTTCTGTTCAGGAAGAACGCGCGCAAAAAGAGAGACAGACAAGACCTTTTCTGAAAGTTCATCCTCTTTCATTAAAGCAAGTTCTGTTCCTGTAACCACTCCATTGCGGGATTCTATACCGATCTCCTCTGCCACCGCAACTGAGGTAGCGGGAAGATCTCCGGTAATCATAAGAACCCGAATACCAGCTTCGCGGCATTCTTTTACTGCCTGTACCGCAGAGGGACGGACAGGATCAAACAGACCAAGAAACCCAAGAAAAGTAAAGGTAAAATCGTGTTGTTGCCGCGGAAGCCGCTCTTTATGGAACTGCGCCTTTGCTATTCCAAGAATACGAAGCCCTCGACGCGCCATCGCATCCACATTCTCTTCATACTGACGCCACTGCTCTAAAGGAATATGACAGAGATTGGCAATTGCTTCGGGAGCTCCTTTTGCGGCAACAATATATTCGGTCTCATCAGGAGCGCGCCACACATGAGAAAGCGCAAACAGTTCCGGTGAAAGAGGATATTCCCGCACAAGAGTCCATGAAGTATGGAGATGTTCGGTATGAGAAAGCGTAGATGAGCCCAACTGATGAAACGCGGCTTCAACAGGATCAAAAGGATCTTTTTGACTTGCCAAAATACTATATTCAACTATCTCATGCGCATATTCCGGAAGTTCTGTTCTGCCTTCTTCAATAGTCAAGAAACGGCCTTCTGTATAGATCTCCGCAACCCGCATCCGATTTTTAGTAAGGGTTCCGGTTTTATCAACACAAAGCACTGTGGTGGAACCAAGCGCTTCTATAGCCGAAAGCCGTCTGGTAAGCACATGGTTCTTTGAAATTCTCCATGCGCCAAGCGCAAAAAAGATCGTAAGCACCACTGGAAATTCTTCCGGCATAATCGCCATTGCTAACGTAATACCGGCAAGGATTCCATTCAACCAGCTGCCGCGAAGTAATCCGTACAGTACAATCATTCCAATACAGAGAAAAAAAGCAATCAAAGCAAGTGTCTTTACAATACGGACAATTTCTTTCTGAAGCAGAGTGGATTCTGGTTCAACGCGAGAAAGAGTCTTACCAATTTTTCCTAACTCTGTATGTATCCCTGTCGCATATACAACCGCTACTGCCCACCCCTGTACCACTAGTGTTCCCGCATATACAAAGGAAAGATCATCTCCTCCGGGCCGTTCTATACCTTTTGTTCCATCCCATACCTTTTTTCTCACTGGTGCAGATTCTCCGGTAAGAAAAGATTCGTCCACAAAGAGAGTTACGCTTTCCACCACTTTCGCATCTGCAGGAACCCGATCCCCCTCTTTTAAAAAAAGAATATCGCCCCGCACCACTTCTCTTCCCGCAATTCTCTTCTCTTTACCATCGCGAAAGACAAGGGCGCGAGGACTTGTCATCTCTCGTAACGCACTAAGAGTACGTTCTGTCTTCTGTTTCTGATGCAAGGTAATTCCAATAATTACCAGCACAAAACTCAGAAGCATAACCGCTTCACCAATACTCCCCAACAGAAAATATACAATGCCACACGCCACCAGAAGAAGAAACATCGGCTCTGATACTACCTCCCGAAGAAGAGGAAACAGAGAGGATTTTTTAGTATGAGAAAGCTCATTCCAGCCTTCTTGGCGGATACGGGTCTCTGCCTCTTGTGAAGAAAGACCAGTACATTTTTTCAGGTCAAATTTCTCTTTTTTCATACGATATCTCTTTTATTCGCATTGATGAAACCAATCAAAAAAATAGAAAAAGTCTATGAAATAACTCTCTCTACTATTGAAAAAGAGTTTCTGAATCATCTTATCACTTTATCACTCTTCCTCTTCTTAGAAAACTCATTTTTCAGAAATGATACCTGAACAAAACTTCTAAAGAAGAATAAAATTGACAAAGACAAACAGGAATGTACAATGAAATAATAATAGATAAGACTCTATGAAAGCAATGAACCTACGCTCTTTCACAGACAAAAAGCTCTATAGAGGAGAATGCTTATGCATAATACACGGCAAATTAATTATTGGACTCTGGGTGGATTTGAGAATAAAAAACCTGTGGAACAAGCCATTTTAGAGGTAAAAGAGATGGGATTAGACGGTATTGAACTCGGCTTTGACGCCGGAGAATTTGGCAGAGGAATCAGTGAAACTCGGTGTAAAGAAATTCGGCGCGTCGCAAAAGAAATGGGAATCACCATAGAAACTCTCGCAACAGGTGTATATTGGGGGCTTTCTCTCGCCTCTCCTCGCGAAACAATACGAAAAAAAGCAATTGCATTTACTAAAGAATATCTTCAGGTCGCGCAATGGGTCGGAGCAAAAACAATCCTCGTCATTCCAGGGGCAGTGGCAGTTCCATGGGATCCATCCCAACCAGTGATTCCTTATCAAGAGGTCTGGAAACTTGCCACCTCTTCCCTCCGATCTCTTCTGCCCTTTGCGAAAAAAGTCCGAATCAATATCGCGCTTGAAAATGTGTGGAACTGGTTTCTTGCAGACCCTATCGCAATGAAAACATTTGTAGACCAGTTTAACTCTAGCCGTATCGGTGTCTATTTTGATACAGGTAACTGCCTCATTAACGGCTATCCGGAAGATTGGATAGAGATATTGGGAAAAAGAATCAAAGCGATCCATCTAAAAAATTTTTCCAGAACCGATAGCGGAGGTGTACTCCACGGATTTGGAGACGATTTAATGACAGGCGATGTAAACTGGAATGCAGTAAAAAAAGCTCTTAAAAAAATCAATTATACCGGACCTCTTACTGCAGAAATGATCCCCTTTTCCAGACTTCCGAACCTCCTTCTGCCAGATATGGATCTTGCGCGAGATACGGCAAAAAAAGTTTTACAGCTTTTTCCTTAACAAAAAGAGGAGGTATGGTATGGATTCCTTACTGCACGATATATCCAACCAGGAAGAGATCGTCACAGCGATTGAACAAAACTTCTTTTCCCTCTGGTCTGTTTTAGGAAAATCCTTGCCTGACGGAATCTACGATGGCAAGGATATGCTGCGAATTATTTCCGGAATCAAGTCTCCTATCTGCAACAACATCTTTAGAACACATTTTCTTCCCCACGAGGTAGAAGAGTCCATTGAAGCTACAGTCAATATCTTCAGAAAAAAAGAGGTGCCGGCGCTTTGGTGGATCGGTCCAACAACCACACCAAAAAATCTCGGAAAACTTCTTAACAACAAAGGATTTTTCCAGGGAGAAGAAGCTTCCGGGATGGCAATAGATATCACGGCAGTTCCCGAAACCGAACCACCTTCCCATATCTCTGTTCATCGCATAAAAGGATGCGATTCATTTACTATATGGAGAGATCTTTTTTCAAAAGCAGGGTTTCAGGCAAAAGTATTAGATTTCTTCGTTCAGGCCTTTACCAAAGCAGAAGAGATGCCGGAAAAACCTTTAACACATTATCTTGGCCTTCTTAACAATATACCGGTCTCGTGGGCAACAACTATGGCCGCAGATGGAGTTATAGGCATTTACAATGTACAAACCGCTTCGGAAGCACGGCGTCAGGGCGTTGGAACCGCACTCATGCAAACCATGCTATCGGATGCAAAAAGAGAGGGATTCTCCATCGCTATTCTTCATTCCTCGGAGATGGCATATCATCTTTATCAATCAATAGGGTTCAAACGCTTCTGCACAATCTCTATTTATGCATGGAATGGATAGCCCAATTAAGTAATATTGATAAAGTCTTTTCTAATTAAATAATGAGCCTAAAACAGTTTTGAGTCTGAAACAGAAAAAATTGTTCCAATAATCTACTACACTGCTTGTATACCGTAACAGCCATATCGTTATCGGATTTCTTGTATACTATTTTATCTAACATCGTATTAAAATGATTTACTCTTCCTTTCTTTCATGCTACACTTGGATACTTCTTTATTCAATACTATACAATAAGGTCTAAGATCTCAAAAAAACGCTTTATAGGTAATGTTTCTTATCACCCCCGACATGAAAAAGGAGCATTGTGATGAAAAGAACCTCTATTCAACCAGGCGTAACAATTATTGAACAGGCACATATCTGCGGGCTTGATATAAGTTTATTATATGATTCAATTATAGAGATATCCAATGAAGGATTTTTTACGGCAACCTGTCTAAACGCGGCGGCGCATATCCTTCTTACCGAACTCGGTCTCCCCAACTATTTCTTCCAAACCATCTCCAAAGATTCTCTCAAACGGGTTCTTCGCGAAATTGCGGGAAACCTTACAATAATAGAAAACCAATATGTTCTAAAAAGCGCTGTTTCGGAAGTACGCCTTAATGTAGACGAAGGCGTGCAAGTACGCATTGCCACCCGCGAAAACCGCGACAGAATGGAACAGATGCTTTCACCCATCATGGCAGGAAACCGGGTTGAATATTACTATGGAATGAAGAATCATTATTATACCTACCTTATCCGATCCGAGAAGTGCCCTCCACTTGATACTATAGGAAAAAAGGATTCAAGATTCACCTTTTCCACTCTTTCCGGAGGATCAAAAATCCCGGAAGCAACCCGTACCCGGTACGAACAGTTTCTTGCAAAAACCGAAACAAAGGTAACTCCGCTGGTAGAAGTTTCCTCTGCAAAACCAGAGCATGAAACCCGTATAATGTTTAGAGATGATTCTTCCCATTCTATCCTTCCGATAGTACGAAAAATTCTTCTGGATGCAGGACTTATTCTTCATCGCGCATACTGGGAAACATACCGCGGAAAAACAGGACGGATTGAATCAATCTGTTCCATCTATATAGATGGAATTCCTTCTAAAACCGCACTTGAACAGGTTACGAACGCTATTCGCGCTATTTTCACCATAAAAACCGGAAATTTTGACTCTCTCTATATTTCTAACGCGCTTACTCTGAACGAATTTCTTTTCGCAACCTCAGCGGCGCTCTTTGTCCATAGTTTTATTCATAAAGATCTTTCAACAGACCACACAATTATTCAGTGTCTTTCAAAAAAAGAGATGCGCGAAGTCTTCGCAAAACGTATCTTTGAATCTGACAGAAGCGAATATACTAGAAACACAGTTATTGAAACCATCCGGAATCATCCGGATATGATCAAAGATCTCTATAAAATTTTTGATAAAAAATTTAATCCCGCAAAGAAAGTTGCAACAAAAAAGAGTATTGAAAAAGAGATACAAGCATTCCGAAAAACACTTGAAATTCCTTTTGCGGACAATAGCACAGGATTTGATATTTTTTCTTTTATGACCTATCTCGTTACCAGCGTGCTTAAAACCAATTTTTATAAAAAAGAGAAACGGTCCCTCGCTTTTCGTCTTGATTCTTCAGCGCTTGACCCTATCGTCTTTTCTGAAAAGGTCTATGGAACCTTTTTTGTAACAGGATTCTATTCTATCGCAAGCCAGATGCGCGCAGAGGATATATCTCGCGGAGGACTCCGCCTTATAAGGATTACACCGGCAAATTATGAGAATGAGTTAGATGCCATGCTTCTTCTTAATTATGCGCTCGGCCCTGTTGCGCAACGACTTAAACATAAAGATATCGCTGAAAGCGGAGCCAAAGGCGTGGTAGTTCCCTATCCGGAATATGCCGTAGAAGGACTTAACGCGCTCTTTGATTTTACAGAAGGGGTCTTTGATCTTATCCTGCAATCAAAGGAGGTTGTGGACTATTTAGGACTTCCAGAAATGATCTTCTTTGGACCAGATGAAGGCACAGGACCGTTCATGGATGCAGTTGCGCTTCGAGCACGTGACCGAAAATATCCCCACTGGAGAAGCATCACTACCGGAAAAAGCAGTGGAATTCCTCATGATACCTATGGAATGCTGAAAGACAGGCGCGTATTTGGACTTATTGACGAGGGTCCTTCCGGTACCACGCTCCAGATAGAAGGAAAAAAAGTTTTTACCTCCTCTGATACCTCTAAAATTTTTGAATCTATTGGAGAAGAGATTGATACCAGCGGAATGACCACCATGGGAGTACTCTCCTGCCTTAGAGTAATGTTAGCTCACGCGGGTATACAGGAAGAAAAGGTAAATCTAATGATGACCGGAGGTCCTGACGGCGACCTTGGAGCAAATCAAATCCAGTCGTTCAAAGGAAAAATCTCTCTGATTGTAGATGGAGGATCCGTACTATACGATCCTGACGGACTTAATAAGAAAGAGTTGATGAAACTTGCCTTTGCGCGTCATACAAAACCACGTCTTAATACCTCTTCCTATCCAAAAAAAGCACTGGGTCCCCGGGGATTTCAAATCTTGCGAACACCAGAACCTTTTACCTTTCCTAATGGTCATACCATTGAGAACGGTGCGCTCTTTCATCGCACCTTTTTAACAAATCCTCTTATCCGTCCCTATATTGAGGAAGCGAAGATTACGGTATTTGTTCCTTGCGGAGGATTTAAAGATACCATTAATGCGGGAAACGTGGATGCATTCATTCAAAACTTTAAAGAACTCAATATTATCGTGGAAGGCGCCAATGTCTTCTTTGACGCTTCTTCGCGCGAAATCATCGCCCGAAAAACATCTATTCTCCAACTAAGAGATTCCAGCGCCAATAAAGGAGGGGTTACAAGTAGTTCAATCGCTGAAGTCCTCACTGCATTCCTTCTGGGAGAAAGGTATGAAGAAACCCTTGTGGACAACCCCAAAACCAGAACTTCATTTATTCGGGCAGTCTTTGATCTAATCAGAAACAATGGAATTTCAGAGACAGAGATGCTCCTCGCGCTCCATACAAAAACCGGCATACCTCTTCATACCCTTTCAAGCGCTACCAGCGAACAACTCTTTTCGCTTCAAGATATGCTTAATGAACGGATTGATCAGATCCTTCAAGATAAAGATCTGGTTGAAGCAACAGTAGCAGCCTATGTTCCAGACGCACTTACCGAACTTCTCGGTATTAAAAAAATTCTTGCCTCTTTTAATGCAAAAGATCTTCGCGCCTATAGAAACGCGCTTATCACAAAAAAACTTGCTTCCATGACTCTCTACCAGCATGCTGCCGACTGGGATAGCTTGTTAGAGTCCCTGAAAAAAGATTTTTCCGGCACCCTGCGGACACTCTTCTCCTAACACTATATAGAAGAGAACTTTGCCTTTTTGGCAAAAATGCAAGAAGGTTGCGAAGCTACGAAACATAAGGACGAGAAGAATAAAAAGAGGGAATCCTTTTTCTCGGAAGGAGGAGGATATATGCTGAAAGAATTTCGTGAATTTGCCATGAAAGGTCCTGTTGTAGATATGGCAATCGGAATTATTATCGGAGCGGCGTTCGGAGCCATTGTTACTTCGCTTGTTGCAGATATCCTTATGCCGCCTATAGGACTTCTACTCGGCAAAGTGGATTTTTCAAATCTTTTTATTGTTCTTAAACAAGGAACAATTTCTGCTCCTTACTCCTCTCTTGATGCGGCAAAAGCCGCAGGAGCCGTAACCCTTAATTATGGACTCTTCATCAATCAAATTATTTCGTTTCTCATTGTTGCGATTGCGGTATTTATCCTTATCAAAAATCTTAACCGTATGAAAAAAGCGCCTCCCACAGAAGCTCCCACAACAAAACCATGCCCTTATTGTGTCTCAACAATACCTCTCAACGCAAGCAGATGTCCTTTCTGTACCTCTCAGATTCCCGTGGAAGCATAGCAAGAAGAAAGAGAACGCAAAAAATGGAATCTTCATAATAATCGCGGGATGAAAAAGATAAAAAGGAGAGAAAAAAGGGTCTGAAAAATTATTTCTTTCTAGGAACAATAATCCAAATCACAAAATAAAGAAGAAAGCCTGTTCCATACGCAACCGCGGCGATAATAAAGGCGATTCTGAAAAGAACAGGATCAAGATTAAAATAGTCTCCTAGTCCAGTACAAACCCCAGCCAGTTTCCTGCCTTCAGAGATACGATAGAATCGTTTCACAAGCGCCTCATAGATCCTATTGTACCACATTTCTCGGTAAAAAATCTTATTCTGGCCGCACCGAAAGAGAAGAGAGAAAAATCTCTTCTCCCCCTATCTACAAGATCTCTCTTCAATCAATTCCTATCCGAGAATTGCGGCTATATCTTCATCGGGAGTGGTAATAGGCTGTATTGAAAATTTCTCCGCGAGAACCTTTAATACTCCCGGAGATACAAAGGCGGGAAGAGTAGGACCAATACGGATATTCCGTATTCCAAGAGAAAAGAGGGTTAAAAGAATTGCAACCGCTTTCTGTTCATACCAAGAAAGCACCAACGAAAGCGGAAGATCATTAACCGTGCATTGAAAGGCTTCCGCAAGTGCGGATGCCACTAAGATCGCTGAATAGGAATCATTGCACTGCCCGCAATCCAATAAACGCGGAATACCCTCTATTTCGCCAAAATCCAAGGTATTGAACCTAAACTTTCCACAGGCAAGCGTGATAATAATAGAGTCGGAAGGAACCTTCTGTGAAAATTCAGTATAGTAATTTCTTCCAGGCTTTGCGCCATCACATCCTCCAAGAAGGAAAAAATGGCGTATCTTCCCTGCTTTTACCAGTTCCACCACCTTTCCCGCAAGAGAAAGAACCGCATTGTGACCGCATCCGGTAAACATCTCTTTTCCCGGCAGATCCTCAGGGTATCCTCCCAAAGCAATAGCCTGTTCAATAACCTGAGAAAAATCTTTTTTTCCATCCTTACCAGCAGTAATATGTACAGTATCAGGATATGCCACAAGCCCGGTAGTAAAGATATTTTTCGCATACGATTCCCGGGGTTTCTGAATACAGTTGGTTGTCATCAAAACCGCACCCGGAAAAAGATCAAACTCCCGCTGTTGGTTCTGCCATGCAGTACCGTAATGCCCTACAAAATGGGGATATTTTTTCAGTTCAGGGTATCCGTGGGCAGGAAGCATTTCTCCATGGGTATAAATATTTATCCCTTTTCCCGCTGTCTGTTCAAGAAGCTGATGAAGATCATCTAAATCATGGCCAGACACTGCAATAGCAGGCCCTTTTTTTGCGCCGCAGGAGACCTTTACCGGAACAGGATGTCCAAAGCGTTCTGTATGCCCCGCATCAAGAATCTTCATACACTGCAAATTAACAGTTCCGCATTCCAGCACAAGACCGAAAAGAGTCTCTGAAGAAGAGGAGATATCCCACAACGCGGCAAGACCTTTATAAAAGAAGCTGTCTACCGTATCATCATGTTTTCCAAGAATAGAGGCATGATCCGCATAGGCGGCCATCCCTTTCATTCCGTGAAGAAGTATCTCGCGAAGACTGGAGATATCTTCCGGTATATCCGCACTGGGCTTTAAACCGACCGTTGCGCCTTTCAAAAACATTCCTGCGCGGTCGGAAGGCCTCTCCGCAACAGGCAATAATGATTCCTGTATGCCTCTCTCTCTCTCTACCTTCTCAAGAACAGAATAAGAATTTCGTACTAAAGATTCAAGCCGGTCTTCATCAAAGTCAACATTGGTAATTGTGCTAAAAAGACCTTCCTGGAAGGTTTTTGTTACCTCAGGATCTCGATATTCTTCTCCTGCTTTTTTACAGGTTGCGGCAATAGCTTCAAGGTTATAAATGAGAAGATCCATCAAGACCGCGGCTTCCGCTGACTTACCGCATACTCCTCGCGTGGTGCATCCTCTGCCCTGCGCTGTTTGTTCGCATTGTCTGCAAAACATCTCCATGGTTCCTCCCTCAACAGTAAAGTTCTCTACATTAAATCCGCAAGTGTGATTTCCTCTAATTCTTTCGCAACCTTCTTTTCTATCCGCAGTAAGCGTTTCCGTAAAGGGCAGACTTCTCTGTCTTTACAAAGTTTCTTTGAAAAAAGACAACCTGTCATTACAAGACCGCCCTGAAAAATCTCTATCAACTGTAAAAGTGTAATAGCCGCGGGAGAAGAGAGAAGACGAGCTCCTCCCCGGGCGCCTTCGCGACACTCAATCATCTTTTCACTTCGTAACCGTTGCAGTACACTCCGAAGATATGAAAGAGGAATATCCCGTGCGCTCGCAATCTCACGAGAAGAGACAAAACGTTCTCCTTCGCCGGCAAGAAGAAGCAAGGCCCGTACCGCATAATCTGTTTCCCTCGTTAAGAGTTTCACACGCAATCTCCCAAGAACTATTACTATTTTACTATTAGTTATCCGAATGTCAAACATTTTTTCTCTGACACATTCAGAAAAAAATTTCTCTTTATTTCATTGCGTTTTCTGTATTTTCCGCCACTCATCTCTTAACGAAACCGTTCTGTTAAAAACAAGAGAGGTTCCGCAAGTGTCTGGGTCGCAACAGAAATAGCCAAGACGCTCAAACTGAAAGGAATCTCCGGGACGTGCGCTCGCAAGAGAGGGTTCAACCCGACATTCGGTTAGAATTTCAAGAGAAGAAGGGTCCGCGGTCTCTGTAAAATCTTTCCCTTCAGGAATTTCCATTGGGTTTTCTTGCGCAAAAAGTTTCCCATATAACCGTACCTCCGCGGGAATAGATTCCTTTGCGGAAACCCAGTGAAGTGTTGATTTAACCCTCCTTCCATCGGGAGCGGCCCCTCCTCGCGTTGCAGGATCATAGGTACAGGAAAGTTCCACAACCTCGCCAGTAACAGGGTCTTTCTTTACTCCTGTACAGGTAATAAAATAGCCATACCGAAGCCGAACTTCGCGTCCAGGCGCAAGACGATAAAATTTAGGGGGAGGATCTTCCATAAAATCTTCTTGTTCAATATAAATTTCGCGAGAAAAGGGTATTTTTCTTGATCCAGCAGAGGCATCTTCGGGATTATTAATCGCATCCAAAAACTCTGTGGTCTCTTCAGGATAATTCTCTATAACTACCCGAAGAGGCCTAAGAACCGACATAACGCGAGGAGCACTTTTGTTCAGGTCATCCCTGATAAAATGCTCAAGAAGAGAAAAAGCAATGGTACTCTCTGTCTTTGCAACACCTATATGGTCGCAAAAACGTTTAATCGCAGAAGGCGGATATCCTGCGCGGCGCATACCAGACAATGTAGGCATCCTCGGATCATCCCATCCTTGGACAATCTTTTTCTCTACCAAAGAAAGCAAAAGCCGTTTACTCATTACAGTATGAGTCATATTCAAACGAGCAAACTCAATCTGACGAGGATGATGAATACCCAGGGATTCAAGAAACCAGTCATAAAGAGGTCTGTGGTTTTCAAATTCAAGGGTACAGATAGAGTGGGTAATTCCTTCTATAGAATCTTCAAGGCCATGCGCCCAGTCATAGGTTGGATAAAGACACCAAGTATCGCCTGTTCTATGGTGAGATTTATGCATAATCCGATACATCACAGGATCCCGCAAATTAAGGTTGGGAGAATCCATAGAAATCTTTGCCCGTAATACCCGCATTCCTTCTTCAAACTCGCCTTTTCTCATCCGAGAAAAAAGATCAATATTCTCTTCTATGCTTCTGTTTCTATAAGGACTCTCTTTTCCGGGACGCGTTAAGGTACCACGATATTGGCGTATCTCATCCGCACTTAAATCGCATATATAAGCAAGCCCCTTCTTGATAAGTTCCTTTGCCCACCGATACATCTGTTCAAAATAGTCCGAGGCGTAAAAGAGCCGGTCTTCCCAATCAAACCCAAGCCATTGAACATCCTCAATAATAGAGTTCACATATTCACTCTCTTCCTTGACAGGGTTGGTATCATCAAACCTAAGGTTGCACATTCCCCCAAATTCTTTGGCAATAGAAAAGTTAAGACATATTGCCTTCGCATGCCCAATATGCAAATATCCATTCGGTTCAGGAGGAAAACGGGTATGTACCCGCGCTCCATATTTTCCGCTCTTATTGTCAGCGATAATCTGTTCTCTTACAAAATCAATCGGTTTTCCTTCCCTATCAATCTCCATCGCATACCCCTTGCTAAAGCTGTTTTTTCAAACTTTCTCTCTTTCTCTGCATTATACCCTGAAAAAGAGGAGATTCAACTCTTTTTCATACGGGATTTCTCCTTTTTTTTAAGGTATATCGCCAACACTGTAATATCGGTTGGTGTTACGCCATCAAGCCTCTGCGCCTGTCCAAGAGAAGAAGGACGTACCTTTTTAAGTTTCTCTATCGCCTCTTTTGAAAGTTCTGGAAACGATTCATACTTAAGATCCGGCGGAAGCGCGGCTTTTTCAAGGCTATCGCAGGCTGAAATCTGTTCAAATCCTCGCGCGATATATCCTTCATATTTAATCTCTGTCTCTATCTCATTCAGAACCGCACGCGACAAGAGAGCCAAGGAAGGCTGAAACTTAAAAAGATCGGAAATATCTCTCTCGGGCTTTCGTAAAAAAGAGGCATATGTCTCGTTTGTTCCAGAAATTCGCATCTTTTCTAAATCTTCTCTGGTTCTTCTTACCTTTTCTCGATCCCGATCCATCCTTGCAAAAAGATCTCCAGAAATAAGCCCGAGATCTTTCCCTTTCTCCATAAGCCGAAAATGAGCGTTTCCCTGCCGAAGAAGAAGGCGGTATTCACATCGGCTGGTAAACATCCGATATGGTTCCGTGATCTCTTTTGTAGTAAGATCATCAAGCATAACCCCAATATACGAATCGCTTCTGGATAATAGAAACGGTTCTTCCTCACGAACAGAACGAGCGGCATTGATTCCCGCAATCAATCCTTGCGCGGCCGCCTCCTCATATCCGCTTGTACCATTAATCTGTCCCGCAAAAAAAAGACCGACAATATCTTTTGATTCAAGGCTGGGACCTATCTGGTGAGGAGATATGAAATCATATTCAATTTCATACCCATAACGAAGAATCACTACCTCTTTCAAGCCGGGAATCGTCCGGAGCGCCTTCTCCTGAACCTCAACCGGCGCACTGGTAGAAAATCCGTTCATATAAGTCTCGCAAGTATGAATCCCTTCAGGTTCAAGAAAAATCTGATGTTTTTGACGTTCAGGAAAACGGTCTGCTTTTGCTTCAATAGAGGGACAGTACCGTGGTCCTGAAGCCTGGATTTTTCCTGTAAACGAGGCGGTCTTATCAAGATTTTCGCGGATAATAGCCATGGTTTCCGGAACAGTCCAGGTAAGCCAACAATCAATGCGAGGACGATCAAGGTGTAGGGTTCTAAATGAAAAAGGAAGAGAAACTTCATCTCCGGGCTGTCTCTCTATACAAGAAAAATCTATGGAATGAAGGTGAATCCTCGGAGGAGTGCCGGTCATCAATCGTTTACATTCAAATCCCAGTTGTGCCAATGAAGAGGGTAGGGCTTTAGAAGAGAATTCTCCCATCCTTCCCGCTGAAAAAGAACGGTTCCCTGAATAGATCATTCCATTCATAAAAGTACCGGGACATACCACAAAAGACCGGCAAAAAATCTTCAATCCACTATCAAGACAAACTCCTTTTACCTGTTCTGCGGAAAGAATAATCTTCTCTACCCAGCCCTGAAGAAGATCCAGCCCTGGCTGAGACTCTACCGCATTCTTCATATATGAGGCATACTCTCTCTTATCTGCCTGAGCCCGCGGACTCCATACTGCCTGACCCTTACTCATATTAAGCATCTTAAAGTTGATTCCAGCCGCGTCAATAGCACGCCCCATTTCACCGCCAATGGCATCTATTTCTTTTACCAACTGTCCTTTGCCAACTCCGCCAATTGCAGGGTTACAGCTCATATAACCAATAGTATCAAGATTACCGGTAATTAATAACGTTCGGCGTCCCATTCGCGCAGAAGCAAGCGCGGCTTCAATACCCGCATGCCCAGCTCCCGCTACAATTACTTCGTATTCTTTTCTCTCCATACTATAAGCCATAATGATCAGAGTTAAATAGGAAACAATCTTTTGTTTTAATCAGGATATGGAAGAATCATAAGATGAAATAAGAAGTCCTGAAGGAATTTTTGGATAAAAAAATGTGGATTTCGGAGGCATCACTTCAGAAGCGAGAGAAATATCCCGAAGTGCGGAAATCTCTGTGGAGCGAAGGAAAAAGATAGCTCCATGACCTTTATCTTCCATTCTTTTCAGAAGGATAGAGGGCTGATGATCATAAAAAAAGTTTGCGTCTGGATTAAGATCAAAAAAGAGTTTCATCACCACATAGTGAAGAATAACTACATCTAACGTCCGCCAACTTTCACATCTATTTTCAGGAATAAAATGAGAGACTTTTAAAAAATCCCGAAGCTTCATAAGAAATGCTTTTCCTTCGGCAAAAAAGCCAAACGCGCAACGATCTGACGATTCAAGCATAGAAAGTAATTGCAGGGGGTCGTCGCAGGCATAGAAAGAAAAATAGGGCTCTGCCTTTTGAAGAAGCGCTCCTAATGAAAAGGAAGCCTCCACAAAACGATGAGTAGGTAAAATAAGAAGGTTGGGATCTGCCATATTGGCAAAGTATACCATTGCAAAATGTGGCGCCATACTTGGATTTTTATGAAAAAAATCGCATGACGCGCCGAATCGATGATGACCATCTGCTACAAAAACCTTCTCTTTCGCTAAAGATTTGCAAAGAATGCCAAGGGGACTCTCAGGAGAAACCGCAAAAAGAGAGACCTCTTCCTCGTAAAAGGAGATCGTATGAAGCGGTGTCGCCGATTTCAAAGCTTCTTCAAGAAGCATCTGTGAATCCTCATAAAGAAAGAAGACTGGTTCAAGGTTGGCAAAAGTCTCTGAAAGAAGACGGGTTCGTTCTCCACGGTACTTGTCAAAAGTTATTTCATGCCTTACCACATCCTTTTCATCTCTTAGGTCAATAAGTGCAAAAAAACCATTTCTGGTTATGGTTCTTCCTTTCCACGGGAATTTCTGCTGAAGAAGGTAAAAAGAGGGATGGGAATCTTTCTGTAAAACACCCTCTTTCTGCCATGACCGTAATGTCGCTCCAACGCGACCGTAAAAATCGGGTTCACCGGGTTCCGCAAGAGTAAGACGAACAATATTGTGCGGTGATTGCCGCAGTAATCGCCGACGTTCCTCTTCATTCACAACATCATAGGGCGGCGCCACCAATCTTTCTAAAGGACCAGCCCTTTCTAAAGAGTAACGAAGAGCTTGAAAAGGAAGAATACGCGGCATTACAACCTCCTAAAGTATGAATATCAGATACCTGTATCTCTATGTAAGTATGCGGAGATATTATACCCGATACTAACTCCATTCCATAGTTTCATAGGGAATTATTTGGTTTCGTAGAGTGCGGTTTTAGGAAACAGGCTTTAAAACAAGCGCGGCCAAAGGAGGAACCATAAGAGAAACCGACCAATCTTTTCCATGGAATGCGATTTTTTCTGGATATACAACTCCACCATTTCCGCAATCGGTTCCCGCATAATGTCTACTGTCGCTATTAAAAATTTCTACAAGGGGTCTTTGATCAAAAAGACCTATCCGATAATTGTTTCTTGGCTGAGGGGTGAAATTAAAGATACAAAAGATCGGCTCATTCTTCGCGGAATCCCACCGAACAAAAGAAATAATACTATTGTCAATATCGGAAAAATCTATCCACTCAAATCCTTTCCAGTTGGTATCAAGGGAAAAAAGCGCGTTTTCTTCGGAATAAAGGCGATTAAGATCCCTTACAAGGGAATGAATTCCCCGATGGTCTTGATCATTTAAAAGGTTCCATGACAAAGAGCCCGCACTATCCCATTCTTCCCATTGGCCAAGTTCTCCTCCCATAAAGAGAAGTTTCTTACCAGGATGCAAAAACTGCCAGCAAAAAAGAAGGCGGAGATTCGCAAACTTCTGCCATCTGTCTCCCGGCATCTTTGAAAGAAGAGAACCTTTTCCGTGAACCACCTCATCATGAGAGAGCGGAAGAATAAAATTCTCTGAAAAGGCATAAAGAAGAGAGAACGTAAGGCTCTGATGATGAAATTTTCTATAAACAGGATTTTTTTTCATATAAAAAAGAGAATCGTGCATCCATCCCATATTCCATTTAAATCCAAATCCAAGGCCGCCAGAATGAACAGGAGAGGTTACTCCGGGAAAAGAGGTAGATTCTTCCGCAACAGTAAAAGCATGCGGAAATCTTCCGTACACCGCGGTATTAAGACGTTTCAACAATTCAATAGCTTCAAGATTTTCCTTTCCTCCATATCTATTAGGAAACCATTGCCCCGGTTCCCTTGAATAATCCCGGTACAGCATAGATGCAACCGCATCTACCCGTAACCCATCTATGCCATATCTGTCAAACCATTGAAGGGCACTACCCAAAAGAAATCCAGCCACCTCCTTTCTTCCATAATTAAAGATCGCGCTGTGCCAATCTGGATGTTCACCGAGACGTGGATCCTCGTGCTCATAGAGATGGGTTCCATCAAAACAATAAAGCGCAAAAGCATCCTTTGGAAAGTGGGCCGGAGTCCAATCAAGAATAACCCCTATTCCTTCCCTATGGCAGGAATCTATAAAGCGCTGAAAGGAGTCCGGAGAGCCATGCCGTGAAGTGGGAGCGTAAAATCCGGTGCTTTGGTATCCCCATGACGAATCCAAAGGATGTTCACTTATCGGAAGAAGTTCAATATGCGTAAACCCAAGGTCTTTCACGTATGAAACAAGATGCTCTGAAAGAAATTCCCATGAAGGAAACATTCCTTCTGGTCTCTTCCAAGAAGAGGAATGAACCTCATAAATACTTACAGGCCGACGCACCAAATCTTCAGAATGTCGGAACCCGCTCTCTTCAGGAGGAACAGAGGGTTCTGGAAGCGTAATTGAGGCTGTTGCGGGACGAAGTTCAAAAAATCTTCCGTATGGATCGCTTTTCAGCAGAGTGTTTCTTGTTTGTGTCTTAATTTCAAATTTATAAAGAGAACCATTAGAAAATTCAGGAATAAAGAGTTCCCAAATTCCCGACGATCCAAGAGAACGCATCTGATGAATGCGGCCATCCCAATGGTTAAAGTCTCCCACCACACTTACTCTAAGCGCATTAGGAGCCCATACCGCGAAGTTGTACCCATAAATACCATCTATCTCCCTCTGAATAGCCCCGAGTTTTCGGTAACTATCAAGATGGGTCCCTTCGCTAAAAAAATAGAGGTCCTGCTCTCCAAAGAAAGATTCTGAAAAGTAGTAGGGATCGTAAAACTCTTGAGACCCTCCTTGAGAAAAAAGAGCAACCACGCGATAAAGAAACGGAGCAGAAAAATAAGCCTCAAAAATTCCAGAAGGATCCTTCAACGAGAGAGGAACCGAGCTATGGTCTTCCTCATTTACCACAGAAACATTCTCTGCAGAAGGAAGATAGAGACGAAGAAGCCATTTCTTTCCAGATGCCTGCCAGGAAAGAATTTCAAAAGGATTGGAATGTTCAGAATGCAGAAGCCGTTTTAATGAAGCATTCATAAGGAATAGATCACATAGAGAAGAAAAACTCTTTTTCCAACAGAAAATGTCAAGATATTTAAGTTCATAACGGCCAAACCTCTTCTACAAAACAGGGTATCATGATTTATGAAGTTTTTAAAAATCTGGAACAGACTTCTTGAATAAGATCTCCGGAAAATCTATCTTTTCCTTCAAAAAGATCAATAAAAAAATGCTCTTCTTTTCCAGCGGTACCATAGGCATGTTTCACTCTTCTGGAGATTTCTTCTACGGATTCTGGAGAAAAGTCCGGAGCAGAAGCATTATACTCCACCACAAGAGGACGCGGAGCAATAAGAGAAAAAAGTTCCGGCATATCGCCGAATTGTATCAATCCGGGAATCAATGGCGACGGACACCAACGAGAATGATAAAAATATTCCTTAAAGAGTACCATACATTCTGAAACTGCCGCTACACGAATACGAGGATCAAGCGCCGAAAGAAGAACTGTTAAAAAAGCGCCATATTCAAAGCCCACGCATCCAATGGAACCTTTCTTTAAAAGATCTAAAGAAGAAAGCATATCAATACCCGCAAAAAGATCGCATAATTGAAAGGCTGTTACAGTTGTTCCAAGAAGGAGCGCACGGAAAAATGTATCATTACATCCATTTAAAGAAACGTTCTGGTACCTTCCGCATCTCTCTCCAAACCCCCGCAGGTCCGGAGCCAAGACCACATATCCACGAAGAACAAAATCTTTTGCAAACGCGCTGGCATATTCTGAAGATTCGCTATCAGACGAAGAACCGCCTCCTCTTCCCACAATGGATTCCTTCCCGGAATCATGATGCCCATGAAGACAAAGCAGACCCGGACAGGGCTCTTTCTTTGCTTCATCAGGAATAAGAAGGTATGCGGGAACCGCAACATCTGCTTCCGAACAGTATTGAATCCTGTGCATCACGTATCCGTCACATACGGTTCGCTCCAAAACCATCGGTTTCAATGGTGTTCGTATTGGAATGTTTCCAAGAAGAGCGACAAATGTCTTTCTGAACAGAGCCTGCCACTGTTGAAAATCCTGCACAGTAGAACCAATAAAAAGCATTTCAGGAATGATCTCTCTTATCCGTAAAGAAAGGTCATCCTCAAACGAAGAAGGCCGCACATTCACCTCAATAGTAAAAATGTTATCACAACAAATAACTCCTGCTCTCTGTAATGCCGGCAATAGGATCGTTGATTAGATGTTAGTATCGCGACCATTCCAGAACGTGATCAGATCAACCGTCCCTCAACTTATGTTCTGTGAAAAACAGTTAATGCAACCGTTTGATCGCTCCTGTTTCCGCAAGAAGATATTCTTTTTCCTTCTGGGGGAAGTAGATCCTTCTTATCAAAGCGCCCTCTTGCAATTCTATGTAAAGCTCACCTTTCGTATCCTGATAGATAAGCCTGTTGTGAAGACGATAGGTTTTTTCACCTACCTGCAGATGAAGCGTTGCTTTTCCGTACGGTCTTCCTTTTTCTTCCATACGCCCTCCTTCTTTCTCGCGGTTCTCTATTCTTTTGATGAAGGAAGAAAGGATATCGTTGCATTATAACCTCATATCATCTTCTCTTTTTGCATCCATTCTATATTGTCACGCATCCCCAACTCAAGAGAAATAACTGGCCGCCAGGAAAGATCCCGACCTGCTTTTGCAATAGATGCGCACATATGTTGACTGACAAATTTCAGCCCTCGCGCACTAGTATATCCAGCATAACGGGAAAGAACCTCTTCCTGTGAGGTAAAGAAATAGGAGGGCTTCTTTCCCATCGCTTCCGCAATAAGCGCCACATAATCTTTTAACATCAGGGCATAAGATCCCGCGATATTGTATATCTCTCCCAAAGAAATAGAGTTTTCTGCGGCACAAAGAAAGGAACGGGCAAGATCCTTCACATGACCGGGATGTAAAAGAGCTCTGCCATCTTCTGCCATCCATATCTCTTTTTCTTCATAGACCATCTTAAAAAATTCTTTCGCCCTTCCTCCCCATCCATCAAGGGGAATATCGCCTGCTCCATAGATATTGCTCATACGAAGCGAGGTCGCGGGAAAATTTTGGGTATGAAACGCATGCATAAGCACCTGATCCTGCTGAAGTTTATGATGAAAGAGAATATCTTCGCCACTGTACTCTCCCCTGGGTATCGTTTCTTCCGCGGGAATCCGAACCGCATCTCCATAGACACCCACAGAACCAGTATGGATAAAATGTCCTATATTGTTCCCCACGGTTTCTACGACAAATTGAAGATCCTCTGCATTAAGAATTGTATCAATGATTACATCCCATTCTTTTGCGAGAAGAGCCTTCCTAAACTCTTCACGCTTATTTTTATCGCACAGAATTCTTTCTATTGAACCCTTTGACGCACTCAAAACTCCCCGGGTCATTGTACTTACTTCATATCCATGCGCAAGGAAAAGCTCGGCAATCTCTCTGCCAAGAAATCTTGTGCCTCCTATAATCAATACTTTTTTCCTCATACCTTTTCTCCTCGGTAACAGAAAAGTGTTCCACTATCATCATACACTGTAATCAATAGTATCAAAAATGCACCCTTTATTCACCCTGTCCTTGCCTATAGAAAAATCTTCTTTGCGACTCCTTGAAATCAGCGCAAATAGTAAGACAAACCCTATTGAAACATTGTAAAAAAAACGAACGATAAAGAGTCCAATGGATCTATTGTGGGAAAAGTGAAAGGAAAAACACCATAATCAATGCTTCAATGGTTCCATATCAGACTCTCTATATGAAGATCTTTCTTATATACTCGGGATCCTAACAAACGAAAAGGTATTAAGGGTCTGCTATGCACTCCAATCCTCTTCAAACTCCTTCCATACAAAAGTAAAAGAACCATCTGGCGGAAAACGAAACATCTCGGTTCCATTAGAATGAAGAAGAGATACCTGAAAAGCTATTTCTCGGCTATCTTCAGAGAAAAACTTTGCAATTCTCCACTCAAAAATCTCGGAAAAAGCAGTATCCTGAAGTGTAAATGGCTTTCCGTTCAGTACAACCCGATGCTCAGATCCCTCCTCAAAGGAGAGAGAGACCGCTCCTTCAAAAGAAGATGAAAAATCTAACCGCAGATAAAAATAGTCTGTATCATATCCATAGTAAATCTTTGTAACAGGAAGAAATGTGGGCTGTACAGTATGCCAGAGTTTTACTGTCTCAATTTCTACGCTTCCTTTCCATTCATAAAATGTGCTGTCCCGTCCGTCAATCTTTGGAGTAATGGATCCTAATGGCTGGTGCAGAAGAATATCAGAAGGAATCTCTTCAAAGAATGCCGCAAACTCTTCTTCTGGAACAGGATGATCAAGCCGACGGAAAAAGTCCCTCAATGCCGCGAGAAAAAGGCCATAAAACTTTCTTTTCGTGGCCGCATCCGCAGGAAGAGACATCCACCAAAACCAGTCGCTTGATTCTGCAAGAAGCAATGCATGGTATGCCTCAGGATCTGCATCATCTTTCCTTTCTTCCCAAAGATCACCCGCGGCAACAAGAAGTTTCCATGCCTTATTCGCGGCAGGCATTCCAATCCAATTATCAAAATGTCCTCCCATCCATGAACCGGGAAAAAACGAGGTAAGAGCCCGATCGGGAAAAGAAAGGTCGCACGCCTCAGAACAAGTAATGGTCCGAACACCGCCTTTTTCCTCAAGCAAAGAGTAAAACGTATCAAGAAAAACTCCTCCGGCCTCGGGATACCAGTCCCAAGGGTTTTCTCCATCAAGAATAACCGGAACAAGAAGATCTTTTCCCAAGGCAAGAGATTCAAGTTCCTTATATAATTCACGTGCCGCCGCTTCTTCATCCATCTTCTGAAAGACAAAACCAATCTTATCGGAAATCTGTCTATCTCTAAAAAGAAGAGTAAGGGATTCTTTCCATCTATACCGAAACGAAAAATCACTCGTACCAGTACTTTTAGAAAGAAGATAGTTGTCTGCTCCGACCCAGCGGATATCTTCTGCAACAAAGAGATCAAGAACCTCCTCGCTTAGAGAACCTTCAGAAGGCCACATACCCGAACAGATTCTTCCAAAAAGATGTTGGTAAAGCTCTTTGGCTCTTTGAATATGTGCAATAACATCTTCTGGTCTCCGAAAGCGTTCTTCCGGTAAAGGAAGAGATGTTTCTGTATGATGGCTTATCGCACTATCTGCAAGAAGCGGAAGGATAGGGTGATAGAAAGGACTTGTACTTAATTCCACTAATTCATGGTCCTGAAGAAACCGGTACTTCTCCGCAACAAGAAAAGAGAGATCTTTTTCTCGCTTGAAAAGAGTATGACGGTCCGCATCGGAAAAACCAACGGCCTTATAAAAAAGAGCAGAAACCTCTTCCTCCTTCTTTAAAAGAATCGGATGGAAACAGAGAAGATGTAGCCATACCTTAAAATCTGTCAGATCTTCTTTCCGAACCGTTCCTCTAGCGCAATCCTCAGCAAAACGGCGGGCAATTGGACTTTTCTTACGAACACTCAAAGGAAGTTCGTTCCAGAAACCAAGTGCCTTTTCTCTATCATCGGAAGAATCTTTCACAAGAAACTCTCTAAACCCATCAATAAGAGAGCCTTCTGCAATCTTTAATACTTGAAGGCACAGTGGTGCGGTAAGATTAAAAGTAAGCCGTACCCCTGGATGCGACTCTGCAAGCATTGCCATGGGAAGGTAATTATATAGAAGGCGAAATGTAATAACCGATGAATCAAGCCTGTCAGTTCCCGACGCGGGATACCATGGCTGATGAAGATGCCAAAGAAGCGCAAGATGTATCATGCCCGAATCCAAGACCGTTCATACAGTTCTAAATATTTCGAAACCGAAAGATCCCATGAATATTGGCGAGCAACCGCACGGGAAAAGAGCGCCTCCATGGAAGAATCATCTTCATACAAAGTAATTGCTTCCTGCATTTTTTCCGCAAGTTTTTCTGGACGAGCCTCATCAAAGAGAAATCCCCACCCCTCCTTATTCTGCCTGTCTATCTCTTCAATGGTATCAGCGAGACCTCCGGTCTTTCGGCAAACAGGCACAGAACCATACTTCAAGGCGATTAACTGTCCAAGACCGCATGGTTCAAAACGTGAAGGCATGAGAAAAAAATCGCTTCCTGCATAAATATTTCTTGCAAGGGAATCGTCAAACCCTGCCATAAAAGCAATCTCATCCGGCCATTCACCCGCTAAATTTGCCAGAAGCGCTTCGTAAGTAAGGTCTCCGTTTCCTAAAATCGCTATCTGTTTTTTTCCGAGTTTGAATGATTGCAGTACAGAACAGAGAAGATCAATACCCTTCTGCTCCACAAGACGTCCCACAAACCCAAAAAGAGGTATGTCTGGATCAAGCTCAAGCCCAAGCCGACGCTGCAAAGCGGTTTTATTCATCAATTTTCCTTTCCGCGACCGATATTTCTTTTCCAGCGCATCGTCAAACATTGGGTTCCAAAGCCGATAATCTATGCCATTGAGTATCCCAAAAAGAGTATCCTTTTTCATCGTCAGAAGCCCATCAAGCCTGTATCCATATTCTGGAGTAAGAATTTCTTTCGCATAGGTGGGGCTTACGGTAGTAATAAAATCAGCATAGAGAATGCCCGCCTTCATAATATTTACTTTTTCAAAAAACTCTAATGATTCCATCCTGTAAAATTCCTTACCAATACCAAGAGAAGAAAAAAATTCCGGTTCAAAAATTCCCTGATAGGCAAGGTTATGAATGGTAAAGACCGTTCCCGCGGAAAGGAGATTGTCATACCATACCTTTCGGTAAAGCGGAAGAAGCGCACTTTGCCAGTCATGACAATGAAAGACAGAAGGTGAAAGATCAAGGCGCACGCAAGCTTCAAGAACCGCCTTTGAAAAGAAAGAAAATCGTTCAAGATTATCAGGATAATCAACACCCTGTTCTCCATAAATGCCGGGACGATCAAAATATTCCGGATGCACAACAAGATAGAGATCGCCAAACGATTCTTTCACCTTCAAAATAATGGCGTGCTCCTTACGCGTTTCTCCAAAAGAAATATCGTATTCTGCCACTTTACGGGCATGAACATTCTTTGTAACCGTTGAAAACCCGGGAAGAAAAAGTGCAACATTATGAAATGTTTTTACCTTTCTGACAAGACTGCCCACCACATCCGCAAGTCCCCCAACTTTTACAAACGGTTCGCTCTCGCATGCCACAAAGACCACTGTTTTCTTTTTCTGTTTCATCTTCCCTCCTCTTCATACACACCACTTCTCATGCTACTTATTCCTTCCACACAAAATACCACAGCTTACTCTATCGTAACACTCCGCAAAAATTCCGCGGCCTCTTCAGGAGAAGTAGGATTGATATAAAAGCCTGTTCCCCATTCAAATCCGCCCGCATTGGTAAGACGGGGAATAACTTCAAGATGCCAATGGTAATCTTTTTCTATTGTTTCCCAGTGCCCTGGCCTAAAATATCGGTTAGGAGAGGAATGTAATACAAAATTGTATGGAGGTTTTGTTAATGCCAAGCTTAATTTTTTCAATACAATATGGATGATCTCTGCAAACTGCTTCTCTTCAGATTCACTAAGCGCTTCAAAATCAGGGCTATGACGTATCGGCATTATCCATGTTTCAAAAGGAAATCGCGATGCAAAAGGCGCCATCGCAATAAAACCTTGATTCACCGCTACCACACGTTCTTTCTTTTCAATCTCCTGATCTAACATATCGCAAAAAACACACCTGTCTTTATATTCATAATACCTCTTTGCGCCCGCAAGCTCTTCCTTTACCCGTTTTGGCGTAACAGGAGTAGCGATAATCTGAGTGTGGGAATGTACAAGAGAAGCGCCGGCTTCTTTCCCAAAGTTCTTGAAAAGCATCAGGTACCGCAATCGTTGATCTCTCTTCAGATCAATGCACCGATCGCGATATACCCGAATAATCGTTCCAAGATGATCTAAAGAAAAATCCTCCATTTGCAAGGAATGTTCAGGACTTTCAATAACCACCTCATGCGCGCCAATACCATTCATGAGATCGTACATTCCCTGTCCCTTCTTATCAAGAGTTCCTTCAATTTTCAGTGCCGGATATTTATTCGGAACAACCCGCACCGTCCAGCCCGGACTATTGGAAGGAGACATATCCGGTCTCACGGCATAAATTTCCGGAGGAGTTTTTTCTTCATTCCCCGGACAAAAAGGACAGAACTGCCCCTCGGGTTCCAGAGACTCTTCCACAATAAAACTGCTGGGCCTAAACTTTCTATCAGAAGCAATAATAACCCATCTTCCCACTACAGGATCTTTCCGTAATTGTGGCATACTCATTCTCTCCATCAGATACAGAAAAAAAAATATCTCGCTACCAAATATATTCTTTTGGAATAACAACTATCCCGCTTTCTGTAATCGTAAATCGTTTTTTGTCTTCCGCGGGATCAAAACCAATACGAACCCCTGCCGGAAGAGAAACACCCTTGTCAATAATAGCTCGCTTTATCTTTACATCTCTTCCCACCCTAACATCATTCAGCAAAATAGAGTCGGTTACCTCCGCATAACTATGAAGATAAACCCATGGAGAAAGCACACTACGCGTTACCTTTGCTCCACTGATAATACATCCATGCGAAAGAATGGAATCAAAGGGAATACCCGCGCGGTCTTCCGAGGCAAAGACTGTTTTTGCGGGCGGAAGCTGCTCCTGATAAGTTCGTACCGGCCAGTTTCTATCGTAAAGATTTAAGATCGGATCAACATTCACAAGATCCATATTAGCCTCGTAATAGGCATCCAGCGTTCCAATATCACGCCAGTATTGCATCTCTTTTCTGTTGGCATCCGTAAAAGGAAAAGCATAGACCTTCTTTTGACCGATCATCGCAGGAATCAAGTCTTTTCCAAAATCATGGGTACTATCAAGATTTTTCGCATCTAAAAAAAGCCGTTTAATAAGGGTTTCTGTCTGAAAAATATAGATCCCCATTGAAACCAACGCTTTAGAAGGATTCTGAGGCGATGGATCCGGAGAAAGGGGCTTTTCCTGAAAATCAGTTACCGTCATATCCGCGTCAACCTTTAATACACCAAAACGCTTTGCATCTTCAAGTGGCGCTTCAAGCACTGCGATTGTAACATCTGCCTTCTTTTCCCGATGAGCATCCATCATCAATCGGTAATCCATCTTATAGACATGGTCACCGGAAAGAATCAGAACATGCTCGGGACGGTCCTGATTTAAAAAATAGATGTTTTGAAATACTGAATCCGCGGTTCCAAGGTACCATTCTCCTCCAATACGCATCTGAGCAGGCACTACATCTATAAATTCTCCTAATTCCCTGCTAAAAATGTTCCATCCCTCCCGGATATGGCGCTGAAGCGAATAGGATTTATACTGCACCAGAACATAGATCTTGCGGAGATTGGAATTAATGGCATTGCTCAGGGTAAAATCTATGATCCGATAAATCCCTCCAAAAGGAACCGCTGGCTTTGCCCGATCTTTTGTAAGAGGATAAAGTCGTTCGCCCTTTCCACCCGCAAGCACAAGAGCAACGATATTATCCATTCAACAATTCCCGTATCGTACTCTTCAACTCTATAAGGTTTGAGCTTTTTACAAGATACGCATCCGCAGCCCAACTCATAAAATCTGTTTTATAGTGGGGATAAGATGTATAGATAATAGACTTTACATTCTTTCTTTTCCCAAGAATGGTACGAAGCATCTCAAGCCCATCCATATTCGGCATCTTGATATCAAGAACTACAAGATCCACCTCGTTCTCTTCAAGAATAGAAAGTCCTTCCATCCCATCAGATGCAGAGAAGATTTCATACCCTTCCTTTGCCAATTCTTCGCAATAAAGCGTCCTGAGACTCTCTTCGTCCTCAATCAGAAGGATCTTGTTGAGCATGCTCCCTCCTTATAGGAATGCGGATTGTTACTATAGTACCCTTCCCCTTCTTTGATGCGACATACAGCGAACCATGATGGTTTTCTTCAATAATTGTCCGTACTACCGAAAGTCCTAAACCCATGCCATAGGATTTTGTCGTATAAAAGGGATCAAATATTTTTTCAATTTCTTTTTCATCAATACCCGATCCGTCATCTGACACTTCAATCGCAACCGAACTTCCCTCGCGCATTGCCCGCAGAGAAACCGTTCCTTCGGGACGGATACTATCCAGCGCATTAACAATAAGATTAAACAAAACTTCTCCTAACTGGATTGGATCTCCATACACGGAAATATCCATTCCTTCCTTTGAAAGAAGGGTGGCTCCGCGATTTTCAAACTGAGGAGTAAGAATCGGGCGTAATTTCTCAAAGATCGTTCCAATCGTTGTTACCTCTTTTTTCACAGGGTTTCCCGAGGTAAATCGAAAGAGATTGTTAAAGACTAATTCAAGCCGTTGTACCTCTGTCGCAATAATATAGGCATTTCTGCGCATTCTTTCAAAATCGTCTGTAGAAAGAATCTGCTGTGCAAACCCGCCTATTGCAACAAGGGGATTGCGAATTTCATGGGCAAGATAAGCGGAGATTCTTCCAATAGCCGCAAACCGTTCACAACTTACCAACGAATCTTGCACATCCTTTAATTTTTTATTCAGAACCTCTACTTGTTCGTAACTTCTTCGGATCTGAAGATATGCGTGTGCGTTCTCAAGAGAACGACCCGCCTGAATAAGAAGAAGCAAGAGGAAATCAAGAAGAGATTCATCTATAGGTCTTAAATGAAAGGCATTGTCTACCACAGCCAACCCAATGACCTCGTTTCTATCAAGAAGGGGCAAGAAAACCACTTCATTCCCTTCCTTCGCAAAATATTCCATTCCAGAAGGAAGCCGGGAAGAAAGCCCCTCTTTTAGAATAAAAGGTCTCTTTTCGCGAAGACAGATGGCAACAGGGTTATCGGCAGAAAGACTATGAAGATGAATCTCTGTTTTCTGAACCAAGCGGGGAAAATGTTGCTGTTCAATCGCTTTTCTCTCGCCGTTTTCAAAGAGTTCAACAAGCGAAATCGGAGATGATGAAAACTTATCCCAAATAGAAATGGCTTCCTGTTCATCTGCAGGACCTACTCCCTGCGCACGGTTAAGTATTGCGGATTCCTTATCAAGAAAGAAGAGCGCCGCCCTGCTAAAACCCAGCGCACCTCCCGCTGTAAGTGCGGTAAGTACAATATGATGAATTTTTTCTATCTCAAAAGTTTCCTGAAGCGCGAGACATACCGTATGTAACAGATAGAGCCGATAATTATCGTCTCGCACCCTCTTTTCAGCATTAATCATGTTTTCTGAATGTTACAAAGACCTCTATCTTTGACTCTTTTTTCTTTTTAGCGAGCCAATCTTGAAAGAAACGGTCCTCTTTCTGACTTAAAATAAATTTTCTTACCTCTTCCTTCTCCTCGGGTTTGGAATCTTCCGTAACATAATGTTGCATCTCTTCATCTGAAACCATCAGCCTTGTTTCGCTTGCCACATCTTGGCGAAGCTTCTGATACTGAATACGCTGTTGCACATCGGTCTCTATCTCTTTAATCTTATCAGGAGGAATACGACTCATAATCTCAGAAAATTTCTGTTCACTAAAGGAGCCTTTTTCATCCTTAAATGCGGGATCTTCTTTAATGGCATCAAGAATTTCCCGTGATGAAACCCTGATACGACGTTTTTTATACTGCTGGGCAAGGAGTTTTTCCTGTACAAGATTATCAAGAATCATTTTATCAATTTCAACATTTTGTGCAATCTGATCGTAACTATCGCCTAAAACCTCCCGATACTGCTGTTCTGCTTTTTCAAGAGCTTTATAAAAATCCTGCTGTGTAATAGGCTGACGGTTTACCCGCGCCGCCAACCCACTTGTATCGCTTCCCGCAAGACTCACTCCCCAAATTACAAAACCAGGAATGACAAAAATCGCTGTTACTACCATAATAATACGAAAATTCTTCCTCTTACGAAAAAACCGGAATATCTTCATTCTTTTCCCTCCATAATAATAACAAACTCACCCTTGATTTTTTTTCCCTCAAATCGGTCGCAGAGTTCTGCGGCTGTTCCAACGGCTGTTTCTTCAAATTTTTTTGTTAATTCCCGACAAACCACTATTCTTCTATCAGGCGCCAGTTCTTTCAATATCCGACAAGTTTTATGAAAACGATGCACAGATTCAAAAAAAACAGTAGTCTCTTCCTTATGTAAAAGATCCTCAAAAAATCTTCGGGCCTGACTGATTTTTCGTGGCGGAAAACCATAAAACCCAAAGGACCTCACAGGAAAACCAGAGACTGAAAGCGCGGCAGTAAGCGCGGAAGGTCCTGGAACAGGCACAACCATTATACCCTCTTCTCTGGCGCGGCGAACCAATGCATGTGCAGGGTCGGAAATACCCGGAGTGCCCCTATCACTTACCAATGCTACGCTTTTTCCCTCTTTCATTAATCCCACAAGATATACGCTTCTAGATTCTTCACATTCCCGATAATAACTTACCAGAGGCTTATGGATACCATAATGCGTAAGAAGTTTCCTTGTTTCCCGGGTATCTTCAGACGCCACAATATCAACTTCCCGGAGCACGGAAAGAGCCCTTACGGTAATATCGTCGAGATTCCCTATTGGCGTTGCTACAACATAGAGCATAGTTTGACTTTTTCTCCTTTACAGTATACCTTAACTATACAGATTCTTCCACTTTTTTTCAGAAAAAAAGAGACAAGACGCACAAGGGAATTCTCCATAAGGAGCACCATGATTATTGAAACTATTCTTCCAGAAATTATCATCAGAAATTCTGCAAAAATTCTGCTTCTGGTAATGGATGGACTTGGCGGAGCTCCGGATCCATCCACTGGAAAAACCGAACTTGAAACTGCTAACGCTCCAAACCTTGATGCGTTCGCACACCGCTCAACCTGCGGGCTTACCATTCCCATATTCCCTGGTGTAACCCCTGGAAGCGGTCCTGCCCATCTCGCCCTCTTTGGATATGACCCGGTTGAACATAAAATAGGAAGAGGAGTCCTTGAAGTCCTTGGTATTGGCATGCCCCTTGGAAAAGATGATTTAGCTATCCGCGGAAATTTTGCCACCATAGACGAGAAAGGCATTGTTATTGATAGAAGAGCAGGACGTATCCCCACAGAAGAAAATGCAGCCCTGATAAAAATCATCTCCCAAAAGATTGGAAAAATAGAGGGAATTGAAATTTCGCTTCGTACAGTAAAAGAACATCGATGCGCCATTGTCCTAAAAGGGCCTGGACTCTCTCCGGAAGTAACAGAAAACGATCCACAAAAAGAAGGGCTCGCAATCAATGCAATATCACCGCTCTCTGATCAGGCAGTCTTTACCGCGCAAGTTCTGACAGAGTTTCTCACGCGTGTGCAAGAGATCCTCGCATCTATAGAGGGGAAGGCAAAAACCATCCTTCTTCGTGGATTTGCAAAACTTCCCACCATTGCCACGTTTCAAGAAAAATATAAACTTAATGCTGCCTGTATTGCAAGTTATCCAATGTACAAAGGACTTGCATCCCTTGTAGGGATGGAAATTGCGCAAGGTCTTGAAACAATTGACGATGAAATAACCTGGCTCGCGAAACACTATGACCAATTTGATTTTTTCTACCTTCATTACAAAAAAACCGACAGTTCCGGAGAAGATGGCGATTTTCAGAAAAAAGTTGCCGCTATAGAGGAGTTCAACAGTAAATTTCCACAGATCGCATCTCTCGGATTTGATGCGGTTGCCCTTACCGGAGACCATTCTACTCCCGCAGTGATGAAAGGACATTCATGGCACCCTGTTCCCTTTGCCCTCTATTCTCCCTCTGGAATACCAGATGATGTAGAATCTTTTACCGAACGATCATGCGGCAAAGGACTTTTCTCCACATTTCCCGCAACCCATGCAATGTACCTTCTTCTTGCGCATGCACGAAAACTGCAAAAGTTTGGCGCATAAACTAACAAAAGAATCTCTCCTCGAGAAGATAGTGGAAGTCATAACTGAACTCAAAGGGAGCCCACAATGGAAAAAATTATTCAGGATACCATAAAAAAGAGTCCGAAAATTTTTGTGCAGATCGTAACAGATCCTAAACGCTTCTTTGCTTCTATGCCCAAATCCGGGGGCTATACCGAACCATTGGTTTATACAATCCTTATCTCGCTTCTTACTGCCGCACTCTTTACTATATTTGAACATTTCACCCTTTCTGCGCTCTCTCCGCTCCGAGGATTATATGGAGTTCCGCCTGCGGGCATTTCCTATGCTCCTTTTATCTTTATTCCGATTCAAATCATTGCGGGAACCTTTATCAATGCAGCTATTCTTTATGTTATCTGGCTTTGGATGGGATCAAAAGAATCGTATGAAACCGCCTACCGATCCCTTGCCTATATTGGGTCTGTCACCGTGCTTACCATGGTACTAAGCCTTATTCCTGTTTTAGGATGGATTGTCGCGCTTGCCTATACAGTATGGCTGGTTGTTCTTGCTTCGGAACAAGTACATGGAATCCCTAAAAATCTTGCAATAAAAGTCTTTGGCATCCTTGGAATTATTTTCTTTTTCATCTTCTTTGTCCAACAAGTTCAGGTCTTTGCTCCTCATCAACTTCCTCCGGGAGTAATCCCACCTCCTAAGGGATTCTCTTTGCATACGGAATATCCTTTACCCCATGCGTACAATACAATTTCTTGGCGCCTGCCGTAATGTAACCGGATCTCGATTTCTTCTTACTACCGGAAAGAAAAAAGGACTGGTAGATTGCGGACTATATCAAGAACGGGATTTTCTTTCTCGAAACTGGGAACCATTTCCGACGCCTCCGGAAGAGCTCTCCTTTGTTCTCTTAACCCATGCACATCTTGATCATTCCGGATACCTTCCCCGCCTTGTAAAAGAAGGGTTTCGGGGAACAATCTATGCCACGACTCCCACCATTGATATTGCAAAAATTGCATTTGAAGATGCCGCAAAAATTTATCAGGAAGATATTAAAAAGAAAGAACTACGCCATACCAAGGAAGGCCGAGTATCAAAATATCCTTATGAACCCCTTTACACAGCAAGCGATGCCCAGGCTGTTATCCCTCTATTTCAAAAAGTAGAGTATGATGAACCTGTTCTCATTGACGAAAATCTCTCCGCAACATTCCATAATGCGGGACATATTCTTGGATCAGCCAGTATCCAACTCACTGATACGCTAACCCAAAAATCTGCTGTCTTCAGCGGAGATCTCGGCAGATGGAACAAACCCCTTCTTCCAGATCCCTATTCATACGAAAAAGCAGATATGCTTTTTATTGAATCAACGTATGGCGACAGAAACCATGAAAACTATGAAGAAAACGATGAACTTCTCGCACACTTTATTACAGAAACCCATAAAAACCAGGGAAATATTATTATTCCGAGTTTTGCCATAGAACGAACTCAAGAAATTATTTATTGTCTTAAAAAACTTCTTGCACAAGATAGAATTCCTCATCTCCTTACATTCGTAGACAGTCCAATGGCGGCAAAAGTAACCGATATTTTCCGTAAAAGTCCTGAGTATCTTCGGGAACCACTCGCACGCTTGGGATCTTCCGCCTTTGATTTTCCTCTTCTCCACCTTATCCAAAGCGTTGAAGAATCAAAAGGAATCAACCATCTCAAGGGATCTGTCATCATTATCGCAGGATCGGGAATGTGCAATGGAGGAAGGGTTAAACATCATCTTGTGACCAATATTGAACGCTCCGAAAGCACCCTTCTGTTTGTAGGATACCAGGCGCACGGAACCCTTGGAAGGGAGATCGTAGAGGGTGCGAAAAAGGTACGTATCTTTGGATCCCATTACCATGTCAAAGCGCGCATTAGAAGTATCAATGGCTTCTCTGCACATGCAGATAGAGACGAACTTACCCAATGGATCTCTTCCTTTGCGTCTCCGCCACAAAAAATCCACTTGATACATGGAGAAAACAGAGCACTTGAATCATTCAAAGAACATCTCGGCACCCTTGGCTTTTCTCCAAAAATTGCCGAATACCGCCACACGGAAAAATTTCTATGAAAATTCTCTTAACAGGTTGCGCGGGATTTATCGGGTGGAATACCGCGCTCTCTTTTTTGGATACTGGCCATGAAGTCGTTGGCATTGACGATCTCAACGATTACTATGATACCCGACTAAAAAAATGGCGCCTTGACCGCCTAACGTCCTGTTCATCTTTTACATTCAAAAAAGGAGATATCCGCGACCGCGACTTTCTTAAAAAGGTCTTCTCGGATACTTGTCCCGATGCGGTCGTGAATCTTGCCGCGCGCGCCGGAGTTCATGCAAGCATAGCAAATCCAAGTATTTACTTTGAAACGAATGTTTTAGGAAATCTTCATCTCCTTGAGTTATGTCGGCATCATCATATTCAAAAATATCTCCTCGCCTCTACCTCTTCCCTCTATGCAGGAGAAAAAATGCCTTTTTCCGAATCTCTTCCGGTCAATCGCCCTATTTCTCCCTATGCCGCCTCAAAAAAGGGAGCAGAAGCCACCTGTTATACCTATCATTCACTCTTTCATATTGATATTACCGTGCTTAGATATTTTACTGTATACGGCCCTGCAGGCCGGCCCGATCTTTCAATTTTTAAATTTATCAAGATGATTGACAAAGGAGAAACCCTTACAGTTTATTCAGACGGCGAACAAAGCCGAGATTTCACCTATATCTCAGATATAGCGGAAGGAACCCGTTTAGCAACACTAACACATACTGGATTTGAAATTATCAATCTTGGCGGTAATCAACCCCATACTCTCAATTATGCCATAGCATTGATTGAAGAATTTCTCGGTAAAAAAGCAACCATCGTCCATAAACCCATGCTACCCACAGATATCAACGCAACATGGGCTGATATTGGAAAAGCGGAAAATCTCCTTGGGTGGAAACCTCATGTTTGCTTTCGGGAAGGGATTCAACGTACTGTTGCGTGGTACCTTGAACATCGGAACTTTCTTACAACTCTTCAATTTCCTTTATAACTGCATTACCGCTATTTTTTTTTCTTCTTCATCTGTTTATAGAGAAGATATCATTCCTCTCTTCACACATTCTTTAAAGTAATGCGACAGTATATTCTGTCTCTATTCTTGAAGAAATACAATGAGAGAAAAGATATTCCTCAAAAAACTCTATATTCAAAGAAATTCCTTAAGTGTGTTTGAAATATCAATGGAAGAAATATCCCGTGAAAACAAAGGATTCTCTGCAATCTGGGGGATCTTTTCTTCATAGGAAGGAATGCTTCTACGATAGAGAATTCCAAGAGGAAGTTTTTCCAATTCAAAAGCAAACGCAAAAGCCTTGCTTCTATCAAAAGGATCGTACCCTTCCGTACTTTCTACCTTATAAACGCGCTCTGCATACCATGCATAAGAATGGCTTTTATTAAAAGTTACACAGGGTTGCAACACATCAACAAGCGCAAACCCAGGATAGTTCAATGCTTCGGTAAGAACCTTACGAAAATGGAGAGACTCTCCCACAAAAGCCCGAGAAACAAATCCCGCGCCTCCGGCAATAGCCAATGCAAGAGGATTCACCGGTTCTTCAATAGAACCGAATGGCGTAGTCTTACTTCTAAATCCCTCTTCGCTTGTAGGAGAAGTCTGACCTGTGGTAAGACCATATACGCCATTGTTATGAACAATCCAAGTAATTCCAATATTGCGCCGGATGGCATGAAGGAAATGATTGCCGCCTATACCATACCCATCTCCATCTCCAGAACAGGCAATGACTTTAAGTGTACTGTTCGCAAGACGTATTCCGGTCGCAACCGGGAGCGTTCTTCCATGAAGAACTTCAAAACCGTATGCATTGATAAAATGGGGAACTTTCCCTGAACATCCGATACCAGAAACAATAACCGTACGTTCTGGAGAAAGACCCGCATCACTCATAGAAGCCCTCAAAACATTCAAGATACCATAATTACCACATCCAAGACACCAAGTGGGGTTATGATTTCCCTTAAAATCAAGAGGTTTGGTTACCATACGCGTTTCACCTCTTCCACAACAATCTCCGGATATAAAGGTTCTCCATCATATTGACAATAAGCAAAATCAGAAAGAATTCCGGTCTCTTCCCGTATCAAGCTTCGGCATTGTCCTGTTTCATTTCCTTCAATCACCATTGTCTGTTTTGCTGACCGTAAATATTCTTCCACCTTAGCGGCAGGAAAAGGAGAAAGCCCAACCAAATGGAGCATATTCACCTTTTTCCCTTCCTGTGCCAGTAGTCTTAAGACTTCCAATATAGGGCCTTTGGCAGAACCCCAACATACTAGTGTCATATCAGCATCTTTAGCACCATAAAGCCGTGGTGGAGGAATATCCTTTAAAAGAAAGGGAATTTTTGCGCTCCGTTTATCCCGCATCTTTTTCACATTCTCAGGGCTCTCTTCATAAAATCCTTCCTCATTATGTTCATAACTTGTGGCACAATGTATTGTGCCTGCCATACCAGGGAATGCCCGCGAAGAGATTCCATCCAAAGTAACCCGATACCGCAAATACGCTTCCTCTGAACCTCCGTCCCATACCTTGCCGCGATCTATATACATATTGTTAAGGTTCCATTCTTCCCATGAAGAATAACTTTCTGCGAGATATTTGTCGGTTATCACTATCACAGGAACCTGATAATGTTCTGCAAGGTTAAAGGCACGAAAAGTTTCTTCAAATGCTTCCCGCGCATCTCCAGGAGCCAAGACCACACGAGGAAACTCTCCATGCGAGGCATGAAGCGCAAACCGTAAATCCGCCTGATCAGTACGTGTCGGTTGTCCGGTACTAGGACCAGGCCTCTGACCAAGCAAAACTACCACCGGCGTCTCGCTCTGACCAGAAAGCCCCAAAGCCTCTACCATCAGACAAAACCCGCCGCCAGAGGTCGCCACCATAGAACGAACCCCTGCATACGACGCTCCAAGAGCCATATGCATCGCCGCAATTTCATCTTCCGCCTGCTTTACCACCAGTGAATACTCCCGTTCTTTCGCAGAAAGAAAATGAAACACAGGAGAAGAAGGCGTCATAGGATAAGCAGAAAAGAATTGACACCCTGCCTTCAACGCGCCAAGCGAAACCGCATCGTTTCCGGTAAGAAGATAGTGAGGGGATCCCTTTTCTTTCGGAAAAACTTTCTTAATTTTCGCTCCGTACGTTTCCACAATAGTATGAGAACCCATCTCAAGGGCTGAAATATTCTGCGTTACAATCTTTGCACCCTTGGCGCCGAATGTTTCGGAAAAAAGCGCTTTCATCCCTTCAATACCTACATCGTACAAGGTAAGAAAAGCGCCAAGTGCCACAGTATTGCGGAGAAGGTCTGGTGCGGAAATTTTCTTTATAAGGGCTCCGAACGGAACTTCAATACAGCGGGGATCTATAAGGGATTCCTGCGATTCACAAAGAATAAATCCATTCTCCTTCACGCGATCTCTATGTCGCAGGTATGCATCGGCATTCAGTGCAATAAGCACATCGGCCTTACATGACGGAGCTGTAATGGGTTTATCTGCAATCTTAAGGCTACACCAAGCAGGTTCAAGTTTAATAGAGTTGGGGTTTTCGGTAAGAAGAAAAGTGTGCAAACCCGCACGGGTAAAGAGTTTAGCAAGGTTCAACGCAGATACGTTAATCCCCTGCCCAGCTTCTCCGGCAATCACAAGGTTACATTCCATCATTCCTCAAATTTTTTCAAATTGATCTTTGGGCACTCCGCATTCCGGACATACCCAGTCATCGGGAATATCTTCAAACGCGGTTCCAGGAACCACGCCATTATCCGGATCTCCCAACGCAGGATCGTAGATATACCCGCATACAGTGCATCTCCATTTATCCACAGTCTACTCCTAATAGTTATACGATAAGAACACTATACATCTATGGTGAAGCGCCACTTTTTTCACTATACACTATCATCTCTTCACAGTCAAGCCATTACACTATCTTATAAAAAGAGAGAACACACAATAATATTCCAATAGAACCCCAACAAAAGAGTATCAAAAACTTACTCCCTAAACTCCTTCTATATGAGAGATCTATTCCGCAATAGTGGAAAGCGGCTTCCAGACTGTTTTTCCACCGGGGTTGGAGACCATACAAATCCATTCATACACTCCACCTGGAAGAGGTTTTTTTAGCCGGTACCTATCATTGACAATCCCAGACATTTTCGCGGAAGGCGCCTCTTCCCCAAAGATCGTACGGCTTCCCACATAGGTATTATTCGCAAGTCCATACCGTGTTTGAAGCACATTTTCCGATTCATCAAGGAACACATTCCGAAATTCAATCCTGTTATTAATGCTTTGTGCTGGAATATTTGCAAAAACCTTGGACCCGCGAACATCCACACTATCAACCACTACATCAAGATAATAGGCCGCGCCTGAAGAAAGCAATAAGGCTGTTTCCGCACCAATATGGGTCTTACGGATAATAGCTTTTCCTCCCTGATTCAAACGGATTCCTTCAGTAAATGCGGAAGAGATGGTTCCTCCCTCTACAATCAAGGTATCGTCGCCAGTACTATCTTTATTATATGCCTCACAATAAACCGCATAGGTTTTATCAGTATCCGCAATACCCGGGCCTACAGAAAAATCACAATTTACCAGTTTAATCATCTGTTTCTCGCCTGGCTTTCTCCAGTAAACATGTATCGCGGCCCATGATTTCTGCTTCTCCTCGGAAGAGGTTCCATCAATCATAAATCGGCAATTATCAAAAGTAAGGTTTCCCGGACTTACAATCCGATTAGCATAACTGGAATATTCTCCTACTCCGAACAGACAGTTGGAAAAACGCATTTCAGAGGTTTCTCCTCCCCCATAAATATAGAATGGCGCCTTTGTTATAATATTGCTCCCTACAACCACGGAATGGTCTGCGATACCAACATCAAAATCTCCATCAGGAAGGGAAAGTCCGTTAATATAGAACTCTATGCTTTTACTCCCATTGTACCCCGAACCATCCACCTCCACATCAATACCTGTGGCATGTACCTTACCGCCCGCAGTAAAATTTGTCAGCTGTACCCGGGTATTCCCTCCGGTAATTACCACACCTCCACGAAAACAATCAGTTGCCGTACAATTGGCAATCTGTGCGTCTACATTGGAATAGACAGAGATCGCATCCGCAACGCAATCTTTGAAATCACAGTTCTGAACGCGGGCCCGAAGCCGTCCCGGCAAATCTCTACCCGCGCTGAGAAAGATCAAATGGGCCTGTTCAAGCTGGTATTTTTGATATTCATCCTGTTCTGTTCTGTTTCCATCAAAGATAAATCCTTCAATCACCAGAGGAAGAGAATCTACCTCGCCTCTATACGCATATCCGCGTTTTGAGGCATCAAAAGTACGCACCCATTTTCCCTGCTTTGCGGGTCGCCGAATCGTGGCTCCATATCCAAGGTACCGTACTCCCGGAATCAAGCCTACAGAGGTAATTTGGTAGGTGCCGGGAGGAAATAAAAGTGTTCCTCCGCTTTTGCCAACTGTATCAATAGCCTTCTGTACCGATCCAGTATCATCGGTAACCCCATCTCCCTGTGCGCCAAAATCTTTTACATTGAAAAAAAGTCCAGAGGAGGGCACCTGTAATTCTTCGGCTCCCGGCGACACTACTGCACCGGCCATACAAAACAATGCCATTGCAACAACTACAGCTCCCCTCATATTCACCTCCCTGTATAAGAAACCTTTCTCCTCTTGTAAAGCGTAAGTTCATTTAATCAGCGCCCTCTCTTCTTGTCAACAGAAGAACCTTTCTGGATTTCATCTATTTTTTTCATCACAAAGCAGTTGAAAGAAAAAGTAGAAGGTGCTATTCTCTCTATGCCGAAGAGAAAAAGAAGATGAAAAAAGAAAAGAAGGTTCGCTACCAATACGATATAAGGTATTCAATTCTTCCTGGCAAAAATGCGCGTGCGTATGGGAACGATTTTCTTGATTTTTGCCAACGCCACCATATTGGAGGAGTAACATTTTTTACCTATGGAGAAGAAAATAACCGCGGCCATTTAACAGAAGAAGAAATCAATGATTTTTGCGAACTTTTCCAAAAACTCGTGCCCCTCTTCAAAAAAGCCGGTATACGGGTAAGTGTAAATCCCTGGACCACTCTCGGTCATACCGACCGGGGTAGAAGCCTTCGGCAAGGACAAGATTTTCTCCCTATGGTCTCGCCCTCGGGAAAAACCTCCACCCTGTGCGCCTCTCCCGCATCTTCTCAATGGCGAAAATATCTATGCGATATGTATGCGCGCTTTGCTTCCTGCGGATTTGATATCATCTGGATAGAAGATGACTGGAGATTCCACAACCACGGCCCGCTCGACTGGGGCGGAGATTTCAGCCCCCAGATGCTTAAACACTTTTCACACAAAATTGGCAAACACGTTACCCGTGAAGATCTCCTCAAGAATATCCTTAAACCCGGAAGACCGCATCCCTGGAGAAAAGTATGGTTAGAAACCTGGCGGGACATTTCCGAAGCCAACAGTATGGCGCTTCGCGATGCAGTACAAACAGCCAACCCTAAAATCAAAATCGGATTGATGAGCAGTTCTCCAGATACCCATAATGCGGAAGGAAGAGACTGGACCAGACTTTTTCACGCCATCTCTATCAATGGTAAAGCCTTTCACCGTCCGCATTTTGCTCCATATCGAGAAACGCTCCCCCTCTCTCTTATTTCATCCGGATATCTTCTTGATCTTCAGAAAAAACTTCGGCCCTCGGGGGTCTCTTCCTATCCAGAGATAGAGAATTATCCCTTTGGACTTTTTAGCAAATCAGCAACCAATACATGGGCACAAATGGCTATTGCCCAAATCTTTGGATCAGAAGGATTGCTTTTTGATCTCTTTTCATTCGGAGGGAAAAAAACAGAAGAAGAGCCCGGTATGGGGAAAATGCTGGATTGTGCCTGGCCCGCTATTGATTTTCTTGCAAAAAAATTTTCAAAAAAACTTACCACAACTGGTGCGGGCATTCCTTTCATTCCAGAATCATCTTCCAGAGTACACCTTATGCCCAATGCTTCGTATGGAGATTTAGTCGTATCAACCAGTGCTCCGGCCAATCTTCTCGGTGCCTGCGGCATTGCCTTTACAAGTAAAGAATCAGACTCTGTTAATCTTCTTTTTGGACGCCATGCATGGAGTTTCACGGATAATCAGATATACTCGCTTCTTTCCAAAGGACTTTTTCTAGATGCAGGCGCCGCTGAAATCCTTACACAACGAGGATTTAATAGATTTCTCGGAGCAACCCCCAAAAAACGTCTTTTCCGCGACCTTTCCCTCTATGCTATAGAAAAGGTAGTCTCAAAAAAAACTCTTCTCAGAAAAAACTTTCCCTTCAGCGTAAATCTTGCCCCTTCTATTATAGCGTTAGTTCCAGACGAAAAAAGCAAAGAATGGACAGAAATCTGCGACCCTTTTGAAAAACGGATAGGCGCGGGCCTTACCCTCTTCCATAACTCTCTTGGAGGACGCATTGCCATAAGCGCCTGTGATCTTGACAGGTTTATGATAGATATGCCGGTACCCATCGCTCCCTGGAATATGAGTTGGGGCCGAAGAACCTTAATGCAATCTCTTATCCGCGCTCTTGCCACACATGATATTCCTCTCTCGGTTACCGGAGATCCATGGCTTTATCCCATTGCAATGAAAGATGATAACAACTCCTCTATCATTGCAATCTTCAACTTAGGAGGAGATCCCAGCCATGATCTTCAGATTCACCTTCTAAACAAGAAGACCCCTCTCTCTTGCACCATCCTTCAACCTCTTCAAAAACCTATCAACCATTCCTTCACCCTTCAAAAGAAAGAGAAAAGGACTCTTCTGACTCTTAATACCTCTATTGACAGGTTCGGACTTTGCGTACTTACAACTACTCCATAAACGAGTTCGCAGAACTTAAAGACATAATGAAAATTTTGCTTCTTGCGGGATCTGAAACACTTACAACTCTTACTTCATCATAACCTTAATATACATACTCTTCTCAGTAGATACAGAAAAAGAACAAGTACGAAAAATAGAAAAAAATATTGTGGGATTGCTCTTCTACAGAACATACCTTGACTCGCAATAAATCTTTTGTACCAACAAACAAGCAAAAGGAGTATCAAAAAATATGGATACAGAAAAAGAAAAAAACAAAGCAGGAAGAACCCACACCGATATACTTCTTGAAGCGGCCGCTACTGGAGCTATCATGTTTTTTGCAGTGGCCGCATTCGTTCTATTGTACCTCTTTCCTTCTCAAAAAGTCTATGCAACGATTCTGATAAGTTCTTTCTTTGGAATAGTTGGCGCCGCCATAGCTCTTTTTTTCGTCAATAGCCGGCTGGGCAATAAAAATGATACCAAAGATTCTACATAACTCTTTTTACTATAATCGCAAGGATCACAAGAATCGCCACAATTACTATGGTCCTTACAACCTTAGGAGCCGACGATTTTCGGCGCGCGCGCTGTTCTTCAAGTTTCTTCGCACGTTCTTCAAAAACTGCTCCTGTCTTCTCACATTTTTCACTGCAATAAATCCCGGTTGAAGTAACAATACGGCACTCTTGACACAGAGGTCTTCCGCACTGTCTGCATCTTGCCACAGAAGGTCTTCCTGTATGAAAGAAACAGTCAGACATCGTCTCCTCCCAGTAATAAAAAAAGCTTCTTTCTGAACCACGCAAATCTATACATTTTTTTCATCCAACCATATCTTTATATGACTTTCTCTTCTTCCCTCTATACAGAAAGAACCGAAGAAAGAATCTTCTTCAAAAACGGAATATCTTCCTGAAGCTTCTGGTCAGAGGATCGTTTATCAAGCGCTTCAAGAGAAAGGTAGCCGGTATATCCTGCCTTGTGCAGTTGTTCTATAATCTCGCGCCAGTTAAGGTCTCCGGTCTCAAGGCTCCAGAACCGTTGCGGATAGATCCTTCCTGGAGGTACCACACCTTCTTCCAAAGAGGAAGGACCGCAGGACTTCACATGTACATGAACTAAAAACCTTCCCATAACACTTACCGCATACGAAGCTCTTGTATACCCTTCAAACTGAGAATTTCCAGGATCGTAGATAATACCAAACCTATCTTTTGGAAATCCCTTCACCATATCAACACAAGCCTGAGGCGTACAGCAAATTTGGTTATGGTGCTGTTCTATATTCAGATATACGTCAAACTCTTCGGCCACAGGAAAAACCTCCTCTTCCATCCATCGTCTCTGAGCAGAAAAAAGATCTGAGTAAGAGCTCTCTCCATCAAAACGATGACTATGGCAACGGATATTGTGAGTGCCGAGTATCCGGGCGGCATGAAAAACCGGCTTTAGCGCATCCTTCCTTTCTGTATAAGAAAAGTAGGGCGCAAGCCCTGCCACTGCAAGAGAGGAATCATGCATTTTTTTACTCACCTCAGTAGCAGACTTTTCCACACAAGAAGCATCTATATGGCCATTCTCTCTACACCACCATTCAATACCATCGCATCCGCACAACTGAGAAGATTCAATCACCTGATCCACTGTTTTGTCAGATACTGAAAGCGAATACACACTTATTTTCATATCTTTCCTCTCTTAAAAGGTAAGGGGTTCCTCTTCTCTTTCATACGATTCTCTCTTCTGTATAGAACAGAGTTCTCGCCAAAATCTTCAACGTCGTCCTGCTTGCGCACAAACCTTGAATTTGTGAAGAGAAAACCGAAGAAACTCATTAATCTTCTGATTTCGAAAGACCTGATCCTTCCATCTTAATGCAAATTTCTGTGCCGCCTCTTCTCCTACAGGAAAAGTATAGAACAAGTCTGCATCGCATGTTCCGGACAGAACATAAGAATAGGCGATCCGCAAAAAATCCGCACAATCAATGACACAAGCTCCCATCAAATCATTTACTAATGCCCATCGCTGGGAAGCTCGTTCAAAATCAAACTGAAGCGTGGTTTTCATTGCATAAGGGTTTACTGGAAAAGATATACCCTTTTTCTGATATACAGAGGGAAGAATACTCAAACGGTTAAGAGAAAATTCCTTAGGACCTCCCTTGGAACCCCTCGGAAGCATCCATATCAACTGACATTGTTCAGAAAGTAAAAATAGAAGAAACTCTCGCGCAATTTCAAGATGAGGCGCACCTTTCAAAATTCCTACGGCATCAGGGTTAATTACAGTAGCTCCCTCTGGAAGCACAAATCCCATATTCTCAGCTCCGTTTATTTCTATCTGAGACAAGGCGTACGAATCAATAGCAAGCGTGGCAGCAACTTCTCCAAGGGAGGTATCCCGCGCGCTCTGCGAGGCGCTGGTTGGGAAATTGCGGGTATTTCCCGCGATTCCCATAATAGTCTTCCATCCCCTGTTCCATCCTTCTGTCTGAAGGATAATCTCAAACATCATATGCATACTTCCGCTATGGCGGGGATCAGAAGCGCCAATCCATCCGCGATATCGCCCATCTGCAAGCTGACGCCAATGAACAGGAGCAGGTGCATCAATAAAATCCAATACTTTTTTATTATACAAAATACCAAACCCCGCAAGAACAATGCCATACCAGTATCCTTCCGGGTCATAATTGGGGATACCTTGACAAAATTTCGGAAGATTAGCAAGAGTGCGCGTTGGCAAACGATAGGGAAGAAGAAGCCCTTTTTCCTTAAGTCTAAGGTAAGGATCAAGACCTCCTCCAAAAAAAAGGTCTATACCTATTCCCGAGGGACTCTTTTGAAACAAAGATTCTACATACTTGATATCATCAGAGGTGCCCCCCTGGTCAATCCATTCAATCTCAACGGTTTTTCCGGTTGTCCGGGCATAATAACGGATAAAAGCGCTTCCTATCTCGGTTCTCACTCCTTCCCAATGCGGACTGATAATCACCAGTTTTTCCGCGGCATGCGCAGGAAAAAAAGAGAACGCACCCATAAAAATAAAGAAGAAAATCCGGGGAATCCCTCTCTTCTTCCACACAGTAGGACCTCCAAAATCTTTTACAAACTCTCCGTTCTTCTCTATAACAACATTCTTTAGAATTTAATGCATTCGGTTTTGTAAATAGTATACGACAAAAACGAGATCTTTATCACAATCATTCAACTTTGAAACATAACCATCTCTCTGCACAAAACTATTCTGTTTATCCTCTTTTCCGAGGAACATGGATTGGCGTTCCTCTGCCTTCAAGCAATGCTTCCATAATAGATTCCGCAAAGGATGGGTGACAATACCACGATTGTAGAAGATCTTCTACGGTACATTCATTGGCAATAGCCATAGCTCCCACAGTCACCAACTCTGTTGCCGCCTGACCCAACATATGAAACCCAAGAATTTTATCCGTAGAACGGTCAGTTACTACCTTAACAAAACCCTCTATACTTCCCGCGGCATACGCCTTCCCAAGACCCGCAAAAGGAAAACGACCCACCTCAACATCAAAACCTTCTTTCCGCGCTTCCTCTTCGGAATAACCGCATACTCCGACTTCAGGAACAGTAAAAATCGCTTCTGGAACATTGCGGTATGTCATAACACGATCCTTCCCGGCACAAAGGTCGCCCACCACAATTCCTTCACGGGTTGCCACATACGCCAAAGACCATACTCCATTCAGATCTCCAATAGCATATATTCCGGGAAGGTTTGTTTCGCACCTCTCTGAAACTGCAATGCCTAAAGGGGTTACTGTTATATGAAATCGCTCAAACTCTTCCAATGAAGGAACTCTTCCTGCCGCCCAAAGAACTTTCTCTGCTTCTAACTCATCAAGCGAAGAAATCTTCTCTCCGCATACTACTTTTATTCCCCTTTTCATAAAGATCTTTCTTAATCCTTCGGAAACCTCTAAATCCTTTCCCGGCAGAAGATGATCAGACATTTCATACAACGAAACCCTTACTCCAAATGCATGCAGTATGGAGGCAAACTCGCACCCTATCAGTCCTCCGCCTACAATCGCTATACTTTTCGGCAATGATTCCATACCCCATATCGTATCACTGGTAAGCATTCGCGGATCCTGCGCAAAGTAACGGGGAACAATAGCGCGGGACCCTGTTGCAAGAATAATCTTATCAGCAGAAAGTTCCTTTCCATCCACTCTAACAAGACCTGGTTCCTGTAATATCCCTTCTCCTTGAAAAAAGGTAACACCATTGGCTTTCAGCAACATTCCCACACCAGACCGAAGTTTTCTAACCACCTGGTTCTGAACCCACTGCCGGATACCACTCCATTCCCAGACTGTTTCAGATTTCACTCCGTCAAACTGTGCGGGAAAAAGTTTTTCTGCAATATGAAAAAGAGTTTTCGTAGGAATACATCCCCTGTTAAGACATGTCCCTCCAAGATGTTCCTTTTCAACAAGCGCTACTTTTAAACCATTTTGACTTGCGCGTATAGCGCATGGATAACCACCAGGGCCTCCTCCAATCACTACCGCATCAAATCGTTCCATTCATCCCCCGTAGTAAACAAATGGGCTCTTTTTTTTCATAGAGTCCTGCGATAAACAAGTATCATTTCATTCTGTATGCAATAAAGAAAATCCTCTGAATGAGGTGAAATCCTTTGGAGTTCTATTCTCTGAAATTCACAATAAAAGAGGCCGCGGCATCAAGATCTGAAAAAATAAATTCCGGCGACTTCTTCCAGGAAAGCGTTTCTTCTTTGGATCTTGTTTTTCCGCTCAGCACAAGAATTGTTCTACATCCAATTGCTCTTCCCGCCTCTACATCTATATCGCTATCTCCCACAAAAAATGTCTTGGAAAAATCTATGGGACCATATTCTCTCGCGGCCTGCAAAAAAAGAGATGTCTTTGGTTTTCTGCAGGAACAATTCTCTTCAGCGGTATGCGGACAATAATAAGCTTTCTGAAAATCTCCGCCCGCGCGGCATATCTCTTCCCGCATACGCAACGTGATCTCCTCAAGATCTTCTAAAGAAAAAAGCCCCTTATTAATCCCTCCCTGATTTGAGATAAAAAAGAGTGTAAACCCTGCCGCGCACAATCGCGCAATCCCTTCTTTCGCACCCGGAATAAAAGAAAACTCCTTCCAAGATTTGATGTAATCGTTCGGAGTAAAGGTAGAAACCACTCCATCTCTATCAAGAAAAATCGGCTTCATCGGTAAAAAGGGAGTGATTCTGAAAGACCATACATAATATTCATATTCTGCACCGCCTGTCCAGAAGCACCCTTGTAAAGATTGTCTAAAGCAGATACAGCCACAAATTTTCCAGATCCGACCTTTTTAATACCTATGTCGCAAAAATTAGTTCCAGTAACATTCTTTACTGCCGGCGAGGTTCCATACTCTAACACCCGTACAAAAGGTTCATTTTCATACCTCGTCGCAAGCAAATCTTGAGCTTCTGTCTCTGAAATATCTGAAGAAAAAGAAAAATAGAGCGTGGTAAGCATTCCTGATGTTATTGGAATCAGATGAGGAACAAAAGTTACTGAAACATTTGCCCCGATTTTCTCAAGGATATGTTCTATCTCTGGCTGATGGCGATGTTCGCCGATCTTGTACGCACGACTGCTTTCATTTCCTTCCGCAAACATCATCGCAGAATCCGGCTTCTTTCCCGCCCCTGAAAAACCCGAAAGAGAATTTACTATCGTCTCGCGGCACAAAAGCCCCTTCTCCGCAAATGGAAGAAGAGGAAGAAGCGCAGAGGTAGGATAACATCCTGGATTGGCAATAAGGCGAGATGAACAGATCTTTTCCCGATACCATTCAGGAAGACCGTAGACCGCCTCTAAAAGAAGTTCTGGCGACGTATGAGGAGCATACCATTTCTCGTATAGTTCGGAATCGGAAAAACGATAATCAGCGCTGAGATCTATAATCTTTACTCCCCGATGAAAAAGTTCCGGAACATACTTCATCGTAACAATATGGGGAAGGGCAAAAAATGCGCAATCAACAGAACCGGCAATTTCATCCCAATCCCGACTATTGCTACAGATAAAATTGGCGATCTTTCGCACACGAGGATTTATTGAAGCCACTGATTCCGGAGGTTTATCCTCAGAAACAAAAGCAAGGATATCCTTCACTCCAGAATGTGCAAGAAGGATCTCAATAAGTTTCTGTCCGCTGTAACCGGACACACCAAACACCGCGACACGTACCATAAAAATTCTTTACAGAAAAAGAGCTGTTAACGTTTCGTCCACTGGAAACGTTTTCTCGCGCCTTTCTGTCCATATTTTTTTCGTTCTTTCATACGCGGATCTCTGGTCAAAAGAGAAAATTCGCGCAATTTTGAGGTCAGCTCCGGATCAAACTTTACAAGGGCACGGGCAATGCCAAGTTTAATAGCATCAATCTGACCATTTATTCCCCCGCCTTCTGCCTTAACCTCAAGATTAAACTTTCCAAGAAAATTGGTAACCGTGAGGGGCTGTTCTATTTCGTCCCGCATAAAAAAGAGAGGAAAATAGGTTTCTACAGGACGTCCATTCACTGTAAAATCTCCCTTTCCTTCTCTCATCTTCACGATTGCCCGCGCGGATTTTCTGCGGCCTACCGCAATATACAGATTCTCCGTCATGCTTCTTCTCCTCAATATACAAATGTACAGTAAATATAAGGTCTCTATTGAGCGAGAAGTATACTTCAAATCAAGTGAGATGTCAAAAAAAAAGGAACAGGTCTCATAGAAAAATCTATCTAAAGATCATCTTGGTTTTGTTGAGAGGAATGTTGCTTAACCATAGGGACAAAAAAAGAGAGAAAAGCAAATCCGCAGGAGAGGGAGAATCCGTATCATGCCCAGTAGAGCACATTCCCGGTGTGGCGAGTGATTATATCAAGAATAAGCCAGAACCCATTAACAACGAACTGACCGACAATCAATGCAATGAAAAAGACCTTTCCCTCCTCATACATTTTTGCGCCGCCATACTTAAGCACCATTGTCTTAATAAGCCACGCGAGAAAAATAGAGAACCAAAGTGAATTGGTCATCATCACAGTTGAGAAGGCAAATCCAAGCGGATGAAATGGAAACCAAAGAAAACGCATCCGCAAAAACTGCAACAGCCATCCAAACAGAGCGCCGCCCGCGGCAAATCCCATATACATCCAGTCAGGTCCTCCGGGATGACGTATTTTTTCCGCATAATACCTAAGAGGATATTGAGGTCCTGAAACAAAGAACCAACCATCGGCATTAATCGCACCGTTTTTATATCCAATCGCTAAAACCGCCCAGATCGACGAGGCCAACGACACAATAACCGCAATTAAAATCGCCCAAAATATACGCCGCTTGTTCTGCGCGATTCCATCAAGCATCTTCAATCCATTCGCAACCGCGGCCATAACAAAGGTACGCACATCGGAATTATACACAAAACTCATCCCGAGCGCGGAGAGCCCGACTGGACCAATCTGCGCAGATCCTAACAGCGAAGTTGTAACTACCGGCGCAATAACCGGCGCCCGGGTCGCCGCAAGACCCCCTTCTGCCACAGCACGGGTAATACCAATAAAGATGATAAAAAGCAGAAAGACCATAATAAGCGCGGCAGTAGGAGAAAGCCCCGCGGCAATCAACCAACCGCAGATAAAGAGAAGACCAACCGCAGTTCCCCAGAATGCGATCGCCGGAGAAACAATCTCGTCTGGATCGTCTCGTCGGGCAAGGGCAGATCTCCACATAGATTTCAGATGTCCACGCGACATCCACAAGCCGTAAAGAACAAGGTACACGAGCGCGCCGAATGCAAGCCATCCAAGGGTAGGACGATCAGAGTTGTAGGGAAGAAAAGCCTGTTGTTCAAAACCTGTGATATTGAAAATCCCCTGTACCACAGTCGTGCAGAGGCAGAAAAACCACAAACTAAGTGCTAATTGCCTATTAACAAACCAAGTAAATCCAATCATGGGAAAACTAATCCGAAAACTAAGTCCTAAAGTCCGTCGGAAGATAGAGATTCCCTGCGACAGTTTCACCCCTGGAATCAGCGGCGCATAGTAATGTAGTCCGTTGATACAGCCGATCACAACAGGAATCAAAAAACCGAACCAAAAAAGACGGTTACGGAAGAGCCGATTGGTCGTGGAATGAATCAGTTCAAGAGGAGCCCGAGTCATAGGATAGGTTAACTTCTCTCTGTCTACCCATTGTTTACGCAAGATAACCATAAGAAAGGTCATAACTAAATAGATCGCCACAATAAGCGGAATCCAGACCGCAAGGGGACGTGCCCACGCGGCCCAGGGAATCCGTCCGCCAACAGGAAGCCCCTCATAAAACCATTTTACCGCTGTTGCATCCTGTACAATAAGCCATGGTTTAATATGAGGAATAAGAAGCGTGCCCCACTCGTTCTGAGGGTTGGCATAGTATGTTGCTCCGCTAATAAGAGGAATCAAGTACATTGTCAGCCCCATTGTCGGAATAGAGGCAGACACCATCAGCATAATGGTAATAAGCACTAATTCCGGCACAGAAAGCGCGGCCCGAGGAAGATACTTTTTAAGAGGAAGGTTAAGAACCACAAGGAGAAAGAGGATAAAGATTGCGGCCGGAGTGGTAAAATCCAGGGTCATATACGAACCCTTGACTAACATAAGATTGTACACATCCCCTACGCACACGAGAATGGAAAGAATGATTCCAATAATAATGGAACGTATCGTGAACATGCGCGTACACCTCTGTATGGGATCTCGGCAAAAAAAACAGTTTTATAGGTGTAAAAAGTATTTTAAGTCATTGACTTTTTTTAGCGATGGTAATATTAAATCGTCTCCTGTTCCTTTAGTCAAATCTTTTCTCTGAAAGAAACTGCTACAGGACTCTTTTTGTTCAATAAACTGCGAACAACAGTATGTGTAAAACTTTACCGCTATTTTTTTATAATTACCTAGCTATCTGCAATGGTTCTTTTCACCAGGATCTTTCTTCTTTTTAGAGACCGGTTCATCAGAAATTCCACGATCCCTATAGGCCTCCAATTCATGGCAAGCAAGAAGATAGTTCAACTCAGACAGAAAAGAGTTAATCTTCTTCTCTTCCTCTGCATAAAAAGAGGCAACCATCCGATCAACATCATCCTTTTTCACAGTAAGGGAGAAAAGATCGCGGACCTCCTTTTTTAAGGCTGGCAATTCAACCCGCAGGTTCCGTAGGTTCCCGACCATACGCCGAAGGCTATCCCGGGAAAAATTCTCCTGTTCTTCCTCAGGACAAAGATAGGATAGTGAACCCTGATTCCCAGTCTGTTTTTCTTTCTTCCAGCGGGTATAGTCAAGATACCTAACTATCTTTTCTTCTATTTCCCTGAATGTCTCAAGACTGCGGATGAAATGGAGTCTCATACAACACTGGAGAATGAAATAATCCAATGTTAGATGGTTGGTTTTAATCCTTGGTCGGAGTTTTTCAAAAAGATCAAGGGCCTGACTCGTCTGTCTCCGCATCTTAGAAGCATTCAAAAATGTAATATCACCACCCATAAGATAGATAGCTTTGGTCAGGGATGGATCTTTATTCCCAAAAAAAGATTCTGGAAAGGCCTGATCAAACTCGGTACGCGATTGAGTCGGATTCCAGGAAAAAGCTCCGGCAGCAACTAAACCGTACCAAGTAGACTCAAGAGGACCGCCGCATTCCGACCAGGAAGTGGCCACAATACCAGTGGCTTTGTTCTCCGCGATCCTTCCGGCAAATCCGCGAATATTCGGGATGTGCATCTGATTGTTAGGATTAATGGCTCCGGTACCACCGCATCTTGAAGCTGGTGCACCAATCACCTTAAATCCATGATCTTGATAAAACCGAAGATATGGAAAAGATTTATTTGATTCAGGAAAACGACCGCCATCCCAATATTTTCTAAACAATTTGATGATATCCGCAGGGACCCGCTCAAAGATCTCCTCTCCGAACCAAATTCTATTGTCCCACTTCACATAAGGAACTTCTTTCGCATCACTGGTGGTATAATCCCAGTACATAATTCTTATATCCCTGGGAAGAGAGTCAATATCCTCTGGATACCAGGCGAGCTGATCATCCCATATAATCGGTATCTTTCCTGCGGCACTAATATATCCAGCGGCCTTCCTGATATGATTGATAAAGAATTTTGATTTGCCGGTTTGATCACATTCCTTCCGGCAGGCCGGACACTCGCCCATATAGTAGGTTTCGTCGCCTCCAATATGGAAATATCGGCTTTCCCGATGAAGATCAAGAATCTCTCTGGCTAAATCCTGAAACAGGGCTAATGATTCCGGGCGAGAGACACAATACTGATAGGGATCTCCGCTCCGTTCCCGCAAATGTTCATATTCTTTATGGCAAAGAATATATTCCACATGGGCGAAATATTGAAGCAAAGGAACCACCTCAATATAATGTTCCTTTGCAACAGCAAGAAATCGCGCTATCTGCGATCGGGTCAATGCAAGTGGATGTCGTATTACCGGATGTTTTTCATAAGGGAATTTATCTTCGTATTCAAACAGGATTGTATTAATCTTATATCCGCTCAATCTTTTAATAAAGGAGAGAAAATAATCAAATGTCGGCATTTGATTCCGCGGCATCAAATGCACTCCGCGCATCTCCATGGAAGGCCAGTCTTGGATCTCTACACAAGGTATCAGGAGATCTTTTCCCATCAATTGAAGAAGTGTTCGGGTGCCATAGAAGATACTGGCTGGAGTAATCCCAGAAACAGTAATTTCTTCTTTCCTGATTGTAAGAAAATATCCCTCATTACCGATCGTTGTCAGCGGTTTTACCAAAATTCTCGGTTCCTTATTCAGACCAATTTGAAGAGACTCCTCAACTCCCTTCATTTCCTTGCATTTCAGGTCCAATCCAATCATCGCGCGTAGCTCTTTCCGCAACATCTCAGCAATCGGCAGAACATTTTTTGATGCGAAGATACACATATCAGACGTGAACAAAAATGCCCCTCGCCGCATCCTTATCTGTTTGGGTTTCGGAATAAGAGTTATCATTTTACTGCGCCGGATAAAAAACGAAAAATCGTAAGTTTATCTTTGGTTCCTCCCGACCCAAGCAGTATCCGGTTCCAGCAGGATAAAAATCAGGTTCGCCCCAGGTTCGCCAGACATAAAAATAATTCTCTGCATCGCCGGATTTGTCGGGAATATGTAATTCAAAGTAATACTTTGTATTCTTCTTTACCGAAGCATTAATTTTATAGGTAGCGAGAAGACGTTTCCAATAGGGACTGTTACACATTTCCGGAGTAGTGCTTGCCGCAACCGGTGCTTTGGAGATAGTGGTTTGATAATCTGTATCCCAAAGATAGAGATTTAAAACAGGAACCATAGGAGGAGCATCACCCTTAGGTGCTGTGGAAACCGTAATTTTAGAGATCATATCTATATTTCCTGTAACAAAGGTCTGGCCTATGGTTCTCTGCCCATAAAGTTGGTACGGTCCAGTCCACAAAGGCTGGCATTGATCAACCAGTTCCGCGGCAGGATGAAACTTAACTTCAACAACCTTTTCTAACACCACACCCTCTGCCCTAATAGCAAGTTTTATTATTTCTTCAGACTTGGGATTTTTAGGAGAAAAAGTAGCATGAAGAATACCTTTTGCAGAACTTTTTCCGCTCAAGGTTTTAAGAATCATTCCGCCTTCTTCAGTAGATATAAGCTGAACGTTTTTTCCATCAATTCCAGCCAGTGGATTTCCATCCGCATCCTTAAAGGTTATCCAACCAGCCAGAGTTTCTCCGAAAACACCCCGAATATCTTCTGCTGAGGTAGAACTGAACCGGAATGTGGATAGAACCGGATCTATCCTACTCTCTTCTGAATAGAGAAGGGCGCCAAACAGCCATCCTGACAATAACAGAAGACTGAATACCCAAAATACCTTTGTTTTAAGGGACATTTTACCTCCTCTTATTTGTGCCAGCCAGCCAAAAGACCGAGTTAATCAATAGATCCTTATCTATGCCTTGCGCAACTTTCGGCTCACCTGTCCGAAGGTATATAATTGAACCATTCAGAACAACCCGGCCCTTTCCCATTTCTCCGGCAATAACCACGGCCTCGTTATTCGTATCAATAAGAATTATCTGGCCTGTCTTTCCTTTCGTCATACTAATATGGTCATAGTACATATATTCCTGCGTCTCTCCCACTCCATACCCTTGTACCACTGGATGCTCTACAGCCACTGTCATCCCGGTCCCTTCCACCCGCTTGGTCCCAATGCAAAATTCAGGAAAAAAACTCCTTCCCGGCGGAAATCGGTTATATCCCACAGAATCATGATACATAAGAAGACCTCCGCCTTCCTCAATAACATATTTCCTTAAGATATCCTCTGCTTTCCAGACCTCTTTTTCTATGATAAGAAAGGTGCCAGTGTCATCCTGTCCGAATTTTTTACAGTCTGGAATAATAACAACATCGTACTGGAACAGATGCTCTAGCGAGGGAATAAAGACAGGCGAGATCTCTTCCGCCTGCAGAAGAGTAGAGTAAATAGCTAATTCACCGTAAACTCTTCCCTCTCTTTCTTTAGGGTTGTATATGGCTACCTTGATGGATTTTTCCGTTTTTGTCTCTGAAAGTTTCAGAAGAGATAACCTGAATTTGAATGATTCAACAGCCTTTTCCACCTTTACTAATTGCGTGTACCTCCAGGAAGCAAGCTCTTTTTTTGCTTTTTTAAGGGTATCCTCTGCTATCATTAGATTTTCTTCTGCCTCCTGAAATTTCTTTTCTTTGGCAAGCTCTTCAGCCAACAGAAGATAATAATGAGATTTACCGCCTCTTTTTGCTATATCTAAGTTAGTAACAATCTGATTGAAAAAGCTGAATCCACCTGCTCCGGGTTTAAAGTCTTTTCCCTTCGCCTTAAACTCCTCCAGCATTGAAACCGCCTTTTCTGCCTTCACATACTGATCTTTGATAATAGCTACTCCGCGGCATTGTGAAACATTACACGACATAAGCAAGGCTTTCCTGGCAATGCCCATTTTCAGAATCTCTGTCATCATCATAGCAGCATCCTTACCATACGCCTCCTCACACAGCCTGGGCAATAAATCCTCTATAATTTCCCTTGGCTCGCTCGTAGATTTGAACCAGAGCCAATCTTCGTATGGCAAGCCATCTATTTTCTGCATAGGCAATGCATACAAATCTTCTATGGATCGGTATGGTTCAACGGTCGTATCAGAGCGAAGCATCATTGTTCCCGGAGTATCCACATTCCACATACACTCTATTGCTAATAGAACAAATGCTTCGCCTGGATCCGAATAACCAATATGAACATTCGGAAAAGCTATATCATTACTCTCTGGATAATATCCGGATTTTATGGATAGAGCCGGCTGACTGGAAAAATCCCTTCCAGCATGATACGGATCCATCAATATGTTTCTCCATTGATAGACAGGTTGCCGTACTACCTTCTTCCATGAATCTTGCGATTCCCTATCCCAGGCAGCATTCACTAAATAAACATCTTCAGGAATAAGATTAGTAAGTTTTTGAAAATAGTCTTGGTACGACTTATTCTCTGGAATATCCAGGTTGCCATAATAAGGTTCCACCACAAAAATAAGTCTGGTTCCGGGAGATTCCCTTCGTATTGCCTTGTACATAATATTAATATAATTGGCATCAGCTCCAGCCCGATTGGCTCCCCAGCGTTTTGAACGCACGTCACTCCAGAGGGCAGTGGGTGAACCATCAGGAAAATGAAAGAGAATACTTCTACAATGTGCATTTTTGATAAACCGAGCAGTTTTCTCTGCGCGCCTCTTAATTAAGGTATCATTATCCCATGACCAATAACCACGACCACGTTGCCAGACATCCGCAAACTCAGGATTATCTTTATCTTCTATAATACTTCCCACTACAGTATAGAAACAATGACCGCAAACATCTATTCCCCTATGATGAGCATAATCATTTATATTGGCAAACCATTCTTCTCCTTTTTTGTCTGGTATAGTAAAAGAGCCATTGGTAAATCCCCAAAGGCTTATATGAACATGGTTAACCTTATGATAAAGGCACCAATCAAGATAAGGAAGGGTTTTGGCATACGACTCTTTAGAGGACGGGCTAATGAATATAGATCGGTATTTACAATCAGGCCAATCTTTTATATTCACCTTCAGGGCATAAAAGCCATCTTCATTCTTTCGAATAAGATGTCTAAAACTTACAGCTGCATACAATACTCCCTGTGGATCTTTCCCAGCTAAAAGATAAATGGTTCGGCCTCTCTCCTCAACAGAAATAATAAGATAACCTGATGGCTTCAGACCTTCTAAGGTCATATTGTGCTTGGCAAGATAACTTTTAAGAAGAATATGTTCTTCAGGAGTACCAAGAAGAATCAGGTTTTTTTCGTTCAATTCTCCTTCACTCAACTCGCCTTCTTTTCTAATCAATAGTTCAACCTCTCCCAACTCCTTTATCTTCTTGTTTATCTCTTCAGTACCCAAGAAAGAGAGGGAATCCCTATTATTTCCTGTAACCAAAAGCATGTTTTTCTCAGAAATGGCAACCTTTCCTGGAAGCACTTTTATCTCTTTAGGAGTGGGAATAATATTAATATGGTCTTCGCATTCTCCTATTCCGACAAATGAAAAAGAAGAAATAATAGCGATTGCCCAAACCAACAATCCTTTACATATTACTGTTTTTATATCCACATTACCCTCCTTTAGTCCAGAATCTGCTTCACTCAGGGACCATAATATGAACTACCAGTAGATATCTTACCCGTGTTATGGTCCCGATCAAAGGTTCTACAGAAGTAATCCAGCCTGGCATAATATGTTGGGTATGTTAATTCTGGCCACTTCTCTCCGTCTTTCCAGTAATACACATGTCCATCAGCATAAAGGATATTAATTCCAGATTGATGAGCAATAGTTCCCCAGATGAAAGTATCTGTAGCCAACAGCCATCCCCAGTGTGCCTTTTTCTCCAATCTATAAGGTTTGCAATAATTATATTCACAGTTATCCCTGTAAAGATAGCTAGATACAATGTTAGTGGAGATCGTTGGAAGAGCATTAGCACTACCATATTTAGTGGAAGCCGAAGGACAGTAAAAAACACGACCGTTCTTTATATAGTTCAGCACATAGAGTTTTCCGAGTCCCACCCAGTCCCATATCGCTGCTGCCCGCAAGTACTGAGTTGAAGCATCTTTGATTCTACCGGATAGTTCCTGTATACGCGGTGCGTATCCATCGTAATCATCTGCATACATTGTAATCCCCAGATATATCTGTTTCAGGTTATTCATACAGACCGCCTGGCGGGCCTTCTCTCGGGCTTTTGAGAGCGCTGGCAGAAGCATTGCCGCAAGAATAGCGATAATGGCAATCACGACAAGCAATTCAATCAGCGTAAAGGCTCGTTGAGACTTTAACAGCAATACAATGCTCTTCCTTTTCTCTCTTCTTTGCATCTTCATAACCACCTCCCTGTTATTTGATCATCGCTCGGTTGGTGAAGTGCAACCCAGACTTGTGGATTCTCTGTTCCCACTTAAAAGGCGTGCTGTCGCCAAACAGAAGAGCCTCTGTTACCAAAAGGCCAGGCGCGCCTTCTTTTGTCTTCAGTAACATAACAGACTCAGAGGTAAGAGTAATGGGAAGCACGGTTATTTCTCGCAAACGTATATTCAAACAATACCTGGTTTTAACAAGTTCAGTCAGAGATTCTCCAGACAAACCTTCTTCCACAAGGTCTGGACAGAACTTATGCGGAATAAATCGCAGTTCTATACAAAGAGGAACATTATCAGCGATCTTCACCCGTTTAATGCGTATAATCTTTTCTCCTTCTTTAATGCGCAGATGCTCGGAAATCGTCTTGTCTGCCGGTTCCACGGCTTCTTCCAAAACCTTCACCTGCGCTGAAAAACCTTTTTTCCTCGCCTCAGATTGGAAGCTCTCAATATATTCCAGTTCTTCTTCCTGTATGATTCCTTTAAGGAAGGTGCCTTTGCCTGGCGCTGAAAAGAGCAGACCGTCGTTAACCAAGGAATTAATCGCCTGTCGGACAGTAATACGGCTAACACTATAATGCTGGCACATCTGACTTTCCGAAGGGATCTGTTCTCCTGGCTTAAAAATACCGCTTTTGATTTGTTCCAGTAGAACTCGCTTCAATTGCTGATAGGCTGGGACCGCGCTTTTCTTATCTACTTTTTGAACCATTCTTCTCCCTTGTACTTCATATATTATAACCTGTTATAATAATTGTACACAACAGAGTGGAAGGTTGTCAAGTACTATGTAAAATCTCTGAAAAAATCCATTTCATCCTGTATGTCATACCTGAGAGCAAAAGGAACAGAGACGCAAAAGAAAAAAACAGATACCTGCAAAAACAGTGAGAAATAAGAATACGAACTTCTTGGTTTTGTTAAGAGGAATATTACTTAACTATAGGAACAAAAAAAAGAGAAAAATGAGAGAAAAGCAAATAAAATGGAGAAGGGAAGGGGAGGAAAAATCAACGAAGAACAAAAAAAAATAAAGGCAATAGGAGAAAGCTATCTCACTGATCTTTTGATAAAAAAGGTCTCTTCAGGCAAAGTATCACCTGCCCTCTCTAAAATATCCAGCATGACACAATACGCCTATCTGAAAAAATCAGGGATTTGTTGTAGTTTCTATACCACGGATATTCCGTCTTCCGCCTACAAAATTTCCACAGACATCTCGGGCGTATTAAGAAGTGTTTTATGGATAAAACATTTATGCGCCCAGACAGAAGCCTCCTCTTTTTGCGCTACGGTGGTTGCAGAAGGTAGAGTAATTTTGATTACAATCTTTTTTACTCTGTCAGGAAGCTTCTCAAATTCTGCTTCAACCTCCATTCCCGAAGGGTCAAGATTCGTCCTTTCACAGTAAAAAAGTACGTAATATCCCATACAAGAAGCAAGGCTGGCAACAAAAAGTTCTGTGGGAGTCGGTGCAGTATCACCCCCTTTCTGATCCAAGGGAAGGTCTACTTCCAAAGGATGATTTCGGATAGAAGTGTTAAACTTACGCCCGCTGACATAGTGAACGACCATTCGATCCATAGGTCTCTCCTTTTTCAAAAAAAAGGGATCGCATTGTTGGGATCCCCACACCATGGTTATTATCTATATACCTGTTTCAGATAGTTTCTTGCATTACGGGCGATTGCTTCCGGTCCTTCCTCAAAATCAAAGACTTCAACAGAAAGGTATCCGGAATAATTAATTTCTCGTAGAACAGAAATAATGGGCTGAAAATCAACAGACCCCGAACCAGGTCCCCGCAAATTCTTGTCATTGGCATGTACATGGAGAAGATAGTCGCGAGAGTTTCGAAAAATTTCAGGGATAGGAAGGGATTCATCGCTCATTGCTTTCACATCAAGAATAAGCCGCAAATAAGGATGAGATACACGCGCAATAAAGGCGCAGGCCTCCTCCGCTGTATTGATAAAATTGGTCTCTGCTCTTGAAAGAGGTTCCAAACAGATAAAAACCCCTCGTTCTTCTGCGATAGAAAGGGGTTCTTCAAGAACTTCCCGCATATATTGTTCCACTGAATCACGGTCTTGGTCCTTGCCTATGGAGCGCTGTTTTGGAGAGCCAAGAACCATAAGAGATCCGCCAATATCTCCGGTAAACTCAACAAGCGATGAAAGGTATCGCGAGCTTTTCTTTCGTACCGCGCCATCCGGCGTAGAAAGAGAAAGCCCCGGCGGTGTTACAAGAAGCCAGTGCGTGCCAATTACCTCTACTCCAAACTTTGCCGCAGAGGTAACAATAGCCTTTCTTTCTTCAGAAGAAATATCAAGTACCGAATCCGCCAATGTATAGGGAGCTATCTCTAGCCCATCATACCCAAGTTCCGCAATAAAACGGAAAACCTCCTCTATCTCCCATCCCTTAAAAATCTCGTTACAAATCCCCAGTTTTATGTGGTTCTGAGACACTAGATTTTCTCCTTAACGCGGGAGGAAGGTCATAGTTTTCTTCATCGCTGTCAAAAAGAAGTTCTTCTTTCTCTCTCTCCCGAATAGATGTTGTTTCTTTCTTTTCTTCGCCGGTAGATTCTATCCCTGTAGCAATAAGGGTTACTTTTACCTCATCCTCTCTCTTTTCGTCAATGCTCAATCCAAACACTACCTTGTCTGAAACCCTCTGAACCGTTTCCATTGCTTCATTCACATCCTGAAGGGTAAGGTCTTGGCTTCCTATAATACTTACCAACACCCTCTGCGTCTGACTAATTCCATGCTCGCCAAGAAGAGGATCAGAAAGCGCAGCCTTAATTGCCCTTACCGTCTTTTTTTCTCCCTGCTCCGTACCAATACCTACAATACCTTTTCCGCCATTTTCAACAACCCGTTTTATATCGGCAAAATCAAGATCCATAATATGTGCCGGTTTATTGATAAGATCCGAAATTGCCGCAATGCTGTTACCAACCACATCGTCCACCTGTTCAAATGCTTTCATAAAAGGAGTGTCGCGAGCAACAATTTCCTGTAACCGTTCATTGGGAATACAGATAAGGGTATCTACCGCAGCCGCCAAATTCTTAAGCCCTGTAGCAGCCTGGTCCTCTCGCTTTTCCCATGGAAAAGGAGTAGTAACAATACCTATAACAAGCGCTCCAAGATCTCTAGCGCTTTTCCCCACCACCGGAGCCGCTCCTGTTCCGGTACCGCCTCCTAACCCTGCCACAAGAAAGACGATATGGGTATCCTTGAAAACTTCGGCAATCTTTCCCTTATCTTCATTGGCGGCAAACTTTCCTTTTTCTGGATCACATCCCGCACCGCCGATACCTTGAGTAATCTTTGCGCCAATCTGCACTTTCCTCATACCCATACCACAAGCTTCTCCGCATGCCTTTAATGCCTGTACATCAGTATCAATCCCAATAAAATCCACTCCGGCAAAGGTAGTTTTTTTCAAGAGCCGGCTGATAATCTTTCCACCGCCTCCTCCCACACCTACCACCTTAATCTTAATAGCCGAAATTTCAGATTCACCAAATACAGGCGTTACTTTTACCATTTTGAATATACCTCTCGAACCCACTGTTTAAGTTTGTTCAATCCTCTCCATGAAGATTTCGGAGATGGATCACTGGTATCTTTAAGGGTAAGAAGAAGTCCGCCGAGAGCCGCGCTGTATGCGGGATGTTGAAACCGTTTAGGAATATCCCAAAATTTTCCGCCAGAGTTCATACGCATGGGAAGTCCGGTACGAACAGGAACTTCAAAGACATCTTCCACCATGCTGTTCAATCCCTTCAAAAGCGCGGAACCACCGGTAATAACCACCCCAGCCCCCAAGTATCGCGAAAGAGAAAGTTCTCTCTCTAACTTTTCACGGATGACATCATCAAAAAGTTCTCGTGTTCTTTCAGCAACGATTTGAGAAATCCTTCCCACTGTAACTCCTTCCTTCTGCGGTTTCCATGAGACAGAAAGAAGCGATACCTGTTGCGCCATTTCCTCCTGCTTATCTTCACCCAATAAATCTACATTGCACCAACCATACTTTTTTTTCAACTCTTCCGCATACGAGATCGGAGTATTCAAAAAACGCGAAAGATCGTTATCAATATGAAAACCGCTTATGGGAATAGATCCGGTTTTTACAAGTAATCCATCAATATACAGAAGATAATCTGTGGTACCTTTCCCAAAATCCACCAAAAGACAGCCAAGATTCTTCTCTTCCTCCGACAAGAGAAGCTCTCCGCATCCCCATGAATGTGGAAGCGTAATCTCTACGGAAGATCTGGCATTCTTTACACACTGTATAAAATTCTGAAGAGGGTTGGTAAGCGACACCAAGCAATGTATCTTTGCCTTGACAGTATTGCCATACATTCCTTCAGGATTTTTTCTTACATGAGACTCTCCATCAATAACATACTCCTGCGGGACTAAATGCAAAATCCTATAATCAATGGATCCTTTCTTTGACATTGTTTCGCTTTCATGAATCTCACGCTCAATACTTTTTAGGAAGAGCTCTGTATCTGAACGATTAATTTCGCGCTTTGGTGGTTCAATGGTATGTTCTGCACTATAGAGATTCCCTTCAATAAACCCTCCTCCTATAAGAATATGTACAAAAGGAAGGGGCCGATTAACCTGTGTCTCTAATTCTCCAAGAAGTTCTGTAATATTCTGCGTTAACCCCTGTAAATCCACAACCTTTCCATGGTTGATCACCTGATCCGATTCTACCAACCGTTCCTCACTTCCAATAATCTCTATCCTGTCATCTTTACGAATACCTACCACTCCAAAGAGTTTACTGGTTCCAAAATCAATGATCGCCGATAGTGGTTCTGCCATTGCTTCCTTTCTTTTTCACATAAGGTTGAGAAAACCGCATATCTATATATTCCCAAGAAAGAGATTCTTCTTGGCAGGCTGTAAGAACAGCCTTCAACTGAGAAAACTTATGATTGAGTTCCTCGGGATACAAATAAACAACTCCCTCTTCTCCGCGCAGTTCAATAGAATCACTGTCAGCTAAAGAAAGAAGACGCACCGGAAACAAGGTTGCAATTCTATAGTAATTATACCATTTTTCAATCTCCGATAAAACAGCGACCGCCTCGCTATCCGCCTTATCTTTTCCCACATCGCCAATAGGAATGCCCTCTACGGTCCATGAAGTAGAAACTCCTTCAAAGGGAAGAAAACTTCCCTTTCTATCCATTAGCATTGTTCGGGTGCCACTACGCAGAGTAACCCATGGCTTTCTTATCGTCAGCACAATACGAAGGGTAGAAGGAAGATCTTTTCGGATGATACAATCTTCAATAAAATAGATATCACAAATCGAGCTATATACCTTCTTCATATCAAGAGAAAGAAGGCTTTCATCCAAAGGAAGAGAAAGCAACTGCCGTATAAATGTTTCATATCCGGATGGCTCCACCATAATCTTCTGAATCCTAAATACAGGAAATCCGGCCACTACCTTCGGAACATAAAATCTGGCGACAATAGCTAAAATCAGAAGAAGTATCAGGGTAACAACCCTTATTCCTCTCATTACACGTCTGTGCCGCTGTTCGCGGAGTTTTATCCTCATTTTTCGCATCCAAGTTTAACAATTTCATTACAAAGTGTCTCAAAATCAATCCCTGCATGAGCTGCCGCATCCGGCAATAAACTTACCGAAGTAAAACCTGGAATTGTATTTACCTCAAGAACCCATGGAATACCCTTGCGATCCACGATCATCTCCATTCTTCCGAATCCCCGGCATTTGAGTATCTGGTAAGAAGCCAAAGCAATCTTTTCTACGCGAGAAAGTGTTCGACGGTCAAGTTGCGGAGGGATGATATGAATACTCTGTCCCTTCACATATTTTGCGGTATAATCATACAATTCTCGCTCTGTCCGTATCTCAATAAGCGGAAGAACTCTTGGAGATTCATTACCGAGAAGTCCAGCGGTTATCTCGGTTCCCTTCACAAATTTCTCTATAAGAACAGATCTATCAAAAGAAAAGGCTTTCTGTAGGGCATCTTCCATATCTGCGGGGTCTTCCACAATAGAAATACCAATAGTGGAACCCAATCCCGCGGGCTTTACCACCACTGGGAACCGAAAAGGAATCTTCGCAGAAGCCACAGGAGTATTGAGTGCAAGAAAAGGAGGAGTGGTGATTCCATGGCTTAATAAGATTCTTTTCGTTGCTATCTTATCCATACAAAGGGCGCTTGAAAAAACTCCTGATCCTGAATAAGGAATACCTGCTGTTTCAAGAAATCCCTGTATAATACCGCTTTCTCCCATACCTCCATGAAGCGCAATAAAAACAAAATCCGGCTTTGCTTTAAGGATTTTCCGACAAAAATTCTTTTTTGCCGGATCAAAAAGAATGATGGTGTGATATTTTTCAAGCGCTCGCTGTACTTCCCTGCCAGACTTAAATGAAACCTCCCGCTCTGGTCCGTCTCCTCCCATAAGAATTGCAATCTTCATTCAAAATCTCCTATAAGTTCAATTTCCAACTCTAAATCTATTCCATACGCCTCCTTTACTTTCCTTTGTATAAGAGTAATGAGCGCATAGATATCTTTTGAAGAAGCATTCCCGGTATTCACAATAAAGTTCGCATGTTTTTTTGAAATCTCCGCTCCGCCAGCACGCATTCCCTTGAATCCGAGAGAATCTATCAATTCTCCCGCAAAATTTCCAGAAGGATTTTTGAAAACCGAGCCTGCGGAAGAAACGTTCAAAGGCTGAGTCTTGTATCTTCGCTCCATAAAAGAGGCAATCATTGCTCGCGACTTTCGGCTATCTCCTAGGATTCGCTGTAAAAAAATCCGGGTTATACAAAAAGCCTTTCCTTCAAGTCCAGACCTTCGGTATTCAAAAGGAATCTCTTCTCTTCGTGCCTTCCGAAGAACTCCCTGCATATCAACAAAAGTGAGTTCCTCAAGAACCGATGCGATGCCCATATCTCTGGTTCCTGCATTCATCCATACCGCTCCGCCAATGGTACCGGGAATACCCGCGAGAAATTCAAATCCCGTTAGATCTTTCTCAAGCGCAAACCGTAAAAGGCCTCTTACTGAAAGCCCTGGTTCGCATTCTACCGCAGAACCAGTATCTCGAACAATATTCATATCAGAGGTAACAACAATAACCCCTTGAAAGCCCTTATCGCTTACTAAAAGATTTGATCCGGCTCCTACGAACTTCACTGGTATTCCAACTCTTTTTAACCTATATAACGCATAAAGATCTTCCTCTTTGGCAGGATGCGCCACGCAACTTATACAACCGCCTGTCTTAAAAGTTGTAATCTCTTTCGCAGAAAGATCATATACTACCTTACCAGAAAAGAAGCCTTCTAGTTTAATCTGTATCAAGGGCTGTTTCATAGAAAACCTTTTTTAAGTAAAGCGCATGTCCCGGCGCAGTGGAAGAGGCGCAGGAACGATCTCTACCCTCAATAATTTCTGCCATTGTTTCTGGAGGAAACTTTCCTCTGCCCACATCTACAAGGGTACCGGCGATCGTTCTCATCATCTTGTACAAAAAGCCCGATCCTGTAACCTCTATCGCTATAATCTGAACCAATGGGTCAAGGGTAAAACTTTCTCTTTTCACGCTTACCGCATACACTTCACGCACCGGATCTTTTGCCTTCCGCAAAGCGCCCTGAAAACTTGAAAAATCATGTACTCCAACGATGTACTGGCCGGCTTTTTTCATTGCGGCAAGGTTCAAGCGTTTCCCTATCATCCATGCAAATCCTTCCAGAAAAGGAGAGGGCTGTTCTGATATCAAATATCGGTAGGTCTTCTTTATGGCAAGAAATCTGGGATGAAAATCATCTTCTGTCCAAGCAACATTCCGAAGATAGATATCGGGACGTAATCTGCTATTCAACGCCATGCGTATCTCTTCCGGAGAAAGAGAGGTATACGCATTAAATACCACTACCTGACCAAGGCCATGAACTCCGCGATCAGTTCTTCCGCTGGCAGATACCGTTACAGGAGTTCTAAAGAGATCTTCAAGCGCCTTTTCAAAAAATCCCTGAACTGATTCTTGATTCATCTGGCGCTGCCAACCCCAAAAATTCGTTCCTTTATAGGCAACAATTGCGATGAAACGTCTTTCCTTCTTCGCGGCACAGTTCATCGCCTGAATAGTATCCATTCTGTGAAAAAAACTTTTTTCATAGCATACAAACAACCATCATACGCAATGCTTTTTATACACACTCCTATCAATTCACCTACTCCTTGTATGCCCTTTTTGTCCGCAAAAAAACTTTGTATTAAACAGGGAAAAAAGGTTCGCTCTCTTTCCGCCTCCTATATATGAAAAAAGAGGCGCGAGTGTACACTTCCTATAGAAAATTAAGAAAACAACACACGAAGCGTATCATAAAGAATTGTAAAGGAAATCGTCCTTCACGTCAACGAAAACTTGCCTTTTTTTCGAAAAACAGATATACTCGTTTTATGGAAAGCGTAGTTACAAAAGAAGTGGCGGCCGCACTAAAAAAGATTCCAAGAACTATTCCCGATACAATCTGTGCGGAACTTTTTAGAGCAAAGAGAGTCTTTGTATGGGGAATTGGAAGAAGCGGTATGATAGGAAAGATGTTTGCAATGAGGTTGCGACACCTCGGTATTGAATCTTGGTTTGTAGACGAACCTATCTGTCCACCTTTTGCAAAGAATGATCTCCTCTTTGTATTTTCAAAGACTGGCAAGAAAAAAATGCTTATGCAACCCGTAGCTGTTGCCAAAAGAGAAAAAATGCGTATTGTTGGAATATCTTCTCCTGACACTCCGCTTCTGAAACGAGTCCATGTACCGCTTCCGGTTACGCTTCCTTCCTCAAAACAATTTGGCGGATCCCTCTTTGAACAATGCCTTTTGCTTACTCTTGAAACGTGTATAGAACGGTATCGCTCCATGCGTCGCATTAGTTTTAACGCAATGGAACGAAACCATGCCAACTGGGAATAAACCGGATGAAAACCCTTGTTCTTGTAAACACTTCCGACCGTGTAAGCTATGCGCGCCTTGAAACATCCCTTCTAAATATTCTTGATTTTTATCAGTTCTGGTATGAAACCATTGATATTTCCAGAACCCTTCTTGATTCAATAGAATTAGAGAACGTCTCGCTCTGTATTATCGCTCAGGAAGGACTTGGAAAAAGTCTAAGTAACCTTGATTTTTCTCTACTTTTCAAAAATGTATCCGCAGGAATGGGGCTGGCTATCTTTGACGGCATGCCCAATGCATTTGATCCTCTCTTCTCCTCGCTGTCTGGTGCAGGTCCCTTTACACAACATCCTTGCGAAGCAATTGAAATTGAAAAAGAATCCTGGCCAGGCCGGCATTGCGCAACACAAACAGTCTCGTTTCTTCTTCCGGTTCTCTGCAGTAGTCTACACAATCTTCCAGCTGAATGGAATCCTCTTCTCCGCACACCCGATAAGGCTGTATGCGGAATGTGGAGAACCTATGGAAAAGGAAAACTCGCGCTTATCGGACTCTCCGCCCAATTGTGGCATCAAAATTATCTTGGTCACGGCGAAGGTCTTGACGGACTCTTTCGAAACACTATGCTGATAACAGCAAAAAAACCATTTGTATTTAAGGGTATGGCGCCCTATGTTACCTGCAGAATTGATGACGCGTCTGGTTCTGGAAGTATATTTAAATCGCAACAAGAAACAGGAGAAGGCTTTCGTTATCTCACAATCCTCAACGACTATGGGTTTATTCCTTCTGTAGGACTCTTCACCAGAGATATACAGAAAGAAGATATTCCTGTCATAAAAAAAAGCTTCTTCAACGGAAGCGCTGACTTTTCGCCCCATGCCTTCTCTGATCCGGACAATACCGACGCCTTCCCTATCTATTTAGATAAGGAAGGAAAAGAATTTTCTCATGACCGTCTTGAAGCCCACTTTGCAGAAATAGATCATTCTTTTGCAACCTGGGGAATAAAACCCAGCCGCACTGTTAATGCCCATTTCTTTCATATGGGACTAAACGCTTTTCCTTTCCTCAAAGCACGAAACCAGTTTTTTTCGATGTCCTGCATCAGACCGGGAAAAGCTTTTGCCGATCCTAAAGCCTTTCAATGGAGACCAAAACCATTCGGGAAAAATAATTTCTGCCTTGATTTTTTTGAAGAAGATCCTGAGATTTTTAATGGAGTCTCTCATCCGGGCGAAATCTCTTCTACTCGGGTAGATTTTGATTTTCTCCATGGATGCACCCCTTTTTGGAAGGAATCTTCTTCAAACCAAATACCTTTGGCAGTCTCCCGCGGAGTATTTCAAATTCTTCGCGGACTTGAGAACCTTTCCTTTGGGTGCATGATGTTCCATGAACAACGTGTTCATCACCTTACCCGATCAGAATGGGAAGAAACAGTCTGTGAAATTCACTCCCAACTACGAAACGTTCCTCATATCCAGGCTTCGTACGATACCATTCTTCTCTATGCAAAGAATCGTCTTCGTTCCACAATTCTCCATATTGACCATAAAGGAGACACTCTCCGCATAACCCTTCAGGGATCTTCTAACCAGACCCAGCTTCTTTCCCTTGTAAATGAAGAATCCGCTGGTCCTTCTATCCATTTTCTTGAAGTTCCGGCCTTTGAACGATCCATTGAAATCACCTTCAAAATCTCTGGATAACCATTATGAAATCTTGTACTATACTTGTTATTGCGGATCTCCACTATGTTTCTGATCCAGAACATTTTAGCGCCTGCAAAAATCGGAAAAACCGATTTGGAAAGGAATTCCTGCGAAGGGTTCTGCTTCGCCACAAAAACCAAGCTGATCTTATTGTTCTTATGGGAGATATTACGGATAATCCCGACCCAATTGCCGCTGAATCAGATCTAAAACAGATTGTTCAACTTATACAGGAAACAGAGGTTCCAGCGATTTTCGTTAGAGGAAACCATGATATTCCTCTTCCGCGTTTCTTAGAAATTACAGGAAACAATCGGACCTTGGTAAAAAACGGCTATCTCTTTTTTGCCTTTTATGATGAATGGGAAGAGGGAGACAACTGCGTCCGTCCCGATGAAGAATGGAACAAATTTTTAAAAACCCGGGCTTCTTATCCTGATACAACATTCGTTGTATTTCAACACAATCCAATCTTTCCTAAAATCAAACGAGCCTATCCCTACAATCTCACCGATTTTATGAACATCGCGAAACTATATGAAGAACAGGGTGTTACGCTCTCGGTAAGCGGCCACTATCATGCGGGCCTTGCTCCTTTTTCCTCTCATTCTCTCACCTGGTTTACTGCTCCCGCACTCTGCGAAAAACCCTTTCAGTATGGACTTATACAGTTTAACCAAGGAACCCCTTATTGCGAAAAACGATCTCTTATGGACAATATAGGACTTGACGACTATCACTGCCACACTGAATTCGCCTATTGCGGAACCAATATTACCATTGCAGGTGCCATGGAACGCTCTGACGCTCTCGGTGTTAGAAAACTCTGTTTTACCGAACATGCCGCTCAGCTCTATCTCCCACAAAAATCGTTTGGCCAGGCAGAATTCTTAAAGGACCCTCAAATTATTGAAAAATATCGCCATACTGAATATGACAGAATGTCCTCATACCTTACGGCTGTAGGTCGATATCGTGGCGCGTTTATAAGGGCGGGGCTTGAGGTTGACCCTACACTCACAGGAAAAATTACCCTTCGGGAAGAGGACCGAAAGATCGTAGATGTGATTACAGGCGCCGTCCATTTTCTTGGAATAGATAAAACCGCCCCTTCCCGTGAGATAGAAAACCGATTCCTCTCTCTTTGTGAGACACTTTGTAGAAACCGCGTTGATATTCTTGCCCATCCATGGCGGTGGTTCCGAAGGAATCATCTTCCGGTTCCGACTCATCTCTACCCTGTTCTTGCGGAGATGCTAAAATCATATGGAGTGGCGGCTGAAATTAATTTCCACACTAATACGCCGGATCCTGCTTTTTTTCAGATATGCCTTGAACTCGGAATAAAGATTTCGCTCGGAACCGACGCACACTGTCTTGCGGAAACAGGCGAATTTTCACCCCATGTCGCATTACTCAGCCAGCTTGATATCAAAGATTCTGCGGGACTCTTCTTTTAAGAACATTTCGGGGGATCTATGTCTGCCGCTAAAGAAATTACTCTTCGTTTCAAAAAGAAAAAGGCCACCATCGGTATTATTGGACTCGGCTATGTAGGACTTCCCCTTGTGGTTAGATTTGCAGAGGAAGGGTTCACAGTATATGGGTTTGATACAGATCCTGAAAAAATAAAGAATCTCCGAAAGAAACAGTCCTATATCTCTCATATCCCTTCTTCAACACTCTCTGCAATAGCAGATCGGCTTATTCCAACCACGGATATGTCTCTTTTGAAAAAACCAGATGCCCTTATTATCTGCGTGCCGACTCCGCTTTCTCCCCACCGCGAACCCGACCTTACCTTTGTACGAAAAACCGCACAGGAAATAAGCACTTATATTAGAAAAGGACAGCTTGTTTCTCTTGAATCCACCACCTATCCCGGAACCACAAGAGAAGTTATCCTTCCTCTTCTGACACAATCTCATCTGAAACCAGGTAAAGATATCTTTATTGTCTATTCACCTGAACGCGAAGATCCCGGAAACTCAAAACATCACACTGCCTCCATTCCCAAAGTTGTGGGTGGAATCACGACACAATGTCAAAACGTGGGAATCGCTCTCTATGAATCTATTGTTACCAAGGTTATTCCCGTCTCTTCAGTAGAGGTCGCAGAAGCCACCAAACTCCTTGAAAATATCTTCAGATCAGTTAATATTGCGTTAGTAAATGAAATGAAGGTTCTTTTTGAAAAAATGGGAATCAGTATTTGGGAAATTATTCATGCCGCTACAACAAAACCATTCGGGTATATGCCATTTTATCCAGGTCCAGGACTTGGAGGGCACTGTATCCCCATTGATCCGTTTTACCTTACTTGGAAAGCGCGAGAATTTGATTTTAATACTAGATTCATTGAATTAGCGGGAGAAATTAATACCAGAATGCCCTACTATGTTGTAGAGCGACTTTCAGAGGCGCTCTCTAAACAGAAAAAGCCTTTATACAACAGTAAAATCCTTATCATAGGCGTTGCCTACAAAAAAGATGTGGACGATATCAGGGAATCACCAGGACTCCGCATTATGCGTATTCTTGAAAACCGTGGAGCGCGACCCAACTACTATGACCCTTATGTTCCTCAAATTCTAAAAAGCCGGCAAATTCACAAACCGCTCTATTCTGTACCACTTACCGCGAAAGTGCTACAATCTTCTGATGCTGTTATTATTGTAACAGATCATACCTCGTTGGATTACCAAAAAATCCTTAAAGAGAGCCCTTTAATCATAGATACCCGCAATGTATATGGAACCACGCGATCAAAAAAGATCGTTACCGCCTAATTTCTCCGAAAGACTATGGTTTGAAATAGAAGAAAAGAAGCCATTTAAAGTATTGCTACAGAAAAAAAATCATAGTGCAGCGGTAGGAGAATATCTAAAACAAAGAGGGATACAATAAGATCCTTCATACATCCTAGAGAACTCTTCCGGAAGAATGCCAATATACAGAAAGAAGCATACGGATTACTGACGACAAGGGAGAATCCATGCAAAAAAAAGGAATGCCAAAATTTGCGGTAATGAACTTTATGTTTGCATCTTGGTGGCAGGAAGGAAAGATCTCTATAGAAGAATTTCTTGAAGGACTTGTAAAGGCAGGCGCTCAGGGAGTAGAACCATTTCATCGGGATTTTCTACAAAACTCTGATTTTATTAATCGCTATCAAAGCGTTATGCGTGCCACAGGGCTTCAGGTTCCGGTAGTGGATGTAATATGCAACCTTGTATATACCAATAAAGAAGAACAACAACGCCATCGCGATGAATTGTGCCGCGGTCTTGAAATCTGCCGATCTCTTAACAGTGAAATCGCCCATGTGGCGGGACATAAACTCGCGGAAGGAATTTCTCCGAAAAAAGGACGAGAAATGATCGCAGAAGAACTTCTATGGGCGAATGCTACCGCAAAAGAATATGGCCTTGTTCTTGCCATAGAAAATTATAGTCCCTCGCCAACGTTAGTCTGTTCTGTCAAAGATTGTCTTGAGATCATTCACCTCTCACAAAAAGAGGTATGCTTTGTCTTTGATACCGGCAATTTTATCGCTGTCGGAGAAAAGGCAGACGAGGTCTTTGACGATATCGCAGATCATATCTGCCATTGCCATTTCAAAGATTTCGTCCGAGATCCTGTAACAAATCGTCCTCAAGGATGTGCATTGGAAACCGGCGAGATTCACAATGAAAAAGTTGCCCAAAAACTCTCGGCCCGCGGGTATAATGGTTGGGTAGCCCTTGAAACAGGCTCACGCCCCAACCTTAACCCAATACAGATCATCTCGCAGGAACTTCCGATACTCAAAAGTTGGTTCTAATTTCTGCCTTCTTACGCAAGGGAACAAAGAAGGTCTATCGCGGTATCTGCAATCATTTCTCCGGCGCCTGGAAGAAAAATAGAGGAAGTTGTCTCGTATCCACCCTCATCATAATTCCTCTTCTCTCCAATATATCCGCATTGTCCTCCCGCATGAGTGCATACAAAAGTATACTCAAACGGCGAAGCCCGCTTAATCCGCCTTCCTAATTCAGAAAAATATTCACAGGGACTTGATACAAAGGCTACATTTCCGAATGCTAATGCTCCCACTTCAATATCAAGATCCTTACCAATACCCGCCACCTTGATCCGTCGACGCGCTTCCACGCGGTCCATGGTAAAATCCACTCCTTGCGGTGCCGGTTGTTCCATAAGAAGACGAGCCTCTTCTAATTCCTTCTCTGAAGGAAACCGTAAAGGCGCCTTAAAGGCCTGTTTTGCCGCACGCAATGGACCAAACTTCACAGGAACGCGTGTTTCCCATGCCTTTATTACTCCCTCTCCAATACGATTGCCGATCCTTGCTGTTTCTTCAAATCCCCTCAAGGCAACATCCTTAAAAACGTTCCAATGATTTACATCTCCAGAAGGTCCTATCGGCGTCAACACTGCAAGATCCTTTCCTTTGGCTCTTCGCACTGTTTCGCGTAAAAAATAGGACCAATCCGCAGAAATTTCAGTTCCTCCCACTGTATCGCTGTGAAGAGCAAAATGCGCCACCGCACCACGAGGGATATTATTCTGTTCCACGGTTAAAAGCAATATCTCTGGATCCACTGTTCCAATAGGTTCAAGAACATCAGGGTTACCAATGCCGGGGTTTGTTCGTACACTTCCATCCTTCATACGATACCGCCGTATAAATTGCACTCCTGGCCAATCAATCCTACCTGCCTGCATCTGAGACGGAGCAAGGGTTGCAAGAGCCTCCTCTATAGAAAGAAAAAGTTTTTCCGGAAGCCCCTGTGCATACTTCTCTTCCTTTTCAAGATAGGGCGCCGTATGGGTATGAATTGCGGCAATCATTACATTTTCCGGACGAATCCCACTTCTTTTTTCTACGATACTCCGTACTTCTGCCACAAGTTTTACTGAAACCGAAATCAGATCCACAATACACAACAACACTGTTTCCTTTCCATCCGATACTGCCATGGTTCTAGAAAAAAGTCTGTCATGCACTCCTGTGGATCGCCTATCATAGTAATACCCTGACAGCAATGCCGGCTCCACGGGCGTAATATCTGTTTCTCCAAAGCCTATCTTGATTTCCATAACTCCTCCATGCGAAAAAAAAGTTGTAATAGTACCGTATGATCCTTTTAGAAGGAAGAAGCCCTCCTAAAGCTCTCTTTCTTTCATAATCAGAAGATCTTCTGATAGGTATCCCGCGAAACAACCTCCCTAAACAACTCCTTCCCTGTGATACGGTCGCAAATAATACGCGATGTAGTGGTAAAAAATGATTCTCCGCAACGATACGGACCTTCAACCAAAACACTTATCTTCCTTGGAGCAGGAGCTCTACTGACAAGCGCAATAGAAAGAACTCCGTTCACAACGCGGCTTCTCACAAAAACCGTTGGTCCATAAGGATTAAGAAATTTTAAATCTATTCCCTCATCTATACTTACGGTTGCGTCAAGACCCGGTCCAAGGTAAGTAACAGACGAAGAATGGGCTCTTCTCTCTCGTATTGAAAAACCCGCGCGCAATGCGGCGCAATAGAGCGTTGAAGAAACCTGACACAACCCTCCGCCCTCTGCCTGAACCCTTTTTCCTCCGGAAATCGTAGAGGCAAAAGCAAGATCTCCCTCTGAAAAAGAAGAAGATATCCGTTCATTAAATGAGAACTCTTCGCCGGAACGAAAAAAAAATCCATTAAGTTTTTCTGCGGCCGCGACAATATTTACTTCTCTGCCATCAATACCTTTCTGGAAAGAAGTTGAACATTCTGCCCATAGATACAGGCGCTCTTCTGCGAAACCGCTCTGACCCCACAATAGAAAAAGAAGGAATACAAGAGATCGTTTCACGGCTTTTCCACCCTTAAAAGAAATCCTTCGGAACTCCCCCATATTTCAGGGAAATAGATCATAGCCGCCCTACAAGGAAGAATATGAAACATACCGGAAAACTCTGGACGTATATAGTAAGAAAGTCTTCTCTGAGACGCGCCAAACCCTGATGCAAAGAAGAGAATCTTTTCATCATGCACCTCCCGCCTTCCATACCACCAACCCCATTCGTCTCCATCGTTTCTTTCAGAAACCACTTCACACCCTGAAGGAAGAGGATCCTCAATCATAACATATTCGTATCCTTCTTTTCCGGAAAGAGAGATTGTAACGCGAATCAAATCTCCGGCAGCTACAGGACCGGAAAGATCTTCCCAGACAAAAGAGCCGTCCTGCCTCATCCTCTGCCGCTGGTAACTCTTCCCGACCGCAAAGCCGTGATTTTGAGGAACAAAAGAAATCGCACGATCCATATATGAAAAGAGATGGCTGTAATAAAGAGGGCCAGAACCGCTCTTTTCAAGATCTAAAACAATTCTTCCAGAATCAGGCAGAGACGGACGGAACTGGATCTCTGTAGAAGAAAGGGTTGAAAGGGATCGTGAAAAATAACGCTTTTCGGTTTCATGGCCATCTACCCGCAAAGAAACCACACAATCAGAATCAACCTCTCCTGAAACCTTCGCCCAATCAATCATTGCAAAAAGAATTGCCGCGGTATCCTTGGTAGAGTTCCATACGATTCCCTTCCGGTTCGTTAAGAGGTAACGTACAATCCCGGGAATCTCTTTCCGTGACGGATCAATCGCCACGGTTGCCCGTAAAGCCCATGCTGTCGCTTCAAAATCGCTATCCATCCAACTATAATATCCATCCCTCTTTCCTTTCCAATAAGAAACAAAGGGAGAGGCCGAAACCCTATATTGATACAGATTCTCAAGCGCCGCAACAGCTCTAGCATCGCCCTTTTCTCGCAACGCGAGGGAAAGAAGCGCTTTTCCATAGGGCATAAGAGAATCGCGATTTTTCCATAGATCTTCAAGAGAAGGTTTTTCCCCTGCCAATGCCAAGACATAGGCCGCAAATGCCCGGCTGTTCAAATCAGTGGTACGGACCATTTCCTGAAGAAGAAATTTCTTTCCCTTCTCAAGCCGAGCTTTCTCTAAAACAAAACCTGACTTATAGGCAATTTCTAATCCAAAAAGAACATAAGAACTTACCCACAAACTGCTGTTGTCCCGATCCCACCATCCCCAACCACCGTCATCTCTCTGTAACGCATAGAGCCGGGAAAGACTTTTCTTTACCAAATCAGGAAGATTGTCCTTCATATCACGGATCTTTTTCTCTTCATCTGATCGGGAATTAGAACCCTTTACAGCGAGAAGAGAGAGAGTTTTATCCGCATACAAAAGAGGCGCAAACCTACTTACCATCTGTTCCACACATCCATAAGGATAGGTTGCAAGGTGTTCAATCCCATCCAAAATCGTTGCAGAAAGAGAAGAAGAAAGAATGGTAGACAACCGAAGCGTACGTTCTACTGCTGTAGAAGGAATCAAAAAATCATCCTGTACTGGCCGCGAGAGTTCGCCCGCCCGAACTTCAACCACCTTTCTTCCATAAGGAACCACCGGAACTATCGTCTCCATTGCATCGCGCAATATACCGTCGCCTGCTTGAATCTTTACTATCGCACGTTCTGATCCAGGCACCTTCACATTCCAATCAAACCGTTTCAATCCGCCCGGCATAATATCAGCTTCCCGATAGCCTGATTCTAAAAGCTCCAATCCTTCGGCTTCAAGCTGTACCTTCACCCGACGGGACGATTCAGAATAATTATGTACAAGACCTCCTATGATAAGGCGATCGTCTTCTACAAAAAAGCGTGGAGAAAGAGACCGAACCAAAAGAGGTTTTGACGCAATAACATAATTTTTTCCGGTACCGACAAGAGTTTCAGGAGTTACTGCCCGCACAGTTGCCCGCCATGTAGTAAGGTTATCGGGTAACATAAAAGAAACCTTTGCTGTTCCCTCCGCACCTGTTATAATACGAGGGTTCCAGTACGCGGTATCTTTGAAATTTTTTCGCAATCCTTCATCTCCTCTATCCTTTGAAGCCCCGCCATATGCCCATTCATAAAAAGAGTAAGTAGTAGATACCCGATTCGGTTTTCTTCCATAGAAAAAATCCTCAACTGCAGGACCCTGTTCTGGTGCGATAGCATAAATCGCCTCATCTACAACTCCAATAGAACATTCCGCGGAAATAGCTCTTCCTTTCTGATCCTTTGTTTGAATGGTGTACTCTATGGATTCTCCGGGAAGAAATCTATCCTTCTGCGCAGAGACCTCAACAGAAAGAATCTTCTCCTTCGCAGAAACAGGAAGAACTGTTACTGCCTCTGAAAATGTTTTTGAAGAAACCGCACAGACAGAAATATAGACCGCCGGCACATACTCTTCGGGAAGAGGAATCTCTACAAGAACACTATGTCCCTTTATCGGAATATGTTTTGCGAGGAAAAGAGCATTCCCCTCCACTGTAAAAAGAAGGGAACTGTCTGCCTTAGCAGTATTTATAAGGAGTTTTGCTGTCTCTCCCGAATGATACGATTTTTTATCTGATACAATCTCCAACTCTTTCCTGCCATACCAAGAAGAGGTATATCCTTTTCCTGCTACCCATAGATACTCTTCTCTTGTAACAAGATTATGAAAACGGTCTGGTGCCTGGCAAAAGATTCTCACAAACCCTGAATCTGGTGCCAATAGAGAGCAAGAACTCTTCCCCTCTTTATCTGTACGTACGCGGTAAGTGGAGATCTTTTCATAATAATATCTTTTTTTCTTTGCATCATACCGCTCTTTCGCAACTTCCACACGCACAGAAAGGTTCTCTTCGGGAAGACCATTATGATCCATTGCCTGTATAGAAAGAGTAATCTCTTCCGCTGGTTCATAGAGATATTTGTTTGTAGAAAGCCCTAAGGTAAAAGCTCCCTGCATCGCCTTCATAGAACAGACAGCCCGTACCTCTTTCATACTGGAGTCGCTCATTCGCACTTCAACGACAAAACGACCATTCCTGTCAAAAGAAGGTCCAGAAGGAAAAAGAATCTCTGCATTCCCCTCTGCATCGGTTTCTCCTTCTCCGGAAAGAAAGAGTTCTCCGTAACCCCATGGCATACCTCCTTCTTCTCCGCTCCATTCTTCGTCCCAGTAGGCGCTTCTATAAAGAGCCCACGAAAATCTTCTCTCTTTCACCGGAGCACCAAAATAGTACCGCGCATTACAATGAACCCGAACAGTTTCATTTGGAAGATAAAGATTTTTTTCAGGAGTCAATTCAATAAAAAATTCTGGTTTTCGGTATTCAAGAGTAAAAAATGTGGCGCTACCAAGCATAGTGCCTGTTTTATCTTTCATTTCTATCCGCCAATGACCGAGAGAAGGTTCTTCGGGAAGAAGAAAAGAACCTTCGCATGACGAAGAGAAGAAAGATGGTTCCAAAGAAGAAAAGAGCGTACCTTCCGCATCAAACACCTGCACGAAAAGATCTCTATCGTGAACCAGAGAATAGTCTGCTCCATCGGATTCTCGCACAATCCCCTTGAAAAAAACCTCCTGTCCCGGGCGATACGCAGGTCTATCGGTTACTACATAAGCAAGCTTTTTCTGCGCGGCTTCCTCCAAACGATAAAAATGCTCGTTTTTCTGAAAAAAGGCTATGGATGTGCCCTTTCTGGCAATACCATTCACACTCCCTTCAGGAAGAGTTACAATCCCAGCGGGACCACTTGTCAACTGGGCTATTTTTTTCCATTGTGCGTCAAAACATTCTACGGTCGCGCCATCCCACGGCCGTCCTGTTGCGAGAGAAGAAAGAAAAAGAATAGTCTTTTTCTCTTCCTGTTTAAGAATAATGGAGAGATCTGTTACTAGGAAAAAATGGCGCTGTTCCGGCACCATATCTGCAGTTGCCCTAACAAGATAGAGTCCTTCAGGCAGAGGATCAAAGAAGATGCGTCTGTTATAAATCTCGGTTAAAGGTTTTGGATAGGAGATTTTTACCTCTTTTTTTATCACTGGTTTTGCCTCGTTTATTTCAATCTCCTGAAAAAGGTCATCTATTCCTTTTTTCGGAGAAGCCGCAAACCGTGAAAGGATATCCGCAAGATCTATCCTGTACAGTTCAAAAGAGACCTGAGGAACACGAAAGGCATTCCATACCGCCATCGTCTTTTCCTGAGGAAGGAAGGTCCAATTCCTTGTAAATAGAGAAAAATATTTCGGTCTGAGTTGAAGGGTAAAGGTAGGAATATCGCTTCTTTTTCTCTCTTCTACAAGGATTTCCTCTTTCTTTCCTTCCTCATACCCTTGACGCCATACAAAGAGAGTATATCTTCCTGGAAGAAGTCCTGTTACTAAAAAGGTTCCGTCTTTTCGGGTTGTTGCATTTCCAAACGAAGCATTTCCTATTCCTTGGAGATAAAGATAGGCATCTGCAATCGGTTTACGGGTTACAGAGTCCTCTATCTTTCCCGCAACCTCTCCGGCACGCATAAGGGTAAAATCAATACCTCCGGTCTCTTTTTCCTCCATGATACGGATATTATGTTTTCTTCCCTGCGCATATCCGCTTGCTTCCGCAGAAAGAGAATGCTCTCCGGGACGAAGACCGGTAAGACGGTAAAAACCCTTTACATTGCTCCGCGTTTCATTTACCTTCGCATTTCTAATCACCGCGCCCTCAGGGTCATACACATACCCGCTTACAGAACCGGGACGAAGAAGCGTAATGGAAAAAGTTTTTTTTCCATATTTAGCTTCATTTACCTCAATACGATGAAGGGTCTCTTCTAAAAAGGGCTTCTTTCGCGCTGTAATTGAGTAATACCCGGTTTCAAGACCTGAAAGAGAAAATGCTCCTGATTTTGTAGTTATTACGGTCTTGGGTTTTCCGGTTTCAGGAATCATAGATATGCGCACCTCGGCACCCTGCACAGCCAGGCCGGAAGAACTCTTTACAAAGCCGGAAATAGTGTCGCAAAATCCGGATGTCGCAAGGATGCATCCCACCATCATTGCATATTTCACATTCTTCCCTATCATACCTGTCCTCCGAATATATCCAGTATTGTCATACTATCGCTATTTTTTTCATTTTTCCATATTCATCTATGATTTCCGCAACACTTTTAAGCATCTGTATAGCATTTCTCGCCTAAACATTACTATTCAGAAGAAGGCGTATCGGAAAAAAGAATACAAGGAAAAAGAAAAAAAGATGCTCCCGAAGCATCGCTAACTCCCGCATTGGCACATGCAAGACGCACCGCATACGAAACTGTCTTCGCTTCTCCGGGAAGAACAACTCCTTCTGCGCCGCCTTTCCTCAGAAGAAGTCCATGCACCAAAGGGTTAAAATGCGATAATGAAGAAACAGAAATAAGGTCGCCTAAAAATGCCACCGTGATAGAAAGATCTTTCAACTCCTTAGCGGTAACAGGCCGAAACCTTCTATCCTGAACCGCGGCCGCAACCGCAAAACGAGTTAATTCTTTTGAAAGAGAAGAAGAGAAGGGTTGAAAAGAACCTGCGCACCCGCGGGTACGAATTCCTTTTCGTAATGTTACAAAGAGAGGTACAGAAGCAACCCCCTCTATCTCCTTTGGAATCTCTATCTCCTGAAGATTCTTCTCCGCATGCAAAAACTCAATCACTTTTCTGCAAAAGCCAGGCGATTCCTTTCCCGCGCCAGGAGGAAGAAGAACAAAACCCGCGCATGCCAAAGTCACGAAAACTCTTTGAAAATGCATAAGGATAGTGTACCGCAAAAGAAAAAAATATGAAGTTTTTTACTCTTTTATCATCTAAACTGAGCCTAAAATAGGGCACAAGGTCCAATACAATGCAAGCATTTTTTTCTCCTCATACATTACACTCATCTACCACAATAAGATCAAAAACTCTTCGCAATTACCAATCATACTGCGGTAAATTATCCTACTGTTAATTCTTTCGTGTTCTCAAAGACTTTTCTTATCGCTTTCCCTACTAATTGAGCGGTCTTTGTATCATTCGGAGCGCGAAGAGGTGTTGTCATCCCAAAATGACTTTCGCAATGTTTTGTCGCCGCGGGATAACCATCAAGAGGATAAGAAACCCTCCGTGCATTTGGACAGATCCAAGGACAGCCATGACCATATCCGTTTTGTGCCTGAAATACCGTCATCGCCGGTAAAATAAAACTCTGCCATATCCCCACGGGAACTCCCTCAGCCTTCAATGCCTCTAAAACCGCATCTCTAAATGGAACCTGTTGGTCTCCATACCCATAGAAAGAGGCATCTACACGGTTAGTAAAATTATACCAGTTATGGGTATATCCCTCTGGTTCAAAAGGCGGGTAAAGACCGGGAATACCGTTCACCTCCTCTAAAAGAGCCTGCGCATTCTCTCTTTGCGTCTCAAGATAGTGATCTAATTTCTGCAGCTGGGCACGTCCAAACGCAGCGGAAAGATCATTATTCCGGTACATCCATCCCAATGCGTACGCATGATAATCGCGAGACTCCATAGGAGTTCTTGTTTCACCAAACGACCAGAGCATTGAAGCAGAATTTTTCATTTCTTCGCTATTGGTTACAAACATTCCTCCTTCTCCTGCACAGAGACATTTGTTCTGATTAAAACTGAATGCCGCGCAATCACCCTCTGTTCCCGCCTTTTTTCCCTGAAACGCAGCGCCATGCGCTTGACAGCAATCTTCTATAATCTTAAGGTTATATGCTTTTGCAATAGACAGGATAGCATCCATATCAGCCATAAGCCCATGCAGATGCACTACAATGATTGCCTTGGTTTTTTCTGTAATAGCCTCTTCAATCTTCTTTGCATCAATATTCATCGTGTTGTAATCAATATCTACAAAAACCGGAATCGCATTATGATGAAGAACACAGGTAGCGCTTGATGACCACGAGTATGCGGGCACAATCACTTCATCTCCGCTTCCACAACCGCACGCATATACGCACATATGCAATGCCGCGGTACCACTATTGGCGGTAATCGCATATTTATTTCCGTTCCATGCCGCAAACTCTTCCGCAAAAGCACGGCAGTTGGGACCAAAGGTATGTATTCCGCCTTCCAGCGAAGCAAGTACCAGTTCCCGATCTTTTGCACCAATCGGAGGCCAAGGTTTCATTACGCCCTCAGGTACCATCCGTTTTCCACCATTAACAGCAAGCATAGCTTTAGACATATTCCCTCCTCGGTCATATCATTACCACGATTCTAATAGAATGAACACTAAGGAATTCCCTTCTTCAACTCTTCTTCCATGGAAAAGAAGAAATTTCTCTACTCTGATTTTTTATTCACGCTACACAAAAAGCACGCGCATCCTTTCCTATTTGATCAAGAGAAAGGTCTATTTCCTTATTGTGATAGAAGATCGCTCTGAAAGAGAAAGAAGAAGGAAAGGGCCAACCTCGGATATACGAACCTATGGAAATAACTTCAAACGTATAATAATTCGTCGCAAAAAGATTATCGTGGCAAGATTTTCTATTCCATATTAAAGACCATATAATACCAAACCAATCCATACACCTAAAACAATCTTCCATAAAAAGAAGTTCTGTATCGCCTGCCGAGAGTCTTCCATGCCTTCCATTTGCATTATAAAGAAGCATTGTGCCTCCATTCTATCGCAAAATCAAAGCATGAGATTATCTGAATGGATACTCTCTTTTTGTAGCACAAAGAGTCTCTCTTAGCAAACAATCTTCCGATCCTTTTTTTCCTGAATATCTCTATTTATATAAGATAACGCTCTATGCAGATACCAGAACTGAATATCCTGTTGAAAGAGAAAAAAATATGGTATGCTTTATACAGAAATCAGAAAGTAACGCAGAGAAAAAGCATCTATGCGTTTCATACAAATATTATGCGGTGCCGGGATAGGGCTTCTCCTTACGATACCTTGCGTATTCTCTGCGGAGAATAGCGTTCCATCTCCACTGCATCCCTTTGAAACAAGATCCTGGACAATTCCTGAAAATTCTATTGACCTCTTGGTATTCCCTCTTCTTCAAAGCCATGGAATAGAACCTAGTCTTCCTTCCTCTGACGAGATCTTTATACGGCGCGCGTACCTTGATATAATCGGAACCCTTCCGTCACCCGCTGAAACATTGGCATTCCTCGCTAATCAATCAGAAGACAAGAGAATCTCTTTAATCGATACACTCTTATCGCGAGAAGAATTTGCAGATTATTGGTCTCTCAAATGGGCGGACATTCTTCGGATGAAGGCTGAATTTCCTATAAATCTCTGGCCAAACGCAGTACAGGCATACCATCGCTGGGTCAGAGATGCAATCCGAAACAATATGCCTTACGACCAATTTGTCAGAGCCCTTCTTACCTCAAACGGAAGCAATTTTCGCGTTCCAGAGGTAAACTTTTATAGAGCAGTTCAAACACGAACACCCTCTTCTCTCGCATCTGCCGCGGCCCTAACTTTTATGGGAAGCCGTATGAAACAGTGGGAAGAAAAGAAACAAACAGGATGCGCCCTCTTTTTTTCTCGTATCTCCTATAAGAAAAGTGCAGAATGGAAGGAAGAGATCGTTCTGTGCAATCCTGCTCCCGCAACTTCAACTAATGCCATACTGCCGGATGGAAAAAGTATTACTATTCCAGCTGATCAAGATCCGCGAATAATCTTTGCAGATTGGCTTATTTCTCCACAAAACCCCTGGTTTGCAAAGAATATCGTAAACCGGGTCTGGTTCTGGCTCATGGGAAGCCCTATTATTGAAGGAATAGATGATATCAGACCCGACAACCCTCCCTCTAACCCTGAACTCCTTGCATTTCTTGAAAAAGAATTGGTCTCTTCTGGATATAACCTTCGCCATCTATATCGGCTTATCCTTACCTCCCGCACTTGGCAACAATCTTCTATTCCTCAAAGCAGTCACCCGAAAGCAAGATCGCTCTTTGCATACTACCCAGTACGAAGAGTTGAAGCAGAAGTCCTTCGGGACGCGCTCTTCACAATAGGAAAAAGAGGCGAAGAATATATGAGCCCTATCCCCGAACCATATACATTTGTTCCAGAAGAACAGAAAAATGTTCTTCTGGCGGATGGGAGCATTACCAGTCCGTTTCTTGAACTCTTTGGACGGCCTCCCCGAGATACTGGCCTTGAATCAGAACGCAACAATACTATTTCCGACTCCCAGGAAAGGTATATGCTTGCCTCTACTGATATTCAGAGAATTATTACACGAAGTCCTCTTCTTCAGAGAATCATCCGAACTGCAAGAAACAGAAGAGATGAGATTATCCGCAACTACTATCTCTTCATCCTCTCCCGCTATCCTACAGAAGAAGAAGCCCTTATTGCCGCGCAATACTTCCAGAAACCGAAATTGCGTATAAAAGAGGCCGCCGACGACCTTGCATGGGTTCTTATCAACAGTAAAGAGTTTCTCTACCGACATTAAGGAAGATATTCCTATGTCTATACTCAATCAGAAAGAGAGAAGAGACAAAAAACAGAAACAACCCACATTCATGCGGACACAACCACGTTGTGGAATGATCCGTACCACAAAAATATTACAACAAGCCGCTGTGGGAGGGTCTCTCCTTCTTTTCGCTCTTTCTCCTATCCATGCGCAAGAAAAGTCTGCTACAGATCCTTCACATGCTAGCGCGGTAATTCAAATTTGGCTCTGGGGAGGGCCTTCGCACCTTGATACCTTTGACCCTAAACCCGAGGCTGGCAGTGATTTCTGCGGACCATTTACAAAACCTATTGAAACCAATGTTCCTGGAATATGGATCAATGAGCTCCTTCCTAATCTTGCGAAACAAGCAGATAAATATTCTCTTATTAGAAGTATGACACACGGTATCAATGGCCATGAAACCGCCGCCTACCTTATGCAAACCGGACACAGTTCCTCAGAAGAGGCCGTCTATCCCGGCATTGGAGCGGTGGTCTCTCTTTTTAAGGGATATGACCATGGGTATACAGGAACCATTCCTCCTTATGTAATCTTGACTACTCCCCAGGGAAGATTCTCCGAGGTAGGATTTCTTGCATCAAAATATAAACCGTTTGTGACTGGCGGCGATCCAAACCAAGCACGATTTTCTGTGGAAGGAATTACTGTGGAAGGATTGTCGGAAGAACGAACTCTTGCTAGAAAAAATTTACTGGAATCACTTGAAACATTCGGGAAAGCACTCTCTTCAAATCAAGAATTTATCCGTTTTGATAAAAGCCGACAACAGGCGTACAGTATCCTTTTTGGAGATACCGCAAAAATCTTTGATCTTTCTCAGGAGACAGATCTTCTTCGGAACCGCTACGGAAAAAATAAATTCGGACAATGCTGTCTAATGGCGCGCCGTCTCATTGAAGATGGAGTACGGTATGTAACCATCAATTACAGCGGATGGGACACCCACGGCCAACATTTTGAAAGCATGCGTAAAAAACTGCCTGAATTAGATAATGGAGTATCGGCGCTTCTTCAAGATCTCTCTGACAGAAACCTTCTTGACCGTACCATTCTTCTCGTAGGAGGCGAGTTTGGAAGAACACCGAAAATAGATTGGGAAAAACCATGGAACGGCGGACGCGGTCACTATGGAAAATGCTTCTCGGTTCTGATAGCAGGCGGTGGGTTCAAAGGAGGGATTGTTGTCGGTGCTTCAGATGCAACTGGAGAAAATGTACAACAACGACCTGTATATCCCCAGGATCTCCTTGCGAGCATCTATCTTCGTCTCGGCATAAATCCCGACGCCATCCTTCCAACGCCCCAAAACCGCGACCTACGCGTTCTTCCTCCTCCTACAAAAACCAGTCCCCGAAATATCCTTCTGGAGATTATGCCATGAAAAGAGTAAGAGAAGGGTTGCTTGTCGGCATCTTCTTATCAATTGCAGTAATCGCCGCAGGACAATCTGTTTCACGGGAACCCTCCATAGGCTACCTATACCCGGCAGGAGGAGAAAGAGGGTCTTCCTTCTTAATGGTAGCAGGAGGACAAAACCTTCGGGGAGCTTCTCAAATAGATGTAACCGGTGAGGGAGTAAGTGCTGTTTCTCTACACTATGGCCCTCTTCTCAATGGAAAACAACGACAGGAACTACAAAGAAGATTGAAAGAAATACGAACAGCAAGAAGTGCGGAACAACGCGCAAAACAAGGCAAATCAACCTCTGACACCACTACCGCAGAAACAGGCATTAAAATCCCTTCCGAAGAGAAACTCGCAGAGCTTCCTGATCATCCTTTTCTTCGTAATCTTGAAACAAGAAGCCCCGCGGAATTACGTTTTATCTCAGAGTTCTTTCTTTCTTTTAATCCCAAACAACCGGTAAAACGGTCCATCCAAGAACTTGTTTTTATAGAAATAGCAATCTCATCCGACGCTATTTTGGGAAACCGCGATCTTCGCCTTCAAACTCCGGCAGGACTCTCTAACCCCCTTACTTTTCAGGTCGGCGCCATTCCAGAACGCTATGAACGGATTCCCGACACCTTTTTTGAAGAACCTCTTCCTGTCTGCGATCTCCCTGTATTATTCAATGGACAAATCTCTCCTGGAGATATTGATCGGTTTCAGTTTCGTGCCAAAAAAGATGATAAACTCGTCATTGTCGCGGAAGCAAGATCTCTTATTCCCTACCTTCCCGACGCGGTTCCAGGATGGATACAGGCTGTTATTGCACTCTATGACGAAAAGGGAAAAGAACTTGCCTACGCAGACGACTGGAGGGGAAATCCCGACCCTGTTCTCTTTTTTCACATACCCAATGATGGCCTATATACCATAGAAATCCGGGACGCGCTCTTTCGCGGCCGAGAAGATTTTGTCTATCGGCTTACTGTGGGAGAAATACCTTTCATTACCCATCTTTTCCCTTTGACAGGAAGAACCGACACCTCAACCCGCGCCACAATATCTGGATGGAACCTCCCTTCCCAAACCCTTCTTCTTGACACCTCCGCCTCTGAAGAACCTATTCGCTCTATTTCTGTTGTCCGTGATGAAATCCCCTCTAATACCATGCTCTATAGAGTAGAGAATCTCCGTACCATAACAGAATCCGAACCGAATGATTCTCTTGCACAGGCAATCCGAACCGATCATCCTATACTCATCAATGGAAAAATTTCTCTTCCCGGCGATAAAGATACTTTTCTTGTAGAATGTCAGGCAGAAACAGTATATCGCGCAGAAATTTATGCCCGCCGACTTGGCTCTCCCCTTGACGCTCTTCTCAAAATTATAGATAAATCTGGCAATGTCATTACGTGGAACGATGATTATGAAGATAAAAGCTCGGGTCTTATTACCCACCATGCAGACTCTTTTCTCCTCTTCACTCCTCCTCAAAACAGCCATTATTTTATAGAGGTAAGCGACAGTCAACACCATGGAGGAGACTCTTATGCCTATACTCTCTTTTTCGGGCCAGCCACGCCAGATTTTGATCTAAGGATAGTTCCTTCCACTATAAACGCGCTTCCGGGAACAGTGGTTCCAATGACAATCCAGGCTCTTCGAAAGAATGGTTTTTCAGGAAAGATCGCACTTTCATTAAAAGAACCTTCCTTGGGATTTACACTCGGCGCCGGAGCTCTTATTCCCGCGGGAAAAAATTCCGTTCGCACAACACTTACAGTGCCACAGAATCTTATAGGATCCAGCGCAACCCTCTCTCTGGAAGGAGATGCGGATACCATTGCCGGAAAGATCCGCCGACCGGTTATTCCTGCGGAAGATATGATGCAAGCCTTTGATTACCGGCACCTTGTTCCAAAGCAATCATTCGTTATTTCAACCCTAAAAAGAAGACCTCGCATGCCTGCGCCCACAATAACAGATTCCCTGCCTATACAGATACCGCCAGGAGGGTCGCAACGTGTTCGTGCCGCTATTCCCGCGAAGTCTAAGATTACTGCCCTTTCTCTTATGGTTCATGAACCCATGAAAGGTATCTCGGTATCGTCTCCCATCATTGAAAATAATGAACTTACATTCTTAATCCATGCAGACCCTTCTCTTCCTTCAGGATTCCGCGATACCTTGATTTTAGAGGCATTTGAAATAAGAGATTCCTCTTCTCAGGAAAGCCAAAGAAAGAGAGCGCGTATATCTCTTGGCTTTCTTCCCGCAATTTCTTTCCTTGTAATGGATCAATAAATTATATGGGACCTTTCTTTTTTGAAGATACAACCCCTTCTGTTTCTACCCGTATCTCCTGTTTTTACGGCACTGAAGGAACAGAGGAATATCACTGTACAATTACTCCCCGCAGTCAGGAAAAGTTCTCTTCTCAATTAGAAATTGTTGAAACCGCCTATAAAAAGGCGCTTTCCTCGCTTAACCTTCTTCCGCATAGTGCGATTTTTCGCCGTTTCTTTTGCGCCAAGCTTTACCGTAACGCACCCTATTTACTCACCAAAAATTTTTCCAACCCCTATGCGCCAGATACTCCCTGTGCGATATCGTGGATTGAACAACCACTATGCACAGGAGGACAAATAGCGCTCTGGGCATATCATATAAAAGATCCTTCGTCCTCTCTTAAAAAGAAAAATGAAGCATCTTCTCTTATCCTTACGCGAAACAGTACCACCCATTACTGGAGTGTTGGAGTTATCGGTTCAAAAGGAAACACTGGCGATCAAACACGTACCATTTTAGAAGAATACCGCTCTTTTCTCACACGACATCATATGCGATTACGGGACAATACAATCCGCACATGGTTTTTTATCCAAAATATTGATCAGCAGTACCAAGATTTTGTACGCGCGAGAAAAATTTTCTTCTGCGAAGAGGGATTAACAGAAAAGAGCCATTTTATCGCAAGTACCGGTATAGAAGGCTCTCACATTCTACCCTCCACACAGGTAACCATGGACGCATACTCAATATCCGGACTTCTCAACAACCAGATCTCTTTTCTTCATGCGCCGGCTTACCTCAGTCCAACACACCTGTATGGCGTTACATTTGAACGGGCTGTTTCCATATCGTACCAAGACCGTATGCACCTTATCATTTCTGGAACAGCCAGTATCAATAAGAAAGGAAAAATTCTTTATCCAGGAAACGTAGCGCGCCAACTTTCCCGTACACTTACCAACATTAATGCCCTTCTGCGAGAAAAAAATGGCGCTCTGGCCAATGTTCTCCTCTTTATTGTATATATTCGCAATCAAGAAGATTCTTCCACAGTAGAAAAAAAAATGCATGCGCTCTTTCCAAAAACTCCAATCATTACAGTACTCTCGCGCGTATGCCGACCGGGATGGCTTGTTGAAATAGAGGCCATCGCCATCATACCTGCAACAAATCCGTCATTTTCTCCTTTTTAAAAATCAACCGCGATGCGATTTTTTTTCCTACAAAATCCATAAAACAGACCATCCATCTTATATATCGTAGTATCTATAAAAATCTTCTGGACAGAAAGAAATTTTTTCTAAAATATGGTATAACCATACCATTATCACTATGACCTATTACATAGGAGTTTTTTATGGCAACACCATTTCTGGAGGTAGTGGTGTTTGGTTCGTCCACCACCTGGTCTCACCGCAACCCGTATGGCAAACGGTATGTAGATTACATTGAATCAGGATTACAATCACGGTTCGGAAAAACACATTTCGTTGACGTTGCGGCCTGTGGCGATGGAGGAGATACCGCAGAACTGGCGCTTGCGCGCATTGATCGCGATTGTATTGCGTATAACCCTGATGCGGTAGTAATAGGCCTTGGCTCTAATGATGCCTTCTCTGGCCTCAACCGAGACCAGTGTATCCGAAATTATCAAAAAATCGTAGAAAAGATACAGCAAGAAACCAATGCTATCCTTGTTTTAGAAACCCAGCCCACCCTTGATGAAAACCTCCATAGCCAGCGACAAAGTCCTCAGGCGCTCTTATATGGAGGATTAGAAAAATATCTTGAAAAATTCACCCATTCTTATATTAGGGGCATCGCAAAAAAAGAGGGTCTTCTTCTCCATGATAGGTTTGCAACCTTCCACACACTTAAAGAAAAAGATCCCTCAATCAATACACGGCTTATTCTGAATGACGGTATACATCTTACCTCTGAAGGAAATCAGGTTTTTGCAGAGACCCTTACAGAACTTCTCTATCCTGTACTTGCGAAAAAAAGTCTTCCTCAAAATTCCAACCCCTCTCTCTGGCTAAACCGAGCAATTTCCCACATAGCCCTTCTTGAAAGTTCCGACGCCATCCAAAAAAATACACTGCAAGACCTTTTTACTCGGAAAGAATTTCCTGCTCGTCTTCTCCTGCAACAGTGCCGATCTTTTGCCAGAAGGGCTTTTGCATCCTCTAATCAGAAAGAAATGAAAGAAAAAGCAAATACTATCGCATTATTTACCGCAGGCCTTCTTGCCTGTCAAAGGGCATATAACCCCTATAACAAAGAGGTATTCAACCAATCAATAGCATGGGGGCTCTTTCATCTACAAGAATGCGCACATCCGCTCGCGGAAGAATTAAAAAACCATCTGATTACATTAAAAGAACATTCTATTCCGCCTCTTTCGGAAAAAAGGTAAGGCGCTTTTCTTGCGAAAACAACGCAGGAATTTCCCTACATAAGGGTATATCCGCCATCAACTATTATTTCCTGTCCCACCATAAAATCAGAGAGAGGAGAAGCAAGATATAGCAATGCGCCTTGCATATCCTTTACTTCCGCAATATGATCTATCGGCGCTCTCTGTAAAAAAACCGGAACCACCTCAGGAAAAAGGTCTGGTGTACGCGTAACTCCCGGACTAATACTGTTCACACGGATACCACAAGAAATCCATTCTACGGCAAGACAACGGCTTAGATGAATAATTCCTGCTTTGGAAATACTGTACAACGCCTGCGGTTCCGGCCATACAATATGTCCGCACATAGAAGCAATATTGATAATTTTTCCATATCCTTCGGGTATCATGGCATTAGCTTCTGCCTGACAACAGAAAAATGTCCCCTTAAGATTGGTATTCATCACTATATCCCACTCCTGTTCTGTAACTTTTTCTGCTCCTTTAATCGGAATAGCAACTCCCACATTATTCACCGCCACAGTAAGAGTTCCTAAAAAAGCAACTGTTTCAGCCACCATCCGAAACGCATCGTCTCTACAAGAAAGATCTGCTGTAATAGCTAAAGATTTACGACCAAGAGCGCGAATTTCAGAAGCAACCTCTTCTGCGCGAGAAGCAACAATATCAACTACAGCTATATCAGCGCCTGCCCGCGCAAGTGTAAGAGCAAACTCTTTCCCAAGCCCTTGTCCCGCGCCAGTTACCAAAGCACTCTTTCCATTCAACTTAAAGGATCTCATAGCTCTCTCCATTGTGATAAAAGAGTATCATACAGAGAAACAATAGCGGGAAGGTTTTTTTTTGTCAACAATATTCCCCGAAACACGGCTTCTTGTTCTATAATACATAAGTCAACCTTCTCTATCATAGTACCTGTTTCCTGTTTTTTTTCTATAAATGTGCTACCATGAAACGTTTGAACCGCTCTCCATACCTTATGTATGCGCCACTCTCTACAGGTAGAGGAATAAAAGGAGGGAGATGGATAAAAAAATCGTAAAATATCTGAAAAGAGCCGCATCGCGCGAACAATTCCTCAACATCTCCGCTTTGCTGGCACTATGAGCCAACACAGTAAAAATCAATGAAAAGAGATCTTAAAAGGAAAAAATCTTCTCCGCGAACAAGAGGAAAAACTTTCGCGCTACAATTCTTTTCTCTGCTTGGCACAAAAGTTCTTCAATGGATGAAACAGCTCGGATTTGGCGCAATCTTTACAGTTCAGGCAATGATAAAAATTGTCGGCCGCGGACAATATATGAGAATTCTTCAGCATATTTACTTCATTGGCGCAAGATCCTCGCCCATTGTTCTTCTTGTAGGCCTCTTTACCGGAATGGTACTCGGACTCCAACTCTATCACGCGCTCTCCTTTGTAGGAGCGGAGGGAACCCTTGGCGCGCTTGTCGCGCTCTCCCTGCTTAGAGAGTTAGGACCAGTTCTTACCGCGATTATGATCACAGCGCGAGCCGGATCTGCCATGACTGCGGAAATAGGTATGCAACGCGCTACCGAACAGATTTCCGCACTTACCACAATGCAAATTGATCCGGTCCGCTACCTTATAAGCCCAAGAATTGCCGCCTCAATTATCAGCTTTCCTCTCCTTACTTCATTCTTTAATCTCATAGGAATCTTCGGAGGATATCTATCCGGAGTCCTTTTCCTTGGAGGAAACTCCGCATCCTATCTTTATCGTGTTCAATCAAGCACAGGAATGAAAGATATCACCGATGGACTCTTGAAAGCCGTGGTATTCGCCATTATTGTTTCAGTGGTCTGTTGTTATCAGGGATATTTTTCTCATCAACGCACAGACAGCCATGGAGCGCGGTCAGTAGGTCTCGCCACCACCTCTGCGGTAGTAATATCCTGCGTGCTCATTCTCATTAGCGACTACATCCTTACCTCACTTCTTATCTAAATATGAATAGATCGCCCCTAATAGAGTTTAAGAAAGTTACAAAACAATTTGGAGAAAAAGTGATTCTTGACCGCGTCAACCTTCAGATCTTTGAAGGAGAAATCACAGCTATTATCGGGCTCAGCGGCGCGGGAAAAACTATCCTCCTTATGCATATTATTGGACTTTTGACTCCTGATGAAGGAGAAATCCTTTTTCAGGGAAGAGCGCTCTCGTCTATGAGTAAAAAAGAGCTCTCTTCCCATTTCGCACGTATCAGTTATATGTTTCAGCACAATGCCCTTTTTGATTCTCTCAACGTATATGAAAATATTGCACTCCCCCTGAAAGAAAAAAGTTCTCTTTCAAAAACTCAGATCCATCAAAAGGTGGTTGCGCGCATGCAACAGATGGAGCTTACAGATTCCGCACAGAAATATCCTTCTGAACTTTCAGGAGGAATGCAGAAACGGACTGCTTTGGCGCGTGCGTTGGTAACAGATCCGAACATTGTACTCTTTGACGAACCCACATCAGGACAGGATCCTGTCAGAAAAAATGCAATCTTAGAGATGATCCTGCAATATAAACGAGAGTTTGGATTTACAGCTGTGCTGGTAAGTCATGAAATTCCAGATATTTACTGCGTCTCCAATCGAATCATCGTGCTTTATAACCGAAGAGTGGTATTTGAAGGAACACCGCAAAAACTTCAAACATTTGCCCATCCTTTTCAGGATGAAATATTGCAGAGTCAACGCTCTCTAAAACAGGAACTACAGCGTACAGGAGGACCAGAATGCAAAAACATACCATAGAAACCACGGTTGGTTTTTTTATTTTTCTTGGAATCCTTGCCCTGGGATATCTTACAGTAAAGTTAGGAGATATCTCTCTTCCGGGAGACGGATCCTATCCGCTCTTTGCGGCATTCACTTCAGTTACCGGATTACGGGAAGGAAGCCCTGTTTATATCATGGGTCTTGAAGTTGGAAAAACTGGAAAACTTACCATGGATCAAGAATCGCAACGGGTCATCGTGGAACTCAGGATGAAAAAAGGTATCAAGGTATATGATGATGCCATCGCTTCCATCAAAACAGAGGGTCTTATTGGAGATAAATCTCTTATCCTTGACCCTGGGGGCGGAGGAGACCTTCTTCATCCCGGAGAAACCATTACTGAAACACATCCTCCTGTAGAAATCGCGGATATTATTTCACGCTATGCCTTTGGAAGCATCCAGGAAGAAAATCCGTAACATTCCCATATCTATTTTCTTTCAATGGTAAAACAGGAAGAGTATAGAAGATTAAATAAACAGTCTTATTCTTCTGTTACACTCCGCTAACAGCGAACTCCCGCAACAACACGATCCATACTTAAAATAAGAAAAATTTTCAATCTGTCCAGCATAATGTATACTCAAATATCTCTTCAGGAGGAAAAGTATGAATAAGAAAGGGATTTTCTTCTTACTTCTCGCATATACACTCTTCAATGCGCCAGCGTATGGCGGAGAACCCATGGAATCTGTCCGCACCCATGTTGAAAAAGTTCTTACCATATTGCGGGATCCCGCATTGAAAGCTGAACTTGCAAAGGGTGTGGAACAAAAAAAGATCCAAAGAGTATATCAGGAGATGTTTGATGAGGTAGAACTCTCAAAACGCGCCTTGGGCCGACACTGGAACACTCTTTCTCGGGAAGAACGAAAAGAGTTTGTTCCGCTCTTTCGTCGGCTCCTTGAACAGGCATACCTTGATAAACTTCTCGCCTATTCTAATGAAAAAGTTCTATTTGACAAAGAAATCTCTCTCTCCCCAACAATCGCGGAAGTACGTACAAGGATTGTTTCTTCATCACAGACAGTTTTTGTCTTTTATCGAGTAATCCAAAAAAAAGGATCATGGAAAGTCTATGATATTATCGTAGAAAATATAAGCCTTATTCAAAATTACCGAAGCCAGTTCAATGAAATCCTTGTAAAAAACTCTCCTTCACAGATGCTGAAAATTCTTAAAAATAAGGTAAAATAATAGATGCGTTCTCTCTGGATAAACAAACGGACTCTTCCCCTTTTTTTCTGCGGGTGTATGCTTCTTCTCTTTCAAAACCCTCTCTTTCCACAATCCGACCTTTCTGCCACGAACAATACCGAAACAATGATTCATCCAATAGACGAGATTGATGAATTCGGAGATATAGAGGAACCAGAAGAAGAAAAAGATTCATCCCTTACAATATCCGATCCTTTAGAACCCCTTAATCGGGCTGTTTTCTGTTTCAATGACAAACTTTACCTCTATCTTCTTCGGCCAATTTCAAAAGGATATGCCTTTATTGTTCCAAAACCTGCCAGAAAAAGCACAAAAAATTTCTTTCACAATATCGCCTTTCCTGTCCGTTTCATCAACAATCTCTTTCAGGCAAACCTTCATGGCGCCGCGATAGAATTAGGACGATTTACAGTCAACACCTTCTTTGGATTTGCAGGACTCATAGATCTATCTTCTCGTCCTGATATAAACCTTCCCAAACAACATACTGATTTTGGAGATACCCTCGGAACTTATGGAATCAAAGAGGGAATCTTCCTAAACCTTCCGATCCTCGGTCCCTCAACAGTTAGATCCGCCGTAGGAACAGCAGGAGATTTTTTTCTTCATCCAATATCCTTACTTAACTCTGAAAGAGCTATAGTAGGAGTCAAAACATACGAAAAAACAAATGAAGTATCGTTAACTCCAGGAGAGTATGAATCCTTTAAGAAAGCTTCTCTTGATCCTTACACCGCAATGAAAAATGGCTATATCCAGTATCGTCAACCCAAAAGACACATCCAGGAATAGCACATTGTTCAAATTTTCTCCGCATTGTTCGGAAAACAATCATTTATGATACGAAAAGAGATAAAAAGATCTTAACAGAACTTTTTTCTACGATCTTCCTGTTCAGAAAAGTTTGTACAACACAGGAAAGGAGAGTATAATTCCTTTCATCCTGAATGGACAATCCATGAATACACAAGGTATCCCGATTAGAGTTGCATGCGCTCAAATAAATAGCACTGTGGGCGATATTGAAGGAAACTGCAAGAAAATTCTTGCCTATTTAGATAAAACCCATGCAAAACGCGCAGATATTCTCTGCTTTCCGGAACTTACAATCTGTGGGTATCCGCCTGAAGATCTTCTCTTAAAAGATTCCTTTATTACCGCGATTTTCAAAGCGCTTCAATCACTCGCTCAACATATATCAGATACTATTGTCATCATAGGGTTCCCCCTGCGAAAAGAAGAGGGTCTCTTTAATGCAGCCGCAATTATTCATAACAAAAGCATACAAAGCATCTACTGTAAAACTGTTCTCTCCAATTATGGTATCTTCAATGAAAGCCGATACTTTTCTCCGGGAACAGACACTCCTCTTTTTTCAATGGAAACCATGCCCGGCAACCCCTCTTTCGGAATAACAATATGCAGGGATCTTTGCCACCCCAACAACCCTGTTGCAACACTCGTTAACCAGGGTGCAGGTCTTATCATTAATATCAACGCCTCACCGTATCACCGGGGAAAAGTACGAGAACGCGAAGAAACAATCTGTGAAAAAGCTAAATCTAACCATGTTCACATCCTTTATGCCAATCTCGTCGGAGGACAAGATGAACTGGTCTTTGATGGCCAGAGTTTTCTTGCCGACACCAATGGAACCATAATCGCTAGAGCAAAGGCCTTTGAGGAAGACCTTCTCTGTGCTGATATTCTTCTTCCTTCCTCGCATACCCAACCCCCTTCTTTCCAGAAGAAAGAAAAACCCTCTATCCAGCCGCACCGTCCTGCCCAACCCAGCGAAATAGAAGAGGTCTACCGCGCCCTTTGCCTCGGAGTAAAAGATTATGTGGAAAAAAACAGTTTTCCCGGAGTGGCGATTGGCATTTCAGGAGGAATTGATTCCGCGCTTGTCGCGGCAATAGCCTGTGACAGTCTTGGCTCCGACAAAGTACATGGTTTGTTTATGCCCTCACGGTTTACCTCAAAGGAATCTTGCGAAGATGCCCACGGTCTTGCAGAACTCTTACGGATTGACCTGAAAACTCTCTCCATTGAAGATCCCTTCTCAACCTTTCTTACAACACTCGCGCCTAGCTTTTCCCATACAAAACAGGATACCACCGAAGAGAATCTTCAGGCACGAATTAGGGGAATTTTTTTAATGGCCTTCTCCAACAAATTCGGGTGGCTCGTTCTCACCTCTGGGAACAAATCAGAAATGAGTACAGGGTATACCACACTCTATGGAGATATGGCCGGCGGATTTGCGGTTATCAAGGATGTACCAAAAATTCTTGTCTACGACCTTGTTCGCTACCGAAATTCTCTTGGCAAAGTTGTACCGGAACGCATGTTAGTAAAAGCGCCGACCGCAGAACTAAATTATAACCAAAAAGATCAAGATACGCTTCCGCCCTATGAGGTACTGGATGCTATTTTGAAACTCTATGTAGAAGAAGACCGAGGGTTTGAAGAAATCACCGCCCGCGGATTTGATACAACGATCGTAAGAAAAGTACTTATCATGGTAGAGAGAAGCGAGTATAAAAGAAGACAGGCGCCGCCCGGAATAAAAATTACACCCAAATCATTCGGACACGACCGAAGAATGCCTATTACAAATAAGTATAGATCGTAAGGACCCTTTTTTCTTCAATCTATTCCGATATAGTGTGTACTGACACTATCAAGAATTTTTCTCTTCTTCCGCAACACTTTCCTCAAGCCATCTTCTATAGGAAGGACTTAATGCACACAATGGTATTGCTACGATTTCCGGAACTTCGTAAGGATGAAATGCGTAAATAACCTTTTCAATCGTATGAAACAGATCCATCCGGGTTTTTATAAAACAGAGCGTTTCTTCGGTATTTTCAATCTTCCCTTTCCATGCGTATATGCTTGTAATTCTCGGAAAAATCTGACAACACGCGGCATACCTCTTTCTTATAAGATCCTTTGCAACTTCTTCCGCGAGCTTTCTATCAGGAAACGTTACTGTTACAAGGATATAGTTCATCCCATACCCCAGAAAAAATAAGGGATTTCATTCATTTAAAAAGAATCACAAACCTTTTTCAACCCTGCGGCAATGGATACAATATCCATCTTCAGGAGAATCTCTATAAAGACAGTTCTATCAAGAAGATCCTTTGTAGCAAGAAATTCTTCTGGTTTTCCCACACTCTCCTTATTGGCAATAAAATGCCAATAGTTCATCACCCCTGTAGGCACATTATTATCCTTCAGCCGTGCTTTAAATGTCTCCGCAGTCTTCATATCCGGAAGAGAGAAGACAAGAAACGTTGCTATCTCTCCCTCTTCGTCATACTGTTTCCTTATTGTAATAAAAGGATAGGCCGCAAGAATATCTTTCAGAATTTTTTTATTCTTTTTTTGACCAGAAATAATGGATGGAAGTTTTGCAAGCTGTGCAATTCCCAAAGCACCTTGAAGTTCACTCATCCGGTAATTAAAACCTTTTCCTTCGCGGGGTTCAAATCCGCGAGCAAGATCGGTCCTATGGGAATGACCATGATCATGGTATCGATCCGACTTCAAATAAAGAGACTGATCCGATGTTACAACCATACCGCCTTCTCCGGTGGTCAAAATCTTTGCATAATCAAAACTAAAACATCCGAAAGCACCCAATGATCCGAGATATTTTCCCTTGTATGTGGCGCCGGTTGCCTGACAAGCATCTTCAATTACAACAAGGTTTTTCAATTGAGCAAACTGAAGAATCCCTTCCATATCGCAGGACGAGCCCATCATATGAACTGGAAGCACTGCTGAAACCTGCGGAGAATATTGTCGCTCCATATCTTCTACAGAAATATTATAACTTGCGTCCGCTTCGCACAAGACCGGAACATACCCTGATTCTTCAATCGCCTCTATGCTTGCCACAAAGGTAAAACTAGAGGTTAAAATAGCACTTCCTTTCGGAAGATCGCTACTTTCAAGAGCAACCTTTAACGCGGCACTTCCAGAACTTACTCCAAGCGCATAGGAACAACCTAAGTAGGAAGCAAATTTCTTTTCAAATTCCGCTACCTTAAAAACACCCGCCCTCTGGGCATCAAATCCATAACGAAAAAGGACCCCTTGCTCCATTACTTCCGCTATCTGGGCGCGTTCTTCTTCTCCAAAAACTTCTCTTCCCGGCATCGTACACTCCTTATTGTATACATTTAATAGGCTGCATGATAAATTGCGATAATTTCTTCTCGAGAAAGAAGACGAGGATGATTCTGAAGGGGAACCGCTATCTTCATTGCGCCCTCCGCGATCTCTTCAAAAACATCTTTAGAAACCTTAAGTTGCCGCAAAGAAGTAGGAAGATTCATATCCTGTTCCAATTGTTTAATACGCTCTACAAAAGCATGAGCAGTGAGATGTTCTCCTGTAAGAAAAAAAGCGAGTGATTCAAGTTTTTCTCCTGCCTGCGGAATCACATCTTCCAATACATAAGGGAGAAGTGTCGCATTTCCAATCCCATGGGGAGTGCCAAACATACCCCCAAGAGGATAAGAAAGAGAATGAACCGCAGTAACTCCAGCGTTCGCAAGGGAAAGTCCTGCGAGGAAACTTCCATACAACATCGCACTGCGAGCGCCAATATCACCGGGATTTTTATAGGCTATAGGAAGATTTTTCCAAATAAGCGCAAGTGATTTTTCAGAGATCGCTTCAGTAAAAAAGTTGCTCTTATTAGAAAGAAAACTTTCTATTGCATGACAAAAAGCATCCATTCCTGTTGAAGCCGTCGGTCCCGGAGGAAGAGAAACTGTTAGTTCAGGATCTAACAGAGCAATATCAGGATAAAGATAGGGACTGTTTGCGCCTGCTTTTGCCTTTTCTTCTTTTCGGATAAAGACCGCTGTCCACGTTACCTCGCTTCCGGTCCCTGCCGTTGTAGGAATCATAATTTTGGGGATACCGGGATGCGGAATCTTATGGAGCCCCTGATACTGCGCAACGGTTCCTTCGTTTGTTACAAGAACACTTACTATTTTCGCAGTATCCAATGCGCTTCCGCCACCAATTCCAATCACAACATCAGCTCTGTGCTCCCGTGCAAGTCGGCCGCATTCATCTCCAAGCGCGGTAGAAGGCTCTCCATCCACGCCATCAAAGAGAAAAGGTATAAAACCCGCATTTTCAAGAAGCGTAGAAACACGGGATGTAATCCCTGTTGCCACAAGATTGAAATCCACTACCACAAAAGGTCTTTTTCCCTTACATTCTGATACTACAGAAGGGAGTTGCTGCAGTGATCCTTCCCCGAACAGAAGTTTCGGAGCGCAAGTAAATTTGAATTCTCTCATCGTTTGAATGTAAAATAGATTTTTGGCTTTGTCAACTTTGGAGGCACTATGTTCAGTACTTTTTCACCCCTTGCACTTGATATAAAAGTATCGTTTCGGGAATCAGCAAGACTCGCACGGCTTGGAAAATTTGAAGGAATAGATATTACATGGGACGACCACCTCCTCAACAATGGCTCCTCTTATATTCAAAGTATTCTTGCCACAGAAGGCCTAAAAGCAGGAGGCTGGGAACTTCCTTTCAACTGGTATCAGGAAGATATCTCCGAACAAAAAAGCATGCTTGAACAGTATGCGTCGATTGCCTCTGCAGTAGGAGCAAACAGATGTTATACCCTTGTTCGTCCGGGTTCAAACGAATACACATTCTCTGAAAATTTCTCGTTTCATCTTAAGAAACTATCTCCCATCGCAGAAATTCTTGCCGCACATGGATGTCGTCTCGGACTTGGGTTTGTGGGAACACCCTCCTCAAAAAAAACATTCTCCTTCCCATTCATCTCTACACTTTCAGAGATGCAAGAACTTTCAGAAACAATCGGACACAACGCGGGAATCCTTTTAGACTCCTTTCACTGGCATATGTCTCTCGGTACCGAGACAGATATTTCCCACTCTTCAAAAGAGTTGTTTGTTTATGTTCAGGTAAGTGATTGTCTTGCGGACTTTTCTCGGGAAGAGCATCCCGACAACCAACGGGCATTGCCCGGAGAGACCGGAATCATAGATTTTAAAAGCTTCTTTAAGGGGCTTCAACACTGTGGATATAAGGGACCTATTACACCTACACCGTTCAACGCACGGATCTCTGCTATGATTATAGAACCCGCGGTCTGTCTTACCGCCGGCTACCTTCTTTCTCTGCTTTCTCCGGAAAAAGCCCTATCCTAACTTCATCCCCATCAATCCGGTTGCCGGTCCTCTAATAAAGTGCGGAACATAGATGCCACAACACATTTCTGTGCCTTCTCAGACCACCAGGCGCATCCATCTTCAAGGCATACATCAAAATCCTGGGTGTATTCAGGAGCGCCAGAAGCTGATTCTCCGAGAGGGCGTTTCTGATGCCGCATACGCAAGGGGCATTTCATACAACCTCCTTTCCGGGCAACAAGAGTATTCCTCTCTCTTTCTTTTAAAGCCCTGAATATTCAGGCAATATGTTTTTTTTCCTCGTCGGAGTAAATCTCTCTTTTATAATAAACTTTTCCTTAAAAAAAAGACAATTATCTGAAAACAGGATCCTTTCTTTACTTCCTATTTCTACACATACTTTTTCAGGTAGGTATTAATATACACGATCCCATTCTGGATATTCAGTACCGCAATAGAAAAAAGAGATGTAAGATATACAATATTTTCGTATAGATTTTTAATGAGGCAATTCGCGCTTTTGACGAAACAGAAATGAAGGAGTAGAGTATTACGATATAACAGGGGAAACAAATGAGGTGGAGTGAATCATTTATATTTACATTAAAAGAAGCGCCAAAAGATGCGGAAACAGTAAGCCAACGCTTAATGCATCAGGCGGGAATGATTGATAAAGTAGCTTCTGGAATTTATACGTTTTTGCCATCCGGACTCGCGGTTCTCCAGAAAATCAGCGCTATTATCCGGAAACATCTTAATGCTTGCGGATGTCAGGAAATCCTAATGCCGGCCCTTCAGCCGGCAAGTTTGTGGGAAGAATCCGGCCGATGGGGAAAGATGGGACAAGATATGATAACCTTTAAAGACCGTCACGAACGAAGGTTATTGTTAGGTCCGACTCACGAAGAAGTCGTTTCAGATTTGGTAAGAAAATATGTAAAAAGCGGAAAACATCTTCCGGTTATTCTGTATCAGATTCAAACCAAGTTTCGCGATGAAATACGGCCGCGGTTCGGAATTATACGGGCACGAGAGTTTTTAATGAAAGACGCCTATAGTTTTGATATGACCGACAAAGACTCAGAATCATCATATCAAACAATGCGAGACGCCTATATCAAGATATTTTCTGAATGCGGATTATCTGTAGAAGTGCAGACTGCGGATTCTGGCGTTATTGGAGGGAAGTTTTCTGAAGAGTTTGTGGCTTCGGGCGAATGCGCAGAACTAGAGGTAGGCCATATTTTCAAGCTTGGAACAGAATATAGTAAGAAAATGAAAGTTCTTTTTACTGACAGTGATGGTACCCTAAAACCTGTGGTAATGGGATGTTACGGCATTGGAGTAAGCAGAATACTTTCAGCGGTCATTGAAGGAAATTATGATAAAGCGGGTATTATCTGGCCATTCTCTCTCGCTCCTTGGCAAGCAACGCTTATTCCTATTAATACAGCCAATTCAGCCATGATGGAGGCTGCAATGAATCTTCACGACAGCCTGGTACAAACAGGATGGAACCTCCTTCTTGACGACAGGAAAGAAAGTGCGGGAGTAAAATTTGCAGATGCGGACCTTCTCGGAATTCCTATACGGATAGTTTTTGGAAAAAAACTATCTGAAGGAAAAGTAGAAATTAAGATGCGAAATAAGTCCAACGCCCAAGATATTCCTCTTGAAGGGCTTGAACTTTTTTTGCGCGACACGACGCGCAACGCGAGTGTATGAACGCATATCAAGCCCTACGAAAAGGCTTTTCATTTCATCGTATTCATTGGTATCTTGTCGGCATTGTAACCCTTTGGGTTCTGGCAACACATTTTCTTGTCAAACACCTTTCTCAAGAAGATTTTATCTTCTTCTTTTTTCTTGCGATTCTCGCTGAAAACTGGATCACTGCCTCGGTATATTCTTCTATTGTGCAGAGATTTCGCAACGAAACAGTAACTCCAAAACGTTTCTTGCAATCTGGAGGAAGAGTTTTTATTCCGTTTCTTGCTGTTAAAATGATTTTATTGCTCTGTCTTCTTGCCATTATCGGGCTTGCGGCAGTAGTAGCGTTCAGTTTTGCATCACTTCCTCCGCTCTTTTCGGGAGTCTTGACATTTCTTTATCTCTGCTGGCTTGCCTTTCCTTGCTATTGTCTTCTTTTTCTGCTCTTTGCGCCGCTTCTGATTTTTCTTGAAAAAGAAATTTCTGTTCGGAAAGCCTTACGAAAAAGCGTTTTGTTTACCAGAGAACATTTTTCTGAACTTGTGGTAATAGGAGGTCTTTTTGGTATTCTTATGGTATTTGTGAATTTGTTCGGTTGGGTATATACTATCTCAAACCCCTTTCTTGAAATTGCGAAGGCTATTGCCCTTGGTATAGGAGAAATAGGGTTTGTGGCAAGTCTGTGCATCTTTTACTTTGACAACGGAGAGCGCGTATGAAAGAAATGTATGAAATCCGGTGGCATGGCCGTGGCGGGCAAGGCGCAAAAACCGCGGCACTTTTGTTAGGAGACGCTGCCTGTTCTACAGGAAAGTATCTTCAAGCTTTTCCAGAGTATGGACCTGAACGGATGGGAGCGCCAGTAGTCTCTTTTAACAGGATTAGTCCAAATCCCATCAGAACTCATGGACCTGTTGAAAATCCAGATGTAGTAGTTGTTCTTGATGTTTCTCTCACTGATCAAGTAGATGTTACAGCGGGTCTTGATAAAGAGAAAGGAATCCTTATTATCAATACCACAAAGAGCGGCGCGGAATTTCGGGATCTTCTCGGATTCTCAGGAAAAATTTATACAGTAGATGCCGCAAAAATTTCAATGGAAACCATTGGAAGGAATATACCGAACACTCCTATGATCGGAGCTCTTGTAAAGGTTACTCCCCTTCTTGATATTGCGGAAGTTCTTGAAGATATCAGAAAAAAGCTTGAGATAAAGTTCAAGAACAGACCAGAGGTTGTTACAGGAAATATCAATGCAGTGGAACGGGCATACCATGAGGTGAAAGAATAATATGAGCAAAAAAAAAGAAACATGGAAAGAACTTGCGGAAGGCGATATTCTTGAAGGCGGAACATCGTTAGCATTTAAGACCGGCAACTGGCGAAATATGAGACCTGTACATAATATGGAAAAATGTATTCACTGTTTATTTTGTTGGGCCTATTGTCCGGATGGAGCGGTAAAAGTTAAAGAAGGAAAGTTTTCTCATTTTGATTATGATTTTTGCAAGGGGTGCGGTATCTGTGCGCATGAGTGTCCTAAAGATGCGATTGCCATGGAACCAGAGGGAGCATGACGCAGGCTGTTTCAAAAAAAAGATTCTATGGTCCGCTGGTAAAGTTCTATATTCCATTGGTTTTGTGCCTTTCAGGATGGGTTGCGTTTGGAGTACAAACCATTGTTTGTAAAGAACGCATGGCACAGAAAGATGTTCGGCTTCACCAGCTTGAATCACAGATTGATGCAATGCAAACAGCCTCAAAAGATCTTGACAAGACTATTGTTTCTCTTGACGGAGTAATACAAACCTTCCGCCAGCTTCAAGAAAATCTTAAACACGCAAAACAAAAAATAGAACGAATAGGTACACAAGAGAAGCATATTAAGGGATCGCAATAACCGTATGGAAAAAGAATATCCTAACGAACAACTAAAAGTAATCCTGAAAACTCTTGTTGAAAAACAAGCCTTTGATATAAAAATTCTTGATGTGCGAAAACTTACCTGGGTTACAGATCTTTTTGTGATCGCTTCTGTTGACACTATAACGCAGGCAAAGGCGGTTGTGGAGGCACTAACTATTGAAGAAAAGCGTCTTAGACCTCATGCAATAGAAGGAGAAGGCTCTGCTCAGTGGGTTTTATTTGATTATGGAGATATCCTGCTTCATCTTTTTCTTCCAGGGGTAAGATCTCTGTACAGTCTTGAAAAACTCTGGTTTGACGCAGAGGATATTTCTTCTGCTTTTGTTTCTTCCTTTCTCCAAAGAACATAATCGCAACTTCAAAAAGATCCTTTCTTTTAAATCTTTTTCTTTTCTATAGTAACTGTCTCCTTCATTATATTGGTATGAAATGTTTCATACGGATAGAGCACTTTTTAAAGAGTTCTTAAGGTTGTCAACAGAGAAAAAATCTGCTATACTTATTTTTTTTTGGAGGCCCTCTATGCAAATTCCACGTATTGTTTTTCGCGAATATGATATTCGTGGTCTTGTCGCGACCCAACTTACCCCAGAGTTTGCCAATACACTTGGGAAAGCATATGGAACTTGGCTTGAACAGAATGGAATGAAGTCTGTGGCAGTAGGAGGAGATAACCGAGAAACAACTCCAAAACTTCGCGAATCACTGATTCAAGGATTATATGAAACAGGCCGAAATGTCTGTGATATCGGAGAGGTGCCGACTCCAATTCTTTACTTTGCGCAACGCACAGGACCGTATGACGCAGGAGTAATGGTAACAGCAAGCCATAACCCTCCTGAATTTAATGGATTTAAGCTTGTTGCGGGAAAAGCGTGTCTATATGGCTCCCGTATTCAGGAGGTAGCGGATATTGCGGAAAAAGGAGAATTTTATCGCGCTTCGGGTACAAGAGACGCGCGAGATTTTTCTGATGCATATATTTCTCTGATGAAAGAAAAATTTCTTTTTACTAAACCATTACGCATAGGTGTTGATACCGGCAATGGTACAGTAGGCCCCTTTCTTACGCGTCTTTACCATGCGTTAGGAATAACGTTTGAGGGAATACATCTTGAAAGTGATAACACCTTTCCCGCCCATCTTCCGGATCCAATTGTTCCCGCAAACCTTAAGGACCTCCAGAATATAGTAACCACACAATCTCTTGATGCGGGAATCGGTTTTGATGGAGATGGCGATAGAATCGGCGCCATTGCAGAAGATGGATCCATTCTTTGGGGCGATCAGTTAATGATCCTTTTCAGCAGGGATCTTCTTTCAAAACATCCCGGCGCCACGGTGATTTTTGATGTCAAATGTTCTCGGGCTCTTGAAGAATCTATTACTAAAGCAGGAGGGAAACCTCTGATGTGGAAGACCGGACATTCTCTGATTGAAGACAAACTTCACGAAACCGGCGCACTTCTTGCTGGAGAACTTTCAGGACATATCTATTTTGCGGACGAATATTTTGGATACGACGATGCGCTCTATTCATCGCTTCGTTTAATTCTACTTATGGATCGTACCGATAGCCGACTTAGCGAACTTCTTGCAGATGTGCCACGCTATTATGCAAGCCCTGAAATACGTATTGAAGCCGCCGACAATAGAAAGTTTGAAATCGTCAGTGCGTTGCAACAATGGTACCGCGGAAAATTTCCCGTCTCTGAAATAGATGGAGTAAAGGTATATTTTCCCGATGGATGGGCGTTGGTTCGCGCATCTAATACACAACCCGCTCTTGTTCTCAGAATAGAAGGAAATAGTGAAGAGGCACTTAACCATATTAAAGAAGGTTTTCTTGCAAAGGTAAATGAATTTCTTCTATGATGGAACAGAACTTTATTCATTTTTATAGCCATAATTATTTCTTGTGTAAATAACCAAAAGCATCCCATACACAAGATTTTTCTCCATAACCTGAAGAAAGAGAAATGAAAAGGGAGCTGAAATGAAATATGTCGTCTGTATAAAACAAGTTCCGGATACAATGGAAGTAAAGGTAGATCCGGTTACCAAAAGAATTATCCGTGAAGGCGTTCCCAGTATTATCAATCCTTATGATATGTATGCTATTGAAGAGGCAATCCGCCTGAAAGAACGCTTTGGAGGAAGTGTCTGCGCTATTACAATGGGCCCCCCTCAAGCAGAAACCGCCTTACGTGAAGCAATAGCCCTTGGAGTAGATGAAGCAATCTTGGTAAGCGACAGGGCGTTTGGCGGAAGCGATACATGGGCGACCGCTTATACATTGTCACGCGCAATTAGTAAGATAGGAGATGCCACACTTATCTTTTGCGGGAGAGAAGCACTGGATGGAAGCACTGGACAAGTAGGACCTGAACTGGCAGAGTTTCTTGAGGTTCCTATTGTTGCTTATGTAAGTAAAATTCATTCTTTAGACGACTCTTTTCTTGAGTGCGACCGATTAATGGAAGATCATTATGAAACAGTAAAAACACCGCTTCCCGCGATTCTTACGGTGATTAAAGAAATCAATGAACCAAGACTTCCTTCTCTTCGTGGTATTATGAAATCAAAAAAGGAAGAGATTCCAGTGTGGACAAAAGAAGATATCGGAGGAGATGACGATTCTTTTGGACAAGAGGGTTCTCCTACGAAAGTTGTGGAAATTTGGAGGCCTGAATTAAAGAAGGAAGGAAAGGTAGCGACTGGAAGCAATGAGGAACTTGTGGATGTGTTATATAGTGAATTGAAACATTTAGGGGTTGCCTAATGGAAATCCGGGTTATTACAGAGAAATGTACAGGGTGCCGTATTTGCTATGATAAATGTGCATTTGGCGCCATTGAAATGGAAAATGAAAAGGCTCGTATTACCGAAAACTGCACTTTTTGTACTGTATGTGTCAAGGTCTGTCCTGAACAAGCCATTGAAATAAAAGGAGAACGGAAGAAAGAACCAAAAAAAGCGGTTTCTTCTTCAGGAGTATGGTTTTTTGCAGAGACCAGAAGAGGAAAACTTGCTTCGGTATCGTATGAACTTCTGTCTGCCGCATTAAATCTTGCAAAGGAATTAAACGAAGAGACCAGCGCAGTACTTTTTGCCGCAGACGGTGAAACAATGGCCTATGATCTTATTGCACGGGGTTGCGAAAAAGTCTATCTTGTGGAGGATCCTTCTCTTAATGATTTTCATCAAGATACCTATGTATGTCTTCTTAGCAACCTTATCCTTTCGCATCGTCCCAATATTTTTATTGCCTCCGCGACAATGGCGGGAAGAAGTTTTGTTCCACAGGTAGCGGCTCGGATAAGAACCGGTCTTACTGCGGATTGTACAGATCTTCGTATAGATCCGAAAACAAAACTCTTACATCAGATACGGCCCACGTATGGTGGAAACCTTATGGCAATGATTATGTGTGAACATCACAGGCCTCAAATGGCAACTGTACGACCAAAGGTAATGGATGAAGCAAAACCGATACAGAATCCAAAGGGAGAGATCATTCGGGAAGATTTTGCCTCTTTTGCGCCTTTTTGCAGAGTAGAACTTCTTTCCCAAACAATGGCAGAACAGACAGTAGACCTTCAAGAAGCAGAGATTATCGTATCTGGAGGAAGAGGCATAGGAGAAGGAAAAAATTTTGAGATGATCCGCACTCTTGCGGGATTACTCGGAGGCACCGTAGGCGCTTCGCGGGCTGCTGTAGATTCCGGTTGGATCCCCTACCCTCATCAGGTGGGACAAACTGGTACAACAGTAAAACCCAAAATTTATATTGCGTGCGGAATTTCAGGCGCGATCCAACATCTTGCAGGGATGCAGACCTCTGATTACATTATCGCCATCAATAAAGATCCTGAGGCTCCGATATTCAAGGTTGCCAATCTTGGGATCGTAGGCGACCTTTTCGAGGTACTCCCTCTATTGATAAGGAAACTCGAGCAGAAAACGAAGTAACGGTATACAAGGGGGAAACCACATGGAACTTACAGGATTGGTAATAGCGCTTTTCGGAGCCGTTGTCGCAATTGTAGGAGCAGGGGTTGGCTCCTCCCTGGGAATCGGCATGGTAGGAACTGCCGCAAACGGCCTTCTTGCAGAAGAACCGGAAAAGTTTGGTACCGCGCTTCTTTTAGTTGCCTTTCTCAGTACTCAGGGAATTTATGGTTTTCTTACCGGGTTCCTTGCAATGATGAGGTTAGGGGTTTTTACAGGCACAATGTTACTTCCAACAGTACAGCAAGGATTTCAGATACTGGTTGCCTGTCTTCCTATTGCTATTACCGGATTTTTTACCGGTATTTATGAGGGACAAGTATGTTCTTCTGGCATTGGAGTTGTGGCAAAACACCCTGAAGCAGTAATGAAAGCGCTTATTTTTGCCGCTATGATTGAAACCTACGCGGTACTTGGACTTATTACTTCGGTTATTCTTTTATTTGGGGTGAAACTGTAATGGATTTAGCAAAAATGATCGCCCATATTGAAGAAGCCGCAAAGGTTGAAGAAGAAACGATTCTTGCTAAGGCGTCACAAGAGTTTAACACCCGATTTGAAAAGAAAAAAAACGAAATAGAGAAAGAATTTACTGCTGAATATGAAGGCCGTTACGCTGCTTTGCTGGTTGAATATGCGGCCGATCTTGCGGAATATCGCGGTGTGGCAAGAGAACGAATATTAAAAGAAAAAAATATATGGATCTCTGAAAGAATAGAGGCCCTTCATAGAGAATGGGATCAATACTGTACTGAAAAAGCGGGAGAACTTATTACCCGGCTATCAAGGGAAGGAGGACCAGGCAAATGGACTCTTACCCTTGCCTCGGAAGCGCCGCCTAAAGATTTAGAAATGAGACAAATAATAGAATTGCTTGCAAAAGAGGGAATTTTTCTTGAAGTGAACCGTAACTCTAAAACACAAGGAATTTTCCTTAAAGGGACGGGAACGACATTTATCTTAAATTGGGAGACATTTTTGGATTCTCAAGAGAATCTTCTTAAGGAAATTCTCTCTCCTTTCCTTGAGGAGTATCTGTTATGAGAAACCTTTACCTCGCTGAAAATGGTACGGTAAAGGCAAAAGAGAAAAAACTTTTTGGAGTTTCCCTTCTTGAACAAGCTGCAACAGCTCCCGCCTTTTCTGGAGCGCTTGCGCTTTTTCATCAGAAATTTCCTGATATCACAGCCTATTCAGACTCTATTTCCGACCTTTTGCTTTGGGCAGATAATGAAAGAACACGCCTTTTTGAAGAAGCAAAAACTCTTGCGCCAGACCCATTATATCGTTTTCTTACGCTTGAACATGATTTTGATAATATGCGCGCTCTATGTTACGGAAGAAATATCCCCCTTCATTCATTCGGAAGCATAGCTCCTGAACTTCTTTTTTTAGCATGTCACGAGGGACAGGTTTTTGGTATTCCAGATTACCTTAAACCTGCGGTTACAAACCTTTTTTTACGTACAAGCGATGAATATCACCAGATTCTTGATCGCGAATACCTTCTTGCCGCCCGCACTCTTCTCTCTCCGTTTCGATCTCCTGCCATTACACTCTTTTTACGTGCGGAAACAGATCTTTTTAACCTTTTCTTCCGAACAGAATGTCTTGAACAGAAAGTTTCGTGCGATACTCGGGAATTTCTTGAAGGAGGGTTTCTTCCTCAATCTTTTTTTTCGCATCAGGGTCGTTTGCGCCGCGCCTGGGAAAAAGGATATCGTGGTCTTCCATTTCCTGAAACCACCGCGGAAATCGGAGAGGTTGCTTGTGCATGGCAAATGTCTTGTTTTGCAAAGATCAGACTGACTTCGTTTGGAATAGATCCTCTTTTTGGATATTTCCTTGCCCGTAAACTTGAGATATCTCTTGCCGCAGAAATCCTCTCTATTCTCTATGCAGGATTAAAGCCAACAAGAGTATTACGAAAATTAGGACAATTTTCATGAAGATAGCATTTTTAGGATTTCAAGAATATTTTGGGACATTTCAATTACTTGGAGCAGATCTTTTTGATGTACGAGATCCTAAAGCGACAGAATCACTTATTGCGACATTGGACCTTTCGCAATACGCGGCAATCTTTCTTCTTGAAGATCTTGTAAAAACTCCTTTTCTTGAAGACTTTGTAAAATATCGTGAAGAAGTAGTTATGATTTCCACATCACCGTCCCGGACAGGACGTTCTTCCCGCTTGTTGGATGAACTCGTGGCAAAGGAGACAGGAATTAAAAGATGAGGTATGAGAAAGGAAAGATTGAAAAGATTTCCGGACCCCTTGTTGAGGCATCCGGACTGCCTTCTGTCCGAATGTTTGAGGTGGTAAAGGTCGGAGAAGAAAACCTTTTAGGAGAAGTAGTACGTATTAGAGAAGGCATTCTTTCAATTCAGGTATATAAAGAGACCCGAGGATTAAAGGTAGGAGATCCGGTAATCCGCACCGGCGGACCTATGACCGTAGAATTGGGTCCTGGCCTTCTCGGTGCGATTTTTGACGGAATACAAGTACCTCTTTTGCGTATGGAGGACAATTTTATCGCAAGAAACGTTTCTCTTCCTTCGCTTGATCGCGAAATACTCTGGGATTTTGAACCTGTAGCAAAAGTTGGAGATTCTTTAGAACCTGGAGACCTTATCGGAGTAGTGGAAGAGACCCCTTTGGTACTGCATCGTATTATGGTTCCCCCAGGAATTTCCGGTACTCTTTCTGATATACGGAAAGGGAAATATAGTGTGGCTGAACCCATTGCACAGATTTCCCAAGAGCAGGAACCTGTGGATTTACGGATGTTTCATACATGGCCGGTGCGACAACCGCGCCCATACAAACGAAAACTTGTGCCCAATGTTCCGCTGGTAACAGGACAACGCGTTATTGACACTCTTTTCCCCATTATGAAAGGCGGAACAGCATGTATTCCCGGTCCGTTTGGTAGTGGAAAAACCGTTGTTCTACAACAGATAGCAAAATGGACAGATAGCAAAATTGTTATATATGTCGGGTGCGGAGAACGTGGAAATGAGATGGCAGATGTTCTTATTGAATTTCCTTCTCTGCAAGATCCTGAAAGCGGCAGACCTCTAATGGAACGGACCACGTTAGTTGCAAATACCTCAAATATGCCTGTGGCGGCGAGGGAGGCTTCAATTTATACTGGCATTACCATCGCGGAATATTTTCGTGATATGGGATTTTCAGTTGCGCTAATGGCTGATTCAACCAGTCGATGGGCAGAAGCCTTGCGAGAAATTTCTGGAAGAATGGAAGAAATGCCGGGTGAAGAAGGATATCCTGCTTATCTTGGAACACGACTCGCCGCCTTTTATGAACGCGCGGGTCGGATAGAATGTTTAGATGGCAAAACCGAAGGAGCGCTTTCTATTATTGGTGCGGTCTCTCCACCGGGAGGAGATCTTACAGATCCGGTTGTCCAAATGACCTTACGCGTTGTAAAAGTTTTCTGGGGTCTTGACGATCAACTTGCGTTTCAACGCCATTTTCCCGCAATCAACTGGTTAACCAGTTATTCTCTTTATCAAGACAATATACGGCCTTTCCTTGAAGAAAATCTTGGTACTGGCGCTTCTTTACAGAGGAAAGAGGCCCTTATGCTTCTTGAACGAGAATCCGAACTCAATGAGATTGTACGTCTTATAGGAATGGAAACACTTTCGCAGGAAGATAGATTATTGCTTGCGACCGCAAAAAGTATCAGAGAAGATTTTCTTCACCAAAGCGCATTTGACCAGAGAGATGCCTATACTACTCTGTCAAGACAACACAAAATGCTCGGCGCTATCCTTTTATTTCATCAATTAGCGCTTTCAGCGCTGACTGAGGGTTGGTCTCTTGAAAAGATTTTTTCACTGGAGGTTCGTGAAAAAATTGCGGGGATGCATTACTTTTCTCCAGACAGTGACGAAGAGTTTGAACTCCTTGTACAAGAGATAAAAGATTCTTTTACTTCTATGTAATTTCTTTTTTTCAAAGGATCTATCAACGCAAAGTCTCTACCTTCCATGCAGGAGAGTAAGTGCGTGAAAACGATGCGATTACTTTTTCTAAATTCCTAATCCGTGCTTGAGTATCGGGATGATCCATCAAAAAAACTGGAATACCTGCAACGCCACTTTCTTTTTCTATCTTTTCAAGAGTTTGAAAGAACGAGATCATTCCTAAAGGATCGTACCCTGCCTGAAACGCATAGCGCGCTCCATCCGCATCTGCGCGAAGTTCATCCTGTCTGCTATATCTAAGGAGTGAAAGATTAAAAGAGGTATCAACCACTTTTTGTATTGCCTGTTGTCTTCCTGAACCAAAAAGAATCTGGGCAGGGATGGTATAAAGAGTAACAGCTTCCATTTTTTTTAAGGCATCTCGTGCTTCAATATGAGAAAGTTCATGCCCGATTACTCCTGCCAACTCATCTTCATTTTTTATTTTTGCAAGAAGTCCTGTATATACATAAATATAACCGCCCGGAAGAGAAAAAGCATTGATTTCGTTTTTTTCAATAATACCAAAAGAATAAGAAAGGGTCGGTCTGCCTGACTGAGCGGCAATAGCGGCACAGAGGCGAGTAAAGCCGGGATAATAGGCATCTGGATTGGAAAGAACCTTATATTCCCGCAGAATTTTTTCATTCGCTGCTTTTCCAAGATCTTTTTCCTCTTGTTCTGAATAGAGCGTTTTTTCCTGCTTTCCTGTAACCGGATTATAGTAGGTTGCACATCCAGAAAGAGCTATAAGAAGAACGAGCATTATACTCCATATCTCTTTTTTCATTCTTTTCCCCATATACTTAAAGGTTATTTTCAGAAAGAAAAGGCAATCTTTCTCATACATTATACTACTTTCCTATACAAAACACTCCAAAAATTGTATCAAGAAGTTCTTCGCTAGCACCTCTTCCCGTAATCTCGTTTGCCGCAGACAAAGCAGACCGAATATCTTCCGCAACCATGTCAAGGGGGACTTTTTGCGCATAACCGGACCAAGCATGGGAAAGGTGCTTTTGTATTGCTTTAAGAAGAGCCTCCTGCCTCAGGTTAAGATAAAAATCAGGATCTCCCCCTGTAATCATTCCCTGTTCAATAATCTGGGAAATACGGGATTCAAGCATATCTATACCTGTTTTTTCTATACAGGAGATCGTAACAAAATCGCGGGCAGAAAATTTTTTTGGAAGGTCTCCAATATTCCACGCTTCTGGAAGATCGCTTTTGTTTTTGATAAGAATAGCTGGTTTGTCTCCTATTTCGTTCAGAAGTTCATCATCTTCAGAATCAAGTGGAAGACTTCCATCAAGTAGAAGAAGAACAATTTCCGCCCGTTGCATCCATTGTTTCGCCCGTTCTATACCAAGGGATTCCAAAGATTCACGAGGTTTTCTGATTCCAGCGGTATCCACAATACGAAGAGGTATTCCCTGAACTGCAATCATTGTTTCAATCGCATCACGGGTAGTTCCCGGAATTTCTGAAACTAAAGCTTTTTCTTCTTCACAAAGAAGGTTGAGCAAACTGGATTTCCCCACATTGGGCTTTCCCACGATAGCAAGTCGGATACCTTCAATAAAGATCTTTCCTTCTTTTCCTGTATTGAGAAGAAAGGTAGTATCGTGAAGAAGGCGGTCTATTCTCTGATACATTTTAGGAAGAGAATCTTCTAGCCCATGCACTTCTGAAAAATCAATCATTCCTTCAATATCTGAAGAGAGAGAAAGAAGATCGCTACGAAGAAGGTTTATTCGTGTTGAGAAAGATCCCGATAACTGATGAAGAGAGATCTCAAGAGATTTTTCTGTTTGTGCGAGAATAATGCTAAGAACACTTTCTGCTTGTGGAAGATCTATTCTTCCATTAAGAAAGGCCCGTTTGGTAAATTCTCCTGGTTGTGCGAGCCGGCATCCGGATTCAATACAGAGTGAAAGTACCTTTTTAAGGGAAGCAAACCCTCCGTGACAACCAATTTCCGCCATATCTTCTCGGGTATAGGTACGAGATTTTTTCATAAAGGTTACAAGAGTTTCATCAATGATTTCAGTACCTTTGACAATATGTCCATAACGCACCGAATGAGAAGGCCATTGCATAACCGGCATAGGATTTTTAGGAAGAAAGATCTTCCCAAGGATTGTGCGGGTTCCTGTTCCGCTAATCCTTATAATCCCTATACCGCTAATGCCAGGCGGTGTGGAAATGGCACAAATAGTATCTTTTTTCATCATAAGCGCATCTAAAAAAGAAGAAAAACATGATATACTATATTGTACCCTATGAAGGGATTTTTTGACGAAAAACCATTTATTCAGGAGGAAACCAATGGGTTCACGGATAAAAAGTATGATACTACTTTTCTTATTAAGCATACTTCTGGTTCTAGTAGGAAGTTTTTTTGGAAAACAAGGTGCGGTGATAGCATTTGTCATTGCATTAGGAATGAACTGGATCGCCTACTTTTTTGGAGATAAAGTTGTATTGGCAACAAGTCGGGCGCGAGAAGTAAAACCAGGAGAATATTCCCGTTTAACTTCTATGCTTCAGGAACTTTCAATGTCTGCGGGAATTCCTGTTCCCCGGCTCTATATTATTCCCTCGCCGAGTCCAAACGCCTTTGCGACCGGCCGAGATCCCCGACATGCTTCAGTTGCGGTAACAGAAGGAATTATGAACCTCCTTAATGAACAAGAACTGAAAGGAGTGCTTGCGCACGAGTTGTCTCATGTAAAAAACCGCGATATTCTTCTTGCGACCATTGCGGCAACTATTGCAAGCGCAGTTACAATGCTTGCGAGAATGATCCAGTGGGCGGCAATTTTCGGAGGAGGCCGTGATTCCGAAGGTCGGGGAGGAAACATCCTGTCCCTTGCTGGAGTAATGGCAATGGTAATTCTTGCTCCTTTAGCGGCGACACTTCTCCAATTAGCTCTTTCTCGCAGTCGGGAGTACCTTGCGGATGAAAGCGGTGCCCGTATCTGCGGCAATCCTCTTTTTCTTTCAGGAGCGCTTCGAAAATTAGCCAAAGGTGTTACAGCGATTCCTATGCAGAATGCGAACCCATCCATAAGCCCATTATATATTGTCAACCCATTTTCAGGACGAAGTTTTGCGAATATCTTTTCTACCCATCCTCCTCTTGAAGAACGGATAAAGAAACTAGAACAGTTAGGGTTCTAAGGAAGATTGACAGTAGCACAGGTTTTCGAGTATACTACTTGTCATTATGGGGCCGTAGTTCAGTGGATCAGAACGCCGGACTGTCGATCCGGAGGTCGCGGGTTCGAAACCCGTCGGCCCCGCTTTTTTTTGATAGAAAAAGAATTTCAAGATTTTCAACGGTTGATAGAAAATGTTGGAATTTGACGGGTTGAGAACCATGGGATTCGAAGCCGAAAGATCGGGTTGAGGCGGCGCAAAGTTTTATAGCGCCAACCCGTCGGCCCCGCTTTTTCGTGGGTTGAGAACCATGGGATTCGAAGCCGAAAGATCGGGTTGAGGCGGCGCAAAAGTTTTATAGCACCAACCCGTCGGCCCCGCTTTTTGGATATATTCCGAGCACATCCTTAACACAATATTCCGGGCACATGGTTTACACTTCCTGGTATACTCCCTCTTGAAAAGAAGGGGAATATGCCATGGAAGGAGGCAAGTGTTATGGATGAACCAATATAATTTATAGCATGCCTTTTCTTTGGGGCCCCCAGCTGATTTTGGTCATACTCTGGGCTTTTTTGATGAAGAAAGTGACAGATTTACGCCATGCGATGATCTGTTTGGCTTTACAATTCTTGATTAAACTATGAATAAAAGTGTAAACTACGTCCTAAGAATAAAGTGTAAACTATGTGCCAGTAAGAACAGGGCTGCCCGAAGAAGAAAACGATTTTGATTTTGTCGAAAGGTTTACCAGTCTGAAATCTGAATTTGAAGAATAGTTAAAAGAAGAAGAGTTGAACAAGAGGATTTTCCACAATCTAAGCAAGATTGATTATGAATAAAGAAAAAAATCAAATTATTATTTATGCTGGATCGGCAGGTCAGCCCAAGATAGAAGTACGCATCGAAAGTGAAACTGTCTGGCTGTCACAAGCTCAGATGGTAGAACTTTTTCAGTCCAGTAAATCCAATGTTAGCGAACATATCAAAAACATTTTTTTGGAAGGCGAATTAACCCCACAGTCAACTGTTCGGAATTTCCGGACAGTTCAAATAGAAGGGAGCAGAATACAGAAAATATCAGAGTGAAACACTAAGTGGCGCAGAAAAAGATTATCTGGAAAGCTTGAAAAAGATTGAGAGAAAGGTAAAAAAGATAAAATCTAAGCAAGATTGATTATAAGTAATAAAAAGATGCAACAAGATAGGTGGCAAGAAGCAAGGGTTGATGAGTTATACTCTGGGCTTTTTTGTTGAAGAAAGTGACAGATTTACGCCATGCGAAGATCTGTTTGGCTTTACAATTCTTGATTAAACTATGTCCTAAAAATAAAGTGTAAACTATGTGCCAGTAAGAACATTATGGGTTGAGAACCATGGGATTCAAAGCTGAAAGATCGTACTCTGCAGAATTATAACTTTTATTGAATTCTTCGCTTTTTTTCTACATCTCTTCCTTATATGGTATATGTTGGAAAGATACCTTCAATTGAAACCATAAAAAAAAATCTATCTTCGTTGAAGGCTCGTTTCAGATATGCTATTATTTGACGTATTCTATATCTCTTTCTACGAATAAAAGATGCGAAAAAAATAGAATAAAATAGAAGGTCGGTTGTACAGATCTTTTCATAGCATTTTTTTAATCTGTATTGGGAGGAATAATGAATTCGCAGGAAACATTGCATGCATTGTGGCATAGTACATCGCATATCCTTGCGCATGCGGTAAAGAGATTATACCCTGAAACAAAGCTTGGCACTGGCCCGGCTATTGAAGAAGGGTTTTATTATGATTTTTTCCGGAATACGCCTTTTACTCCTGCGGACCTTGAAAAAATTGCAGAAGAGATGAAAAAAATCTGTAAGGAAAATCTCCCTTTTCAACGGATAGAAGTTTCAAAAGAAGAAGCGAAACAGATGCTTTCCGAGGAACCTTTTAAGCAAGAGATCCTCTCGGAAATTGAAAATGCGTTGGTCTCGTTTTATCGTCAGGGAGATTTTTCCGATCTCTGTTCTGGTCCTCACATTGCTACAACAGGCGAAGCAAAACATTTTAAGCTCCTTTCTCTTTCTTCCTCCTATTGGCGAGCGGATGAATCTCGGGAAAGTATGCAACGAATTTATGGAATTTCTTTTTTTGAAAAATCTGATTTGGATTCATTTTTAATGCTTCGGGAGGAAGCAAAAGGACGAGACCATCGAACCCTTGGCACCAAACTTGATCTGTTCTCTCTTCATCCAGAGTTTGGAGCGGGGCTTGTGTATTGGCATCCCAAGGGAGCAATGGTTAGAAAGATTATTGAAGATTTTTGGCGAGATCTCCATCTTTCACATGGATACCAGTTACTATATACTCCGCACATTGCAGCGTTAGGGCTTTGGGATACTTCTGGACATACTGATTTTTACCGTCAGAATATGTACCCTCCAATAGTCTTTGAGAATCATATTGAATACCAGTTAAAACCAATGAACTGTCCATTCCATATTCTGGTATATAAAAATAGGTTAAGAAGTTACCGGGAACTTCCTCTCCGCTGGGCAGAGCTTGGAACAGTCTATCGATTTGAGAAGGATGGAGTTTTGCATGGATTATTAAGAGTACGCGGATTTACACAGGACGATGCCCACATTTTTTGCAGGATCGGTCAGATAGAAGAAGAGGTCATATCTATTCTTGATTTTGTGCTTTTTTATCTTTCGGCATTTGGATTTTCAGAATATGAACTTTTTCTTTCAACTAGACCGGCAAAATATGTGGGATCTTTGGAGCATTGGAAAAAAGCGACTTCTGCTCTTGAAAGAGCATTACAAAAGAAGGGTCTTCCGTATAGCGTTGATTCTGGTGAAGGTGTTTTTTATGGTCCTAAAATTGATCTAAAGATAAAGGACTCTCTAAAAAGAACCTGGCAGTGTTCTACGATTCAGGTAGATTTTAATATTCCAGAACGTTTTGAAATGTCTTTTGTGAATGAACAGAACACATTTGAACAACCGATTATGATTCACCGTGCAGTGATGGGATCTCTTGAACGGTTTTTTGGCATTCTTATTGAACATTACGGAGGCGCATTTCCCTTATGGCTCGCGCCGGTACAGATAAAAGTTCTTTCTATCTCCGACCGTTTCCTTTCTTATGCGCAACAGGTCGTTGCACATTTTTCTGCCTCGGGATTACGAACAGAGCTTGATACAACTTCAGAATCCTTAAATAAACGTATCAAGAATGCGGAGAGTGAAAAAATCCCTTTTATTGTGGTTGTAGGAGGCAAAGAAGAAGAAGCAAAAACTGTTGCGGTACGCAAACATGGCAAGGGAATGATGGGTGTTTTTCCTTTAGAAGAATTTTGTTCAAAACTTCGCATAGCATCTGTTTCAAAGAAAGATTTTAATCCAAAAGAAGAATGAATTTGCAGTTCTTAAAAAAAGAGGATATACTATACTTTAGCCAAACTTAAGAAAAAAAGGAGGTTTTCTTATCGAATCACGACGATATAATATGAATTTCAGAATACCTGGCACACAGGTACGATTGATTGGCGATAACGGAGAACAGCTTGGCGTATTTCCCCGGGATCACGCAATCAGAATGGCAAAAGAAAAATTAATGGATTTGGTTGAAATTGATCCTAACACAAATCCGCCAGTTTGTAGAATTCTTGATTTTAAAAAGTTTCTTTACGAACAGAAAAAAAAGTCAAAGGATTTTAAGAAAAAACAGAAAGCGGATCAGCAAAAAGAAATTCGGTTCGGGCCTGGTATCAGCGAGCATGATTTTGAAGTAAAATGCAGCCATATTGAAGAGTTTTTAAAAAAAGGACATCGAGTAAAGGTAAGTGTACGCTTTAGAGGCCGGGAGAACCTTCATAAAGATATTGGATATAAACTTCTTGAAAAAATTGTTGCAACTTTCTCTTCGATTGCGAAAGTTGACCGCACTCCGAAGGAAGAAGGAAGAAATCTATTTATTACTTTAATTCCGCTATAAACGGAAATCGCAAGGAGAACACGCAATGCCGAAATTGAAAACCCGCAAAGCAGTCGCAAAAAGGGTCAAGATTACTGGTACGGGAAAGGTTCTCTGTTTTCGCAGTGGGAAAAGCCATATTCTTACAAAGAAAAGTGCAAAAAGAAAGAGAAGGCTTGCGAAAGCAAAAATCCTTAGAGACGGCCAGGCAAAGATGATTAAGAAATTACTTCCTTACGGATAAAAGGAGTTTGTATTATGCCGCGTGCGACTAATAAACCAGCATCCCGCCAAAGAAGAAAAGGAGTCTTGAAACAGGCGAAAGGCTACCGACAGGGAAGATCGAAACTTTACAAGAGAGCGCGGGAATTTAGTGAAAAAGGACTTTCCTATGCCTTTGCAGGCAGAAAACAGAGAAAACGCGATTTTCGGCGTCTTTGGAATGCGCGAATCTCTGCCGCATGCGAGGCAAATGGAATTTCATACAGTAAATTTATCGCGGGCTTAAAACGTTTAGAGATCAACCTGAACAGAAAAATGCTTTCTGAGATCGCATTCAATATGCCAGACCATTTTTCTCAGATTGCACAACAAGTCAAGGAGAGTGTGAACAACCACAGTGCGACTTCTTAAAAATATCGCATACATTCTGGTTGCTGGCTTTTTAATCTACCTAAATCTTGCTCTTTTTACAGAGAACTACTATCCTCAATATATTTACCTCGTCTTTCTTGATCTTATCCTTGCGGTTCTTATTGTTATAGAGGTAGTTTCTCAGGTTGTTGCTGACAGCCATATAAAAGTACGACAAAAAGAGATAGCAAAGCTCCGATTCGCGCTTGTTAACGCTTCTATAGAATCCTCAATTTTTCGAGCTCTTGTTGCTCTTATTGAGACTTTTGGCGAGGAACTTACCTTAGAAGAAACCCTTGAAAAAGTGGCAGGTGCGGTTAAGATGCTTTTTCAACAAGAGATTGTCTGTGTCCAGATTTTTCATGACCGTTTTTTTAGAACCATTCAGGGTGGGAATGTAGACCTTCCTCTTGATTTTTTTGAAGAGGTTGTCTTGAAAGGTTATCCTCTTCTTGTAAATAATACCCAAACTTACGAGAAATACTCTTTTCCGCAAGATTCCATTACCTCGTTTCTTATCTCACCATTTAGGAAAAAGGAACAAACAATCGGGCTGATAGGTGTTTTTTCTGAACAATCGCGCGCGTTTACTCAAAGAGACCTTTCTCTTCTTAATATGATTTCTGCACCAGTCTCTCTGATTGTGGAGAATGCAGAACTTATTGAGAAAACAAAAATCCTTTCTATTACAGATTCATTAACCCAGCTGTATAACCGTCGTCATTTTCAAAATCTTTTGGATAGAATTCTCTACTCTTCGCAAGAAACAAAGACTACGGTAAGCCTTTCTATTGTTGATATTGATCACTTTAAGCTTTATAACGACCGAAATGGACATCTCGCAGGCGACAAGATTATTAAAGAAGTGGGAGGACTGTTGAAAAAGCATGTGAAAGGGACAGATGTTGTAGCACGCTTTGGCGGTGAAGAATATGTAATTATCTTTCCAGCAACTGAAAGCGAAAATGCGATGCGAGTCTGTGAACAATTAAGAAAAAATATTGAGGAGACCTTTTTCCCCGATGAACACCTTCAACCAGGAGGAACCCTCACTGCAAGTTTTGGAGTAGCCTCCTTATCAAGCGAAGAACAAAAAAATATTGTCAATGTTTCAGAAGTCCTTATTCATAGGGCGGATGAAGCATTGTATGCATCAAAAAGAGAGGGAAGAAACCGCGTTACCCTCGCTCATCCATCCTGTCAGTCATAATAACTCTCTTTCTATCATTCTTAGTGAAGAAAAGAATAACTCGTCCATCCTATTGGGTATAGCAAAATAGCAGAAGAACAACTCCTCCTCTCCTCGCCTAAAAATGAAATGCCTTCCTTCAGAGACCTGCGTTATATGTGTCGCCCCCTTTATGCGGCACCTTAAAAAAAGAAGCCAACCTTCCCTTGAGAATAAGTGATATTGCAGAGGAAAAAAAGAGTAATAAGAAAGAGTTACTTTTTAGAAGAGGAATCGTTATGATCTGAAAAAAAAGAATGGAAATGATGGAGTAACCTGTTATGTGCTTCTTCTTTTTTATGGTCAAGATCAATTTTCATACGGGTAAGAAGCTCTCTTTCCTGTTCTTTAATGGTTTTAAATTCTTCGGAGAGTTGTTGAAGAAGTTTGGCATGTTCTTCTGCGATTTTTTTATCGATTTCTGCAATACGCGTATCTTCCAATTTTTTTATTGCGGTCTCTAAAGAGTTAAGAAGTTCTGTTCTTTTGGCTTCCGCATTTTTTACCCGCAGTGCGGCAGATTCTTCCGCCGCATGAATTTTTTCAAGATTTTTTTGTATCATATTATATTATACCATCTTCTCCTTCTCTTTGCTATTGCTTATTCCATGGATCTACCTTCCACTCTCCTTGATACCAATGGATCTTTACTGCCTCTTTTCCAAGAGAAGTCCAGGTGAACAAATAAGGGTTTTTTGCTTTGATTGTTCCAACATTTCTTGCGATAAGAGAGATGTTTTTTTCTTCAAGCATTTTTGCCAATTTCTTTGAGGGAGATACCCGCAGTGCAATAAGAAGAGTTCCTTGATCGGAAAGATTAAGTGTTTCAAGAAGTTTTGCATTAATATGTTCCGCAAGAAGAAGAGATTTGCCCCTGTGAAAAGATCTAACAACAAGATTGCTACTACTTGAAAAAAGAATTTCTATCTCCCGGGGCGATGAGAAAGGTTCAAGATATTTTTGTTGGATTCCACGAGGATCAAGAAAATAGAGTTTCCTATACCAAAATGCAGGATGTCGCCGTGTTTCAAGAGAATCATATACCGCAGAAAGACGTTGATTTTGTGAAAAGAGATCTGCAATACCGATAAGATCATGGGTGGTACGTGGAAATAGAACAGTGAAAGGTTTCCATGAATACGAAAGAATCTCAAGCATTGAGTCATCTGGCCATGAGGTTCCGCAAAGGATAGTACGGACAGCGCTTTGTTCAAGGGAGAATGCCAATTTTGAAGAGGGAAAAAGTATAATTCCAGGGCTTTCTTCTTGTGCGGTAAGATAACCAGAGACAGGTAGCGGCTGAGACTGAAAGGGCATTATTACAAGGATAGCCCCTGCAAAAAAAGAGGTGAATTTCAACATGGTCTTCCATTTTTTGCCTGCGGTGATTGTAAGAAAAATAAGGTAAAAAAGAAGAACAAATAGAGGACCTGTATGTAAATATAGTGGCTTAGAATATTCCGAACAAGTTTTGGTAGCAAACCAGAAAAGCGAAAGACTGGCATTAAGAAAGGGAAGGACAAGAAGGGATAAGGGTCCTGTAAGAAGAAAAATAAGGCCAAGAAGCAGAACAATACCTCCAAGAGGAACAAGCACAAGATTCGCAATAAAGCTTATAGGATAAAAAAGGCCGAATGATCCTGTTATTACCGGAAGAACCGCGGTTTGCGCACCAAAACTGGTTTTTAAGAGAAGATCAAACCATCGGGGAAGAAAAGAAATACGAGGAAGTCTGCGAAGAAAAAGAAGAATACCGATTGTAGCGCTGAATGAGAGAAGAAATCCTGTTTTTGTAAGTTCAAGGGGAGCTACGAGAAGAATAAGAAGCGCAGAAAATACAAGGCTTTCAAAGCCTTGAACAGGCCGAAGCATCATTTCGCAGAAGAGAAATGTTGCACACATAATCCATGCGCGTACTACAGGAGTATTAAAGCCTGTCATCCACGCATAACAAAAGAGAATAGCGATAAGGGCAAGATTAAAAAATCTAAATCGCGCGGTAATGATCGCTCTAAACGGAAAGAGAAGAAGTTTTAAGAAGAGCGCAACATAAGCAAGATGAAGTCCGGAAACAATAAGGATATGGTACACCCCGGTTTTGATAAAAATGTCACGGATATATCCAGATTCCCGCTTTTCTCCGAGAAGCATCATTTCAAGAATAGCGGCAAGTTGTGGAGCGCGAACAAAACCTTTCTGAATATGGTTTTTGGCATGACGAAGAAGGATGAGCTTCCATTGGATAAAAGGACTGTCAGAAGGTGTAATAGTCCATGTGTTTCCTGTTATAATAGGAGTTATACCTAATATTTTATGTACAGAACCCTGTACAGTAAGAGTATCTCCTTCCTGAATTTCTAAATTTTTAGGAAACCGTATCTGCGCAATAGTAGAGTTTGAAAGAAATAAAGGTGTCCATACACTATTTTTTATGGTAACAGCGATTGTGTGGTGCGATTCCATTACTCGAACCACACTTCCTGTAATAGCAACAGAATCACCCGGAAGAGGTAAGAAAAGTTTCTGCGGAGAGTGGATGGATTGTCTGCAATAGGAAAGAGTAAAAACAAAGGGAAGAAGAAAAAAAAGAAGGGGTTTTCGCATAAAAAGAGTTATTAATGCGATTATTACCGCGGCGAAAGCAATGATAGTCGCGCAATATGCAGAGGGAACAGGAAAGAAACTTGCTAAAACAATGCCTGTCAGGCAGACTCCAAGAAGAAGGTATGAGGGAGGGATATTATGCTTATTTTCCAATCCAGGAACCTTGGAACGCAACCAGGGTATTCCCTTCAAAGAAGATCTCCTCAAGATTGGAAGAAAATTGTACTGAAAGAGATTCGCCGCTACGCGCAATAATTTCTACCGGACTTGTAAGAAGTTCGAGAAGTGCGCCGCAAGCGGCGCTTGCAACAATTCCTGTACCGCATGCCAAGGTTTCTCCTTCTACTCCGCGTTCATAAGTCCTAACATACGCCTGATGAGGAGACACTACCTGCAACCAATCTACATTGGTTCCCTTAGGCGCAAAGTGCGAATGATATCTGATTGCTCTGCCTATATGCTCTACCTCTTCTTCATGGATATTTTCTGAAAGAATTACAGCATGAGGAACACCAGAATTAAGAAAGTGCACAGTAAGATTCTGGTTGTGTACCCGCAATAACAGATTAAGCTGAGGAGGAGAAAAGAGCTTCATTTTAATAGAAACAGCCCGACCTCTAATAGATGTTTCATATATTCCCGCAAGTGTTTCAATACGAAACCTATTCTTTTTTGAAATCCTCATTTCCCGAATAAAGCGGATAAAACATCTAAGTCCATTTCCACACATTTCTGCTTCAGATCCATCAGGATTAAAAATTCTCATACGAAAATCGGCAACTCGACTTTTTTCTAAAAGAATTAATCCATCCGCACCCACACCAAATTTTTGCCGACAGAGGGTTTTTGCCATATCAGCTCTTTTTCTAATGGTTACATTCCGATTATCACAAAGGACAAAATCATTCCCTGAACCGGTAATTTTAAGAAAATTCATAGCCATAGTGTACGTTGACACCAAAGAATATGTCAAATTATTTCTTCTATCACATTGAGTTTTTTTTCTTTCTTTTTAAGGTAAATCCATTTTATCAAAGAGTATGGTATCCTATGATAGAGAATATAGATTGAAACAGGCTAATTTGTGAGTTTTGAGAGAAAAAAAGAAGAATGAAAGCGATTATTCAACGAGTGGAATCTGCACGGCTTTTTGTAGAAGAAAAAGAGACCGGCCGTATTGAACACGGGCTAGTGGCTCTTATTGGATTTGGCGCAAAAGATACCGCAAACCTCCTTGAACGTATGGTTTCAAAGATTATCAATCTAAGGATTTTTTCTGATTCTACGGGAAAAATGGGAAGGTCTGTTGCGGATATTAACGCTGGAATAATGCTTATTTCACAGTTTACCCTATATGGCAAAGTTGTTCGCGGCAACCGTCCTGATTTTACCGAAGCATTGGCGCCATTGCCTGCAAAACAACTCTACGAAGAAATAATCGCCCTTTTCAAACGTACCTATACCGGTCCATTGGTATGCGGAACATTTGGAAGCGAAATGAAGGTAGAACTATGTAACGACGGACCAGTTACCATTTTAATTGAAATGGATTGAAAATGATTGATTACGAAGGTTGTGTAGTGGTATTGGATACTGACAGTTCTTGGGTTTATATCGGTACTTTTAATAGAGCGTCCAATGAAACCATGGTGGTTTTGGATGAAGCAGATGCCTTTAATACAAGCGAAACAACACTTACCCGGCATGAATACCTTATGAAAGTAAAACGAGATGGCATTGTGTCAAACCGCCGTTCTCTGCGAGTAATGAAAAGACGTATTGTTTCAATTTCACTTCTTGACGACATTCTTATTGAATAGCGCCATGACAAAGAAAACCGTTTTAAATAAGGAAGAATGCATTATAGTACAGAAAGAAATTACCATTCTTCGCGAGATTCTTAAAAAGCGTCCAGATTGTATAGAAGTTCTTCTTGCGCTTGCCGATGCTTATGTTGAAACAGGGGATTATCAAGCAAGTCTTGAAATTGATTCAAAGATTGTGCAACTGAATCCCCATGAACCTATAGGGTATTACAATCTTTCATGTGATTTTTCTGCGTTGGGTATGATTGAAAATGCCTATAGTGCGCTGTTTACCTCAGTGGTTTTTGGATTTCGCGATTTTGTTACAATCCGTCAAGACCCTGATCTAAGGAATCTTCGAGAGGACAGAAGGTATGAGCAATTTTACATTCAGCTTCGCAGGTTTGCCGCCGAAACCGAATAAGACTCTTGTTTATTTAGCTAAAATAGTGGCCTTTATTCCCTTAAAACTTTATTTTCGGCTTTCGGTTCAAGGAGTGGAACGACTTCCTAATCGGGGCCCTGCGCTTGTAGCCGCAAACCATACCAGTTATTTAGATGCGATTATTCTTGGTTTTCTTTCTCCTGCACCAATGCATTATTTCTCAAAAGAAGAGATGTTTCGAAGTCCCTTCTTTCGATGGCTTATGCGACGTCTTGGCGCCATGCCTATTACTCGGGGTTCAGGAGGAGGAAACGCCATAAGAAAAGGATTAAAAATTCTTCGCGCGCGACGTGTGCTTATGCTTTTTCCAGAAGGAACACGAAGCAGTACCGGAGAATTGTTAGAAGGAAAAGCCGGTATAGGAATTCTTATGAAGCGTTCACTATTACCGGTAATTCCTGTCCGTATTACCGGCACTGAAAGAGCATTAGGCGTGGGACATCGATTTCCGAAGCCTTATCAAATCAAGGTACGAATTGGAGATCCGATTTTTGATCATGGGGGCGGTCATCAAAAGGTTGCGGATACAGTAATGATGACACTGGATTCTTTGGAGGAGCATGAAACAAAAAGAGCAAAAGACTATTGAAGTTTCGCGGTGTGTTGGTTTTTGTTTCGGAGTAACCAGGGCAGTTGAAAAAGCAAGGACAATCCTTAGCAAAACAGGTTCTCTCGCCACTATTGGAGATATTGTACATAATCCATTAGTAATGGAGGATCTTGTTTCACGCGGGTTGCAGGTACTGACAGATCCCTCGGAAATAAAAGGTTCTCCCTTTATTATACGATCCCACGGCATTCAGCCAACCCTTCTTGCCGAAGTAAAAAAACATGCTGGTACAATACATGACGCCACCTGTCCGTTTGTAACAAAGGTTCAACGCATGGTAGGTTCTCTTCGTGGAAAATATATGATCTTTCTTGTAGGCGATCCGCTTCATCCCGAAATACAGGTTTTAAAGGAACTTGCCGGAAACAATTCATGCGTGGTGGATCCTGTAAAAAACGATATGATCTTATTGAATAGTTCCGACATTCTTCAAAAAGCGGCAATTGTCGCGCAGACCACAATTTCAAAAGAAATGTTTCTTCAGGCAATACATATAATCTTTCAGAAAACCGCATGGCGGGAGATCAGGACTTTTAATACCATTTGTCCTGTAAGTATTGAACGGCAACAAGAAGCGCAAAGGCTTGCAAATACCGTAGACGCGCTGATTGTGGTTGGTGGAAAAAAAAGTTCAAATACAGAAAAACTCGTGGTAATTGGGAAGAGAAGCAACCCTGCAACCTTTCTTGTAGAACAATTATCAGATCTTGCACGTATTCAGATTGAAAAATTTCATAGATTTGGTATAATCTCTGGGGCATCCACCGATATACGATTCATCCAACAAATCCTTAGCCGTTTTGTTGCAGAGGGATGCCACATTATAAAAAAATAAGAAGAGGAGGAGGTACGGAACAATGGAACACATTGATATAGGGAGAATATTAGAGCAGAAAATTCTTTCGTTTAAACCTGGGTCCCTTATCAAAGGAAATGTTATTCGCGCGGGAGAAAGGGAAGTTATTGTTGATTTTGGGTACAAAACTGAGGGATTTGTGCCCCGAGAAGAGTTTAAGAAGGATTCTGGAGATATTGCGGAAGGAATGGAAGTAAACCTTATTGTAGAATCGCTTGATCCCGACGCAAACGGTCTGATTCTCCTTTCAAAGGAAAAAGCAGATGTATTGCTGAATTGGGAAAAAATTGAACGCCATTATGAAGAGGATCTTCCTATTGAAGGAACAATTCTTCAACGCGTAAAAGGCGGATTCAAGGTGGATATCGGAATTCTCGCTTTCCTTCCCGGTTCTCAAACCGATATCCGTCCTGTAACAAATCCCACCCAATTTATCGATCTAGCCAGTTCTTTTAAGATTATCAAGATAGACCATCAACGCAAGAATGTGGTGGTTTCAAGACGCAAGTTTCTTGAGGAAGAAAAGGAAGAAAAACGACGCGCCTATCTTTCAGAGCTTCAACGAGGAGAGGTGGTACAGGGACATGTAAAGAATTTGGTAGACTATGGCGCATTTATTGAGATAGACAATGGTCTGGTGGGTCTTCTTCATCTGAATGATATGACATGGGGAAGAATTACACATCCTTCTCAAATGCTTGCTATTGGCGAAGAGGTAGAGACCGTTGTTCTGGATGTGAACCTTGAAAAACAGATTGTTTCCTTTGGGTTAAAACAAAAGACTCGAAACCCTTGGGAAGAAGTTGAAGAAAAGTATCCTGTAGGAGCAATTGTTGAAGGCAAAGTGGTGAATATCACGGATTACGGCGCATTTGTAAAATTGGAAGATGGAATTGAAGGCTTGTTGCATATCAGTGAATTCTCCTGGACAGGAAGAATCAGACATCCTTCAGAAATGATCGCGATGGGAGATACCTTCAAACTTAAGGTTATTGATATCAGAAAAGAAGAACAGAAGATTTCTTTCAGTCTTCGTCAGCTTGAAACCAATCCTTGGCCGGAGATTGCAAAACAATACCCGATTGGAAGCATTGTTCAAGGAAAGGTCTATCATATTACCGATTTTGGCGCGTTTATTGAGATAGAAAAAGGTATTGATGGGCTACTGCATATTTCTAATATCAGCAATACATCGGTAAAACATCCGAGCGATGTGCTAAGAAAAGGCCAGAAACTTGAATTGTTGGTATTGGATATAGATCCTGATAATAAGAAGATTTCTCTCGGATTAAAGCAGATGGGCGGAGATTTAAAAGAATTGGATGACGTGGAGGTAGAAGAAGAGACCTCTCAGGAGGAAGATGAGTGAGGGTAATAATCAGAAAAACGTATGAAGAGATAAGCCTTGCCGCGGCAAATCTTGTAAAAGCTCGGATTAAGAAGAAACCTGAATTAATTTTAGGACTTGCCACAGGGTCAACTCCGGTAAAGCTCTATCAGGAATTAATACGGATGTATCAAGAGGAAAAACTTCGGTTTGTTTTTGTTAAAAGCTTTAATCTTGATGAATATTACGGTCTTTCCTCAGACCATCCGCAAAGTTACCGTTGCTTTATGAATACCCGCTTTTTTGATCATATTGATATAGATAAAGCAAACACTCATATTCCAGATGGACGCACAAAAGATCCCGAAGAGTTTTCCGCATGGTATGAAGAACAGATTAGAGGAATGGGAGGAATCGATCTCCAGTTGCTTGGTATCGGTAGCGATGGTCATATTGGGTTTAATGAACCTGGCTCTTCCTTTTCTTCACGGACTCGGCTTGTTGCACTTGACGCACAGACGGTTTCTGATAATGCGCGTTTTTTTGAAAGAAAGGAAGATGTGCCTTTATCCGCAATTACCATGGGAATCGGCACGATCCTTGAAGCAAAGGAATTAATACTATTAGCAAGCGGTGAAAGCAAGGCAGAAGTTGTCGCCGCCGCAATTGAAGGCCCCCTTTCTTCAATGATTCCCGCCTCCGCGCTTCAGTTACATCCACGGGTTACGCTCTTTCTTGACGAAACTGCCGCATCTGCGCTTACCCGAAAAAGGTACTACCATTTTGCGGAAGAATCAGAACAAAATCTTGGCAGAGAACTTTTTTAGTCTTCGTTCTTTCAATTTTTTGTGCACAATAAAAGATCTTCCTCAAGAGCTGTTCAATACCAAAACTACGGAAAACAAGAAAGTTTTTCGTACCTTTCTCTTTTCCGTACAATGCCTGTCCCGCACCATATAAAAGATAGTGTTGTAATTTGAAAAAACTTTAGAAACGCGGGCATCTCTTTTCTTTTTCTGTAATGAAAGATACTCGCATGCAATAGGATTTTTTCTTTGTCATACAATAGAATCGCAAAGAAGGAAAAGGACAACCATGAAAAAAGTGGTGTTTGAAGATTCGCTCTGTGTGAATATGACTCCGATTGCAGATATCAGACCTGTTTTTGAATTGATATGCGGCTTCTCTCCTCTTCTAAAAAGAATAGAAAAGATGATTTCTTCTTCGGCAGATGGGTTTTGGGTAAGGGAATATTTGAAAGATCTTACCAGTACAGAATACCAACTTCCTGTAAATGATCCTTCTTTTTTTCAAGAAGACCTTTTATTGCTCAACGGAAGATGGTTGATAAAAGAGCAAAAGAAGAAGCTCGCAGAAGAAGAATGTGTGGCAATGTGCGGTACTACCGTGGTATATGCTTTCTTAAAGAAAAAGACCGCACAGAACCTGGCAGGAAAGGATTTTTTTGAAATACTTGCCCTTCTTCCAGAGCAAGTACCGCGGAAAACAGTCAACGAAGCGCTTATCTCATATCCCTGGGATCTGGTACGTGAAAATGTCCATGCGCTTGAAGAGGATTTTCTTTCTTCAGGATGTAAAGGTATAGAAGGTTTTTTATCTCCTCAAGCAGTAATTGAGGGATCTTATGATCATGTGTATATAGCTCCCGAAGCAAAAATCCATCCTTTTGTAGTGATTGATAGCAATACCGGCCCTGTATATGTAGAGAAGAACGCAGAGATCTTTTCAGGTTCCCGTATTGAAGGGCCATGTTTCTTGGGAGAGAAAGTAACAGTAATGCCAGGATCCAATATCAGAAGAGGAAACAGTATAGGAAAGGAATGCCGTATCGGAGGAGAAATTGAAAGGAGTATTTTTCATCCCTATGTCAATAAATGTCATGATGGATTTATTGGACATAGTTATCTTGGAGAATTTGTAAATCTTGGTGCACTTTCTACCAACAGCGACCTGAAAAATGATTATACGACAGTTTCTGTTCTTGTAAATGGCCAGTTTGTTGATACCAAAGAAATGAAGATAGGTGTTTTCATAGGAGACCATACCAAAACTGGCATAGGAACACTGCTGAATACTGGAACTTCTGTGGGAATTATGTGCAATATTACGGCAAATACCATACTTCCGAAATTTTTTCCGGCCTTTACATGGTATGCGAAAGAAAAGTTTATGAAGGGATTTGGGTTAGAAGCAATGATTTCTACCGCACGTATTGCGATGGAAAGAAGAAACAGAACCCTTACTCCTGAAATGGAAGAGGTATTCCGAAGCATTTTTGCACAGACAAAAAAAGTTCGCCAAAAATATAGCGGGAAACCAGGATTTAAAGAATCTATTGATACAAATAGTTGTGGGAAAGAGATTCCCTTATGAAGAGGTAAAGGGAAGAATAATTGTCGTTACACAGAATGTTTTGGCGCAATACCATCCATATTCAGCGATAAGAGGTTTTCCGTAAAGAAATAGTTCCGGCCTTCTCTTTTTCCAAATAATCTCTATATCTTTCAGTCTGGTATGCTTCTGAAGCGAGGGCGCAAGAGCTTTCCAGACAGATTCCTTAAATGAAAAGTTAAGAGTACAATAGCGTACGATTCGAGAAGGTGGAAAAGAACTATATTCCCGTTCCGTATAAATTCTTTCCAAAAATCTCTTTTCATTCCGCCGCAATACCATGGCAATCCGTGAAAATTCAGCAATATCTGTGCCTATGCCGGCTATTTTGTATGGACGATGCCCGAGGAATCCTGATATTTTCCCTTTTTGTCCGCGTAAGATATTTCGCATGGCGAATCTGTTGAGAGAAAGATCGCCTGTCCAATACCCTCGCCACTGTATACAATGGCCGGTACAGGAGCAAGATTGGCGATCATAAGAGTAATATGACCTCTCCATTCTGGTTCCAGGGGAGGTATGTGAAGAACTATTCCCGAACGCGCATAACTTGATTTTCCAAAACAGATCGCAAGGATATCACGAGGAATGGAAAAAACCTCAATTGTTCGCCCAAGTATAAAACCATGGGGAGCAATGGTACACTCTGTGCCGGAATAATCTTCAAAATCTGATGGCCGCGTATCTTTGGGATCAAGGGGTTCAGTTCCCTTAAATATCCGAAACTCTTCCGCAAGCGTAAAATCGTATCCATAGGAAGAAAGACCGTAACTCATTGTGTGAGGCCGAATGTTTCCTTCAAAGAAGGGACGGATCATTCCTTTATGTGCTTCTTCCCGAATCCATTTGTCAGGCATAACCATATACAAACTCCTTAAAGAGAAATAAATTGTTGCGTCCCGATTCTCCTATGAGGAAGAAACAGGTTTCGTCTGTTTTTTCCGAGTTGAAACACCAGACAGTTGAGATTGTTGAATCGCAAGATGACAATAGAACCCTGCTCCAAACCCATTATCAATATTGACTACAACAACATTAGGGGCGCAACTATTCAACATGGTAAGAAGTGCGGAAAGTCCATGGAAAGAAGCGCCGTAACCCACCGAGGTAGGAACCCCTACAACTGGTTTTCCTGTCATTCCCGCCATTACGCCGGGAAGCGCTCCCTCCATTCCCGCAACAACAATGAGAAAATGAGACTGATGTAATTTTTTCAGCCAGGGAACTATTCTATGGATACCACTAACTCCCACATCATATACGCGCATTGCTCCAGAACCAAGAATATCCAGGGTAACGCATGCTTCCTCTGCAACCGGATAATCAGCGGTTCCCGCGCAGATAACTGCCACTTTTGGAGATAAGGGAGGTTTCCAGGGTTTAGCAATAATCCGTGCATCTTTTGCATAGGTTAAGGAAGGAAAACGAGCAAGGAGTTTTTCAGCAATCTCTGGAGAAATACGGGTCGCAATAAATTCGTTGTAAACCGCAGAAAACCGTTCAATAATAGATACAAGGTGCTCAAACTTCTTTCCTTCGCCAAAGATAACTTCTGGAAATCCTGTCCTAAGGTTTCTGTGATGATCCACGCAGGCGGCTCCAAGATCTTCAAAAGGAAGTGTTTTCAATTTCTCAAGAAGTTCTTCAAGAGAAAGATGATCGTTTTTATAGGATTCAAGAAGCCGAGAAAGGGTCGTGATCTTCATATTACGATCTTTGCGAAACATTCTTACGAATATGTTCAACAGCCTGCGCGGCTTCCGCACAAGCCACTATCACCTGTTTCATTGATCCGGCGCGTACATCTCCGCAGGCATAAATTCCCGGCACTGTTGTTTGAAAAGAGGAATCTGTGGGGAGAAATTTTGCGGAAGTTCTCTGAATTTCAGAAGGAAGAAATGCAACCGAGGTAGTAAACCCTGCAAAAATAAAGACGCCATCAACCTTAATCATTTCCTGCCCCGATGAACTTTCAATAGAGATCTGCTCCACCTTCTCGCTTCCATGAATAGATAGAAGGGTTCCACGAACTTCTCCTTCACGAGAAGCGAGCCCGTCTTTTTTGATCCTGATAACAGTTGCCAATTTTTTAAGATATTCTGCTTCGGCATCAGCGGTTTTCCCTTCTCCAACCACGGCAACAATCTTGTTTTTAAAGAAAAACCCATCGCACAACGCACAGTATGAAACTCCTTTTCCCAATAATTCTACCTCTCCCGGAACCCCGAGTTTTCTGGGTTCTGAACCAGATGCGGCAAGAACAGCCTTGGTCTCAAAGGTATTGGTGGGAGAATGAACAATAAATCCTGTTTCGGTTTGCTGTATATTCGTTGCCTGTTCAAACCTTATCTCACATCCAAGCTCTGAAACCTGTTGAAAAAGCAGTTCCGCAAAATGAGGACCTGATACGGCCTTGGGAAAACCCGGAATGTTTTCAAGAAGTTCAATCCATGAAAGCTTACCGCCGGGAAAACGCTGTTCAAGAAGAAGAAAACGCATTTTAGCCCGGGCCGCATAAATTGCGGCGGTTAATCCCGCAGGGCCCGCACCAATAATAATCAAATCATACATTGATAAGTCCTTTCATAAGATATACCGCGAATCCGAGAAGGATAGCGCCGGTTGCAATCTGTATGGCAAAGTATCTTCTGGCAATAAATCTTTGAATCACGCGAAACTGTGAAAAGAAAAGCCCTGTAAGAAAAAAAGGAAGCGCAAGCCCCGCAGAGTAAAGAGAGAGAAGAAGGATTCCTTTTCCCACTGTCTCTTGTGTTGCCGCAAACGAAAGAATGGATCCGAGAATCGGACCTACGCAAGGTGTCCAAGAAAAAGCAAATGCGGCGCCAAAGAGATAAGATCCGATAACAGGTACCCGAGGCATAGCTTGTGTTCTAAGGTTTCTTTCAAGAGCTGGAATTTTGAGTACACCAAGAAAATGAAGCGCAAGAATAAGGATCAAATTTTGACTAAGGAGAAGAAAAAGCCGAGCATTTGAGAAAAGAAACGATCCTATTGTAGTTGCAGAAGCACCAAGAAGAATAAAGATTGTAGAAAACCCCAGAACAAAGAGGAGGACTTCCCAGAGTAAGAGTTTTTTTTCTGTGGGAGAAGTGGTGGCTGAGGTCCCTGCAAGAAAGGAAAAATAGACAGGGATCAACGGCAGGATACAGGGAGAAAAGAAAGAAAGAAAACCTGCGCCAAAACTCATCCATGCAGTGATAGCAAGATCAGTCGTCGGATCCATGTCCCCTCACTTTGCAAGAAGAGAAAGAAGAAGAAATGGTTTCGCAGATCTCTTCAAGCGTTCCTTTTTTCCAGAGAGGCCTGTTTTGCCAGGATTGCTGTACACCAAGTGTTCTAAAATATTGAAGAACGTATCGGTTGCTCCCTTTAAGGGATTGTGCAATCTTTTGGATATCTTCCGGAGTATGAATTTCTGGAACAACAGTAGTCCGAAATTCATAGGGAACCCCTGAATTCCTAAGAAGTTGTATAGACTCCCAAATGGAAGCAAGTATCTTTTCATTGATAGGGATACCTGCCGCTTTTGAGTACATCTCAGGAGTAAGCTGATGTTTGATATCCATAGAAACAAAATCAACCATATTCTGCCTCAAGACTTTTTCAAGCCTCGCTGGAAATGATCCATTTGTATCCAGTTTTATTGCAAGGTCAAGTTTTTTGAGTTCCTGAAAAAGGTCAATTACTGTATCTGATATAAGCGGTTCTCCACCGGTAATAACAACCCCATCGTGAAACCCCTTATGTTCGGAAAGATAGGCATGAATATCGCTCCAACTGCAATCTGAAAGGGAGGAAGGAGCAGTGGCAAGATTCCAATTTTGACAAAAAGGACATCGGAAATTACAGCCGGGAAGGAAGAGTACAGTTGAGATCTTTCCATCCCAGTCGGAAAAAGAGTCCCGCACCCATCCTTTAATAGAAAAACGTTCAACATTACGAGAAACAGGAGAAATCATAGCCTACTTTTTGTAATGAATTCTTAGTTGATAAAAAATACGTCTGGAAACCTGTTTAGGCACAGGTACAGATTCTTCGCAGTAACAATGCTTTAAGAGAAGAAGTAACGCCTCCATTGATCTATAAAGCGCAAGACAATCTTCACATTCTTCTATATGTGCCTGAAGGGAGTTTTTTTCAATATCACTCAGTTCATTATCAAGAAAGTCCGAGATGATAGCAATCATCTTTTTACAATCCATTACTGTACCCCTGGTGGCAATGTTTCAGAAACCTTTTCTCTGAGAAAAGCCCTGCTTCTGTGAATACGCGACTTTACCGCAGAAAGAGAAAGGTCTAACATTTGAGTAATCTCTCCCGCGCTGTATCCTTCAATGTCATGGAGAATAAAGACCGTTTTATACAGATCGGGAAGCTCTCCAATTGCATTCTCAAGTCGTATCTTTAATTCCTGATTCTTTAGATGTCCTATAGGATTATTGGATTCTCTTGGGTCGGGAACGTTCTGAAGAAAGGAGAGTTCGGGGTTTTCTTCGCTTGTATCAGGAATCACAGGCAATTTTTTCTTGCGAAAACGCATAAACGCAAAATTTGTGGCAATTCTGTAAAGCCATGTGGAAAAAGCGGCTTTTTCCTTAAATTGAGAGAGAGAATCATATGCTTTCAGAATCGTATCCTGAAGAAGATCCGCCGCATCTTCCTTGTTTTTTAAAAGTTTTAATCCAAGGTTATAGATCTTTCGTTCATTCCTAACAACCAGTTCTTCAAAAGCAGTATGATCCCCTGCTTTTGCTGCCGCAATGAGGGCTTTTTCTGATGCATCGGATAGATTATTTATACGGTGAGCCATAAAGGTATTATATCAGATTTTTCCCTTTTAAGGAAAGACTAAAAAGAGACAAGCGGTCTTGTCGGGTTAATACCGCACCGGATGTTTCCAGAGAAAAATATCAAGTTCTTTTCCATCCACAGGGCAGGGCCCTTTTGGAGTAATCCATTCTCTGTTGGGCCAATTGCCACAGTCGTATTGTTTCCCCTTCCGGGCAATATCCACAGGACAGTAGCCATAGAGAGCGTGAAAAACCTCATATGTCTGGCATCCGTCAGAAGTTCTTCCACACTTCGGACAGGTAAACTTAGGAACAAGAGCTGCTCCGCGTTTGGTAAAATATCCTGAAAAATGAACCTTCCCTCCACAATTAGTACAAGTAGAACCTTCTAATTTTGTAAAGTTCAATTTAATAAATTGCACGCGTTGTTGTTCTGTAGAAAACTCTCCTTCATACTGTTTCGGAAGAAGTATCATTTTAGGAAGAGTAAACCCCTTTCGCTCGTATGCTTGGTAGGCTTTAGGAATAAAGGGTTGAATTCTCTTTGCCAGCATACTTCGGCCCACATCGTTTCCACCCTCAATAGAGGCACTGAAAACAATAAGAAGAGCGCTTGCGAGAAAAAGTCCATTAATACTTCCTAATAACGCGCCGAAAAAACGGTCAATCCATGCTTTAAGTTCCACACGTTTGCGAAGGACCTCAAAGAAAAGGATGAAAGCAAGGGTAAGTAAAAGGCAGGAGGTTAGATAAAGAAAGAGTTCCGCGCCTATACCAGAGATATTGAAACGTGCGAAGAGATGAACTGGCGCCATATATACCACAGAACTTAACGTAAGCCCTATAACGATTCCAGTTAAATCAATTAGGGTCCCAAGAAATCCTCGCGCCGCTCCTCCTCCAATGGTCGCAAAAAAAATAAGACCAACAATGAAATCAATTCCAGTGAACATAAAGGTATTGTACACCGATGAGATTTCTTCTACAAGAAAAGACTAAAGGAAGAGAATCAGCGTCTTGGGGGAGGCGGTTCTCTTTTAGGCCATCTTTCTCTTTTTTGAGAAAGATCCTCACGCATTTTTTCTATCCTAGTTTTTAAGTCCTGATATTCGCTATTTGCCTGAAGTTTTATGTCCACCTGTTTTCGGAATGCCTTAAACTGTTCCTGAAGATCGTCGGATATTTTTTTTAGTTCAGGATCATTTTTTACGGTTTGTTCTTCTATAGTGCGCATTTGACGCCTGATTGTCATTGCTTCCCGAAGTTGTCCCGCCACTTGTATACGTGATTTCTCTATTTCCGGAGAAGGATCCGCATACAAGGGAATAGCGGCAGTTCCAAGAAACAAAAGCACCGCGGGAAGAAGAATAACTTTCATCGGTTCCTCCTTTTTTTTAGCAATATACTCTATTCTATTGCGCATGGTTACTTCATATTTTTCTTTAACACTTATTAGACGGATATAACAGTAGTAGTGGTTTAGTTCTTTTGGAAAGACCAGTCCCTTTATAGAAAGTTGTAGAAATCATGGAACCATCCTATAATATACATTTTTAAGAAAGGCGAAAGGCGCGATGACACCCCGACTTGTACTATTTGATCTTGATGGAACCCTTGTGGATGCATATCAGGCAATTCACGAAAGTAGCAACCACATATTAAGGACATTTGATAAAGAAGAGATAGATTATGATACCGCGCGTCGTTCGGTCGGAAAGGGAATCAAAGCGTATATGCAGACTTTAATTGGCTCCGACGAATGGGAAAAAGCCGCGGAGATCTATACTACACATCATTTGAAGGCTCTTTCTTCTGTGGTATTACAGCCCGGAGCCATGGAACTTCTTCTGTTTTTAAAACAAAAAGGCCTTTTTCTTGCAGTTGCTTCTAACAGACCATCAAAAAGTGGTCTTCGTATCCTTGAACTTCTTACAATACATTCTTTCTTTCAGAAGACACTTTTTGGCGATCAAATCACTCATCCCAAACCTAACCCTGAAATAATCCTTGAACTTATCCGTTTTTTTCAATGCAAAAAAGAAGAAACCCTTTTTATCGGAGATATGCCGATAGATGGAGAGACCGGAAACAACGCGGGAGTTAGAACTTTTCTCCTTCCTACAGGATCTTCTTCTCTTGAAGAAATCACATTATCGCGTCCCGAAAAGATTTTTACATCATTAGTAGAGTGTTTGGGTTTTATCAAAGAACGATTCTTCTAAAAGAAAAGAGGCCACGGGCGGATTTGAACCGCCGCATCGCGGTTTTGCAGACCGCTGCCTTACCGCTTGGCTACGTGGCCCAGAATGAATTTACAGTATACCCTGCGTAGAACAATTTTTCAAGAACACCTTTTATACATCTTTTCCCCTCTTTGTTGATAGAAAGTGCCAAAAAGTCTGATGATAATCATTGAAACAAAAATTTCTTGATTAAAGGCAGGTATTGCCGGCAGACCGAAAACATGGAGAATTAAAAATGAAGTTTTGGAATTCTATTTTATCTTGTATCCTATTCAAACTAATACCTAGACAGCATATTTAACAGCTGATTGAAAATTGTGTTATGATATTTCATGCTGACCTCTGACCTCATTTGTTGGGGTTTTAACTGTTTTTGCTAAAACAATTGTACCCTACTGAAGGTCGGCTTCAAAACCTCAAATTGTCAAAGAACTTTTATTGGATAGTACTGATTTTGAATATAAAAAGTTTTATATTGCGAAGTAAAAATCTTATCCATTGGCAATAGTTTTTTCTTTTATTAGTTCCGATGTGAACCGCATCACGCTTTTTTTACAACGACAGGAAAACTACGATGAAAAATCTTGATAATATTCTTAAACTTTCGAATGATTATAGAGAAGGAACAACTGGATTTGCAGGGGATATACTATTTGCACAATATATAGAAAACCGAATGGGTTTCACCGGAACATTCCATCTCTTTCACGATTGTTCGGGATTGCATCTGGACATCCTAAACAAACTGCTTCCAATCGAATGTTTTACCGACAGCAGGGATGAAATTGTCCTTGAATATTCATGGCAGCCTTCTCATATCAAGAGAACCGCAAAGGCGCACTATGTGGATTATACCGAACTGAAGACCATTTCAAGAAACGATGCGGCTGTTTGTGAAATCGTTTTTTATAACAGAGGAATCCGTGAAGAACGGATACACCCGCGAATCTCTGGAAACAAAGAAGGCGCCTTTGATATCTTTGGGCAAAAGATGTATTTTACACGCGCAGTCTTTCCTGAAAAACCGGTAGTTCTTGCGCCCGGTCAACAGCTTACGGTAGTTGGAGCTATTGCTATTCACAGGGACAAACAAAAAGCTTTCGGAGCTTTGCGTAAAGCCCTGAAACCGGGTAGTATAAAACAGATTATTAAAAATGAACGCACTTTCTATCAAAGCACGGTTCCCGAATTTCTGTGCGAAGATATATGGATAGAACGAAATTATTATTACCGCAATTATGTATTACGCCGCAACCTTGCCCATCCAAACACAGGAAACCTGAAACATTACGTGTTTTACGAAGGAAAGCAGGCAGGATATTCCAGGCTTATAACAGCCAGTGCTTGTATAGCCCTTGACGAGGTACGCTGGTGGAAAAAACCTGAGTATGGCTACGGACAAATGCACAACTGCATAGAAAACCTACCCGAGCACGGAATTTTCCGCGACATTTGGATAAACAATGTAAGAGATCTCTCATGGCCCGGTTACGAAGAATGGATAAGCCGGGCGATGGCAGATTTCCTGCTTGTCCATCCTGACGACAAAATGGCTCGCTCAGTAATAGAAACAGGGTATCGCAATATTTATGGACTACTAAAAGAAAAAGACAAAAATGCCAATCTTTTATTGAATCCAGGCGGCCATCATATGACGCAGGAACATTCTCCCGCCTTCACGTATTTCCACAATTACAGGGATTGGTACGACTATACAGAACTGGAACGAATTGAATATCAGGCGTTTTTCTACGGCAACATCATCGGTATAGCCCGCTTGATGCAGATATATGGAGACAGCCGTGTATCAGAGCTTATTGAACTGGCTGAAAAAGTCAGAGAACGTTCTTTGAAGGCATGCTGGGATTCTGATGACCGTTTTTTTTATGCAATCAGAGAATCGGATGGTTTAAAAGCTCGATGCAAGGAGGCCAACGGATTTCTTGCGTTTATATTCGGACTGGCACCGTTTTCCAAGCCATATGCGGATATATTTGATTATCTTGTCAGCGACTGTTTTTTCTGGAATCCTTATCCTCTCGCTTCATGTTCCAAGGATGTGCCGTCATATTCACCTCATCAGCAAATGTGGGGCGACCAAAAGAAAAATGCCGGATGTACATGGAGCGGACCCACATGGCCCTACATTAACAGCCTGATAATCACAGTTCTTGCAGAAGCTCTGCGAAGCGGCGTTCCATGCGCAATAAGCCGAGAACATCTGAGGAATTTCTTTACGCTGTTCACGCAGGGACATTGGGAAAATGGACATCCCATGATACGCGAAAGCTGGGATGGCCTAAATGGCAAACAGAGTGGCTGTCCTGATTATCTCCACTCAACCTATATCGACCTGGTTGTTCGATATGTCATGGGAGTGGACTTAGAGTCCGGTCCTTCGGCAGGACTCAAACCAATGATGGGCATCAATGCAGAAATCAGAGAATTGCCGTGGGGCGGCAAACTCTGGAATATCAAGGTTGATGCCGACGGCAAAGGAAAAGCGCACCTTGCCTGAGGATTACCTCTTGACACAAAATAATTGTTTTGTGCGGCAAAAAAAAGTATATTAAGTATACACAATAAACGATTATCTATATTTAAAGGTAAAGAAAAACCTCTTAAGAAAGATAGAGAGCAGGACGTTTACAAAAAGCGGAAATATTCCCACAGAAAAGGAACTATGCAGGTTGTATAAAGTCAGCCAGATAACCACAAAAAGAGCTGGGGAGAACTGACCAGCGAAAACATCCTTGTAAGACAACAAGGCAAAGGTACTTTCGTAAAGGAACGAAAAAAGTTCCCTCCATAAAAACGATTCTTATTCTCCTGGCGCTCGCTGAAAATACTTTTTTTTACGATGAATTTTACGGCCATATATGGAAAGGCATGGAGGAAGAAAGAGGGTGAAATAGATGTGATTATCTTGTCAACGAAACCTTCAAATCCTGCTATTGTCCCAGAAGTTTTACAGTAGTAACATTAAGAAGGGTAGTTCCCGCATACCATTCCATTTTCCAAAAACCCTCTTCATTTTCTTTGACAAGTGCCGCGACAGAAAAAGCAAAAACCTTCATAATTCCAGAGGGATCCATACAGAGAAATTCTTCTGTATGAACATTTTTTCCTTTAGGAGATTTGAGAATTGCAGTGCACTGGGTATCCTGAGGTTTTGTAATGGTTCCAACAAAAGTAACTGTTTCTGAATACCAAAAAACATCTTTTATTCCTTGCCATTCTTCAGGATCTTCTATTCCGTCCTGATTTTTATCTTCCCATCCGTTGCAGGCAAAAAAACGGGGAAGAAAAGAGGTTCTTTCTCCTTTTATATCAGTGGAAAAAAAGGGTTGTGGAAGAGAACATCCTGCCAGAAGAATACATGTAATACTCCAAAATAGAAACAGACGCATACCTATCCTCCTTTTAGGCGGGTTATGATCTAAATGGAAGCAAAAAAACAGATAGTCTGGTTCTAAACAATTTCCCGCCGCTATTTTCTTAGGATATTACTCCCTTTTTCTATCTTATAGTTCCTCTGTGTTTAAGGTAATGTTCTCTTTTTTTACCAAGCGTGGCGGTATATAATCTTAAGAAGCCTTATCTGCCAATTCAATAAGATCCTTTTGAAACTGTTTTAACACTTTTTCCGACCTCCCCTTCCCTTATATTTCTCTGTAGAGAAAGAAGAGGTTATATAATACGATCATTACTGTATAGGCGTGTTAAGAGGCTTTTCTTCAACCGTATGTGTAAGATTTCCTTTTTCGTCATAGGAAAAGATATATATATATTCAGTATCTGGAGCAAAAGTCTTTGAAAATGAGGAAGAAACCTCTGCGAGTTTTTGTTTAGCGGATCCTGCAATAATAGTAATCCATCCGGTTGTGCTTCGATAACGGGTTCCCACAGAGGTAATATCATAACTTCCTTTTTCTATTTCAACGGTTGTTTCTGGAGCATCAAAAGATAATTCTTTTATAGTTGTTTCTGTAGAACCCTCTTTTTTATAGTGAAACTGTAAAACTGCGGTATCATTACTTCCCCATACTGTAGAACTTGCCGGAGTAACAGGAGGCTGTTGTAATCGAATAATGAGTTTTGCAGGCAAGGCTTCTCGCTTTTTTTGAAGTTCTTCGGCAGTGGGCTTTGCCGCCGCGCTTGCGAGAGAAGCAAAACTTTCCGCAATAGTGGTTGTTCCTCCTCTTTTTATCGTGAAAGAACGAGTAATCGCATATTCTCCGCTGAGAAGCACAAGCGTATGCTCTCCTTCAGAGAGATTTCGGATAGTGGCGGGAGTTTTTTCTTTTCGCTTCAGAGAATCTAAATAAATAATCGCTTGAGGAATATCGGTTGTAATAGCAACAGCGCCTTGATTAGAGAAAATAGCCTGCCATTTTTCTCGGAGCGTAGCCCCTTTGGTAAGTGCGAGTTCAACCCTAGCTACTTCTCCTTCTGCGATTGTAACGGTTGCGGTTGCGCTATTATAGGAAGGAAGAGAAACAACTATTGTATAGGTACCAGGGGAAAGAATGGCTGTGTAAGGAGTTTTACCTGCAGTTTTTCCATTAATTGCGATAGATGCTTTAGACGGCGAACTTGATACATACAGAAAACCATCCGCTGCCTGTGCGATAGCTGTAAAAGAAAGTATGGAAATGATGGCAAAAAGAAAAAAATAAAATCTTTTTTTTGACATTATCTCTCCCTGTAAATGTTTTGTTTTTTATGATTCCCTTCCTTCCTAAAAAGGATATGGGAGTTTTGTTACTGTACTGTATTTTACTCTGAAAATCAAGATCACGCATTGCGTCATAATAAATCTATACGAAAAGGAATCGTTGCGTCAAATAGGAATCTATACGAAACTACCTTCCTAATAATTACGGGAGGTAGGCAATGGAGGCAGAGAGATTAACAATGAGAGAGA
>JBBADJ010000004.1:0-165648 GCA_041656495.1 Candidatus Ratteibacteria bacterium
CGATTTTATCAGGAAGAGAAAGGAAGCAGTCGTTCCCTCTTAATCGGAGAACAGAAAGTAAATTTTTCCGCAGAATCAGAGCCTGTTTCCATTGAACAAAAGTGGACCACTCCGGAGAATGGTTTTTATATTGTACGGGTTCTTCTTGATCCTGATAACAGAGTATCAGGCGCCAGTAAAGAGAAATCTATGGAAAGAGAGGTTCCTGTGCTTGCAAAAGATCTTGTCTTCCACTTTTGGCGTGCTCCCCAATGGATGAAATGTCCCACTGTGGTTATGACAAAAAAAGAGGATATCCCTTACTGGCAAAATAGGGGTGTTATCCCTGGAAGATGGGCATGGGGATTTGCGGCAGGGAAAATGAAATGGACAGAAAAAAATTTTGTAGATTCATGGACTCAATATGTAAAAGATAAATGGCCTGCTATCTGTATAGATGAATTCGGCGCAGGAAGCCGGCAGATAGATATAGATATGAGAAATGCGCTTATTGCCACAAAAAAGGCAGAGCCAGATCTCTTACTTACAGTTTGGATTCCAGGACTTGGTGATCCGGTAAAAGAGGCATTTCAAAAGGCCGCAGATCTTGTGATGGTTGAACGGTATATAACTTCCTTTACCGGATATAGGGGGTTTACCACCCAATGGGAAAAAGCAGTAGAATTAGGGATAGCGCATAAAACAATCCTAACATTAGGCCTTGGAAGATGGGTAACCCATGAACAAGAATTAATCAGCCAAATAGAGTATATCAAAAAACTCCTGCCGCAAGTGCCTGGGCTTGGATTTTTTAGTACTGCGGAAGATCATCTCAATCAGGCAATAGACCGCGCTATTTACGACTATTTCCTTAAGCCGGTGGTATGGATAGAAAAGAGCGAAAAAGATACTGTAACCATTATAAATACCGGTGGCATGGATGCCAAAAATGTAGAGGTGGTTTTTGGAAAAGGAGCTATCAAACAACGCGTGCCCCTAATCAAAGTCAATAGCCGCACTACCCTAAAAATCCCTGCGGGATATAGTGATACCACAATTACAAAGTCAGATAGATATACAGTACTAAAGTAGCTCTACAAAAACAGAATCTTTCATATAAAACGCACGAACAGGTTTTTTATAGAAATCTCTATTCCTCAAAGGAAAGCGTAAAAACTCTTCCCTTTTTACGATAAGTAATCATAAGGGATATATATATATACGAAGCTATTCTGCGTAATCCTAAAGAGTAAGCGGGTTATTCCCGCAACATTTTTTTATAGAGGCTATTAAAAAAAATCAGGATTTTTATCTTTGCTTCTTTATTAAGAGCTATGAAAAGATCTATCTCAACAGGCATATTTTCTATTATTGTGGGTAGAATCCTGATATAAAAAAGGAGTTTATGAAGAGATGCGACAAGAATCAGTCTCTTCCTTTATTCTTTTCTGTAATAATGGCTTGCATAGAAAAAAATAGAAGAATACATAACTCTTTTTACAAGGGAGATCGTCATGGCAGGGAATCATGTAAAAGTTGGCGCAAGTATTCCATCAGGCATAGCCGCGGTAAAAGCCTTTAAGAAGATGAACCTTGGCAATTTTATCCTTACTGCTATACCTCTTGATTTCCAAGAGGCAATGGAAGTCGCTTCTTTCTGCAAAAAAAACAGTATCTTTTTTGTCTTCAGCGAATATGTTTTTCGGGGACAGAAAAAAATTTTCCGATATGCTCGCAAAGAGATTCCGGAAGAAGAGTTTCATTCCCTTAAAGAGTTGGAAGCAATTTATAAAGCAGGCGGAGAATTTTATATGGGAAGGTATCTTTTAGGAGAAGCCGGCGGACTGCTCTATTGGCCCCGAGAGTATGTTACCAGCAAAAAATTCGGACTTTATAATAACCTTCCCAAGGCAAAAAATGTAGAAGAGGCGAAAGAGCTTTTTATAGCTTACTTAAAGGATGCCATGAAGTATGAAGAACGATTTGGAAAGGAAAAGTACGCTGTTGTAGATTCTAGTATTCTTTTCAAATATTTTTTAGAGGCTGGTATTCAAGATATTTATATTGAGGTCTTGCCGGGAAACTGCGATCTAATCCTTTCCGCGGCGAGAGGCGCATGCGCCGCCTATGGGAAAAAGGGATTCGGCGCGCATATTGCAATGGCATGTTATGGCGGGTCACGCATTGATACAATATGGCTTAAACGATGGAAAAACACTCTATTCTATTCTTTTCTTTCCGGAGCAGAGAGCATTTTTCCAGAATCAGGTCATATTACCTATAATAGAAACAATGAAGGATATACCTTTTCTTCTCCTCAAACAAAAGAAACCCGACAAATTCTTCGAGATCTCGCCTTCTTTACCGCAATCCATGATCGTCCCGCGGGATTTCCTTCAACAAAAATCGGTATCGTACATGGCAATTTTGACGGATACCCAGGACTTTGGAATGAGTTTGTATGGGGACAATTTCATGATTCTCAATGGGTCTTTCAGGATGCGGAAAAAGGATGGAAACATCTCTCCTCTCTTTTTCATAAAACTGATTGGTTTTATCCTCATTTGGAAGGTGAAAAAGATAGCTCTGGAACTGTTCCTAACGGACTGTATGATATTGTTCCCGCAGAAGCTGACCCAAAAGTTTTTGAAAGATATTCCTGTCTTATCTTCCTTGGTTGGAACACTATGACAGAGAAGCTTTATAAATCCCTTCAGAATTTTGTAAAAAAGGGCGGTCATTTATTAATGGCAGTTCCCCATCTGAATTGTTCTCTTCAGAGAAACGATAAGTACAAACTTTTCCGTAATGGTGATTTCAGCGACCTGTTCGGGCTTAAGATTATGGGACAGGAGAAAAAAGATATGCATGGAATAAAATTTATCCAACCTTCTTCTATTCCTACATTCCGCTTTCCTGTACGCCATGTTTCCGATCCTCACTTTATCGGAGAAAAGAGGCCTGCAAAAACAGTACTCTGTGGCGCAAAGACATTAGCTGGATTTAGCACTACCCACAGAGAAGAGTATAAAAAGATAGAAAAAAGACCATTTTTAACAGAATATTCTCTTGGGAAGGGAAAGGCTTTCTTGCTCACCACCTGGGATTGGCCCGGAGCAGATGGCATGGCGCCAGCAGTAAAAGAAATACTAAGGGTTTTTATGGAAGGAGAACAAGAAGAGATCAGAATTCTTGCAGGAGAAAAGATCCGTTATTCCTCTTATACCACGAAAGAGGCAAAAATTTTCTATATCCTTAATACTGATTTTGATCACGATATTGCGGTCTCTTTTTACTCTGCGAAGAATCAGATCACCTTTACCACAATCATTCCCGCGTGCTCGTTGAGAATCTTTTACTTTGATGGAAAAATTCTTTATGGCGCAACAGACCATCTAATCAATTTAGCTTCTCTTTCCAGCAAAGAAGCTCTCTCTACCATCACATTCTATTCCTATAAAAAACAGAGCATTGAATTATGTAATCTTACAAAAAAAGAGCATACCGTACTCCTAAATAAGAAGATAATTCTCTGCGAACCAGGAAAAAAAGTATCCTGTATACTTCCAAGAACCATTGAAGAGAAGAAAGCGCAGTTATATAAAGGAGAACTACTAAAAGAACCGAAAATTGATTGGCCGGGCGGACACCTTCCCTATTAATCTTTTGGATGAAGAAGCGCGAAATAGGCGTTCTTTGCAAAGTTTTGCACTTCTGGTATACTATAACTTCTTTTATGGGCGGTTAGCTCAGACGGCTAGAGCGTTACGTTGACATCGTAAAGGCCACAGGTTCAAGTCCTGTACCGCCCACTTATCAATCTCACAGGACTTGAAGAGAGCGAAGTGGAAAGATTGCGAGCGAGCGTAGCAATCTTCGCGAGTGGCCGACCCCGAACGTTTCGAAAGTGAGGGGCGCCTAGTCCTGTACCGCCCACTTATCAATCTCACAGGACTTGAAGAGAGCGAAGTGGAAAGATTGCGAGCGAGCGTAGCAATCTTCGCGAGTGGCCGACCCCGAACGTTCCGAAAGTGAGGGGCGCCAACCCGACGATCACTCTTCTCTGAAAAAACTCCGGAGGAGGCCGTGCGCAGCGTATTTCAGCCGCACAGTCCTGTACCGCCCACTTATCAATCTATCAGGACCCCCTTTTTCCCCCTAGATACCGAAAATTAAAATAGGATAGCATTGCTCCTTAAGAAGTTTATAAAGAAATTTGGAGAAAATAGAAAAAGGCAGGATTCCTACAGTCCTAAAAGATAGAACTACACGATAGATAGGAAGAATTAAAGGCTTCTTTTAAGTACCTCTGCAAGTAGTTGTATATCCTTCATAAGAGCGCGAAATGCTTTGGGATCAAGGGTTTGCGCCGCATCACTCACCGCTCTTTTGGGTTCTGGATGTACCTCTACGATAATGCCGTCTGCTCCTGCCCCTACCGCCGCCTTCACCAATGAACCCACATACACGCGAGAGCCGGCCGCATGGGAAGGATCTACAATAATAGGAAGGTGGGAACGTTCATGAATAACTGGTATTGCAGAGATATCAAGAGTAAAACGAGTTGAAGTTTCAAAAGTACGGATGCCTCGTTCGCAAAGAACCACATTTTTACAGCCTTCGGAAAGAATATATTCCGCAGACATAAGAAATTCCTGAATAGTGGTCGCCATTCCTCGTTTCAGAAGAACAGGTCTTCCAGACCTTCCTGCCTCTTTTAAAAGAGAAAAGTTCTGTACATTGCGCGCGCCAATTTGAAGCATATCCGCCTCTTCCGCAACCTGCTTAACATGTTCCGGATTAATTACCTCGGTAACAAATGGAAGGCCTGATACTTCACGGGCTTTTGCTAAAAGACGTATCCCTTCTTTTTCAAGGCCCTGAAAAGAATAGGGAGAAGTGCGAGGTTTATAGGCCCCGCCCCGCAACATCTTTGCACCGCTTTTTTTTACAAGAACCGCTGTTTCTATAATCTGTCGTTCGCTCTCTACAGAACAAGGGCCGGCAATAATACCAAAATGGCGCATTCCAAAAACCGCCTCTTTCACCCTTACCACACTTTTTCTCTTTTTGAACTCACTGCTTGCAAGTTTATAGGGCTGAAGAATAGGGACAAGTTTTTCTACACAAGGAAGGTTTTGAAGTATTTCAAGCCGGTACTTTCCCCGATCGTCTCCTATTGCGCCCACCACGGTTCTTTTAATACCAGTAATGGGATGAGGAGTAAAACCAAGGTCATGAATCTTTTTAATGACTAACTCTATATCCTTTTTTTTACTGTCTGGTTTAAGAACAACAATCATGATTGCCTCCTTCTTTATACCTTTTTTTACACGTAAAAAAGTATCAAAATAGACTTTTTTTCCTTCGCATATCCTATAGAGGGATTGATTCTACTATATCAGGTCAGAATAAAAGTGTCAAAATAAGGAAAGGAAAAAGATATGTATGATGAATCCAAAGAGAAATGTTTATTCTAGAATAAAAAAAGGCGAAAAAAAGATGCGGCACTCCAATAAAAAGAGCAAAGAGGATCATAGAAGTGAATGAAAAAAAGAAAAGTACAGGCAAAAATAAGAGTAGAGGGGAAATATTTCAGGATATTTCGGTTTCTTCAATATCTGCGACAACTTCTCCTTTTGATATTTCCGCACCTTCTTCCGCATAAATCTTTACAAGCCGTCCTGTCCACGGAGATTCCACAGTAAAAGAGGTTTTCTCTGTAATCACCTCAACAAGCGGCTTTCCGGACTCTACTTCTTCGCCTTCAGAAGCATACCAGAAGGAAATAGAACCTTTATCCACTTCTTCGGTAAGTGGCAGTATCATTTGACGTTTCATAAGCTTTATTTTACTATCTCCTTTATGAATGTCAATCTTTTCTATCGCTTCTGGTTCTATAAGAAAAAGTTTCTTCTTGGAGCCTTTTTCTGTGTGATGCTTCTCCTTGCGGGCAATGCCGCATGCCAACCACTCTTTGTGGAAATGCCTGCTATTACCGAGAGCGACCGTATTCTTATCTTCGCTCCTCATCCTGATGATGAAATTATTGGATGTGCGGGTATTATTCAGCACGCCCTTGAAAAAGGCGCAACAATAAAGATTGTCTTTCTTACAAATGGAGATCATAACCAGGTTGCCTTTAAGATCTATAAAAAACAGATTATTATGCGGCCAGAAAGTTATAGAAAAATGGGAGAACTCCGACGTCAAGAATCTCTTGTGGCTGGAAAAAGTTTAGGACTCTCTGATTCCCAACTTCTCTTCCTCGGTTATCCTGATTACGGGACCATGGAAATATGGCTGAAACATTGGGGCAACATAAAACCTTTCAAGAGTTCTTTAACTAATGTAAATCGTGTTCCCTACCCGGAAAATCCTTCCTATAAAAAAGCATATACCGGAGAAAATATTCTTTCTGATATAACAACTGTTCTTAAAAGCTTTAAACCAACAAGGATCTTTGCTACTCACCCGGGAGATACCAATACTGATCACAGGGCTCTGTATAACTTTGTACAACTCGGGCTTCTTGAAACAGGATACACTGAACCGAACAATCTTCACCTTTATTTAGTACATTCAAGGCGATGGCCAAAACCTTCGGGCTTTCTTCCTACGGAAATGCTCACTCCTCCGGACAGGCTTCAAACCCATGCCTATCAGTGGGAGGTTTTTTCTGTGCCAGAAGAACATCTTCTAAAAAAGGCATCGGCTCTAGAGGTCTTTAAATCCCAACTTATCGGAAGAAAAAATTTCTTTCTTTCATTTGTAAGAAAAAATGAACTCTTTGGAAAAGTTCCTTGGATTACGCTTCCTGTTACCACCAGTGAAATTTCTATTGAAACAAAGAATGAGGGAGAACTCTCCGAGGAAATGGAGGTAAAACATACCAGAATATGTGAAATAGGCATCTCTTCCAACCAAAAGAATGTTCTGCTTTCTGTTAAGGCGAAAAGAGTTGTCTTTGAACGCGATTTTTATGTGGAACTTCGTTTATATGGATGGAAAAATAACCTTCCGTTCGCGGAAATGCCAAAACTGGTTATGGAAACAGATCTTTCGGGAAAATCGCGGGTATATAATGGAACAAAACAGGCGAGACATCCACAGTTAAAGATAGAATCTGTGGGAAATGACACGATCTTTACTATTCCCCGAGAACTTCTCGGGAATCCAGAGTTTCTCTTTTTAGGAGGAGAAAATAAGCTCGGAGCGCTTACTCTTGATTTTCTTCCCTGGCGAGTATTCAAAGCTTCTGGTACATAATTTTTCTTGTCGTATTCTCTCTGTATAAGAGAAAAGAGCATTCGTAAACGCTTCTTCTCTTCTCTTTTAAATGTGTGCTCAATCTCCTGTTGAAAAAAAGAGAAGATCTCCGCAAATGCCAATCTATTCCACATCCACCCATTCACCACTCTCTACTGCCTTTTTGATAGCTTCACAGACCCTCATATTATAAAGGCCATCTTTAAGCGAGGGTTCTTCGGGAATTTCAGAATGAAGGCTCATAAGAAAACGATAGATTGAGTGAATATGAGCGCGTGCCCATCCAATAGAAAATTTCGGGCCAGGGAAATTAAAGCCTTCAGGAAAACGATTCACTGTAGGTAACGAAGAAAAGCCTTTCTCCTTTTCTCCCATTCTAAAAAAATGAAGAAAGTTCGGTTCCATAGAATGGTAGCGAACAGATCCCTCTGTACCATAGAGTTCAAAATCTAATTCATCTTCACTTCCAGCAGAAATCTTTGAAGCCTCAACCACTCCTGTTGCACCAGTCTTCATAATCGCAAGGGAAGTGATATGGTCCTCTGCAGAAATTTTCATCATCGCTCCCTTTCCATCGGGTCGTTCAGGATAAAGAATCCGCGATACTGCAGATACTCGCGCAAATTCCCCACAAAACCAAAAGGCAAGATCAAGCGCGTGGCTTCCCATATCTAACAGAACTCCAGCACCCTCCTTTTGTTTCCAACCAACAGGTTTATCCTTTTCAAGACTTCCTGAATGACGATAGGAAATTCGGAAATTGAGTATCTCTCCGAGAAGACCCTCCACAAGAAGAGATTTTGTCTTCATCATCGCGGGAAAAAATCTATTATGAAATACCACTCGGCTAATCCCTGAATAAGATCGTAGGCAATGCTCAATTTCAATGGTCTCAGCAAAAGTGGAAACAACAGGTTTTTCACAATAGATAGGTTTCTTCGCTTCCATAGCGAGAAGTAGTTGATCCCTGTGAAACATATTCGGCGAAGAAATATCCACAATATCTACATCAGGATGCGAAATCAATTCTTTGGCATCTTTGGTAAAAAATGAATATCCAAACCTTTTTGCGCTATCAAGCGTTTCTTGTGAACGCGCGCATATTCCAAATGGTACCACCTCAAAAGGAAGGTTGTAATAAAAAGGAAGCGTCTTATATCCATAGGTATGCATTCTTCCCATAAAGCCAAATCCTATTAATCCAATCCTATATTTTTTCATTCTCGCCTCTCCCTAGATAGTATCTCATTTCTTGTCTGATATCTCTTTCATCTATCACAATCATATACTTATCATACCGACAAAAATAGATTAAATGAAGACAAAATAACTCTTTTCATTCCCTCATACATATTCCAATAAGCCTATATTCACTCTCCTCGTATTCCTTCACAGAGATCTCCATTCTTGTATCGTGTCTGATGAAAATGGAGAAGCGCATCTCGTTCGTCTTTATAAAGTCCCGCACCAATACCTGCCAAGACAGCGGCGCCTTGAGCTCCCGCAAATTTTCCTCCGGGGACCACATCTATTCCTATAATTTCCGCAACAATATTTCGCCATATAGTACTCTCCGAAGGAGCTCCAACCATCGTCGCGCGATGAAAAGAAAATCCTTTTGACTTAAAACCTACAATTTTTTCATTAAGTAATCTCGCGGCTCCTTCCATTACAGCGCGACTAATATCTTCCCGCCTTCCTTGAATAAAAGATGGTTCTTGGCGCAAATCTATTTTCATACCCTCTGCGCCTGAAGAAGATTCCTCAGCCGCCTCGTTAAAAATTTGATAGGGATCTGATTCATTGGGAGCAATAAGACGTGTAACATACCAATCAATCGTTCTGCCAATATAAGGAACGGAAAAAATAGCTCCCCACGAACCTCCGGAGGAAGCAAGAAACGGATCGCAAATCATATCTGATCCGAGAATCTGATCGCGATCTATACAGGGAGTAAATCCAACCCACGAAGTTCCGCAGGACAACATAAGCATACCAGGATCTACCACACCAACCGCGCGCGCCGCTGAGGGATGATCAAAAGATCCACTTATAACAAGGGTTTTCGGTGAAAGTCCTGTTTCATCAGACGCTTTCTTCGTCAGAGGAGCAATTAAGGAAGCAGAAGAGACAAGATTTGAAAGTTTTCTTCGTGGAATCTCAAGCATCTTCAAAAAAGGGTCGTGCCAATCACCTGATTTTTGGTCAACGAGATGAAATGTTGCGCCTGTTGAAAGATCCATCACCCAATGATCTGTCAATCGGTAAATGAACCAATCAGTATCCATTCCAATATGATCCGCATTTTGATAAAGATCAGGAAGATGTTCTTTATACCATGCAAGATGCCCAAGGGGAAAGGTACGGACACTAGGCCATCCGGTTATTTGCGAAACCTCGGAAGAAAGAAGTCCATTGAGAATCGTTGGGGGATCTTGTTCTGCCCGAAGATCCATCCAGTTAATAATTGGAGCAAGAGGCATGCCGGTTGCATTGGTTAAAAGCGTATTACCAGAGGCTGCCGCCATAGCTATTGCAGCAACATCTCCATCCACAATGGAAGCAAGCGAGGAAAGGATTTTGCAGATGACTTGGTATCTTTCCTCGGCATCTGCTTCAACCCATCCTTTATGTGGAGAAGAAAAGGATACTGGAAGAATCTCTTCCTTCAAAACCCTTCCATCCAAACGTATCAAAACAGCCTTGGTTGCGCTAGTTCCGAGATCAAGACCTATCAGAACATCGTTACCACACATCTTTTACTCCTCATCCACCAAAAAAGAAAAAAGAATCTATTGTTGAATAGACGCTTACTCGTAAGAATGCAAAGAGCTATACCAATATAGTAAAATAATGTAAACAGATCTTTCTCACAAAAAACTCTCGCAAAACTCATTAAAAAAATAGCTAAAGATAGATAAATACAGACTTCTTCTTAGCAAAGTTCTCGTTCTGTCTCTGCAATTGATTCTTCAATGAGATCGCATCCCTTTATTGCAAGTTCTTCAGTCATAATAAGAGGAGGAGACATTCTGAGAATATGACCCGCAGGCACCCATGCAAGTCCTTTTTCAAAAGCCTTGCGATATACACGAGAACCCGCATCGGCAAAGGGTTCTTTCGTGCTTTTATCCTTTACCAACTCTATTCCAAAAAGACATCCTTTTCCTCTTACATCCCCTACAATAGAATAGTCCTCTTTCATCTTCTCAAGCCTATTCATTACAACCCGTTCAATTGCCTTTGCTTGATCCAAAAGATTCTCCTCGCGAATAACTTTGATAACAGAGGAAACTGCGGCACACGCAACCGGATTTCCTCCAAAGGATGAAGATGCGCTGATCTTTTCAAGAGCCTCTTTGTGTTCTTCCCGCACCGCCATCGCAGTAACCGGAAAACCATTACCAAGCCCCTTTCCTACAGTAATAATGTCAGGTACTGTATCGTAATGTTCGCATGCAAACCAGGTGCCAGTCCTTCCCATACCAGTAAGAATTTCATCAAGGAAGAGAAGGATACCTCGTTTTTCACACCTCTTTTTTAATTCAGATATAAATCCATCAGGCGGGAAAACACTTCCTGCCCATCCTTGGATTGGTTCCATTACTATCGCGGCAACACGACCTGTTGTTTCTTCGTCTAAAACCCGTTCCACAAAATCTACACAGAATAAATTACAGGTAGATCTCTCACAGTTGAACGGACATCTATAACAATCAGGACGAGGAGCCATAAAAAAACCTGGGGCTCTAATCCCCTTGTCAGCACTCATTACCGCAAGTGAAACCGATCCAAGGGTCTTCCCATGAAAATCTTTCCAGAAAGAGAGAAACTCAATCTTATCGGTAATCGCCCGTGCCGCCCTAAGACCCGCCTCTACCGCAGGAGTTCCATCGGAATAGAATTGAATTCCTGAGATATCGCCAGGAAGAATTTCTGCAAGAAGTTCAAGAGCCTCATATTTCATCGGACTATCAAAATCGTGCGCATTAAGTAATTTTCCTGCCATTTTCTGGATTGATTCAGTAATCTTTGGATGGCAATGACCACAATTAGTCACATAAATTCCCGAGGAAAAATCAAGATAGGTATTTCCATCCACATCCCTAAGAAAGGGGCCCCGTCCCTCTGTAAAAACAACTGGAAAGAGTTTCACTTGGGATGAATACCCTTTCATATATTCTTTAATTTTTTTATGAAGTTTTTGAGACTCTGGTCCTGGTGCCGGAACAGTTATACAGGGTGGGTTCTCTTGATATTCTTTATACCATCTATCCATCTTCGCCTCCTTAAAAAATGATTCTTCAAATGTTATTGACTCTTTTCATCTGATATTTTTCTAGTACGCGGCTTTTGAAGAAGACGGTTTCCATTGTGATAAAAGAGGTCTTCTACAAATCGCCTGCCTAACCCGATTCTTTGAACAGCTTTCTTAATCGCGCGGATTTCCTCATACGCAAACGAGGTATAAACAAGCCTGGGGTCAGAATCACAAATAGAGAGATCCCATGGCACTGGAGTAAGGTAAGAATATTGGTGATTCACCTCAATAGATGCGCCAGCAGCAAGAGAGATGGGAATATCAGTCGCATAAAGAATCCGTTCCAACGAAGCACGAGAAAAAAGGTATTCAAGTACTTCCCAATTACTTACCATTGCAAGATCAAAATAAAGGTTCGGTATATCAATAAAGGGCTCAAGATTCCCAACTATATTTTTCATAAAATAGGCCCTGCCAACATGCGCGAGGATAATCTTCGCAGAAGGATAGTTCTCACAAATCCATAGTACTTGTTTTCGGTTTTCTAGATCAGCAAGCCTCTGTTTCCGAGGGATATGGAGTACCACAAAAAGACCTTGCCGATTTGCAATCTCCATAAATGAGTCTGGAATCATATCCCGAACTGTAATCTCTTCCTTTGGTTTCTGTACAAAAGTAAGGTAAGGTTTGAATCCCAAAAATCCTTGAGTCACGGTATCTCGCTCCACAACTTCAGGATCTTCTTCTGGCATTATCATTCTTACTGGAAAAAAACGCTCTTTATCACAAGATGTAGCCACATAACGATTATTCTTCGCAAGATCAAGTTCACGAGAGCACCAACCAAAACAGACCGCAAAAGATTCTCTTCTCGGATAAAGATCCAACATATCTGTTTCAAGTTCATTAATGGTATAAGAAGAAAGAGAATGCCCGCCAGCATTCACAGGGTGAACATTTGAAATAAGAGCATCAACTGGAGAAATATGGACATGAAAATCAAGTATCTTACTCGGAAGAAATTCTTCAAATTCTTCTTCAAAAATCTTCTTATTTCGTGTAATACGCGTTGTTTCCTTCCACATCTTTCCTCTCCTTATCAATCTATAGTTCGTAAAATTTCACGCCCGCCATCTCTGCCCACGCCTGCAACCTTCCCACATTATCACCATAACTCATCGCAAGATGGTGTGTACCGCCAAGTTGACTATATTCAGTAAGAAATTCTTCAATTTTTTTTCCTGGTTTTAAAAGAAAGTGTGGAGATAAAATATCTGGAAAAAGCGGTGAGTCAAGAATTTCTGCTCGCGTCGCTATACAATGAAATCCATCGGTATTCGGCACAATATTAAAAAGAGTTACCTTCCCTGGCTTTAGCGGAAAAAGCAACATGGTCACGCCAAGACCAGGTTTGACAAGCGAAAGTTCTTTTTTTACTAAATGTATCCGCCAAGGTTCCTTTGCCATCAAGGGATTACATTCTCCCATATGAGACATGAAAATTCTATTATAGTGGTAATCGGTAGTGAACATCTCTGTAAAAACCGCGGAGCCAAAAAGCCTTCCACATACAAGTACTGAAAAGGCACAAAGCGCATCTCCCTCGCCGGCATAGCCTATTCCTTCAGCCATAAATTTTGAAAGAGCTGAAAATGGTATAGCCTCGCAATAATCTGTTCCGTCAAAACCCATAAAGTTTACCGCAAGCGCATCCAAAGCCCTTTCTCGCACGATATTTCTAAAAGTCTTCTCAAGGCGCGCGGAAATAAAGTGAGATTCATCATCAAGGCGATCATCAATACAATAGATCTCTTTCTCCTCTTTTACGATCTCACGCACATCTTCATTTGAAACACTCTTTGCGACATCTATAAGGTCCTCATTGGAAATATCATAGACTTGTGCCCCAAAAACCCGCGTAATTTCTGCATCATCTACCGCAAAGTCACCCATATCCTTAAACCGGCCGCCAATCCGTCCAATTCTTGAAAGACGAAGAGATCTCGCCACTGCAACAAGTTCACACCATGCGGAAACCTCAGATATGGTCTTCTGATCCTGATAGTAACCAGTAATCAAAGAAAATTTAGTGCCCTGACGAAGCAAAAGACTTGCTAAGTCTTGAACACCATGCATACCATGGTTACAGAACATATCCTCTGACGAAAAATCACTCAAGATAGAAAAGAGTTTCTGGGTGTTCCATAGCAAGACAGGAATTTCAGGATGATTCTTAAGAGACGGCGCAATAATAAGACTCGGACTATACGAGAGAAAAAGAAGAACCATTGCATCACATTTTTCTCCAGCAATCCTTGAAGAAGCTTCTTCCATCTGATTTGCGGAATAGACAATTGGGATATGTATTACCTCAGCAAAGCTCTCGCATACATCTCGGACCTCTTCTGAAAAACTCCTAAGTTTTTCTATAAGTTCAGGCAATTTTTGCTGATAGATTTCCGCGGTAAGCCCAATCAATCCAATTTTTGGCTTCATTTCACCTCCAGGAAATCAAAAATAGTTCCAGTATCATATAAGAAACTTTCTAATATAACGTTCGTCAAGGTTCATCTCTTTTTCATACTATCTTGAAATTCCTTTGCTATTTTTTTATACAAAGAGTCTGGAATAGTAAGCTCGCCAAAGGAACTACTTGGTGTCTTCCCCGCTGTCCCTTTTTTCGGATCAAGACACCAATCATCATTCCGATAGTTTTCTCTAAGCTTTTTATCTCGCATATCCGGCACTTCAAGTGGAATATTTCCACCTATGATGGAACGATATCCAAGGGTTCCTGGTAATGTCATATCAAGAGCCTGATAAACATCAATTGCGTTTTCTCCCTCTTTTTTTCCGAGAATCGCCGCAAGAAAAAAATGGATGGTGTAAAAATCTGATCCGCCATGCCCCCCAATGGAACGAGAAAGCTCTGTTTCAAAGGAAAATTTTGGCATATAACTCGTCTCATATACTGAAGAAGGAGAATTCTCAATATATACATTCACCCGATTATAGGTTGATCCCCAACGATCAGTCTCCATCATTCCCTTTGAACCATACACTACATACCAGATCGCTTCCGGGTTCCGCTTATAGGCTGCCCAAGGAATAGCCTTCATTGTGGCTCCATTATCAAGCTGGCAAAGTATCACCGCACCATCACTCCCTCTCCTGCCATATCTTCGGCAATTCACATTCGGTGTTTCATAGGCGCTTACCCGTATCGGACGAGCTCCGGTGATAGTAAGGATCGGCCCAATAGCATGAGAACAATAAAAGGTCGCGGGAACCCAATTACGCCAGTGGTCTCTTTGTCCATAGGTAAGACGATACCATGCTGATTCGCAATCGTGAACATATTCGCCCTCTGCATGAAGAAGCTGGCCAATATCTCCCTTGCGAAATAGTCTCTGCATCTCCAAAGTTCCTCTAAAATAACAGTAGTTTTCTGCATAAGAATAGACCTTTCCACTCCTTTCAACTGCCTCAACAAGCGAAACCGCCTCTGCAAGGCTCTGACATGCAAGAACCTCGGAACAAACATGTCTTCCGGAATCAAGTAAGCGTACTGCAAAAGGAACATGTTCAGTTGCATTGTTAGCCAACACCACTGCATCCATATCATGGGAAAAGAATTTCTCAAAATCTTCATAGCCAGTAATCTCTATTCCTTCTGCATTGGCAAGTGCTTCGCAACGTTTTAGATAAGGTTTATACCTATCGCACACAGCCACAAGAGATGCATCTGGATGACGAGCAAGCGTGGAAACCATGGTAGTACCTCTTCGTCCTCCAAAAACTCCTATTCGGATCTTCTTCTTTTTCATAAGATTTTCTCCTATGATTTCACCACTTCTTGTAATAATTCCACAAATTTTGCTGGATCCTTTGCCTGAAAAACATTCCGACCAAACACTACTCCTTTTGCACCAGCAGAGAGCGCAGAACGCGCAAGATCAAGCGCACCCTCTTCAGTGTTAGTCTTTTCGCCTCCAAGCGCAAAAACTGGTATCGGAACTCCAGAAACTATCTCATGAAAATCCTTGCCTGTATAAAGGGTCTTGATTAAATCTGCGCCTAATTCCCACGCAATCCTTACAATATCTCTCACCCGATCATGAAGAAATTCTCTCTCTGCAGGAGGAACCAAAGGAATCACCTCTCCAATCAAGGGAATGCCTGCCTGTTCAGCCTTCCTCGCAATTTTTGTAAAAACTTTTACATTTTCCGCATCAATCTTTTCGCTCCCGCTATGTAATGTTAAGGCGGCAAGCACAGCATCGGCCCCCCGTGCAAGCGCATCCATAGGCTCCATTACAAGGCGAGTATGAGCTTCCTGATACTTCCATGGATGACAGAGCGAGGTTGTCCAATTAACTCTTAAAATCATTGACGGACTAGATTTACCGTAAAAAACCTGCTTCACATGCGACACGATAAAAGGTGTCATAAGAATTCCATCAACATTGGAGAGTTTTGAAACCGTTTCTTTCAAATCTATCAATCCCTCAATCGGTCCAAAATAATTGCCATGATCAATTGCCACCACAACTGGTTTTCCTCGCGAAAAAAAGCGAGACATTCTAATTTCTTTTCCACTCATTCCCTCTCCTTGTAAAGCAATTTTTTTACCAATGTTCCAAAAATCCACTCTCATACGATAATTGTTTTTATCCCACTTTGTTGCAACTGGTCCAGATCTTTCTTATTGGTAGCTGAATCAGTAACAAGATAATCTACCTTGCGCAAATCTCCATACGGCAACAGAGCGGATCTCCCCACCTTCGTGCTATCAGCCAAGATAATTACCTGAGAACTAATCCCCATAATAGCCTCCCCAAGAGTAGCTGTTTCTGTATCAGTGGTAGTTAAACCAGAAGCAGAGGAGATTCCATCCACTCCAAGAAAAGCAATATCCACAGAAAAGTTTTTAATATGATCAAGCAGAGAAGAAGAAAAGAAATCTGCAAGCTCTCTTCGGAAAAATCCACCAAGAAAGTAAATTCTAATAGAGGATGTACTCGCAAGTTCCTTCAGGATAGGAAAGGAATTAGTAATCAGAAGAAACTTTATTGGCCGTACTTTCAACAATCGTGCAATTTCAAGGGTAGTGGAGCCTGAATCAAGAAAAATAATGGAGTCTTCTCTAATATATTTCACTGCTTCTGCGGCAATTTTTCCTTTTTCTCTATATTGCTTACGAACTTTACTTTGATAAAGATACTCTCGCGAGATCTTCTGCTTCGTGGCACCGCCATATATCCTCGTCAACACTCCGTCATCCTCAAGCCGATTAAGATCTCGACGGATAGTGGCTTCTGACACAGCCAATTTTTTTGCGAGAAGCTCCACTGAAACCATCTCCTCGTTTTCAAAAAATTTCCTTATAAATTTCTGTCTCTTTATTCCTTTCAAGCCCATAATGGCATTGTACTCTGAAACTTTTTTTTTGTCAAATGTTGTTCATTCTTGCTTGTTTTTGCAAAAAAAAACAGGGTAAATAAAAATCATACTATGAGAAATTTTCTACAATAAAATCAAGAATTAAAAGAAAGAAAACCTGATTCTCTTTCATCTAACAGAGCGATTATTCAGGAAGAAAAAAACAGATTATAGTAACGTGGTCTCCGGATAGACCACAGAACTAAAAAAGAATAAGAAAGAGGGAATCCTAAATAACGCAGTGGACTTTTCTATTCTCGGAATGAACAAATCGGTCATACCGAACCCTTAAAGAATTAGCAAATCGTCTCATTAATTCTCAGACAAAAATAGAAGAAGATCAAAAAAAATTTGAATCACGCCCAATAGAGCATATTACCTGTGTGACGGGTGATAAAATCAAGTATTAACCAAAATCCATTCACGACGAATTGTCCCACAATCAAGGCAATAAAAAAGATTTTACTTCTCTCATATACCTGCGCTCCTCCATATTTAAGAAGTGTTAGTTTAATAAGCCACGCGAGAAAAATTGAAAACCAAAGCGCATTAGTCATCATTACAGTAGAAAAGGCAAATCCTAAGGGATGAAAGGGAAACCAGAAAAATCGCATCCTCATAAATTGTAATAAAAGGGCAAAAAGAGAGCCAAAAGCCACAAAGCCCATATATAACCAATCAGGACCACCGGGGTATCGTATTTTATCTGCATAATATCTAAGTGGATACTGAGGTCCATTAATAAAAAACCAGGAATTGGCGTTGATAGCGCCGTTTTTGTATCCAAGGAGTAAAACTGTTAGAATGGATGAGAAGAGGGAAACCACTATCGCAACAAGAATAGCCAAAAAAATTCTTCGTTTATTCTGCGCTATCTCATCAAGCATCTTTAATCCATTAGCAACCGAGACCATAACAAATGTACGTACATCCGAATTATAGATAAAACTCATACCCAGTGAAGCAAGTCCTTGAGGACCAATATATGAAGGTCCCAGAAAAGATGTTGTAATTACCGGCGCAATAACAGGAGCTCTCGTCGTCGCAATGCCTCCCTCAACTACAGCGCGAGTAATACCTATATAAATAAGAAAAAGGAAAAAAATCAAAATAAGAGATATTATAGGAGAAAGTCCACTGGCAACAAGCCAAAGAAAGAGGAAAAGAAGCCCAGCGGCCATCCCCCAAAAGGCAATTGTAGGAGAAACTATCTCATCAGGATCATCCTGTCGGGTGCGCACCAACCGCCACACAGATTTGAAATGTCCCCGCGACATCCATAATCCATACAAAACTATGTAGATAAGTGCGCCTAAAGCAAGCCAGCCCAAGGTTGGTCGATCTAAGTTATAAGGAAGAAAATCCCGCTGTTCAAATCCGGTAATATTGAAAATGCCCTGCACCACGGTTGTGCAAAGACAAAAAAACCACAAGCTAAACGCCAATTGCTGATTAACAAAATAGGTGAATCCAATCATTGGAAAACTGATACGAAAATCAAGGCCTAACGTTCTCCGAAATATTGGAATTGATTGCGCCAATTTTATTCCAGGAATCAACGGGATATAGTGGTGTAAACCATTAATACACCCAAGCACGACTGGAATGGAAAAACCTATCCAAAACAAGCGATTCCGAAAAAGATGATTCTCTGTGGAATGGATCAATTCAAGCGGCGCCTTGGTCATAGGGTATGTTAATTTTTCTCTCTCAACCCATTGTTTACGCATAATGACCATAATAAAGATCATAACCAAATAAATTGTTACTATTAAAGGAAGCCAGGCGGCTAATGGTTTCATCCATGCCACCCAGGGAATAGATTCTCCCTTGGGAAGTCCCTCATAAAACCATTTAACCGCCATATCGTCTTGAACAATAAGCCAGGATTTTATATGAGGTAAAAGGGTTGTGCCCCATTCATTCTGAGGGTTTGCGTAATATTTCACACCACTAATAAGAGGAACTAAATAGAGTGTCAAACCCATTGTTGGTATTGAAGCCGCAACCATCAACATAATAGAAATTAAGATAAGTTCTGGTACAGACAATGCCAACCGTGGAAAATTTTTTTTAAGAGGAAGATTAAGAATCGCCAAGAAAAAAAGGATAAAAATAGCTGCAGGAGTGGTAAAATCTAATGTCATATACGAGCCGTTCGTCACCATTAAATTATAGACATCTCCCACGCAAATCAATATTGAAAGTATCGCTCCGATAAGTATTGCCCGAATTGTAAAGACATTTTTCATTATCACTCCGCATTTCTTGTTGCAAAAAAAACGTCTATTATTCCCTTGAAACCACCAAGGCAGAAGTATCGTATAACCTCCAGATCAAAAAATCTATCTGAAACCCGGCTATTCAATGGTCTCATATAATCCCTACATACGCAGTATTAAAGAATAAGGGAAGATAATTGAAATTCTACCTTTCTTCAGGCAGAGGAAGGATACTCCCAAGCCACGCACCATGATGGATTGCGGGATCTTCTGGTCTATCGTAAAGATGTTCCAGTTTATTGTAAACAACAAATATTTTGCCCCCATGAAGCGCAATATCTGGTGAACTATTATATTTACGATCATTTATGTACATAATGGTCTGCGGTTCCTCCTCTGTGGAAGGAGTAAAAAGCGATAGAGCAATATCATGATACTCATAATTAAACTTCTTAAAGTAAGGCGCACTGCACTTGTAAGCACAAAGAAAACGAGTTCCTATCTGGACTCCTCTCGCATACCGGCTTCTACCAATATTCTGTATAACTTTTACCTCGCTAAAGCTTTTACCGTCAAAGACCGTATACAGCAATGGTTCTTCATTTCCTTTCTCTTCAGCTGCAAGATCAGAGAAGAGAATGATTAGGTTGTCGTTGAACAGACTCATAGAAGGTCCATAAGGATAGACAGTAGGGCAATTCTCATAGATGATTGGCTTGCTGAACTCACCATTTTCAAATGTGCGCAGAACAATGCGGGTACGACGTAAATCACCCTCTAACCAAACATCCATATGCATCACCCAAAGCTTTCCGCGCCATGCTTGTACGCCACCCTCCCAGGAACCATATTCAGACCTTGTTGGTTCAACTATCACAGGTGTAGATATGTTCTCTGTAGCAAAATCATAATAAAAAAGGTATTGTCTTGATTGGGTAACCGTATAACCAGAATGGTGAGTAGCCTGGATATTGCAGGTTACCCATAGTTTGTCATCATATAGAGTGATATCTGGAAGTCCCATATATCCCAATGGCAAAGATAGAGGCCATTCAATCATTGGATTCTCGCTTTTCCAAAGGACCTTTTTTTCATCTGTATCAAGCTTATATAGATAAAACTTGGCATCAGTATACCAAAGAGATCCCTTATAGCTTTCAATGCAGGGGTAGGTTCGTCCTTCAAGAATAGGATAGGAAGGATATAAAGAAAGTTCGGAAAACCTTTTAATTACAGGTTCTTTTAATGTTGACGCCTTTATTACAGGAGATTCAGCTATCTGAGAAAGATCTTTTTTATCTTTACAATCTGCATTCGGCACAGAAAGACCACGGATACGAAACTCATAGGTTGTCCCTGGTTTCAGCATAATAATGTTGTATGGGTTTTCCCAGGAAACTACATTGAAAATAGTGTGCCATTCTTTTTCTTCAATAGTTCGGTAATCAATTTCATATTGAGGAAAATCAGCATCCCATCGTATCTCAATCGTTGTATCTGTTATAGTAAGAAACCGTACATTATCAATACTTCCCATTATCGTAACCTCCACAATATATGGTGTTTTTCATCTCTTTATTCGGTTACGGATTAAGAGAATCAGTGCTTCTTCTTTTTATCTTTTCAGAAAAAGAGTTCCCTTAACCAACTAATGCTGACCTGAGTTTTTTCCAGGCATCTTTGGGAAGAGCATCTTCTCTCTTATAATCATGGCTCTCCACGCCAAAGATGGAATCATATAGATAGAAAGCAGCGCCATCTGCGCCATTTTCAAAGCACTGATCAATAACAGATCTCATATATGTAGTGCCTCGCTCCTTTGACCAACGAGACCCACCCTGACTAGCCCTTGAAATCTCTTGCAAACTCCAGACCACAGGAAGAAGCCGACATCTCTCTCCAACAACCCTTCTTGCTCTTTGCATAATAGTTCCAGCCCATTGAGGAGAAACCTCATAGGTAGAAAGGTAGAGTTCATCAACAAACTCTGCCCAAGAAGGCCAATCTTGTTTTACAGACTCTATTGACGAAGTGTAATCAGTAAAACAATATGCTGAAATTTTCCCTCCTTTTGCCTGTACCCTTTCTGCAATCTCCTGAACAGATTCAGTCACATTTTCACACATAAGCGCGGAATGATACCTCATACGAACTATGCTATCAGAAGGAATGGTCTCACCATAAGTAGACTCAAATCGTTTGCGACAGGTCGCACAATAACAGTATTGACGGGCATCTAATTCTTCCGGATACCTCACAAAATCTAAATTGATTCCATCCAAATTATATCTGTCCATTACCTCTTCCATCAGCTGAATAAGGTATTCACGGTAACGCTGAGAAGAAGGACATACCCAGAGAATCGGAGAAACAGTGTTCCAGGTTGGTTCCTCTATATTATTTATTCCTTTTCTATTTACCAGCAATACCTCTGGATGCTCTTGTACTATACGACTTGGGTTGGCAAGGGACTCTTTATACAACATAAACCAAGCAGATACACGTATACCTGCTCTTTTTGCCTCAGATGTTACTGCCTCATAAGGATCAAAAGAACCCTTCTGATATGAATCAACAAGAGTACTCGGATAAAAGAGTTCATTCTCATTTTTTGTCAACAATATAATATGGTTGATATTAAGAAGCTGACAGTTCTCAACCATTTTTTTCGCATCTGAAAGGGTATGAATTGATTTCAACGTCGCATACGCGCCAAACATCATAGATTGAGTCATCTCCCCTCCATTCGTAACAAAGCAAACTCTTTAAAACTTGGAATCTTGATAGAAATCCAATCCTTATCTATGACACTTTCCAAGCTTTTTTTATCACCCTGAAAAGGAATCCATTCTACTCTTTCAAGATGGATAGGAAGTTTCAATTTCACAACACTTTCTCCGGTAGGCAATCCATCATAATTAAGCAAAGTAATCGTGTAAGAGGTCTTAGAGGGATTTGCCAACAGATTAACCTCAACTTGCGGAGACAGTCCTTCTGTTCTCAACTGATCATCGCCACACCGAACTAAATCTGCCAACATATCAAGGAATTCATCATTATACCAACCATCAACTTCATATCCGGTAAGTATATCTGTGGCAGAGCTTAAGATCGCTTTTCCCTGTCCATACGTATTCATCACAATAGCTGGCGAATTATCTTCCCACAAAGCAAGAACCTTTGCTGTGGTCGGCCGATATGAAACTCCCTTTATATCAAGATTTTTTACCTTCTCTATATTATATTGGAAAGTAGTGGCAAATGAACTCCTTGGATGGTTTCCATAAGGATGGGTTGCTCCAGTCTTATAGTAGGCAACACTCTGTTCTCCACTATAACTGCTCTTAAAATAGGGAATACTTAAATATTGCCTTTTGGGCAGTATCTCTGAAAAGACTCGGGTGCGACTATCACCAAAAGAGGTAAATACAGACTGTCTTCCATGAGGAGTAAAGGTAAAATAACGATGAAACGCCTCTTTCCTTGGCTGACAACCAAAGAGATCTCTCAAAACCCACTGTTTTCTGATTATTCCCGCCTCGTCACATCTACCCGGAACTCCAGTAGCAATGAGCACTCCACCCTTTTTAACCCATTCTTTTAGCATTGCCACTTCATCGTCTGACAAGGATTCTGCGGCGGGAAGAATGATTACCTGATACTGCTTAATCTTCTCTCTGACAATCTGAGATGCAGTGGTATCAGGTATTGAAGAAAAAAGTGGGGGCATTAACATATCAGCGGGAATATGTCGACGCAACAAACTGTAATAGATTCTTTCGCAAAAATAAGAGCTTCCCCAGGCGCCGGCAGATTTACTCCAAGAAGTATCAAAATAGTTTGATAGATAGGTATTTGTAGGAAAATATATACAGACGCGATGATCAGAATGATAGGGATACAACCAATCTTGTTCTTTAATAAAGGAGATAGTTTCAGCAATAGTATCGTACCGTTCACGATAATGTTCAGCCAATTCTTTATCTGTTACCGACATCTTTTCAGGACTCTTTTTTTCCTTAACAAAATAGCGAAGTCCATGTGTATAGGCATGGAATCCAAAAAACTTTGCTCCCTGCGCAAAGCCTGCAAGCAATCCAAGGCTATTGTCTCGAGAGGTAGAAAGATATCCATGATATCCAGATATCCATGTTCCAAAAGGTTTTTCAGAGAGAACAGAAAGAATATTCGTACCAAAGCTCACCCAATATTGATTATTCTCTCTGATATGCGCGTATGGATCAACGCTAATGATTCCAAAGGTTGGAGAGAGTGCGTATGCGCTATAATCCACTCCATCAAACCTTACTCCAGCATCATAAGGACATACGCTTAGGTTTAACCAGGTTACGGCATCAGGATTCACCTTCTTCAACTCTGTCCAGAAAAAATTAAGATAATCTGCCAACGCCCACCAATGAAATTTCTTAAATTCATAGAACAGATATGGTTGACGCACTGACATCTCTGATGAAAAGATCAATTCTTTTTCAATATCGCTCACATTAAAGCGCTTTTTCAATTCTCCTTCTGAATAGAAAGTCCGAAGATAATGGATAAACTTTTTTCTTGTAGGATCATCGTACGGACCATAGGTTCCCTTATGAAAAATGCCTCCACCATAGCTAGGTTCGTCAATCACATAAGTATCATACCCTTTCAAGGATCCATAGGTATGAATATTAGCAGACACGATTTTTCTATCCTCATCACTATTGAAATTAACCCTTTTTGACTTTCTATCACTAGGATCAAGAGAGTAAAGAAGGGAATTTAAATAAAACTGTTGTCGCCACCCTGTCTTTTCTTTGAAACCCTCTAACTCCTTATTCTCTTGTAAAAAGTTTGCGATCCAAATCTCATCTAATAATTTTTCTACAGGATGGTATCCAACTTCATTCATAAGTTCTGGGTATGCCCACGTCATAAAAAGAAACTTTTTTTCTGATCTTTCCTGGGCACTCAGAGAGAGAGACCATAGTAAAATCACCATGAGAACTTTAGCAAGACAACCTCTTTTCATAATCATCTTCATCTTTGACTCCCCTGTTTTCAATGGGCAAGGAATTCTATCAAAACTCCTTTTCCTAATCTCTCATCTCTTCTCTTGGATACTCTAAACTTCTAGTGACCTTCACATCAATCAAAAAGAGAAGAGAAGAAGATAACTATCCGTATGATTCAAGCATTTCATTTCTGTATGAATAAGTCTCTATTTCCCTGATTGTCATATTCACAAAGAAAGGAAGGACTCCCCTTCCCTCTACAAATCTATAGAGTTCATTGCCTAGTTAGGAACAGATGAGACTGGGCTGGTACGGTCACCTGAACTGTAGTTGCGGTTCCCTCATTTCTAGCTACGATAGAAGGATATTTGATGCTCTTAAACTCACCATCAAATGCTGTTGCAACCGTATAATTACCAAGAGGCAAGGTAAGAGTCACATTTTTGCTCTCTTTTTCTCTGTTAAAGAGAATAACGCTCTTTTCAAACTTACGTACCACTAATGGTTCATCTTTAATTCCTGCATAGGCAAGCGCATCTTTGAATAGACCAGGATCTCGGAGGGTAAGATCCACAAAAATCTTATTACCCTGGTACTCTCGGTAAAGAAACTGTGGCTGTTTTGAAGCGTTTTGTACCCATATTTCTAAAGAATCATCTGGTTGTGTGCAATGAAAACGGACAGTACGTCTCACTAAGTAATCTAGTTTCTTTCCAGAAGTGGAGAGACCGGACTTCACAACTGTTCCTGGACCTGATGTGCCACCAAATAGAAGATCGCATCCAACAATATCCTTCAATGGATAGACACCTTCTCGTTTTTCGCCAAATTGGTTTGTTGAGCCAAAAATTCCACCATCATCAGGAACCAAATAGAGAAATTTTCCCTTGGTATCAAGAAATTTTCTCAAACCAACCAATTCATCATCACTGTTCAATCCTCCAAATACCACCAGCCCCTTATATCCACGCAACGCCATCGGGTCCTTAAGAAAAGTACTGTCCAAGACATCATAATCATAGAAAGGCTCCATAGAGCTTCTACTAAATGCGCCAAAACCATAGTAGCGAAATGCACCAAGTGTACTCTCACCAGAATAGAGAATATTTCTTGGAAAGAGAAGCGCAAAATCAGATTTTCGTTCTCCTTTCTTTAAAGACCGGATATGTTCAAAAGCGCGTTGACTCATATCCACATATTTCAGGTCCATCTCTTTTCGCCAAGCATCATACAAGAGCCATTTCCATGTCCAGATATTAGTCTCAGTGCCAGCTCTTAAACCAGAAAAGAGAGCATCTGCCCAGGTAGCGCTATGACGAGCCCTATTATAATGTGGAGCTGAAACGGAAAAGAAATGTTTCCCGTAATATCGTGCAAGATTCGCGCCCCATGAATAGTAAAAATATGAGTCATGCGGCCGAATGGATGACTCTCCGCTCCCATAGGCCTCATAACAATCAAAAGCAACTGCAGAAAGAGAGGAATAGGAAAAGATTTCATGAAGATCAGGAGGTCCCGCAAGACGTCCCTGCCATAGTGAATAGGGAGAGATGTTAATAAGATTAAATGCATCCGGAAGGACAGAAGAAGCCGCATCTAACGATATCTTCATCATCTCGCCAAGAGAGTGTGAGCGGAATTTAGCAAAATAATAACAGAGTTCTTTCTTCTCTCCCTTCTTCCATTCTTCTATCGTGGGAGGGTTAAGAGAAGCAGGATCTGAAACTCCTTCTTCCTTCATCAGTTTTGCCAATCTATCTTTTTCAGCATACTTAAGAAGATATTCCCTGAATAATGTGATCACCTCTGGTTTCAGATAAACAGGACTGCGAGCTGCATCATAGGGGCCACAACTCGGTTCATCAAAAAAGATACCATCTATCTTCGTTGCTTTCGTAAATTCGCGAATATTTCGGGAAAGAGCCTCTTGATATGAGGTATCAGATAAAATTGAAGGGTCCATTCTTCGTTTCAAGTCAGCATCTCCAAACCCACTCCCAACCATTGCATTAAAGAGCACCACAATTCCATATTGATGCAGGTATCGGGTCATTTTCTCCAATTCAGGCTGTTCAGTATCAACATCTCCTTGTATTATGAGAATATCGGTATTGCGAATTATTGGCGGAATCCCTTCGCGCATCATTGCCCTAACCTCGCCAAGACTAATACAAAGACTTGAAAGCCTCTCTTTATCCTTCACCCGACTATTTTTCACTGCTGGACCAAAAGTAATCTGTTCTTCTGTTTTGTGCTCTATTGGAGAGTAAGTCCGAAACACAAGATCACTATAGGGCTCCAAGGTTCCATCTATCACTTGTATACTATAGTTAAAAAGGGTTAGGTATCCGCCTCCTCCATGATATTCCCAGACATAATAAAAATTCTTGCCAGATTTAACAGGAGGCTCATCACCTGTCGCACCTTCTACGGCCAGTTCAAAATAGTAAGGAGTCTTCGGCTTAACATTGGTGTCAAGCGTAAATTGCAACCAGTTTTTTTCCGTTGATTCAGAAGAAAAAGTTTTGGTGATACTTCCTGTTGCAATAGTTGTTTGGTAATTTTCCTTCCATTCATAGAGAGAAAGAATGACTCTTTCTATTGAAGCTCCTGGTTTTTTGAGCGCTCGGATTTCTATCTTGGTAATACGGGAAACATTATCGCCAGTAAGGAATATCTGACCAAGCTTACGAGAGCCCGAAAAAGGACGCCAATCATTCGCTACTGGCGAGGTTTGATCAATAAAATCGTCAGCACACGAAAGATTAGCAGAAAGAAAAAGTGTCAAGAGAAAAAAAAGAGCATACATACACCAGCGAATACCCACACGTCCCTTCATACCAACCTCCTAATAGATGTAAAGAATCCTTACCGCATATATGCGGAAAGTGGGGGAGTAATAACCCAACGCGTTTCATACAGTGCCCAAGGCAGATAAGTGGAATGTATATATTTCTCCAAGACATCCTTCCTCACCGTGCCAGCATGGCCATCAAAGAAAAGAATAGCATTGGTAAGGCCTTCATCATGATATGCGAACGGCGCGTATGTTCCGGCATATGCCAATCTTTCGCCATTACTTGTGCTACACACTAAAAGAATTACATCAGAAGGCCGTTGTATTTTTGCGGTTTGCTTGCTTTGATCATATACATTCCGACCATACGAAGTAAACCTGCTGTTATAAGTAGCATCATATCGTGCTTTTTTATAGGGATCACTTGGACACACAAAGATCCACCTATTAGAAGTATATTTAGGATATAAAGCGGCTGGCCAAGCTGCTGTCAAACCCACAATATACCTCGGTGGTGTCCATCCATCGTAATCCTGCCAATACATCATCCAAGCTAACCCAAGTTGCTTAAGGTTGGTAAGACAGACCGCTTGACGCGCTTTTTCTCGAGCCTTTGAAAGTGCGGGTAAGAGCATTGCCGCGAGAATGGCGATAATCGCAATCACAACCAATAATTCTATAAGTGTAAATCCCCTCCTTCTCGTTGACTTCACACTGCCTACTTGAGTTCTCCAACCCGAGCTCACGCCCATACTTCGTAATTTTTCAATCTTCATAATCCTCCTCCAATATTAAGTAAATTGTGGCAATGGCTCCTTTTTTCGTTTCTTTAAAACAGTTGTTCCGCGCACAATCAATTTTCCGGAAAGCTCTATGCCCCTCATATATTTGTGCTCACTCTTAAAAAGTTTTATTAGCATCCTTGCCGTCTCTCTTCCCATCTCCTTCATTGGCTGACGGATCACTGTAAGTGCAGGATATACCTGTTCACACATCATAGTTCCCGCATCACTTACAATGCGAATATCATTAGGGATATTTTTTTTCTGTTCTCTACAAATATTCACCATATTAATCGCCAAAGCATCACTGGCAACAAAGATACCACAAGGAGTTTCTGTTACCTGGTTCACAATTTTTTCTAATTGAGGAGCTTCATCAATAATTTTAATAGATGAGATTGGTACATTTAACCGAAGAAGTTCTTCTTGAAATCCAATAATTTTACGGGCAGTATAATAGGATTGTATTGAAAGAGAGGATGGGTATAACGCAATAAAAGAATGACACCCTGTTTCCACGAGATGTCGCGCCGCTTTTCTTCCCAAATCATCGCTATCGCAAGAAACATAATTATGTCGCATTCCTGCTCTCCATTTTTCTATGGCGACATAGGGTTTGCCACTTTTCTCAAGAATATCAAGAAAAGGACCATTGATAGTATCGGGAAAAGAGATAAATCCTGCAAAATAATGGCTATTGTTAAAGACTATTTTCCTTGCTTCCTCAAGGTTTTCTCCTATTGGAAACAAAGTACAGAAATATCCAGCTCCGCTGAATTCTTCCTGCATAGAGGTAAGAATCTCCCACGTCCATGGAGTTCTATCTACAGTTAAAACATCTCTCTGTACATGGGGAAAAAGAATCCCAATACTCCCTTGTGGCTGGGGAACCTCTCTTCCTTCTTGTTGAAAACGGTCTATCACAAAAGTTCCCAAAGCAGGGGTTGCTTTCAAATATCCTTCCCGCACTAAATCTCCAATCACTCTACGCGTAGTAGCACTGCTTACACCTACCAATTCAGCCAATTCATATACTGTTGGCAGTCTATCTCCAACCTTCAAGAGATCTTTCCGAATAAGAGAGATAAGATGATTTTTTAACTGTACATTCAACGGAAGATCTATTTCAAACTTAATGTTAAAAAAATCTTTTTCTCTTTGTGTATTCATAACTGCATAATAGCGTATCTAAAAAATTTGTCAATACCAACAAGAGAAAATCTCTCCTATACTAAAACACTCTACTCTTTTGAGAAAGAAGGATAGATTCTTTTTTCATGCCTTTACCCTCTTTTCTGTATCGTCTCATCATATTTTAATCAGAAATGGAGGCAAAAGCACACAGAAATAAGGGTACTTCTTGACCTTCTTTTGGAGAGGGCGAAAATTGCGGTAAAAGAAGAGATAGACTCAAAAAAATAAGAAAATTGCTACCAAAAAGCGTGGAAGAAAGATTCTAAAAAGAGGTGAAATAATAGAGAGGAATAGTTATCTTTCACTACTAAAATATTTACTATTCACCAAGGCACTGACACTTAGGAATTAGAGGGTTCTTTCTATCTTTGGGTAGCTTCTCATTCTTGAAACCAGATTCATTGAACTTAGAACAGCCCCCTATATTGAGTAGGTGCAATGAGTAGGAAAACTCTGGAAAAATCTTTCTTTGGAAATGATTGTTTTGATAGACCAACTACAAAGCCATACTTTTCAATGATTTTTTTCTGTAACAGAAGAAGAGCGTCTTAAAAAGGGATTGGCTCTAAATAAAGGTCTTTACATCACAACGTAAAAGAGAAAATTAGCATAGAAATGCCTTCCTATGATTTTCTTCCTTGAAAGGTATTCAAAGCTTCCGATACTTAATTTCTCTTTTCGCGTTCCTTCTGTAAAAGGGAAAGAACTCTTATCAAATGCTTCTTCTCTTCTCTTATAATGGTTTGCAAAGATTCTTTTACCTTGGGATCATTATTAAGATCAAGAATGCCGGAATAAAAAAGAATGCTGTTTTTTTCTACCTCAATCGCAAATTCAAGAATAGAAAGAGAAGAACTGAATCGTTGATTTTCCGGAGTAGGATCAAATGTAAATATTCCAGAATCAACAAGATTCCTCAAATATAAGGAGATCTCATCATCTATCTCTCCGCCTCTTCCGGTTTCAGCCACGATTGGAAGATCAAGAGATTGAAAAAAACGGAGATGTTGAGCCTCTTCTTCCGCAAGAAAGGAAAAAACTTTTATAGAAGAGTCGTCACGTGAAAGAGCGGCCGCCTTTGTATAAAAGAGATACCCTTCTTCTTCAAGATTAATGGCAACTTTTAGGATTTCATCCTGGTTAAGGTATCGTAAGACCATACCCTCCTCCTATGGAAAAAGTGCTATCCATTGCTACAGTGGACGTATTATGATAGTATAGCACGGTACTGGGACAATCTTAAAGTCCCTTCTCCTTCCAAAAGGTATAATAGTATGGCACTTGAAATTATTCTCGCATCAGAGTCTCCAAGGCGTAAAGAGTTAATGGCAAAGGTTCTTCCTCAGTTCCGCGTGGAACCAAGTGGAATTCCAGAAGCCTGCATAGAGTCAGATCCTCTTGCCTGTGCTCTTAAGAATGCCTCGTTAAAAGCGAAAGCCGTCGGAGAACGTTTCCCCAATGCACTGGTGGTCGCCGCAGATACAGTTGTGGCGATGAATACCCGTATTTTCGGAAAACCATCTTCCAGAGAAGAGGCTGTGCTCTTTCTTGAAATGCTTTCAGAGAATCGGCACCGCGTTATTACCGCAGTCTCTCTTTTTCATCAAGAAAGCGGAAGAATCCTTACCCGGCACGAGATTACAAAAATTCTCTTCAATCCCCTTTCGCCGGAAATGATCACCGACTATCTTAATCTAAACACCTACCAAGATAAAGCCGGCGCTTATGCTATTCAGGAGATAGGAGATACCTTCGTGGCTTCCATAGATGGAGGATATGACAATGTAATGGGCCTCCCTGTGGAAATGGTGCAAAAAATGATCTCCCTCTTTGAGGAAGGGCTTTTTGAAATTGATATTACCGATATATCTCTGCCTGACACATTCGGAGTAGGAAGGCAAGAAAACCTCGTGATTTTTGTTCCGCATACTGTGCCGGGAGATAGGGTATGGACCCATATAAGAAAGAAAAAAAAGTCCTTCGCGTATGGAGAAATGAATGGGATTTCAAACTCTTCTCCTTTGCGAAGGGAGCCTGTTTGTCCCTATTTCGGAGTCTGCGGTGGATGTGTTCTTCAACACCTTGATTATTCTGAACAACTTGCCATAAAAAAAGCCGCAGTACAAAATAATCTCTTGAAAATCGGAGGAATCGCGGCAGATTCCTATTCTATGAAAGATATTATTCCTTCTCCCGACCTCTATGGATACCGGAACAAAATGGAGTTTGCCTTTGGAACCAGCGGTGATAGAACTGTACTCGGACTACGAAAAAGATCAACTCCCCTACAAAGAGGAGGAAGAGGTATCGTTCCTCTTGAAGAATGTCCGATCTTTTCAGATTGTGTTAAAACCATCTTTCCGCCGATAGTAGAGTATATTAATAAAAACAATCTTAAACCTTACGATCCTTTTACAAGAAAAGGATTTCTACGCCACCTCTTGGTACGGGAAGGAAAAAATACCGGAGAGATTATGGTTGTTCTTGTTACCCGCAAAGGAAAGCTTCCGGATATTCTTTCCTTTGCAGAGAACCTTTTGGAGCAAGAGCCACGGATTACTTCTCTCTTTTGGGTAGAAAATGACAAGATTGCGGATGTTATCGCATTTGATAAAAAACATCATCTTCTCGGCAATGGATGGATTGAAGAAAAACTTGGATCTTTCCGATTCAGAATCCATCCGCAAAGTTTTTTTCAGACCAATACAAAGGCCGCGGAACTTCTTTATAAGGAAGTTCTTCATATTGCAGAATTATCCGGTAACGAGCGAATTCTCGGACTTTATTGCGGAACAGGTCCGATTGAACTATATCTTTCAAAAAATGCGGCCTTTGTGCAAGGTATTGATTCCTGCGATACCAATATCTCCGATGCGACAACAAACTGCCGTATCAATAAGATCAGCAACTGCTCTTTCCGCTCGGGAATCGTTGAAAAACTAAAGGCGATGGATACTTTTGATCTTGTGGTAGTAGACCCTCCCAGAGAAGGACTGACTCCAAAGGCATTCTCCGCACTTCTGACAATAAAAGCGCCGCGCATTCTTTATGTCTCTTGCAATCCCGCAACACTTGCAAGAGATGCGAAACTATTAGCGGAACAAAACTATCTTCTTCGTACCATTAGGCCTGTGGATATGTTCCCCCATACAGGGCATATTGAGACAATAGCACTCTTCTCTAAGATGGAGAAATAAAGGGGAGAGAAAACCTTGTTTGATACAGCTTCAGTATATTAAAGTATTGATGAGACTATCAAAAATTAAACCCTAGAGGTAAAAAACAATATTATATCCACCTTGCGTAAAGCAGAAATATCTCTTTATACTGTCAGGGTGCAACCAATAGTTTATAAAGAGACCCAGAATGCTTTAGTAAGAATAGAAAAGGCTTTTTTCTATCTTTTATTCTTTCGTGTGGATAGAGATTGTATTATTTGAAGAGTAAGAAAAGGTAATAAGGAATGATAGTAAATGAAAACACCCCACCCATTGAAACCAAAAGGCTTATACTTAGAAGGTTTAGTGAAAATGATGCTGATGCTTTATTTGAAATATTAAGCGATACAGATGTTAACACTTTCTTACCGTGGTTTCCATTAAAAAATATCAGTGAAGCAAAACTTTTTTTGGAAGAACACTTTTTATCGTATTACAATAAATCTTCAAGTTATCGTTATGCAGTTTGCTTAAAAGAGAATAAAAGACCTATCGGCTATGTTTGGCTTTCTGATAGTGAGAGTTGTGATTTTGGTTATGGATTAAAAAAAGCATATTGGCATCAAGGTATTGCAACAGAGGCATCTAAAGCAATAGTTGATAGGATTAAATCTGCAGGATATATCTATATTACAGCTACACATGATAGAAATAATCCTCAAAGCGGAAAGGTGATGAAAAAAATAGGGATGTCCTATAAATACAGCTATGTTGAAGAGTGGCAACCTAAAAATATTCTTGTTACTTTTAGAATGTTTCAGCGTAATTTTGATGGCAATGAAGAACGAACTTATATGGGATATTGGAAGAAATACAAAGATCATTTTATAGAGGACAATCTCTAACCAGAGTGATTTTATGAAGCATAATATGAATCCGGCAAATTCCAATTCTTCCTTGCGACCTATTATGATTGATGTCTTCGGAATGTGCATAAAAGAAGGCGGGAAAAACAGGATCATAAATGCTTTGAGGCATTCATGAATAGGGAAAAGCTCACAACAGGAAAGAATACAGGCTTTATAAACGTTTTGGGGACAGTATCATTGATAGAAATTATGACAATAGAGTGCATGAAGACTATTTAATGGTAAAATACTTCATAATATAGAATTTGATAAAGCAAAATCTCAGTATCAAAAGTATCGGGAAATACCATTGACTCCAGTTGAACAGACCTATTTAGAAAGTATAAAAAAAGTCTCCCAAAAAGTTAAAAAAAAAAATAGTAGATATGCTCCCGAATGAGAGCTAACCTCGGATATCTTTCTCTATATGACTTTTAATAAAAATAGAACGTTACTATATGCTTTTGACAGGAATAAATACCTCTCGCAACATAGTGAGACTGTCTCGCTCTTTTCGCGAGCGAGAACCGGATAAAATTCTCTTTTTTTCTTGCGGGAAAAAACTGATATGATAAAAAAATTTCTTGCCTTTGTCGGAGAGTATCGCCGATATGCGTTTGCTCCGCCGCTTCTGATGGTAGGAGAGGTTACTTTAGAAATTTTTATTCCTTTTCTTATGGCTCGTATTATTGACCATGGGATTCTTGGAAACGGAGGCATCCAATATACCGCAAAAATAGGAACCATTATGGTTCTTATGGCATGCGTTTCTCTTTCGCTCGGCGCTTTAGCAGGCCGTTTTGCGGCAAAAGCCGGTACAGGATTTGCGGCAAACCTTCGGAAAGGACTTTTTAATAAAGTACAAGAGTTCTCTTTTTCTAATGCGGATAAGTTTTCAACCGCCTCTCTGATAACGCGCCATACCACTGATGTTACCAATATTCAGAATGCTTTTATGATGCTTCTTCGTGTCGGGTTTAGAGCGCCTCTTATGCTTATCGGAGCAACGATTATGGCTGTCAGAATTAATGGACAGCTTGCGATTATCTTCTTTGCCGCCATACCTATTTTAGCAACTGCCCTCTATTTCATAGGAACCACCGCGCATCCGAGATTTCGCGCAATGTTTAAAAAGTATGATGCCATGAATGCCACAGTACAAGAAAATCTTATAGGAATCCGAGTTGTAAAGGCATTTGTAAGAGAATCTTATGAGGAAAAGAAGTTTCAAGAAAATGCCTTTATGCTGAAAAATGCTCAATTATTCGCGGAAAAAGTGGTTATTTTGAATATGCCCCTTCTTCAGATAACAATGTACCTTTCTATTCTCTCTATCCTATGGTTTGGAGGAAATCTTGTCGGGAAAGAAATAATGGGAGTAGGACAACTTGCGGGATTTATTAGTTATGTTTCACAGATACTGATGTCTCTTATGATGATTTCAATGATCTTTATCGTACTTCTTATCTCCCGCGCTTCCGCGGTGCGAATTATAGAAATTCTTGATGAGGTTCCAGATATACAGGACACGCATACTGATAGTAACCGTTTTCCTCCAAACGGCTCTATTGAATTTCAACATGTATCGTTCAAGTATTCTCTGGATGCGGAAAACTTTGTCCTCAATGATATTTCATTCTCTATTCGCTCTGGAGAACGGGTCGGCATTATCGGAGGAACAGGGTCAGCAAAATCTACATTGGTACAACTTATACCGCGTCTCTATGAAGCGACAAAAGGAAAAATTTTGGTAGGAGGCAAGAATATAGAGCATTACAGTATCAATAAGTTGCGAAGTGCGATTGCGGTAGTCCTTCAAAATAGCCTTCTCTTTTCTGGAACAATCCGAGAAAACCTTCTCTGGGGAAACCCGAATGCCAGCGAAAAAGAAGTTATAAAGGTATCTAAAATAGCGCAGGCGCATGCATTCATTGATTCCTTTCCATATAAGTACGATACGATGTTGGGACAGGGAGGAGTCAACCTTTCAGGAGGACAAAAACAACGCCTTGCAATTGCCAGAGCCCTGCTAAAAAAACCAAAAATTCTTATCCTTGACGATGCAACCAGCGCAATAGATACAGTAACCGATAGTAAATTTCGTGCGGGATTAAAAGAGTTTTCTTCTGATACCACCATTCTTATGATCGCCCAGAGAATTTCTTCTGTACAGGACGCTGACACGATCATTGTCCTTGAGGAAGGAAAAATCAATGGGATTGGATCGCACAAAGAGCTTCTCGCAACCAATAGAATTTACCGCGAAGTATGCGAATCTCAAGAAGAAAGGATACAGTGCCATGTCGGGCCCCATGCGTAAAGTATACGGAAAAGTTAAACCAAAAAATATAGGACGAACACTCCGACGCATCTTCTCTTATATGGCAGAAGATCGTATTCAATTGATTAGTGTTTTTATATTTCTTTTGTTCAGTACCCTCTCTGCGATTTTTGGAACCGCACTTTTAAAGATACTTATAGATAATTATATTACTCCCATGATTGGGAATCCAGATCCACTCTTAAAAGAACGTTTTGGAAAAGTTCTCTCCTATATGGCGGCGCTCTATCTTTTTGGAGCCTTTTCCACATGGGCATCAAATAGATTAATGATCGCTGTCTCGGTAAATACGCTCTACAGAATCCGTATTGCCTTATTTGCGAAGATGGAGTCACTCCCTGTCTCCTACTTTTCTTCCCATACTCACGGAGAATTGATGAGCCGCTACACCAATGATACAGATGCGCTTCGGGAAATGTTCTCACGAAGTATCACTAATTTCTTCTCTTCTTTCATTACTGTAACCGGTGTCTTTATTATGATGGTGATTTACAGCTGGCAACTAACCATCCTTGTTCTTATCATGTTAGTATTTATTATGAATGCGGTCTCGTTTATAGGAAAAAAAAGCAGTACGCATTTCTCTCAGCAACAGCAAAAACTCGGTATAGTGAATGGATACCTTGAAGAGATGTTTGAAGGATTAAAAACTGTTAAGGTCTTTTCATACGAAGAGATTGCAAAAGAACGTTTCCGAAAAATCAATGAAGAATTACGGTTTTCAGCGGATCGCGCTTCAACCTTTTCTAATATTCTTATGCCGGTAATGGGAAACCTTTCACATATCCATTATGCCGCAACCGCCTTTGTAGGAGGTATCTTTGCAATCAAAGGAATCCTTTCACTTGGTACTGTGGTTGCGTTTCTTCAGTTTACACGAAGTTTTTCCCATCCTATTACCCAAGCATCTCAAGAATTCAGTGCGGTAATGTCCGCGCTTGCGGGAGCAGAACGTATCTTTGGAATAATGGATGAACCCATTGAAAAAGAAAGAGGAACCATACAGATTATCTCTACAAACAACAACTCTAATGAAAAGGATTCTCAATCCAATGGGAAAGATAAGTTCTGGGTAAGACAACATCCTGAAAAAAGCAATGCAGAACCTACTCTTACTCCTGCCAAAGGAAAGATTGTCTTTGAAAATGTACATTTTTCCTATGATAAGAAAAATCTTGTGCTGAATAATATCTCTTTTCAAGCAAAACCAGGAGAAACAATCGCTTTTGTGGGATCAACCGGCGCAGGAAAAACAACTATTACCAACCTGATGAATAGATTTTACGATCTTTCTAAAGGTGCAATTTATTATGATGATATCAATATCAAAGAGATCAGAAAAAAAGATCTTCGGCGATCCCTTGCCATGGTACTGCAAGATACTCATCTCTTTACCGGAACCGTAATGGAAAATATCCGATATGGCCGTCTCAGCGCGACCGACGAAGAGGTAATGGAGGCCGCACGGCTTTCCAATGCAGATTCCTTTATCCAACATTTATCTCACCGATACCATACGGTTCTTACTGGAGCCGGCGCAAACCTTTCGCAGGGACAGCGACAATTATTGGCAATAGCACGAGCAGGGGTGGCAAATCCCGCTATTATTATTTTAGATGAGGCAACCTCCTCCATTGATACCCGCACTGAAAAATTGGTGGAAGAAGGACTTCAACGATTGATGCGGGGAAGAACTGTTCTTATCATCGCACATAGACTTTCTACGGTAAGAAACGCAAACCGAATTCTTGTTATTGAAGATGGAGAGATTGTGGAACAAGGAGATCATAGCTCTCTGATTGCGCAACAGGGAAGGTATTACCGCCTCTATACAGGTGCGGTGGAATTGGTCTAAGTGCAATAGAATATTATTTTATAGACGTTGAAGATGAATCAAAAAAGCGAAGCACAACCTCTGGTTTTTTCTTTGCATAGAGAAGATAGGTACGAAGAAACTTTCGTAAATCAAAATCAGGAACACTCCGTATCATTCTTTCAAGAAGGTCAAGAAAAGAGTCTGGAAAAAGAAATATTTCCTTCACTGTAGTATAGATTTCTTCAAAATCCTGTTTTGAAAGAGATTTCCATTTACCTCCAATATCCTGAAACATCGCCTCTTTACGAAGATTTTCAATAATCATATCATGCTGTTCTTCTAAGCGCTGTTCTGCATTGGTCCCAAAATCACATTCTAAGAGTTCAAGAGGAAAACGTTCTATAAGCTTTGCTTGAAGAGTTTTCGCCTTCCATCGGTAAAAACTTCCTGCCGCAATAGGAAGAGCAATAAAGAGCGCTCCAAAATAACTCCCCACTGCCGCCATTCCCACCACAATAGCAAATCCTGGTGTTCCCGCATACACAAGTTTGGTATATTCAAGAAAGGTAGTCAATACACCGGAACGGAGTTTGAAAAGAGAAGAATAGGCAAGATCCGCTGACATAAGAAAAATACCAATAATAAGCCCCCTAATATACCCATAGTCCTGAGAGTTTTCCATAGTAAGCACTGTAGGAATATAGAAACAGGAGCGTTTGGTACTGCTACACAAAAATTGAGAGAGAAAGAGAAGATTTGTTTTAAGAGTCTCTATATTCTCATATTCTCCGCAAACAGGAAACTGGCGGGAATCCTGAAAAGAGGTAAAAATCGCAAAGAAAAGGGAAAACGATTCCTTATGATTTCCTAGTTTTGAAAAAAGAAAGGGCTGGTTTCTCACATATACCTTCCATGTGCCGAATTCAGATGAGAAATCCTCTAAAAGCGTATAGTTAAGACAAGCAAGTAATTGCCATGAGGAAGGAGAAACAGGAGTGCAACGGCTCCATAAAAAACGGAGTTCATCAAGTTTTGCCTCTTTGAATTCCATAAAAAAATTATACCGTGAAAGAGAATGTTTGACGAATAAAAGGAAATTTCCTATAGTAGAGGAATGAAAATCGGCCTTGGCTTTGATGTACACCGTCTTGTGAAAGGAAGGAAACTTATTTTAGGAGGGGTTGAGATTCCCTGCCAACTCGGGCTCCTCGGTCATAGTGATGCGGATGTAGTGTTGCATGCGCTCGCGGATGCAATTGCAGGAGCGCTTGGAGCAGACGATATAGGAACAATCTTCCCTAATAGCAATCCTGAATTCAAGGATATTTCAAGCAAAAAAATCCTTGCCTATTATACCCTTCTTCTTGCTGAAAAAAAGATGAAAATAACCAATCTTGATATGGTTATTCTTGCGGAAAGACCAAAACTCTCTCCCTTCTATTCCACCATACGAAAAGAACTAGCACACCTTCTCTCTATAGATACTGAAAGTATTGGAATAAAAGCCAAAACTGCCGAAGGACTCGGAATGATTGGCGAAGAAAAAGCAATCGCCTGCTGGGTAACTCTCCTTCTTGATTCAATATAATTGAGCCTCTACATTATTGTATAGCCAATAGATTATCAAGAATCCCTTTCTCTTTTCATTTTAAAAAAGCTCTGAAGCTTTTCTCAGATTCCTTTTCTTCCGCAGATTATTGGTTCCCAAGTCAATGTAAAAAAGTATGCGCTTCCCCTGTTTTTATAGATACGAGGAAAAAGCAAAAGATAAAAGAAAGCCCTTCGTGAAAAGATACGATAAGAGTTTCAGAAAGATGCGGTAAAGATGTTGATGAAGAAAATCCGCTCTTTGCGGAAAGTTGTGAGAGAGTTAAAAGGTAAATCCGCAAACATTATAGAAACAGAAGAATGGATATCTGGGAAAGAAAGCCTGCTTTATCCGCGTAAAGATAGAAGTTTTCAAGTAGCAAAAAAAAAGTTGACAGGAAATATTTCATCAGGTATATTCATTATAGTAAAATACTGTTCCACATTATAAAATGATACAATCCATTGAACGTGCGCTCGGAATTCTGCAAATCTTGGCAGAAGAGCCGGAAAAGCCCCGAACTCTCGGAGAAATAGCGCTCTCTCTTAATCTGAATAAATCTACCTGCGCCAACCTTCTTAAAACTCTTCTCATCCTTGGATATGTGGAACAACCTATACCACGCCAGGGATATATTCTCGGGCCCATGATCTTTTATCTTGCAAGAAACGGTCCCTACCGGAAAGATATTATTACCACAGCACAACCTATTATTACCTTCCTAGCGAATAGTCTTTCCGCCACTGTTCTTATCGCTACCCTTACAAAGGGTAAACGAGACATACTTTGTCAGGTGGATGGAAATTCTGTCTTTACTGTAAGAAGCGATTACCTCTTAAAAAGCGATATTTACATAACTGCCACAGGAAGGCTTCTGCTCTCTTCCTTATCTGAGAAGGAGCTTTTTTCCTTTGTCCAAATGAATGGCCTTCCTCATGAAACCTGGCCACAAATCCGATCTTTTGAGGATCTAAAAAAGGAACTCTCTCTTATTTTTACGGAAAAAATCGCAATCCGAGTAGGAGAAGTCGCCGCGGTCGCAGTACCTATCTTTCAAGGCCAATCAATGGCGGCCGCCCTTGGGCTTTTTCTCCCTCTCACACGATTTACTCCTAAACAGAAACCTTCTATTATTTCCGCAATGCAACAGGCCGCGGAAGAACTCACTACACTCTTTTCTAGAAAACATGGAGGACCCCGTGAAACTTGATGCGTTAGTAAGAGAGAAAGCATTAGAGTTGGGAGCAGACCTGGTGGGATTCGCTCCAGTAGAACGGTTTAAGGGAGCGCCTCTTCGGATGAGTCCGAAAGGACTTATGCCAGAATCAGAAAGTGTGGTAGTAATAGCGATTCACCACCCAGATGCCGCGGTGGAACTCGGAGGAGAGCCCACTCCCCATGATATCGGACCTTATAATGTACAAGGAGCAATGAACGCAAAATTAGATGATATCTCCTTTCTTTTGGCGCGTTTTTTAGAAGATTTAGGGTTTCACTCTCTTCCAATCGCCGCCAGCAATATCTGGAGATATTATCCCTACAAAGATACTCCTGTCTGTTTTGCTCCTGAAATTGCCCATAGGTACGCCGCTGTTGCCGCGGGATTGGGAGAAATTGGATGGAGCGGACTCTGCCTTACTCCTCAGTTCGGTCCTAGACAACGATTTGTCAGCGTTATTACCAACGCAAAACTCACTCCATCTCCCATCTATACAGGAGAAGCTCTTTGCGATAAATGTATGGAATGTGTTAATACCTGTCCTACAGATGCCTTCAGAAAAGAGGTGAAAACAATCAATACAATAGAGATTGGCGGCCGCACCTTTACCTTCCCTGAAATAAATAAATGGCGATGCAGTTGGTCAGAAAACTTTCTACTTAACCTTGCACACGATATTCCAGAGAAGGTTGATGAAAATGTTGCGCTTGAATATCTTGAAAAATACGGAATGCGGGGAGGAGAAGAAGGATGCTGTCTTAAATTCTGTATGACGCCTTTACTCCGCGAGTATGATAAAAGTTATGCGAAAGCGCCCCGAAGAAAAAAGGTGCCTTCAGGCAATCCGGATATGCTCGTAGATGAACTTCTCTCCCTTGCAAAAAAGCGGGCTGTAGATATTCTTACAGTACAATCTGTCGCATCATTCAAGAATAAAAATATCACACCCACGCTCCATCTTCCCGATACAAAATCTGTTATCTGCCTGCGTAGCGATATGCCCGCACCCTCCCCTTCAATAGAAAGTATATCGGCAGTCCATCGTGATCTTTCTCTAGCAAGTTATGAAATAGCAAGGTTTCTTGATATTTCCGGTTATTCCAGCATCACGAACACACATATTTCTCCGGAACTTACCGCGCAAAGCGCGGATATATTCAGACAAAACTCAGAGTACTCAGTAATCCTTACTTCCGCGGAACTTCCCGAAAAAATCCATAAACTTTCTTCTATAGAAAAAAAGACCGTATCAGAAGAAGATGTGAAAAACATCGCAAAAGAAACCGGTGCGGACCTTGCGGGAATCTTTACTACTAAACGGTTCAATCAGTCTGCCTCTATTATTACAGAAGCCTTCAAACTTCCCTACACAAGAGAGGTCGTGGAAGATAAAGGACTTCTTTACGGCCCGGTAATTCCCAAAGTACATACCGAACACTTTACGCTTCTTTCTCCCACTGACCGTCTTCCCGGAGCACAATCAGTTATTGTGATAGGAATGCATTTTCCAGATGACTCTCTTGATACTGCCAAGGTAACACCTTCAGAAACTATCGGGCCCTATGTATTCGCCAAATATGAAACCCTTCTCTTGCTTAGACATAGTGCGTTGGCAGTCGCTCGTCTTCTTCGCAATGCCGGATACAAGGCCGATATTTTCAATGATCTTACAGGATTTTCCTCCTCGGATAAAACTTCGCGGGGAAAACAACCTGATATGAGATCCAACCTGATTCCAGCCATTCTTGCAGGGCTTGCATACCCTGGATATCACGGAGTTCCTATTACACCGGAGTTCGGGATCCGTCAACGTTTTATTGCGATCGTAACAGATTGTCCGCTTAAAAACGATCCTCTCTTTACCGGACCGTTTGAATGTAACGAGTGCAATATGCCCTGTATCAAAGAATGTCCCACACACGCGCTTTCTCAATCCACAAAAACCTTTTCTTTAGAAGGCATTGAATATCCGGAGCCGAACATTAATTCCTTTCACTGTGATTGGGCTCGCAGATATGGACTCTCTTCCAAGGAAGGAATTGCAACATGGGGCATAGAAAGCGATAGGAAAATACCAAAAGAAAAAAGTGGCGAGGAGATCGCAAAAGCACTTTCTTCAGTAAAATGGGGAATCCAAAAACGCCATATCAATACAATTGAAGAATGTATAAGAACCTGTCCCGCAGGAAGAAAGAAGAGAAAGAGGGTGCCGTTAAAAGGTTCAATACCATTACAAACTTCTTTACCAAAGGAGATGATAGAATGACAATCAGCTATGATCTATTCAGCACCATAGCAAAAGAGGCGGGAGCAGATCTTATTGGTGTCGCGCCAATAGATCAATGTGCCGATATTCCTCGGAAACATCATCCCTCCTCTATTTTTCCTGAAGCGAAAAGCGTTGTTGTGGTAGGAAGACGTATTACACGAGGATCACTACGAGGAATTGAAGAAGGAACCAATTTCGCAAATTATAGGGCGTATGGAAAAGATTGGTTAGAAAATCGTTTTCTCTGCCTTACGACATTTAAGATAGCTGAATATTTAGAAGACAATGGCTGGGAAGCGGTTCCACTGCAAAACCTTCCTCCGGAAATTCCTCCCATGGGTGTCCGTGTCAAAAAAGATCTTCCGGAACCCAATGTATTTGTAGATTGCGATGATCTCGCCATACGGGCAGGAATCGGCGAGATGGGATATTGTGGAGTCCTTCTTACTCAGAAGTTCGGTCCCCGGCAACGGATACAGGTAATCTTAACAGATGCCTTGATAGAACCTTCGCCTTTGCCAACAAACACAATATGTCAGTATGCCCAGGGATGCAGAGGGTTCTGTCCTCTCGGCGCCATATCAGGAGAGAAAGAGATAGAGATCCGAGGGAAAAAAAGGATTGTTGGATCCATTGATTATAGAGTATGTGCCTCCTGTAAAAATGGAGCGATACCAAATACAAGTCATCCCTCTGGAAAACCAGACAGAATAGCCGCGGCCTGTATCCGAGGATGTCTCTCCTTTCTTGAGGAGAAAGAATTGCTTGAAAACCGCTTTGAAAAAAAGTTTCAAATAAGAGAACCGTGGAGTATAAAGAGTGAAAGCGATCTCTTCAAACTGTGAGGATGATAGATGAAATCAATCACAAAAAGAGAATTGAAGGAATTTGCAATCTCCAAAGGACTTGATCTTTTTGGAATTGCCAATATAGAACGGTTCAAAGGAGCGCCGGAACAGATGCATCCTGCGAATATTTTTCCAGAGACCAAATCAGTCATTGTAGTAGGACGAAGAATTGTCCGCGGAGGATGGAGAGGTATTGAAGAAGGTACCCACTGGCCTTCCTATACCTATTTTGATTACCATGGTCTCTTAAATACCCACTTTATTCCTCTGCCTCTCTATGAAACCTCCTGTTATATTGAAGATGCGGGATATGAAGCGGTTCCGCTAGTGATATCGGTTCCTGAAGCACAAGCACCGACAGCACCTTTAAGAAAAGGCGCGCCCAGCCCGGATGTATCCCTTGCTATACGAATTGCCGCCACCGCGGCAGGAGTCGGTGAAATGGGATGGTCCAAGGTCTTTCTGACAAAAAAATTCGGACCTCGGCAGAGACTTGCCGCCATTCTTACAGATCTTGAATTAGAACCAGATCCGCTTGTAGAACCAAATAGTATCTGCCCCCTTGATATGTCCTGTGTAAAAGGATGTCCTGGAGCAATCCCCCATATACGAGAAGGAAAGAGCGTTTCTATTACCATAGAAGATAAAACCTATAGATGGGCAGATGTAGATATGGGAAAATGTACCCTTATTTTCCATGGCGGAGATCCGCGTGTTTCACCCTTTATTCCCCGCGCGTTCCCTGGTCTTGATTTTGATGTAACAAAACAGAACCTCTCAGAAGAAGCTGCTTATAAATTTTGTTGGCCTCTATCTCTTGGCTCATGGCGAAAAACAGAGGAGTTTCCTTCCGGGTATATCAATGAAGGACATGCCTATATCCAAAAATGGGGCGTGGGAGGCAGTTTTGCAGTAGAAGGGTCGCGAGGATGTATGAGAAGCTGTTTTAATTTTCTTGAAAAAGAGGGATTGATTGAACAAACATTTCATGGAGGCAGTTTTATTAAGAGAAAACGGTGGATGCTTTCCACAAAGGGTGAACCAGAAGAATAGAATGGGATTCTTAATGAAGAAGAGAAGAGGAGCTATCCAAAAAAGAAACTAAACCGCTTACAAATTCCGAAACATCTTGAAAACGGTCAGAAGGATTTTCTTTACATGCTTTTCTGAGAAGTTCTTTTAATCCTTCTGGCATAGGAAGAAACTCTGAAAGGATTTCCTGCGTTTTCCGGTACTTAAAGACAACATTTGAAATGCGGCGGAAATAATCCTGTTCGTCCTTTCCTTCAAGCGTCATTTTGGTAAGAAAAAGTTCGTCCATCAAGACTCCAAAACTGTAAATATCAGAGAGATGGGTAGAATGTCCCCGCTTCTGTTCCGGAGCCGCATAAGAAATATGACTAAACCTCCGTTCACTTCCCGCCTTACCAAAAATATCTCTCTGCCACCATTTTTTAGGCATCTTAGCGATTCCAAAATCAGTAATCTTCACCACATTGAGATCTCCGGAAACAAGGACGTTTTCAGGTTTTATATCTTTATGTACAATACCGTTTTTATGGATATAAATAAGACCTTTTCCAATTTTAATAACAGCGGCAAGAAGAGTCTGAAAAGAGAATTTCTCGGGGCGATGGATAAATTCGTAGAGATTGGTTCCATCCACATATTCCATCACAAGAGCATATCTTCCATTATGACGTCCCCATGTAAATACCCTAATGATATTTTCATGGTTCAGCTTCATGGAGATATCGGCTTCGCGGGTAAACTGGCGAATAACCTTATGCTCCTCGGCAGCGATGATTTTTTCGTTAAGAAGCTTCACCGCAACAACCTTCCCATAGGGAGGGTTGTTTACAAAGGATCGAGCACGGTACACCGTAGAAAATGCACCATTACCCACCTTTTCTTCAAGAATATAATCGGAAAAATTGCGTATCATAAGTATCCTAACTACTTTTAGTATATCATATAAATAGAAAAAAAAATCAAAAGGTGATCAATTCCACATCATTGACATGGGTCGCTCCTTTTTCAAGATTAACCAATGCAATAGTTCGGGTATCTGAATAATAGGAAGAAGTAAAGATCGTAAGGCACCGTCCCTGATACATTACTTCCGGAGCCTTGGGATCGTGCGAACGGATTAAAAAAGCTTTTCCGAGTTGATCCATAACCCGGGTAAAATAGTCAGCGCCAAGTTTTGGCCTCCCTAAAAAAGTTCCAAGAACATCTCCTGGTTTTTCGCGAAAATCCGCCCAAAGAACCCGAGCCCATTGGGTACTTCCATCCTTAAAAGAGTCCCATTCCTCATGGGTCTTGATATCCGGAAGTCCTGCATGGACCGCCAAAAACCCTTTTCCCGAGACAGCGAGAGGAAAGAGAGAAAACTCTGAAAAAAAGTGTTCGGCCTCTTCAGGAGAGAGGTTATCCCAAAAATCCGATGGTGTTACAGGAATACGAGGCGACATTTCATGGTTTCCCGCAAGAAGAATAAGTTTGGGATATTCTTTTTGAAACGCAAGAAGGTATTCAATATTAGCGCGAGAATCTTTGCCGCGGTCTATATAATCTCCAAGAAATACAAGGTAATATCCATGTTTTGCATAATTTTTGCATACAAGACGAGATGCAAAAAGATCGCCATGGGTATCACCCACAAAGACTGCATTTCCTTTTTCAGGAAGAAGAACAAGATTTCTCACTTCACCGCCTTGCAAACCCCATACTGGTGGGCCGTGCTGGACTCGAACCAGCAACCTTGGCATTAAGAGTGCCCTGCTCTACCAATTGAGCCAACGGCCCATCCTGAATATTCTCCGTTTCTTCTAAAAAAATCTGGTAGAATAGAAGAAAATTGGAATCATTGTACTATCATATTAAATTTCTGTAAAATACAACTTTTTTCTGAATTTATTCTTTCCAATACCCTCTCTTTTTCAAAAACCCTTCTGAAAAGATAGATCGCCTTCCGGTTGTATAGGATATTTAATACTATGTGAAAATTTATAAAAGTTTGCCTTATACTACTTCTAAAGGTAATTCAGCGCTATATCTTCAATGGATCTCTCAAATATTAAGCATTATTTTTAACATAATGCTTGACAAGTTGTTAATGTTTATGTAATATTCTCGTATGAATATAAAAGATCTTTTCTTATCTTTTGAAAAAAGACGCAAATTCAAAGAGGAACTGAAGGAAAAAATAGCTTTGAAATGTATGGATTTCATCACTGCTGGAGATGATATTTTTCTTGGAGCGGGAACAACGGTCTCTTTCCTTGGAGAATATTTAGCAAAATCAGGAAAATATTTTATGTTAAAGATATGGACAAATAATCTCTTTGTCGTGAATATATGGCTAAAAAGTTATGAATCCTTTTTTCTTGAAAATTTCATAGGCATAGTATCCGGAGAAGTCTCTCGAAAAAATCTAAGTATAGTGGATATTCATTTTAACTTTTCTCAGATTGGAAAAGTTATTATAGGAAGTCCTGGTATTTCTCCGAAAGGGCTTACCGCAGATGATATACATACTGTACAACAGATGGAACATATTATGAGAAGGGCGAAAGAGGTAATTATACTTGCGGATAGCTCCAAAATAGGGAGAGAGTGTACCTACCAAACAAGAAGTATGCGAATGATAAAGATTGATATAAAAAGCGGAAAAAAATATACCCTTATCACTAATCACGATAAGACTGAACTCTATGAGAAAACAGTAGCGCGCCTTCAAAGTGCCGGAATAGATATTATACAGGTTTAGTAAGATGCAATGGAACCTATTAATCTCATAATACGGAGAGCGAAGGCAGAAGACCTTCAAAGTATTATTCTTTTATTGCACCAGTTAAGTCCGCCGGATACTAAAGAAAAGAAAGGGTCTTCCCTTTATAAGAAAACATTTCTCAACATAACTCAAAACAATGACTACTATATCTATGTTGCCAGTATAGAGGAGAAGATTGTCGCCACAGCTACACTTCTTGTTCAAATGAATTTATCTCATGCATGCAAACCTTACGGCCATATAGAAAATGTTGTTACAGATAAAAAATTCCGTGGGCAGGGTATTGGAAATGCTATTGTGCATCAGCTCATATCAGAAGCCCAAAAAAGAGGGTGCTACAAAGTAATCCTAAACTGCGCTCCTCGTACAATATACTTTTATAAACAGTGTGGGTTTTATGAAACAGAAGAAGTGGAAATGCGTATTGACCTACCCTCTTCCTTATATTGATTGTAAGAAGAGATGCATAATTGTTCTTTTCTCTCTTTTCCATAGATTCAGAAGAAAGCTCACCCAAGAAAAAATCCGGATCAACCTTTTCCATTCTAAAAAATCACAACGAAACATTGTGCCAATTTTCCCGTTTATGGAAAAAGAGGAAAAAATAGAAAATTAAAAGCCTTTTTATAAACTGATAGAATGAAAACTTTTCAGAAGAATGCGACACCATAGATAGCACAAAACAATCGTTCTATATAAAAAATCGCAAGTATAAGGAATGGATCTCTTGATAGAAAAAAAAAGAAGTGGAATGGCTGTCGTATATAAAAAGGGAAAAAGAAGCGCGCCTGGCCCGACTCGAACGGGCAGCCGTCTGCTTAGAAGGCAGATGCTCTATCCACTTGAGCTACAGGCGCCCTTTGGGCCTGCGGTAATATGATAGTAAGTATAAAATTTTCCCTCTGATACGTCAAATGATATACTATGGGAATGAAAAATAATATTATTTCAAAAAAGAAGGCACAAAACCCCGAGGGATCTCGTATCAGCGCAGGTATCGCGCTTCTGCTTCTGCCGTTTCTCTATCCAATAATAGCATTCTTCATGAAGCGAAACCTTGGATATCAGCCCTCTTCTACCTTTTTTGAAGAAATCCTCTTGATACGCTACCTTCAGTATGCGCTCTATTTTTCCGGGCTTGCCCTCTTCTTCTTCTCTGACCTTCTGATAAAGTATGCTTCTCGGATAGCAAAACGCATTACATCAAACAATCCCGGCTCTTACTCTTTGATGACAGCAATACTCATGATGGTAGCGCTGGATTATATTGCACTAAGCGGATTTATCGGTTTTCTCATCTCTGGAAATTTTTCATGGGTGGTAATCTTTGCGTTTCTTGAGTTTTTTGGAAAGATCCGATACTTTCCTAAAAAAAATAGTTCCACAAAGCCTCTTCCTACCTTATAACCACAATCCCCACCCTTCCACAGCAGACTTATTGCCGCACAATTTTTCTCCTTTATTCTCTGCGACATCCTAGGAGAAGTAAGAGAAAACAGGGCAAGAAAGCAGGAAAAAGAATAAAAGAAAAGTGGAATAAAAGCGGTAAAAAAAAATAAGAGAGCGGGATACGGGATTTGAACCCGTAGCCTCGACCTTGGGAAGGTCGCACTCTACCGTTGAGTTAATCCCGCTTTATATATATGATTATATCTCTTTCTATATTGGCGCGCAAGTGATATACGCTGTATAAAAAAATGGAAGAAAAATTGACAATAGCCTATTGAAAGGGTAAGGTAAAGCAAGATTTTTATTCCTTCTCTACTATATAGAAGCTCTTTTTTTTCTTTGACTCCACTATCCAATGGATAGAACTGAAACAGTAAGTATTCCACAAAATATTCTTGACAGCCTGGAACTACTCGGCGTCTCGGAAAAAGAGATCAAACTTTTTACCAATGCTGATCTTGACCTCTTTGGCGTGCCCGAAACAGTTTGGGTTGTAACCTCTTCTTCGCTCTTCATTGTCCTTCCTGAACGAAACGCAATAGGTCCCACCATTATAGAATTAAATGAGATTGAGTCAGTCATTATAAGAAGCACTGTGGGAAGTGCATTTTTACAGGCAAAAATCGCAGGTTCTTATGTAAATCTTGTAAGGTTTACCAATGCGCTTAGGTTTAAATTTGAGCGGTTCTCTACACAATTTGAGAACCTCAAAAAAAATCTTCCGATCTCCAACGAAAGTATTAACGAAGCCCACCCCTTTCTTTGCAAGGAATGCGGGCTTCCATTGCAAACTGAGAAGGCCGCTTGTCCCCGATGTTCCAATCAGGGAGCAATTTTTTTCCGTGTTTTTTCGCTTCTAACACCTCACTTAATATGGGTATTCCTGATGATCATCCTGATGGGAATAACCGTGGCACTCAGCCTTGTTCCTCCCTGGCTCACCAAAATTCTTGTGGATGAGGTTCTTACCACACAAAGACATGTGGAATGGTTGATATGGGTCGTGGCGGCACTGGTGGGAACAGAACTTCTCAAATCATTTCTCAATATGACAGTAGGGATTCTCTCCAGTTCGGTCGGAACCCTTCTTACCCATGATGTGCGAACCAGACTTTTCAGAAAACTTCAGGAACTATCCCTTGATTATTACGATAGAAACTCTATCGGAACCCTTATGACACGCCTCTCTAGCGACGTAGAAGCGCTTCAGGGATTTGTTACACAGGCGGCTCAAGGGTTCTTGCTGAATATTCTCCTGATTATCGGAATCGGAATAATGCTTCTTTCCATTAATTTTCGCCTTGCGATCTATGTGATGATTCCTATTCCTTTTGTCATTCTCGGTACGCTCTTTTTCTGGCGCAATATTTATCCGCAATACTTTAAGTTGTGGGACAGTCAAACCAAGATGGCAAATTTTTTAAATGGAGTTTTATCCGGGATACGATTAGTAAAAGCATTTTCTCAGGAAAATAGAGAGATTGGACGATTCGCGGGCATGGCCGCCTATTTTCGCGATTCAACCAGACGGGTCAACCAAAGTGTCGCTATGTTCAATCCATCCATGGCATTTCTCTTTGGACTGGGAGGCCTTATTGTATGGTATGCAGGAGGAAAAAGCGTACTTGCCGGTACCTTTACATTAGGACAGTTAATGGCATTTCTCAGTTATATTGGAATGTTCTATACTCCGCTTTCCAGTCTCGCGCTTCTTTCTAACTGGCTCAGCAATTTTACCTCTGCGAGCAACCGTATTTTTGAGGTGCTGGATACCGAACCCACACTTGTTGATCAGAAAAATGCAATAGAATTAACAAAAATTCAAGGAAAGATAGAATTTAAAGGTGTTACATTCGGATATGACCCTTACTTTCCTGTACTTAAAAACATTACTCTTTCTATTGATCCAGGAGAAATGATTGGAATTGTAGGCCGTAGCGGAAGCGGAAAAACTACTCTGATAAGTCTCCTCTGCAGGTTTTATGATCCGCAAAAAGGTCTTATTCTCTTTGATGACCATGATCTGCGAGAACTTTCTTCAGGAAACCTTCGTACCCATATTGGTCTTGTGCTTCAGGAACCATTCCTTTTCCAAGGTACGATTGCGGAAAATATTGCCTATGGAAAACCCTCCACAAGCCATAAGGAAATTATTGAAGCCGCAAAAGCCGCGCATGCCCACGACTTTATTATGAAGTTTCCGCTTGGATACGATTTTTATCTTGGAGAACGGGGAACTGGCTTATCAGGCGGAGAAAAACAACGAATTGGCATAGCCCGCGCGCTCCTCTGTGATCCTCCGGTCCTCATTCTAGACGAAGCTACATCAAGTGTGGATACTGAAGCGGAAAAACAGATTCAGGAAGCCCTTGCCATTCTCTGTAAAAATAGAACCACTATCGCCATTGCCCATCGTCTTTCCACCCTGAAAAACGCGGACAGAATCTATGTGCTTGATGACGGAGAAGTTGTTGAGTTCGGAAGCCACCATGAATTGCTTGAGGCAAAAGGCGTCTACCACCGACTCGTACAGATGCAAAGTATGCTTGCCAGTTTAGATACTTAACGTGGAGTTTGTATGAAACATCAATCGCTTGAAGCAATAGGATTAAAGATCTTAAGGCCTGAGAATTCAAAGATATTTCAAGGAAACTATAATATGCTCCATATTCTTGTAAAAGACGATTCTCTCTACCGGGGCGTATTTGCCGCAAGAACCTTTCCTCTTTCCAATCCCAACCGATATATTTCTCTCTTTTATTTTAATGAATATGATAAAAAGGAAGAGATTGGAATCATTGAAAATCTTTCAGAATTCCCCGAAGAGGCAAAACGGCTAATCCTTGAAACCCTTAATAAGAATTATTTTTCTCATGAAATTCTTGAATTACACTCTATTAAACGGCTCTTTGGACTTCTCTATTTTGAAGTAGAGACCGATAAAGGACCTCGCTCTTTTTATCTAAGACCAGAACGCCGAAGAGCCACAGAATTTGGTATAGATGGAAAAATTCTTCGGGATGTTTTTGACGACCGCTATATTATTAAATCCGTGGAAGCATTGCCACGAAGAGAGCGAGAAATTTTTAAGCGATATGTCTATTGGTAAATCAAGAACAGGATCTCTTTTTCTTTGCGGCCAATGGTTTTTCTGAAAAATATTTCTCTGCTAGTTGCTTTTTGCTCACAGGATTGTGCGCAAAATATTCTCTCTTTAGTTCCTCGCCCATTTCTCCCAACTTTTCATACAACCGTTTTAAGGGCCTCGGAGTATGCTGAGCAAGGGCATAGTGGGTAATAAGAGGCAGAGCTACTGTAGAATCAAGATAACATACAATCGCATCAGGAAGGGTTTTAGGGTCTACCTTTCCCCAGGAAACAGCTTCATGAGGAGTGGCGCCAGAAAGACCGCCTGTATCAGGCCTTGCGTCGGTAATCTGAAGGAAGTAGTCTTGTCCATATTCCTCAATTCTTAAAACATCCTGAATTTGCGGTTCTGTCTGAAGCATAAAGTTTTTAGGGCTTCCGCCGCCCACAAGAACAACCGCGGTTTTTCCGCCACTGCGTTTTGCATGAAGAACAATAGAGGTGGTTTCATTAACATCAATGGAAGGATTAATCCTAAGTTTATATCCTTCCAGTTCCAATCCCGCAATATTCATTCCAAAGGCAGAATCTCCGGGAGAACTGGTAAATAAGGGAACCCCAGATCTATAAGCAGCGGCGAGAATAGAGACATCGCACAATCCCATCTTTTCTTCCCAGGCAGCCGCATACTTGCCAAGATGATAATAAAACTCTGAAGTTCCCATCTCTTTTTGAAATTCCGGCTGTATAAGAATTGCGTTTAATATCTCATCTGTTGCCAACAAACAATCAGTATAACCGAGAAAAATATCATAAATCCGTACCACATCGTTTTCCCGTAAATCTGTATCGTTTGCCATGGGAGATCCCGCATAAAGAGGCATATCAAAAGCATGATGAAGGTCATGGTAGAGGTTTGCTCCTGTCGCAATAATCCAATCCACAAAACCTGCCTTGATAAGAGGCACCACGCAACTGCTTCCAACTCCTGCCGGAGTGAGCGCTCCGGAAAGAGTCATTCCTACGGTAACATCAGAAGAAAGCATTTTTTGAGTATATAGTTCACATCCTTCTCGAAGGCGAGCGCTATTATAGGCAAGAAAAACAGTATCAATAATTTCTTCCAAAGATTCTTTCCCAGTAATGTTTTTCGGAAGAATACGGGTACCGCTCATAAAATGAGATTTTTTCGGAAAGGATTTATCTTTTATCCAATCAGGAAGCGTGGTCTCTTGTTTTGCTTTTCTTGCATTTTTCATGGATCCTGTCTCCCAAGGTATCTTCCGCAGATCCTAACAGTAGATATAGAATCTTTACAGAAGAAGTTAGTATCCCTATCTTTCTTATAAGAGCAATAGAAACAATTGTGCTTTCTACAATCTATAGAAGTGAAAAACTGAATGATACTATACCAGATCAGAAAAAAATTGTCTATTGGAGTTGGAGTTAGTATGGTGTAACTGTCCCGAATAAAGGGGGAAAAAAAATAATACTTTTTTATCGAGCATAGAGTTTTGTATCCCTTATGTATTGACCATTCTAAAGAAAGAATGATACTATTTTCCTGTGATCAAAAGGAGGTAAGATATGATAAAGCAGAAAAAAGTTTCTGACTCCTCTGGGTTCACGCTCATAGAACTTCTTGTAGTAATAGCAATTATCGCTATTTTAGCCGCAATGTTGTTGCCCGCCCTGTCTCAGGCGCGAGAAAGAGCTCGGCAAGCGCTCTGTGCAAGCAACCTCAAACAGATAGGCCTCGCCTTCCATCTCTATGCGCAAGATTGGGAAGATTGGTGTCCTGCGTACCGGCCGTTTGGTTCTGGGCAACCAGGCTGGGCAGACATTCTTAATTCTTATATTCCTCTGAGAAGTCGGTATGAAAAATCACGGGTATGGGTTTGTCCCTCACATGGACAATGGGGAGACCATGGAGGATGGCTTACCTATGCAATGAATGCCAGTTTGCCGGGAAATTACTGGAAGTTAGGAAAAATGAAACATAGCACCACAGGATTTTTAGTAAGCGATACTCGACGTGATCTGTATTCTTTTAGAATTGCAGCAGACAAAATTAATGAGATGGGATTCCTTCATCTTGGAAAATGTAATATTGTCTTTCTTGACGGCCATGTAGAGCCCAAACTTTTTGAAGAGGTTCCTCCTTGGAACCAGCGGTACCAAACTCACTGGAACAGATTCTGGCGACCCTACGAAAATTAATCTCGCAAGAAAAAGGATGTACCTCTCTCTGCTTTTTTAAGGAATCATTATCCTATTAGTATAGTTTCTGTGGTTCCCCTCATCCGAGAAGCCTATCTAAAATCTAGATGCAAATGATGCGTTTTCTAAAGCCTATAAAGAAGCAACAAGAGAAATTATAGATCTGGCATACAAGCACTCATAACAGCCTTTTTATGAAGTTTTCAAAAGTACCAACAACATCCGAAAAGGTTCTATCGCTCTTACTGAATGAGCTATTCCCGCAGGCATAATGACTGCTTCTCCGGAAGAAAGAGAATGCGGAGTACCTCCAAGAGTAACTTCCGCAGTTCCCTCAAGAATTGTCACAAAAGCATCAAAAGGCGCGGTATGTTCGCTTAATCCCTGTCCTTGGTCAAATGCAAAGATTGTAATGGTTCCATTCTCGGTCCGGATAAGTTCACTGCTTACAATTCCAGCTGATTGGTAAGCGGTTTTTTCGGCAATCTTAAAAACTTTCCCTTTTTCCATCTTATCCTCCATAGGGTTATCTTAATGGTTCTATTATACAAATTCTCTGAATACCTCGTTGGCAAAGAATAATCCTTTCCGAGTGAGATGTATACGCGCCTCTGTTTCTGTAATAAGCCCTCTTTTTGTAAGTGAAGTAATGGTTTTTTCGTATCTGGAAAATTTCTCTTTTTCAACTCCGCAAAGAAGACGAAGCCCTAAAAAAAGAGATTCTTTCTCTGGAGAAGATTCTTCTTCTACTGGAGAGATACCCGCGAGATACCCTGAAAGAGTTGGGGGATTTGACCATCTCTTGCCTCTAATATATGAATGGGCGGCAGTACCTATTCCAAGATATTCTCCGCAGGTCCAATAGGTAAGGTTATGCCGGCATTCCTTTCCGGGTAAAGAAAAATTGGAAATCTCATACTGTCTATAGCCATGCGCCAAAAGAGTATTAATCGCATATTCATACATCTCTGCTTCTACTTCATTATCAGGAAGAGGAGGTATACAATCTGCGGGTTCCTCCTTATGATGATAGACATTCCAAAGAGGAGTACCTTCTGTCACTTCAAGGTTATAGAGAGAAATATGGTCAGGAAAAAGGTCTATACAGGATGAAAGATCATATTTCCACTCTGCTAAAGTTTGTCCGGGAAGCGCGAACATAAGATCTATATTAATATCAAAGATACCAAGCTGTCTGCAAGCGGAAAAAGCGGAACAAATCTCTTTTGGGCTATGACTCCTCCCCAACAGAGAGAGAAAAGAAGAAGTGAATGACTGAGCACCAAGAGAGATACGGGTTACCAAAGAATCTGCAAGGACTTCAAGTGTTTCTTTATCCAGTGTACTGGGATTTGCTTCAATGGTAACTTCTGTTCTTCCAAAAGATATGCCGGGAAGAAGAGAAATCCGAGAAAGAAGGTGTTGCAACCTGTGCGGACCAAAGATGGTAGGAGTACCGCCTCCTAAATATACTGTAGAAATTCCTGATGAACAGAGATCGCTATTCTCTTCTAATTCTTGCAAGAGACGATCTAAATAGGTATCAAAGTAATCTTCTTGTCCGGTCCATGAAATAAAATCGCAATACCTGCATTTTGTAGTGCAGAAAGGAATATGGATATAGAGTGAAATCATGTTCCCATACGAAGAACAGAAAGAAATGCCTCTTGCGGAACATCAACATGACCAATACGTTTCATCCGCTTTTTGCCTTCTTTCTGTTTTTCTAAAAGTTTTCTTTTTCTCGTTACATCGCCTCCGTAACATTTTGCAAGAACATCTTTCCGCAGGGCAGGCACTGTTTCACGCGCCACCACCTTTCCGCCAACTGCCGCCTGAATAGGAATCGCAAAATTCTGGCGCGGAATCGCTTCCTTTAATTTTAAGGCAAGGGATCTGCCATAAGATTGAGCTTCGTCTGTATGAATAATGACAGAAAGAGCATCCACTGGTTCCTGGTTTAGAAGAATGTCAAGCCGAGAAAGCTTCGCGGGAATATAACCGGCAACCTCGTAATCCATAGAAGCATACCCGCGGCTCACTGCTTTTAACTGATCGTGAAACTCTGCAATAATCTTCGCGAAAGGAATAGTAAATTCAAGTGTAGCATGTGTGGCATCAAGGTATTCCATTCTCTTGAAAACCGCCCTTCTTGAAATCGCAAGATCCATTGCCGCCCCCACATATTCGGAAGGAACAAAGACAGTTAAATGACAGTAGGGTTCTTCAAAGGAAAGAATATCTCCATACGGAGGAAGTTTTGTGGGGCTATCAATCAAAAGGGTGGAACCATTCTTAAGAAATAGCCGGTATACCACGCTCGGCGAAGTAGCGATAACATTTAATCCAAATTCCCGTTCCAAACGTTCCTGAACAATTTCAAGATGAAGTAATCCAAGAAAACCGCAACGAAACCCAAATCCAAGGGCTTCTGAGGTCTCGGGCTCGTAAAAGAAGGCGGCATCGTTAAGTTGTAATTTAGAGACCGCATCCCGAAGTGATTCATAATCTTCACCCTGAATAGGATAAAAACCACAAAAAACCACGGGTTTTGCAGGACGGTATCCAGCAAGGGGTTTGGTCGCGGGAGAAGAAAGAGAAGTAATGGTATCTCCAACACGGCAATGGCGAACATCTCTAACTCCAGCAATAAGATAGCCAACCTCACCCGCGGAAAATCCTTTGGAAGGGGTCTGAGCAGGCTTTAAATATCCGGTTTCCTGAACTTCAAAATCGCCGCCTGTTCCAAGCATTGTTACATGCATACCAGGCTTAAGTTCTCCATCAAAAAGACGGATAAAAGCAATCACTCCGCGAAAAGGATCGTAGCGAGAGTCAAAGACAAGGGCACGAAGAAGATTGGTCTCTGATTTCGGAGCTGGTACCCGCGTAATAATGGCTTCAAGAATATCTTCTACCCCCTGCCCGGTTTTGCCGGAAGCAAGGATAATTTCCTCTCTCTTAAAACCAAAAACACGGATCACTTCTTCCACTGTTCTCTCAACCTGTGCCTGTGAAAGATCAATTTTGTTCACAACAGGGATAATTTCAAGGTCAGCGGCAAAGGCAAGGTGAGCATTTGCCATGGTCTGCGCCTCAATGCCCTGGCTGGCATCTACCAGAAGAAGCGCTCCCTCGCATGCAGTAAGAGAACGGGATACTTCATAGGAAAAGTCAACATGACCGGGAGTGTCAATAAGGTTCAGGTGAAATCCCCGATACTCCATCCTAACTGCCTGCGCCTTGATGGTAATTCCTCTTTCTCTCTCAAGATCCATATTGTCAAGAACCTGATTCCGCATTTCCCGTTTTGCGAGGGTTCCGGTATACTCAAGCATCCTATCGGCAAGCGTTGACTTACCATGATCAATATGCGCGATAATGGAAAAATTTCGGATTGAAGAGATCTCTAAACTCATACATGCTCCCTACAAAAAATCCCTGTAAATAAATAGATGAAAAATAGATTCTGATATATCAGATACAATTCTTAAGTATAGTGTAGATAAGCTCTCTGGTCAATATTCTGAATCTGATAAAAACCTTTAATTCTGATAAGAAAAAAGAGGAAAAAGCGTTCTGATTCCATTTGACAGGCAGATGTATCTGCCGTATGCTCAAAGAAGGGGATAGAATGAAAAAACTCTCTTTTCCTACAACACAATGAATAGAATCTTCATTTTAATTCTTTTTGTATTCATTCTTCTTTCTGGCACTTCTTCTGCGCATATCAAGGCGGTTGCAAGTATTGCGCCACTAAAATTTTTTATTGAGGAAATCGGCGGAAAGGGATCGTGCAAAGAGATCCTGATTCCTCCCGGTGCAGATCCCCACTCCTTTGAATTAACCTCCTCTCAACTAAAACATGTAGCAGGAGCCGCATGTATCGCAATCATGGGTTCGGGAATTGAGTTTGAAGATATGCTCCTTACTAAGGTTGCGAGTCTTAAAAGAAAGATTGTAATCATTGATTGTTCAAGGGGAATTAAAAAAATCGGGAATGATCCCCATATATGGCTTTCTCCGCGCAATGGCGCCATCATCGCCCGTACCATTACAGAAGAGTATATTCGCATGGATCCTCAAGGTATAAAAGAATATCAGAAACAGTATATTCTTCTTCTTGAAAAACTTTCTTTTCTAGACCGAAGCATACGAAAAACAATAGAAGAATCTAAAATAAAAAAAATGATAAGTATCCATCCTGCATGGACCTATTTTTGCGCGGAATATGGGATAGAACAGATACCCGTTGAAAGAGAAGGAAAAGAACCCGGACCCCAAACCATTGCCGCAGTCGTCTCTCTTGCTAAAAAGAATAGAATACAAACTCTCTTCTCTTCTCCACAAAGCAATCCGGGAATCGCTCGCGCAATTGCCGCTTCTATTAAGGGAAAAATTAAAATTCTCAATCCTCTTGCAGAATCCTACATTCAGAATCTTTTTTATGTTGCCGATGCCCTCGCAGAGTCCGCACGATTCTAATGCGATCATGGTTTCTGGGCTTTCTTTTTTTTATGGGAAGCACGCTATTCTTACTGACGTAACTTTTTCCCTTGGAGAGAAGGGATTCATTGGATTAATAGGACCTAACGGCGCGGGAAAAAGCACTCTCCTTAAGATTCTTCTCGGAATCCTTCATCCTTCTTCGGGAGAAGTGAACATTTTTGGAAAAGATCCCCGAGAAGTCCGGGAATGTATTGGATATGTGCCTCAACATACTGTTGTTGATCCCTGGTTTCCTATTACATCCAAGGAAGTGGTGTTAACAGGGATTCTCTCCAGAAAAAAAGTATTGCGAAGGATTTCCTCCAAAGAGAAAAGCCAAGTCCTGCGTTCCCTCGCACTAACAAATATGACTAAATTTGCCAATACACAGATACATACTCTTTCCGGAGGAGAACGCCAACGGGTGCTTTTGGCAAGAGCATTGGTCGGCGAAAGAAAAATTCTTCTTCTTGATGAGCCGCTTACAGGTGTAGATGCGCCTTCTGCCACAGAGTTGTACCGTTTTCTCAAGGATCTTAGCGAACGTATGCTGATTATCCTTGTTTCCCATGATGTCGGCGTTGTATCCAGTTATGTGGATAAAATCTTTTGTATTAATAAAACAGTCCATACCCATGAATCTGTTGAAGATAGCCTTAGCAATCTTGAAAAAGTATATGGATGTCCAGTAGATCTTATCGCCCATGGTGTTCCTCACAGAGTGCTTCGGGATCATACAGATGACAATAGCTGAACTTTTCGAATATACTTTTATCCGCCACGCACTTATCGCAGGAGTTCTGGCATCTGTTGCATGCGGCATTATCGGCGCATTCGTCGTTACTAGAAGGATTGTTTCCATTGCAGGAGGAATCGCCCATGCATCCTTCGGCGGTATTGGAATTGCCGCATTCTTTGGTATTTCTCCTGTTCTTCCCGCGCTTTCATTCGGTGCCCTGTCAGGGATTCTTCTCTCTCTCCTTGGAAAAAAGAAAGGTTCTCTAAGTGAAGATACCGGAGTAGGAATACTCTGGGCAACCGGAATGAGCATTGGAGTTCTTTTTCTCTCTCTTTCCAAGGGATATACGGGAGATCTTTTTACTTATCTTTTTGGAAATATCCTTACGGTTACAGTACGAGATCTTATCGGGCTTGCGATTTTAGATACGGGAATTATTCTATTGATCTTCGCCTTTTTTAAAGAATTGGTCTCCATCTCCTTTGATGAAGAGTTTGCAGAGGCGCGAGGCCTTCCTGTCTTAATGCTTCAGATTATTCTCTTTTTCGCTATCGCACTTACAGTGGTCGTATTGATGAAAATAGTCGGCATTATCCTTGTAATCGCTATGCTTACCCTTCCTTCGGCAACTGCAAAACGGTTTGCTTCCTCTATAAAAAAATTAATTCTGTATGGAATAGCAGTAGCACTCGTTGATATTGCCATCGGCCTCCTTCTTGCATTCAGGTTTGATCTACCCGCAGGCGCTTCTTCGGTGCTTGTCGCAACAGTGGTCTTTCTTCTTGCTCAACTGGTTCCTCGGCATCTCCATTAACGCAATACCTATCTTAAACAGACTCTTTTCTCTATTTGACAATACCTTCCGCAAAAAGGATAATGGAAATGTTATTCGAAAACAAATACGAATAGCTGAAATAGATAAAAAGTATAAACGCACTTTCAAATAGAAGGAGCGTTATATTCCACCTTTTTCTTACGGATTTTTCCCCCAGCTCTTATTTTATCTGTAACCGTGAGAAAAAAAAGAGTACATTCAAAGCATTTTTTCCCTTTATTATAGGAGGAGATTATGAAGGTAAAACAGATTCCAATGGAAGAATATCAAGAACGTATCGCTAAAGCGCAAGCAAAAGTTCGCGAAAAAGGGCTTGATATGCTTATTGCCCATTCTCACGAAGCCGACTTTGGCAATGTACGCTATTTTTCCGATTACTGGCCCATCTTTGAATCCGCAGGAGTGCTTATCCCCGCTGAAGGAGAACCAATCCTTCTCATAGGTCCTGAAAGCGAAACATTTGCAAGAGATAGAAGCAAAATCAATACAATCAAAAAATTGGTTGAGTATAGAGAAAGCGCAGAACCAGAGTATCCCACTATTAAAGTAGATACATTTGATTCTATTTTTTCCGAACTTTACGGAGAAGAAAAGCCCTCTAAAATAGGACTTGCCGGATACCAGATCTTTCCGCTTCCTGTCTATAACGCAATACAAAAAGCCGCACCCAAAGCAGAAATCATCAAAAGCGACGAGATTATTTTTGACCTTAGGGTTATTAAAAGCCCTGTGGAACTTGAAATGCTCGCAGAAGCCTTTCGGATCGCGGAAAAAGCCCTAAGTGAAACTTTAAATAAAATAAATCCAGATATGACAGAACTCCAGATTGTCGGAGTGATTGAGGAGCTTCTCTATAGAGAAGGAGCAGAGTATGAAGGACATCCGCAATATGTTCTTTCGGGAAAAAACTCTACCCACGCCATCGGAAGACCAACCTATAAGGTTGTGGGAAGAAATAGCCTAATTCAGATGAATGTCGGCGCGCGGGTAAATGGATATTCTTCCAGTGTCGGACGCCCTATCTCTTTCGGAAAGATGGATCCCGATACAAAAAAGCTTGTGGAGGCAGGACTTGAGCTTCATCTAAAAACCATGGAATGGATGAAGGCAGGAGTCATCGCAAAAGAGGTGGTAAAGAAGTTCTTTAGCCTTGCGGAAAAATTGGATGTTTCCAAAAATATCCTTTATGGACCCTGTCATGGATTGGGAATGATGGAAGTGGAACGGCCCTGGATGGAGATTCATTCTGACTATCCGCTTGAAGAGGGAATGACCTTTCAAATTGATACCTTTCTTTACGATGAGAAAAACGGGCTCAGGTGGGAAGATGGAGTGGTCGTGGAAAAAGATAGTGTACGGCCTTTCTCCAATATTCTACAACACCTTATAGAACTGTAAAACCACAAACAAAAAAGAGAAGATACCCAAACAGAGAGGAAAAAGATGCGGTATGAGTTGATGTTTCCTGATGAAATGAGAAGAGCCCTGAAAGAAAACTTTCCTTTAGTTATTCCTGTAGGAGTAATGGAATACCATTCTGAACATTTGGTTTTAGGAGTGGATACATTGGTAGTGGCGCGCGCTCTTGAAATCATTGCAGAGGAAATACCTATGGTTCTTTTCCCTCCGTATTGGTTAGGAAGCGCAAGTTATGCGGTGACACCCCCTGAAGAAAAGGGTACTCTTCATATTCCTTCGCAAACTGTGCATAAAATCTTTTCCGATCTTTTTACAGGACTTATTCGCGTGGGATTTAAAAATATTCACCTCTTTGTGCATCATCAAAGCGAAAATTTTGTCGCGGGAATGCCGACTGATTTGGCGATAAGACTTGCCGCGCGAGAAACAATTTTTACCTTTTTAGAGAAGAGCCGTGGCGAAGGATGGTGGGGAAGTTCAGATATGAAAAATTATTATAACGAACATACTCAGAATGAGGATCCATTCTCGTGGATTTCTGTGCATCCGTTTATAGATATTCCAACGCAAGAACGTTTTCCTATTGACCACGCCGGAAAGCAGGAAACTGCGCTTATGTCGGCATTCTGTCCCGAAGGAGTAGATATGAAAAGGTTTTCGGGAAAAGAATGGTTTGCGCAGAGCGCCCGCGACTCTTCCCCTGAATATGTTAAAGAAATAAAAGAAGCAATCCTTGATTCACTTAGAAAACGTCTTCATAAGAAGGAATAATGAAAAAAGAATTTCTTTTTACTCCCAGAATCATCCGAAGTCCATGGTCAGACTTTCGGGGAGCGGAAATTGAAGAATCTCTTACAACACACCCTGATCCATGGCTATATGAAATTGCGGATATGGGATATAACGGTATCTGGCTTCATTTAGTTCTCCGTGATACGGTAGCGTCCGGTCTCTTTCCTGAAACAGCCTCCCATAGAAAACGGATAGAGATATTGAAGAGATTCGTTGAGAAAACTTCCCGGCACGGAATAAAGGTCTATCTCTATCTATGCGAACCAAGAAGTATGCAGGCGAATGATCCTTTCTGGAAGAAATATCCGCATCTAAAGGGACAGCCCTTTTCTTTTCAGAAACTGAACAAAGATAAGGAGAATGCATGGCACTCTCTTTGCACCAGTACAATGGAAGGAAAGGAATTTCTTGAGGAGAGTTCCTATAGACTTTTCTCGCAAGTTTCGGGTCTTGGGGGCGCATTTCTTATTACAGCAAGCGAATATCATACCCACTGTTATTCTCATATGCCGAGAAAAGCAAAGTATCCGGAACCTATGATGGAGGAGTGGGCAAAGAAACCTTTTCTCTGTCCACGGTGCGCGGCACGTACGCCAATAGAGGTAACCGCAGAGGTAATCACTCTGATACGCAATGGTATTAAGTCCAGCGCACCAAATGCAGATGTCATTGCATGGACATGGAGCTGGTATATCCTTGAGAAAGACCCTCAGCCGCAACTTATCTCTCAATTACCTAAAGATGTTATTCTTATGTCTGATTTTGAACGGGGAGGACAAAAAAAGGTTCTTGGGAAGTTCTGGCCAATTGATGAATATAGTTTTTCAAGTATAGGGCCTTCTATCCGTTTTACGCAACAGGTTTCCCTCGCAAAAAAAAGGGGAATGAAGGTTATGGCAAAACTGCAACTGGGATCAACACATGAGCTTGTTACTGTGCCGTACCTTCCCCTGCCCTCCATTCTTGGAAAAAAATTTGAGGAAATGAAACGTTTGCATGTAGATGGCTACCTTGGTTGTTGGATCTTTGGTGGAGATGTTTCACCTATGACCCGGATTAGCGCTCTTATGTCTCGCTCTCCGCAACCTTCAATGGAAGAAGCATTACAACAGGTAGCACAAGAGGAGTTTGGAAATAAATCCGCTTCCGAGGTCTGCCGCGCATGGAAAAAGTTTGGAACTGCATGGAAAAAATATCCCTTCAGCATTCCGCTTCTTTACTATGGAATTATCAACTATGCCACTGCCAATCCTCTCTCTGTACACGACACAAAACGAGAAGCGATCCCTAGTTGGCTTCCGCTTCCAAGAAAAGATGATAAAACCCTTGCAACCGCCGGAGATACGCTTGATACATGGGTTCAGCCATTTTCCGCAGATACTGTTGCCACTGCTTTTGAAGAGCTTCGCATAGCATGGATGCCAGGAGTAGAAATTCTTAAAAAAGCAGTGCGACAAGAATCAGAAAACATCCGGCTTCTTCAAGAATATATCCTTGCGGAACATATCTCGCTTTCACTCCAAAGTACTATTAATTATATTAGGTTTCATACCCTCCGGGCTACATGGAATAAAGAGAAGGGCGATCCTCTTCCTACACAACTTCTCCATATTCTTCGGGAAGAGATAGAGATCGCCAAAAAAGATAAAGAACTTCTCGCGCTATCAAAACCCTCTCCCTCTACAAAAAAGATGGAGAACAACCATTTTTTACATGCGATAGATAATGGTATTGGCTACCATTCCGAAGCACATGAACGATTTTTCACTGCCGCTGATCTTGACGCAAAAATTCTCCAGCATACACAAGAACTTTCTCACTGGGAAAAGAAAGCATAAAGATACAGCATTTGAAGAAAGAGAATCATTCAATTATTATCTTTATAAGGCATTCTATCCAATCTTTTTATGAAAAATCGAGATAAGAGTTTCTTTTATAGACGATTTTCCGCAATGATGACTGCGGGTATTCCTCTTTCAACCGCCTTAACACATCTTTCTTCCTCTCCTCCGGAATCTGTACAACGTATGGCACATCTTCTTCTGCAAGGGCTTCAGCAAGGAGATTCGCTTGCGAGCCGAATGGAAAAGGCAGATAAGCGTATATTTGGATTCTTTGAAATAGCGGCAGTTCGCGCGGGAGAAATATCAGGAACACTGGCAGAAATCTTTGAAAACTTGGCGGATCATTATGAATCTCAGGCAAAAATTGTTGGAAAACTCTTATCAGGATTAACCTACCCGGCACTTCTTCTCCATGCCGCTATTTTGATACCGGCTGTTCCTTCTCTATTTCTGTCGGGATCATTACGGTTTTTTCTATCGGGAATTCTTCCGCTCATTCTTCTCTATGGCGTTGTCGGTATCATTCTGTATGGTATAAAAAAAATAAAAGATACTCCCATTCTTCAAGAACAGTTAGAGAACGCAATCCTTGCAATTCCTTTAGTTGGCCCTATGATACGCGATATCGCCTTAATCCGAGGGTTCAATGCATATCTTACTCTTTATAAAGCGGGAGTTCCTGTGATTGATGCAATTCCTATGGCAGCAGATGCCTCTGCAAATATAGCGATAAAGAAGGATTTTCTTCGTGTTCTGCCATTTTTAAAGGAAGGACACCCTCTTTCTGTGGGGTTTTCAACATCTCAATATATCAGACCTGACATTATTGGAATGCTAAAAAGCGGAGAAGAGAGCGGAACCATAGACGCAATGCTTGGAAAGGTCCTTGCATATCTCTCTTTTGAATGTGAAGAGAAGATAGAGAGATTTACCACAATCTTACCGGTTCTTCTCTATCTTATCATAGCGGCCTATATTGCCTTTATCGTCATTTCCTTCTATACTGGGTATCTGCATCAAATCAATGCCTTCTAAAAAAAGAATGTCTACCTTATCCGAAGAATATGACTTCCTTCTCCGAACTCTTTTCCTTCTTCCTTCACAGTACAGAGAGATCCTTTCGGAACCGTAAGAAGAATGGTCCGGATATCTCCCTCTCTCTTTCCCTGAAAATGAATATCTCCATATTCAGTGGGAATTGAAAGAGTCAGATCTTTCGGCATATAAGGTGCAGGAAGAAGAGAAAATTCCTTCCACCCAAAAGAAGTAGGATATATTCCTGCCATTAGATTGACCAAATGTACCGCGGGATGTGCGCTCCACGCGTGGCAAAGCGATATGACACCGGGTTCGGGATTCCACATTTCATGGCAAGTTGTAGCGCCTTCACGTACCATGTTTCCCCATCGACGCTTGATAAATTGGAGAATATCACTATCGTATCCCCCAAGCTTTTTCAATGCCTCAATCACATAGTAGACAAAAAATGGAGAAGATTCCACAATGTTTTTACAGGCAAAAGGCTTGCCTTTCATCGGAGGAAGAAGAACCTTCTCCGCAAAGTTTCTATGATCTTTCTTCCTAAGGCCAAGAAGTATCGCAAAAGCATGGGTATGCTGACTTATGGCCGAAACACGTAAACCGGTCGCAGGATCAAATCCATCGGAAAAGAGATGAGTAGAAGGATCCCAAAAATAATGAAGAATCTTCTCTTCCAAAGCATCTGCCTCTTGCTGAAAAAGAGAGCCATCTTCTCCGGCAATGTGAGAGAGTTGTACAGCAGTACGAAGACTTAAAAGCCATATCATGTGGAAAAGCGCGGAATAGCCCTCCTTGTACAAAGGCGCCCAATCAAGAAAAATCCAGTAGCGCAACATCGGAGCAATCATTCCATTGGAATCTGCAGATACACAAAAAAAATTAAGGGCTTTCTGTACCTTCGGAAATTCGCGACGCACCAGTGCAACATCTCCTGTATAATGATAATAATCTAAAACAGTATGGATCCAGGTAAAGGTAAAATCAGGAAGGATAGAACCTACCGACATGGTGGGGAAATGACCATAGGTTAATCCATTCGCAAGCTGAGACTTTCCTCCCTGCAAAATACCTCGCCGAAAAAGTCGCATATCTCCGAAAAGGTAGAAAGTATTGATCCCTTGAATACGGGCATCTCCCCACCACTGTGCCTGTTCTCGCCAAGGACAATCTACATAGGCGTCAAAGGAGCAGTTTTCCTGCGTGCGCCGGCAGATATCCCATATAGCGTTTATCGTGGTATCCGAAGAATGAAAAGAAGCAGTACTATCAAAAGCATATCCAACTTTTCTTAGATAAAGTGATTCTATGACAAGTGGTTTCCTTACATTGCGAAGAGTAAGCGCGCAATAACGGAATCCATTATAAAAAAAGGATTCAAAGAAATTCTTTCCTTTTCTTAACGTTACTCTATCGGCTATAGATACTTTGCACCCGTATTCAGGGCTTTTCACTACAAGCCCATCTTTATCCACTGCCTCTGAAAAGAGAAAATCTATAGATTCTCCGCCATTGGCCCGTGCTTTTATTCCAATAAAACCTGTAGATTCTTCTCCTGCATCAAAGAGAAGTGTAAGAGAATTACCCGCTGGAAAAGCGGGAATTGTTACAGAACCATTCCCTTCTAAGAAAGGAATAATGTCAAGAGGCGAAAGAGAGGAACCTTTCTTTTTTTCTCTTTTTGATTCCCTTTTATGAAGAGAAACGAGATTCTTTGATTCTTTCCATTCTGGAGCCGCTCTTCTTTCTTCAATGGAAAGGCAGGAAGAAAAAGAATATACTGAATGGCGAAGCATCGGAATCTGGCGTTCTTCAAAATCTGTCCAGGGCAGAGATCCCGACACGCGCCATTGCGGTTCTATCCAACCATCTTTGCCCGCGGAAACCTTAGATTCAGGACGCATCCAAAACCCACTATCTTTACGGCAATCAAAATGCTCCTGATATGCCATCTGTACGCTTCTTCGCGCGGTATCCCGTCTATGTCCGGGTGAAGGACGAACCAACCACAAGCCGGGTTCTGTTCCCAACGCTATGCCATGAACCGATCCATCGGCTATCAATCCAGCCGCACCGCCATAGATTGATTGATAAGTGCCATGGCCTGTCTGATGTACAAGTACCGCGAGAACATTCTTTCCTTTTTGAAGAAGAGGCGCAATATCAATAGAATCAAAAGGATAAGGAGAAAGAAATCCGCGTGCAGGACCAAATGCGGCAAGGCGCTCATTTACATATAAACGGTATTTAGTATCTGCAGTCAGAGAAAATAAAAGTGAATCAGGAACGGTTTCTAGAAAAAATTCTCGGCGCGCCTGCATCCAAGCATTCACTTCATCATATCCATAGTGATCATACCAAATCCAACCACAGCCGGGAAAATATTCTTTTTTCTCCATCTTCCCTCCTCTTACAAACTTTTTTTAGTATCATACTATCTACTTTCTTCCATACCATAACATAAAAGCCTTTACTTCTCTATAAGAAAATAGAAGCGATTGAAGAAAAAAAAACATAATGATACAATGGATAGAACCAAGGAGTATTTCAAAGTGCCCACTCATAAAAAAAGCTATATCAACCATTATACTGGACCAAACCTTGACCACGTTGCGTTTCCTCTCGGAGGTATCGGTGCGGGAATGATCTGTATCGGAGGAACCGGAGAGATCTCTCAGGTTTCCATCAGGAATAGACCTGAACTTCCGCTTTCTACCCGCATCTTCGCTGCACTATCGGTTAAAAACCACAAACCCGCGCGCCTAATCGAAGGTCCGGTGCCAAAATGGAGGATCTTCACTGGAAAAGAATGGGGCAATGGACTAGGACACACAACCTACGGACTGCCAAGATTTACCTCAGCCTCTTTTTCCTCACAATTCCCCTTCGCCAACATTTCTTTAACCGATACAATTCTTCCCATCTCCGTAGAAATTCTTGCATGGAGTCCGTTCACCCCTCCAAATCCCGATGACTCGAGCATTCCAGTCGCAGGTCTTGAATACACATTCACGAATTCTTCTGACATTCCACTTGAAACCATCTTTTCTTTTCACGCGGAACGACTCTACGGGAACGAAACCGGCTTTTCTGTACACGCAGCAGAAGAAGGATTCGTGGTCAAACATGAAAACGACAAAAAAGAACCCTGGGACCACGTGTCGTTCTGCGTATCCGCGCCTGGGCATTCGCCAGTAGTTGACTGCGCATGGTACAGGGGCTCCTGGTACGATGCCTTCTCAAAAGTATGGGAGCGCATTTCGTCAAACGAACTAATTTTGAAAGATCCTGTTAGCTCAGGAAAACCGAGTTCTGGAGGAAGCCTCTACATTCCGCTTTTGCTTCAACCCGGAAAAAAAGAAACTGTACGTATAGCGTTATGTTGGCATGCCCCTCATTCGGACCAATATAGCGGTATCGACCTCAAACCTGACATACCCAAAGAAACTTATGTGCCGTGGTACGCGGGAAAGTTCGCGAACATTAAGGAAATAGCGTTGTTCTGGCGCACATCCTATGACCAACTGAAAAAAAGTAGTTTCTGTTTTTCAAAAACCCTCTTCAATACAAATCTTCCCTCTGAAATGGTCAAGAGCGTCGCTTCAACGCTCTCCATCCTCAAATCCCCAACAGTCCTACGCCAAACCGACGGAAAACTCTGGTGCTGGGAAGGATGTCGCGACTACGTCGGATCCTGCGCAGGAAGTTGTACCCATGTATGGAACTATGCCCAGGCCATCTGCCACCTCTTTCCTTCTCTCGAACGCACCCTTAGAGAAACCGAATTTGAAATCAACCAGGACGATTCCGGCCACCAAAATTTCAGATCCGGCTTGCCAATCCGTCCTCAGCCACATATCTATCACGCTGCAGCTGACGGTCAACTCGGCGGTATCATAAAAACTTTCCGCGAATGGCGGATATCCGGTGACACAGGCTGGTTACAACGACTCTGGGCTAAAATGAAAAAAAGCCTTGAGTACTCCATTTCTACCTGGGATCCTTCTGAAGAAGGAATCCTCAGCGAACCCCATCACAACACCTACGACATCGAGTTTTGGGGTCCTGACACAATGTGCGGAACTTTTTATCTCGGCGCGTTGAAAGCTGCAGCTCTCATAGCAGATGCTCTCGGAGAAGAAGCGGAAAGATACACGAGCCTTTATCACAAGGGCAAAATATATCTTGAAACGAAACTTTTCAACGGAGAATATTTCTTTCAGGAAATTAGGCGGGATCACCTTCTACCTATCCCTTTTAAGAATCCCCTTCTGCAGGAATTAACAGAGGAAGATAAGGAACTAATCGAACGTGAAGGTCCTAAATATCAATACGGCACAGGATGTCTTTCTGACGGAGTTCTCGGAGACTGGATCGCACAGGTCTGCGGAATTGGACCCATTCTCGATCCAGTCAAGGTCAAAAGCCACCTCAAAGCAGTCTACCAATACAACTTCAAAAAAGATCTTACCCTCCACCACAACACCCAAAGACCAGGCTACGCAATAGGAAACGAAGCGGGTCTTCTACTCTGCTCTTGGCCAAAAGGTGGCACTCCCTCGATTCCATTTCCTTACTCAAACGAAATATGGACCGGGATTGAATACCAGGTCGCATCGCATCTAATGATGAACGGTCTTGTGTCCGAAGCGCGCGAGATCGTAAGTGCCATTCGAAACCGTTATAACGGAGAAACGCGAAATCCCTTCGACGAGTATGAATGCGGTCATTTTTACGGAAGGGCTCTTGCGGCATTTGGACTTCTGCAGGGAATAAGCGGAATCCGCTATGACGCGCTTCAGAAAGTACTCTTCATTGCGCCTTCTATCCCCGGTGATTTCACCGCGCCACTCTTCACAGAAACAGGATACGGCACCGCGGGCGTACGGAATAAAAAACCATTTATAGAAGTACGCTCAGGCGCAATAGAAACGATTCGCATTGATTACACGCAGTTTGCGGAATCGTAAAGCAATGAAAATCAAATCAACCCTATGGAAGGACCTTTCAGTTTCTCGCCTTACTCTCGGCACCGCCCAACTCGGAATGCCATACGGCATTGCCAACCAGACTGGAAAACCCTCATACACCGCGGCGCGGCAGATTATTGAAGAGGCGTACTCACAAGGAATTACCACATTTGATACTGCCGCCAATTATGAAGAGAGTGAAAAAAGAGTCGGAACCGCTCTGAAAGAACTTGGCATTCTCTCTACAACAACTGTTATTACAAAACTTTCTCTTCCAGAAGAACTCCCTAGAGAGAAAGCACGGAAATATATTGAAAAGTCTCTTTGTAAATCTCTAAAAAACCTTGGATTGGATCAAATTCCTATCCTTCTCTTTCATAATGAGAAAAATCGGATCTTTTTTGATATTCTCGCTGAGATGAAAGAAAAAAAATATATTGCCCATGCGGGTATTTCTCTTACGACTCCCGATATTGCAAAAGAGAGTGTAGAAAAAGAAGAAGCAGAGGCGCTTCAGATTCCGATTAATGTTTTTGATAGAAGATTTTATCCTGCCGCAATAAAAGCCTCTTCACAAGGTATTGCCATTTTTGCCCGAAGCATCTTTCTGCAAGGGCTTCTTCTTATGAAGAAAGAGGCAGTGCCTCCCCACCTCAAGGAAATTCTTCCTTTTCTCTCCAAACTCCAAAGAATAGCTGACCAATATACTCTTTCAATCTCGGAAATTGCAATTCGGTATGTTCTATCCCTCTCTGGAATCCACTCTCTTCTCTTTGGCGCAGAAAGAATAGAACAAGTTTCGGAAAATGCCGGGTATGCTAAAAAAGGATCGCTAGAACCAGAACTTGTACAAACAATTCATACCACACTGCCCCAACTTCCAGATGCCATCGTTTCACCATGGCTGTGGAAGAAGAATCTTAGATAATATTCTTGTTTATTGCGCAACACAAAAGGATTCGCCATGACTGAACAACTCGGATTCAACTGTGAACAGTACCTTGCGGAACAAAGCCGCGAGATAGAAAAACGGATTGATCTTTTTAATGGAAAACTCTATCTTGAGTTCGGCGGAAAACTTCTCTTTGATTATCATGCGTGTAGGGTCCTGCCAGGGTATCAGCCCAATATTAAAATAGAACTTTTAAAACGTCTTCGCAATAAAATAGAGATCATTCTCTGTATTCATGCCGGAGATATTGAAAAAGGAAGAATACGAGGAGATTTTGGCGTTACATACGATGTGGACGCATTAAAACTCATTGATGACCTTCGTAACGAAAACCTTGAAGTTTGCGCAGTTGTGATTACAAGGTTCAATAATCAATCTCAGGTAAAGGGTTTTCAGAGAAAATTAGAGCATCGCGGAGTGAAGGTTTACCTCCATGAAAGTACAAAAGGATACCCTACCGACGTTGATACCATTGTAAGCGAAGAAGGATATGGCAGAAACAAATATATTGCAACAACAAAACCGGTCATTGTGGTTACCGGACCAGGACCAGGAAGCGGGAAATTGGCTACCTGCCTTTCGCAACTCTATCATGATTATAAAAAGGGAATTAGATCAGGATATGCGAAGTTTGAAACATTTCCTATCTGGAACCTTTCTCTTAAACATCCGGTCAATGTAGCATACGAAGCTGCCACCGCAGACCTTCGGGATGTAAATATGATTGATCCCTTTCACCTGAATGCCTATGGAATAAGCGCAACCAACTATAGCCGGGATGTGGAAATTTTTCCTGTGGTTCAGCGGATATTAAAGAAAATTATGGGCAAAAAAATGATCTATCAATCGCCTACAGATATGGGAGTAAATAAAGCAGGATTTGCAATCATTGACGATGCTTTGGTGCAACAGACAGCAAAACAGGAGTTGATCAGACGATATTTTCGGCACAGATACGAATATCTTATTGGAGTAAGCAGTAAAGAAACTCTTGAAAAAGTCATCCTTCTTATGGAAGAGATTGGTCTAAAACCTGAAGACCGGGCGGTGGTAAAGCCAGCCCGCAAGAAAATGGAAGAACTCCTTAAAAAAGAAGGAAACGGAATTCCAGCCTGCGGAGCCGCCATTGAACTCCAAAATAAAAAGATTATTACAGGAAAAAATAATCCTCTGATGAGCGCTTCTTCCAGTTGTGTGCTTAATGCGATTAAGACTCTCGCGGAAATACCTGAACGTATTGACCTTCTTCCCGCGGCAATTCTAGAAAATATCGCCACGATGAAACGAGATATCCTTTCTCTGAAACAATCGGTGCTTGATCTTCAGGAAACACTTATTGCACTGAGTATATCAGCTTCTTCAAATCCTACAGCGGCCGTAGCAATGGAACAACTAAAATCCTTATCAGGATGCGATATGCATCTTACCCATGTTCCCGCGCCCGGAGATGAGGTTGGATTAAGAAAACTTCGGGTATATCTTACGACTGACGGCCTCTTTCCCACAAAAGATCTTAATATTTCTTAGCGCTCTTTCAGCGCAGTGCAGGATCTGCATCAAAACGAATCTCAGGAAGAGACGAATAATCCACGATATATTTACCGCCAGTTACAGGATAGACCACAGAAGATTTTCCAAAATCCGGACCAGTCTTTGTCTGAGCGGCAAATTTTCCTGTAGGACTTAAGTAAACATCCGCATATTTAATGACCACCTGTGCTCTATTTCCAACAGGATGTCCGGTAGTGGTAACAGCGGCTCCATCTACATCAAATTTGGTGAGAAAATGGCCGTCCACATCAATCCCTGTATCTACCATAGAACGAAACTGCGTGATCTTATGGACCACGGGACAAGAACGGTCGTCAACGCCATGCGCAATAACTATCTTCAAATTCGGATTAAGTTTATGAACAATTTCGCAATGCGCAGGGTTTCCAAAATCTCTAATCTCCTGCATTGCTTTTGATAAATAGAAGGGAGAATTGGGATCGCGTGAGTATCCGGCATTCAAATGACTTCCGTATTCTCCTGTGCCAAATGCAATACCATCGGTAAGTCCTGGCATTCCGCAAATATCTACAATACAGGCAAATGTTCGGGGAGCAAGTTTTGCCGCCATCTGAGAGACATTTCCACCCCCACTTTCACCCATTGAATAGATCCGGTTCTCATTAAAGGATACTTTTTTCTCTTTTAATTGCGACCAGATAGAATGAACAGCCCGGATCGCATCCATGGCTTGAAGGTATCCATGATCATAAGGACCTCCTTTTCGGTTACTTCCACTTTGAAGATAATTCACACTTACAGCAACCACATCGTACCGATCCGCAAAGATTTTGCACCAGGAAATATATTCCGGGGAATTGTAAAGACCTCCCCAATTATGAAGAACTAACATAATGCCTGTTTCAGGTCCAATTCCCGCGGAAGGTTCTTTCACATGGAGTTTTATTTCGCGCGGACCAGGCGAAAATTGCCACGATTGCCCCTCTATTGTCTCTTCTACGGCAAGCACTCCTTGCCTCCGTTGCGCTCCCTGAACCTCGGATTTCGCACTCTCTTTCAATGCTGGTGAAGATGGCAACGCTTTCTTCTCCGGCATAACAAGGGGAGGATCAAGAGAGAGAAGAATAAGCCCCGCACTAAAATTTTTGAATTCGCTTTTTTCCGGTGGGTTCAAATATTCTAATATTACGTAAGGAATAGGATTTTTTCCAGCGGGCGTTGTTACACGACACTCAAGACCTGTCTCTACAATATCGGAAATGCGCGATTTCATCTTCGCAAGGTCGCCTTTTGCAATGGCAATAATTGCTTTCTTTGTACCAGCGGGAAGCACAAGAGAGCGAGATGAACAGCCCTGAAGCGGAACAATGGTCTTTCCCACATAGAGTTCTGGAAGATCAACAACCACCCATTGCCCTACCCTGTCATACCAAGGAGAAACATTGTTCTCTACAGTATAAAGAGCTGATTCCGCCGCAAACAAAGCAGGAATAAATAAAGAAAAACAAGATATCTTACGCACGGTCTGAAGAATCATTATTCCTCCATTTTGTTATGAACAAATAGTCTATCTTCTTTTTGATCCTTATTCTGTCATTCAAAGTCATTTAAAATCGGGGGGAAAGCAAAACTCCTTGCGCCAAAAGCATTTCTTGAAGTTTTCGTATATCAATCGTTCCGACTGTCTTTCCTGTACTTACCGCAAGAGCTGCCGCAGTACCTGCCGCCTGACCAGTAACAGCGCATACTGGTATTACTCGGGTCATATCCCACATTGCAACAGTGGTAGAAATTGTTCTTCCCGCTGTCAAAAGATTAGGGGTTTTTACTCCTGCAAGAAGGCGAAAAGGAAGAAAAAAGATCGGTCCTGGCTTTCGCCAGTCGCCTATAACTCCTATGCTATCGTGAAAACGTCTTTTTACATCGGCTTCTCCAAGAACATAGCGTCCTTTCAATCGCCGCGTCATTCTAAAAAGCGGCAATGAAGGAATGGTTACTGGGTATACCTCGCTATCTTTTTTTCCCTGACGGATCTCTTCCAACTTAGATAATAGAAGTTTTCGTGTATCAAGGTTTATTTGAGATACATCGTTCCACGACAATCCATTATATACACGCTCGCCCCGACGGGGAGGATCAAGATAACGGCCTTCACCGCCAGAAAAAAGTTTGATCTCGCCATCCTTACAGTAATAGAACCAGGCACTTAACCGATTCCATGCAAAAAGGCTTACGGCTTCTCCCGCCGCATCGCAAAGGTCGGCATCGCCAGAAGCATCAATAGCCATACAACACTCTACCGCAGAACGGCCACTCTTATTCTCTACAATAAGAGAAGAAATAGCGCCTTGCTTCTTTTTTATTACTCCGCAAAAGCGAGTATCAAACATAATCTCAACTCTGCTTTCAAGAAGAAGTTCGTCAAGAGCGCAAGCAAATGCCGCAGGGTTAAAGAGAAGACGGTACCTGTTTTTTTTCCTTTCTACTATATCTCCTCCCTCTTGCCAGGCATCTGGAATTTTTCCAGGACCATACCGAAGAGAGGTTTTCAAAAGTTCTTCCGCGATTCCCGCCATAACTTGACGTCCATTACCATCGCAAAGAGGAAGATACCAAAGAACCATACCAAGCGTGGCAAGACCACCACACATATTCTCTTTTTCAATAAGAATAACCTTCGCATCATTTCTTGAAGCAGCCAGCGCCGCCGCTACTCCGGCAATCCCCGCACCTACCACCGCAACATCGCACCGAGCGATAATCGGTAAAGAACGAGCGGGTTCACGCACGGTATCTGCTTGTGGTTTTTCCCGTTTTCTTCTAATAAAAACTCTATCTTTCATGGAAAAATAGTATACTGCAAAAAAAGGGATTCTTCCAAAGAATTAAATGAATGCTATACTTTTTAAGAATAGTAAAAAAAAGAATCTTTTCCCTTTCACCTGAATAGAAGCATGGATGAAAGAAAAAAAAGTGAACAAAGCCCTTCCGACTCCTTCTTTGCATATACTTCACAGGATCACTTCTCTATAAAAAAAATCACCAATACCTTCTTTCAGGTAGAGTTCCTTTCCGCTTCTCCCCTCTTTCCCGAGGATCCTTTTGTTGCCGCGCGCTACTATCCCTCAAGAAATGCACGGTCTGCGGTAATCCTGTTACATGGACTTTTTTCACAAAGTTCTGTCCGTTTTTTTAGTAGATATTTTGCTAAAACAGGAATCTCCTGTTTCCAACCAGAAATGCCATGGTTAGCCTCAAGAATACCAGATAATCGGAAAAAAAATGCAAAAAAAAGCAATGTTGATTTTGCGGAACTCTTCTCGCAGGGATTCAAACAGGCGGTTGTGGAAACATGCCAGGGAATAGATTTTCTCTCAAAAGAATATGAACAGATAGGAATTCTTGGTGTGAGTATGGGAGGAATTATCGCCTCTGTCGCCGCCTCTATTGATGAACGGATAAAAGCTTCAATACTTCTTCTTGCAGGAGGAAATATCGCCACACTTACCTATAATCTCCGAGGTCCCGGACTTAAAACAGGAGGAGAACGTATTAGAAAGAATCTCTCTCTACAAGAACTCGCTCAACAATGGAAACGAATAGAACCAACCTCTTTTAAGAAAGCATTGCCAAACTGCCTTATGATCAATGCACGGTTTGACAAAATGATACCTCCCGCCCATACAAAAGCTCTTAGAAAATCTCTTGGAAATCCTGAAATACGTTGGATTATGGCGGGTCATCTTTCTACATGGCTTTATGCACCATGGATCCGCACAATCGCACAGAAGCATTTTTTTCGGAATCTTTAAAAGAAAAGAGGTATATAAGACATTGATAAAAAGAGCCTTCGCTCTATTCCAAAAATATTCTACGATAGAATAAAGAGAAGGAAATTCCAAAAAGTTTGGCACTATTCTCTACCACTCTCTCTATACATTGCTGTCAGGATAGTCTGGTAAAGGAATTCCCGAAACAAGGTCTGAAATTTTTACAGGCTTATCAGTACGGATAGATTCATTCGCCGCCACACCCGTCATAATAGAGAATGCGCCCGCGGCAACCCCTGCCGCTCGTTTTAATGGATCTAAAGAAGGGGTTGGCGAGAAAAGATCTGAAAGAAGAATCCTATCGCCGCCGCCATGGCCTCCTTTTGCTTCAGGAATAGGAACACTATACTGTTCGCCAAAATGGGGATGAACCAAAACAGAGGTCCCTTTTTTAATAAGTTCGCCCTGAACTCTTCCATCTCCGCTGATATAGACACTTTCCACACAGGAATGTTCAAGCCGTCCTTTGGTACCATTAAAACTGATTGCATATCCTTCCCATGGAGTAAAGGCATTTAATGCGTACGACATCAGAACATCGGTATCATACCGAACAACCACATTCATCGTGTCTTCAATATCAATATCTGAAGAAAAAACACATCTATCCCGAAAATAACCATCGTACTTTTCCTGATTAAGATAGAGTTCCGTATGGTAGGAACTTTTTTTCAAATCAAGATAAAACTTACACTTGGCGCTCTCCGGACAACCAGCGCAACGGTCGGCGCGGTTTGTAAGGCCATACGATTCTGCCTGTTCTGGAGTATAAAATTTACGATGTCCCTGACAATAGACCTCTACCGGCACCGCATTAAGCCACCAGTTTACTAAATCAAAATGGTGCGTTGCCTTATGCACAAGAAGACCACCGCTATTTTTTTTGTTGCGGTGCCATCTCCGAAAATAATCCGCGCCATGGTCAGTATTCAGGTTCCAGAAAAAATCCACAGAAAGAATGGTTCCTATGGTTCCCTTCATTAAAAGTTCTTTGACAAGGCTTCTTACTGGTGAATAACGGTAATTAAAGGTAACCCTTAAAGATTTGCCGGTTGATTTTACTGTATCAAGAATCTTTTGACATTTTTCCGCATTAATTGTCATAGGTTTTTCAGTAATAACATCGCATCCCGCCTTCATTGCTCTGCAGATATAATCGTCGTGGGTAGAGTCCATACTGGTTACAAGCACTGTATCGGGATTTTCTTCCTTTAACATCTTATCAAACTTATCATCAGTATAGGTCTTCACTGCGGGAACAGGCTCACGTCCGGGAAAACGAGAAGGATCGGGATCTGTAAAAAGTCTGTTCCGAACATCCATACGGCCTTGATTTGAATCGCAAATTGCAAGAAGTTCCGCACTCTCTTTATAGGTACCGACAATTGCTTCGGAATAGCTGTAGCTTCTTCCGCCAACTCCGACCTGCACATATTTTTTTTTCATAAGAAACTCTCCAATACGCTAGAAAAAAAAAGTTCGTTACCATAATAAGATCTGTTTATCATTGCCCTTCAAGCAAAGAAAGATCCGCAAGATCTGAGATCATAATAGACTTGCCAGTGCGAATAGATTCATTCGCGGCTACGCCTGTTAATAAAGAAAAAGCGCCTGCCGCGACTCCCGCGGCTCTCTTTAATGGATCTTCAGGTGGGTTGGGAGAAAAAAGATCCGAAAGAAGGCGTTCATCTCCTCCGCCATGGCTTCCATATTCTAAAGTGATCGGAACATTGTACGGCTCTCCAAAATGGGGCGCAACAAGAATAGAAGCAATTTCTTCCGACATTTTATCGCCACTGTCAATACCGCTGATTCCCGCATTTTCAAGATAAAGATTTTCAAGCCTGCCTTTTGTGCCATTAAAGCTTATCGCATATCCGCCCCGAGGAAGAAAGGCATTCATCGCGTACGACATTAACACGCCATTATCATACCGCACCACAGCATTCATAGAATCTTCAATGTCGCTCTCTGATGCAAAGACACATTTGTCCCGAACATATCCATCGTATAACTCTTGATCAAGATAAAGCTCTTTTAAAACAGCACTTGATTTCATATCAAGAAAAAACTTACACTTGGCGCTCTCCGGACAACCATCGCAACGATTACTGCGGTTCGTAAGGCCATACGATTCCGCCTGTTCTGGAGTATAAAATTTGCGATGTCCCTGACAATAGACCTCTACTGGCACTGCATTAAGCCACCAGTTTACTAAATCAAAATGGTGCGTTGCCTTATGCACAAGAAGGCCGCCGCTATTTTTTTTGTTACGGTGCCATCTCCGAAAATAATCCGGGCCATGACTAGTATTCAGGTTCCAGCAAAAATCTACGGAAAGAATGGTTCCGACAATCTCTTTCATTAAGAGTTCTTTCACTATGCCGCGCATAGGAATATAGCGAGCATTAAAGGTAACTTTTAAAGATTTGCCGCTTGATTTTACTGTTTCAAGAATCTTTTGACATTTTTCCGCATTGATTGTCATGGGTTTTTCAGTAATAACATCGCACCCTGCCTTCATTGCTCTGCAGATATAATCGTCGTGAGTAGAGTCCATACTGGTTACAATAACAGTATCAGGATTCTCTTCCTTCAGCATCTTATCAAACTTATCATCAGTATAGGTCTTCACTGCAGGAACAGGCTCACGTCCGGGAAAACGAGAAGGATCGGGATCTGTAAAGAGTTTGTTGCGAACATCCATACGTCCTGGATTTGAATCACAGATTGCAAGAAGTTGCGCACTCTCTTTATAGGTACCGACAATTGCTTCAGAATAAAGATAGCTCCTTATCCCTATTCCAACCTGCGTATATTTCTTTTTCATCGCTCTGTCTCCCTGAATGTCCCGTAGATACAAAAGTGCGTTGAGTTCGTGGTAGTCATAAGGATGCGTTTCAATAGCACAAAGAAGCTATTTCTCTTTATAAAACAAGAAGAAACTACTGTGTGGCAGAATATAGCAGTACCAATAAAAAAAGCATAGCATGCTCTGGAAAAGAAGGCAAAGAAAACGCAATGAAAAGAAAATGAGCTTTTTTATACTGTGAAAGAAAAAAGAAGAAATTGATTTTTCCTGTAAAGAATGATACAAAAAAATAGTCTCTTCGTAAAAATAGAGCTTCCTCTGCGCCCAACTATGGTATCCACATTTTCTTGAATCATTGCCCAAGGAGAAGAAAAATGAACCAAAAACCTTTTATGAATGAGGATTTCTGCCTTGAAACCAAAGAGGCACGAATCCTTTATCATGAATATGCCGAACCAATGCCAATCATTGATTACCATTGTCATATCCCGATAGAAGAGATTGCGACCAATCATCGCTTTGAAAACCTCTTCAAAATATGGTTGGCGGGAGACCACTATAAATGGCGCGCAATGAGAATTAATGGAGTGGCTGAACGATTTATCACCGGGAATGCGTCTGATTGGGAAAAATTTGAAAAATGGGCGGAAACAGTTCCTGCAACTATCCGCAACCCCCTCTATCACTGGACTCACCTGGAACTTAAAAAACCGTTTGGAATTACCGACCGTCTTCTGTCTCCTTCAACCAGCCGATCAATCTGGGATGAATGTAACAAAAAACTCGCCAGTGATGAATTTTCCGTACAAAATATTATGAAACAATGGAATGTTCGTCTTGTATGTACTACCGACGATCCTTCCCTGCCACTCACATATCATGAAATACTCCAAAAAAATCAAACCTGTGAAATACAGATCTGCCCTTCATTTCGGCCTGATACAGGAATGTATCCAGAACACAGTAAACTATTTTACCAATGGATCTCACAATTAAAAGAAACTCTGCAAAAAGAGATTTCCTCTTGGGAAGAATATCTTGAAGCCCTGCAACTACGGATAGAGGCCTTCCACAATCTTGGATGCAGAATCTCTGATCATGGTATAGAAAAACCCTATGTAGAAGAATATACCTATAAAGAGATTGAAAAAATCTTCCTCAATGCTCTTATGCAAAGACCAATTACTCTGCAAGAAGCGAGAAAATTTCGCTCTGCGATGCTCTTTGAACTTGGTTGTATGTATTCCAAAAAGAGCTGGACACAACAGTACCATTTTGGCGTTATCCGCAATGTCAACAGCAAAATGATGAATACACTCGGACCAAATACAGGGTTTGATACTATTGGAGATTTTGAGATTGCTCAACCTCTTGCCCTTCTTCTTGATCGGCTTGACACTCATGACAATCTTCCTAAAACAATTCTTTATACAGTCAACCCAAGCGATAATGAAGTTCTGGCAACCATGGCGGGATCTTTTCAATCTGAAGGAGTTTCCGGAAAAATACAGTTTGGAAGCGCATGGTGGTTCCTTGATCAGAAAGATGGAATGGAGAAGCAGATTGAAGCCCTTTCAAATATGGGGCTTCTTAGCAGATTTATAGGAATGCTTACAGATTCCCGTTCCTTTCTTTCCTATAGCCGTCATGAATATTTCCGAAGGGTTTTATGCAATATCCTCGGAAATGACATAGCAAAAGGATTGCTTCCCACAGATTTTAACCTTATCGGAAATATGGTACGGGATATTTCGTACAGGAATGCGGTTTCTTATTTTGGTTTTGATTTGGATACCTGATAAAAAAAACATTTCACATCCCTGTTGACAACAACAAGAACACAATATATGATTGTGTTGCGGGCTTTCTCCTCTCTAAAAAGGAGTATGATGCTTTCTATTGCCACAGATTTTAATGGAGGAACCGGAGATCCCGCTCCTCGCTTAAAACAGATCGCCAATGCAGGGTTTTCTCATATCCACTGGTGCCACCACTGGAATACAGATTTTCTTTATACAAAAAGTGAAATCAACCAGATTAAAGAATGGCTAAGAGAGTTCGGCCTGCAAATGTTAGATCTCCATGGAAGCGCGGGTCAAGAAAAATGCTGGTTTTCAGAGAAAGAATATGAACGCCGCGCAGGAGTTGAATTGGTAAAAAACCGTATTGAGATGACTTCTCAGCTTAACGGAGATGCGGTGGTAATGCATATAGGCGGCAATGACACCAATGCAATCAGAAGATCTTTAGATGAAATTATGGACTTTGCACTAAAACAAAAGGTAAAAATCGCACTTGAAAACGGGCAATCTCCCTCCTATAACCTTCCTCTTGAAAGATTGCTCTTTGATTATCCTTCTGAATATCTTGGGTATTGCTATGATTCAGGACATGGAAATATCAGTGGAAATGGAATAGAACGCCTCGCAGTCTGCGCAGACCGTCTTTGTGCTCTTCATATCAACGACAATAACGGCAAACTTGATCAGCATACGGTTCCCTTTGCCGGCACTGTTGACTGGAAAAAATTAGCCTCTGTAATTGCTAAATCAGGGTATACCAAATGTATTAATCTTGAAATTAGTATTAGGTATATGAAAGTTACTGATGATGAACGTTTACTCGCAGAGGCGTTTCAGAAAGGAAATCTCTTTGTACAGATGGTGGAAGAGGCAAAAAAAAGGCTGTAACCTTCTGGCGCCGAACCCCTTATCCTGATTCCCCCGGAAAATCAAATCGTACTGGTACATCACGACGTTCCTTTGGCTCTACCTGAAATAGAGGCTGTTCAACATAGCGGCACATACGAGCAATAAGAATATCTGGAATCTGCTGAATACGCGTATTAAAAATAGTAACGCTATCATTATAAAATTCTCTTCTGTCGGCAATAGCATTTTCAATCTCTGAAATTCTTTTCTGAAGATGAAGAAAATTCATGTTGGTTTTCAGCTCAGGGTAATTTTCCGCAACAGCAAAGAGGGTTTTCAGTGTACCTGCTATCTCTCCCTCTATTTTATTTTTTTCCTTGATAGAATCAGAAGAAAAATAAGAGCTCCGCAATGTAACGAGTTTTTCAAGGGTTTCCCGTTCATATTGCATATATCCTTCGCATACCTTTACCAGTTTTCCAATCTCGTCGTACCTCTGTTTCAAAAGAACATCAATATTAGACCAGTTCCGTTCAATATTTCTTCTTAAAAGAATCAGTCCATTATAAATTCCGATTCCATAGCCAATAATTCCTATAAGAAAAAGAAAGAGCGCCGCTAAAATAATGATTGACATTGATCCTCCTTAATGGATAGAGTGGGAAAGGTTGTAAAGAAATAATGCTAAAGAAAAAAGAAAAAGAATAGCTCCTCCCCAGATAAAAAGTATTGATTTTTTATGAAATAATCCAGTAAGTTCAGATTCGTTTCTAAAGGAAATAAGAAAGAGTCCTTCTGCCCCGCCTTTTCCTAATATTAATTTCCTTGAAGAAGTAAGATTGATATTTTTTCTTTCTTCCTCCTCTTTAACATTGAGATATTTTTCTACAACCTCACGATCTATTGATTCATGCGCAATCTTCCATTCCCTTTCATCAATCCAGCCATCTCCATTAAGATCAAGAGAAGCCTTTTTTTCAGCATCCTCATAAAGTTCAGCAAGTTTCCTTTCTTTTTCTCGGTGAAAAAAATCATCTATTGTTTCAAGAGGACGAGCTGTTCCCAAAACATAAAGAAACTCGCCGGGAAGAAGATAATATTCCCGATACCGTCTATCGCCATCCTGTTGAGAATAACGAATCATAAGATCTGTTTCCGCACCCACGGGATCTACAAGGATTGTTCCGGTTCCGTCATTTAACAGAAAGGGCGTATCACTCCTAAAATCCATCTCTATTTTCCATTTATTTCCTTTGCTTCCCCGTACAAGATGTTCCTGTACAGAGCGAAAATAAAGACACTCTACCTTTGCGAATGGGCTTTTCAGCAGGGTATCGGTTTCTGCACGAGCATATAATTCAACAATTCCTGTTGCAAGAGAAGAGATGGAAGAAGAAGGAGTATTCTGAATAAGACGTTTCTTCCAAAGCAAACGAAATCCTTGAAAAAAAAGGATAATACCCGAGATAATCCCAAAAATGGAGATAGAGAAAAGGTCGTTATTCTCTATCTTTAGATCTACCATAAAATGAGTATACCACAGAGGATTTCTCTAAAAAAACGAATGCAACGATATGATCAATTCTTTCTTTTTCAGGTAAAAGAGGGTATACTTTTTTTAATCCCGAAACAGGGAAAATTTTATCGTGAAAAGGGAGGACACAATGAAAAGGTATCGTTGGATTGCGGTTACTGGTATTGTATGCGCGATAGTTCTTTTTGCCGCAGGATGTGCGAGCAATCTTGGCGGAAGTTCATATTCACGCGATGAAGCCCGAAAAGAACAGAGCGTAGAATTAGGAAAAGTGCTTTCAGTACGTGACGTAACCATAGAAGGAACCTCGGGAGCTGTCGGAGTTATTGCCGGAGGAACCACCGGCGCAGTGGCAGGAAGCGCGGTCGGCGGAGGAAAGGGAAAAATTGTAGGGGGCGTTCTTGGAGGAATTGGCGGAGCAGTGGCGGGAAGCGCAATAGAAAAGGGAGTAACCAAACGGCCGGGAGTAGAGCTGACTCTCGCGATGGATAATGGAAAAACCATTGCCGTGGTACAGGAAAAAGGAGAAACCTTTCTGCCCGGAGATAGAGTTCAGGTAATCAAGACCTCTTCCGGAACTACCAGAGTTACAAGAATTTCTCAGTAACTTATATCAGACAGATCAAGCTGTCATTTGAAGAGAATGATTCCCTTTCTTCAAAAAAGAGTTTTTCATAACGCATAGAAGAATGAAACGATCTTGCCGAATATCCTCTTTTGCCATTGCGCAAGTGATATTGTTTTGCGGATTATTGATTTTTCTTTCCGTTCCGGACCAGGGATACGCAAAAGATACCGGTCTTCTTGCGCCTATAGCACGAAAAGCCCTTGAAAAAAAGGTATTGCCTCTTTTTGGAGACAGACTTACGGTTGAAGATATTGAGGTTTCTCTTTTCAAACAGACCGTTGTTCTCAATAACATTTCCCTTCGCCAACCCCCTGGATTCGGCGACGGTGTTATGTTTTCTGTAGAATCTCTTACCATGCAGGTTCCCTTTTCCAGTCTCTTGAAACAGAACTTTATTATCAGAAACGCGGTAATTGTCAATCCTGAAGTTACCATTATCCAAAAACCTGATGGTAGAATCAATATTCCAGTTGAAATTATGCGGCTCTCTCGCTTGAAAGCAAAAGAAGATGAGAAAGAAGTTCCCGCGGTTTCTTTCTTTTTAGACTCGGTAAGCATAGAAAACGGACTAGTAAAAATTTTTAGTCCTGTTGCGAGCAATCGGAAAGGACCAGCCTTTGAAATAGAAAAAATGAAGGCTACATTACGGAATGTAACACTTCCTAATATCCGTAAAGATCCAAGCGGATTTGATCTGGAAGGAATCCTGTCCGGCCGCCATCCTGCCAAAATATTCGCTCATGGAGATGTAACAATCGGTATTGCGCCGATCGCCTTTACCGCGGATACATCTCTTGAAAATATATGGATTGAAGATTTTGCCTATCTGATGCCAAACTCTGCGGTCTCGCTTTCTTCAGGAATAGTACATATAGAATCTAACTTCAAATGTCACGGAATTTACCTTGAAAACCGCAACCATATCAAGATTGAAAACCTTCTCTTAAAAGAAAAAGGCGGTCTTGCGGGAAAACTCTTTCTCGGACTCCCCGCCTCTGCGGTTGTTAACTTGCTTAAAGAAGAAAATGGTACTATTGTGCTTGATTTTACTGTATCGGGACCATTTGAAACAATACGAACAGAATTGAAAAAAGCGATTGCAGTCTCTCTTGAAAAAAGTTTCAAACAGAACTTCTCAAACCGCGTATCTGGTTTTTTTAGAAGGATCGGAGAAAAGATTAGAAAACCATTCCGATAGTCAGCCATTTTTGAAAAAAAGTTTGACACTCTTTTTCTCCCCGCATTATAATAGCAATTAATCTTCAAATAAGTGGTCCTCTTTAAACTATAGAGATTTCTTCCAAACCTTTTTTTTGAAGAAAAAGTATAGGCCCTAAAAAAAAAGAATAAAAGATTGTTTTTACGTCGGAGAATTCCTATGAAAGATTGTAGTGGGTTTTTAAGAAATCATCTTGATAAAGATAATTTTTCTGCGCTTGCCGCCATTGCCAATAAAGAGCTTCACGCATTCATCGCAGATGCGATAGAACTCTGTGAACCTGAATCTGTATGGATTTGTACGGATTCCTCGGAAGATTTAAAAAAAGCCAGAACCATGGCTGTTGAACTTAAAGAAGAAACTCCTCTCGCCATAGAAGGACATACAATCCATTTTGATGGAATAGATGATCAGGGGCGTGATCGCGAAGTAACAAAGTACCTTGTCCCGCACGGTCAATTACTTGAAAAAAATCTTAATCAGATTGAACGGGAAGAGGGACTTACCGAGGTTCGCGGCCTTTTGAAAGGCTCCATGAAAAACCGAACCATGATTGTACGGTTTCTAACGCTCGGTCCCAACAACTCTGTCTTCAGCATTCCCTGCGTTGAATGTACAGATTCCGCGTATGTTTCTCACAGCCTTGATCTACTCTATCGGCCTGGATATGAAGAGATGAAAAATGCAGGCAACCGCACTTCTTTCTTTGCCATCCTTCATTCTGCTGGAAAACTTGATAGTAGAATGGTCAGCGCGGAACCTGACAAAAAACGGATCTATATTGACCATACCACAGAAAGAGTGTATAGCGTCAATACACAGTATGCGGGAAATACGGTCGGACTAAAAAAACTTGCTTTGCGGCTTGCTATCAGAAAAGCCGACCGAGAAGGATGGCTTGCGGAACATATGTTTCTTATGGGTGTAAAAGGACCAAAAGGAAGAAAAAGCTTTTTTGCGGGCGCATTTCCAAGCGCATGCGGCAAAACTTCAACCGCTATGCTTCCCGGAGAAGAAATTATTGGCGATGATCTTGTCTATTTTCATGTAATAAACGGAAAGTGCAGAGCAGTCAATGCCGAAGCAGGAATCTTCGGTATAATCCAAAATGTTAATGCAAAAGACGATCCTGCCATCTGGGAAGTTCTTACAAAACCCGGAGAAGTTATTTTTTCCAATGTTCTTGTAAATAACGGGAAACCGTACTGGCTTGGAATGGGAGAGCCATTGCCAAAAACCGGAGAAAATTTTTCCGGGCAATGGAAGAAAGGAAAGAAAACCAGTTCCGGAGAAGAAATTCCTCCCGCACATAAAAATGCAAGATACACGGTTTCGCTTCACCGCCTTAATAATTGCGGAAAAGAACTCAATGATCCTCAGGGAGTAGAACTTGCGGGAATCGTCTATGGAGGACGCGACGCAAATGCGTACATTCCTGTCCAACAGAGTTTTTCATGGAACCATGGTATTGTTGCCTATGGCGCTGCCCTTGAAACAGAAACAACCTTCGCCACCATCGGAAAAGAAGGAGTTGCAGAAATAAATCTTATGAGTATCCAGGATTTTGTCTCTATTCCTCTTGGAAAATATCTACATAACAACCTTGAGTTCGGAAAAAAACTTACACAACCTCCCCATATCTTTGGAGTAAATTATTTTCTCAGGAACTCGGAAGGAAATTTTCTCAATGAAGTACGCGACAAACATATCTGGATAAAATGGATGGAACTCCGAGTACATGGAGAAGCTGATGCAATTATGGGACCAACAGGATGGATTCCCCTCTATAAAGATCTTGCAAAAATCTTTAAGGACTTGACAGGTAAAGAGTACGCAAAAGATGCATACCTTCAACAATTTTCAATCAGGATTCCTGAAAATATTGCAAAAATGGAACGGGTGATGGAATTTCACAGAAACTTTATTTCAGATACTCCTGAAGAAATTATTCGTATCCTGCAAGCACAAAAAAAACGCCTTGAAGAAACAGGTGAAAAATGCGGAACAATCGCCTCTCCGGAACAAATCGCCGTGGAATCGTTTCAATGGCAGAGAGAAGAGATATAAGATATAGAGAGAAAAAAAATATCAGTATCAGAATACATCATGCGAATATAGTGAAATCATCTCTCTCTTGCGAAAAATTCCCGATCTTCTAAAAATTCTCCGAAACGCCATGCTTTCGTATTTGAAGATCTCTCTATAATAAGAGTATGTACTAAAAAAAAATAGCGATCTTCAATCATTGAACGTGGTAAATGGCTCCTCTGGTTTTTCAGGTGCAAATTTCGCACATTCCCGCAGAAAATGAAGAGACCTTTTTAATGTTGATTCAAGATCAGAAGAATCTTTGAAAAATTCTTCCAGCGAAAACCATCCGCGGTATCCCACCTTTTTTAATCCGAAAAAAACCTCTATCCAGTCCAAAATTCCACATTCAAGGGCGCAGGATTTTGTATACCATTTTACCCGCGGAACCGGACCAGGATGAAAATCGCCCGAAGGAACAAAAAGAATGTTTTTCGCATGCACATACGAAAGATAGGGAAGAAGCATTTCTACGGCTCCCCGGGGACGGATCCCTCCTTCAACAACTCCATTGGCAGGGTCATAAATTATTCCCACATACGCGGGATCAAGTCCATCCATTAAGTAACGAATAAGAGGAATAGAGGCAGAGATTCCGGAAGCATGGGTCTCCACCACATAGGTAATGCCATACTCTTTCCCTAATGGAAGGAGATTTTCCAGACCTTCTCTTGTTATCTTCACCATTTCAGGATACGATGCTCGTTGGTGAAGGGATTCATCAAAATTCCACGCAATCCACGGAGGAGAAACCCGTAACATTTTTCCTCCATTAGGAGCAATCGCATCGCTCCATCGACGGATTACATCGCTCTTCCAAAGATGACCGGCATTTAGATAACCAACGATGTCAAGGCCGTAATCATCACTTATTTTCCGCATCTCGCGAGAGGCTTCTGGTGCCTTGTCCAATGGCGGAAGTCCCCATTCAATTCCCTGGGCTCCAATTTTTTTTGCAAGAATCGCAATTTCTTCGTACGACATTCCCTTTAAGCTATTAGTATTAATAGCGTACTGAAAGCGATCTGCCGGCATATATCCTCCCTCCTATATAAAAAAAAAGAAAAAAGGTCTCTTCTTCCTTCCCAAAGGAAAGAAGTTCTGAAAATTTCTAAAAAAAAATAGAGAATTTGTCACTCTGCATAAGCCAGTATATAATAGATAAACAAAAAAATGAATTCTTGAAAAATATTCTCACTGGAGGATCTAATGCACAAATGGAAAATCGGAACTATCATAGGAATATTCATTCTTTCCGCGTTCCTTCTTTCTTCTCCTTCCGCATACAGCCAAAGAAAGAGCACCGCAAAACCGATTGAATTGGCATACTCCATCTTCTTTCCTACAAACCATACGCTCTCTCTTTCTGCGGCGGCATGGGCGAAAGAAATAGAAAAAAGGAGTAATGGAAGAGTCAAAATCAACCTCTTTTATGGCGGAACCTTGACCCCTGCCGACAAATGTTACGATGGCGTGGAAAAAGGTATTTCCGACCTTGGACAGTCCTGTATGGCATACTCTCGGGGACGCTTTCCCTTGAGCGAAGTTATAGATCTTCCCCTCGGCTACCAGAACGGGCTTCAGGCAACCAGAGTAATCAATGCCTTTTACCGTAAGTTTAAACCTGCGGAATATGCGGGTGTTCAGGTAATGTATTTTCATGCCCATGGACCAGGACTTCTTCATACCAAAAGTCCTGTCCGCTCTTTGGAACAGGTAAAAGGAAAAAAAATACGCTGTACGGGTCTTGCCGCAAAAGTGGTAACTTCTCTCGGAGGAGTACCGGTGGCAATGCCTATGGGAGAAACCTATGATGCATTAAGCCGAGGTATTGTCAATGGTTCAATGGCGCCTGTGGAATCTCTTGAAAACTGGAAGTGGGGAGAAGTTGTCGGATGTACCACAGAAAATTATGGCTCTTCTTACACAACCGGAATGTTTGTTGTAATGAATAAAAATAAATGGAATAGCCTTCCTGCGGATATCAAACAGATCTTTCTCAGAGTCAATAATGAATGGATTGATAAGAGCGGAAGAGCATGGGACGAAGCTGACGCAAAAGGAAGAATCTTTATCAAAAAACTCGGCAATACAGTTGTTCCCATTTCAAAAAAAGAAAATGCGCGATGGGCGAAAGCTGTAAAACCGATTATGGATGAATATGTAACCGCAATGCAAGCAAAAAGACTTCCGGGAAAAGAAGCGCTTGACTTCTGTCTTTCACAGGTAAGACGATTTGCGCCTAAATAAGAAAAGATAGAATCAATAAAAGGTATACCCAACCCAGAAGGCAGAGAAAAAAATCTTCTCTATTCAGGCGGAAGAATTCTTCCAGAATGTAGAAAGAATCTCTACGGTTCGTTCCGCAACCTTCCAGCCACCGTCGCTTCCTACAGGATTACTTGCAGGCACTGAACCATATCCGCCTCCTGCCACAGAACGATTGCTCGGCACATACGTACCCGCGCCCGCAAGTTGTACCAGAAAGGTCTGCACCGCCTTGCTTTGAGCTTTAATGTAAATCCCGAAATCAAGGTAGTATTCAAAACAGTTGGTTGCAATAGCAATATCGCCAAGACGGATGATATGAAGTTCAGTAGGAATTGTCGGCTTCTGTTGCTGATTGTTGAAACGATCAATAACACGGCGGTACCACCTCATTCTCCGATAGAAAGAAGAAAGAGTACAGTACCACCGCGATTCCTTTCTATATGAATCGGGATCTTCCATAAAACGTTTTTTCTCTTCTTCATATTGAGAGTAAAACCTGTCCGCCTCCTTTCTCGCATATTCCATATCTTTACTTGTTAAGAAAGATTGCGGAAGATCCATTCTTTCCACATGATGAAGAAGGAAAGGAAGGTTTGGCGAAGCATGGTTCAAGGCATGCATAATATCCTCAACTGAAGAAAGAATACGATGGGCAATTTCTTCACGGTTGCTTCTTCCATGTAATGAAGCCATCCGCGCATCTGCCTCTTTTTCATATAACAAATGAGGAGATTGATCTCCTGCCGCAGAGCACTGTGCAAGAATAAAAAGCTTTTCTCCAAACCTTTTACGTAACGCGACGCGAACATCATGCCAGTAATCTGCGCTTATACGAAACTCTCCTTCCTCTTCCTGCGAAGGACAAGGAATGTTTACCACCAATCCGGTTACAAGGCCTTCGCTATTCTTTGTGACCAAAAGGTTCACGCTATGATCTTCGTATCCTTCTATATGGCTGAAGAGTTCAGTATCGGTCTTTCCATACATTGTAGAGATTCCCTCTCTATTTACCCATCTTCGGTTTCTTCCCACAACCGCATATCCTTTCCCATACAAGGTACTTCCCTCTTTACGAGAATTCCATGCCTCTTTAATCACATCTGCAATACGCTCAGTGGCAAAAGCGACATATTCCTCCACAGACATCACAGGAAGCGCAAGAAATTCTCCTTCATTATGAATATCCAATTTATTCTCTATTGAAACCTCGGGAGCAGTATGAGTATGGGTCGCATGAAGAATAATCTTCATCGGATCAATCTCTCTATTTCTCTGGGAAACCAAGGTACGAACCGCATCACGAAAAGAATTCGGAATAGAAACAAGATCACAACTTACCAGAAGAAGATGATCTTTGGAAGAGTCTATTGCCAATACTGTTATTGTAACAGGGTCCTTCACTCCTTCAGAAACCCTGGAATGAAATTGTCCCGCTAACAAAACCGGCTGATCCGGAGTAATATCGGCTTGCGCCCATCCAATCTTCAGGATTTCACTATTATCCTTCATATGCGCCCCCTTTATTCTCTGAACCATGCTATTGTATTTTTTTGATTCTATCCTTTTTCTCATCTTACACAAAAAGGGAAAAAAAACAATACTTTGAGCAATTCTCTAAAATAACAGAGGTATAATCTTTTAAGAATAAAAAGTTTCAAACCTACACTATTACAGATCAAAGCGATTTGTACTTCAAGAGAAAGAAGGTATAATAAAATTTTAATGTATACGGTTCAACCTAGGGGGGGCCGAGTTATGAAAAAAAGAGTCAGTGTTTTTGTTGCAATTGCTATACTCTTTTCTGTTTCTGTCGCGTCCGCCCAGCGTGCGCCGCGAACAAAGCCCATTGAACTTGCCTACTCCATCTTCTTCCCCTCCAACCATCTTGTCGCAATAGCCTCGGCAGAATGGGCAAAAGAGGTAGAAAAACGGACCAATAGACGCGTAAGGATCAATATTTTTTATGGCGGGACCCTCACACCTGCAGATAAATGTTATGACGGAGTAGAAAAAGGAATTTCTGATCTAGGGCAGTCGTGTATGGCATATACGCGAGGAAGATTTCCATTAAGCGAGGTTATAGACCTTCCACTCGGATACCAAAACGGTCTACAAGCAACCAGGGTAATCAATGCCTTTTACCAAAGGTTCCAACCCGCAGAGTATGCGGGAGTGAAAGTAATGTATTTTCATGCCCATGGTCCAGGACTCCTCAGTTCCAAAAGTCCTGTCCGCACACTGGAAGATCTAAAAGGAAAAAAAATCCGCTGTACTGGTCTTGCCGCCAAAGTTATCAGCGCGCTTGGAGGAATCCCAGTCGCAATGCCTATGGGAGAAACTTATGATGCGTTAAGCAGAGGTATTGTTCAAGGTTCAGTATCTCCTATTGAATCCTTAAAAAGTTATAAATGGGGCGAAGTGGTAAACAGTACCACTGAAAATTATGGCTCTGCTTACACAACCGGAATGTTCGTAGTAATGAATAAAAATAAATGGAATAGCCTTCCTGCGGATATCAGGCAGATTATTGAAAAAATTAACCGAGAATGGATTGATAAAAGCGGAAGAGCATGGGACCAGGCAGATAAAGAAGGAAGAGAATTTTTGACAAAACGCGGCAATTCTATCCTGTCTCTCTCTAAAAATGAAAATGACCGTTGGCGCAATGCGATAAAACCGATTATGGACGAATATGTGGCGGATATGAAGGCAAAGGGTCTTCCGGGACAAAGGGCGCTTGATTTCTGTCTTTCTCAGATAAAAAAAGGGTCCGCGAAATAAAGATCTTTTATCCTTCAAAGAAAAAAAACTTTGAATGTTGCCACAGTTATCTTTAGGAGAAAGCTATGATAAAGGGAATTGAATCATTTGTATTTCAATCAAGTAAAGCATTGCGGCTCATCTCAGGAGTCGCCTTAACATTTTTAATGTTATTAACAATAGCGGATGTTATCCTTCGCGCATTTGGAAAACCCATAGTCGGCGCCTATGAGTTGGTCGCCTTCTCAGGCGCGATTGTCATTGGATTTGCGCTTCCGATTACTTCATGGCACCGCGGCCATATCTACGTTGAATTTATAACAGATATTCTTCCGAAAAAAATCAGAAATGCCTTTCATATCATTACCCGTCTGATGGGAATTATCTTCTTCTTGCTTGCAGGATGGAACCTTTTTTTAGTAGGAATGGATCTTAAACGAAACCAGGAGGTCTCCCTTACTCTACGGCTTCCTTTTTATCCTATCGCCTATGGACTTGCGGTGAGCGCTTTTCTTCTCTGTTTAGTCTTATGTGTCGATATTTTCAAAATAGTAAGAGGTGAATATGAATGAAGTACTTTTTGGTATCATCGGACTCTGCACCGCACTCCTGCTCTTTCTCACCGGCATAGAATTGGGTTTCGCCATGGCGATTGTTGGATTTCTTGGATTTTCTCTGCTACGATCCTTTGAAGCTGGTCTTAATATGGTCGCAAAAGATCTTTTTGATGTTTTTTCTTCCTATAGTTTTACTGTTATCCCTCTCTTTGTCTTAATGGGACAGATCGCTTTTAATGCGGGAATCGCACGCAGGCTCTATAAAGCCGCCTATAGATTCTTCGGCCATATTCCTGGCGGGCTCGCTGTCGCTACTGTGGCAGGCGCCACCATTTTCAAGGCAATTTGCGGATCGTCTCCTGCCACCGCCGCTACATTCGCCAGTGTCGCTGTTCCTGAAATGGATAGATACGGATATGCAAAAAAGCTTTCTACCGGCATTGTTGCGACAGTAGGAACCCTTGGAATACTTATTCCTCCAAGCGTTACGCTGATTATCTTTGGAGTTATTACCTCCCAATCCATTGGAAAACTCTTTCTTGCAGGTTTTTTTCCAGGGCTTATCATTGCATTTCTCTTTATCGTAATTATCATCGGTTGGTGCAAAATAGACCCTTCCCTCGGACCTCACGGAGAACGGTCTACATGGCAAGAACGGTTCAAAACATTGCCTGAAGTCTTCTTTGTGGGAATTGTTTTTTTACTGGTAATCGGCGGTATGATGAAAGGATTTTTTTCTCCCACAGAAGCTGGAAGCGTAGGCTGCCTTGCAGTACTCCTTTTGGCGATTGGAGAACGTGCATTTTCTTTCAGAAAGTTCTTTACATCGTTGGATGAATCAATCAAGATCGCCTGCATGGTTCTTATGCTCATTGCCGGATCAACCATTCTTGGCCATTTTCTCGCAGTAACACGGATTCCGATGATTGCCGCAGAATGGGTCGCAAACCTTCCCCTCCATCGGTACCTGATTATGACAATTATCGCCTTTATCTATCTGATTGGAGGATCTTTTATTGATGATCTTGCCTTTATGGTTCTTGCGACTCCTATCTTCTATCCTGTTGTATTAAAGCTGAACTTTGATCCTATCTGGTTCGGTATTCTTATCGGTATCACGGTTATGATCGGAGTGGTAATTCCGCCTGTAGCAATGAATGTCTTCATTGTAAAGAAAATTACTAAAACACCGCTTAGTGTAATTTACAGCGGTGTGTATCCATTCCTCTTAAGCCTTATTCTCTGTGCGATTCTTCTCTTTATTTTTCCGCAGATCGCCACATTCCTGCCATCGGTGCTAATGAGGTAGTACTGATAAACCAAGAAACCGGGGAAAAGGGTGGAAGAACTTAAAGGAATGAAAAAGAGAGCCGCGGAATTACAATACGATTCTCATTCACTCCCGCTGAAAAAGAGATTGAAACGCAAGAATCGTTCCATATACATCGGAAGAGGAGACTACCGCGGAAATAGCGCATATTGAATCAGCTCCCGCGGAAATAACTTTTCCGGCATTTTCTAATGTAATGCCTCCGATTGCCACAAGAGGCAGGGAAAATTTAGTTTTAATGTCGCGAAGCAACCCAATACCCGCGGGTATCCCTGCATCTTCCTTGGTAGAGGTAGAAAAGATCGGAGAAACCCCGAGATAGTCGGCGCCATCGTTCACTGCCTGTTCTGCCTCTTCCACGGTATGCACGGTAACACCAATAATTTTTTCTGATCCAAGAAGTTGTCGCGCTCTTTTACAGGGCATGTCATCCTGGCCTAAATGCACACCATCCGCATGTACCGAAGAGGCAATATCAACCCTATCATTCACTAAAAAAAGTACAGGAGGAGAGATCATCTTCCGAAGAAGAAGTGCCTCGTTCAATAAATCAAGGGTTGAACCGATTTTCTGGCGGTACTGAATAACCGAAACTCCCGCCTTGCAAGCCTGTTCTACATCATAAAGAGTTCCTTTTCTGCTTAGCGTTGAATCAGTAATAAAATAATATCCTGCCACATTCTTCACATTACCTCCTGAATAATATGCTTTTTTTTCTTCTGTCCTCTTCTATTTCTTCTTGGGAGGATCCCCGGAAATACTTCCGAGAATGCCCCGAAACACTTTTCCTTTTACCTGTTTTCCAATCTCCCTGCCCACATGACTTCCTATGGTTCGCATTGTCTGTTTTGCCAGAGTTTCTACCATACCCTGGCGCCGTTTTGTCCCCCACATAAATTCATTCAACGTATCTTTAACGCTCCTGGCATCTTCTCCCGGCCTTCTTTCAGAAGAGGAAGAAGAAGGAGACTTTGAAAGAAGTTCATGGGCAGATTCTCGGTTAATACGGGTGTCGTATTTTCCCGCGATCGGACTTCTGTTCAGAACCATCTTTCTTTCTTCTTCCTGAATCGTGCCAATCCGTGAACGAGGCGGTGCAACCAAAATCTCTTCTACGGGAGAAGGCACTCCTTTTTCTTGCAGAGTAGAAACAAGCGCTTCTCCTACCCCCAGTTGTGAAATCCGTGAAACAATATCAATTTTCGGGTTTGCGGCAAAAGTTTCAGCGGCTGTTTTTACTGCTTTCTGATCGCGCGGAGTATAAGCACGAAGCGCGTGTTGAACACGATTTCCAAGTTGCCCCAAAATTTCACCGGGGATATCATCGGGAAATTGAGAACAAAAATAAATTCCTACTCCTTTAGAACGAATAAGCCGAACCACCTGTTCCACTTTTTTTCGTAATGCCGGAGATACATCGGAAAATAAAAGATGCGCTTCATCAAAGAAAAAGGCAAGACGCGGCTTTTCTAAATCACCGGATTCCGGAAGTTTTTCAAAAAGCTCGGAAAGAAGCCACAAGAGAAAGGTAGAATAAAGACGTGGATGAAGAATCAACCGGTCAGCGGAAAGAATATTCACAACTCCACGGCCATTAAGATCTCTTCGCATAAGGTCGTTTAGTTCAAGGGCGGGTTCTCCGAGCATTGTGGTTCCCCCTTCTCGTTCAAAGGTTAAAAGAGCCCGCTGTATCACGGAAATTGTCTGTGTACTTACCAAGCCATACCGAGACGATATTTCTTGACGGTTCTCTGCCGCAAAAACAAGAAGAGTTCTAAGATCGTCAAGATCAAGAAGGAGGAGGTTCTGCTCATCGGCAAACGTAAAGAGAATTTCAAGGGTTCCTGCCTGTGTATCGTTCAACGCAAGCATTCTTCCAAGAAGAACTGGTCCTATCTGGCTTATTGTTGCCCGGATCGGATGGCCAGCCGCACCATAAAGGTCCCAGAAAATAACAGGGTTCGCCTCAAAAAGATAGTCAGAAATAGCAAGTTGAGAAAGGCGTTGCTGAATTTTTGCATTATCAGTTCCAGGCATCGCCATTCCCGCCACATCTCCTTTAACATCCGCCATAAATACCGGAATTCCATGGCGTGAAAATCCTTCTGCTAAAAGCATCAAAGAAACAGTCTTTCCTGTTCCGGTAGCTCCTGTTACCAAGCCATGACGGTTTGCATATTTTACAAGGAGAGAAACAGAAGATCCGTCTCCTTTACCAAGAAGAATCTGATCCATCGCGATATCTCCTCTCTTCTTTTCTTTAGGGGTTTTTACAACCCCAGGATGCCTGCCCCGCAAAGACAACACCTGCAAAATAAGCCTCTACAGGCATTGGGTACCAGTTCGTGGAAATAAGCCCCATAGAACCTGATTCTCCCGCTCGTTCTCCAAACGTAAAAAGATTCTCCGCAAAACGGGGATAGTCAGAAAGTCCGCGCCACTGTGTATGGTTTGCCGAAGAAGCACCTGCGCAAATAACCCTAAAGCCATGATCCATATAATATTCAAGGTAAGGAAAGGCCTTTATCCGTTTAGGAAATTCAGAACCAAGATAAGGAGCAAACTTCCTCAAAAAATGCTGAGAGAGTTCTGTCTCAAAATCAAGGTAATGACCAAACGTATCCAACATACTTCGTTCCACAGGGTCAAGCTCTCCACGCCAGAGATCACGCCACCTTTTGTCCGCCGCCTGTCCCTTCCCCGCAGGTCTCGCAACAAACATCGCGCTCGGGTTGGCAACAGTCCAGTAATCCCAATACATTAAAACAGCGTCGCGAGAAAGATCGTTAAATGTCTCGCTATGCCTGCAAAGCATATCATCCCATAAAATCGGAGTCATCCCTAAAGAACGAACATAGGATATTACCATATTCATATAGTCTGTATAGAGTTTTCCCGCTCCTTCTTTCCGAACTTTTTCCGCACATTTTTCGCATTGTCCTAAACGCCGGGTTTCATCTCCACCAATATGGAGATAGGGCAATGAACCGTGAAGATCAAGAATTTGATCAAGCAACTCCTTAAAAAGAGAAAAGGAATCAGGATTAAGAGGACACCATTGATCCATTGCAACCTCTTCTTCCCGAAGAGAAGCATATGCCGAATGACGAAGGATATGGTTCACATGGCCGAGAGATTGATGTAATGGTATTACCTGAAGTCCCAACCCAGCCGCATGAGAAAGAAGTTTCTGAATCTCCTTTACAGAAAAAGCGCCCGGAGCCTTGATAACTCGGTGTTTACGAAAAGGAAAACGGTTCTCATATTCAAAAATTACTGTATTCATATTCCATTTTGCCATTGCATCAAGAAGATTCAACAAATCCTTAAAAGAAAGGTGGCGCATCGCGGGAAGATAAAAATGCATGCCTCGCATCGGAAGAAGAGGAGCATCGGAAATATCTTGAAACTGAAGACGACCAGAACCTGTAATAGGACCTGTCCCATTCCATTCCTTGGCAAAAGAGGATTTCGCCTCAAGAAGAAGGATCTTAAGTCGATTCGCCGCATAACGAAATCCCTCAGGATCTCCCGCAAAAACAGAAATTCCTTTTTCATCAATCTGTAATTGGTATGCGCCCGTGCAAGAAAACTTTTTTTGCATAGCCCGAAGTTGTGCAGGACCTTTTCCATTAAAGAGAGAGAAGAAGTTTACCGCATCTTCAGGGACCAAGAGATCGCAAGAGGTTTTTTGCACTTCTGAGACAGGAAGAAATCCTTCAGAAAATAGAGGCTCGGAATTTCCGGGAACCATAAGATAGTTCATCTTCTCCTCCTCGTTTCAAAAAAATAGATTGGAAGCAGAGTTCACTTCATCCTTAATTCTTGTAGATCTAAAAATATCAGCGTTACTATTCTATTATGCAGTTTTTTCAGGATTGCGTAAAGTTTTTAGGAATTGGAAGCACATATTACTGGAAGAGAGTATCTCCAGAAAGAAACCCTTTACTATACGATGAGGAAGAAAGGCGAGCGACCCCAAAATATCTTAAGGAAAAAAGATTGCAAAACCACCTCCTTCCTACATAAAACGAGCTCTCAACGGATCTCTGCCAAAAACTATAAGAATCACGGAAAGAAAGAATAATATTCAAACCTTCTCTGTATAAAAAAATCAATACTGCCAAAAATTGTTGTCTCTAAAAGAATCCTGAAATAAAAGGAGAAAATAGATAGGAGCGAACTCTTCTCTTATAGATTATTGTTATCTTTTTTTGAAAGATCTGTCTTCATGCCATACAAGAGGTATTCGGGAAGAACACGGCCTTTAGAATCAAAGGTAATTCCCTCTTTCTGAAGTAAAAGACGTTTCAGAACAATTCCTCCGCCAAAGCCAGTCAAAGAACCATCTGATCCAACAACTCGGTGACAGGGAATAATAAGAGGAAAAGGGTTTGCAGATAAAGAAGCTCCCACGCCTCTTGATAGGTGTTTTCCGCCCAATTCCATTGCAATCGCGGCATAACTTGTTACTTTTCCGCGGGGAATGTGCCGAGTAACATACAACACCTTTTTCTGAAAAAGCGATTGCGAAGATCTATCTAATCTCACGGAAAAATCAATAGATTTCCCCTCGCAATAGGCTGAGATCTTCTTAAGAAGAGGATAAATAACGCGAGAAGAAGAAAAACTTGCCCGAGGAAAGGTGTGAAGTACAGAGCGCATTGCTACTACTCCGTCTTCAGGCAGAAAAAGATGTATCAATACCACGGTTGTTCCGCGCAAACCCCAGACCACAACAATCGGACCGCATACAGTATCCACTAAAGAAAAAAAAGAAGAGTCCCGCTCTTTCAATGTCATCGACATAAACCACCTGAAAATTTGTCCAGAAAAAATTTCCCCTTAATACCTACTTTTCTCTAAAAAGGGATATAGCGCTTTAATGGTATCTTCCGAAGCATACAAAAAATCATCTCTCATCTCTTTGCTTTTCACCTGCCTTAAGAAATCTCTTTTTCAAGATCAGAGTTTCGCAATCTATGACAGACTTAATCTAATAAAATTGTAGAAGAACTTATAGAAGGTGTCAAGAAAAAAATATAGGCATTTCACCTTTTTTTTCGCGCTACTGCGACATTTTTCTGATAGGCTGTGTTAGTACACTTTTAATTTTTCAATGACACATTTTTCCGATATACTTTGTTTGACAAAAAAACTCACTCCTGTATACTAAATTGTAAGACTTTTTTTCTTATGATAAATAGAACAATGACTTGAAACACATTATAGATATAGAATCTCCCAAGAAATAAAAAAAACCTTGTTGCTTCTCAATTACTCAATCCCCTGTAAAAAATCATTACACAATCTATTTTTCTATCGTATCAATAGAACTAAAGAAAATCTCCCTCACCATAGGAGAAAATCTATGAACCCAAAAATCAACAAAATTCTGGAGAAAACCATTCAAACAACCTACTCAAAAGATTCTCCCCTGTCATTTTGTGTGGTAGGCGCTGGAAACGGAGGGCTTGCCATGGCGGGATATCTTGGACTCCTTGGCTTTCCCACCACACTCTATAATAGAAGCAGAGAAAAACTTCATGCGGTCCAATGGCATAAAGGAATTGAGCTATCCGGTGTTATGGAAGGATTTGGGAAAATTACTCTTGCAACAACCTCAATGGAAGAAGCAATTAAAGATGCAGATATTATTATGGTTACAGTTCCCGCTACCGGACATTACGAAGTAGCAAAAAGCATGGCTCAGTATCTCCGTACAGGACAAATTGTAACACTTAATCCAGGAAGAACCGGCGGAGCTCTCGCATTCAACCATGCTCTTAGTAAAAATGGTTGCTGCACACATCCGCTTATAGCAGAAACCTCTACATTTATTTTTGCTTCAAGATCAATCGGCGGAGGAAAAGCAAAAATTTTCAGAATTAAGAACTCTGTCCGATTTGCCACACTACCTGCACATTTTATCCCACAAACCCTTCCTCTTCTCAATAAAGCCTTTCCTCAATTCATTCCAGGAGATAATGTCCTTTCCACAGGAATGGAAAATATCGGCGCTATCTTTCATCCTGCCCTCACCCTATTGAACGCAGGTTGGATTGAAAGAACAAAAGGCAATTTTGATTACTATAGCGATGGTATTACTCCATCTATTGCAAACGTATTAGAAGTAATTGATGCAGAACGAGTTAAGGTCGCCTCTGGATTTGGCATGCATACAGTTTCTGCCCGCGAATGGCTCTACCTTACCTATGACGCGCCAGGACGAAACCTTTACGAAGCAATAAAAAATACCTCTGCGTACAGAGGCATAAGCGCTCCTCCCACAATTCTCCATCGTTATGTCTTTGAAGATATTCCTATGAGCCTTATTCCCTTAGCATCTTTAGGAAGCATGATCAATATCAAAACTCCCTGGATAGAAAAAATCATTGATCTTGCAAACTTAATGCACAAGAAAGATTACCGAAAAGAGGGACGTACCATTACACACATGGGTCTGCAAAAACTCTCAATGCAACAACTCCATAAAATAGTTTTAGGAATAGATTAATCTACTTTCACAAAACGAAAAATAGGGGATAAAACTCTTAATGAATAAGCTTTTTTTAGATTCATTAACAAAAGAGACGCAAAACACCTACAAGAAAAGTAATGGTTAACTGTTTCGTAAGAATGCAATTGATTACTACAAGGAGAAGCATTATGAATCCTATCTATCCGTTTATAATAAAAAGTCCTATCGGATTAGTCGCTCTATTAGTAATTGTCACAGGATGGATTCTGGCGTGGATCACTCGTATTCTGTTGACTTCTCTTTTGGAATTATTCCAATTTAATAAACTTTCCGTACGGCTTGGTATCCATGAGTTTCTCAAAAAAGGTGAAGTTTCTCGTTCTGCATCAGAACTTACCGGAAGATTTGTATACTGGCTTATTCTGATGGTAACTTTTTTGAAAGCAGCCAACCTTCTTGACAATGAAGTATCTACAGAACTTCATCGTCAAACTATCGCGGCAATACCTGCTTTTATAAGCGCACTATTAATCCTTGCAGTTGGATTGATCGCTATTTTTTTTCTTGCGGGCTTTGTTCGGACACTTGTCCGTAACGCGGGCAATCCTTATGCAAATCTCTGGTTTCAGATAACACGCGGAATCGGAGTAACTTTAGTTTTGATTTTTGCCATTGAACAAACTAGAGTACAAAGTATGGTTATTACTGGAATTTTTTTCATTCTCTTTGCTGCGGCTGCCTTTGGAACAGCGCTTGCCTTTGGATTAGGTTCTCGGGAAATAGCAGGAACCGCTATGCAACAGTGGCTTGAGGAGCTGAAAGAGCGTCATCGCGATCTCTCTCAACCAGATATGGATGAATAAAGCAAGGAGGAAGAATGAGTATCTATCTTACCAAAGATGATTGTGTTGGACTTATTCGATCGGGAATTGACGCCCATACACTTGGATTAATTTCTCTCACAGAACTACTCCATGAATGCGGGTACCGTTCCATTTATGCACACGAAGATCTCTGTACACTCTTGAATAATCCTGACCAACCTAAAAGTATTCGCGAACTCTCAAACTGGATCCTTGCATACAAGATTACTGTACTTGGATATAGCTGGCGTCTTGATCCAGAAAAAGGAGTTTACCTTATGGCAAGCCTTATCCATGGATTAAAACAAGGACAACTTTTTAGAGAGCAAGGCGGTCCGATTAGAGCTATCTGTTTTGGAGGACTCCCCAGAACATGTCTACTTATAGAAAAAAAAATACGAGAAGCTGATGCGGTCTTCAATGGCGACGAAAGCGCAAATGAGACCCTTGAACGGTTTGGTATTTCCAAGTTTTCACTTCCCCATGAATTCAGCAAAGAACTTAACTACGATAATGATAGATTTTCTTTTGGAAAAGAAATCGTAAAAAAAGAGGCGTGGAGAAACGTACAACCTGTTGAGTATAAAGAATACCCTATATTAGGAAAAAGAGAAGAAACAGTCCTTACACGATTGGAACATAGGAAAAAATATCGTCTTCCACCTCTTATACGCTGTCATGCGGGTCCTTTTCTCCCTCATAGAGAAGAAGCGGTCCGTCTCTTTTTGGAGTGGACAAAAAACCTTGCGGAAAGAAGATTGCTCGACATACTTTCCATAGGTATTTCACAACGGGCACAATCCAATTTTGGCGAAAATTGGGAAGATAAACCTGATGGTGGAGGAGTACCGATTAATTCGCCAGAAGAGTTTCATGAAGTCTGGAAAACCGCAAGACCAATGCTCGTCCGTTCTTATGCAGGTACAAAAAATATTCGCGCTATGGCAAAAATGTATGAGCGCACCATTCATATCGCATGGCACGCGCTTTCTCTATGGTGGTTCAGCCATATAGATGGAAGAGGTCCCTATTCTGTTCAGGAAAACCTTCATCATCATCTTGATACATTTCGCTATATTGCAAAAACACAAAAACCATACGAACCTAACATTTCCCATCACTTCGCTTTTCGTGGATCAGATGATGCAACCTCCATCGCAGCCACTGTTCTTGCTGCCCGCACCGCAAAAGCAATGGGAATCCAATCCCTTATTCTACAGGTTATGCTAAATACGCCTCGCTCTATCTGGGGAATACAAGATCTCGCCAAAGCGCGTGCCACTCTTCAACTCATACAACCATTGGAAGATTCCTTATTTCACACTATTCTTCAACCACGAGCTGGATTAAACTCTCTCTCTCCTTCTCCTGAAAAAGCTATGGCACAACTTGCCGCAGCCACTGCTCTTATGGATGATATAGAACCGTACAATCCTCTGAGCCCCCCTATAATCCATGTTGTTAGTTACTCCGAAGGATCTGAACTTGCAAATCCAGATATTATCCATGAAAGCATTCAAATTACCCGTCATGCCCTTGAGAAATATAGAACCTTAAGAAAAAAAGGTGAAATAAACGATATGTCTTCTGACCCAGAGCTGCATAACCGAACAGAAGAACTTCTCGCAGAGACCAAAACCATACTTTCTGCTATTGACTCTGCAATTCCAAACCCTTATTCCGCAGAAGGATTGTATGAAACCCTCCATCGCGGATTTTTTGCAGTTCCTCATCTTCTTTCTCAACGCGATGAATTTAAAAAGGCAGTCCAATGGAGAACCAGAACTATCCGAGGATCTGTTAAAACAATCGACATCAATAATAATCCGATCTCATTATCACGAAGAAAAGAGATGCTAGCGCAACTATAAGAAAGATATTTCATATAACTATGGAGAAAAGCTATGGGAGGTATAGTAGTTGTTACTGGAAAAGATAAGAAGAACCTTTTACATACAATAGCACCAAAATTATCACATCGGGGGGATCTAAAACAAACCACGCACACTTCGCACAACGCTCTTCTTTCTTATCTTTCTTCCTCTTCTTGTGATGTGAACAACCGATTCCAAATCCTCTCCTCGGAAAAAGAGAATTATACAGTTATCTTTGATGGAAAAATGTATAACCATAATTATCTTAAAAAAAATCTCAAGGTCCACCATTCTTTCTCTACAACAGGAGATGCAGAACTTCTTCTCCGTCTCTATCAGGAATCTGGCACAGATATGTTGAGAAAGCTCGATGGTCCCTTTGCATTAGTAATTGCAACTCCACACACTCTTCTTTTGGCGCGAGACCAATTCGGAATAAAACCTCTTTATTATACATGGAACTCAAATCAATTCATTGCAGCAAGTGAAATCAAGGCATTTCCTCCCTTTTCAAATGTAATGGAATTACCACCAGGACATGTTATATCTACTAATACTAAAAAACCATGGATGTTTGCATCCTCTTTTTCTTCTAAAAAAAGTTCTTTTCTTTCTTGCTCGTTACAAAAAATAGAAGATGCAATCCATACACTCCTTACAAAAGCAGTAAAGAAACGGATAGATACTACTCAAGAAATCGGACTATTTCTCTCAGGAGGATTAGATAGCAGTTTAATTGCAGCTATTCTAAAACCGCATATCTCCACTCTCCACACTTTTACTGCAGGAATTAAAGGAGCACCAGACCTTGAATCAGCTAGAAAAGTCGCAACATTTCTCGGTACAATACATCATGAGTATACCTACACAAAAGAAAAAATAGAGAATGCATTGCCAACAATTATCCAACACCTTGAATCCTTTGACGCGCCACTTGTTCGGTCTGCCATACCAATGTTTTTTATTTCTACTCTTATGTCAAACTATGTTCAAAACGCTCTTTCCGGAGAAGGAGCTGATGAACTCTTTGCAGGGTATGATTATCTTCACCATTTCTCTACAACAAAGAAAATGAGAGAAGAGCAGATAAAAATAATACACTCACTCCACAAGACAGGTCTTCAACGCGTTGACAGAATAAGCATGGCTCATGGGGTCGATGTAAAAATTCCTTTCCTTGATAGGAACCTTGTAAGATTCGTTCAAAAAATCCCTGTCCGTTTTTTAACAACAAACAATCACAAAGAAGCAAAATGGATCTTACGGGATGCGTTTCAAGGAATTCTTCCTCATTCCATTCTCTATAGGAAAAAGATGAAGTTCTCCGAAGGTGCAGGTTCTGCAGAGATTGTCGCAAAAATAGTTTCAGAGAAAATCAACCCTCGTGAATTTCAAAGAGAACAAGAGCTCATGCCACATCTCTGGCTCTCTTCTCCTGAAGAACTCTTTTATTATCGGATATGGAAAAAGGTCATGCCAAAAGGTCTTTCTCCCTTGATAGTTGGAAGAACTCTCGACAAAAAAGCTGTCGCATACTAAGGAATATTGCTACCGTTAATAGATTCTCTCTTTGATACCTTCTAAAAGGGAAGCAGGGAAATTATTAGCGGAAAACCCGTAAAAACCCCTGTACTTCCGGCACATCTTCCCGTGAAACAACAGGTCCGTCTGGTCCATCGTTCCATACTGTTAAGGGCGATGGTCCGTCGGCAACACCGGTAATCTCGCAGGTAAGACGAGAGTTTTCCAAATTCGCAAATGAAAGTTGGGTATCAAAAAGACGCTTGCAGATCATACTGATAAATTCCCGGGAAGTAGGTATCGTTTCATACTCAGTGATTCCTTCTACAATACCTGAGACCACTTTTTCCCATTCCTGAAGCGCAATAACGTCAATCCGCTCTTCATGGGTCATAATCATTCCGAACGCAAGACTGTCAAATCCAATGCTTGCGGCAGTAATTCCTCGTTTCACTGCCTTTTCCATTTGTAATGAAGGCGCTTCTCCAAGGAAAGGAACATGATCCCTAAGGATTTCTGATTTAATGGACACTCTATCGCCCAGTTGATCACCAGAAGCGGAAATCATTGTAAAAGCAGGATGATGCGGTATTCTGTCTAAAGCAAAACCATGGCGGCCAAGGGTACTTCTTTGCTGATAAGGCAAGGGACGCCATACTTTTTGATTTCCATATAACTGGCCGGGAAGACTATTATTACATAAAAAGGTTACATTGCGTTCTAAAAAATAAGGAAGAGAAGAAAGTCCTATTTCGCCATAGTGAGCATTGATAATACGGCTATGCCTAATTTTTGCGCGTGAAAAGGCTTCGTCTATCCGTTTAAAGTTATTCTGAACTGTCTTGTCATCAAGATCCCGACCAGTCTCATGGTCAAGGCCAATACCTTCAAAACAGGTAACCTTGCCTCCCTCGGAAAGATCGGGTTTGTCAGCAAGCGTTCCAAATGGTTTCCAATCAGAATATGCTTTGTAAAAATCATCGCGAAACGCATGCGCAGAGAAATCCGCGCCGGCCTTCTGAAAAAGCCGCGAAGCTCCTTGCCAATCAGTAGGACCCAACTCATCTATAAAAAGTCCTAAATTAGGGGAAATCCCATGCTTGTTAAATATATCCACATATTGAAATGCGGTATGGGTGCCGTGGCAATCATCTATACGAGCGGAAAGATAGGGAGGAATAGATCGTAAAGGAAAGGGTTTACGCGCAACTTGAACCAACCCACGCCAAAAAAGTCCGTCAAGCCCGCGAAGATGGCCAAAAACCTCTTCCTGATAGAGTGCGTTTCCTATACCGAAAAAAAGAGTCCGCATCTTCTCTTCTTCCCGCAAAAGAATAATCGGAACTTCTTCTGTATCTGTCGCAATAACAGAAGAATGGGCATCCTTCTTAAAACGGAGAGAAACGGTTTCTTCAAGGAATAGTATCTCTTCTCCTGATCTATGACCCACAGCAAGAGAATGACAGGGATCTGGAAACGAAAGCCCGCATATACTTCCTCTATCTTCTATGGTAGGAGCGAGATCTTTTAGGGGTTCGGGCCAAGCAAAAATTTCACGGTCAAATGAGATCAAGCCAACTCCTGCTGTAACCGCCTCTTTTATCTCTGTTGCCCTTTCTTTTGAAAGAGCCGCTCCAGCGCCGTCATGACCTATAATAATAAGAGCGCGATCAAAATATCCTTCAGGAACTTCCCACCTATTCGCAGAATCAAATACCTCCCAAGCTGCGCCAAAATGGTCAAGTGCGGCACATACTGTTACATCAACAGTTTTACGAGATGCAACTCTGGCGCTATCAATTACTACAAGAACGCTCCGATTCCCTGCAGACATAAGCCGCTCCTTTCAATGAGAAAATTATCTGCGTTGCCTTATATTTTGTCTCATTCCCCCTTCTCACATAAAAAATAGGTTACCACGCGTATCAGGGATTAACGAAAGGCGGTATCTAAAAAGGTTTTATTCAATAATAATAAAAGTATAATGGATCCTCACAAAAAACAAGATTGGCCTTATACTTTTTCAGCGACCATCCCATCCAGCAAGGCGTGCCAACATCCACCAGAACGCCCGTCCCTTCAATGCGCCATTCAATGGTCTGGTATGAGCCGCGGAAGGAGGAAGAGCAATACGATGATTAGGGTTTCTTCTCATCCATTCATCTGCCCAATTTTTTACAACTCCCGCTTCCTTGTAATCACAGGTATCCCGCGCATAGAGTTCCATATAATTTATTCTGGCGTCAGGATCGTAACTTTCAATATCTGCAAAATCAAAAAGAACCTTGCTGTTATTTTTGCAAAAGATACGGATCTGTTCGTTACGCCGGTTAAGGTTTCCTTCTTTTCCTGAACCATCAAGGTGTCCTGTCATATACACAAAGGTTACTTTAGGAAATTCCCGTTCAAGCTGGTGCATTAGTTCAAGATAGGTTCTGATATTCTCTTCAGAAGCATTGCTTACCTGGCCGCACCACGACCAAATCATAAGAGTTCTGTCTCTTCCCGGTCCATTAAGAAAATCTCGTGTCTTACGAGCCCACTCGGTTCTATTAGGATTACCGAGATCTCCGCTCGGCGTAGTATCAAAAAGGGATAAGCTTCCCTCTTTCTTCTGATTAAAGCCAAAACAGGCTGGATCTTCCTTCATAAGAGCGCGCATCCCCGCCACAATCTGACTTCCATGCGAAGTATGTCCATACGCAACCCGAAAGAGCTCTTTTGCTTTTGAAAAATATTCTACTGGAATTTTTTCAATATCTGTACAAGTATGATCAATAATAAGCGCCTTCCCCACAGCCGCAACCGATACCGGTACACTCCACCACAACAGGGAAATTCCTCCCATTACCAACAAAGAGCGCTTCACCCAGCCTTTTTTCATAATCTTCTCCTATGATAAAGAGAGGTTCAATCATTGCGCCTGTCAGAATTTCATCATAAAAAGTATGCACTTCACAGGCTGTTATGTCAATATGATTCTCTCTTGTATAGTAAGTAAAAGATAGTCTGGTATTTTTTTTAGAAGTTCTGTACAATAATAAAAAACAAAGGAGTGAAAAAAATGGAATTTAAAGGATTTTTAAAAGCTCTAAAAGAAAAGGCGCAGTTGGGGTTCTGTTCAATGTATCCTGCGCCAGGCATTATTGAACGTATCGGACAAGACTGGGACTGGTGCTGGATAGACAGTCAGCATGGACAATGGAAGATAGTAGAAGTTATGGATGCGGTGCGTGTATGCGACCTTATAGGAATATTTTCAATGGTTAGGGTTCCAGGATATGAATCAGGAACCATTGGCAAGATTCTTGATACAGGATGTCATGCAATCATGGTTCCAATGATTGATACGCAAAAACTTGCGAAGGAAGCAGTAAAAGCAACAAAATTTCCGCCTCTCGGGAAACGTTCGTATGGAGGCCGACGACCTATAGATCTGTATGGACGGGCATATTCACACCTTGATAGACCGCAACCTCTGCTTGTCTGCCAAATTGAAAGCGAAGAAGCCCTTCAAAACATTGAACAGATTGCGCAAGTAGAGGGAGTAGATGCACTTTTTTTCGGACCTGACGACCTAGCACAACATAGAAAAATTCCCATGGATTCAGAAAGACCCGCTAGGCTTTTTTATCCTGAAATAGATAAAGTGGCGGAAACTGCAAAGAAAACCGGAAAAATCGCCGCAGGAGTCTTTACCACTTCCGATGATCTACTCTATGCGCTCAATAGAGGATTTCGGCTTATTGCCTGTTCCGGAGATGTGCCACTGCTTGCCGCAGGATCACGAACCGCCGCGCGTAACGCTAGAGAAATTTTTGCCACGCACCTCAAAGAAAGAACCTAAAAAAAGAGCGCTTTTACAGATAATAGATCACAATATGCCGGCTCTCTTTCTCTATCAACTAATTATTTCGGCAGTTCTATTGGACGGCCCTGTTCGTCTGCATCCATTACCGTAGGAACCTTGACGTTCGGATCCAAGGAAGTTGATTTTTCTCCAGCAGAAGGAGACTTATCAAGGCCCAAAGATTTCCTCATCTCTTCAAAACTATTCTCACGGCCTGTAAGGCTATACTGTTGGGCTTGTTCTACTCTCTCTTTCGCGGGACGATATCCTCTTCCGCGAATTGCCGTCCATCCGGCATAATCCCCACTGCCCCACATTAGATAAGGACCGTGAACAACGCCATTGTGATGTAAAGCAATATCTCGCAAGACAATATAGTTCAATTCCAAAAGTTGTTGACTGAGATCCTTATCAAAAGCAGGATCTTTGGCAAGAGCCTGCTGTACCATACGGTCAATGGCATACTGAAGATCAGTAAAATTTAAGCCCAGCCGAAGAAATGCAATACGGGCTAAAATTTTTGTATCGGATCCAACTGCTTTCTCTGCCTCGTTTAAAGATTTTCTAAGGGAAGTAAAAAGGTCCGGAGTAAAAAGATTCTTGGGGTCAGAAGTTGCCTTCTGCAATAGAAGAAAATATTGTTTAACCTGTTCCGCGCCTTTTCCAAATCCAGGAGAACAATATTCATCAAGAATCTGCGATTCTGTAAGAGAAGGATTCCAGTTAAGACGAGCCGCCGCATAATAGTTCAATCCGTGAACAGCCCAGTTATCAAGAATAGAATCAAAATCCGTGGCGAGTATTCCCTTCTCCGCCATATAACTCATAATATCTGTAAGTCGCCCCAAAAGAACATTCGCCTTGCCATCTCGTCTTCCGGCAAGAAGAATATTAGGTCTCCAGTAAATATATTTACATCCTGCTTTTTGCCATCCCTCTAATCCTTCCTTTTCTTCGGGAACGTACCGTATCACTAAATTGGGATGGAGCTTTTCACGAACAGGCGGGTTTCCCCAAGCACTATACGCTTCTCCAAGTAAGAGAAGGTCGGGATGTACCTTTACAACACGCTGGGCAATCTGATTCCAATACCATACCATACGATCAGTAAGAGAAACATACTCCATTTGATGACGCTGAGGTTGTCCAACCTTCTCAAAGATGGTAAGTTGTATCTTCGGACCATCCGCTGGATCAAGTTTTTTACAATTATCGCACAAACAAAAATTGGAATATCCGCCATCGTTGGGACAGAGCGAAATAGATTTTAGGTTTGGGTTGGCATTCATCCTTTCAATAATAGTCTTAGCAACATAATCAATGAGTTCAAGATTTGATTTGCAAAGCCGCCATCGTTCTCCTGCTTTGCTTTGGTCCCGCGTACCATCGGGCTGAAGCGCAAACCATTCCGGATGTTGCGCACCATGTTCTTTCCAGCCTCCGGGAAGCCCTCCGCCAGCATGCCCTCCGGCAATACCAAGCCTTCCGCCTAACCGATGCCACACGCTCCAACCAATCCCCATATCCGTGGCATAACTCTTTTGCTGTGCGTTCGTCCATTCCTCTTCTGTAATCTGAAGGCGGGAAAGTCCCGTTTGCGAACGGTCTGTGATCCGAGTAGACCAACGAACAGTTCTCTGGCCAATCTGCGGCGTAAATGAATAATCAAGGGAAGCAACAGAAACTGTTGGTAGAACAGGAATTACTCTTCCTATCTCTCCGGGCCAAAGGTATCGTACACCAAGCGAAGAAAGAAATTCAATGACCGCATACCGCGTACCGGCATTGTCTGTTGCGGCAGTTGACCCTAAAAGTACAAGACTGTTTTCACCGCTCTTTAAGCGAATCCCTCCAGGACCAAGACCTTCCACACTAACTCCGAGCGCCTTTGTAACCGCGCTCTCTCCCACCAATATAAAGCTACTGATTCCCTCAGGAACTTTTGCGGAATCAAAGGAAAGAACTCCTTTTTCAATCGTAAAGGCGCCAAGATCGTTTTCTCTCTTTATATCAAGACGACCGCCTGAAATTAAAAAAAGATGGTCGGAAAGCGTTTTTGCCGCTTGAGCTTCCAAAGAACGGAGCCCAGCCTTTTCTGAAAGAACAATCAAAGATTTAGCACGCCCCTTTTCAATGAGCGTTACTCCCTCGGTCGCAAAAGATATAAAAAAAGAAAGTAATACCGCCACCACTGCTATCATAGAACCTTTTCTCATACTATACCTCCTCGTAGCTGTAATAAAAATATCTTTACCGCTTGCTTCCCAAAAGGTCATACGAAAAAAGATATCTTAAAAGATCACAGTAGCGCAAAGTTAATTTATGAATACAGTTCTTTTTCAGCAAAACGAAAAAGAAAATTCCATCCTTCTTCAAGAGAATCTATTTCAAGGTATTCATCCTCGCGATGTGTATTTCCTCCGCGAGTAATCCCAGAACAGATCGCGGGCCATCCTTTTGCCAAAGGTATATTAATGTTCGTACTCCTGCAGGCAGAAAGAGGAGAAATGCCATCTATTGTCCAGAGATCCACTATGCTCTTCTCATACCAAGAGGTTTTTTTATCCGAAAAAGCAGCTGGACGTTCTCCCAAAAGTTTTAAAGTAATAGTACATTCACTACTCTTTTTTTGTATGGAAAGCTCTTTCAAAAGGGTTTTTGCCGCGGAAAGCATCTCTGGATCTGGAGAACGAAACTCAAAGACCGATTCAGCGTGTCTCGCAATACAATTAACTCCTTCACCTCCAGAGATAGTCCCTATATTAAAAGAAAACTTTTCTTTGGATTGTTGCGAGAGCACACAATACCTCTCTTTGAGACGGAAAAGATAGTCTACCAAAGATTCTATCGCATTTGGCTTTCCAAAACCGCCCCAGGAATGTCCGCCTTCTCCGGAAAAGACGACCTGATACCGAATTGAACCAAGCCCTGAAACAGAGTAAAAGTTCGGAGAAAGGTCCAGAGCTAAAAAAAGATGCGGAGGCGTTGAGTGAGAATCCACAATAGCACGTACTCCCTTCAAATTTCCAAGCCCTTCCTCTCCTACAGAAAAAAGGAAAAGAGCCGGTCTTACAGGAGGATTCTTTGATAGATAAACCGCAAACATAGCCAACAACGCAACCGTACCAAGGTTATCGTAAACTCCAGCGCCCACCAATCTTCCATCGATTCTTTCCACTTTATCCGCTACTCCCTTTCCCACTACATCCACATGAGCGTCCAATACAATGGTATCTTCCCAGGAACCTTCGCCAATCAAAACAAGAAGATTTCCGGCAGAATCAACCTGAAAAGGAATAGAACGAGAAGAAAAAAATTCCGCAAGAAAGGATATACGAGGCTCTTCCTTTAATGACGGACCCGGAACAGTAGCGAGGTCTTTAATAAGGTCCAATGCCGCAGAAAGATCTAATTTCTGTTTCACAACTCCTCCTGATACACAGTATATTCTGCTAAACGGGTTCTATCAACATCTATCCCAAGTCCAGGACTCCAAGGAACACGCAATTCACATCTGTTGCGCATTACAAACGGCGTAGTAAGAAGATCATCTTCTACATAGGCCATTTCCGCGCCCGCATCAGTTGGAAAAAGAACATTCGGTAAAGAGGCTGCCGCAAGCCGAGCCGCGGTCGCCACGCCTGTGCCGAGCCTACTTCCAATCCAGACCGGAACCTTATTTTTTGCGCAAAGATTATGAATGCGCTGACTCTCCGCAAGGCCTCCCACGCGGCACACCTTAATATTCACAATATCTGCGGCTTTCATACGCATCGCGCACAACGCAAGATGTCTTGTTTCAATACTCTCATCCAAACAGATCGGAGTATCCATGATTTCACAAAGACGAGAGTGAAAATAAAGGTCGTGTTCATCAAAAGGTTGTTCAATCATCAACAAATTGTATTGATCCCACTCCGAAATATAATTCAAGTCATCGGGAAAATAAGCGCTGTTCGCATCCACCATCAAAGAAATGGAAGGGAATTCCTTTCTTACGGCCTCTATGTAAAGATTATCTTTGCCCGGAGCAACCTTAATCTTAATCCGCTTAAAACCCTGATCAAGTTCACTCTTAACTTTCTCTACCAACTCTTCCGGCGATAGAGAAATTCCGATACTTGGACCAAACTCCACCCAATCCCGTGTACCGCCGAGCATTCTTGCCACGCTCTTTCCTTCCTGTTTTCCCACAATATCCCAACATACAGATTCAAGAGCGGCCATTGCAAAACGATGTCCCCGATACTTCATAAATGCCTCTATTACTTCAGAAACATTATTCCAACTACGGCTTTGAAGCAAGGGAGATAATACATTTTTCACAACATCCAATACACTTCCCACTGTTTCAGTAGCGTAAAAAGGAATTCCATCTACAGCGGCTTCTCCCCAACCCACAATATCTCCAGCTCTTCCTTCAAAAATAATACCGTCTTTTATCCGTATTTCTCCCACGCTGATCTTAAAACTTTTCTTCAGAGGAATTTTAATCACATGCGCGGTAAGGGAATCTATTTTGAATGCCATAGATTATTTCTCCTTCTCGTATAAAAACATTTCTCCACAAACCATTACTATTATAAAGCTCTCTAAAGTTCTCAAAAACGAACCTTTCAATCCTTTCTGATTGTACCATACTTCCGCACCAAAGATTCCAAAAAACCTTTTCTCCTCTCAAAAAAGGAATCCTTCTATAGAAACAGCCCTGAAGTCGTATTAATCAATAGAAAGATCTGGTTCCCGACGAATCCATTTTCCATTGGTAAAATCAGGAAAAGCCACAGGTGCGCTTCCAAGAGCAATAGATTGTTCGGAGAGGATGGTTACCGCCATCCATGCCGCAATATCATAGACATCAATGGGAGGCTCTTCCTTCTTCTCCGCGGCATTCAGGAAAGCACGCAACACAAGGGTATCACTGCCTCCATGACCACCAACAGGATTATTGCGAAAATCTCTCCAGGTCGGATGTTCATATTCTTCATAAAAATCGTCAATAGAACTCCATTTATGGACAAAATAGGGATTCCCCGCAATGTCAATGTTCTGAAAATGAGGACTGATCCCTTCAATATACATGCTCTTCGCCTCTTCAATCCAAATGCCCCGAGTTCCTTGTACCCTGCGAGAGAGAGAATGAGGCCGTGGAAGTGAAATACTATGTGTTACCACAATGGTTTCTCCATTGGCACATTTAATAACAGTGGTAATAATATCTCCTTCGTTGAATATACGGGAATCTCCCCGTTTTTGCGCCGCCTCCGCAAACCCACGCGCCTTAGAAGCAGTGGAGGTAAGTGTTAAAAATCTGTTCCCGCGATTAATCTGCAAGATCTTTGCGATCGGACCCAATCCATGGGTAGGATAGAGATCTCCATTTCTGCAAACATTATGAAAAACTCTCTCAATTCCACGATCAAATTCTCCCACAAGCCGATCCGCTATATAATGTTCATATCCGCACTGACAATGAATCAGCTCTCCAAAAAGACCTAAACGCACCATGCGCGTTACCATCATTATATTTCGACCAAAACAACTGTTTTCCAGCATCATACAGGGAGTTTTTGTTGATTCCCATGCATATACCAATCGCCATAATTCTTCAAGAGAAGGAGCGCCGCCTACTTCAATGCCAACAAATTTTCCCGCGCACATCGCATCGTACGCAATGGGAAGATGGGTATTCCAGGAGGTAGTCACAATAACCACATCAACCTCTTTTGAAGATAAAAGTTTGCGATAATCCTGATATACCGCAGGTTTTGGCTTGTTTTTGGAGTCAAGTAAAGAAAGAATCTTATCGCACTTTTCTGTAGAAAGATCGCAAATGGCGGTTACCTCGGACTGCATCAAAAAAAGCGTTGCAAGCAATGTCTCTGCGCGAGGACCAAGTCCAATCATACCAATTCTTACTATTCCAGAATTATTCATTCCCCTGCCTCCTTTTTTTTGTAAAGAATATTATTCTATTATCTTTCATCTAAAAAAAATAACAAGTGGAAAAGAAAAAAGTGAAAATCTGCCACAGAACCTTTTCTATATGCGAAAGGCTCGTACCTTTTCAAGAAGATTACAGATATATCTTATTACTTAAGAAGTGAGGAAAGAATGACATCCAAAAGATATCATATTATTGGGATGAGTTGCACTGCTTGTGCATCCCATATTCAAAAAGCGGTTGAGAAACTTGAAGGGGTGCATACATGCGAAGTAAATTTCGCGACAGAATCTCTCTATATACAGTATGATGAAGAAAAACTTTCTTTTCAAACATTACAGGATACTGTAAAAAAAGCCGGGTACCGTCTTATATCTCACGAATCTTCCCAAACCACAGAACTTTCTATCAAAGGAATGACCTGCGCCTCTTGCGCCGCCGCGATAGAACGGGCAGTGAAAAAAGTGGAGGGAGTTTCCGAGATGCGGGTTAATTTAGCAACAAATCAAGGGACTGTTTCATATAACCCGTCTATCGCCTCTGTTGACCAAATACAATTAGCAATTCACAATGCAGGATATGACTCCTCTATCAGAGAAGAAAGCAGTACAGAAAAGGAGGATACCCGCGAAATACAATCGCTGAAAAAGCGAGTTGTAATCGCAACGTTTTTTTCCATCCCTTTGCTCTATCTTGCAATGCCCCACATGATTCCAAAACTTTCTTTTCCTCTGCCCTTCTTCTTTTCTATGGAGAACTCTCCTTTCCTTTTTGCATTCCTGCAGTTTTCTCTTACGATTCCTGTACTTATAGCTGGAAGCAATTTTTATACAAGAGGATTTTCCGCTCTTTTCAAAGCCTCTCCCACCATGGATTCCCTAGTAGCAATCGGCACTGGAAGCGCCTTTCTTTACAGTACATTCGCAATGATCGCATTAATGGCGGGAAAATCTTCCTATATCCATTCCCTTTACTTTGAATCAGCGGCAGTGGTCATCACATTGGTAATGACGGGAAAATATCTTGAAGCAAAAAGTAAAGGAAAAACCTCTGAAGCGATCCAAGCGCTCATACGGCTTATGCCTGCAACCGCCACTATCCAAAAACAAGGGAAAGAATATGAAGTTCCTCTCCATCAGGTCAATGTAGGTGATCTCCTTGTGGTTCGACCGGGCGCAACATTTTCCGTGGATGGAATTATTACAAAAGGAAGTAGTACGGCAAATGAATCTATGATTACCGGAGAAAGCCTTCCTGTAGAAAAATCTCCGGGAAGTGAAGTAATCGGAGGAAGCATCAATAATGAAGGCTTTATTTTCTTCACAGCAACCCATACTGGTCAAAATACAGCCCTTGCAAAAATTATCCGTCTGATTGAAGAGGCGCAGGGAAAGAAAGCACCTATTGCAAAAATCGCCGATATTGTTTCTGGATACTTTGTGCCCTTTGTTATCATTATTGCGTTTTTGTCGTCAATCGCATGGGCGTTAGCAGGAAAAGATTTCAATTTTATCCTCACTATATTTGTCTCAGTCCTTATTATTGCATGTCCCTGCGCTCTTGGGTTAGCTACTCCAACAGCCATTTTAGTAGGTACCGGAAAAGGAGCGGAATCTGGAATTCTTATCAAAGGCGGTGAAACCCTTGAAACTGCTCATACTCTTACCACTGTTGTATTTGATAAAACAGGAACCATTACCGAGGGCTCCCTCAAAATGACAGAACTTATCCTCTTCTCTAATGCCACTGAAAAAGAAGCCCTTTTTTTTGCGGCTTCTGCGGAGCAAGGATCAGAACATCCCGTTGCAAAAGCTATTGTGGAAGCAGCTGAAAAACAGGAAATAAAACCAGTATCTCCCATACAGTTTCAGGCAATACCCGGAAAAGGAGTAACCGCTTCAATAGAAGGAAAAAAAGTCTTAGCAGGCACTGCCGGACTAATGAAAGAGAATGGAATTATTCTACAGAACTCCGCAAAAGATGCAAAACAACTTTCTTCTTCTGGAAACACCCTTGTCTACCTTGCGGTGAATGGAATCCTTATTGCATTGATCGGTGTGGCAGATGCCCTTAAACCATCAAGCGAAAAAGCTATACAGAAAGTGCAAGATCTCGGGCTTGAGGTTTTAATGATTACTGGAGACAATACCGCCACCGCACAATCTATCGCAGAACAGGTCGGAATAAAAACTGTTCTTGCGGAACTTCTTCCTCAGGAAAAAGCAAAAGCAATAGAGAACCTTCAAAAAAATGGAAAAAAGGTTGCCATGGTAGGAGATGGTATCAATGATGCGCCCGCTCTCATACAGGCTAATATAGGAATCGCACTTGCCAGCGGAACCGAGGTTGCGATTGAATCAGCAGATATTATTCTTATTCAAGGCGATCTTCACAAGGTTGCGGAAGCAATCGCATTAAGTCGCGCCACCATCAGAAATATCCGCCAAAATCTCTTCTGGGCATTTTCATACAACACATTAGGAATACCCATTGCAGCCGGAATACTTTATATCTTTGGAGGACCACTACTAAACCCGATCTTTGCCGGAGCCGCCATGGCATTTAGTTCGGTCTCTGTGGTAACCAATGCCCTACGTCTTAAAAAGTTTACAATGAAATAACAGGTCATTCTTATCCTCTGCCGGTTCTTCATTGAAGACCATAATAAAACCCTGTAAAAATTTTTATCTCTTTTCCTTTAGATAACTCTGATACCATGCTATACTTATTGGAATACATAACCTCATCTACATTCAGTCACAAAGGATTTGCCCATGCGTGTTCATTTGATTTCTCCCCGCTCTCCGGTTACTGTCATTACAAAAAGAGAGAAAGCGATCCAATTTTCTCGATTAAGTTTAACAACAGTTGCCGCCCAATTCCCCATAGATACCGATATCCATATTATTAACGACAGCCTTGATGAAATTAATTTTAACGATACGCCCGATATGGTTGGCATAACCTGCATCACCTCCACTGCACCCCGCGCATACGAAATTGCCGATAGGTACAGAGAAAAAGGCGTGCCGGTAATTCTCGGAGGTATCCATCCCACCGCAATGCCGCAAGAAGCCGCAAAACATGCCGATGCGGTAGTTATGGGTGAAGCCGAGGCTACAATGCCGCAATTACTGCAAGATTTTCATGCGGGGAAATTGCAACAATTCTACCGTGCCACTGAAAGGCCAAACCTGATACATCTTCCCCTTCCCAGAAAAGAGCTTCTCTTTGGAAACAGGTATTACCGGGAAATGGATATGGTTCAAACCACAAGAGGATGCCCTTTTGCCTGTGATTTTTGCAGTGTCTCTGATTTTTTCGGCCGTACCTACCGAACAAGACCTATTGAAGAGGTGGTAAGAGAGGTCAAATTACTAAAAAACCGCACCATACTCTTTTTCGTAGATGATAATATCGCAGCCCACCCTACCTATGCTAAACAACTCTTCACCGCACTGCTTCCACTGAAAATACGATGGTTCGGACAGGCATCCATTGCTATCGCACAAAATAAAGAATTGCTTAAACTCGCCGCTAAAAGCGGATGTAAAGGACTTTTTATCGGGTTTGAAACCCTCTCTGATTTTAATTTACAACAGGTCCATAAAAAAGTGAACCTTGCCTTTGATTTCCAGGAAGGAATAAAAAAAATTCATGATAGCGGCATTGGTATCATCGGTGCATTTATCTTCGGATTTGATGGAGATAATGAAGGCGTCTTTGAAAACACCGTGCAGTTTATAGAACAAAACAGGATAGAATTGGCGAGTTTTTCAATCCTTACTCCTCTTCCCGGAACCCGACTATACGAACAATTTAATTCTCAGGGAAGAATTTTTGATCGCAACTGGGAAAAATATACATGCGGCGAAGTGGTATTTAAACCAGCGTTGCTAACTGTTGATCAGTTACAAGAAGGATATTACTGGGCAAGAAAACATATATCAACCTATGGATCTATTGCAAAAAGAACCATGTATCTCAACAAGATCGCCCTTCTTTCAATTCCTGTAAATTTAGTGATGCGTAAAGCCAGCAGAGCATCCCTGAAAAATATAAAAGCCAGAAAAGACCACGAAAAAAAAAGGTAGAAGCAATAAATAAAGATTCTTAAAGTAACGTGGCAATCCCACTTTTTACGCTATAATAATATAGCCATGATTCCTCGTTAGAAAATGAAATTCTCTCTTCCATATCACCGCGTATACGCCTTCGCCACTTTATGAAATGCTTCAATATATTGTTCCATATGAAGTAGTTCATATACAGGATGAGTAAAAAACGAAATGGTTCTTTCGGAAAGCCACTTTGCAGTTTTACATTCTATATCGGGATTATAAAGACCGCGTGCATCCATATACGAAACAAATGCCTTTTCTTTATAAAGTTCTGGCCATAACGCCCCATAAACAGGAACTCCTTCTGCTTCCATCGCCTTCCGAAACTCTTGAATGGAAACTGTCAGGTTCTCTGTATCTAAAACAAAAGGAGCCCACCAGAATGAATTCTGCCGTTCGTCAGAATCAAAGGGAACATGAAGCACAAGGGGATTCTCTTTAAGAGTAGCGCTTAAAAAACGTCCATTTTTTATTCTTGCGGGAAGGTTCCAAGAATCCATCCGTTCCAATTCGCTTAACCCTATCGCCGACTGAATTTCTGTCATCCGATAATTAAAACCCAGTGTATCGTGAATATAGACCAACTCCTGCTCCTGGCCTATCATATCTAAATTTTTCTTACTATTAAATCCATAATCCCGCAAAGAAAAAGAGTTTAGATATAATTCTCGGTTATCAGTAATAATCGCGCCGCCCTCGCCTCCTGTTACTAAATGTTTTGTATGACAAAGGTTGAAACAGCCCGCATCTCCCACAGTTCCTGTTTTTTTCCCTTTATAGATACCTCCAAAACATTCAGTACAATCTTCCATTACAAAGAGATTATGCGCCGCGGCAATATCCATAATAGGCGACATATCAGCCACGACCCCATACATATGGGCAACAATGATTGCTTTAGTTTTATCGGTAATCTTTTCTGTAATGGCTTGAGGATCAATCGTATGGGAAAAATCTGTATCCACAAATACTGGAATCGCTCCGATATTTAAAACCGCAAATAACGGAGGAAAATAGAGATAGGAGGGAATAATAACCTCTTCTCCGGGTTTTATGCCGGCTGCGGCAAGAGCCAAATGAAACGCTCCATACTCATTCACTGTTGTCACACAATATTCTGAACGATGCCACTGCGCAAGAGCATTTTCAAATTCTCTTCCATACTCGCCAGACCAGTAATTTAGTTTCCGTGTTTTTAATGGTTCAAGAACCCTCTGAAAGGTCTTTTCCGAAAAAGAAGGCCATCCTGGAAACGGTTCGGTATTTACTGGTTTTCCGCCATGAATCGCCAAGGTTTTCATAGATTATCTTTCTCCTGTTAGAATAGATCTTCTTACAGATCCTTCATAATCATCTTTATTCCTTCTTCAACCAAAGTCAGAATTTCATCCGCCTCTTCTTTTGTAATAATAATGGATGGCGCAATAACAAGAATATCCGCATTATTTCTTAATATCATTCCGCGGTCCCAACAAAAATCTCGGATTCTATTGCCAACTTTCAATGCAGGATCAAAGGAGGTCTTGTTTTTTCTATCCTTCATCAATTCCATTGCCCACAAAGTACCCATACCTCTAAAATTACCTACAATGGGATATTTTTCATATAAACCCTCAAGTCTGCGTTGGATATAGTCTCCCATGGTACTGGCATATTCAATGAGGTTTTCCCTTTCAATAATCTCCAGTGTCTTTAATGCGGCCACACAAGAAGCAGGATGACCGCCAAATGTTGAACCCGAACGAAACTCGCTTCCAGATTTTCTGAATGGCTCGTAGATTTCAGGCCTTGTCATGGTAATTCCAAGAGGAAGATAGGCAGAAGTAATAGCTTTTCCGATAGTAAGGATATCTGGAACCACATTCCAATGCTCACAAGCAAACCATTTTCCTGTCTTTGCAATTCCTGTTTGGATCTCATCAAAAATCAGAAGAATATCGTTCTTCGTACAGAACTCCCTTATGCGTTGCAAATAGCCATCTGGCGGCACAGGGTAACCAGTATTGGAACCCGGAATAGGATCCATAATAATAGCGGCAACGGTTTCAGGACCTTCCCATTCAATTAATTGTTCCAATCTTTTTGCGCACATAAGATTGCAATTTGACGGATCAAGACCAAACTCGCAGCGAAAACAGTTTGCGGAAGGAGCAAAAAGGTATCCAGGCATTAAAGGTTCAAAAGGAGTTCGGAAATAAGGAAGCCCGGTAGCAGAAACCGCACCAAGGGTAGTTCCATGATAGGAGTAACGCCTGGCGATAATTTTATATTTTTCACGCTCTCCTTTCTCCCAAAAATATTGTCTCGCTAACTTAAAAGCTGTTTCATTAGCTTCAGAACCACTATTTACAAAGAAAGAAACATCCAAATCTCCCGGAGTAATCTCGGTAAGTTTATTGGCAAGTTTTACCAAAGGAAGGGTAAAGGTATCTCCAATATTTGGGAAAAATTCCAGTTCCTGTATTTGAGAAAAAATAGCGTCCGCTATCTCTTTATTTCCATGGCCGAGAATAGAGGTAACCAAAGATGAAAAGGTATCAAAATATCGCTTTCCTTCTATATCATAGATATAAACACCCTCTCCCCTTGAAAAAATCTTGGGCTCTTTTATAAGAGACTCATAGGTTGCCCAATGAGGAATGATATTTTTAATCGCATCTTTTTTAATCTGTTTCGTTTCCATCTCCACTCCTGTGTAAAATAGGTTAGCTAGTCAATTAATTTACTTAGTGAACTATTTAATTGTAAAAAAAGGGATCTCTTTTCTGCCTTGTTTTTTTCACCTTACCATAAAACTTTTTTTTGTCAAATTCCAATGGAGGTGAAAAAGGCATCGCTTTCCCTATAATGAAATAGACTCATTCCTTCTGCACAACATCTCACCAAATAGATATCAAAGAAAAACTAAAGCTCTGCACACCATAGAAAGTATCTTGCCGAATACGCCTGTGTAACATTCACAACAAAGAACAGGTGATAAAAAAATCGCTACCCCTTTTCTTTTGATATTGTTAGAAAACAAAAAAAATTCATAGAAATACCTTCAAAAAAACTATCTGCGTACATTTACACGCAAGCATTCCACAAAAACAAGATCTCCATAGCGAAAAAAGATTGCAAAGCCCTGTATTATTGACATTTCAGATGAGATAATGTTTACTGTTACTATTACCATAATATAGTAATTCAAGCATTTTATGTATTAAAAAAACAATCAATCTATATCTGGCTATAAAACAGAAGAACATGTAACTTTTCCACCAACACATGGAGGATAAGATCATGGTTAAAAAAAGAACGGTTCCTAATCTCTCATTTGACCATTTTCTGAAGTATGATGACATAACCTCATTCCTTTCACAGTTACATGGATCTTCGCCAACCCTTAGCAAAATTGGCTCTATCGGAAAATCCCGTGAGGGCCGAGACATTCCTCTTATTACCATTACTGACTTTACAACTGGAGATCCAGAAAATAAACCCGCTTATCTAATCCATGCCAATATCCATGCGAGCGAAGTCTCAGGAACTCATGCGGCTCTCTATACCGCGCGCCAGCTGATTGCGGAAAAAAATGATCTCCTTCAACGGATAGCATTTTATATCGTACCAAGATTAAACCCGGATGGCGCTGAATTTGTTCTTACCACCCGCGGTATGATCCGCAGCAGAAGCGACGAAAGCAAAAAACTTCCCAATACTCTTTACCAACAAGATATTGACGGCAATGGAATAATACTAACCATGCGTCAGGAACATCCTAATGGAGCTTTCATTAAGGATCCGAAAGACCCCCGGTTAATGATACCAAGAAAATTTGATTCCACAGGACCTTTTTATAGGGTCTTTCCAGAGGGATTGCTTCATCAATGGGATGGGAGCGATAAAATTGAAATAGGCGGCCGAAGTTTTGATTGGAACCGCAACTGGCCATATAACTGGCGACCAGAACCTGACCAGCCAGGTGCCGGAGATTTCCCTTTCAGTGAACAGGAAACACGGCATTTGGGAGAATTTATGCACCGCCATTCTAATATTTTCGGAGTTCTTGCATATCACACAGGCGCGGCGGCAGTATTACGGGCTCCTACTTCAGGACCAGACGAGGATATTGATGAAAATGACCTTATTTTAATGCAAGAATTTACAGCCATTGGTTCACGCGAAACAAAATTTCCCATTGTTCCAGTACTCAAATACCGTAAAATCAACCGCCGGGACGTTAACTATACTGGAACATTTCTTGATTTCGTCTATCAGCATTTAGGACTCTTTTGCTTTGAATTTGAACTCGGCACCATTCGTAACAGTGCGGGTATTTCTTCTGAAGAATGGTTCCAAACTATTGGAGAGGAAGAAAACGAAGCCTTGATGAGAAGAGTAATGCAATGGTGGGACCGCAAAAAAAAGAATGTTCCTCTTTTTATAGATTGGAAATGGTTTTCTCATCCCCAGTTAAAAAAGGTAGAAATCGGGGGATTCTTAAACCCGCATCTTAATAATCCAACTCTGCAGGATCTTAAAAAAACTTCTGCGGGAACCTATCGTTTTACCATTGCGCATGCGAAAAAACATCCTTATATCGTCATTGAAGAAGTTACCACCGAGGCTATCGGAAACTCTATATACAAAATACGGGCAAAAGTTGCCAATAAAGGCGCATTGCCCACCAATATTACCAATAAAGCCCTCTCGCTTGCAAGGTTCAAAGGCGTAAAGGTACAATTTTTCCCTGCGGAAAAAAGTGAACTCATCTCTCTTCATTCCCATTTTGATATAGGACATATACAGGGAATCTCTTTCCACACAGTAGAATGGTTTGTAAAAAGCAAAGGGAAAGAGTTAGGCGAAATTTCTGTCCACGGAGAAACCGGCGGAAACCTCTGCTATCCTGTATCTCTATAAAAAAATAGGAGAAAAGCTTCCCCTCTGCTCTAAAAGATCTAAAAGATAAAAATAGTGAAAAATGAAAAAGAATATAAAAACCGCCAATCGTAAATTCATGAGGGAATGGAACCGAAAATTGGTCTTACAACAAATTCGGTCCAGTGGCGAGACTTCGCAAATCAAACTTGTCAAAAAAACCAAATTAAGCGCTGGTACAATTGTCAATATTACAAAAGAACTCTATAAAGAAAACTTTATCAGATATACAAAGAAAGGAGCCTCTCTTCGAGGAAGAAAACCGGAAAACTTTACCCTCAATCCTAATGCACGATATGTCATAAGCGTAGCGCTTTTTGCGCTTGAAACACGGATCGCTATTATTAACTTAAACGAAGAGATACTCCATAAAATCGCATATCCCACAAAATCTCGGCAAGGAGCCAAAGCAGTATTGAAAATTCTTGCGGCAAGAGTAGAAAAACTGCTTCAGCAACATTCTATACCCAAAAACAAAGTTCATTCTATTGCAATCGCCATGGAAGGAAGCGTGGATGCGGAAGAAGGCACTTTGAAAATTTCTTCCCATTTTGGATGGAACAATGTTCCGGTCAAAGATATTCTCGCCACACTTCTTGGTCTTAAAACCTTTGTGGAATCAGAAAACCGAGCAATGGCTATTGGAGAATATTGGTTTGGAGCAGGAAAAAATACAAATAGTATGCTTTGCGTAGATATAGATTCCGGGATTGGCGCCGCCTTTATAAAAAATGGAGAAGTACATCATGGAGCCCACAATTTAGAAGCAGAATTAGGCCATAGTTTGGTATTCACCAATGGCGAGATATGCCGCTGTGGAAGAAAAGGATGTCTTGAGGTGGTAAGTTCTGGATCAGCAATGATCAAAAAAGTCGCATCCTCTATGACATCGGAACGTGCTAAAAAGTATGGGATTACAAAAAAACTCTCTTCTTTCTCGGAAAGAGAGGCAATGCGCATCATCTTTCAAATGGCGCAACAGGATGATACTGTCGCAAAAATGGTCCTTAAAGAAGCTGGCTATTATTTAGGATTGAGTATTGCCAATATGATTACTTATATTGACCCTGAAATCATTGTACTTGCCGGCTATGTTGCCGAGGAAGATCCAGGGATTCTGCTGAACTTTATACAGGAAACTTATAATCAAAAGGTCTTTTTGCCAGATCTGAGAAAGACCCAGATAGTAAAAAGTATTCTCGGCGAAAACAGTGTTCTGATAGGTGGCGCAGAAATTTCTTACAGAGACATTTTTGAATAGAAAAAGCATTGTATTGTTACGATCTGTGATGTTGTAATATTCCACTGTAAATCAGATATTGTTCTTCCCCTTTTTCAATACTCTTTTTGCACTCTTTTTATCTTGCAATCTTTTCTCTAACTGTAGGATTAAGACAGAAAGAACCAGTGATGGGCTTGCTAAAAAAACACGGGTTTAATCGCAAAAATCTTTCCTCTTACGTTTATTAAGAATATAAATCTCGCCTGCAAATGTAAAATTCGCTGCATTCTCTATATACAAAACAGGTATATCGGAAGGTAGTGGAACCAACCAGCATTGAGAATATGACTAAAGCCGAAATTGGTTCGATAGATAATACGGACATGAAATCTTTTTGTTATACGTTTAAAATAAAAAAAAAGTATATCGAAAAAGCTTTAAGAAACTTAATAAACGTCCTTTTATTACAGAAAAAACTCATCTTAATCTACTACGATTTCATAAACATGTGTTCCGTACCCTTCAAAGTTATCAGTGAAAAATTTCCCTGAAGCGTGAAGATTTCTGTCCTCAAATAAAATCTTTATTGCCTTGATATTATTAATCAAAGTAAACTTTACTTTTATTGGGTTAGTATCTCCATTTACAGCGATAAGGTATTTTTTTCCTTGATATTTTTTCAACATTGTATAAATTTGGTTGTTCTCTGGCAAGATAGAAATATTTCCGCACATACTCCCGTTACTAAGCATTGGAGTAAGCTCATTAATTTCACCAATCGGCAAAACTTGTTTATATCTTTCAAGCTGTCCTCTCCAAAGATAAGGTTGAAATCCTTTTGCACCATTAACTAAGGCTAAATAGTACATAGCCCTTGATTCTATTTTGTTAGGGTATCTTTTTTCTCCATTTGGTCGTGGATGAGGGCCAAACTCTTCAGGCATAAACCAAACAGGTTTTTTATCTCCAGAAGCTTTCACGGCATGATTAACCATATCTGCCACTAAAGTAATCGGATGCTTTTCATGTTTATTTTCAGGATCTCTCTGCCTAAGAAAATCAGGATAGTTGTAAAACGGATACGCATCTGGAAAAAGAAAATCTGAACATCTGGCAAAAACAGGATAGGCAAGAGGCCACCAATTAGTAACACCAATAGGTCTATAAGGATCTATCTTTTTAAGAAATTGATAAGCCTTATTGTAAATAACTATGTCACTACCTATTTCCGGCTCATCAAAAACCCAACACAAAAGGGCTGGATGCGCCATCATGGCAACTACCCACTTGCCAATTATCTCATAATTGCACTCATACATTGCCGAACGAGGTATCTCCATGGAAACAAAAAGCCCGTTATCTCTTGCTTCATCCAAATATTTAATGGCATTTTCTAAATTCTGTTCATAACTGAGTTTCTTATCTTGGAAACCCCAGTGATGAATAAAATTTATTCCTAGTGTTTTAGCCCTAGCAACTTGAGTAGGATAAACTCCATAAAATCCGTTAGGAAAAAAAGGCTTATTATTTACTAGAAGTATATTATCCTTTCTTACGTTAACCTTGGTTGAGATATCCTCGGTAAGAGTAAAGTACCATTCTTCTTTAACAAGGTTACCCACATTATCTTTAATCTCTAAAATTACTTTATGCAAGCCTCTCTGTAATGGTTCTTTCGGAATGTACTTTATTCCCGTCGTAGTGATTTTCAAATCTTCACTAATATTTTTTCCATTAAGTGACAACTTAATGCTCTCTGTATCAATACCACTACCCTTTTGGTTATCTTGAAAATTGGCCGAAATGATTGGTCTGCTATTACTGGTAGTCCATGGAAATACATTCAAAATGTACGGAGGAGTTGTATCCTTTGCTTCATTCTTTAAGGTAAAGGAAAAAACAGGTGAATTTAACTCTTTTACCTCAAAAGAAGAACAAAGCGAAATTCGCCAATAATAAGTACCGTCAGATAATTCTTTCAATGGTCTATAACTATCAGAGAGTAAATCGTTTACTCGAAAAACTTCTTCTTTGAAATTCTTATCCTTGGAATAGCACAATTGATAAGAAGGATAAATATCTATACCTGCCCATCTTTTATAGTCAGCCCAATTAATAACTCGGTTAGTCGGAATTGTCCTTTCCCATGAAAAAAGAGGAAAAGAGGTTTGAATTATACTCTTATTAGAAGGAGAAAGCAGACTTATAAAAAATTGAGACGCAACTGCTGGTTCTATTCTAAAAAAACTATACCTTGCTGTAGTAGGTCCATTTGCAGCGTAAAGTCCCACTTCCTTAACTGAAAAAGAAGAAGCAAGCCCCATGATAGTATAGTTTTCCCCATCTTCACTATACTTAAAAACAATCTTTTCCTTGTGTTTTTCTATCTGAAAATAGATCTCTGATTGAGTATAGACTACTGGCGGTAAAGTAGTGAACTTCCCTTCTTGAGGACCTCCACAATTTAGTTCATGCGCTGTCCCGTTATAAGTTCTACTAAACTTAAGCCAATTATTCTCATCACTCCAGAAATATATACCGGTTTCTTCCCATGCTTTCTGAGGGAAATAGTCCTTTAGTGCCGTAGTTATAACAAATATATCTTCTTTAATTTCATAGGAAAGTTTAGGGGCGGTAATATTGTCTTTCCACATCCCTGCTTTTGGGGGTGCTTTTATGGTTAAAAACCCCTCTTTCTCTGTCAAACTATAACTACTCCCCTCAATAAAGGAATGCTTCCACTTCCATTCGGACGCAAGAGAAAATTTTCTAAAAGTATCTTCAAAAATAAGACCTTTATCCAAACTTGCTGTTTCAGTATCAGTAAATTCCACATCATCAAACCAGACTGTGCCAGAAGAATCATAGATTTGTATTAAAATAGAAACTCCGGTTGTCCCAGCTGGAGGGCTTATTTCAGTGGTACGAAAGGTCCAATTTTTACTTCCCTGCATATCCAGGTTAAATATTCTTCTGCCCTTTGGGGCATAATGAAAAAAAACGGTTGCTAATCCTCCGCTATAGCCTTTAAGATTATCACTCTTACACCAAAGGCTGAATTTGTATTTCTTCCCTTCTTCTATTAGAACATTATCGTAGATTAATGCCCCTCTCCCTTGTGTAGGAGATTCAATGCGCATAGATTGTTTCCCACCGTGATAAACTTCTTTGTCAATTGTAAAACATAAACCTGAAGTTCCGCGCCAATTATGAGTTCTCCAATTTTCAAGACGGCTTTCACTGTCACTTTTTTCAAATCCAGGATTTTTAATAAGGTTTTCTCCCGCATAAACAAAAGAAAAAAGAGTCTGAAAAAAAACCCCTGTTAACAACATTATTCTTGTTGTTCCAATAAATCTCTTTCCCTTTTTTTCCATTTGCACTGCTCCTTCCTTGATTTTTATTCTGAAAAAGATTTGAATACATAATAAAATGGCTTATCTCCAGATAATATCGCTTCCAAACATTTTACCGTCAATATTATAGTGGGTATATTTTTTCCAATCTGAATGTCCATCTATAAAAAGAATATTGTTCCCTCCGTTATGTGGTCCCTGTGCAACATTAACATATTCTGGATATGCAACATTGAAAAAATCAGTACAGCGCCAAGGATAGTTTCTGTTAGCAGGATCAATATCTGTCAAAAGCAACCATCTATGTGAATTGTTTACACGATCTATCTTTTTCCGAGATAACCAACGATTCATTGTATAGCCTACCTGATTTGAATATGAATGTTTTAATACAGACGGACATCGGAAAACAGTGTTTCTTTTTCCAGAAGAATCATGAGAGCCTACATATTTTCCAATATAGTTTCCCCAGTGATCAGCACCTTCTGTAGCAAGTGGTAAATACCCATTGTTTTCTTGAGTATACATAAAAAAAGCTAAATATAGTTGTTTTAAATTATTCACACATACAACGGTTCTTGCTCTTTCTCTTGCTCGTGAGAGCGCGGGCAGAAGCATTGCCGCTAAAATAGCAATGATCGAAATCACTACAAGGAATTCTATCAAGGTGAATCCATGTGATTTGCGAGAAATCACTTTTCCATTAAACATTTTTCACCTCTAAACAGAATGGTTACTTATATAATTCGGTTTTTAATCTTAAATACGGAGAGAGCACTATTTGTGTACTCTTAACTTCCTTTTTTACTATTTTCTCCAATTCTTCAGCAGCAATTTTCCCCAATTCAACGAGAGGCTGTAGTACTTCGTGTATATATTGTTTTTCTTCATACTTTTGCTCAATTTCATCAAACGTGGCAATCTCTAATTTTGCTGGAAATAAACTTGGGTTCTGTTTTAACCATGGCAAGATCGCTTCTAAAAACTTCATTCCAGCAACAAGTATGGCTGAGGGTTGATAATCGTCATACATCTTTTCAAATTTCTTATTAAAACCTTCTTTGCTTGATAAAAAATCCCAAGCCGCATAACTCTTACTTTCAATTTTTACCACTCCCTCACAGGGAAAATTTTCTTCTATGTTTCCACAGGCTTTCAAAAAACCTTTAAACCTCTGACGGTAACAAGAAATCTCTTCAATCAATCCAACAAAACCTATTTTTTCATGCCCCTTATTAATAAGGAAATGAGTTATTTCTTCCGCACCCTTTTCATGGTCGGTGCTAACATAATTAAATTGTTGATTTTTTTCTATTCGATTAATTATAACAATAGGATATCCGATATTCTGTAATTCTTTTATCACTTCAAAATACTCGGGAAGAGGAAAAATCCACACAATTGCTTCAATCTTAAAGTCTCTGCATTTGCTAAGAAGTTCAGATTTTTGATACGTATATGGAAAAACATGAATACTAATATTGTTCTTTCTAGCATGAATAAGACATCCAGAAATAATAGGGTGAATAAAGGAAACTTCTACATATTCCTGCGGTGGCTGAATAACAAGCATGTGTAACATTTCAGAGTTCTTGCTTTTATAATTTTTTCTTATAAAGGTACCTTTACCTTGCAATCTAATAACAGCAAATTCTTTTTCAAGTTCTACAAGAGCCTTACGAACAGTAATATGGCTAACCGAAAAAAGAGAAGCCAACTGTCTTTCTGTTGGTAATTGTTCTCCTTCCATACCCTTTTCGATCAGTTCTAAAAGGTAATTCTTAATTTTTTCATAAAGAAAAATCTTACGAGTTGAAAGCTTTTCCATACTTATATTATATATTATAAATAAAAATAGTCAAGTGTTAAAATAGAAAGAACAAATGGATTTCGGTTCTGTCAAGATTTTTCTGTAACTTGCCTTCTGTTATGGTGTTATTGTGATAAATTCATGATCTCTGATCTTCTGTAGCTATGCCTTCTGGCGATACTTCTTTTTCAAGTAGTCTATAGTACCCCTTGTTGTAAGCCTATCCTACAAACATCCCTCTTCTCTATCCTTGATCTATTCCCGTAATAGTGAAAACTTCCTCTCTTGTTACGGATAGACTGCAGGAGGATCTCTAGGAACTGTTTTATCAGGCCGTGGATCAATCCGTACTGTTCTGTCAATTACATAGCCGGTCTGGTAGGTGCCTGTCATCATATCATTCATTTCGCAGGGCCTCCACTCTACATGGCCGTCGCAGAAGAGAATATTGGTTCCTCCATTATGGTTTGCCGCGCTTACATCACTGCGAAGACGGGAAGGTTCCCGTATATAAAATGTCCAAGAGTAGCCGCTGAGAGAGACACAGGCAACAAGAAGCGTATTTCCCGGTTCTTTCAGATTGCCTGCTTTTATCCATGGATAGGTGTACCAATTAGTTGATACCTGGGGAAGCTGTACATTATATCCATAACTACCGAAAGATTGAGTAACAGATTGGTGAATTTTATCAGATCCGCACCAGAAGGGAAGATTGCTCCGTTTTGCTACAGGAACTTGATAAGCATAGGTGTAAGCTCCAAGATATTTTCCATTCCTTTTCACGCCCATTGCTTCGGCGATAAGGTCAAACCAGTAGAAAGCTTGATAATATCTTGAAGGAGGATAAAAATCATCATAATCATTATTATAGACCGCGAATCCTATTGCCATCTGTTTCAGATTGCTCATACAGACTGCCTGACGCGCCTTTTCTCTTGCTCGTGAGAGCGCGGGCAGAAGCATTGCCGCTAAAATAGCAATAATCGCAATAACAACCAAGAGTTCTATTAAGGTAAAACCACTGCATTTTTTTTTCATTCATCCCTCCATAGATAGAAAGAAATTCTTTCTATACATTTATTTTAACTATTGTTTTGGCATCCCTCCTTGTCGCTCAAAAAATGGAAACAAATTATCTTCATCTTTATTTCCTAATAGAATCGCCTCGCACAATGCAATAGCTCAACTCCTTTCCTGCAGTTACAATCCCTGTTCTACAAGATCTTTTACATTTGCCGGACTTCGGCTCCAAAAGCACAATCAAAAGCAATTCAGGAACAATGCTACTTTTCAGCAGAATGGTTATTATGCGAAAGAAAGGAACTCTTTCTATTCCGAAGATTTAGAAGATAATCTCTTTTTGCGACAACTCTTTTCATTTCTATAACCATTGAATCACCCGTAAAACAGGTCATATTATGGGAAAAAATGTTTTTCAAAGAGAATCTCTCTGACGACATACCATACTTCAAAGTAGTGGCAGTGATACCATGAGAAAAGAGAAGTTTTGTTTGTGGAAAAGTGTAAAAGGGTAGAAGAATAGAAGTGCGAAAAATCTGGAAACTATGAAAAAAGATAAAGGAAGTAGAGAAAGAGCGAAGCTGAATAACGGAAAAAGAGAATAATGCCTTAATAAAAGAAATACTTTGACTCTCTATCTGTCTATGCATTGGCCTCATCCTTTCTGCTTTTATCAGAGGCTACTCGCAATGGCTTCCTTGATAAATTCACTGTACCATGCCAAGAGATTTTGTCAAACACCACTGCCCTCATTAGAAATCTATAGGAAAATGTTCGCCTGTAAAAAGAAGCGAATATAAATAAGAGGAAATATCCATACGGATTCCTATTTTTTTATCCGATCTGCAGGATGTCTTGTTTCTTATGAAATTCTTAAGAAAAACAGAGAAAACTTGACAATACAATTTTTTGTTAGTATAAAATAAGAAAAAAGGTGCGATGGGGAGATATGAAAAATAAATATACTTATTATTTTGCTATAATAATAGAGAAGGGAGAAGATGGATATATGTCTTATGCTCCTGGCGTGGGTGGCGTGTATGAAGAAGGGGCAACAAAAAAAGAAGCTATAGAAAACGCATACAAAGCAGCATGCGCTATTTTAGAAACTCGGATACAACGTAACGACCCACTTACTGAAAATAATAAATACCTTAGAGTTATAACTTCCGTACCAAACTATAAAGAAATTAATGAGTTTAGTAATATCATTCCTGATGGTTATATTTATACATCTTTTTGTACCCCCTAACTATGTTTCCTTTCATAAAAAAAGAATGGAGTAAATCTGAGTGGGGGCAATTAAAAAATCTTACCCCGAAAGATTTAATTACTCTTCTCAAGAAAGATACTCGTTGGGAATTGGTAAAAACAAAAGGTTCACGTTATATATTTTATAATGTAAAATTGGAAACACCTTACCAATATTTAGAAATTCACCACCATAAAAAAGGGTATAGAAACAAAGGTTTACTGAAAAGTATTTTAGATCAATGGTGTTGCACGAAAAATGATTTTAAAAAATGGAATGTAATTAAATAGATGTTTTACTTATAAAGATTTTGAACCTATTATGCTTGACAAGAGTTTCACAAACCTCATCAGATGAAAATACCTTGATTTTCCTTTCTCCTCTTAGTTGTTCTTTGGACAACCACTGCTGTAATAACTGCAATTATAGTCCTTTGGATTTTTATAAAATCTTTCTATTGGGATTCTCTACTTAATTAAACCAGTTTTGGGTGGGTGAGGAGATGTTGGCGCCCCTCACTTTCGGAACGTTCGGGGTCGGACACACGTTGGCAATCCTGCCTCTTCGTCGGGTTTCCTGACTTCGCTCCTTTCAAATCCCCTGAAGGAAATCTTTTTTGGGTCAATGGGAAGAAATAGTTCAAACCTCTAAGATAACCTGTCCGGAGTTTTTGAAGAAGATAAATACATTTTGTACATCTATCACTTAAAAGAATAAAATCAGCTCGTGTAACCTCCTCCTCTTTGTAAACTATCCAATCTTCATACACTTACTTCCAATTTCTGTATGAGACTATCTCCTATGCTTAGAGAAAAAGTAGTAGTCTTATAGGTAAAAAAAACTAAAACCACCGAGCTATAAATGTTTCGCTATCTCTTCTTCTCATTTTGCCCCCTTTAATACTTTTAAATTATTATACATCTAAAAGCCCTGTCCAGTTTTGAAGACAACTTCATTTTTTCGTCTAAATTTATTATGAGGTAATTCGTTTTCTTGACAAAAAGAATAATGTCAGTTAAAATATTTAGCAATATGGCTAAATTACTGAATTGGATAAATGCTGAAAAAAAAATAAGAGATTGCGGAATTACAATATTCTCTCCTGTTGATCTGAAACGAATATTTGGAGTTTCAGAAGTATCTGTCCGTTTTTTTCTAACGAGATATGTCAAAAAAGGAGCAATTGTTAAGTTGCGTAACAGCCTTTATACGTTAAATAACAATATCCCTTCAGAGGTTGAGATTGCGAACGCTCTTTATCGTCCGTCATATATTTCTCTTACTTATGCACTTGCATATTACCATATTATTCCGGAAATGGTTTACTCTATTACATCAGTAACTACTCTTCCGACAGCAAGATTTAACGCTATAAACAAGGAATTTCGTTACCATAAAATAAAGGCATCTGTTTTTACTGGATATTCGCCTGTGAAAATTGAAGGCAAAACAATACTTTTTGCATGTAAAGAAAAAGCTTTTGTGGATTATCTTTATTTTGTTCTAAGAAAATCCTATAAATTAAATGAAAGAATTGATATTTCTGGACTTGATAAAAAAGAATTAACTAAATATGTTAAATTGTTTAACAATAAAGGAATAAATGAATTAATTGAGAGGATATAATGTTAGGTAGAGAGATTATAAAGCAGATGGCTATTCAAAAAAAAACAACTGAGATAAATATTGCTCGAGAATATATTCAACATCTATTTTTGTCTTTTTTTTATCAAGAAAGAAAGTCAGAACAGGTGCTTTTTAAGGGCGGAACTGCTTTGCGGATTGCTTACCTTAGCCCTCGTTTTTCTGAAGACCTTGATTTTTCAGGGTTTAATATAAAAATAGAAGAGTTAGAAACAATATTGATAAATATAATGAGCAAACTAGATAAAATGGGCGTTATTGTGGATTTATCAGAGAGTAAAAAAACTTCAGGAGGATATATTGGAGCTATCAATGCAGAATTTTCTGGGTATAAGACTCGGATACTTCTTGAGGTTTCATTTCGTAAAAGAAAGACAAAAATTGCTGGAGAGCCAATGCTAATAGCGAGTGATTTTCTGCCTCCTTATACAATTTCTATACTTCCATCTAAAGACTTAATTGATGAAAAACTCTCAGCTGTGTTAACACGGGCAAAGGCGAGGGATTATTACGACCTTTATTTTCTTCTTCGTAAAGGTCTTATTACAGTTGAACAGAGAAAGTGTCTTAATAGTATCAAAGAAAAAATAAAAAATGACAAAGTATATATAGAAAAAGAGCTAAAAGATTTTCTCCCTGCTGACCAACAAAAACTTATTAGAAATTTTAATGAAATCTTGCTAAGAGAAGTTTCTCAATACGTGTAGTATATGATATCAGTAAACTATATTTTATTTTGCCTTCCGCTCAAAGACTTGTCTTGTAAAAAAACAAAAGGGTGGGTGAGGGGATGTTGGCGCCCCTCACTTTCGAAGCGTTCGGGGTCGGACATCCGCTAGCAATCCAGTGGATCAATGGGAGGAGGTAGTTCAAACCTCTAAGATAACCTGTTCGGAGTTTTTGAAGAAGATAAATACATTTTGTGCATCTATCACTTAAAACTATAAAATCAGCTCGTGTAGCCTCCTCCTCTTTGTAAACTATCTAATCTCCAACCATTTATTTCCAATTTCTAAAGTATGAGTTTCTCTATTGCCCAATATCTATCTTTTATTTTTCTGAAAGCCCCAGAACTTTTGCTATACCTTTACCATATGCAGGATCGGCTTTCATACAATTGGATATATGTCTCTCTTTTATCTCTGTTGGTATATCTCCCATATGTCGAGCGGTATTTTCAAATAAAGTTTGCTGTTGTTCTGGAGACATTAATCTAAAAAGTTTACCTGGTTGAGTGTAATAATCATCATCGTCTTCTCTATAATTCCATCTATCAGCTTCTCCATAAATCTTTAGAGGTGGTTCTTTAAACTCAGGCTGCTCTTTCCATTTACCATAACTATTTGGTTCATAGTGGAGTTTACTTCCAGCATTTCCATCTACTCGCATCAGCCCGTCTCTATGATAACTGTTGGTAGGAAATTTGGGTGCATTTACAGGAATCAAATGATGGTTGACACCCAATCTGTATCTCTGTGCGTCACCATAAGAAAATAATCTTCCTTGAAGCATTCTATCAGGAGAAAAACCTATCCCGGGCACAACATTTGCTGGATTAAAAGCTGATTGTTCAACTTCTGCAAAATAGTTTTCTGGATTTCTGTTAAGTTCAAAATAACCAACCTCTATAAGAGGAAAATCTTTCTTATACCATATTTTTGTAAGGTCAAACGGGTTGTAAGGCATATTTTGTGCCTCTTCTTCTGTCATAACCTGTATATACATTTTCCATTTAGGAAATTTGCAGTTACGTATATTTTCAAAAAGGTCTCTCTGGTTGCTCTCTCTATCTTTTGCAATTACTGCTTCAGCTTCGGCATCAGTCAGGTTTTTAATACCCTGTTGGCAGACAAGGTGAAACTTTACCCATACCCTACAATTATTTTCGTTTATCATACTGAATGTATGACTTCCAAATCCATGCATATGCCTGTAAGAATAAGGAATACCTCTATCGCTCATCGTTATGGTAATCTGGTGGAGAGCTTCAGGAAGCAGAGTCCAAAAATCCCAATTGTTCTTAGCGCTCCTCATATTAGTGTGCGGGTCTCGCTTTACAGCGTGGTTTAGGTCTATAAATTTTAAAGGGTCCCGGAAGAAGAATACAGGCGTATTATTCCCTACAAGATCCCAATTGCCTTCTTCGGTATAAAACTTCATTGCAAAACCTCTTATATCCCTTTCAGCGTCCGCTGCTCCTCGTTCTCCTGCTACGGTTGAAAAACGCACAAACATTTCTGTCTTTTTCCCAATTTGAGAGAAGATTTTCGCTTTTGTATATTTTGTTATATCATGAGTAACAGTGAAAGTGCCGTAAGCTCCAGAACCTTTAGCGTGCATACGCCTTTCAGGAATTACTTCTCTATCAAAGTGCGCCATCTTTTCAAGAAACCAGACATCTTGCAGAAGCATCGGTCCACGTGGACCTGCTGTCATAGAGTCCTGGTTATTTGAAACAGGAGCACCTGCTGCAGTAGTCATTTTATTCATATCTTTTTTTTCCATAAATTTCCTCCAATTTATTCTTTGAATTGAAATTCTCTATTTTATTTGTTATAGGATTCAATCTTATATCATATAAGAAATATTATATAATTCCAATTTTTACACGTAACCTTTTTATTTTTTATACTTATAAGTTTTTATTATAACAATATGAACTGTAACCGCAATTACAATAAAAATTAGAATAGATTTTAGCCATAAAGGTTTTATGATAAAAAAAACAGTAAACATTATGGTTGCCCATAACAGAATAATTGTATACAATTTCTGTTTTAATGGTATTCCTTTACCTTGTAAATAGTTTCTTATGTATTGCCCACAAAACTTATTACCTATCAACCAGTTATAAAAGTTTTCAGAACTGCGAGAGTAACAAAAAGCTGCAAGTAAAAGAAAGGGGGTGGTGGGAAGAATTGGAACAAAAATACCTATGATGCCTAAGATAACAGAGAGGGTTCCTGCTATTATTAGTAGTTTTTGCTTGACTTGTTTCATCCAATAAAATTAACATTTCAAAGAAAGAAAAACAAATTTTAAAATGAGAAATTTCTTATAAAGGCAAGTATTATATCCCCCTACACCAATGAACTACTTAGAATCTTTATTCCGTAAAAATAATTCTGTTTTGCGGCGCTTCTCAGAAGAAAAAAGCCGTTATTGCCTTCACGTTCCAACTCAAAAATTGAACAACTTTTAAGATACGCAGGAAGAAGATGGTAACCTGGCTTTCAATTTAACAAGTGATAGCATTAACACTAAAAACTGCCAGGGTGGGTGAGGGGATTGTGCGGCTGAAATACGCTACGAACGGTCTCCGCTTATAAGAGAAGTGTCTTTAGTCGGATAGAACCATTGTTCGCCCCCCTACCCCTTCAAGAAGATTACAAAACTGGGTCATTGGAGGGATAAAACTCAGAAGATACTTCTTACTGAATCTAACTTTAAAAAAAACCTAAACAGATTACCTTTTCTAACACCTTAAACTGGTTTACAACCCATAACCTGCCTGCCCTTTCTACGCATCTATTTTTGTCTAAAAAAACGTTGATAAAGTGTTACCTATATACCCATATACCCAACTGATACATATACTTGGCTTATACAACAATGTTTGGTATAATACTTATGAAACAGGAGGTTATCTTGAGCATAGTAATCAAAACAATAGGGAAACAACAATATGCATATCAGGCTTATCGTAATGGGAACAGGATAGTGCAGAAATATCTGGGAAATATTGCCGACAATAAGGTGAAAAAAATGCTGGAAGAATTAAAAAGAACGAATCAAGTGCAACAACGATTCTATCCCTTATTCTGGGACGTAGAACCTAACAAGATTAACATTCGCAAAAATGCCAGATATATTATTGAGCGTGTCCTGGAAGTGGGAGACACAGCCGCATTTCAATGGATACAAAATATGTATCCAACGCGTTTGATTCTGGATACATGCAACACAAGCCGAAAAATATCCGAAAAATCAAGAATATTCTGGAAAATCTGGCTGGGGGAAATGTCCAATGCACAATGAATGTTTTCCAAAAAAAGGTATAGACGTTTTAAAACGATTGAAACCTATTATCAAGACACGCCGTTTCATTTTAGCCGGTGAAACCGCCGCCGCAATACAGATTGGACATAGGATATCTGAAGATCTTGATTTCTTTGCCGCTCAGTCGTTTTCAACCGATGAAATTCTCAATGAAATTAAACAACAGAAACTTAATTTTTCACTTCTACAGGAAGAACAGAATACATTGACAAGCATTATAGAAAATACCAAGGTATCTCTATTTTGCTACCCCTACCCTTTCATTGAGAAATACGTCAGTTGGCAAGGCATTTCAGTTGCCAGTCTTACGGATATCGCCTCCATGAAGGTTATTGCCATAAGCCAACGAGGGGCGAAAAGAGATTTTGTTGATATGTATTTTATTCTACGTTCAATACCATTTTGGAGAATTGCCGATAATATGATTCAACGCTTTGGAACTGCCAGAATCAACCCCGTGCATATTGGTAAATCGTTGGTATACTTTCATGATGCTGAAGTTGACCCAGACCCTCATTACTGTTTGGGATACGAAACAAATTGGCAAGCTATCAAAGTATTTTTCATAAACCATGTTCAGCAATTGGTAATAGATTTGCAGAGAGCAAAAGAAACAGGATAACTGTTTATATCAAAACGTAATGTTCCAACTAAATCCTCCAGAAATAAGTGCACCGCAACGATTTCAGGCTGGGTGGGTGAGGGGATGTTGGCGCCCTCGCTTCCCACTACAGCTCGGGTCGGCCACTCGCTGGCAATCCTGCCTCTTCGTCGGATTGCCTGACTTCGCTCAATTCAAATCCCCTGAAGGAAAACTTTTTGGGTGGGTGAGGGGATGTTGGCGCCTTCGCCTTTCGATACGGCTCAGGTCGGCCACTCGCTGGCAATCCTGCCTCTTCGTCGGATTGCCTGACTTCGCTCAATTCAAATCCCCTGAAGGAAAACTTTTTGGGTGGGTGAGGGGATGTTGGCGCCCCTCACTTTCGGAACGTTCGGGGTCGGCCATCCGCGAAGATTGCTGCGCTCACTCGCAATCTTTCCACTTCGCTCCTTTCAAATCCCCTGAAGGAAAACTTTTTGGGTGGGTGAGGGGATTTGAACCCCCGACATCCAGAGCCACAGTCTGGCGCTCTGCCCCTGAGCTACACCCACCATATAACTGTAAACTACTATATCTTACCTTGTTTCAGTGATTTGTAAAGATACTACTGTGTTCTAAGAAAAAACTCTTCTCTGCAAGAAAAAAATGAAGTTATGATATTATTTTTGCGGAACGCAGAACAATGCGAAGTTTTCTTCTGAAACATTTCCGCCGCTTACGATACATACCACCTTCTTTCCCGCGCAAGGAATTTTTCCCAACATCACCGCGGCAAGAGATGCCGCACCTGCAAATTCCGCCACAATTTTCATCTCCTTAAATAAGGTCTTTGCGGCAAAAGCAATCTCCTCGTCGCTTACTAAAACAATATCATCCACCAATCTATTCACGATAGAAAAGGTAAGGTCCCCTGGACGTTTTACAGCGATACCTTCTGCGATAGTGGAAATATCTGAAAGTGTTTGAACAACTCCCGACTCTCTTGAACGATACATAGATGGAGATCCCTCTGCCTGTACTCCGATTACTGTAATATCAGGTCTTTGCTCCTTTAATGCGAGAAGAACGCCAGAAATAAGCCCTCCTCCTCCCACAGGAGAAAGCACGATATCAGCATCCGGAAGGTCTTCTGCTATCTCAAGCCCTATTGTTCCCTGGCCTTCAATAATACGGGGATCGTCAAAAGAATGGATAAAGGTTCTTTTCTCCTCCAGCGACCGTTTCAATGCATAGGTATGACTTTCAAAATAGGTAGCGCCCTCCACATGAACAGGTGCAAATCTGGCAAGCGCTTCTTGTTTATTGGATGGAGTATGTTCTGGAATCACAACCAGCGCATCTATCCCTTCTTTATATGATACATAAGCAACTCCGAGCCCATGATTCCCCGAAGTAGCACAGATTACGCCCTGTTTTCTCTCTTCAGATGAAAGAGACGCAATCTTCCATGTTACACCGCGTACCTTGAAAGCACCTGTCCTTTGAAGATTTTCAAGTTTGAAAAAAACTTCTGCTCCAAATTGTTCGCCAAGGTATTCAGAAGAGAAAAGCGGAGTACGGATAATTTTCCCCTTCAAATATTCTTGAGCTTTTTTTATTTCAGAAAATTGAACCACTCATCCCTCCCTTGAAAGAATTTTTCCTGGGGTTACTCCAGTATGAGTTCCTTCTTCAACCACAACAGTTCCTCCCACAAGCACCCATTCAATACCCGCAGGAGGCAAATGAGTATCTTGAAAAGTTGCACGATCCCGTACTGTGTCAGGATTAAAAATAACAATATCAGCGATATAATCTTTGGAAATTGCCCCCCGTTTCTTCAATCCAAGCCGTTGTGCGGGTCCTGTGCTTAATTTCCAGATTGCTTCTGTCCAAGAAAGGACAGCCTCTTCGCGAACATACATACCAAGTATCCGAGGGAAACTTCCACATAATCTTGGATGCACTCCCGGCACTGGAAGACCATCGCTTCCTCCGAAAACAAAAGGAAGTTTCATAATAGTACGAAGAGATTCCTCACTTACAAGATCCATTGCCATCGTTGCCCTACCCTTCTCTGCAAGAAGAAAATCACAAAGAAATGTAAATGGACTTTTTTTCATACTATCAGCTGACTGGGCAATACTGGCGCCCACAAAAGGAAGATTTTCAGGAAAAGAGGCATTCCTGAGAAAAATGCGATCCCATCCACACAATGCAACAGAATCTTCCCATATAGGGTTTCTCCTTCCAACCTCTGCCTCGGCTCTTTTTCGAGAAGAAGGGTCTTCAAGTCTTCCAAGGAATGCACTCATCCCTCCTTCATGCATCCATCCGGGAAAGAGCGAAGTAAGAGTGGTTGCCGCAAAAGTATAGGGATATTGATCGCAAAAGAGCTCTATTCCTTTTTGACGCGCGGATTCAAGAAGATCTATCGCGCTTTCAAGGGTTTTTCCAGCATTGTGACCTGCTGACTTGAAATGGGAAATCTGAAGAGAAACTCCGCTATCAACCGCAACTGACACTGCTTCTGCAAGGGCTTCTGTTAAGGCATTCCCTTCGTTTCTTATATGGGTCGCATAGATTCCATTCCAACGCGCGACCACACGGCAAAGAGAGTTTAATTCTTCAAAAGAAGCAAAAATTCCTGGAGGATAGGTCAATCCAGAAGAGAGCCCGCCACAACCTCTCTTCATAATTTTTTCAAGTAAAGATTCCATAGAACTGAGTTCTTCCTGAGAAAGTGGCCCAGAGTTACAGCCACGGACCATGGTTCTAAGGTTTCCATGTCCGACAAGAGGAAGAATATTGGTGCAAAGTGGCGCCGAGGAAATAATCTCAAGAAATTCGTTCCAGGAACATTCCTTTCTCATCTGAGAAAGTTCTCCGAGAACCGCCCTATTCTGCATAAGAAAAAAACTATTCTTCTCATTGAAAGGAGCGGCGGAAATACCGCAGTTTCCTGTTACAACAGTAGTAATTCCCTGAAGAATTTTTGGTAAGTACGGTTCATCTTCCATCAGCATAAGATCATCATGGCTATGGATATCAATAAAACCCGGAGAAACATACATACCCGAAGCATCAATTTCTCTTCTCGCCCGAACAGAAGAAAGCTCTCCAATTGCAACGATACGGCCATGAGATATGCCGATATCTGCCTGAAATAGGGAGGAATCCGAAAGAACCGTTCCATTTCTTATAAGAAGATCAACCATAAGAGTATCTGTGCGCCTGGCGCGACTCGAACGCGCGGCCGCTGGATTCGAAGTCCAGCGCTCTATCCATCTGAGCTACAGGCGCAACTCTCCCAAAACTCTGTTCTGCGCTTATCAAGGCGCAAGAATCAACTAAGAAAGTAATCAAATATGACTTTTTCCCACTACTCTTCCGCACTATCACGCACATTATCAACCTTCAGAAAAATAGTACGGAGGTTACAAGTGAAGAGTTACCACACTCTATTTCACTCCACATAAAGGGAAAAGAATATTATACCATATTGCTATAGGGCTTCTTATTAGAAAAAACCGCTCCTATCATAATCTATGCTATGAAATCATCTGCAAAAAGAAGGTAAGTGACTGTTGCTATGGAAATAAGAGAGAAAAAAAGTTCAAAGTTTCTTTATTCACGCGGTATGGTATGATATGATTCACTATGATGGAAAAGTCCATACCATACCTTGACCACAAATAACCTTCGGATACCATGCTTCAGATTACTCATCTTACAAAACGGTTCGGCGCCACAACTCTTTTCAACAAAACCTCCTTTTTTTTGAATGTAGGAGACAGGGTTGCTCTTCTTGGACCGAATGGATCTGGAAAAACAACCTTCTTTCGTATAATCCTTGGAAAAGAGAGGCCAGATTCAGGAGAAATCTCCTTGCGTAAGGGTGTACGAATTGGGTTTCTTGCGCAGGAAGATGTTACCACAATCCATCGCACGGTGATCTCTGAAACCTTGGCATTTTCTCCGGAAATTGTTTTACTTCAAAAAAAAATAATGAAAACTGCGGAAACAATGGCAACATCCTCCGGAAAAAAGAATGAAGAGCTTCTTAAAGAGTATGGAGCGCTCCACACTGCCTTTGAAAATCTTGGCGGATATTCCATTGAACATCGCGCAAAAATTGCGCTTGCTGGTCTTGGCTTTAAGGAGAAGGATTTTTTTCGGCCCATTGAAGAATTCAGTGGCGGCTGGAAAATGCGGATTGCTCTTGCCAAACTTCTTGTACATCCTCCAGACTTGCTTATTCTTGATGAACCCACAAACCATCTTGATCTTCATGCGGTTCTCTGGCTTGAATCATATCTTGTGGGAGCAAAAAAAACTCTTCTATTTACCTCCCATGATCGCGAATTTATAGACCATGTAGCTACACGAATTATTGATATTGATCAAAAAAAACTTGTGGGATATAAGCCGCCGTGGGAACTGTTTCAGCAAGAAAAGAATAAAATGCGGCAAACAATAGAAGCTGCCAAAAAAAATCAGGAGAAAAAAATTGCAGAAGCGCAAAGATTTATTGAACGGTTCCGGGCAACCGCCACAAAAGCGCGGTCAGTACAGAGCCGTATCAAAATGGTAAAGAAGATGGAAACCATTGAGCTTCCTCAAAAGCTCCATACAATGACATTGAAACTTCCTCAACCTATACGAAGCGGACTACAGGTAATCACTCTTTCGGATTTATATAAAAGTTATGGCGAAACCTCTGTATATCAAGGAATAGATTTTTCTGTAACCAGAGGAGAAAAAATCGCATTTTTAGGAGCCAACGGCGCTGGAAAATCTACTTTGTTGAAAATTCTTGCAGGCGTTGTTCCTGTAGATTCCGGAAGAAGAATCGTGGGACATAATGTACATATTGGATATTATCCTCAAAATCGTATTGAGCTTCTTCATCCGAAAAAAAGTTCTTTTGAAGAGATCGCCGAAGTATATCCCGATGGTAAAGAATCAAAGATACGAGGACTTCTTGGAAGGTTTCTCTTTTCAGGAGACGATGCGGATAAACCAGTACATGTTCTCAGCGGCGGTGAAAAAAGCCGATTGGTTATGGCAAAAATCCTTGCAAACCCGCCAAACTGTATTCTTCTTGACGAACCAGTGAACCATCTTGATATTCCCTCTCGAGACATTCTTATCAACGCACTGAAGGAATTTGAAGGAACCCTCTGTTTCATTAGCCATGATCTTCATTTTATTAAAAAGGTAGCAACCAAAATTGTAGAAATTAATAACGGCATTCTTACACAGTACCCTGGAAATTATGATTACTATATTCAGAAGAAAAAGAATCAAGAAGTATTGAAAGAAGAGAAGAAAAAAGAGCAAAAACCTTCAACTATTCTAAAAAAGAAAAAAAACCTTAAAAAAGAATCTACTTCCTCCCAAATCACTCTCATAGAAGAAGAATTTCGTTCTTTATTAGAAAAAATCGATTCTATCAACCAATCTCTCGCAGATCCTAAAACCTATCAGAAACCTGGCTTTGAAGACCTTGCGCGCGAAGAAAAACATCTTCGTCGAAAAAGCGATCTTCTTTTTGAAAAATGGGAGTGCCTTATAGAAGAATCTGAAAAAAAAGAAAAAGAAGAATAAAAAGCCGTCAATCAGTCTGGACAGAAAGAGTATCCTCTCATACAATAGTTTAATGAAATATAGAGAAACAACACTTGTGGTAAACTCGCTGATTACATTTTCAAAGACCTCTGCGCTTGTAGCAATAGTCGTGGGATGTGCGGCACTCGCGGGAAAGATGTGGAATACCTCTGCGATAATCACCATTCTTCAGCATCTTAACCTTACCCATCCTATTACTGCCTTTATTCTTCTTCTTACAGGCATCAATATACGGCTCTTTTATTGTAACTGCAGATACTCCATATTCTTTTCAAGCGTTGCATTTCTTCTTCTTTTTGTGGGAATAATCCTTTTCTTTCATCGGTTTACTCTTCCAATACACTTTTCTGCTGCCACTGATCTGAGAATCGCTATTATTACAATACTTTTTGCTCTTTCAATGCTCTTTTCTCGCTTTCCTAAGGCAGGACTTTTTTCGCAATTGCTTGCATTATCCGCAATTCTTGTGCTTCTGGTTCTTCTTCTTCAAACATCAACTCCTGTTCTTAGTGGAATAACAACACCATTGCCATCACATGATATTCTGTCAGTGGCAATCTTTCTTTTGCTCGGGTTCAGTATTCTTTTTTTGAATACAAGCACGGGAATTATAAAGATTATTACTGATTCTGGCACAGGAAGCACTATCGCCCGAAGGCTTTTACCCACACTTATTGCCGTGCCCTTTCTTCTTCGTTGGCTTATACTTTTAGGACAGCGAGCAAATCTGTACAACGTTGAAACTGGTGCCACTATTTTAACCCTTACAAGTATTCTTATTTTTTCTACTATCATACTTCGGGATGCTTATTTTCTTAATAAATCTGATTTTTATCGTAAGGAAGCAGAAGAAAAAGGATTGGAAACAAACCTTCGTCTTGAAGCCCTCGTGGAAAAAATGAAAGAACAAAGTAGAAAAAATATGCTTCTTGCAGAAATGAAAAATCTTCTGCAAGCATGTGAAACCATTGAAGAATCTCCGCCTATCATTAGTTCTTATATGAATCAGATCTTTTCCAATGAACATGGCGCACTCTATCTTTTTAACCCTTCTCGCAACAACCTTGAGTTAATAAGCAAATGGGGAGCTTTTCCCGAGGAACCAGAAGCTCAGGCTATTATTCCAGACGAATGCTGGGCTTTGAAAAAAGGCGCACCTCATACAAGCGAACATTGGGAAGGACTTCGGTGTCCGCATATTCCTAAATCTTTTTTGCGTGGGAACCGCTGTATACCACTCTCAGCAAAGGGATCAACACTAGGACTTCTCTGTTTTTTAACCTCTCTTGAAATGAGTAATACAGATACTGCTACAGAAAACAAAAATTTTGCAATAGATCTGGCAAGCCAGATTTCCCTCTCTCTTGCCAACCTTCAATTACGTGAAGATCTCAAACAACAATCAATCCGTGACAGTCTAACAGGACTATTTAACAGGAGATACCTTGAAGAAACCCTTGAAAGAGAGTTGTTGAGAGCGCAAAGGAAAGAATATCCCATAGGAGTTATGATGATTGATATAGATCATTTTAAGGATTTTAATGACACCCACGGCCATAGTGCAGGAGATACCGTCCTTGCACAGGTAGGAAAGTTTTTGAAACAGAGCCTGCGAAGCAGTGATATTGCCTGCAGATATGGAGGTGAAGAATTTACTCTTATTCTTCCTGAAGCAAATTTAGAACAGACCGCGGCCCGTGCCGAGAAAATTCGGATTGCGGTAAAATCTCTTGCATACCCTCAGGGAACAAAACCACTGCCGGGTATTACCTTTTCCATTGGAGTCGCTCTCTTTCCCGACCATGGAGAAAACTCTAGCGCAATTCTTGCTTCTGCCGACAGAGCGCTATATCGCGCAAAAAAAGAAGGAAGAGATAGGGTTAAAATCTATACTTTGTAAAAAATATCTCTCATTACGCTATCAGAGAATCATTCTCCAATCCGTACAGGAGCACCCTTCTCTGCCGAGGCATATATAGCATCAACTATCTTCATCAGAATAACTGCCTCTGCAGGTGTTGAAAGAGGTTCTTCCTTACCCAACACCGTATTAACAAAATTTACCACAGCAGATTCTCGTCCCATCTTCTCATCAGAGCCCGCCAGAATATCTTTGTTTACAGGCTTTCCATGTTCCATTGTATAAAGTTGACATGTATCAATCGCGGTCTCATCTATACCGTCAATATCAAAAAACCTACGTATCATTCCACCAGCTTTCGTTCCCTGGAAAGTAACAGAAACCTCTTCACGTTTATTCATTTCAGCCCAACTATTACGCGTAAAGAGAACCTGACCTGTTTTGAATCTAATGAACGCGTGAGCAGCGGTCTCAACATCCATCACTCCATCCTTTACATCAGGAATGCCCCATGGTCCTTTGAAGGAAGAATCAGAGGCAAACTCGCGAAAAGTCTGAGCAATCACCCATTCTGGTTCAGGAAATCCCATAAAATAAAGGGCAAGATCAAGCATGTGGAGCAGGTCTATCACCGGACCACCTCCAGAAAGATCTTTCTGAGTAAACCAACCACCAAAACCCGGTATTCCGCATCTGCGAATCCAAAGAGCCTGACAAGAATTGATAGGACCGGTTTCTCCAGCAACAATATAGCGCATGATAGCCTGCGCTTCAGGACGGGCTCTATTATTGAAATCAAACATCAAGACCCTTCCTGCTTTCTCAGCAGCAGCTTTCATCTTTAAAACTCCCATAGCATCAAGAGCTGGAGGTTTTTCACAAAAAACATGCATCCCTGCTTCAAGACAGGTTATTGAAGCAAGAGAATGAAAACTATTCGGAGTGCACACACTCACAAGGGAAATATCTCTACTTTTTTTACAGAACTCTTCAACAGAAGAGAAGACCCTTTTTATTCCATACTTGCGTGCCTGTGCCTCGGCTCTAGAGGTATCTGGATCAACAATTGCCTCAACCTCTATCCCTGCAACACGATATCCTCCAATATGATAGTTGGAAATACCTCCTGCGCCTATGATTCCCGCTAAAACATTTTTCATCATTGCCTCCGGTATCTATGATATTGAATTCTAAACTAAAAGCTTTCGAAAATAAGAAGATTTGTAAAGGCAAGCATAATGAACTTTTTTACATTTCAGATATTCTCTCAATCATCTACGGAAATAAGAGTTGAAAGAATGACACACTTCAATCGTCTTACTCTTATCAAGCGTTTTATTTTCCGCCTTACAATCTCTTCAACTCAAGTTTTACAACCGTATCTATAGGATCAGGAAGAGCGTGTCCCGAAAGGGTTAAAAATGCGTCGTGGGAATCAAGAGTGTTCCAAGGCAAGGTAATCGAAACCTCTGATCCATCGGAGAGCAACCGAGCTCGAGAAACCTTACCCGCAAGGTTCCGAAGGCGCACAGAACCAATCGACTTATCAAGAATGTGCGCATAAAGAGTGCTTCCTTTTCGTGTATAAAACCCCCAATCAGGTTTTGGAAGACCCGCGGCGCCACATCCAAAAATACTCTCTCCATTATGATCCATCCAGGTTCCGACCTCTCTTAGAATATCTATGGATTTCTGCGGTATTCTTCCAAGGGGATCTGGTCCTACATTAAGCAGAAGGTTGCCATCCTTACTTACACATTCCACAAGCATTCGTATTACTGAACTTGAACTTTTGTAACCATCAGCATGGTTTACATAGCCCCATGTTTCATTAAGAGTAATACAGGCTTCCCAGGGAAGAGGTTTCCCTGCGGAATTTACTGGAGTTTCTGCGGGAAGAATCTGTTCCGGAGAAATAAAATCGCCAAAGATAAGATCCTTTTTTAATGAATATATTCCTGCAACAAGCCTATCGTCTATTAAAATATCGGGCTGAAGAGAACGGACTGTCTTTACCAGTTCTTCAGCATTCCACTTATCTCCAGACATCTCGTCATACGAAAAATCAAACCAGATCACATCAATTTTTCCATAGTTGGAAAGAAGTTCCTTTACCTGTGCATGCATATACTCAAGATAACGGGAAAAATCTCGGGGCTTCTTTGCATATTCCGCATTGCCACGCATAGGATGTAAACGGTCAACAGGATAGTCGGGATGATGCCAATCAATCAGCGAATAGTAAAGACCTGTCTTCAATCCTTCTGCCCGAAAAGCATCTAAATATTCTCTCACAAAATCTTTTCCCGAAGGAGTACGGGTAGATTTAAAATCAGTATATGCGCTGTCAAACATACAAAAACCATCGTGATGCTTTGCAGTCATCACTGCATATTTTTGGCCGGCCTTGTTTGCAATCCTCGCCCACAAAGATGGATCAAAACGGGTAGGATTAAACTCCTGAAAAAAAGGAAGATACTCTTCTTCGGGAATCTTTTCATTGCTTCTTACCCACTCGCCCCGAGCGGGAATTGCATAAATTCCCCAATGGATAAACATCCCAAATCTATCGTGAAGAAACCAATCTAATCTATTTTTATTCTCCATTATCCCTCCCTTTATTTTGAGATGTTTTTTTTCTTCTCTTCTTACGCCACATCTTACCTTGCGAAACCTATTCCTTCAAATCTTCCAACGTGATTTTTCAATCCATATAGAGTATCCTATAATAATGTACTCACTGACAAGGAGTATCAGATGGCACTATCTAAAAAAGATTTAATAAAAGGGTTTAAAGAGCTTGGCATACAGAAAGGAGATACCCTTCTGGTACATAGCTCTCTCTCAAGTTTCGGCCGAATTGAAGGAGGACCGGATACTCTCATTGAAGCACTTATTGAAACCATTGGAAAAAACGGCACCCTACTAATGCCGGTATTCAGCGGCGGAATGCTTGATCTTTCAAAAGGACCCAAGGGACCACCCTCTGGACTTGGCGCATTAACCGAAGCGTTTCGGGTAAGATCCGATACTTTACATAGTCTTCATCCAACCCACTCTGTAGCAGCATGGGGGAAAGAAGCAACAACGTATGTAAAGGATCATATAAAAAGCAAGACCGCATGCGGAAAGAATACTCCCTATGGAAGGCTTATTTCACGGAAGGGCTATATCCTTCTTTTAGGAGTTGATCAAGATAGAAATAGTACGCTCCATACCATAGAAGAATATGCGGATGCTCCCTATCTTTCCGATTATTCTGCAAAATACCGCGATCATCAGGGAAAACTAATCACAATGATCCTTCATAAATTTCCAGGACCACATCGTAATTTTATCGGTCTTGACAAGCCTCTTCGGAAAGCAGGAATAGTAAAGGTCGGAAAGATTGGAAATGCAGTCTGCAGAGTTATGCGCAGCGATACAATGGCAAAGTATGTCCTTGATATCTTCAAAGAAAATCCTGCCGCAGTCCTGTGCAACAATCCCGCATGCGCTGATTGCAGAATGCAAAAAGGGAAAATATACCGCACACAATTATCTCAAGAGCTTTTTACTCTTGCAATGGATACCGGCGACTGTCCAGATCCTCTTGAAGAAATTCTCATTGCGGCAAAAGATGAAGGAATCCATAATCTCGTACTAAACCAGATAGAAGGGAAATCTCTTGATTCTCTACCTGCCAAAACTATCCATGCCATACAACCTACATTGGAAAAACATCATGTTCAGATCGCGGCAATCAGATATCATGGGAAAAATCTTCAAAAAGCCATAGACCGAGCAAAAGCATTGAACACAACAAAACTTATCCTTCCCCTATCTCGTTCTTCAACACAGCAGGCTCTTCCTCTTCTTGAAAAATCAAAGATTAGAGTATATTACGAAAATATTCCTAAAGAATCAGATGCATGGATCGCGGCGGCAGCAGAAAAAAAGAATATCTCTCTTGCCTTCAATCCCGCTCATTTTACATTTAACGGCTATAAACCTTTTCTTAAGGTCTATTCAAAAAAAGGAGTACGGAACAAAACAGAGATTTTCTTCCTTGAAGATGGAAAATTCAGCGCGGACTATACCTTTCTTGAAGAAGGAAACGGAGAAGTAAAGGAACTTCTTTCTATTTCACAGTGTCGCAGTTTTTCAGGGCTATACATATTGACTTACCGCGATATACATGGATTGGGATATCGGAAAAGTTTCCGAAAGAATGCAGCTGCATTCCGTGCCATGCTAAATGATTTGTAGATCGTTTCGTGCTTCTCTTTTAAGCGATAGATCTACTTTTATAGGAATTAAAGCCGTCAAATGAAATGCCCGATATTCTTATATGTCAAAAGAGAAGCTGATATATATATATCCCTTCTGTTCTTTTCTAACCATTAAAGACAAAGCAAAAGGAAAAGAAGTGCATTCCAGAAGAATTTACCACCCGTAACTTCAAATCTTTAGGCTCTATCCTATTTTTTTTCAGGCAAAGAAAGCCCCAGAGAATCTATCATCTCATCCAGGCTATTCTCTTTTCCAGTAAGAGAATGTCCTTGCGCCAATTCAATACGTTCCTTGGTAGAACGATAATTTCTTCCCTTGATAGGAGATCTTCGCGCAAAATCTCCACTTGCCCTTATCAATGAAGCGCCATTGATAGTTCCATAATGGTGTAATGTAAAATCCCGTAATACCATATAATTTAATTCCAATAGCTGTTGTGCGCGATCTCTATCAAGTAAAGGATCTTTTGCCGAGGCCTGTTTGACCATACGGTCAAGCGTACATTGAAGATCTGTAAAATTTAATCCCATCCTGAGAAAATAGATACGGTCTAAAACTGCTTTATCACTGCCCGCTCTCTTCTCTGCCTTATTTAAAAGCTCTCTTAAAGAAAGAAGGAACTGAGGAGTAAAAGCCTCTTCTTGCTTCTCTTCCTTGCTTGCTTTTTGGACAAGAAGAATATATTCCTTAATATCTCCCGCAGCTTTGCCAAATCCCGGTGAACAATACTCATCAAGGATCTGATCTACCGTAAGATAGGGGTTCCAGGTTAAACGAGCAGTAGCATAGTAATTTAATCCATGGACTGCCCAAAAATCAGCAATAGAATCAAAATCAGTGGCAAGCATAGCTCTATCAGCCGCAAAACTCATCCGTTCACAGAGATCATCCACATAAATATTAAGTTTTCCGTTTGCCCGACCAGAAAGAAGAATGTTGGGTCTCCAATAGATCCGTTTGGCGCCTGCCTTTTGCCACCCTTCCCATCCCTCCATTGTCGGGGGCACATACCGAACCATCAGATTGGGATGAAGTTTTTCCCGAACAGGCGGAGTACTCCACGCACTATAAGCCTCTCCGAGAAAGAGAATGTTGGGATGAACCTTTGTTACACGCGTAGCGATCTGATTCCAATACCATACCATTCTATCGGAAAGAGAGCGGTAGTCAATAATATCTCGCGGTGATTTCCCCACTTTTCTGAAGATTGTCATCTTTCTTGCCGGAGCATCCGGAGGATCAAGTTTTTTACAGTTTTCGCACATACAATGACTGGAATATCCACCATCATTTGGGCTAAGAGAAACTCTGGTTATAGAGGGATTTTTATTGATCCGTTCAATAATACTCCCTGCAATATGATCAATAAGTTGCAGGTTTGATTTACAAAGGCGCCATCGGCCTTTTGCATCGCTCTGATCCCGTGTTCCGTCTGCCTGAAGCGCAAACCATTCCGGATGTGTGGCGCCATGTTCTTCCCATCCTCCCGCAAGACCTCCTCCAGCATGACCTCCTCCCACGCCCGCACTTCCGCCAAGACGATGCCACGTTGTCCATCCCACTCCAAGATTTGTCTCAAAAGACTTCTTTCGGCTTTCCTGGACTTCTTTCAAGGTAATTTGCAAGCTCGCTACCTCGCTTACCCGTGACCAACGCATTCCACGCTGACCAATACAAGGCGTATAAGAGTAATCAAAGGAATCTACAGAAACTGTAGGCATCTTGGGAATCACCCGCCCTACTTCTCCAGGCCAGAGATAACGCACGCCGAGCGAAGAAAGAAATTCAATTACCGCATAACGGGTGCCAACCTTATCAGAATCTGCGGTAGACCCTAAAATCGCCAATACATTGGGAAACCTCTTTATCCGTACTCCGCCCGGACCAAGACCTTCTTCGCTTATTCCAAGTTCACGCGTAGCACTGCTTTCTCCCACAAGTATAAAATTTTTAATATCCGCGGCAATTGTAGGAGAGTCAAAAGAAAGAATATTCTTCTCTACCTTCATAGAACCGAGCGTATTCTCCCTCTTTACCTCAATACGACCGCCAGTAATCAAAAACAGGTGATCTGCGAGAATCTTGGCAGATTGTGCCTCTATAGAGCGAACTCCGGCTTTTTCTGCAATCACGATCAGTGACTTTGGTTTCGCATTCTCAATTAGTGTCAAAGGATCCGCGAATACTATGGATCCCCAGACAAACAAAAGAGCCGCAAAAGAGTTAAAAAATATCCTTTTCATCCCTCCTCCCCTGTTGTCCGCATAGTGCACATAAAACAGTGCGGGAAAGTTGCAAGTTGTCCTATCGCACTCTTTCTTCACTATGGGTATGCCGAGCTTTTCTTTGGTATCATTCCATTTCCTAAAGAAGAATGAACAACCAAAGATCTAAAAAAAATCTCTAAAAAAAACAGCTCTGATTTATTTTCACAGTTCAATCGCCTGACCTTCCTCATCAGCAGATTCTATTGGCTTTCCTTGAGCAGGACTTTTCTTAGCAGGACTACTTTTCACAGGAGTACCAGTTAAAAGAGTATCTAATCCGTATACTGCCATCAATTCTTCAAGGCTCCGTTCTTGTCCTGTCATACTCTTTCCTTCTGTAGCGTTAACTATTTCTTCTGGAGGTTGAAAATTCCTTCCTCCAACCCTTCCAAGATGCGCAAGGTTTGCGCTTCTCCAAATTAAGAATGGTGTATGAACCGCAAGCACATGATTTTTTGCGATATCCCGCATCATTACATAATTTAAGATAAGAAGGCGATTTGCGTATGCGCGGTCAACTGGCTTTTTTTCAGTTGCATCCTTATTCATATTGATAAGTAGCGTATGGATATGGTGAAAATTCAATCCTATCCGTAAAAAATCAAGCCTTCTAGATTCCACACTCTTTACACCTGCGGCTCTTTCAGCAGAATCAAGGAGTGTACGGAGTTTCTTGATTTTTTCTTCATCCCAGTTCTGGGCGGTGGTGGCATCCTCACTGATTTTAAAATACTCTTCAACATAAGAAGCACCAGACCCAAACCCTGCCTGACAATAATCTTTTATTATTGCATCACGTCCAAGGTTAGGGTCCCAGTTTGCCCGGGCGGCAACATAATAATTAAGCCCCTGTAAAGCCCAATGGTCAAGAATAGAGTCAAAATCCGTTGCAATAGTTCCAGTATTTCCCGAAAAATGAAGCCAATCGGCAATTTTGTCTGTAACAAGATGAATCTGTCCTAATGTCGCTCCTTCCCAAAAAATATTGGGACGCCAATAAATATTCTTTGCACCAGAAGCGCGCCAGGCATTCCATGCTTCTTTATCATAGCCCACATACCGGAAGACAAGGTTGGGATGGGGTTTTTCCCGAACAGGAGCTGTCTTAAACACACTGTACGCATCCACGACAAAGAGAAGATTGGGACACTCCTTGGTAACCTTTTCCGCGATATGATTGTAATACCATATCATACGGTCTGTTAAGGAAGGATATTCAATCCGTGTCCGCTTAGACTCACCCTGCTTTGCAAAGATGGCAATAGTTACTTTAGGCGCATTAGGAGGATCTAATTTTTTACATTCTTCACACATACAAAAACTTGAATACCCTCCATCATTTGGGCTTACGCTTATACTCATCCTTTCAGGATGAGCTTTGGCATACTCAATAATGCCTTTTGCAACAAAATCAATAAGAGCCAAGTTTGATTTACAAAGGCGGAACCTCTCATGATAACTTCTAGTGCCATCTGCCTGAAGAGAAAACCATTCTGGGTGTTCCTCAAGCGCTTCACGCCATTTCGGCGATAGTTTAATACCAGCGCCAGAATGACTTCCTTTCAGACGAAGAAAACCAGTTAATCCATTCCACGCGCGCCAATCACATTGACTGACTACATCCACCAATGCGGCATCCTGTCTTTTCGCCCATTCATTTGCATCTATACCTAAATATTGACATCCTCGCGTAAGCGCAGCAGAAGGTCGTGATGGAAGAAAAGCCCACCACCGAAGTTCCCGTTGTGGAATAGGAGAAGAGAAACGGATATTCAATGGAGCCACTGAAAGTGTTCTGCTTTTCGGAATAACCTTTCCTAATTCTCCGGGCCAGAGATATCGGCATCCTAAAGACTCCAAAAATGCCACTGCCGCGCGAAAGGTTCCATCGGGATCTATTGAACTTTTTGGACCTGCAAGAACAACTGCGTTCTTTGTAGTTACTGCCATAATCCCGCCAGGTTGCAGTCCATCGCAGGTAAGTCCCAATTTTTTTGTTATATCGCTTTCTCCAATCAAAATATAGGTTTTTGCAGAAGAAGATGAAAGAACTCTGCCATTATCTACGCGAAGACGGCGCAAACTTCTATCACTCACTACAGGAATAGAAGCCCCACTCATCTGGCGAATATGGTCCACAAGGAGTGTGGCAGCAGCCATCTCTACACTTCTGGTACCACTTACCGAAAAAGAACTCCAATTACTAGCTACCTCTTCGGGTAAAGTTTTTTTAGGATCTGTTTTCATAGCATCTGCCGGTATCACAAGCACTGCCTCTGCTTTTCCATTTGTTACAAGAGGAAGCCGTATATCAGCCGCATATCCCCATACAGCAAATCCCATCATCAACACCAATCCTATCCAATATTTCTCCATTTTCATCTCCTTCTATGCACAGTAAAAAAAGCAATCTTTTTATCATATATAAAAATTTAATTATAACCAGGGTCTCCAAAAATTATTCCAGAAATCATAATAATATCTATACGAATATGCAGGTATCTCTTCAAACAATCTGGCTTCCACATGGCCATCCATAAAAAGTATATTCGCTCTTCCCATATGGATAAAACCCATTTCGCTTGGATATGAAGAGGGTGAAACTCTATGTTGCGAGGTCTCTCTGGCTTTATCAGACATTAAATACCCGGCAGTACTTGCGCGCATTCTTCCTAATTTCCAAAATTTGGGGAGTTCAGAATTTAAAACATAGGTGCGGGATTTACTTTGGTAGGTAGGACAAACAAAGACACTTCCGGTTTTTGATGGTTTTACATAACGATCAAGGTATGCCCACCAAAAATCTCCCGTACCAATGGGGCGATATCCAGGACACCAATCTTCATTATTCATCGCATACAGATGATACCCAATCCCCAGTTGTTTCAAATTCGCCATACAGACTGACTGCCGCGCCTTTTCTCTTGCCTGCGAAAGTGCGGGAAGAAGCATTGCCGCTAAAATCGCAATAATCGCAATCACTACAAGGAGTTCTATCAGCGTAAACCCACATTCTTTCTTCATCTGCTCCCCCTTATATAGAAAGAATTTCTTTCTATATATTGATGTATAGCATTATTTTGACATCCAACCTCCTTGGTGCAATCAAAAGCCGCAAACAGGTCTTTTTTCATCTTTCTTTTCTAGTAGAAAACGTTCGCAGAGCAGGTTGTGATATAAGAATATGATTTTTTTTGAGGAAGAAGGGCAGTTTTGATTATTGAAAAAAGTCGTTTCAGTGCATCCGGCCCTATCTTTCTAAGAGGGAACTGGATAGGAATCAGAGGGGAAAAGATATACTCCGCGGAAGGAGAACGGAAAACAGAAAGAAGGACTACTTCCTTGTCAATGGTGACCTTTCCTTCTTTTAACGGCTGTACTGCTATAAGAGTAGTATGAGACTTCTTATCACAACGCACTGCAGTAAAAGGGATTTCTTTTTCCATTTACAGCCCCTGCGTTATAAAGCGAGCTACAACTTCCTCTACTCCAAAGGCATAATAAAAAGAAATTCCAGAATATGCTTTTTTTCAGTACATAAGGCTTATCAAACAAAAAAGAATATTAATAAGGGGAATACTCTCTCTGTACATTGACCTCACCCTGTATAGTTTTATCAGAGATTTTCTCGCAATTATTTCCCTTAATGAAAAGATTAAACTATCTTAAGGGTTTTTGTCAAATGCAATCTTGATAGAACCAAATCATAAGAAAGTCTTTCACCTTTGCCATATTTCTTTTATACCTGCACTTCGCAATAAAGTGTATGGGATAGTAAGAGCCTGTATCAACGCATGGAGAAAAAAAACTTCTTAATATTATGTAATGGATGGAATAATTTTTATCACTATCTTGCTAAACAATCGTTGCGGCAACCAATTTTCCAATGGCAAGAGAAGAAGTAAGCCCCGGAGAATCAATTCCCATAAGGTTAATAAATCCCGGTCTTCCGGCATTACTCTCTTCCCGGATAATAAAATCTGCAAAGCCCTCTCCCGGTCCTCCAATTTTGGCTCTAATTCCATACGATTCAGGAAGAAGATCTTCTTCCCGGATCTCTGGAACATACTTTCTTGCCTCTTTAAGAAATATTGCTCCTTTTCTTCTATCTACGGAAAAAGCAGGAGCATGCCTATTGTCTGGATAGGGAAAATCCTTCTTCTCTACATACTCAATGTCAGGACCAAGACGCCACCCTCCTCCAAGATCAGGAGTACAATGAATTCCAAGGCCATCGGATTCAGGAACTGGATATACAGGAAGGTCAAAAGGAAGAGGAAGATGGATACGAAAATAATCGCCTTTTCCCCAGAACAAAGAGGCGGGAATTCCGCATAACGTAGAAATATGGTCTGCAAAAAGCCCTGCGGCATTCACGATATTCGCCGCAGAATAGTGTTCTTCTTCTCTCTGAAAAAGGGTTATCAGATACCCTTCTCCCGATCGCTCAACACCAGTAACATTGGATCCAAGCGCAATAATACCGCCCGCATCTTGAAATTTTTTTGCAAGGCAGTCCATGAGAGAGTGAGCAGAGATAATTCCTGTAGAAGGGGAAAATAATGCCGACTGAGCTGTTAGATAGGGAAAACGCCTTTGAAGAAGAAGCTTGCTAAACATTTCAAGATTCTTCACACCATTTTTTTTTCCCTGTTTATATAGACGGAGAAGGTATTCTTCTTCCTTCTCAGAAAAAGCAACGGTAATTTTTCCGGTTCGGGAAAAAGGGATAGAAAAAGTTTCAGAAAAATCGTAAAGACGGGCATTTCCTTCCACGGCAAGCCAAGCCTTAAGAGAACCGGAAGGATAGTGAAATCCACTATGGATCACTTCGCTATTACGAGAACTTGTTTCCATGCCCCACCGACCATGGCGTTCCAAAAGGGCTGTAGAAACACCTTGCTCCGCACATTCTACTGCAACCGCTAATCCAACAAGACCTCCGCCAATCACTATGAGATCAAAATCCATATATATATTCTTCCTTAATCCGCGGAATCGGGTTCTGGCATAAATTGAGTGCTGATAGGTAATATAACCATAGGGATTCCTATAGGATACAGAAAGGACTGCATTGAAAAGACCGTGTGGTTATGAAGAAGACGGGTAAAAAATGTTTCCCGTGGAAAAATCATCTGTCCTCCAAAAAAGGTAATATTGGAAAAACGTTCCTTTATTTTCGGAATAAGCTTTCCTACTTCCTCTACAACATCGGTTCCTATAGAAAAGAAGGCCTCTGCATAATAACCATGCCATTTCATCAGTGAAACATAATCTTCCTGATCGTCTTGAACCTGTTCTTTTAATGCATCTAATTCTTCTACTCCCTTAAATTTTCCTGCATCAATCACTCCCACCTGAACAAATACAAAATTACGGAAGGTATCGCCAAAGATCCGGAGAACATGATATACGGTATGAAGTCCAAGTCCGGTAAAGCCGTTTACTAAAATTACCGCGGTTTTTCCTTGGGGATTATAGGGAGAACAACTTACCATCTCTCTATCATCGCCGCTATTTTCCTTTGACCTCATAGAAGCAATGGCATCCAGCACAAGATCATCAAGACGGCTAAAAAGCAAGTCTGTATATTTATAGTGGCGTTTAATTGCAAATGCAAGCGCTACAACTGTTCCAGTAATCAAAAGAGTAAACCAGGCGCCGCTGGTAAATTTTACAATCACAATGGAAACTAAAATAAATCCAGTAATAAAAAGACCAATGCCGCTGGTAATCAAATTCTTCTTCCAGATCATATCACTATGACGCTCCTGCCACCAGTGCCGAACCATTCCAAGTTGTGAAAGAAAAAAAGTAATAAAGACATTGATACTATAAAGTACTACTAACATATGGACAGAACCATTGGAAAAGAGAATAGCGGTAGCTGCCGCAACACCCATAAGAAAAATTCCTTTCTGGGTAACAAGACGATCGCTTAAAAGAGCAAATTTCGTAGGAAACCATTTATCAAGCGACATATTAGCAAGAACTCGTGGTCCGCCAATAAAACCTGTTTGCGCCGCCACAAAAAGAAGAAGCGCTTCTGATAGAAGTGTTATAACAAGAATAAAACTACCGAGCTTTCCCCATGGTGCAGTAACATGACTAAACAAGACCGCATTCAGGGTTTTGGTCAAAGAAGGTTGAACCCTATAAAAGGAGTAAGCGGCCATAATTCCAAAAACAATCAAAGAAAGAGAGATCGCCATATACCGCATGGTACGGATGGCGGTTTCTACTCTGGGAGCCCTTAAAATAGGCATACTGTTACTAACTGCTTCAATCCCTGTATAGGTGCCTGCTCCCATGGAATATGCCTTAAAAAAAAGTGCAAACATCCCAAACATTCCAAGGTCGGCAACCGACATCCTTACATCGTTGACTGTTTCAACGGTCAGGGTGGAAATATCAACAATATGAGAGGAAAAAATATAAAGTAACAGGAAAAAATGGGTTGCGACAAAAAGAAGAAAAATCGGCATAAGAGCGAGAACCGATTCTTTCACTCCGCGCATATTCAAAATAATCAGGACAAAAAGAAAGAAAAGCGCAAAGCCTAATTTAACAGGTTGAAGTTCTGGTGGAAGAAAACTAAAGAGCGCATCCGTACCACTTGCGATAGATATTGCAATGGTAAGAACATAGTCAATAAGAAGCGCGCTTCCTGAAACCGCTCCTACCTGAGGGGAAAGAAGCTTGCTGGCAACTACATATCCTCCACCACCCGAAGGAAAAAGACGGACAATCTGGCTATAACAGGCAACAATAATAAAGACCGTAATCGCGGTGGCAATACCAACAAAAATGGAAAGATAGGGATGACCGGTCAGAACCCTGAATGCCTCTTCAGGACCATAACAAGAGGAGGAAAGGCCGTCTGCGCCTATGCCAACCCAAGCAAGAAAAGCGATAAGGGATATTTTCTGAAATATCGCGGTATCGTTAATGTTTCTTGGAGTTCCGATAAAAAAATTTCGCAACCGTTGTATCATTCTTTTATATTATACGCGTACCTGTCTGATTCATCAGTAAAAAAGAATGACCAGAAAATAGGCCGCCTGAAATGTTAGTCGGAAAAAGTGAACCGTAGTATACCATAAGAGAAGGAAAAAAAAGATAGGGCATAAGAAACTCTCTTCATATCAGCCCTCTCAGAGAATATATCAATCTTTTCTTGCTTCTTTGATTGGAAAGCTCCCTCTCTTCGTATGCAAAGAGTAGCCGCCATACCAAAGAAAAATCAGGGAATCAACGCAATACACTCTATTTCAACAAGTACATTACGGGGAAGAGATTTCACGCCAACTGTAGAACGGGCAGGTTTTTCAGTAAAAAAATCTGCATAGATTCTATTCATAGCTGAAAAATCATCCATATTAAGAAGAAATACAGTGGTTTTTACAACATTGCGAAGAGAGCTCCCCGCCTCTTCAAGAACAGAAGAAAGGTTTTGAATTACCTGAAGAGTCTGCGCCTCTATTCCTTCTGGAATAAGCCCTGTCTTTGGATCAATGCCTATCTGACCAGAAGAAAAAAGAAAGGAACCCACAACCATTGCATGCGAATAAGGGCCCAAAGCTTTAGGCGCTTTATCACTATTTATTTGTTTATGTACCTTCATACCTCTTCCTTGAAAAGAGAGTTAAGAATTGCATGTACGCGATCCTTCTCATCTGCCACTATCCGGCCTCTTACATCAAATGTGCCGATTACGATTCCTCCTCGGGATTCAACCATTTCTTTAAAAATTGCCATTGCGCGTTCCTTTCCCTTGCCGCTTCCATAAGTGGTAAAAAGGATAAGCTCTTTTCCGGAAAAATCACTCTCTTCAAGATAGGTGCGCATTGCAGCGGGAATATCAAAAACCCAGACAGGACATCCTAAAAAAAGAAGCTTCTTCTCGGAAAGATCAGGAAGATCTGTAAGGGAAATGTTTTTTTTCTGCACTGTTTCTAAACAGTTTTTGAAAAAAGAATTGTCAGGGTTGTAAGGAAGCCGAAAAAGTTCAACAGAAACAGATTTCTTCTGAAGCCATTGTGCTATCATAGAAGATAAGCGTTCTGTTCTTCCCGAAAAACTGAAATAGACAATCAGAGCATTCATATCACAATAGTATACTATACCCTACAAAGAAAGGAAACTTATCTCTTCTCCTAACAGGCCACGCAAAAAAAACTGTGTTATACTATCTTCCAATTTATTCAATACAACGCTACGATACTCGCGATCTTCTCTTTTAATAGAATAGAGTCGTATCGAGTACTTTTTTTGAAAGGGACCCCTATGGAACCATTAACGCTTGAAAAACTCTTCGAGATTCTTGCTGAAAAACAAGGTTCTGATCTCCATCTTCAAGCAGGATCAGCTCCATCCATACGCCTCAAAGGAGAACTGATACGCCTTACAGAGTTCGACAAACTCAACCCAAAACTCCTTAAAGATATTATCTATGCAACCCTTTCTGAAAATGATATTGCCCAATTTGAAAAAGACGGCAACCTTGATACTGCTGTCAGTCTTCAGAATATTGGCAGATTTAGAGTAAACATCTTCCTTCAAAGAGGAACCATTGCTCTTGTTGGAAGAAGAATTGCCACTACTATTCCAGATTTCACAACGCTCAATCTCCCTCCATCTATAGAAACAATCACCACATTTACTGATGGGCTCGTTCTTGTCACTGGACCTACTGGAAGCGGTAAATCAAGCACACTCGCTGCAATCGTAAACCATCTAAATAAGCTCAGGAAAGCCCATATTCTCAGTATTGAAGATCCTATTGAATATCTCTATCGAAACGATCAAGCAATTATCAACCAGAGAGAGGTCGGCATTGACGTGAAAACCTTCAACGACGCGCTTAGATATGCAGTACGACAAGATCCTGACATCATCCTTATCGGAGAGATGCGCGATAAGGAAACTGTTGAATTTGCCCTCCAGGCTGCTGAAACAGGACATCTCGTCTTTGGAACCCTCCACAGTTCCTCTGTTACAAATACTATCGGACGAATACTCAATTTCTTTCCCGAGAAAATGCACCTTCAGGTCAGAAAAAATCTTGCAGCTCATATCCGAACCATCATTTCGCAAATGCTCTTACCTTCTTCTAAAGAAGCGATTCCAGTTGTTCCAATATGTGAGATTCTTTTTCGTACTCCCACAGTAATTCGCCTCATCCTTGAGGGAGGAGATGCAAAACTTCTTAAAGCTCTCAAAGCAGGAAAAAGTGAAGGAATGCAGGACTTTGAACAAGCGCTTATTCAACGTGTTCACGAAGGATTCATCACTGAGGAGACTGCCTTCCGCTATGCAGATAATCCTCATAGCTTAGAAATGAAACTTAAAGGTATTTACCTAAACGAAGAAGAGGGAGGATTAATAGGATAAACAACCTAACATGGTTTATAGAAGCAATACAATACGCACCATTCTTGCACAATCTCTCACCTCACCACATTCTCTTGATTTCGAATAAAGGAACCAATGCTTTCACCAGTATTTTTTTTAAAAACTCTCATAAAATAGAAGGGATCTTTGTACCCTACCGCATAACCCACTGCCTTGATAGACTCACCACGTATCAATAATTCCTTGGCTTTAGAAATTCGTTGAAGCGTAATAAATTCTACTGGAGCACGTCCAGTATATCGTCGAAAAAGACGTCTAAAATGTGGTTCGCTTATAGAACACATCTCTGCCAATTCCAGCAAAGAAAAGTGTTTGCCGGGATCACGCTGAATATAAGCTATTACCATTTCAATCGCATATAGAGCCTTCTTTGGAGTTGAATCATTTCTCTCTTTTCTAATAAGTTCGGCCATCAGATTCAAGAGAATCGCTTTTCTTTCGAGAACGCCGGAAAACTCTTCCTGTTCCATACAACGGGCAAGCGCAAGCCATGCCCGCAAGAGCATTCCCTCTGCTTGTCGAAGGACTGGCGAAACGGTTAATTTAGATGTCAAAGAAAGATCTGCCTCAGGACCATTCCACACTATCCATCGGGAAAACCATTCCCTGTCAGGACTGTATGCTATAGGTTCTCGAGGAAATTGAAAAATTACATCTCCGGGTAAGACCTCCCATTCTCCTCGAGAAGAAGTTACAAGACGACCTCTTCCACCAGTTACTGCTATCGCAGCATACTGCCCAAGAATACGGAGCCTATCAAGCTGTATCTTTCGGCTTCTCCCATTCCCTATCCTATCTACCCAAAGTCCATAGCGACGCTCAAGTTCACTGGGAGTTCGAAAACGTGTTTCTTCATAAACCTTCTTCGGATCTATGATCGTTTTATCCATATTTATGATTATTTCGTTAATTGACACACTTCAAAATACTTTATATCATAATTAAAAAATCCATTCAACCTATTGTGGGAGATGCTCTATTGAACGCGCGTGAACGATATATAGTAGCTCTACTCTTTCAAAAACCGGACAAATACCCTTTTATCCCTGGAGGACCACGAGAATCCACCCTCAAACGTTGGCGCAGTGAAGGACTGCCTGAAAATACCGATTGGTTCGACTTTCTCCGCGACACAATCAACATTCCCATAGAAAGAACCTACGACCCCAAAATAGCTCTTCCAACCCTCTTTGGAATGAATCCTTCCTTTGAAGAGAAAGTTCTTGAACATAAAAATGGCCACTATTTAGTACAAGATATACATGGAGCAATAGTAGAGATATCAGATGAATATGACGTAACCTACCTTAGGTCTGCAAAAGATTTCGTTACCAGAGCATGGCACAAATTCCCAATAGAAACTCCAACTGATTGGCCAGATATAAAAAGGAGATATAACGTTGAAGACCCCAGAAGGTATCCTAAAGAAATGACAAAAACCGCAAAAATCTTCTCTCAACGCAACACACCCTTGGTTATTGCAATACCAGGACCATTCTGGAAACTACGAGATTGGATTGGTTTTGAAAATCTTTGTATGTTGATGGTAGAAAATCCTAATTTTGTTGAAGAAATGACAGAGTTCTGGAAACATTTTGTTCTTGGAATACTCGAACGATACCAAAGATATATAACCTTTGACAGCGTCATTATCAACGAGGATATGGCCTACAAGGGAAAAAGCATGATCTCTCCCGCGATGGCAAGACGATTTCTTAAACCTTCATGGAGTGCGTGGACAGATCTTTTAAAAAAGAGTGGATGTCCTGTTGTCATGCTCGATTCTGACGGCTATATTGGCGAACTCATCCCTCTCTGGATTGAGACTGGAATCAATGCATGTATTCCTGTGGAAGTTGCTGCAGGAAATGATATCGTGGCGTTTAGAAAAAAATTTGGAAAAAATATAGCCTACCAGGGAGGAATAGACAAACGCGCAATCGCAAAAGGAGGAAAGGTTATCGAAAAAGAACTTTTTCGGGTCATACCTCCTTTTCTTGAGGAAGGTGGCTTCATTCCGAGTTGCGACCATGGAGTGCCTCACAATATTTCATGGGAATCTTTTGTTGAATATTGCCGTCTTCTTGCACAACTTACTGGTTGGGGATAAAAAAAGAGTTTATCCTGATACAAGTAGATATTATCAAACACCATTTTATTCTTACTTTGAAGCTACTCAGTTATGAAGAAGGGAAGGGATAGATTTTTCGTAAACACACTACCATAAAAAAAAATAAGATAGGTAGCTCCACTCCTTCAGAAATACAAAATATCTACAAAAATAAAGATTTCCTCAATTCACAAAAAGCACTCTTCATCTTTTGCGTAAAGAATAACGGCCTTTTGATTCTTTTACAAACCCTTCGTTAGAAAGGTTCACAAGACATTCGGTAACAAGAGCTACCGTGCTTTCTGTCTCACTTGCAAGGCGGTCCACAGAAAGAGCACTCTCCTTAAGAAGAATTCGTACTAACTTTCCTCTGACCTGTCTGCGAGACCCTTCAAAACGAGGTTGTTTCCGATAATGTGCACTTTTTCTATTAGGATTCTCTATCTCTCTTTTCAACATTACTCCATAATCCATAATCGCAGAGTACCATCGACGCGGATTCTTTCTATCAAGATATTTTTCTACAAGAGGAATTATCTCTTCATCAGAAACTTGTTGCATATCTTGAAAGAAGAAATGAATAAAAACCCGTCTGATATTCGTTTCAATAAAAACCGTGGGCATATTAAAAGCAAATGCACAGATCGAGGAAGCTGTTGCCTTGCCAATGCCAGGAAATGTAAGAAGAATTGCTGGATCTCGAGGAAGAGAAGCATTATGGTGTTGTACCACAATCTGTGCGGTCTTCTTCAATGCCACCGCGCGTCGATTATATCCAAGGCCTTGCCACACAGCAAGCACTTCTGGAAAAGAAGCTGAATCAAGAGAAAGAAAATTTGGGAAACATGCAATAAACTCAGGGTATTTCACTGCAACCCTTTCTGCTTGTGTCTGCTGAAGCATTACCTCGGAGATATAGATACAGTAGGGATCGGAAGAAGAACGCCACGGAAGAATCCTTCCTTCCTTATGAAAATAAGAGTATAAAATCTTCTTTAACTTTAGGGGTGAAATCACTGTAGAAGAAGGAATTTCTTTCATCATACATTCTCTCTTTTTTAATAGTTGAACAGAAATGATAAATGTAAGGATAGTATACTCTGCAACAGGAAGGAAGAATAATAATATGGATCAGGTGTTTTTCAATAATTTAGCCATGGATCCCAAAAACGGTTCCAATGAACCTTATATCTTTGATTCCATGGTGGTATCTCTTCTACTGATCTTGGTTCTACATGGCCATCCATAAAGAGAATGTTTGCCTTTCCACTATGGAAAAATCCCATCTCTGTTGCATAGACTCCGGGCGCAATACGCCATGTAAGACCTGTGATATCACTATCGCTTACAAGAAATCCTGTGGTGCTGGCAATCATTCTTCCTAATTTCCAAAAAGTCTTTGGTAAACGAGAATTCATTGCATAAGTGACATAAGAGGTCTCTTTACGTCGCCCGGGATGAGCAGGACATACCCATACACGAGGGATGATCTTAGTCGACCTTGCCGATCTTTTTCCTATATAAGGACAGTACTGTCCAATAAAAAATTAACCATTTAGAACAGACTTGGCTCGTAGCAAGGGGCTCGCTCCCGCCCTGCCTTTTCGAGACTTAGATTCAGCAAATCAATAATATCTGCCCCTCTGAACAAAC
>JBBADJ010000005.1:0-128974 GCA_041656495.1 Candidatus Ratteibacteria bacterium
AATGAGCAAAGAGTATTTTTCTGTGGTGTGGCGAGGTTTTCGAGCAGTGGCGGGGCTGGCTTCCTTATTGGGGGTTTTGTTCAAAAAATGTTCGAACTTCGTCCAAAAAACACCGCTCAGCAGGATCGGCGCCCCTCGCTTTCGATACGTTCGGGGTCGGCCACTCGCTGGAAATCCTGCCTCTTCGTCGGATTGCCTGACTTCGCTCCTTTCGAATCCTGCTAAGCGGAGAGAGCAGGATTCGAACCTGCGGTACCCGCAAGGGCACAACCGCTTTCGAGGCGGCCGCTTTCGTCCACTCAGCCATCTCTCCGAGTAAAGATTATGTAGTATTGTACTGTATGGAAGAAAACCTGCCAAATGATTAATAACCGTTAAAATAAGCAGAATAAGCAAAAATCACCCCTTCTAAAAGCAAAATACTTTTTTCTTTAAAATAATAAAAATCTTCGCAAATTTTAACAAAAGTAACAAGTTCTGCATTCCGTCGCACTATTAAAGAAGAAGAAAGAAGGGTTCTAAAATAAGGGCACAAAAGAAGATATAGTTTTTATTTCCTCTCAATATTCATTGACAGATTCCTTAAACAACGTACACTATGATTTGATATTCAACTCAAAAAAAAAGGAGAATCTCATGGCTCTAACAAAAAAATTTCATGGCGTGTATGCAGCCCTTCTTACACCATTTGAAGAGAATGGAAAGGTTGCACTGAACCTTATAGAGCCTCTTCTCCAATTTCTTATCAAAAAAGGAATTCATGGGCTTTATGTATGCGGAGGAAGCGGTGAAGGACCTCTTATGGACCTTGAAGAACGAAAAGAGGTAATGAAAAAGGTACAAGAGGTTGCAGAAAACAAGCTCTCTCTTATTGCCCATGTAGGAGTTGCAACCAATACCCGCAACGCGACATTGCTTGCAGAGTATGCGGAAAAAATAGGATATGATGGAGTTTCTTCGGTGGCGCCCACTTACTATAACTATGCATTCAGGGAAATCCACTCCTACTATGCCACAATAGCTTCTGCAAGTTCTCTTCCCTTTTTTGTCTACTATATTCCCTTAACCACTGGCGTGAAATTTGTGCAAGAACAGTTCTCTACCCTTGGAGAGATTAAAAATATCCAAGGAATTAAATATACTGATCCGAATATGTATATCCTTCAGAATATTCTTCTTCTTATGAAAGGAAGATGGATCGCTTTTTCTGGGCCTGACGAGATGTTTCTTCCTGCTCTTACTATGGGAGTATCAGGATCAATCGGAACAACCCAAAATATACTCCCAGAGATATTTTTAGATATTTACAATGCCTTCAAAAAGGGAGATGTGCCGACTGCAATGGCTCTGCAACAACGGATAACAGAGGCAGTATCACTTCTTCAGAGTTATGGAGGACTGGCTTCTTGGAAAGCCGCGGGCTCCTTCCGCGGAATCAATACGGGATTTGCTAGAGCGCCCCAGAGACCTTGCCTTTCAAAAGAAGAGAACTTATCCTTACAAAAAAGATGGAAAACACTCTTTCCCGACTATTCTGAGGTGATATAATGGTCATGGAAGAGAGAAAACTGTTTCGGCATATTGAATTTCTCTCCAATCTCTCGCCCAAGCCACGTATCTTTGGTACCCAACAAGAAACAGATGCGGCTACCTATATTGCTTCTCAGATGAAACAATGGTGCGACCAGGTATATATTGAACCATTCCCAGTTGAAACCCACCTCTTTTCCAATACCTTGCTTTCGTATGACAAAGAAAACTTTCCTACTCCTCCTTTTACCTTACTTTCGTATGCAAACGAAACTATTCAGCCTCTTCCCTTTGTCTTCTCTGAATATACCAAAGAAGAGAAGGAATCTTTTCCTTTTCTCTATCTTGAAAATCTCTCCACGGAAGCAATGCGTAAGAAAGAGATAGAAGGAAAGGCAGTGCTTCTCTATGAAGGACTCGGAAACGATTATCGCCGTTACCGCGCTTTTCTCGCAAAAAAACCCGGGGCACTTATCCTCTGTCACAATGCGCTCCCTGTCCCTTGGCCTATCTCTCTTGGAATGCCTTATTGTTGGAGACCACTCCCTATTCCTGCGGTCTCTATCCCCTATTTTGATGCGGAAAAACTTGCCTTACAACAACCTAAAAGCGTCCAAATTACTGTTCAGGGAGAGACCATACAAAGCGAAAGCCAAAATGTTGTCGGTATCATCAAAGGAAAAACAAAAGAATGCATTCTCCTTTCCGCACACCATGATTCTGTACAAGTAGGAGAAGGAAGCGATGATAATGCCTCTGGCGTGGCATCTGTTCTTGAGGCCGCCAGAATACTTTCTCAGGGGAAAAAACCTGAAAAAACTATTCTATTCCTCTCCTTCGGAGCAGAAGAAGTGCTCTCGTGGGGATCTTTTCACTTTGTGGCATCCCATCCTGAAATAGTTTCTCAAATCCGTACAGTGGTAAACTTTGACAGTATAGGATCGCCCTTTGGAAAACATGTGCTTCTTGTAACAGGGTCTCCTTCCTTAAAAAGATATGCGGCTTCGCATACAACACGGTTTCCTGCTTATTTTGAGGTTATGACCGATGTCTCGCCATTCAGCGACCACTATCCTTTTAATGTCATGGGAGTCCCTTCCCTTTGGTTTAGAAGGATAGATTCAGGAATCACCCATGGGAAATATCACTCTTGTCAGGATACTCTTCATCGGGTTTCTATTCCTATTGTACAAGAATCTGGTTCATGCGCAACGAAGATCATTCAGGAGCTTGCTTATAGCCGTACCATGCCTTTTTCCGAAAAGATGCCAGCTGATCTCTATGATAGAATTCTACGGTTACATAGCACACTTTGCAGAAATATTCTCTTCCGTCCCTCTACTGTTATAAAGGGAAAAAATGTATCCACAAGTAATCTCACTCGGAGAAGCGCTGGTTGAGATCATGAGGAAAGACCGGCATACATCCTTTACAATGCCGGGAAGTTTTGTCGGACCGTTTCCAAGCGGCGCACCGGCAATCTTTATTTCCGGAGTTGCCCGGCTCAGCAACAACGCTCTTTCCACCGGATTTATCGGAGTTACGGGAAACGATGACTTTTCGCATATTCTTATCCAGAGACTTACAGAAGACAGAGTAGATATTTCTCATATACGAAAATCTTCGCTTTTTACCGGAACCGCCTTTATACGATACCTTCCCGATGGATCGAGAAAATTTATCTTCCATCCTGGGGCCGCCGCGCGGATTGCTCCTTCTGATATACAAGAAGAATATTTTTCAAAGATTGCACTTCTTCATATTACAGGAAGTTCTCTCTTTCTCAGCAATTCCTCTTGTGCGGCATGTGAAAAAGCATTGGATATCGCCTTGCAAAAAAAGGCAATAATAAGTTTTGATCCCAATATACGGCCCGAGATGGCGCTCTTTTCTAAAAATATAGGCATAGTGAACCGATTTCTTGAAAAGAGCGATCTTCTCTTTGCCACAGAAGAAGAGATGGAGTTGTTAAGCAACAAGAAGAATGTTACAGAGGCCTGTAAAGATCTTCTTGCAAAAGGAGTTTCAACAGTGATCATCAAGAAGGGAAAAGAGGGATCTGAAATTATTACCGCCGCTCAATCATGGAAGATTCCCAGCCTTGCGGTAAAGGTTCAAGATCCAACAGGCGCCGGAGATACCTATGCCGCAGGGTTTGTCGCGGGATTTCTTCAGGGAAAACCTCTTCCGCAATGCGGGCTTCTTGCAAGTTATGGCGCATCGCTCAAATGCACCCGGCAAGGACCAATGAGCATTCCATCACTACAAGAAGTAGAAGTATATCTAAAGAAATAAGATGCCTTATAATTTGTTCTTAATCCATTCCACGCATTGAGCGTATCCAACGCCATCTTCTAATTCTTTACCCTCATACTCCGCGCAAAGTACTCCCTCATACCCTACTGCCGCCAATTCATCAAGCGCAATATCAAGGGGAATTTCTCCTCTGCCAAGCGCGGCTCCGCGGTATCCTTCTCTGCTTCCGAATCCATCTTTTAAATGGGTATGAAGCGTATAGGGAGCTATCGCATGGAAAATTTCAGGGAGTTTCTCAACAGGATACCCGAACCAACGATAATTCATCGTATCAAGATTTGCGCCCAACCGTTCTGAAGCAATCCTTGAAAAAAGGTCTAACTGATACAGATAATCATTGGTTACCACGCCATGGTTATCAAGGGCAAACTTCACGCCATACGGTTCTGTCGCCTTAAGAGCTGACTTCAGACCATCGGTAATAAGACGGTCGTAATCTTTCTTCTCCACTCCGGGCTTTTCCCATCCTCCGTCAATCCTAAGGAGTTCTGTCCCGAAAGCACGGGCGACTTTGGCGGCCTCTACTATCTTTACAATTTGAGCATTCCATTCTTCTTCTGTCGGTTGTAAAAAATCATTGCGCGCAGTAATCTGAGAAATTTCCACTCCAAACGTTTCAAGAAAACCAGAAACTTTTGAAATGTTCTTTGCGGTATCTTCTCCTTCCACAATAATATCAGAGGAAGAAAGTTCTACATATTTCACGCCCTGTTCATGGCAAAAGGCAAAAAACTTCTCCAACGTAAAACCGGGAAAGTTATAATGAATGACTCCTGGTCCCAGAAACATATTTTTCTCCTTGTACAGTAAAAAAATTATTTACATAAAAAACCGAACAATACGGCTTTTCTTCAGTTGAATAGAATCTATTGGGCATACCTCATAACAACAGAGGCAATTAATACATTTTTTTTTATCTATCTTCATTGTTTTTCCTGAGATCGCCTCCTTAGGACAGACCTGCACACATCGCATACATCGGATACATTTCGCAGTATCTACTTCAGGCACAATCGCAAAACACCGAGAAATCGCCCGCAACAACGGAGATAAAAGATGCCATTGCGCTATCTTGAAAAGAATCATTCCTGCAGGTCTCTTAAAATCAGAAACCGGCGCAATATCGTCACCTACAAGCTCTATATCGGGAAAACCAAACTTCTTTCCATATATCCTAAGAAATGGAATGTCGTTTACTTTAAAACCTGTTAAACGCGCACAGACCATATCTACCGCGACAGCGTCTCGACCAGCCACAAGAAAACCAAGGTGCCGAACAATGCCATGCGAAGGGCCTGGACCCTCCATTCCCTCTACAGCATCCACAATATGCAAGATTACTCTATCCTGCAATACCCGGTACAAAGCAACAAGAAGTTTGCTAAAACTCTCTGGATCAGGAAAAAGCGCGTGAAGAATGCTCTTTGAATAACCAGGAATCAAACCATAAAGATTTTTTATCGCACAGGTTAAGACTGTAAGACCATGTGTTTTTAGTTTTGCAACATTGATAACAGGATGTTCAAATGCCAAAGCGGTTACTGGAAAATCAGCTTTTCTTCTGCCCAGTTTTACCTCCATAATTTTGCTTTTTCCTTCTAATTTAAGTAATTGAGCACCGGTCTCTTGAGAAAGCTGAGAAAATCCGCACTCATTCCAATAGCCTTCCACTGGTCGTTTGGTAGAAGGAGGGCAATCGCCAAGAAAACAGGGTTTAGGAAGCATAGAAATAAGCGCAGAAAGTACCGAAGGATGCGTAGTAACTGCCGCGGAAGGAGCCCGGGCAGAAAGCATATTTGGCTTAATCAATACATTCGGCGGCAAATCATTCTCGCCGAGAAGCGATAAAAGCCGTTCTACCTGGACTTTCACTTCCTTCTCGTCATATCTATCGCAACGGACTACTGCAACGCGTGATGCCACCTATCCTCCATGGGTTCATATACAATATTATAGGAAATAGGGATACTCTACCATGCTCCCTGAAAAATAACAATTTACCAACGCTTCTTCCAATGATTGCCTTACAAAGAAAAAAACTACAGGGAAGAACCAGCCAAAAACCCGGTAGAAAAGGCAGATTGAAGATTGAAACCTCCTGTGGCGCCGTCTATATCAAGAATTTCTCCCGCAAAGAAAAGGCCGGGAACAATCCGTGATTCCATCTTTCTCGGATCCACTTCCCGCACATTGATACCACCTCTGGTAACAATGGCTTCACTGATTGGCCGTTTCGCCCGTATTGTAAAAGATAGTTGCTTAAATGCACGCATCAACCTTTCTTTTTCAGGAAGCGTAATCTTGCGAACCGATGCTTCTGGAAGAAATTCATGCATTCTGGCAAAATCATCTGCCATTGCAGAAGGAAGGAGATTTTTTAAAATACGAGAAACTGTACTCCCGCGAGAAGCCCGACATTCGCGATCAAGACGGGCAAGAAGTATTTCTTCGGAAAGTGCGGGTTTTAAATCTAAACGCACTTCTACACCTGTAGAACATTCGGAAGAATGGAAGAGCCGAGAGAGATGAAAAAGAATCGGTCCAGAAAGACCATAATCGGTAAATGTCATATCGCCGAATTCTTCTTTCCTCTCTTTTCCCGCCACTGTAAGACTCGCCTTTACATTCTCTAAAGAAAGACCCCACCATGCTTTTGGTATACCGTAATGGGTTTCAAGACCGCAAAGAACTGGTTCGGGAAGAATAACGCTGTGCCCGAAGTCGCGGGCAAATTGGTATCCGTCGCCAGTTGACCCTGTTACAGGATAACTCATTCCACCGGTTGCAAGCACCACTGAACGCGCCCAAAAGGTCTTTCCCTTTACTACAACCTCAAACCGTTCCTTTTCTGCAGTAAGAGAAGTAATCCGTTTATTAAACCATAATTGAACTCCCACGCGTTCCAATTCATTCCGAAGAAGTTGCACCACGCTCTCCGAAGAAAGGGTTGCTGGAAACATTCTCTTGCCGCGCTCTTCCCGCAAAGAAAGTCCTCTTTCTTCAAAAAAATGCAGAAGGTCTACATTAGAAAAGGCATAGAGCGCGCTTCGCAAGAAATCGCCATTATGGTAAAAGTCGGGAAACTCGGAAAAATCACGAGAGTTGGTAATATTACAGCGGCCGCTACCAGTCAGCAAAAGTTTTTGAAAAGGTTGATTCTTCCGTTCTACAAGAGAAACTCTCTTTCCGCGGCGCGCAGCCTCAATTGCCGCCATTGCTCCCGCTGGTCCTGCTCCCACTACTACTACATCATCCATATTCTGCCTCGTATGTATATATCCGCATTGCGGAATATTTAGAATCTATTATCAAAAAAAAAGATTTTTTTATCAATGCCGAAAATGGCGTATTTCTGTAATAACCATAGAAATTCCCAAAGTATCACATACTTTGATAACTTTTTTATCGTTCTGAGAACCTCCGGGATGAATTACTGCTGTTACTCCCGCATCCGCGGCAACTTCCACACTGTCTGGAAAAGGAAAGAATGCGTCGGATGCCATTACAAGAGGAGTTACCGAAGAAGCGGACTGATCATTCATCTTCATTACCGCAACCCGTGCGGCGTCGTACCGTGACATCTGTCCAGCTCCAATGCCTAATGTACGATTGGAAGTGCCAAGCACAATGGCATTGGATTTTACATAGGCGCATACAGTCCAAGAGAAAAGAAGCGCCTTCATCTCCTCTGCAGTAGGTTCTTTTTTCGTAACCACCGTAAGGGTATGAGAAAGAGAGGTATCCGGTGTCTGTAAAAGCATTCCGTTTCCAACACTCTTCATCTGCACTAAAGGTCTGGCGGCCGAAAGTTTCTTTATAATACGGAGATTCTCTTTTTTACGGAAGATATCAAGCGCTTCAGGAGAAAAAGAAGGAGCAATCACTACTTCGTAAAAACTTTCTATGATTTTTTCTGCGAGAAGAGCATCTACCTCGCGATTACATCCGATAATGCCTCCAAACGGGCTTAATGGATCGGTCATAAGCGCGGAAAGAAATGCCGCCAAACAGGTATCACCGATTGCAACTCCACAGGGGTTGCTGTGCTTAACAATGGCACAGGCAGGTTCTTTGAAACTTTCCGCGATCACGATTGCGGATTCCATATCAAAAAAATTATTGTAAGAAAGTTCTTTCCCCTGATACTGATGAAAATCTGCCTCTTCTTCCGCTATCTTATACCATGCGGCAGATTGATGGTGATTCTCGCCATATCTAAGGGTATCGTTTTTCTCAAGATACAAAGCAAGCCTCGCAGGAAAAAGATCTTTTGATTTTCTCTCAAAATACCGTCCAATAAGCCAGTCGTAATAGGATGTGGCTTGAAAAACTTTTCCCGCAAGCCGATACGAAGTCGTTTTAGATACTCCGCCATTGCTTTCAATCTCTTCTATGATTTCTCCGTATGATTCAGGACTTATCGCCACTACCACATTCTCCCAATTTTTTGCGGAAGCCCGTACCATAGAAGGACCGCCAATATCTATATTTTCAATAATCTCTTCCTCTGTCGCTCCCTCCCTCTTTACCACAGAAGCAAAAGGATAAAGGTTAACCACCACCATATCTATACCGCCTATTTCATGCTCTTCTATCTGTCGCACATGGTCGGGATTTTCGCGGCGATAAAGAATTCCTCCATATATCCGGGGATGCAATGTCTTCACCCTTCCATCCAGTATTTCGGGAAATCCGGTATATTCCGCAATATCTTTTACAGGAATACCCGCGGCGCGAAGTGTGCTTGCGGTTCCTCCTGTGGAAAGAATTTCCACATTATGTTGTACGAGAACTTTTGCAAAATCTACAATACCGGTTTTATCCGATACGCTAAGTACCGCGCGTTTAATGGTAATCATGCTCGCTCCTTCCCTGTGCATCGTGTTATTCAAAAGAGAAACAAAATCTAACAAATGGTATGGTACCTCTCGTCTTTCACTATAAAAATCGGACTATTCCGCATTCCAAAAATCAATACCTTCTCCGCCAAGTTCTTCAATAAAACGGGATTTTCTGAAACTAAACTTAGGCCATTCGGGGAGGTAATGGGTTAGGTAGAGTTGATCTTTGGCGCGGGTGGCTCCCACATAAAAAATTCGCCGCTCTTCTTCTAACTCCGCAGGGTCGCCGCAACTTTTTTCATGAGGAAAATGATTGGTACAAATCCCTATAATAAAAAGAACCTTCCATTCAAGTCCTTTTGCCTGATGAATGGTAGAAAGCACAATATGAGAAAGAGTGGTTGAAGACTCGCCGCGAAATTCTTCCTGAAGGCTTACCTGATTCAAAAATTCTTCAGTGGTGGGGAAGACCAATGCAACGGATTTAATCTCTTCAATATCTTCAAGACGAGAACGAGCATCCACAAAGATACGTTCCGCATATTCCCGATAGATCGCATCAAGAACAATATCCACCCCTGACGCCACATCATTATTCTTTTGCAACAATGCAAGAATCTCTACAATATTGTTCCATCCTCGGATCGCCAATGAAGAGAGCGAAAGCCCTTCTACCTCTTCGCACAACTTCTCTAAATTATGATGTTTGACGACCGATGCAAGAATTTTTTCTTCGGTAACTTTTCCGATTCCCTTCCCAAACTTTAAAATCCTTCTCCAGGCAACCTCTTCCGCAGGATTGGCGGCAGCCCGAAAAAAAGCGACCACATCTTTGATATGCGCCTGCTCAAAAAAGCGTAATCCTCCCCGTATTGTATAAGGAATCCGCAGTCCGCTCAAGGCTATCTCAAGTTCCGCCGCCTGATGACGCGACCGAAAAAGTATTCCTATCTCCTTTCCTTGAATACCGCTTTGTAAGAGTTCAGAAACTCTCTGACAGACAAAAAGACTCTCTTTCCGCTTATTTACGCAAGAAACAACAATCGGCCGCATTCCAGAAGACCGGATGCTTCTTAAAGATTTTGGAAATTGATATCGGTTATGGCTGATAATACGGTTGGCAAGATGAAGAATGTCAGGCGTGCTTCGGTAATTGGTTTCAAGATAAAAAACTTTTGCATGAGGATAAACCTTTGGAAAAGAAAGAATATTCTCCACTGTAGCGCCTCGAAAACTATAAATAGATTGGGCGTCATCTCCCACAACAAACAGGTTTCCATGAATCTTGGAAAGCCGGTAAAGAATCTGTGCCTGAATACGGTTGGTATCTTGATATTCATCTACAAGGATATACTTAAAACGTTGTGAGATCCGTTCTCCTATCTCAGGATCAATCAATAGTTTCAGCCAAAAATCAAGAAGATCGTCATAATCAACAACTCCTAAAGAATCTTTTTTTCTGCGGTATTCTTCCGCAACCCATTCAATGCCAGAGATTGATTCCGCAACCTTTGAAAAACGGTTTAACACCACAGAACGTATTGTTTCCGAGGTATTAATTGAAAAAGAAATAATAGAACGAACAATATTCACAGAAAGCTCTCTATTGGGAAAGGCCTCTCTGACAAATTGCTGTACAAGAGAACGAGAATCTTCAGAATCAAGAATAAGGTAGTTTGAAGGAAGGCCAAGACGATGACGATAGGTCCGTATCGCAAGATTCCCTACATGGTGAAATGTGCCTGCCATTAAACCTTCAGGCTCAAACCCAAGCACAGAACAGACCCGTTCCACCATCTGACGGCCGGCTCTATTCGTAAAGGTAAGAAGACAGATCTCCGAAGGAAGCACTCCTTTCCTAAGAAGTTGTACTGTCCGATATACAAGAACTCGGGTCTTTCCAGAACCAGCGCCGGCAAGAACCAAACAAGGTCCTTCGGACTCTAAAACCGCCTTTACCTGTTCTTCATTCAATACACGTTCAAGATCAAGAAGATTACATGGAGATTTCATGGGATTCATTAGACCTGGCTTATTGTCAGATAAAGAACTGCCATACGGACGGCAATTCCATTTGTTACCTGAGGAAGGATCATAGAATTCGGAAGATCCACAACCTCGCTCCGTATCTCAATGCCCCGGTTCATAGGACCTGGATGCATCAAAAGAAATGTTCCTGAAGGAATAGCGGCGCGCATGGCATTAAATCCGTACAAGTTTCGGTATTCACTGGCGGCAGGAAAAAAATGTTCCTGTTGCCGTTCTTTTTGAAGACGAAGAAGATAGACCACATCCACCTCTTTAACTGCCTTTTCAATAGAATATTCTACCTTTACTCCAAGGTTCTCAATTCCCATAGGAATAAGGGTAGGAGGTCCACATACTGTAACTTCCGCACCCATCTTGGTAAGACCCCAGATATTAGAACGCGCTACCCTGCTATGACGAACATCGCCAATCAGCGCCACACGCAGTCCTTCAATCTTCTGAAACCGCTCTCTCATTGTAAAAAGATCTAAAAGCGCTTGCGTGGGATGTTCGTGGCACCCGTCTCCTGCATTGATCACCGCAGAAGATACCGCCTGTTCTATAATATACGGAGCTCCGGAACCAGGATGGCGTACAATAAAACAGTCTACCTTCATTGCTTCAATGTTGCGTGCGGTATCTGCAATGGTCTCTCCCTTGGAAACACTTGAGGTACTTACTTCAAAACTAAGAACATCTGCAGAGAGACGTTTTGCGGCAAGTTCAAAGGAGGTTTTTGTTCTGGTACTCGGTTCAAAAAAAAGATTCACAACTGTTTTTCCACGAAGCGCAGGCACTTTTTTGATGGCGCGATGGCTTACTTCCTTAAATGAAGAGACTGTATCTAATACTTCAACAATTTCTTCTCGCGAAAGATGTTCTAAACAGATAAGACTCCGTTTCGTCCACTTCATTATCTACGCTCCACTACTACCACTCCATCCATTCCATCAATCTCCTTCACTCTAACTTCCACATACTGGTTTGATGCAACCACAGCCTTAATACCGACAAAATCAGGATGAATGGGAAGTTCGCGTCCCTGGCGATCTACAAGAACCAGAAGCCGCACCAGTCCAGGCCTTCCAAAATCAATCAGCTCGTCAAGCGCGGCCCGCACAGTCCTTCCAGTATAAAGCACATCATCCACTAAAAGAATGGTTCTTCCTTCAAGATCAAAGGAAATCTCTGTTCCTGAAACAACAGGGTTAGGACCAATCCTGCTAAAATCATCTCTATACAGGGTAATATCAAGAAATCCAAGAGGAACCTCGCGCATGCCGGCAATACGGATACTCTCCGCAATACGGTTCGCAATAATGGCTCCCCGTTTCTTGATACCCACCACCGCAAGATGAGATCCTGCTTCTTTTAAGCTTTCAACGGCAAGTTTCTCAATAAAGCCCGTCATTTCTTCTGCATCAAGAATCGTTCGTTCCATAAGGATATTGTAACGTAACCTCACGGAAAAAGAAAGAAGAATCAAAGAATATACGATCCCCGCAGTTCTATGATACAGTATTAAAGAATAAGATCTTACTTCCATTGGAAGATTGAAAAAAAGTATCGTTGTCATTATCAGGAGGGAGATTGCATGGTAGCAGTTACCGGAGGAGCGGGATTTATCGGAAGCGCGCTGGTATGGGCATTAAACAGAATCGGATGCAAAGATATTCTCGTGGTGGATTCTTTTCTTGAAGCCATGGCCTGGCAGAATCTTCCTTCTCTTGCATTTTCCGACCTTATGCCCGCGGATGAATTTCTTGCCCGTATCAATAACAGATCCCTGAACACTTCTCTTGAAGGAATCCTTCACATGGGAGCATGCAGTTCCACCACAGAACAGAATGCAGATTTTATGGTACGCAACAATTACCGATATACGCGCATCCTTGCGGAATGGGCTCTTGCCCATAAAAAACGGTTTGTGTATGCCTCCTCAGCCGCAACCTATGGATCAGCTGATACCTTCTCAGACGACCATGCTCTGCTACACTCTCTAAAACCTCTTAACCTTTATGCGTGGACAAAACATCTTTTTGATCTTTGGGCTCTCAACACCGGAGCTCTCCAGCATATTGCGGGATTGAAGTTTTTTAATGTTTTCGGTCCCAATGAATACCATAAGGGAGCCATGCGAAGCGTGGCGCTCAAAGCATTTGAAGAGATTCAAAAACATGGAAGTGTCTCCCTTTTCCAATCCTGCAAAGAGGGAATCCCCCACGGCGGACAGAAACGGGACTTTGTATATATCAAAGATATTGTTGCACAAACTCTTTTTCTCTATCAAAACCCTGAACATAATGGAATTTTTAATGCAGGAAGCGGAAAAGCTCATACATTCCAGCAACTTGTTGAAGCAATCTTTTCTTCTCTAAACAAACCACCCTGCATCAATTATGTTCCCATGCCAGAAGCCTTGCATAATGCCTACCAATACTATACACAGGCAGATATGAGAAAACTTATATCCACAGGGTATCCTAATACTACCACCTCGCTTGAGGAGAATATTGCCGATTATGTGCTCCATTATCTTCTTCCCGGAACAACCCGGTATCTTTCGCCTTAACTATGCTTTTTCCTGAATCTCTTCAGAAAGTGCCCTATAGAAAAAAATAAATAGGTGATAGAATGAAGATTATTGTCTGTCCTGACTCCTTCAAAGGAGCTGTTTCTTCGTTAGAAGCAGGAAAAGCCATCAAACAGGGATTGCGCCGCCTTCTTCCCGATGCTCGTATTATCGTGATACCAGTGGCTGATGGCGGTGAAGGAACTGTAGAAGCGCTTCTTTTCCGATATAAAGGGAAAAAACGATATATCAATGTTTTAGGTCCCCTTAAAAAACCAGTACGTGCCTGGTATGCAATAGCGGGAAAGACCGCAATGATTGAAATGGCTGTCGCAAGCGGACTGCCCCTTCTTTCTCAAAAAGAGAGAAACCCTCTTCGCACTTCAACCTTTGGTACAGGTATGCTTATTCGCGATGCCATACAACAAGGAGCAAACAATATCCTTATCGGAGTGGGAGGAAGCGCTACTGTAGATGGTGGCATGGGAATGGCGGAAGCTCTTGGAGTAAAATTTTTGAATATCCGCGGAGAGATTATTCAAGGATGCGGCGGAACTCTGAAAGATATTGCGGATATTGATGATTCTTCTCTTTTATCTTCTTTAAAAAAGGTTCGGATTACAGTATTAAGCGATGTAAAAAACCCGCTTACCGGCCCTAACGGAGCCGCGGCTATATTTGGACCACAGAAAGGCGCCACTCCTGAAATGGTAGAAAGACTTGATACCGGACTTCTTCATTTTTCAAAAGTTGTCGCACGGATACGAAAGATAAATATCGCCGCTCTTCCGGGATCAGGCGCCGCAGGAGGAGTCGCGGCAGGACTTATGGCATTCTGCGATGCCCGTATCACAGATGGTGCGGAATTTATCCTAAAAGAAATAGGATTTTCAACCCTTTTACAAGATGCCTCTCTTGTTATTACAGGAGAAGGACGTATAGACAGCCAGACCTCCTTCGGGAAAATAGCGCTCGCAGTAGCAAAACATGCAAAAAAAGCAGAAGTTCCTGTGATTGCGTTCTGTGGAGAAAAACGCGGCAGTATGACTTCCCTTCATCGTAACGGTCTCTCCGCAGTTATATCTATTCTTCCCGGGCCTCTTACTCTCTCAGATGCCATGAAACATACCTCTCTATACCTGCGTGAAACCGCAGAAACACTAGGAAGAATCCTAAAGATTCAATGGAAGACCTTCTAAATACTCTATCTCTTCTTCCCCGCTGGAAAACTCTCCTTGAAAAGGTAGTGCGTAATGAACCGCTCTTTGTTATAGGAGGCAATGAAGGATTCTGGGCGATGATAAGCGCCAGCCTCCAAAAACATAGCAAGAAAAAGGTTATTGTTGTCTGTTCTGGTCCTGAACAGGCAGACAATTTCTATTCCACCGCAACAACCTTTTTTCCAGAAACAGAGTATTTTCCAGAACGAGAAACACACCTTCCATTCGGAGATACCATTGAAACAAAAGAAATTCTACGGGCTCGGGTTCTTGCAGATACAGAGAGCGACAACCGTCTTATTATTACCCATGCAACAGCCTTTTTCTTGCGCCTTCCTTCTCCGGAAAAGTTTTCTATATCGCTTACTCCGCTTACTGTCAACACTCCCTTTCCTAGAGATACCCTTATTCAAAAACTCCTTGCATCCGGATATGAAGAGACCGACGTGGTCAACGCCAAAGGAGAATTTGCCCGAAGAGGAGGAATCATAGATTTTCATCCTTTTGCAGAAGAAACTCCGATACGGATTGAATTTCTTAGTAACCGTATTGTATCAATAAGAACTTTTGACCCCGCAACACAAAGATCCCTATCCAGACTCTCTTCCTATCGCCTTGCTCCTCTTAGTGAAGACCTTGCGTCAAATAAAAAAGAGTCTCTTCTTACCGACTATATAAAAAACTCTCTTCTTCTTTTCTGTAATCCTGATCTTTTTTCCACTGCTATCAGTAGAACACAATCCCTTGCCACACCCTTTTTTAAACAGGATTTTCTTTCAGAAGAAGAGATTCTATCCCTACAAAGCCGCGCAATTTCCTTTTCTTCCGCGCCAAGCGCACATTTTCATACAAACCTTCTCTTTTTTCCCGCAGAAACTCCAACCCGGTTTGGCTTTATTAAAGAACATTTTATCTGGGATCAATTTCCTAAAGAAAAGGTATATCTCTTTGAAGATACTGGAAGAGCCGACGACATAAAAAAAATTCTACAAGATCATTCTATCAATAAAAAATCTATCTTCTTCAAAAAAGGGTATATCTCCCATTCTTTTACAATTCCGGAAGCCAATATCACCGTACTTTCCGACACAACCTTCTTTGGACATTCTGGAAAAAAATCTACTCGCTTCTTCTCGGAAAGTATTCCTGTATCAGATCAGACAGAGTTAAAACCTGGCGATTACTTAGTCCATTTTGAGGAAGGAATCGGAAAATTTCGCGGCTTTGAAAAGGTAAAAGGATTTGAAGAAGAACTTCTTGTTATGGAATTTGCAGAAAAATCTCAACTTAAGGTTCCTGTCAGTCAAATCTCCTTTATCCATAAGTATATCGGAAACATCCCTCATCCCAAACTCAGTAAAATAGGAAGCAAAACCTGGAAAAGAACACGAGACACAGTTCGCGAAGAGATCAAAAACCTTGCTTTAGAACTTTCCAAACTCTACATAGAACGGAAACAAAGAAAGGGAATTGCCGCGGCGCCAGATGACGAAATGCAAAAAATGGTAGAGGATCTCTTCCCGTTTGAAGAAACAGAAGGTCAAATTCTTGCCATGAAGGAGATAAAACAGGACCTTGAAAGCGACAGAATTATGGACAGGCTTCTTTGCGGTGATTCTGGATATGGCAAAACAGAACTTGCGCTCAGAGCCGCATTTAAGGTTATCTGTAGCGGAAGGCAGGTTGCCCTTCTCTGTCCAACCACGGTGCTTGCCCAACAACATTACCACACCTTCAAAGAACGTTTTGCTTCATTTCCTGTACAGGTTGAAATGCTTTCAAGGATTTCTTCGCCCGCAAAAAACCGCAAAGTACGGAAAGGTCTAAGTCAGGGCACGGTAGATATGGTTATAGGAACCCATGCTATTCTATCAAAACAGAGTTCGTTTCAGAATCTTGGACTTTTGATTATTGATGAAGAACAACGGTTCGGCGTTCTTCAGAAAGAACGGCTTGCACGTCGGTTTCCCGCGATAGAACTTCTTATCCTCAGTGCAACACCCATTCCGCGTACACTCCATTTCGCGCTCTCCGGAGTAAGAGATTTAAGCCTTCTTGAAACAGCTCCTCCGGGAAGGCTTTCTGTCTTTACTCTCGTTGCTCCCTACGATACTACTCTGATCACAAGAGCAATAGAAAAAGAATTAGAACGAAAAGGACAGGTCTTTTTTCTTCATAACAGAATCCACGATATAGAGAAGGTCGCACATACAATCCAAAAATTCTTTCCTTCCGCATCTGTCGGAATCGCGCATGGAAAAGTAAGGGAACAAACCCTTGCGGCAACCATGGAATCGTTCCGAAAAGGAAAAATTGATATTCTTGTTGCTACCAGTATCGTGGAAAACGGGCTTGACATCCCGAATGCCAATACGCTTATTGTAAATAATGCGCATCTATTCGGACTCTCAGATCTCTATCAACTCCGAGGAAGAGTAGGAAGATATAAGGTTCGCGCCTACGCATACTTTTTAATTCCTCCACATGGGATTTTTACTAACGAAGCAAAAGAACGTCTGAAGACATTAAAGGAACTTGTCCGTCCAGGAAGCGGATTCAAGGTAGCGATGGCAGACCTCCATATCAGAGGCGCGGGAGATATTCTTGGAAAACGTCAACATGGTTTTATCAATCAAGTAGGGTTTCATCTCTACTGTCAATTCTGGCAGGAGGTCTCTGCGACCTTCTCGGGAAAAACAGTCCTTCCCGCCAAAGAAGAGCCTCGTTTGAAAGGAATCATTGACCCGAATTGGCTTCCCAGTCCAGGCCTTCGGCTTACCCTATACCAAGAAATTTCTGATATTACAAGCTTATCACAGGCAAAAGAACTTATTAAAGAGATGGAAGACAGATTCGGAGAAGTGCCGCAAGAGGTAAAAAAAATGATCCTGACTCAATCCAATAAAGGCGGCTCCTCTTCTTCTCGCTCTTCTTGACAGAGATACCATTTGTTCATTACTATGATATGTTTCTTACTCTTGGAGGTCTCTATGAAAAAGAACGATCGTATTGAACATCCCGCTCCTGGTGATTATAAAGAAATCCTCTCTTTTCTCAGCAACAGTTATAACCATTCGTATCATTTTTTTCCTTTACGCTATCCAGCATTGTCAGCGCCAGATACCTTTGATTATGACAACACCTTTATTATCAGAAAAGAGAAGAAAATTGTCTCGCTTGTAAGAATCTTTCCGCAGACCGCGGTTCTCTCGGGCCGAACAGTTGAAATCGGAGGAATCGGTTCAGTCGCAACCCATCCTGATTTTCGGAAGAAAGGATATATGCAACAACTTATGACCCATTGCGTGCAAGAGATGCAAAAACGAAACTATGCCTTCTCAATCCTTGCGGGAGATCGTCAACGGTATAATTTCTGGGATTTTGAAACCTGCGGGAACGATATCAGAATCGCTATTACAAACCGTTCTATCGCAAAAGGAGCCATGCCAGCGCCATTATCGCTCCAACAGTATCATGGCAACAGAACCATCCTTCAAAAAATTGCGCGATGTCATGCTTCACAGCCTCTCTTTATTAAAAGGAACGCGCGCACATTCCGCGCGCATTTTGAAGAAACAATTCATACCAATCTATGGTATGCGGAAGAAAAGAAAGAATTCGCCTATATGGCAGGAATCGGCGAAAGAAGGGATATCACCATCGTTGAATTCGGCGGTTCTCCCTCTCTCTGGCCGAGAATGCTTTCAACCCTTATATCCCGTTACTCGCTTACCCTGCTTGCCTTGGTAATTCCTCCTATCCATCTTTTCATCAATGCCTTCCTTCCTTTCGCCTCTTCCTACTCTATTACAACTACAGGGATGATACGTATCCTTTCTTTAGAGGCAACAATGAACTTTTTATTAGGAGATACCCGTCCTAAAGAATGGAAATTTTCCATGTACACCGGATCTACATGCAAAAAGATCTCTTCTGATGACAAAACCCTCCATTGTTCGGCACGAGAATGGGCGCAAATTCTTTTCGGTCCCGTAAGCCCTATAGAACTTCCCGCTCCTCTTAAAGGACTCTTTCCTTCGGTCTTTTCATGGCCACTCATTGACCATATTTAATGGATATAACTATCGGGCCATGGCATATCTTCTTGTAGGACTCGCAATCCTTTTTTGGGCATCTTCACCAGCAGTGGGAAAAATCCTTCTTTCTACGCTTAACCCATTTCAACTTCTCTTTTATGCTCTTCTCTTCTGTCTGCTTTTTATGTTGGCAATCTTTTTTATACAGGGAAAACTCTCAGACCTTAAAGATATATCAAAAGAAAAAAGCGGAAAACGCCTACTTCTCGGTATAACAGGAACCCTTCTGTATGAGATTTTTTACTACGGCTCTCTCTCTCTTCTCCGTGCCCAGGAAACACTGATTATTAATTATCTCTGGCCGATCTTTGTCGTAATCTTCGCCAGAATAGTTCTCGGAGAAAAGTTTTCGCCTTTTGACGGAATCAGCTTTACTTTAGCATTTATAGGGCTCTTTCTCTCTATTACACAGGGAAGAAGAGGAGAGTTTTCTCCTGGGAGTATCTGGGGAGTCCTTCTCGCGCTCGGCGCAGCAATTTCATACGGAATCTTTTCAATACTCAGCAAAAAGTTTCATAGAGACAATGCTGTGGATATCTTCTATTCTTTTCTGTTCGCGTGGTGTATCGTCGCAGTATACTTAGGAATAACCGAAGGATTTTCTCCTCTTTCCGCACAGGAAGTAACTCTTCTTCTCTTTGTAGGAATAACCAATTACGCTCTTGCCTACTTCTGCTGGATACAGGCAATAAAAAGGGGAAAAACCGCAATCATCTCGCTTCTTATATACCTTACACCCTTTGTTGCGATTATTTATATCAGAATCTTTCTTAAGGAGATCATCTCACTGTGGTCACTCCTCGGGCTTTCGCTCATAGTTTTCGGTATTATCCTAAAAATCGTAGGAGAAAACAGAATCCGTACAAACAACCTCAACGCGCGGTCCAGCCTCCGTCAATAGGAATAATACTTCCGGTCATAAAAGGAAAGGCGTCCGAAGCAAGAGAAACTGCAAGCGCCCCTACTTCTTTTACATCGCCAAACCTTCCTGCGGGAATATTGGAAAGGAATGTTTCACGAATCGCGGGATCATTAAAAATGACCGCATTAATCTCTGTTTCAAACGGCCCCGGACAAATACAGTTGGCGGTAATACCAAAGTTGGCAAGTTCTAAAGCAAGGGTCTTTGTAATCTGTATCACGGCGCCTTTACTTGCAGAATAGGCGGTGCGATCAGGAATTGAAACAAGAGAAAAAATAGATCCAAGGGTAATAATCCTTCCATATCTCTTCTTCTTCATATAGGGAACCACCGCTCTGCAAGAAAGCCATGTTCCTGTAAGGTTAGTATCAAGAACCTCCTTAAACGATTCTTCTGGAAAATCGTCTATGGGATGACGGATATTTATTCCCGCGCTCGTTACAAGAATATCAATGCTTCCAAACATTTCCATCGTATAAGAAGAGAGAGAAGCAACCTGCGCCGCGTCGCGCACATCGCATCCCGCTCCAACAACGCAGCCATTCGTAGAAGAAGCAAGCGACTCGGCAATACGCACTGTTTCCTGCTCTTTTCTTCCAGAAATAAGAACCATTGCTCCCGCGCACGCAAAAGATCTAGCAATCTCATATCCGAGCCCCTTGGTACCTCCGGTAACAAGCGCGGATTTTCCTTTTAGGGAAAAAGTTTCTTCTAAGTATCCCACCTTCTCCTCCTATGAAAAATAGGTTCACCTCTTTCTTTTTTTTCATTCTAAAATAGGGTCATACCAACAGAACAATGAATATACGTAAAAAAAAGCGCTCCGGTGAATCTTCGTAAAAGACAGAGAAGAACAAGGAGAAAAGCTTCTCTTATCCTAACCGAGGAACCTCAAGCCATTTTCCATTTTGCATAGCGGACTGATGTGCAATAATACCGGGAATGGTCCACTCTGTTGCACGCAAAACATCTATAGGAGGCGTTGTATCATTGACAATAGAGGCAAGAAAATCCCGTATCATATAGTATTCAGAGGTACCGTGGCCTCCGGACCGTGCCTCCTCCGGAGCATTTGGATTGCTGGTTTCACTAGTAAAGAGTTCTCCATTTTTCTCTGTTTCATTCCGTACATATAACAAACCTTCTCCTCTGGCACGCCGATTTTCTAAATGTCCTTTCGTTCCATACAGGGAATACCAAACAAAATGAGGAGATGCAGAAACCTGACTACGGAGAATCTTCACCACCGCTCCCTTTTCTGTCTTAAAAAGTCCGAGTTCAAAATCAAGAAATCCGGGACGATCACTATATTGCGGAAAACTTTTAAATCCGCTCGTTACACCGCATCCCTCTACAATACGGTCATTCATAATCATCAGAATAGGGCCAAGTGTATGTGCGCAGTACCACACAGGAGGACGTTCATTCCTCCAGTAATATTCACCGGTCTCTTTATTAACCAAAAGATCCAGAATATCATGGATATACTCTCCTTCCGCATAGAAAATCTCTCCGATCCTTCCTGATTCCACCACTTTTTTCCATTCCCTGATATAGTGAAAATAGGTATAGTTTTCCGCCATCATATACTTTTTCCCGCTTTTTTTCACTGCATCAACGACCTTCTGACATTCTTCTACAGTATAGGCAACAGTCTGTTCGCATAAGACATGTTTTCCCGCTTCCAAGGATCGTATCGTATGTTCTGTATGAAGAGGAATAGGAGTAGCAACAATAACAATATCTGTATCTGCGTTAAGAAAATCATCAAAGATTGCAAACCTGTTATTCTCAGGCACACGGAAAAGATCTCCGACCGAGGCAACTTTATCAGAATCAATATCGCATACTGCGGTTATTTTCACATCAGGATGTCCGGAAAATACATTTACCAATCCACGACCGCGAGATAACCCCACTATCCCCACCTTCCACTCTTTCATATCACCTCTCCCTCATAAAGTTGACGAAGCATCTGGAGCCCATGATCTACCAAGAGTGCCGCACCTTCTGGCGCGGGTCTGGCGCTTCTTGCCAGAAGAGATTCATACCCGCCCTCTTTCCATGCCCGTTCAGTAACCAAATATCCAAGATAATCTCCTCCCAACTCCACTGGATAGGTCCACGGAAACAGGCTCTCTCTCTTAATTTTTAATCCCCATTCAACAAATAGTTCTCTGGGAAACGAGACAAAAGCCGTATCTCCCATTCTCCATGCCTGTACAATAGAGGTATCGTCTTTCTTTCCCTCCTTCTGCAAATATAGTAATTCCTGACGGAAGATTTCCTGAAGCTTGTCATTGAATCCAGAACTTGCTATTCGCACTTCATAATCAGCCCAGGCATCTCTTCTCGGTACTCGTACATCCCGCTTTATTGCAGATAAAAGAAGAGAGCCATTTTGTGGAACACGACGCTCAATCGCCGCAATGATCTTTTCAGAAAGGGCATTGCCGATATCTCTGTAAGAAGGAATCGTCTTGTTAATATCTGCGCACGCCCCCGGAAGAAAAAGAGTTACCACCTGCGCACCAAAACGTTCCCGAACTCTTGCCGCCACTACTGCCGGATAATCTCCGCTGAATTTCTGTCCGAAATTACTATTGGTATGAAGAGTGAAATGAAACATAACCGCCAATAACTGTCCGGAATAATCCTCAAACGAAAAAATTCCTATCTCTGGATCTATAGGACCCGCCATTCCTGTAAACTGAAGTTCTTCGGAAACCTCTCCAAGGTTCCATGTATTTACCGTGCTTCCATTCTTCAGCATTATCCTGCGATTCTGGCTTAAACCCCAATGGAAATCACGTAGCCGGCATACTTTTGCGGGAACCTTTGCGTTATCAGCTATCTCTACACAAGAAGCCATCTTCTCGGGAAGCGTAGAACGCCATTGTTCATTGACCACAGAACTATCTGAAAAAAGTGGAGTAACATACGGTCCAGTATGTGTATGGGTAGCTGTCCAGACAATATGTTCCTGTGGAATGCCAGTACGCTCCGAAGAACGTTTCACGCCTTCATCACCAAATTGCCTCGTAAGAGCAATCAGATCAAAAACCACATAGGCAAGCCTCTTTCCGCCTGATTCCATTACAATCGCTTTTATATAGAGAGGATCCGAAGTTCCAATAGAAACACGTGGAATAAGCGCGCCGCAAAGAGGAGTTCCTAAAGGAGGAGTTATCTCTATTTCTGCCACTCCGATACGAAGAAGATCTTTCTTCATTCTCTTCACCATATCACCTCCTATCATAAAAGGTGCAAAAGATCCTTGAAAAATCTTTAGAACCACTGCCCTTTTTACAACAAACATTCATATTAAACTATCCCCTTCTTTCTCTGTCCAATTTTTTCTGTACTTTGCCTCTGTCAATGGCTGTATCCGAAACACTAATAGTGTTTCATCCATACTCGCACACAGCTCTGATACCTGCGATGCAAAAAAATCTCTCTCCACACATCTCCATTCGCAAGAAGAGAGGAAGGCTTTTTGGTGGGACCATTTGTTCTTGATGCCAATGCATTAAAGGTTCTGGTAAAATAGTTTGTCAAAGTAATGGAGCCAGAAGGCGTGCCAGTGTATAGAGTTCAATGGCAAGAAATGTATAAAGAACAGGTCTTTGTCAAATGCAACGGTTTTGGCGCATTGAAATATCTTTTCAAGGATCCAGATGCGAAAAGATTGATTACTCCTCCTTTGACTGCAAAAAAGCGAACTGGCTTTCAGAAAGAACAATCTCCTTTTTCACCTATCTTGTCTACACTCTTGATCATATCCGAATCTATGTGGATACGTTTCGTAAAGCCGCCGAAGGCTTGATGAGGTGAGCAGAGAAACAATCGCAACAAAATAAGAGTAGAAGATAATAAAGAATACAGCGGGGAACACGTGTTCCCCGCTCTTTCTATTGTACACTCAGTAATTCCAACAAACGCCAATCATTCAAGGTCAGGGCCAAGAACTCCGTACTCCCATTCCTTTCCAGAAAATTCTATCTTCTCTTTTCTTGGCGTACAGCCTGGAAGAAATTCTGAAGCAAGTTTGACACTCTCTTCCACAATACGCATTCCAGTATCTGGAGCAAGGTTTGAATAACTGCTCAACACGGTCTCGTATCCACCACCGCTATCCAAGAAGGCTTCAGTAGTTGGCACATATCCAACAGCGCCATTAGCAAGTTCCACTACTACTGGAAAGGGAAAAGGTGTACGTTTCTTGATATCAAGACCAAGCTGGCAGAAGAATTCCGAGGGATTCGCAAAAAAAACCGCGGGTCCAATTTGTATCGCCTGAATTTCAACACTCTCCTTTGGACGAACCGAGGCAAGCCATCCAGCAATGACCAACTCTTTTGCAAAGGTGAGTTCTGTGCTAGAAAAGAAGGGAGTGTTCAACGCGAGCGCCTCTTTAACAAGCGTCATGCTCTTCTTCATACGAGATTCCGAAGGAATTCTTCTTGCAATCGTAAGAAACTTCTGCGCACTCCGTACAGGAGAAAAATCTCCTTTCTCGGGACATGCCATTACCTTAATCGCCTCGGCGCCAACACGCGTACCAACCAAAAAAGCCCCTTCTTCTCCGCTGTCACATGTATAACAGTCAAGATTGTTCACCTGAGTAATATCTCCACATGCGCCATTAAGAAAAACCACCCCTGCCTGCGGACCATACACACTGCGAATCGCACGGCGCATGTAATAAATCCAATCCGCAGAAATGCTATCATCACTTAATGTTGTACCGTGGCAGGCAAAATTCACTACGCATCCCGCGAGAGAACCATCGCTATTCCAAGAAGATAAGACCGTCACATCAGGATCTACAGGACCCGCAGGTTCAACAATATCCGGGTTTCCTTTGCCTGGATGCGTAACACACCTTCCGCTCTTCATCACAAATCGCCTGTTAAACGCCACAGAATCCTCTCTTCCGACCCCAATAGAACAGGGCCGTTCAATAGCCACGCGTGATGCCTCCTGTACCGCGGAAATGATCTGTCTTTTTACCCACGCGACATAGAGTGGATCGGGAATGGTTGAATGGCGCGTTACAAGGGTTTTCACCAGTTCAGGCATTTCAGAATAAAGACCCTCGGATAAGCCGAACAAAGGACCTCCTGTATGAGTATGAGAAGCGGCTATCATCACGTTTCGTCCCGGTATCCCACAGGTCTTCTCAATTTCAGTTCTCACCAATGCGGTCTCTTCCGCCGAAAAACAAGTAAGGCTATCTATTCCCACGAGCGCAACTATCTCCTTACCATCATCAAAGATCGCGGCGCTCACCTTCAAAGGATCATGATATTTAGTTCCATATCTCTTGCGATATGAACTTGGTTTCTCCATCCCGAGAGGAGGGGTGATATCAGTTTCAAAAAATCCTGTTTTCATAGCATCTCCTTAATCACCACAGATCTCTTTTCTTGTGCGGATTTTACTGCCGCGAGAGCTGTCGCAACAGTCTTTGCGCCTTCAATTTCATTCAAAAGAATTGGTTCTCCTGTAAGAATTTTATTCACAAATTCATTGATTTCCGCATACATATTGTGGCTGATAATGTCCACTGGAAAAGAAGCGAATACCGGTTTCTGCTCAAAATTTTTTCTATTACAAAGAAAAATCTCCTTGCTAGTATTGTCACACACAATCGTTCCCTCTGTACCATACAAAACAGTCCGCATTGTATAAGGCCGGATACATCCTATAGAGACAAAAACCTTTCCGATGACCCCTTGGCCAAACTTGTAAATAGCCACCGTACAGTCATCCACTGGCCAATCTGTCAAACATTTATGGTTTGAGTAAGCGGTTACTTCCTCTGCATCTCCCGCAATCCAACGAAGAAGATCCACTGCATGGCATCCTCCCCCAAGAAAAGGTTCTCTGCGTGGATCAACCCTCCAATCTCCAACTCCTCTCGCTCTTTGATAATCATGCGCATATTCACTCTCCACATAGTAAAGTTCTCCCACATCTCCGCGCTCTACCATTTTTTTCGCGAGTGCGAACCCAGGCGCATACCGGGAAGTCTGTCCTACCATAAAACGTCGCCCGGTCTCCTTCACCGAAGCTATAATAGCACGAGCGTCTTCAATTGTGGCGGTCATCGGTTTTTCGCAAAGCACGTCTTTCCCCGCTCTCATAGCCGCAATAGACTGTTCCGCATGTTCAAAATCTGGAGACGCAACAGAGACAATATCAATATCTGATCTGGAAATAAGGTCCTGATACTCGCTCACCGCAACGGGAATATTAAACGTATCGCGAATCTTTGAAAGAGTCTCCTTATTGGTATCGCAGACCGCAACCACCGAACAATGTGGGTTTTTCAAGTAGCCTTCAAGGTGTCCCCTCCCCATCCTAAGACCTATCACACCCACACCTATTTTCTTACTCTTCTTCATGTTGTACCCTCCGCTGGTAGAAAAATTCGTTCTATTCAAGTCGCTCCGCCACGTAATAGGTTACGCATACTCAACCATATCTTTTTTTCTTATGAAACAAGAGAACCATGCCCAAAAGGGAAAAACGCTAACATCTTCTCGGGTTAAAAAACGCACAAAAGAATGTTGGCATTTCGCTATTTTACTCTTTCAAAACAATTCTACCAATTTTTCTATTAACATAAAGATCTGCAACAGTCTTCTTCAATACCTGTGAAAGCATTCCTCTTTTTCCTTAGAGATAAATATCTTTTATAGATTTTTAATGCGGAAATGTCAAGTTGCAATTTTTCTCTGAGTTTGGTACTATGGAAAAGGATTGAAGATAAAATCAACAAAGATGAATGTACCTGTAACAATGATTCTTTCATTCCTATATTTTTTTCTATAGGAGTGTGTAACCACTGACAAGGAGGATTGATATGGATTTATTGTCAACATTGAAGGGCTCTCTTCTTGAGAACTTTTTTCCTGAGGGATGGGATCTCACCAAAATAGATCAATGTTGTTCCAATCCACCGGAAACTGTTCTTGACCGTCAGAAATGGTGGAACAAAAAGTTCTCTCCCATTCCATGCGATTCTCTTGAAGAGTTTGATGTAAAAATGGGACATGAAATTGCGAAAGAAATTCGCGATGCAAAGGTCGCAAAACGAAAACTTCTGCTTGTTCTTCCAGTGGGACCAATGGGTATGTATAAATGGGCAGTCTATTTTCTTAAGGAATGGAATGTTGACTGTACCCATGTGTACGGCTTTAATATGGATGAATGGAGTGATTCAAAAGGAAACACGCTTCCTGCAAAAAATCCCGGCGCCTTTCAGAATGCCATGGAAAATGTCTTGTATGGCCCGCTCGGTTCACTAACTGTACCCAAAAATCAGAGAAACTTTGCTACAAAATCATTACTTCCCTCCTATCCGGAAAAGATTGCGGCACTGAAAAAAAAGGGTGCAAAGATGGTAACAATCTTTGGCATAGGAAGGGTATGTCATATTGCATTCTGGGAGCCGCATTTTGCGGCAGAATTTACTCCCGCGGAATGGAAAAAACAGACCCATCGTATTGGCGCAAAACTTCATCCTCTTACTATAGAACAGAATGCTGTTACGAGTTTTAAGAGCAGAACAACCTTAGTACCCTGTTATGCGAATACAATCGGTCCTGGAATTTTTTTACAATCAGACAGCATTATCGGCGGTGCGGACGGAACCCTTGGCCGTGGAATGATGTGGCAGGGAATGAGCTTTTGGACCACGCTTCGGTATGGTCCCACTCCGTGGATCCCAAGCACCTTTATGCCAACACTTCCCGGAAGACTCTTTTTCCTGAAAGATCTCGCGGGACCTCTGGTTCCTGAATGTAATTAACCGAAAAAGGTTGCATAATACGGGATGTATCTTTCTTATCTTTGCTTGATAGGGGGAGGTATTCTCTTTTCTTCCGGGTCCTTTATATTGGAAGCAAGGAGTAGAAAGAGTATATAGTGCTCTTATTCGGAAAAGAAGATGATACGGTAAAAGTCAAAAAGGTTTGTCAAATAAGGGATTCTTTATAGATATTTATTGATAAGATCCTAAACTAAACCTATCGTTATTCTTGCATAGCGAGAATCGTTCCCGCGGCAACCACCCTGTTTCCAAGATAAAATACCGCAATCTGTCCGGGCGCAGGCGCCCATTGGGGCCTTAGAAAAAGCACTCTCCATCTTGCATTGTCAACAGATTCCAGTATACAGGGAACATCCGGGCTTCCATAACGGATTTTAACACGGCAAAAATAGCGCAATGGCAATGGTTCGCCAGAAATGGTTCTACAAGAATCCACATAGAGTTCTTTTACAAAAAGTTCCTCTCTTCTTCCTACATAGACAGTATTGGTCGTAGGATCTATACGCGCCACATACCATGGCGTTCCTCCTCCCGCGGAGGTTCCTTTTCTCTGTCCGAGAGTATAGAGATGGATCCCTTTATGGCGCGCAATCACCTCTCCGGAAAGATCTTTTATCAAACCCGGCTTCCCGGAAAAAGAGCTATCACGGATACCACAAAAATCTCTGTAATCTCTTCCTTCAAGAAAACAGATTTCCTGGCTGTCTGCGCCTTCTGCTACAGGAATCTTTCTACTCTTTGCAATCTCCCTTACAGAATCTTTTGAATAGGCACCAAGAGGAAAGAGTGTTTTTGATAATCGCCGCTGATCAAGATGCGCAAGAAAATAGGATTGGTCTCTTGAAGGGTCTGTTCCTTTTAAAAGAAAATAACGCGAAGTAGGAGGATGAAACTTAATCTGCGCATAATGACCCGTAGCAAAGTAATGGGCGCCGAATGTAAATGCTTGATCAAAAAAGAAGCCGAACTTTACAATATCATTGCAATATATACACGGGTTCGGGGTCCTTCCTTTTTGGTACTCTTCTATAAAATAGTGGATTATTTTTTTCTCAAGAATCTCGCGACAATCAATTAATATATGGGGGATTTTTAGAAATTCACAGATCTCTTTTGCCTTTATTGCAGGAGAAGGAAGTCCGGGAATATCCATGGTAATTCCTGTTGCTGAAAATCCTTTTTCACAAAGCAATGCGGCCGCAACCGAAGAATCCACCCCTCCGCTCATTGCCACAAAAACTCGGGTCCTCATCATTTCATTGAAGAAGTATTTCCATTAAAGGCTATGGTCATGATAAAAAGGTTCTTTCATAGTAGAAAAATAAAAAAAAGAGAATCTTCGTACTCCCGCATATATCATTCTTTTCGCCTATTCATACTTCCGGAAGAAAAGCCTTCCAAATCAAGCGTAACATAATCATACCCGAGCATTCTTCCATACTCTATAATCTCAATCCGTTTCTCTAAAAGTTTTCCGAATATCTTTGGATCCACCTCTATCCTACACCAGAACCCATAATCCCGTACCCGTACCTGCTGAACTCCGCATTTCCGAAGAAATGCCTCCGCGGAGGCAATACGCTGAAGTTTTTCCAGAGAAATCTCCTCGCCGTAAGGAATACGGGAAGCAAGACACGATGAGGACGGAAGATCCCATGTCGGAATAGCATACCGACGGGAACAACTCCTAATTTCTTCTTTGGTAAAAGATACTTCCTGAAGAGGAGAAGAAACATCGGCCGCCTCTTTGGCGCGGGCACCAGGTCTAAAATCATCAAGATCATCCGCATTAGAACCATCTACAAGCAGAAAAAATCCTCGTGCTTCCGCTTCTTTCTTCATCGCAGAAAAAAGCATCTCTTTACAGAAGAAACAGCGATCCGCAGAATTTGCAATAAAATTCGGATGATGAAGAGGATTCTCTTCCAAGGGAATCCATACAACTCCAAAACTCTTTGCGATACTGCGAGCCCTCTCGCTCTCTTCTTTCACATAAAGGGGATTTACTGCGGTCAATACGAGAACATTCTCTGTACCAAGGGTATCAACCGCTATCTTAAGAAGAAAAGTACTGTCTGTCCCTCCTGAAAAAGCAATCGCAACCCTGCCCATCTTTTTAAGAATCTTTTGTAACTGAGAGATCCGTTCATTCAACACTCACAACCTCTGTAATTTCAGGCACCCGCTCTTTAATAATCTTTTCAATGCGGGTTTTAAGGGTAATCATAGCAAAAGGACATCCTGAACAGGCGCCTTTTAACCGTACTGTTACCTTGCTTCCTTCCACTTCCACCAATTCGCATCCACCGCCATCCGCGGCCAAAAACTTACCGATTTCTTTTAGAGCGGCCTCTACTTTTTCTTTAAGTTCCATGTAACTCCTTCTCCGCTGTGCGGACAATAGAGAGAAATAATCTCTTCAGACCTTTCTCTTTGGATGGTTCTTCCGATAATCTTCAATGGCAGATTTTAGACCTTCTTCGGCAAGAAGCGAGCAATGCCGTTTTATCGGAGGAATACCTCCCAAACATTCTACCACATCGTTATTGGTAATATGCATCGCCTCGTCAAGGGTCTTCCCTTTCGCAAGTTCTGTGATAACCGAAGAGGTCGCCACCGCTGCTCCGCATCCAAATGTTTGAAATGAAATATCTTCTATTCTCTCTTCTTTCACTCGGATATAAATAACCATAATATCTCCGCATACAGGGTTGCCCACCTTTCCTATTCCATCGGCATTTTCCATAGGACCCATATTCCGGGGATTTTGAAAATGGTCCATTAAGATATCGGTATACTCCATATATCTCCTTCCGTACGGCCTATTTTCCAGTAAAGTTCAACATCGCGGCAAGCGCCCTTGCGGCTCTCTCTGCGACATCGGAAGGGACCACTATTTCTCGGTCTTGCCGCGCAAGACCGTCGCGTAAAAGAGTAAGGGTTGTTTTTTTCATATTCACACAGAATTTCGGCGACCCTAAACAGAAAAATCTTTTGTCCGGGTTGTCTTGCGCGAGCCGGTAGAGCATTCCTTCTTCCGTACCTATAATAAAAGTCTTCGCAGACGATTCTTTTGCGCGCTTCAACATGTGCGAGGTTGAACAGACATAATCCGCCGCAGACTGAACCTCGGGATCGCATTCAGGATGTACGATGATTTCCGCATCTGAAAATTTTTTTCGTGACAACTCAACCTCTGCCACGGTAAATTTCCTATGAACAAAACACCAGCCATCCCATGGAATAATCTTCTTTTCAGGAACGCGTTGCTGTACAAACCACGCAAGATTCTTATCAGGAAGAAAAAGGATTCTTGCCGCAGAAATGTTCCTTGCCACCTCTGCCGCATTGGAAGAGGTGCAACAAGCATCAGAGAGCGCCTTCACCTCTGCGGAGGAGTTGACATAACATACAACTCCCGCATCCGGATAGCGGTCTTTCATCTCTTTCACGGCAGATTCTTCTGCCATATCAGCCATTGGACAACCAGCATCCGGCGCCGCCAAGAGAACTTTTTTACTAGGGTTTAAAATTTTTGCGGTCTCTGCCATAAACCGGACTCCGCAAAACGCGATTGTTCCATATCCTTCAAGAGAGACAGCTTTCATTGCCAATTCTAAAGAGTCTCCCACAAAATCCGCAATATCCTGAATATCGGGAATCTGATAGTTGTGGGCGAGAATCACCGCATTTGTCTTCTCTTTCAATGCTAAAATTTCTTCTCTTATCCTTTCCATAATGGCGACATTTTCCTTAATTTTTCCACAATCGGAGGAAGAGCATCGGCAATCTTTTGAATATCGTCGTCGGTTGTTCCTTTTCCAAAACTAAAACGAAGGGAGCCATGCGCCAGCTCATGAGGAATACCGATCGCTAAAAGAACATGGGAGGGATCCAAAGAACCAGAAGTACAGGCAGAACCGGAAGAAGCGCAGATTCCTTTCACATCAAGAAGCAAAAGCATGCTTTCTCCCTCAATATAACGGATACAGAGATGAAGGGTTCCCGCTAACCTAGATCGGGGATCTCCATTAACCACAATCTCCGGAATACGTTTAATCAAGAGCTCTTCCAATCTGTCCCGCAAAGAAGAAAGACGAATTTCTTCACCTTCTCTTTCGTCCATAACAAAGGTAATCGCCTTTCCAAGCCCTATAATCCCTGGAACATTCTCTGTGCCGGGACGTCTTCTTCTTTCCTGTTCACCGCCTTGTAAAAGAGGAGAAATGTTTACTCCCTTTCGTATATAGAGCGCGCCAATTCCTTTGGGTCCATAAAGCTTATGGCCTGAAAGAGAAAAAAGATCTACATCCCACTCCTTTACAGAGACTTCTATCTTTCCCGCGGCCTGTACTCCATCGGTATGGAAAGGAATCCCTGCTTCACGCGCAATCTTTCCAATATCAGCCACAGGTTCTATTGTTCCAATCTCATTATTCGCCGCCATAACTGTAATTAATACCGTATCTTTGGAAATCGCCTTTTTCACATCAGAAGGATCTACCATACCATACCGATTAACCGGAAGAAAAGTTACCCTGCATCCTTCCTTCTCAAGAGCCTGACAGGTATAAAGAACCGCATGATGTTCTATAGAGGAGGTGATAATATGGCGATTCTTCTTTGAAGAAGCATTAACAACCCCGCGTATCGCCGCACAATCACTCTCTGTTCCTCCGGAAGTAAAGATAATTTCCGAAGAAGAAGCTCCAATAGCATTCGCAACCTCTTGCCTCGCCTGTTCAATGGCATTACGGGCTTCTTTAGAAGGGCTGTAAATACTGGAGGGATTATAAAATTTCTCGGTAAACCATGGCAACATCGCTTCTAAGACTTTTTTATCGCAAAATGTCGTTGCATTATAATCACAATAGACAGTCGCCATCTTCATTTCTCCCTTAAAACTTCACTTCCATCGCGTGCATCATACAGCCCTTCACACAAAAAAGACAGGCAATACACTTTTCTGGATCAAAGAGGACCTTTGAAGTGGCGCTATCGGTAAAAAGCGCTTTAGTCGGACAGAGCCCCACACAGACTCCGCAATGGGTACACTTTGTTTCGTTCTTCACAATCTTCTGTGTCAAAAGCTGTATCTTCACATTCTTTTTTTTCAACCATGCAAAGGCAGAACGAAGGATCTTCTCCTCGCCGGAAAGAACAATAATCATAAGCCCTTCCTGCTGGGGAAGAATTTGCGCCTGAAGAATGTTGAAATCAAGCTGAAATTTCTTAATAACCTCTGAAATAATTGGCTGATCTATTAAAGCGCTTGGAAACCGAAGAACTATCCTCTGACTTATGATCATGCCACACCATCCTCTATACCTTTAGTTTCAAGGGATTTCAAAGAAATACCCGATCCTATTCCAGGAATCTGCGCTACCGGAGAAGTAAGAAGAAAATCTCCCTTTCGGATTGAATCCGCAAGAATCATCGCAATCTTTCGTGCAACAGGAAGACTTGAAAGAGAGCCTGTCGGAATCTTTTTCCCCCCAAAAGTTATGCTTCCGGAACGGAGTTGGGCATAAGAAACCTCTGCGAGTACCTTTGGATTACGGTTCGGATAGTCGCTACTATAATCCACCACCGGCGCCATAAGTTTTTCTTCGGGGATTCCGCAATGAAAGGCACTCTTCTCATCTATGATAGGAATTGGAATTCCGATTCCCACACATAACGACACGCCATATCCAGTAAATGAAGCGCCGCGAAGAAACTCTGAAGACATTCCCTTTAAATCTCCAAGCACTGCTAAAGTTCCTGCTGGCCGAACAGGCACTCCTTCGGGAGTTCTGGGAACCTCGGGATTATGCTGAGTTCCCTGAAAGACCACATACCCTGTTCCTCCGCCGAGAAAGATTCTTGTTCCTATCCCTGTTGTCCTGTATTCAGGGTCCCGCAACAACGGAGAGAGCATTCCCGCTGAACAGTAGTTTGCATTCCCTAAAGAAGGTTTCAAGACTCCCATATAGGTATAAATCGCCTTCTTTGATCTATTCACCGCCACATTATAGTTCTGATAACAATTGCGGGGATTAAAAAGAACAGCCTCATTAATCTGATCAAGAGAAAAGAAGGTAGTAAGTTTTTTGTTCGGATAGCAATCGGTACCATAGGCGGAAATTTCTAATTTTATCTTTTTGCCCGCAACCAAATCCTCAATCACATGGGCTCCGCCATACCTAAATTCTCCGGGAAAACTGGTATTTCCCGGATCCAAAGAAGCAACAGCGGTCGCACCAAGCGCCACATCAACCGCCGCAAGAGCAGTATACGCAGGAACGCCATTTAACAAGCAACTTCCTCCGCCGATCTTTATCCGTGGAGAAGGATGTCCAAAATTCAGATAGATACTGCTTGAACACATAGGTCCGAATGTTCCGGTAGTTACCACATCAATATCGCGCGCGGCTTTTTCCTCGCCCTTTCTTCGTACAATATCAACCATTTCTTCCGCGGTAACCACCACTGCCTTCCCTGATCGGATCTTATCGTTGATTTCTTCTATTGTTTTTGCCATTCCTTCATCCTCTTCATAAATATTTACAGCCCTATTTCTACGATTTTCCTTTTTTATAAAGATTTCGTCAATAAGAAAGTAAGTATACCATATCCACGGACTTTTCTCTCTATCAAATATGGTACAGGTATTCTTCTGAAACTACTGTTTTTCTATTTTCTACGATAAAATCTTTTAATGTAGTCTTCTCCATCGCAAGAATAAGATCTTTCTGAAACGCGCGCCATGCAAGCCGCATTCTACAGGTTTCGCTATATTCGCAGACCTCGCGGGAAGTAAGACAATCAAGAAGATCTACTCCGTCAAGGGCGGCAATCACCTCGTAGAGAGTAATCTCCTCCGGACTTTTTGCAAGAAGATAGCCTCCTTTTTTTGCGGTTGTCTTTACCACAATCCCATGACTCCGAAGACGGGTAATAATATGATCAAGGTATTTAAAAGAGACCCTTTGCTGTACGCTGATTTCCTTTAGAAGCACCGGTCTCCCAGGACCTCTTCTTCCAATCTCCACAAGCGCCCGTATTCCATACCTAACCCGTGTAGAAAATTTCATCCTTTTTTCGCTCCAGTTATTCTATCTATCCTATAGAACTACTATTTTATGCATAAATTATTTTTTGTCAAACATCAAAAATAGTCTATAATTCTTTATGATGAATATCCATATACAAAATATCCGACTTCTTGACCCTGCCTCACAAAGAGACGAGATCACCGATATTGTCATTCAAGGAGGAAACATTGTTTCCACAGAGGCTGGAGTCCATCCTGAAACAATTCCTTCCTTTAATGGAACCGGGTTATGGATCTTTCCCGGGCTTATTGATATCCATTGCCATCTTCGCGAACCAGGATTTGAAGAGAAAGAAACTCTCCTTACTGGAAGCAGAGCCGCGGCAGCAGGAGGATTTACCACAATCTGTTGCATGCCGAATACAAACCCTTCCATTGATAATAAAATTGTAGCGGGCTATATTATGGAACAGGCGCGATCCTGCCCCACCACAATCATTCCCTTTGGAACCATTACCATGGAACGACAAGGGCTCGCTCTTTCCAAAATGGGAGAACTCGCAGAAGCTGGCGTGGTTGGTTTTTCCGATGACGGATCCTGCGTAATGAACAGTCTTCTTTTTAGAAGAGCCCTTGAATACAGCAAAATATTCAATAAACCCGTGGTTTCCCACAGCGAAGATCATTCGCTTACTAAAGGCGGAGTGATGAATGAATCCCTCCTTTCCACAAAACTCGGCCTAAGAGGAATTCCGCGTGAATCCGAAGAAATAATGATCCACAGAGATATTTTGCTTGCGCAACTTACCTGCGCATCTCTGCATCTCGCCCATCTTTCCACTGCCGGCTCAGTCCATTTAGTCCGTGAAGCAAAAAAAAGGCTTCCTTCCCTCACCTCAGAGGTTACTATCCACCATCTTCATCTTACAGAAGAAGCGATCGCAGGATACAATCCCAATGCAAAGGTAAGCCCGCCCCTTCGGTTACAGTCCGATATTGACGCTCTCCTTGAAGGACTCCGTGATAAAACTATAGATGCCATTGTTACCGACCATGCTCCCCATACCGAAGAAGAAAAACAGGCGGGACTTGATAACGCTCCCTTTGGTATGGTAGGGTTTGAAACCTGTCTCTCTTTGGCAATGCAACTTGTAAACAAAGGATTTTCTCCGCTTGAAATAGTAGAAAAACTTACTACTGGTCCTGCAAAGATTGCCCGTCTTCCCGTACCTTCTTTACAAAAAAAGGCATTAGCGGATTTCGTCATCTTTGATCCCGCAACAACCTGGCGCTATGATTCTTCTTCCACACTTTCAAAAAGCTGTAACTCCCCCTTTTTGGGAGAGCTCTTACAAGGAAAAATTCTTGCCACCGTTCATAAAGGAAAACTGATCTTCGGATCTCTCTAAAGACAGAATGAAGACCACAAACCCTCCTGTAAAACGCTCTTCTGCTCTTGACGCACAACGCCTTGCTATTTTACGTATCCTCTACACAACCCAGATTTCCCGCGTAAAACTCGGAAAAACTCTTTCACTTCGCCTTGCCACCATTACCCGTATTGTGCGGCAACTTATTCAGGAAGAGTTGGTTCTTGAGAGCAAAAAAAAAGAATCCAGTAATAAACGTGGAAGGAAAGAGGTTTTTCTTACCTTAAATCCAGAAGGAAAATTTTTTCTTGGATGTGAACTTTCTCCCCAAAAAATTCAGATACTTATTCTTAATCTTACTGGAGAGATTCTTTTTCAGGAATCTTATCCAATCCATACCAAAAAGAACGATGCCATTGTTCGTCAGATCGCGGACACAGTACAATACCGAACAAAACTCGCACATATTCCCTGGGACAAGATTGCAGGCATGGGATTTGTAGATCCCGGCGTTGTAGATGATACACAGGGTATATCCATTGCCTCCTCCATCTTTCCAGAATGGAGGAATGTGCCTGTAAAAAAAGATCTTCAACAGCTTCTTTCCATTCCCGTTGAACTCATTGAAACCTCTCAGGCAAAAGCGCTTGCGGAAGCGCTCTTTGGGAATGGAAAAGAGAGAGAATCTTTTGCCTTCATTGAATATACAGAAGGTATTGCCTGCGGTATAGTCAACGAAAAACAGCTTCTACGGGGAGCAAGCGCGCAAGCGGGAGAGTTAGGTCATTTTCAATTTCCAGAAAGAAACGATCCCTGCAAATGCGGAAAAATCGGATGTCTTGAAGCTATTTCCAGTATTCACGCCATTGAAAAAAGAGCAAACGTGCAAATGCATAACAACCACCATACAGAACAATCTTTTTCCTTTGAGCAGATTCTTGAAAAAGCAGATAAAGGAGATCAGGAACTAAATTTTATCATTAATGAAGCAATTCTCTATCTTGCTTGCGCAATCGCCAACCTCATTGCCCTTCTTGATCCGCGCCTCCTTATTTTAGATAGAAACTTTCTCTCCTTCGGACCGCAACGATACGATGCCCTTATCCAAAAGATTCAAAAACATCTCCTTCATCCTGAATCAATCTCCATTGAACTCTCGGTCTTTGGCGAAGAAATAGGAAGTCTTGGAGGAGCAGGACTTCTTCTGAAAGGTTTTTTTGAAGAAAAAAATATCCCGTACCCTGCAAGAACGAAAAGGGGTGTTTGACAAGAATCTTCATCAGTGATATTTTTACATTAAGGTAAATAATGCTTTTTCCTTATGGATTTTAAGGTCTGGAAAAGCTTTTTCGCAGTAAAGAGGAAGAGAAGGAAAAGGCGGAAACCTACCCTTAACCAGGAGGCAGACATGAAAGGGAAAAAGAAAAAAAGTACGGATTTCCGGTATGATACAGGACCTGCAAAAATCGCATGGTCTGCGGTGGGAGAACCAGCCCGCTTGGAAGATGTTCAGGCGCTGATTAAATTCCTTCTTCCGCAAGGAGAAGATGCAAAAGGCTATGAAGCCCGTTTCAAAGAGGTGGAAAAAGCCCTTGCAGGGCTTTATGAAAAAGGAAAGCCCTGTGGAAAACTTACTCTTGGAAATCAGGTTGCCACACTGGAAGAGGAGGTGGCAAAATTTCTCCGATGTAAATATGTCTCCTTTCTCACCAATGCAACCGCGGGCTTTGAAGTAGCAGAAAAGTTTGCCGGATTAAAACCTGGCGACGAAATTATCGCACCGGCAATCACCTTCATCGCCTCCATCTCTTACCCGCTCTCCATTGGCGCAAAGGTTGTCATCTCAGATGTAGATCCTAAAACTATGAATATGGATCCTGCAGATGTGGCACGGAAAATCACAAAAAAAACCAAAATGATCCTTCCGGTCCATATTGGAGGATATCCGGTAGATATGGATCCGATTATGGCACTTGCAAAAAAACATAATATTACTGTTCTTGAAGATGCCGCCCATGCGTTCGGAGCCAAATATAAAGGAAAGATGGCGGGAACTATCGGGCACTTCGGAGCATTCTCCTTCCATGAAGTGAAAAACATCACCTCTTTGGGAGAAGGAGGAATCCTCTGCTCTGACCAGACATGCGGAAAAGATTTTGCAAAGGCAAGATTTGTAGGAATTGATCCTGCCGCAAAACCTATTGCCCACTGGCTATACGATGTGAAGGCTCTTAAATGGAAGGATGAATATTTTGCGCCAGGAAACCATTCTTCCACCGAGGCGCAAGCGCTTATGCTGAGAAATCAAATGAAACGGTTGAAAGGAATTATCGCAAAACGTAAAAAAGCGGCGGAATACCTAAACCGGCGGTTTAAGAATATTCCGGGTATTGTTACACCTCCATTGGACAGCAAGGATATCACCTCTTCTCACCACCTCTATCTCTTTCAGGTAGATCCTTCACAGTTAAAGGGAGATATCCAGCGCGTCAAGGAAGAGATGGCTAAAAAGGGAATTACTCAAATTCCGCACTTTGCGCCCCTTTACCGCTTCTCAATCATGAAACAGCTCGGATATGATACTAAAGCAATTGCCGCAACTTGTCCCCATGCAGAGCATGCATTTCTCCATACCTTTACTCACCTTCCTCTCTATGAGTTCTCCATGGATGATATACAATATATGGCGGATACTATCATTGAGATTATCAACAATATGAGGAAAAAATAAATGAAAATCGGGATTCCAAAGGAAGTAAAAATAAAGGAATATCGAATATCAACTCTTCCAGAGGTCGTCGGGAAACTCACTGAACAATCCCATACGGTTCTTGTGGAGACCGGTGCGGGCAATGAATCAGGATTCCGCGATGATGATTACAGATCCGTAGGAGCAACAATCGTTTCTTCCGCGGCAGAAGCCTGGAATGCCGATCTTGTGGTAAAGGTAAAGGAGCCCCTCAAAGAAGAATTTCCATTTCTACGAGAGGGTCTTCTACTCTTTACCTATTTTCACTTTGCCGCATCAAAAGAGATGACTGAGGAACTCCTCAAAAAAAAGGTTGACTGTCTTGCCTATGAACTTGTGGAAGGAGAGAACCATTCTCTTCCGCTTCTATCTCCTATGAGCGAAATTGCCGGAAAACTCGCCGCACAGCAAGCCGCAAAGTACCTTGAAAAAACCTATGGCGGAAAAGGAGTTCTAATGGGAGGTGCCCATGATGCGGAACCCGCAAGAGTTCTTGTCTTTGGAACAGGAGTCGTGGGAATGAATGCGGCAATTGTTGCTGCGGGAATGGGAGCTAGCGTCTTTCTTATAGATATTAACCCCGCAAAACTGGCAGCTGCCACAGCAATAGTTCCAAGAAGCGTGGGCATTGATCCGAAAACCATGGAGAAAAAGGAATTCTTTAGATCTATTGATGCCTTTATCGGCGCAGTTCTTATACCGGGAGCACGGGCTCCCAAAATGCTTTCTGCGGATGATCTTGATCTGTTAGAGCCGGGAAGCGTGCTGGTAGATGTAGCTATAGACCAAGGGGGATGTTTTGAAACAAGTAGGCCAACCACCCATGTCGACCCTGTCTATAGTGAAAAAGGTATTGTGCATTACTGCGTGGCGAACATGCCCGGCGCAGTGCCAAAAACCGCAAGCGTTGCCCTTTCCCGCGCTTCCGCCCCATACCTTATGCGTCTTGCAGAGCAGGGAATAGGCGCCACAGAGAAAGATCAGGGCCTTCGCAAAGCTCTTGCCATAAGCAAAGGTCTTATTCTCAATCCTACGGTAGAAGCATTATTGTAAAGGAATAAAAAAGGGGGATGCGGCAATCGCATCCCCCGAATTTCATCTTTGCTATCTCTATTACGGCTTCACAACCTTTCCTGATTTTGCGGATGCATAAGCGGCAAGCATTAACCTCTGACTCCACAACCCATCCTCTCCGGGAATCGGAAGCGGCTTACCAGTAAGAACCGCCTTGGAAAAACCTTCAATCTGGCTTAGATAGGTATTCGCACCCTTCACAGCAAGATTCTTCTTGCTTGAAGAGGAACGCGCCTGCTGAGCATCATAGCCTTTTGTACTCTTTTCCAGATAGGCTGTTGCCTCGCCATCAGGACCCTGGCCAATGGTTCCTTTTGCAATAATACTTCCCTTACTGCCATAAAGTTCCAGAATGTTCATTGAGGAATTATCAGGAATACTAAAGTATGCGTCTACTACTCCAATAGCGCCATTGGAGAAGCGTACCATCATTACCGAACTATCCTCAACAGGATATTTCTGAACCAGACGACCTGTCATACAGGACATCTCTTTTACCTTAGAATCAAAGATATATTCTAAGAGATCTATACAGTGGCATCCCATATCTATAAGGGACCCGCCGCCGCCTTTTTTCAGATCCTGGCGCCAGGCGCCTTTTATCGGCGGATACCAGCAAGAAAGCTGAGCTCTTGCAAGGACCGGCGTTCCTAACTCTCCCTTGGAAACCATACGCCGAAAATTTGTGTTCATTGCATTAAAACGCATCATAAAATCAACTCCGAGCTTTACCTTCTTCTTCGCACAGGCCGCAATCGCTTTCTTGCAATCAGCCACATTAAGCGCGAGGGGTTTTTCACAAAGAATATGTTTTCCTTTCTCAGCTGCTGTTAATACTTGTTTTGCATGAAGATAAGCAGGAGTGGCAATATAAACCGCATCAATCCCCGGATGCTTCAAAAGGTCTGCCTCTTTAGTATAGAAAGGAACCTCATATTTTTTTCCAATCTTCTTTGCAACCGCGGGAACAACATCCATCACCGCCACCAACTCCGCATTTTTCGCAGGGACAATGCCTTCAGGAATAGTTCTTCTATCAGCAATACCTCCTGCTCCAATCACCCCCCATTTCACCTTCGCCATATCTCCTCCCTGTTGAAAGGAACCTTATCTCACTCAAAGAACTTCATCTGCTTCTTTCTTCTTTTCCTAATAAATATCTTTATATATGATTCCAAAATCATCATTGGCGCGCTTGAAAACCTGCGGCACTTTATTATTCGCCTTTAAGAAAGATCAAAGAGCTTCTTTGCATTCAGCCGAGCAACCTTTTCAAATACCGTAGAAGAAATTTTTCCTTCGTCCCGCAATTGTATCAAAAGATCTCCTATCGGCACCGGTTGAGTATGGCCACAGATATCGGTACCATACATAAGTCTGTCTTGAAACTCTTCAAGGAAAATCGGCGCATACGAAAGATTACGCGCTAATGCGTTATATCCGCTTCCTGCAGAGAGATCCGCATAAAGGTTGGAATACCTGCGAAAAAGTTTTGGCACGACCCCTTCCTTTGTAAAAGGATAGGAAGGATACCCGGCGCGATCTCCCGGAGTTTCAAGTTCTCCTATCTCTGCCCAAAAAGGAGGTCCATGACCAATAATCCGAAGCTTTGGAAAAATTCTTAGGGAATACTCCAGTTGCGGAAGCCCGGGATCGTCATAGAGTCCATATCCCCTATCCATAAAGGTACTCATATCCACTGTAAGGGGAAGATCTGCCTTTTCCGCGCATCTGAAAAGATTCCTAACAAGAGGATGCAAAATCGGAAGGTTCGGCATTACTTCGCCAAGTCCTTTACATCCCCGTTTTTTATAATGTTCAAGAAGCTGGGTAAGAGGCGCATCTGAACTGTTGGTATAAGCGCGAGGATCAATATTACAAAAAGGAAAGAATCTCTCCGGCCATTCAGCGCATATTGCGAGAATTTCTTCATTGGACTGGGGAAGATAGACCTCGGGATTAACAATCGGAAGAAGCGCGGCTTTCTCAATATTCAGCTCATCATACCGAACCATAAGCTGTTGGGGAGTAGAAAAGACCGGTTCCCCCTGCTTGCCGGGATAAGGATCCCTAAAGGCGTGTCCATGTACATCAATAAACATTCTCTCCCCCTTTTTCAATAATAGAGTGTCATTTCATCCTATTTCTGGTATCATCATACCATATAATCTTTCTTAAAACGAAGCCAGTTTATAAAGAGGAAAAAATAGAATAAATATCTCCACACCCTTCACTCTTATTCAATCAAAGAGAGAACTTGATAAGATTACCTCTATAGTAGCCGGAGAAAAAGAGTTTGCCGCAGATCTTGAGTCAAACTCTCTCTACCGTTATTATGACCGTATATGCCTGCTTCAGATCTCTACCCAACACCATCACTTCATTATAGATCCTTTCTTAACCCAAACCCTTTCTCCCCTGATACCTCTTTTTGAAGATAACAATATCCGCAAAGTATTTCATGGCGCGGGATATGATCTTCAGATGCTTTTTTCGCATATAGGCTGTAAAATAGGAAACCTCTGCGATACACAGATAGCCGCCCAATTTCTCGGCGAACCTCACACAAGTCTCTCAGCTCTTCTTGAAAAAAAAATGGGTATACGCCTCCACAAAAAATATCAGACCGAAAACTGGGGCATACGTCCACTTCCTCCCAAAATGCTCCATTATGCAATTTCTGATACCTGCCATCTTCTCTCCCTTGCAAATATAGTTCGCGGAGAATTAACTTCTCTTGATCGGCTTTCCTGGGTTAGAGAGGAATGTTCTCTTCTTACGAAGAATGTAACCTTAGCCCGCAAGAAAAAAGCTCTCCCACGATTCCGGAATAAAAAAGAACTTCTTCCTGAACAGAACCTGATTCTTTCCATGCTTCTTGGCATCCGTGAAGAAATTGCGCAAAAAAAAGATCTTCCCGCCTTTCGGATTCTTTCTTCAGACCAACTTCTTGCAATGGCTTGCCTTACCCGATTTTCAGAAGAAAATATTAAAAAAATAGCAGGCCGCAACTATCCTCTTATCCAGCCGCAAACAGGCCGTATCATACAATGTGCTTCCCATCCAACTACAGCGACGGAAGAAACTTTTCCTTCCCATCCTCCCAAAAAGAGGATTCCTCTCTCTCCTTCAATATCAAAAAAGATCCAATCCCTCAAAAACTGGAGAGTAAAAAAAGCAAAAAAACTTTCTCTCAATCATGGCCTTATTCTTACCAATACACAGATATATACACTTGCAACAGATACAATCTCCGATATACAGGATATTCTGCAGAGCTCTCTTCTGAAAGAATGGCAGAAAGAAAGTTTCAGCAAAGAACTCTTTCTTCTTCTTTCTCCAAGCAAAAAAAAAGAATAGAGCATTATCTCTATTACGAAAAATAGGATACACTCAATCCACAAAAAAAGCCGGATATCTATGCTACAGGGAGAACTATATGGACTCACGGGAACGAACATTTCTTGCGCTTGATTTTCAGGAACCAGACCGGGTTCCGATTGATTTCTGGGTTTCTTCGGGAATGAAGAAAAAATTGAATATCTCCACTCCCGTTCTTCTGAAAAAATTTCTTGACCTGCACGATGTAGATCTCCGCTATATTGAAGGACCTCTCTATACTGGCCCAGATCTTCGTACCTTTTCTGATGGAACACAAGAAGATATCTGGGGAGTTCGCCGACATTCTGTAACAGTTCCCACCCGCGGATTTCAGGAGACCTATATGGAGGTAGCAGAATCTCCTCTTTCTTCCGCGGAGTCGCCAGAAGAAATCAACGACTATTCTCATTGGCCTTCTCCCGACTGGTTTGATTATCGTCCCATAGAAGCACAATGCGACCACATAAGAAAAGAGGGCAGAGTCGTTGTTTTTATGGGAGATCGCCTAAACCGAATCGCCCAGTTAAAACCCGCTATGTACCTGCGGGGAGTAGAAAAAATCCTTTTGGATATGCTTCTTAATCCAGAGATCGCGGAAACAATATTTCATAGAATCCGAACCTTTTATCAAGGCTATGAAGAACGGATCTTTGAAGCAGCAGCAGGAAAAATTGATATCCTTCTTACTGGCGATGATTTTGGCGGCCAAAATGCTCCTCTTATCTCTCCGCTTTTATGGTCTTCCTTCCTCAAGAAGGGATTTACCGAATATATAAAGATCGCCCATACCTATGGTGTACGGGTTATGCATCATACCTGTGGATCTGTCTCAAAAATAGTTCCTCTTCTGTGCGACGCAGGGCTTGATATCCTCCAATCCCTCCAACCAGAAGCGCAAGATATGGATCCGCATTTACTAAAGAAAGAGTTTGGAAAAAAGCTCTCTTTTCATGGCGGAATCTCAATTCAGAATACCCTTCCATTCGGCTCTTCCGAAGAGATCAACAAAGAGGTAGAAGGTCTCATCCATGCCCTTGCACCAGGCGGAGGATATATTCTTGGTACCTCCCATAATATTCAGGCAGATACATCGGTTGAGAATACCCATACCTTACTTCGCGCCTATAAAACCTTTGGAAAATATTAAGTAAAAAAAACTTTTCTTGACAAAGAAATTTCTCTTATGATACTATGCAAACGATATGCGACAAACGAAAGAACCTATTACTCTTAAAGAACTTGCGGAACAGACAGGATTAAGTATTTCTACGGTCTCACGAGTACTTAACAACACTCCCTGCCCTGTTCCTATCAGTGAAAAGACCAGAAAAAAAATCTATGCCGCGGCCCAAAATGTTCAGTATCGCCCTAATCTTGCCGCGCGAAACTTAAGAAAGAAAAGAACCCTTACCCAACTCGGTATTCTCGTTCCTTCCGGAGTAGAGGTACAAAAGAATGCCTTTATGTGGACTTTGGTATCAAGCCTGCAGGAACACCGCAGTAATAGTCGCGTACAACTAACCCTTCTCTCCTATAAACATCATCATATTGACGAATTCTGGAAGGACGCTGATCTCCTTGCCTTTTCAGGGATGTTTCTCTGTATGCCGCAAGATAAAGACCTTCTTTTTATTGATTCCCATCAAAAAGAAACCATTATTCCATGGCTCTTTATCCACCGTACTCCCCAACATTGCCCTTATGTAACCTGCGATGAACAGGAGGCCGCCACGACCCTTGCAAACCATTTTCTCAACGTGGGCCATACCAATATCTTCTTTTTCAATGCACGGACTGATTTTGTGGGACGAGAACGGAAATCTGCCATTCAAACTGCATGTCAAAGTGCGGGAGCTCTTTTCCACGAAATCAGCGCAACTGATGCCAAAGAAGGATACCAGGCAACACACGAGATATTCAAGCATTCAAAGAACCTTCCCACAGGATGTATCACCACAGACTATAATACACTCGGCGTATTAAATGCCTTAAGAGAAAAAAAGATCCGTATTCCTGAAGATATCTCTCTTGCCGCATTTAACAACCTTACTGGATGGACAGCCCTCTCCTCTATGGAAGAACCAACAGAAGAACTGGGAGTACGGGCAATCCAGATGATGGAAGCAATTATTCAGGGAAAAAAGAATATCTCCAAAGGAGAAAGCATTCCTTCTCTTTTTGTACAGGGACAAACAATCGCTCCGGCGCTATGTTGCAACAATATTAATAAAGAAAAAAGGGATACATTGTCCCATGTGTAACAGAACCATAAGTACATACCATTGCAGACCCTAACAGGGGGGTGGAAAATGTTGAGTAAAAAAGTGATTTCTCGCAAATCACATGGTTTCACGCTGATTGAGTTGCTTGTAGTGATTGCTATTATTGCCATTTTAGCTGCCATGCTTCTTCCTGCTCTTTCCAATGCGCGAGAAAAAGCACGTCAAGCAACCTGTATGAACAACCTTCGTCAGATCGGGTTGGCAATCCATCTCTATGCAGGAGATTTTGAGGATTGGCTTCCTGGTCCTAGAGGAATCGCCGCAGGACCAGACCCTGCCACTCTTCCTCCTGGAGCTGATAGCTGGGTAAAAACTCTTGCCCCCTATGTTAAAAAAGCAACTTTTTTTCGGTGCCCATCTGTAAAACAGAACTTAGACTATGAGTGGAATTCTTATGGATACCGTACGCTCGCTCCTTTTCTTTATTCTGCCACCAATCCTTATGGCGCAGGAGCTCAGTACCGTCATGTCAAACTCTCTAAGATTTCCAGTGCCTATGGAGAGAATGAATCTAATTTTTGGATTATGGTAGATACCGCATGGTTCCGTACAAGAAGCGGCGACAACAAATGGTACCAGTATTATCTCTTTCCCTATTATGACGGAAGTTGGGTCTACCTTGATCTCCGGCATAATGGCATGGGGAATGTTCTCTTTTTAGATGGTCATGTAGAGGCAGTGAATATGCAACGTGCCAAAGAACTGTTTCATGGTTCTGGATACGCCCAGGTTCGCCAACCATAACAATTTATAGGAAAAAGGAGGAGACCATGCGCTATAAACAAATGCTTATTACACTTATTCTCTGTGGATTAACATCGTGGGCTTCCGCACAATTTACAGTCTCCTCCTTTGAGACTCCTTCCATTGAAGAATCTATTCTTATTGATGGATCGGTTCCTTCTTTGGTTATTGCGGAGAATCCTTCTACGCCAGTCATAACACGCGGCTACTCAGGAGGAATTGATAAAGGATCTCCCGGAGACGACCAGGCCTTTTATCTTGCCTCTCCCCGCGATAAACGGTGGCATGGAGGAACTGTCAATCCAGAAGCAATCTCTCTCTCATTCTCTTTGGCTCCTGATGCGAACCGATGCGAAATAGAGGTAGGCTACTTTGAGGGAGGCTCTCAAACCCGTCAATTTGCAATCTTCCTTAATGAAACAAAAATCCATACCTTCCGACTTCCAAGGGGAACCTTTGGCAGTCAGGAAAAGAGACTTAAAGAGATACTCATCGGCATTGATTTTACCTCAAAAACAGAGAACCAGGGTCCTCACACATTACGGATTCTACAGGTTGACTCATGGGGAATAACATTAATAGATGCTATCCGAATACGGGGAAAAGGAATCCGCCTTCTTGATCCTAACACTGGAAAGACTCTTTCTTCCGCAGAAATACAGGAACGATCTTTCTCATCACTTCCCAGACTTCCCAAAAAATTCTCTCTTCCCAAAGAATGTATTGCTTTAGATTGCGGAACAGAAAGCTCTCCTGTATGGAGTGAAGGTGGATTTGAAGCCCTTACTCCGAATACAATCTATAAGGAAGGAGCGCGATTTGGATGGATTGGAAATAGATCGGTTCTTTCTGGAAAAATTGTACAAAGAACCTGGGACCCTCTTAGAGCAGACTGTATCTCTATGAATTTTACCGAAGGAGAAGGCCCTGTTCTCAAATTCAATGTACCACCGGGAAAATATCGGGTTTTTCTTATTATGGGCGGTATTCCAAGGGCAAATCGATTCGTGCTTCAGGTAGGAGACTCTACCATCAACACCCACTCCATTCGGGGACGCGATACTGTTATAAACAGAACCTCTATTCTTCATCAGACTGTTGAATGTACTGTGGGTTCTGACGGTCTTTTTATCTCTTTCCCGGAAAAATATGCTATTCTGAATGGTCTTGTAGTATACCCGGTCTCTCTCATAGAGAAAGTAGAACCTCAATTAACCCATCTTATTGAAGAGTATTATCTTCCGGCCTGTATTGAAGTAAAAAAACGTGTCTTAAGCGAAGCAGAGAAAAAATCTTTAGAGGGGAAATTAGAAGAACTCGTTGATACTGCGGACGAAGAGCATAGAGAGGGAATCTTTACTCCTTCAAAAACAGATCTTGCAAAAGGATATACTCCCTTTACCAATATATGGCTCCGTCCGATCTTTCCAGACAGCACACCCTTTCAAGAAGAGCTCTCTTCCTCTATTCAGATCTTTGCCACCCCAGGAGAGTATGAGCCCTTCACCTGTTCTTTACGAACCCATAAAGCCTTAACAGGAGTCCGCGCGGAATGCACTGGATTTAAAGATGCGAAAGGAAGAAAGATTATCTCTGATTCTTCTTGTCCAATCTTTACAGTATCGTATATAAAAGGAAGTGTGACTACACGTCCCAATGGACAGTATAAGATGCAGCCAAAGTTTCTTATGCCCCATACTCCGGAATCTCTTACTGCTGATTTTACCAGAGAATACTGGTGTACGGTTCAAGTTCCGACCAATACTCCTTCTGGTATTTACACAGGCACCTTTACCATCTATGCGGATAATGCTCCTTCTACTGATATAAAGGTTTCTCTTGAAGTTCTTCCTTTTACGCTTCCTCCTGTAACAGATCGTTTCGTAGGATTCTATTGGAGCGAATCCTTATGGCCTGTATCAGAAAAAGAAAATGTGGAAAAACAATTTGCGGATATGGCGGCCCATGGTATTAACGCCACGACCTCTTATGGAGATGGTGCCCGTTTTTTCCTTGATGAAAAGGGAAACCTTAGCGCCGATTTTTCAAGAATGCGGGAGATTATGGAACTGCGAAAAAAATATGGACTTATCGGACCTATTCCCAATACTGGCGCGGGCGCAGGCGCTATTACACGTCTTGGATTTAAACAGGAGACTCCTGAATTTGAAAAAGCCTATGTGGACATGATCAGGATGATTGCAGAAGAAGGAAAGAAAGAAGAATGGCCAGAGATCCTCTTCTATCCTCTTGACGAACCTAACTATCAAACATTCGCAAAGACCGGCGGATACCTATGCCGTCTTATTCACAAAGTTCCAGGCGCAAGAACCTATATCACCACCTATCCTTCCAATATGAATGCTACGAGAAAGCTTGATTCCGAGCTTGATACCTGGCTTGATATTCCTTGTCTTAGCAGGCATACAGAAGAAGATATAAAAACTCTTAAAGAACAGAACAAACCCTACTTCTACTATTCCGGCGCCTATGCCGGCGCACCATACAATCCGCGATATACCAATGGCTTCTTCTTTTGGAGAAGCGGAGCAACCGCCATGTATTACTGGGTATACGCATGGCCTAAAGGAGATGGGTTCTTTGATCTTGACAATAATCTACGAGAGACCGGTGTTGTGGCATGCACTCCTGATGGAAATATTATTTCCACGGTTCTATGGGAAGGAGTACGGGAAGGTATGGATGATTTGAAATATGCTATACTCCTTGAAAAAACCGTAGCTTCCTTAAAACCCGGCTCTCTCAAACAAGAAGGAGAAGCGCTCCTTTCCCGTTTAAGACAGAATATATCATTAGGAGCCACAGGCCGGGGAGAAGATATCGCGGCATTCGGAAAAAATCCCGCGACTATTCAAAACTGGAGAAAAGAGATTGCACTCTTTTTGAAAAAAGCGCAATAACCATCTAAAATCAATAGAATAAAGAATAGCAAAAATTCCACCACACAACACAGGGAGGAAGGATGAAACGGGTAATAACCGTATGCTTTGTTCTTGCCGCATGCTTAGGTATGGGAAGAACCATTGCAAACGCCGCATCTTTTACTATTACAGAATCAAAAGAAGAAAAGGAACGGATTGTAACAGTAACAAATCCATTCTTCTCTGTTGATTTTACGACCCAAGGAGGAAGAATCCGTTCTTTTACCACATTGCCGGATAAAAAAAACTGGACAGACTGGTCTCCTGGAATAGGCGGTTTTTTTGATGACAGAGATGTCCGCACCATGGCTGATTACACTTTACAGGTAAAAAAACGTGCCATGTCCGTTGAACTTCTCTTTGCTAATACTGATCCGCTTGGTATTGTATGGAAAAAGAGTTTTATTGTGCAGGATAACTCACCGTCCATTGCATTTTCGTATGCGCTTACTAGTACTTCCAAAAAAAGTTTCTCCTATGAAACCATGGTACGAAACTTCATATTTCCTGCAGGGAACAAGGTCTCCAAGGATTCCTTTCTTTGCTTTCATTCCGCAGAAGGTATCCAGCAGATTCGCTGGCTTGATCTATGGCGAAAAAAGAAAATAAGCGACCAATGGATTTACAATCCGGTCTATCCATGGATCGCGCTTTTAGATAAAACCTCAAAAACAGGTATTGTCTTTTCCTTTGAAAAAGTTGATAAACTCTATTTCTGGACAAAAGGAAATCGCGCAACCATTGAATGGGCATTTCCTAAAGCCCTTATGCAGCCGAAGAAAAGCTTTTCGTTCCGCGGAACCATTTCATTGGTACAAGGCTTTGATACTGTCTCCTATGCTTCTCAGGACCTTATAGCCGCCATGCAACCAACCTCTTCGGAAACAACCCTTTCTCTTCTTACTCTTTCCCGGCGTTCCGAACCTACCAAGGTACGAACCATGCTTTACACACCTGACCGGGAAGAGGCTATCAATCCTATTGAAACCATGCTTCCCCGTTCTTCCGACCCCTCTCTTCCGATAACAATACAGATCCCCTGGAAAGTTGAGGAGAACAAATCCTTTATTGCTTCTCAGGAACTCTTTTCTGGAAAGACAAAAATCGCAGAATATGAAACACCCTGGTCTCCCTCTGGAAAAACTCTTTCCTCTTACCGCCATCCCACCAGACCCCTTGCAGAAGATCGGATTGCTCTTCATCTTCTTCCCGAAGATATAAAACGCGGATATTTTTGCTTTGATTCTGCATTCGCCGAGACTGTTGCCTCTATATCGCGTCTTGCCTGTGATATAGGAAAAGAGGAACAGGAATGGGTACGGCTCGGAATCTCCGCCTTCTCAGACCTTGGACTAACCTCCTGCAAAATAGTCAAGAGCGATTTTCCCGGCACCATTGAGGTATGGAAAGAAGAAAACAACCGTATTGAACCTGTACAGACTGCCTCTCTCCCCAAAGGAACTGATACAGGATTCTGGATGAAGATCTCCTCCGCAGGAGTGCCTGCAGGAAGGTATTTAGCGCTTCTTGAGGTATCGCCCCTTGAGGCCGCTCCCTCTCAAATAGAGATAGATATCAAGGTATGGGATGTAACTCTTCCAAAAGAAAAACGCCTTGCCTGCACCTTCTTCCACAGCAGTATTGAATCAATCTTCCTGTATCTCTATCCTAAAAAACCTCAAACTCAATGGCCTGTGCTTTGGGAAAAATCTCTTAAAATACTACAAGATTCAGGCCAGAACTATTTTGAATTCTACCCAAGGGCAGGAGTATCCGACAAACTTATTACAGTCGCAAAAAGAGAAGGAAATATTCCAACCCTTGATTTCTCAAAATGGGACCCTTATATTCGCACCGCCAGAAAGTATGGATGCAACAATGCCGTGATCCGTTATATATGGCAGATAAAACCATGGCTCCCTGAGAACTTTTCCTCCCTTTCTTCGCAAGAGCAAGAAGAGATTAGCTTCTCTCTTCTTACACAGATTTACAACCGTCTGAAATACCATGGATTTTCTCGTATTTTTTACTATCATATTGACGAACTTGACCCTGCAAAAATTAATGACGTATGTGCAAAAATGGAGCGTATCCGAAACGTCTGTCCAGAGATTGAATTTGCCGGAAGCGGCTTTGCCAGCACCTCTCTTCCCAAAATGCAACAGGTTGGCCCTTACCTCGGATGGGTAGCGCCCTATTCGGTATCTGACGCTATTTTTGACTGGATAGAAGAGGGCAAGGTTCCGTTACCTCCCAATGCAATTGTTGCTACCCAATTTAGCGCTCAGGCACCTACTGGCACCTACCTTCAGAGCAGAATGAATTACTGGCGCGCCTGGAAACGAAATCTTGGAGGATGCCAAATTTACGGATATAGCACATTCTATCCCAACGAAAAGTATAATGCGGTCTATGCAGGAGATGAAGGACCGGTGCTCTCTCCTGTTGCCATTGGATTTGCCGATGGATCCGACGACTACGAATACCTACGCATGCTTAATGAAAAAATCCTCGCACTTTCAAAGCAAGGAAATAAAAAAGCCGCCCAGAGACTGCAAAAAGAGTTGGAACGAGTCGTTGCTCCGCAAAATGCGCTTCTTACTTGGGAATATTCTTCCCATGCCTCCTTTGTCTACCCGGTTCTCCGTGGGAAAGAGAAAGATCTGCGAGAAGCAAAACAAATCATTCTCAAACTACTTACAAGCCCGTAACCAAAAGAAAAATAGAGAAAATAACTATATCAAACCGATTATTATAGCGAGAAGTCATATACACGAAAAAACCTTCTCTAAAAGATAGATGCTTTTGACAAAATAGAGCAAGTGTGTATAGTTACTTTTTAATGGCTCGCACTACAATGAAAGATAAAAATTTTTTATACTTATGGAGCAGATATGACAACACCCGCTTTCCGCACACAGAGCAATTCTCCCATTATTGGGATTCATCTTGACTTCAAAGGCGTTCTTTTTAAACCATCCTATATTCCCGAAATGATGAGAGATCTCGCGGATCAAGGGGTCAATACTATTCTTTCAGAATACGAAGATATCTTTCCCTTCAAAGGGCTCTCCATATCCAGCGACCCTTCAAAAGCATGGACCCAGGAGATACTTCATTCTTTTCTTTCAGAGGCGGAAAAATATGCGATTGAGGTTATTCCTCTTCAGCAGGCCCTTGGTCATCTTGAATACCTGTTGCGCCTTCCCGAATACCGGCATCTTGCGGAAGAATACCAACATCCGCATACAATTTGTCTCTCAAATCCCGATGCAAAGAGGCTTATCTTTGAAATGGTCCGACAGGTTATGGCCACACACACCAAAAGCCGTTTTATCCATCTTGGAATGGATGAAGCAGACGGACTTGCTTCCTGTCCTAAATGCCAGGCGCTCGGAGGCACTCTAAAGGCATTTATTGATTACCTAAAGGAACTATGCACACTGGTAGAAGAATATGGTAAAACCCCTATTGTATGGACTGATATGCTTCAGGATCACTTTCAACCGGGCGCCTTCAAAGGGCTTGAAAAACGGGTGATCTTTATGCCCTGGGACTACTATCCCACTGAATCTGATAAAACCGCAACTGCCCGTTTTGACGGGCTCCGCGTAAGTAAACAATGGCTTGCAAACCCTTCTGCCCCTCATGCTCCCAATATCTATCCTAAAACCACCTTTAGCGAAGACTGGGCCCCTTCCATTAAAAAACTTGTTCAGCCATACTGGAACAGCAAATGGTTTCTTCCTCTTTTCTATACTGATATCTGGACCAAAATGGGATTCCGTATTATTGGAGCCTCTGCCATGAGGTTCAGCGAGGCAGGCCCTATTATGGCTGCCTTCACCCGAAGCCGCAAAAACTTTGAGGTATGGAAAACCACTCTTCAACGAACCGGACAAATGGGACAAATAGCCACTTCATGGGCGCGGGCTGGTTCTTGGTACCCTCCCAACCATACTACCGATATTCTCTGGCCCTCCATTGCCGATCTTGCCTCTACTATGGGAGCCACGCCAAAACCATTTTGGCCCGAGATTTCTCAACAAACCCTTACCCGTATTACCGATACTCTCAGCAAATGCCGGGAGGAGTGGGGAATTACAGAACAAATCATAGAAGAAATGGAAGAACTTCTTACCTCTACAATACGTACCCATACCTATGAATGGAAAAGCCTTATTCTCACCGCAAAAATTTTACACCTTCATAAAGATTATGAAGAAGCACTGTATGAAGTGGAGAGATTCGGCCCTTCAAAAAGAACCGTGGATACCGAATGGGAAAGAATGATAAAACGCCATGACAGAATCATTGACGCGCTTCGCTCCCTGAAAACCGAAACAAGGAAACATTTCAAAGAACGCTACCATGGAAAGGCCTTTAACGAATGGATTGAGATTCTTTTTGATGTTCCAACAACCAAACTCCGAACAAGCAAAGCGACCTGTAAAAAGATTCTTGCGGAAACTCGGAAAAACTCTTCTCGCATAGCAAAAATCCGCACTCCTTAACCATATCTTTTTTTCTCTTGACAGAGAATTTATTGTGTGATGTAATAAGATAAGTTAAGCGATTAAGCGAGGAGGACAATGAAACCACATTATCTCCGTTTGAAAAAGCTTCTTATCCAAGAAATTCAAAAAAACTTCACACCCGGATCGCGATTCTATTCTCAGAACGAACTAATGCGAATGCATACCCTCAGTTATACCACGGTAAGCCGCGCACTTTCAGATCTAAAACGAGAAGGATATATTTACCGAATACAGGGGAAAGGAACCTTTGTTTCAGAGACAGTCCATCCTCCCACCCAAAATTGCAATGAAACTAATGTAGGGATTCTATTCTCTGATATCCAGTTTCTTCGCAACCCTTTTATTCTTAAGGTTCTTCAAGGAATAGAGAAAGAAGCGAAAAAGCGTCAGCTTCACTTCTTCCTCTACCCTCTCCAGGGAAGAACCATTACAGGAAATATAAATGCAGATCTTGCCTCCTCAATTCAGAAAAAAAGAGTAGACGGCTTTGTTATTATGGATTTTATTAACCGAAACGATGTGGAATTTATTCAGGAACATAACATCCCCATGGTCTTTGCGGGTAACTTTTATGAAGGAGTCAATGCGCCGGCAGTTATGGCAGATGACACCTTCCTCGGAGAACATCTTGCATTAAGCCTGATTCCTGAACATAAAAGAATAGGAATGATCCTTGGTCCTCTTTCGCAGGCGCAAAAACTCGGAGTCATAACCTCAAGCACACTTCTTCTGCAAGGATACCGAAAGGCACTGCAAAACCATGGCATTCCGTATGATCCTGAACTCATCCAAACAAGCAAATACCAGATTGAAGAGGCTGTACTCCTTACTAAAAAAATCCTCTCTCTCCCCAATCCTCCCACTGCCATCATTGTAGTAGACGACCTTATGGCAGAAAAAGCAGAAAAAATCGCATGCGGAAAGGCGTGCATTATTAATACCCATCTCTTGCACTTTTCAGAATCTCTCTATGGCTCAACAATCATAAAAACCCTCTCAATGTTAATAGAGAAGGAAGAAATATTACAGTATCGGATTGTTCTTCCCTACACCCCACACGCGGCATCTCGCCGGGGAGGTGAAAAACCGAATAGACCGCATCGTATTCATAACGCAAAAACATTTTCTATAACGAAATAGCACCCATGGAGGAATCTGTAATGAACCCTATAAACAAGAAGATAAAAAAAACAGGATTTACGCTTATTGAACTTTTAGTCGTTATCGCCATTATCGCCATCCTTGCCGGTATTCTTCTTCCTACACTTTCCAAAGCAAGAGCAAATGCGCGAAAAGTTCAATGTCTCAACAATTTAAAACAGCTTGGTATTGTCTTTACCCTGTATGCGCAGGATTACGATGACTATATTCCTGCCCTTCGTCAACTGACTTCGGGCGGTCCTTACTGGACAGAACCGCTTCTTCAAGGAGGATATTTCAATACTGGAACCAGTAAAAACATTCTTGTCTGCCCCAGCTATTCACCTAAAAAATATACGGCTGGCTATGGCGGAAGAGTCTACGGCTACCGGAGAACATCTCCCTTTGGATATGGAATATGGCTAAAAACATCAAGAATCACTAAACCATCAAGTACCTGGATACTTGCCGATTCAGTAGATATTTCTGCAAAGATGCAGATCAATGAAATAGGATTATCATCAGGGAATAACAAAATCCATGTGCGCCATAATGGAACCGCAAACCTCCTTTTCCTTGATGGCTCCGCAAGAAGTTTTAACAAAGACGGACTTAGAGAATTCGGATTAACCAATATTCAAGAATAAAAAAGTCTTCTTGCCGCGGAAAAAAAGTAACAAATCTTTTTCCAATAAGAAGAAAAGTTGTATATAAAGGGAAAAAAAATATGATGTTTTGCGATTCGCAGAAGATCTTAAACCCAGAAAGGAGCATTCTATGGCACTTCACAAGAAAATCGTTCTTTCTCTCTTCACTCTCCTTCTTACAGGAATGCTTCTTCCTATGAACAGCGAAAGCGCGGTTACCTTGCGAACCTTAACAGAAGAGGGAAAAACTCTCTTTGAGATTGAAAACAATCATTTCAGAATGAAGATTTCTCCCTCTTCCGGAGGAAGAATATCCTCTTTATATGATAAAAAGGCAAAGACAGAACTCCTCTATTGGACCAAAGCCCTCGGCGGCCTCTGCGATGACAGAGGAGAAGCCACGCTCGGTATATACAAAGCAGAGATAAAAAAGAATTCTTCTGAAGAGGTTGAAATTCTCCTCTCATTCTCTACATCCCTCGGAATCCAGTATGAAAAGAGTATTACTGTCTTTTCTAATAAACCTCTTTTTCAGGTAGATTACACCATCTCAAGAGTTGATGGAGATCCGCTTGATTTTACCTATATGATGAGAAACTTTCTTCTTCCTGGCGGAAAACCTCTCTCTGATAAGATTTTTTATTGTTATGATACTGTGGAAGGACCAATAAGAATTCCCGGCTCTCTTCTTGAAAAAAACCATTATGTGCGAAATCCGGTACATGGATGGCACGGATGTATAGATACAGAGAACAAAGCGGGAATCGCGGTACTTACCGAAGAAGAAAAAGTTGATTACTTCTATTATTGGACTGGAGAAAAAACATTTCCTTCCTTTGAATGGACCTATAAAACAGTACGATTAGAACCAAGTAAACCTTTTTCCACGAAGATCTATTTCATCCTTACAAATGGTCTTCAGGGATACTCTGATATCACAAAAGAATATGCCCTTTATTGTGAAAAAGAAGAAGATCCACAACATGCAAAAAACATAACATTTCTAACCCATGCGCAAGCATTATGGAGGGATCTTGATCTTACCTCAATGCCAATACTCAAAAGCTCTATCTGGGATTTGGAAGGAAAGAAGATTAATGATTTAGATGATGCCTTCTTCCGCCTTAGAATTCAAGATGGCACAGAGACAGTCAAACAGCAATGGAACGCTCCCAAAGAAGGAACCTATGTTATACAACAGGAAATTTTCTCTGCAGGAAACAGGTTAGGAGGAAATGAATCCCCCTTTATCGCAGGAAAAGCAGACGGAACGTTTGTAAGGAAAGCTAAAACTCTTCCTCCTCAAGAATTTATTCTGAAACTTACAGCCGAAGATATTAAAAATGGGTTTGTACCGGCATTCGCTCCTCCGGCAAATAAACCTGCCTCTTCCATTCAGGAAGTACGGCTTCTTCTTGGCAAAGGCGATACAGAATCTTCGGAGATCTTTCTCTATGGATTAAGAAAGATTGATCAGCTTACAATCTCACTGGCGGCCTTACGCAATGAGAAAGGAGAGATCATTTCTCATCTGCCTCTCTCTCTTCGTCTACAACAAGAATCTCAGATCCTTCCATTCAACGGAACACTCTCCCTTTCTGAAAACACACCCCTCTCTCTTTGGCTTACAGCGCACGCAAACTCTCTTCCTCCGGGAAAGTACAGAAGCGCTATTCAATTTCAACAATCTCCTCAAACCCTCTATTCCCTTCCTGTTATACTTACAATAGATGAAAAAAGATTACCCTTGAAAACCCTCTCCTATTGGATGCATTATGATATCTATTCAATCCTTGCAATCAACGGATCTCTGAACAATAAGAAAAAAAGTCTTGAACTATGGCCACATTATGTACAAGATCTTGTAGAACATGGAGTAGATGTGCTCTGTTTTCAGGATTATCCGAAAAAACTGCCTCTTATCCCCTTTGTAAAAGTAAAAGAGTTTCAAGAGGGATACCTTCCTGTTCTGGATTTTACCGAAACAGATGAGTTTTTAGAGATTGCGATCAAAGGCGGACTCCGCAAAGCCGTACTCAGATACAACTGGTTCTCCCGAGACTGGCTTCCACAGAATTTTTCAAAAGAAAAAAATCCTGAAGAATGGGAAAAAGCCGCTCTATTCATGGGGAAACAGGTATCCTCTTATTTTGAAAAAAAAGGATTTGAACTCTTCCTCTATTTAGTAGATGAACCAAGAACCGATGCCGCGGAATCTATTATTGAACGGATATCGTTTGCCAAGAAAAGTTGTCCCAACGCAAAAATTGCCGTATCACTCAGCGCAATGACTCCAGAATTCATCCAAAAACTCACTCCATTCATTGATATCTGGGAATTCCAGAGAGGATCTGCGATAGAACTCTTTCTCCAATGGTTGGAAGAGAAGAAAGTAACAAGAAAAAAGGAAGATCTTATCGGATTCTATGGGGGCGCGATGCTTTCCCAATCTTATCTTGCAGGACGATTAAAAGCATGGGAAGCATGGCATCTTGGACTTTCATTTTACTCTGACTATGCCTATATAAGACCGGGAAATAATGAATATCGCGTTTTTTCTCCCGGAATAAAGCCTATACCCTCTCCTGTATGGGAAGGAATCAGAGATGGAAACCGCGATTTTGAATACCTTTCTCTTCTCTCTTCCCTCCTTGAAAAAGCAGAAAAAAATGGAACGCTTCCTAAAGAAAAAATCCTCTCTATTCAACAACAGCTTCAATCACTTATTGGAAGCAAGGGCCTTCTCAAATGGATTGCCAGAAGCAGAACAGGATTTCTGTACCACCAGATTGAAACTGATCCCGAATCTCTGCGAAAGGCAAAAGAAATCGTCTTTCAACTCATTGACGAACTTTCTCAGAAATAGGAGGTACCATGAAAAAAATCATTATTTGCACTATCGCACTCATAGGAATAAGCCTTCTTTCCTCGGGATATACAGAAGAAAATCTTCTGAAAAACCCAGGTTTTGAAGAAGGACTAACCGACTGGCAACCAAGCCTGCCCGCATCTGTAAGTGCGGAACTTGATACCACAATAAAGAAATCAGGCGCTCAAAGTCTTCGCCTCTCAACAGAAGAACCTGCGAGCGCAAGTTTCAGGCAAAGAGTCTCTACAGAACCTTCTACTGCTTACACCCTCTCGTGGAATATTAAAACAGAAGCGTTTAAGGTTGCCCAGGCCACATCGGGAAGCGCCTTTGCCACGGTCTATACGATTCAAAGAGACGAAAACAATAAGGTTGTCTATGGCGGCAAAATTATTCAGGCAAACCAAAAGGTATGGCTTAGAGGAAGTCAATATACCGGACAAAACATAAAAGAAGATATGGATTGGAGCCTTTTTTACTTTACCTTTGAAACGTCTCCTTCCACAAAAAGTTTAGAAATTTTTCTCTGTCTCGCTTTTGGAGGAAGAGCAACAGGCAAGATATGGTTTGACGACATTTCCTTTGCTCCTGCAGAAAAAAATGGAGAAAAACAAGATTCTTTACAATGGAAATATAGAGATGAAGAGAGATCTCCCGCCTTCTCTGAAGAAGAAAAAAAAAAGGGCTATCTTCTCTTTACACGCAACTGGATGGAGACCCTCTTTCCAGAATCCCTTCCAAAACCCGGAGAAATAAATAAAACCCTCTCTTCTTTCGGTACTTGGGGAGAATATGAACCTCTTCTCTTTGCAATACGAAGCCTGCAACCACAAGAAGAAATCAGCATCACTCCTTCCGCACTAATAGAAAAAAAAGGCCGGCAGGTTATTCCCCCGGAAAATATAGAGATACGGACAATACGGTTTCTTCCGAAAAAAATGGAGGGAGGAGTCATCCATGCGCCAGTACTTCTTGAACCATTCAAAAGAATGGATATTCCTCAAGATACCACTCAACCCTTCTGGATCACCATTGCTATCCCAGAAGGAATCACCGGCGGTCTCTATCAAGGAACTATCTCCATCTCTTCAAAAAATGGGCAACCTACAACCCTTCCTCTTGAAATAGAGGTCTTTCCCTATCATCTCCAGGAACCAAAGAATATCTTCTGGGGAATGTTTGATGGAACACAACATTTCCTCCCTCATATCCGTAAAAAAGAGTATTATAAGGAGAAATTTACTGATATGCGGGCCCATGGAATGAGCACGGTCTTTCTCTTTGGAGCCGGCATTCCTCTCTCTCTTTCCGCAGAAGGAACACTCTCTCTCGCTATGGACAAAGCAGAAGAATGGAAAAGAGTTATGGAAGCATATACCGCGGCAGGATTTCCTCTTCCGATCATCATTGATTCCACGGTCTTCCGATTTCCTGAAAAGAATATTACCGAACAGAGCGATTTTGCGGGGCTCTACAAAAAAGCCTGGGATCTCTATAAAGAAGAGAGTAAAAAAGAAAAGTGGCCTCCCCTGTATGTACAGCCTCAGGACGAAATGTTTTCTGGAAACAAGCTTCCAAAAATAATGAAATTCCTTCCTCTTTTAAAAGAAAGCGGAATCACCACTGTAGCGGACCAGGCAAGTCGGGCAACTCCGGCAATGATCACGGAAGTCTCTCCTTACATAGATATATTCATCTATAATTCTGGTCCTTTTGTAAATGGAGCTTACTACCGTGAAGAATGGGACAACTTTCTTGGACAACGCCATAATAAGGAGAAAGAAATCTGGTACTATGGATTCGCCTCTTCTCCATGGCATCCCGAGGCAAACCGTTTTGCCTATGGGCTTCTTCTGTGGCAAACAGGTGCCACAGGCATGATTACCTATGCTTATCAGCGGCCATACCATACCTCGGGAAGAGATATGTACGACGATACCAAAGTTCCGAAGAACAACTATCTTTACAGGTATCCCACCACCAACGACGCACCGGGCGGACCAACACCAGGCTGGGAAGGAGCGCGGGAAGGCGTTGACGATTATAAATATCTCTTTACCTTTTTTCAAACAGCAGAGAAAAAAAAGAATGCTTCCTCAGCTAAAACCCGAACTATAGCCGCAAAGGAAGAGAAAGAAATTCGCGATACTCTTTCCCGGATGGCTTTTGAAGGTCTTCCAAGAGGAGAAGGGTCGTGGACAGGAGGAAAAAGAGTTCTTTCGCCTTCTCTCGGACAACTTAGCGGAACTCCTAAAATCATGAATGGTATCTCATTTGAAGATTACCAATCCCTCCGAAAAACAGTTGCCGAAAAAACTCTCTATCTTCTTACTCTTCCTGAATAGAGCCGCCTGATTCAAGCCGTAAAACAGCCACTACAAGAGATTGGGCGGCGGCTCGGAGCCCTTCTTCATTGGGAAAACCGTCATAGACAGGTTCCTGTCTATGGAAATATTTCTCCTTCCAGGAAGAGTCCATGGTATATAACGCATATAGATCCAGTAGCGCCGCTCCCCGGCGTACCGCCACTTCTCTTGCCGCCTCTGCATACGGAAGGAGAGTCTCTGGCCAAGGCATTGAAGGAAACGGTGTAACGGCAAGAATCTGTTTAGCACGAGAAGAAAGTAAAAAAAGCGAGGCATCATACGAAGATTCCCACTGCTCTAAAGGATACCTCTTTCGTAATGGATCCAAAGGCGGAAACCAGACCGCATAATCCAACTCTTTCTTCAAAGACTCTGCAAGGAAAAGAATATCGGTAAGAAGAGAAAGTTTCCCTGAAAGAGCTTCACAGGGAATCCTCTCTATAACAACAGGATGGTTTTCTTTCTGAAACGCCTGGATACAGTGCTTTTCAAAACCAGGAGGAACTCCGCCTATAAGGGATATTTTTGTAGATCTACTTCCTAAAGAAGACGATGAAACACGATAGGATGGAATTGTTACCACCACAGAAGATCCTGTTGAGCTCTCAAAGAATGGACCATTCACCCGAATATCGTGAAGATCTGAGAGCGAAAGCTCTTTTATTGGAAAGGAAAGCACCTGTTCTGTACCAAAAAAAATCTTAAGGCCCTCTCTTCCTGTCCGCACAATTCGTTTCCTTGAAATACCCGGAAAAAGTATAAAAGATTCTCCCTCGGAAAGAGAAAGTTCCAATGGTTCTGAAGCAACATTCACCAATTCAAAGGGAATAGAGACCTCTTCTCCCGCACGAAGAAGGGAAGGATGAAAAAGCCTCCGCACCCTAATAGGAGAATCAACAACCTCTTTATTCGGAAGAATCTGTTTTTCATAGATTGAAACCTTCCCCTTATTTGACACCTTCAACCGAACATCAAGGGGCTCGTTCCCTAAAAAGGTTTGTTGAACCATTGGTCCTTTATATCTTTTCTCTCCAATAATCCATTCCCACGACTCTGCTCCAGACGAGAGGCGGCCATCAAGAGTAAGAGAAAAAAATGGAGTTCCATTAAATCTGTAAGGTCCTGCCACATCCGCGGTAAATCCCGAAGCAACCAAAGAACGGTATTCTTCCACGCAAATAGGAACTGCGGAAGAAAAAGATTCATTGAAAGAAGTTTTATCCCAAAAAACCTTACCGTCCGCAAAAAATCCTATACCGGTAATCGTTCCGGAATTTCTCCATCTCTTCAAAGGCACCTCTATTCTGCACCACCTTCCAGAAGGAGGAAGGGGACCCATCTTCTTTTTTTCTATTCCTTTCCAAGAAAAACTCTCTTCGCCCCATGAAAAATAGACCTGTTCATTCCTACTCCGTACCTCTATCATCACCTCTTTCGGCATATCATTCGGATCAAGGAAGAGATATTGAATAAGAAGATCGTCCTTTCCAAATGGAACAGAAGGGTTCAACATAAAAGAATGAAGAAGAGATTCTGCGGGTTCATGGGTATGTGCATACATACCGCTTATTACCGGATCAGAAACCCAGCGCCACGACCCATGCGTAACCGCGTTAGGAAGATAGTAATCTTCAAGAAGAAGACGTCCTTCGGCAGGCAAGGAACTTATAGGAGGAGATGGAGCAGAAGGGTTTCCATAATAAAGCCAGCATGTCTCCGAATCTGTGGCATCAAAAAGAATATCCGCCTCTTTTCTATCCCAAGAAAGGGTAATGATTCTGGCGCGTTCTTTTCCGTTAGCATCAATAATTCTTATATCTTTTCCCTTTCTTGCGGCAGAAACGCGTAAAGAAAGAGAGAGACGCGCATATACTTTCTCCATTGGTACAGGAATCTGTTCAATACGAAGAAGCACCCGCTGAGACCAGTCTGGGTTCCACCATGCTCTACATGGAACCGCCGTAATAAGCACAATACATGTCATACATACCATTCTTCTCATTTCATATCAATCCTTCTTATTTTTACCGCAATATCGCGAGAAAAATCCGGTAAGAGAAAAGAAGCCTCCTTTCCAAGATTCTCCTCTCTCTGAAGAGTTATTTTTCCGGTCCAGGGATCCCATATTTCAACAAAGTACAATCCTTCTTCAAACCCGGGAAAAAAGAGCTTAGAGCCCTGCAACCGCACAGATGTTTCTGCTGGAACACGCATATTATAAAGATGGGTATCATATACCCAAACAAATCCTGACTCTTCATTCCGTATTCCTATAGCATCCACCCATGGGTTCCCAGAAACTGTAATACCCGCAGCCTGATATCCCTTTTTTCGGCGATCCTCTCCATCCCAGAATAAAGAAAACGCACGATAATGGAAATAAAGGTCGTAATGGTGAATAAAGGGCCACCACCAAAAAAGCGCGCTTCCAAACATAGGAAGCATAGAAGAAGACCAAATTCCAGCATGAAGGTTATTTTCAAGAAGGGTACGGGTTCTTCCCACGCCAAACTCATTCACCATCATCGGCTTCTGAAAAACAGAACGGACCTTCCAATAATTCCTCATAGAAGAAACCTGGCGCACGTCATAGGCGTTTCCTACAAGAGATTCCAACTCGGGGATCGGCCATACATAAGGATCTACATCCCGACGACAGTAATGCGTTGTAGTAAGATGGTTCCATGGATCTATGGACCGAAGAAAGGAAATAATCTCTTGATGCCATTTTCGTACCTGTAAAGTACTGTAACCTGAAGTCAGATCCACCTCATTCCATAATTCCCAAAATGCAATATTAGGAGAATATGCCCATCGCGCTGTACTGTAATAAAGCCGTTTTTTCATATATTCCCGTGCCTGTTCATTGGTAAAAAATTCTTCCGGCGAAGAGAGCATCCCTCCATTCAACACATTATAGGGGTTATCCCACCATTCTGCGTCTGGCCGTACACTTAACTGTCCATGATTAGCAAGCGTAAGAGTAAAGAAAATTCCCGACTCTTTAGCACGCTCAAGAAGATAATCAAGACGCCATGCATTTTCAAGACTGTATCGTCCTAATCCCCTGTAATGTCGTCCATACGAAGGATTCCATTCTAGGCCAAGCCACCATGCAGAACTCCAAATACGGGCATAATTCTCGCCTGCTGCTTTCATCAGGGGAAAATAGCTATCATACGCATAGGTCCCTTGGTTTTTTTCAACTCTGAATGCGTACGGATATGCAGTCCGAAGATCATCTGGTGAACGAAGCGTATGTCCAATAGGATACATAAAAGTTCCATCAGAAAAGGAAAGCCAATGAGGATCTTCCGAATCCCATTGAACAAAGCCACGATACACGCTTTTTTCTACAAAAAACTTTCTTACTGCGGTAGAAATAGTCTCGTTTCCTTTGCAGACCTCTATTCTGTATCTCCATTCGCCCTCTTCTTCTGGCGTAAATCTTACCTTCCATTCGCTTCGTCCCACGGCATACAGTTCCTCGCCGGACGTATCAAGAGTTCGGAGAAAATCATGCGAAAAAAATCCCGGTACCCGTATGGTTCTTCCCGAAGGAGAAGAAAAAATCCCCTCTACATTTGCCTTCTCCACATCAAAAGGATCATCCACTGATTGAGAAAGTTCAAAAGTTGCCTCAAAAAGTTCGTACTTTCCAATACAAGGCGGACCATCGCGAAATTCACAAAAATAGATCGCGGTATCCTCTGGTCCCACGGGCTGAAACCATACCTCTATAAGGAAGGTATCCGAAGAAGAACTCGGAAAGGTAAGGAAAAGTCCGCATTCTGCAATGTCGCGTTTAGAATAGGCATCCCATGCCTTCAAATGTCCTTCGGAACGCCATTGACCGCTCTCCGCGCTTAAATCAAGTTCTATTCTTTTTCGGTCTCCCGGCTGTAGCATAGCCGCGCTTCCCTGAAACCATCGCCACTGAAAATCTTTCAGATAGGGAGTACATTCAACCGGCATCCTTGACTCTTCAGGGCACGAAATCGTAATCAATACCTTGTCGTAATCCCTCCAATCAAAGGGACCAGAAAGAAAAAAGAGTGCGGAACTAGAGTTACGCATACGCACCTCTGCGGAACCATTGTGATCCAAAGATTCAATAACACATCCTTCCATAGCCTTCCATTGCAAAGGCGCGTTTGACCTCTTCAAATCCTCTGAAAATATTGTAGGCGCTCCACTATAAAAAAAGAAAAATACGATAAAAAGAGCATATCTTAATTTCATTTATTCTCCAGGATCTCCTCAAGTTCGTATCTGATTATTTCTTTCTCTTTAAGATAGGCTCCAACTACCGGCGCTGATAATTCCGCGGTAAAAGAGACCGAAGAAATCTCCTGCCTTAAAGAAGAAAGAGGCTCTTTCCATTCTTTCATACGTTCCTCGCTCTTCTCTACTGAAACCTTAGGGTAGACCTCATCAACATTTCTGGATGGTTCGCATACGATAGTGATTAACAGAGGTTCTCGCGCCTCATGCTGAAATATATATTCACCGGTACGCGCTATCTTCACATAAGAATCAGGGAAGCAGGATACTACCTTTCCTCCGCGGCCAGGCCAAGTTACAGTAACACGCCAGCCAGGCGTTACACTCTTCACTGTAATAAGAACCTTTCCCTCTCCTCCTTGACCACGTTCAAAAAAACGAAGAACCGAACAGCCATCTCCTCCTCTTTCCATAACCGGAAAGAATGCCTTCCATTCCTTCAAATCCATAGAACGAAGAGAAGAAGAAGGCAGAGATTCCTTCCAACAGGCAGTAAAAAAAGCATCCTTCCTACTTTGAAATGCGGGAGGTTCAAAAGAAGAAGGCGCATCCGGCGACGCAAAGGAAAGATTGCATTGTAAAGGAGAATCTGTATTTCCAAAGAGCTGTATTGAAAGCGATGCCTCCCGATACACAAGGTAATTCCCTTCAGAATTCACGCTCTTTTCTTTAGAAAGGTGCCGCACTTCAGACACAATTTTTCCCAACAGTAACGGAGGCGATCCAGAAGAAGGCGCGGGTAAAGAAAAGAAGAAACGATCTTCTTTCATTTTTTCCAACTCGTCTGCGGCATTTTTTGCTATTGCCGAAGTGGATTTTTCTACAAGATCTATAAAAATCTTCTCTGCGCGATCGTACTCGCCCAGTGCGGACAGAACCTTCCCCAATTGAAGATGCGCACCATACTCCTTTGGTTTTTCCTGTACATACGGAGCAAGAATTTGGACTGCAGATGCCGCATCGCCTTGCTTTTCATAACAAAGAGCTAATTTTGGAGTATGCTGTCGCTGTCCGGATTCTACCAAAAGAAGAAAAAGCGGAAGAGCCTTCTCATACTCTTCAAGCCGAGAGAAATAGAGGTTCGCCTCACGCAACAAAAGAGTATTACGCAAAGTGCTTTCAGGATAATTTTCTCTGAATTTCCGATATCCTTCCGCCTTCTTTTGAAGAATCTCTCGGGTTTCCGGAAGACGATACCAAACCGCTTCAGTTAAACGGAATGCGGTCTGTTCCGCCGCCAGAGTTCCAGAAACATTAGAAAGAATAGATTCAAGAAAATTTCTTGATTCTTCCACAGCCCTATCTGGAAAGGTAATCTGAATAAGACGTACCGCGGTATCAAGCGCCCATCCTGTCTGGCGGTCCCCGGGAAAGGCAATAATTGTTTGAGCAAAAAGTTCTGGCGGACATCTTCTTGATGATGCGAGTTGCCTACATATCCTAAATGAAACAACTCCTTTTCCTCCCGCAGTAGATTCTGCCTGTTCCACCGCCTTACACAATGCCTCTGAATCACCGTTCCTTGCCTGCCGTATCGCGGCAAGAACAGAACCTGCCACAGGATGCTCCGAAAGAGTCTTCTGTGCCTCTTCATATTCTTTCTTATCAAGAAGTTCTTCCAGAGAAAATGCTATCTGAACCAATCTATTCAAAGATGGTTCAGAATATTTAAGAGCATGCAGGTATGCATCAACTGCAAATGCCTCTTCTTCAATAGCAAGAAGCGCATTCCCCAACCTTAGAAAGAGATCGCCATCTTCTGGAGCGTACACCGCGGCATTCTGGTAAGCAATAACCGCAGCCTGAAAATTCTTCTCCTGGACGCGAAGAGTTCCAAGATTTTTTTCTCCTTCCGCAATATTTCTTTTTATTGCGGAAAGAAGAGAATGATTTTCTCCCTCCTTCTCAAAACGCAGAAGAAGAGAACGCGATACAGAAGCCAGTTCAACCCATTTTTTGTTCTGTCTACACAGAGAAGAAAAAGCTCCGAAAGCCAAATTTACCTGCCATTGAATTTTCAGGGAATCCTCTGAAAGATATTGTGTAAAAAGTAAAATAGCTTCTTCGCTTTTTTTTAATGATTGTGCGCAACGACCAAGATACAGCAAAGATTCTGTATCTCCGGGATATTCTTTCCTCAGCTTTTGAAAGAGAGCCTGCGCCCTCGTAAATTTCTCTTCCTTAAAGGCAGTAAGCGCTTTCTGAAAGGTTTCATTACGGTCCGCGCCTTCTATAAAAAGACTTCCCGCCACAAAGAAGAAAAGAAGAAGAAAAATACTCTTTTTCAACATATCTTCAAAAGTAAGGAAAGAGAAAATCGCACAATCTTTAATCTGTTAAGTCCGCCCACTGTGGAATCTCCCGCACAATAAGAAAGTATTACCATATCGTCGTCAAAAGCAAGAGAAGTATAACAGTACCATCCCTCTGGATCGTCTTCTATAACTATACTCGGCGACCAACTGCGGCAATCATCGCGAGAAACCGCCACACAAAGCGGAGAGCGGCAATGCGCGGGAAAAGGATGTCTTCCGGAATGATCGTTCCACACCATGATAAAAAAGGTTGTTCCGGGAATACGACGGATAGTGGCGGGAGAGATAGGAGAGACGATTTGCGAAGGTCTTGCAGAAGACCAGGTTTCTCCTCCATCGGACGAAAAGGATTCATACTGAACCCCTCTATCTGTACGCATCCACATATAGAGTCTTCCATCAGAAAGTTCCACCACTCCCGGCTCCTGTAAACCGGTTTCCGATCCTTCGGGTCCTTCAAGTCTGCTTTGAGATTCTTTCCAGCTCTTCCCGTGATCATCGGAAAAAAGAAGAAACGAGATCCCCTGTAAATGCCATGTGGCGGCAGTGCCGTCAACACAAGGATGCCATGCCGCGGGAATGAGAATACGGCCGTTGGCACATTGGATCGCCCGATCATTGTTGATTACATGGTACTGTTTTGTAGGCGTAACATAAACCCAATCTCCAAAACTACCAAAATTGTCCTGTGAACAACGTACCCTGAACCTAAGGTCGTCCCATGCATTTCTTACTCCATAAAAAAAGAGATCTTCTCCTGTAGCAAGCCGAAGAATACTTACCGACATCATGTTTCCTTTTCCTTCTCCTGCAAAGAGAATCATTGGATCGCTCCATGTTTTTCCTTTATCAATGGAACGCATTCCCGCAATATGAGCGGAAGAATGATCTCTTGATCCGCCGGTAAATGCTGACCATGCAAAAAAATAAGATCCATCGTCGCAGACTCCAAGAGACCCCTCAGAATTTCTTGGAGATTCTCCCGAAGGTTCCTTTACAAAGAGAGTCTCAGGAAATAACATAGCCTCCTCCTATGGAAAGAATTACTATACACGATCTCATCGCTCCAATAATGATATTGTAGTATCTTTCTTATTCAAAAGGTCTGCCCAAGAGAAAAATAGAGAACGCCACTGCTGTTTCCGCCAAACCCATATCCGATAAAAAGCGTACCGAGAACCGTATCAACAGAGGCAACTACACTTCCCGAACGTTTCAGATCCTCAAGAGAAATATCATCTCTTCTCTGCCATACATTCCCTGCCTCAACCGATCCTCCAAGAGAAAGCCGCAATGGTAAAGAAAGATCGGAAACACGGTAAAGATAGATGATTTTCGCAAGTCCGAAAAACTGGCCGCGCCACTGCTCGGGCGCATACCCGGAAAGATGGAACAACCCTCCCAATGAAAACTGATCAAAAAAGGGTATCTCATTGCCAGTGTTTCCTCCTCCGGAAAGCCCCACTATCGCGGTATGCCGCCTCCAAGAAAAGGGTTTCAGAAAAGAAAACGAAACCTTATCATACGAAGGAATATTCCTTCCCTTGCGCGCCATATCAATACCATACTCCATACGGAACCCTTGACGTGGAACACGCACATTATCCAAGCGATCGTAAAGATAATTGGCAAAATAAAAAATTCTCGTATCATTATGCCTCACAAAAAGCGGCGACCCTATTTCTACTCTCGCGTCAATGGAATCCCGTCTTATTCCCATTTTTATCCGGGAATAGGGTTCCCATTGAAAACCTGCTTCAACACCCGTGGAAATCTGGCTCTTCTTATATCGCGCTACAAGATCGTATCCTTCGTACACATCATAATAAGTTCCTTCTCCCTCGGCAAACGGCGATATAAAGATCTGTCCCGAAGGAAGAATCGGCTGATAAAACTCGCTCCTCACCCTACGAATCGCGCCAATCTGAAGTTCGTTACGCCACTCGCCTCCTAACCGATTCATCTCTGTCATCATTATACCAGTAAGAAAATTATATCTTCCGCCTCCGGCAAAATCATCTGAAAGATTAAACCCAAAACGGATATAATCTGGTCCCCAGGGCTTTTCTTTTGGTTCTATCACAAGGGTTCGTTTCTCTCCTGCCCCAAGAAAGCGAAAATCTACCGAGGAAAACCATCCCAAATCATAGATTCTTCCGAGATCTTTGTACAGCGCCTCCCTTTCAATCCGGACTCCGGGCTCTTGAGACACACGGGCGGAAATAACCTTCGGCGAAATTCTACCTGGACTTTTTACCCTAACCTCCTCTACAACAGCATCCGTAGTATCAAAAGTTTTCTGTGCCGCCATCCACTCCTGATAAGACTCCTCAGAAAGCGAAAGTTCTGCGAGAAGATCCTTCATACGATAGGCAGACTCTTCTCCGATAGCGCTAATCTCCTTCCATTTATCAAAATCCTGAAATGATACTTTTTCAAGCACAGGAGAGATAAAAAAATCTTTCTCAGTAAGAAAGGAAGATTGTTTCTTTACATTCTGAAGAATCATAATATCCATAACCTGCAAAGAAACATTCAAAGCAGAAGTTAGGGTATCTCGTTGAGCAAGAGGAGCTCCTACCTGCACTGCAATCACAATATCAGCTCCCATTTTTTTCACAACCTCAACCGGTAAGTTGCACACAATACCGCCATCAACCAAAATACGGCCATCTATCTCTACAGGGCTAAACATCCCGGGCACTGAAATACTCGCACGGATCGCCTGCGCAAGACTGCCCTGTGAAAGAATCACCATTTCTCCGGATTCAAGATCTGTGGCAACCGCCCGAAAAGGAATGGAAAGATCGTTAAAATTCAGGGGATCGGGAATCTGAAGTGTGTTTGTCTGAAGCATCGTAGAGAGTTTCTGACCGCTGATAAAACCGCGAGACATTGAAACACGATCTTTTCGCAATCCTACTTCCGCACCAAAAAGATATTTCTGTTCATCTTCCTTTGAGCGAAACGACGCCTGACTGCGAGGAGGACTATCGCGAAAAATGTCATTCCAGTCAACACGGGAAAAGATCTGTTCAATCTCTTCCGGAGAATAACCCGCGGCATACAATCCTCCTACTAACGCTCCCATACTTGTACCCGCAATATAATCTATGGGAATACGTAAATCCCGGAGTACCTTCAATACTCCTGTATGTGCCATTCCACGGGCACCGCCTCCACCAAGTACAACTCCGATCTTCGGTCTCGCAGAAATAGATTCGGCAAACAACCTTTCCCACGGCGCGATCATCACCACACAGAGTACCAACCATATCCTAAAAAGAGAAAAAACTGTGAAGGCCCTCATAGAAAGAGTATACCAGTTTCTCTGATACCGCGCATACCTTCTTTCACGGAACTACAGAAGCATTATTCTTCAAATCTTAAGATATCGTACTCTTCGTGCAGATGAAAATTCACCTTGGACAAGGCTACGGAAGAAGAGAGTTCAACTCCGCGAAAATAGGAGTCAGGAAGATGATAAGAATAGTCATACCGGCAAAAAGCAACGCGCCATTGGCTTCCGGGTTCAGGGGAAGAGGCGGTTTTTGAAAAAGCCGAAAAGGGTATCGCCACCTCTGCGATCCATCCTTGGTCTATATCTTCCCAGTTATTCAATGTTCCTTCTATTGTTACCGCGCTTTTCATCCCCATATCGCGATATGACCGTTCCAAAGAACCAAAACCGCGACGCGGAAAGAAAAGTTCAAGCCGGGTATTCAATGGAGTTACATGGAACTCGTAAAAATGATGCTTTTTAAGATCTGGCTTGATAAAAATTTCAAAGACATCATCTCTCCATGTCGGGTCATTATGTTCTGTAAGAACCGCATAAATATCCTTATCATCCATCTCTGCACCCACATAAAGAAATGTATCGTCCCATAATACCCGAACACGGGTAGCGCTTACTGCCGGCATTACTTTATTCTGCTCGTTCCAGGTATAAAATCCATCCACTACCTCTGCATTCTTCCATTCCTTTTCATTGAGTTTTCCATCAATCGCTATCTTCTCAGAAACCTTTTTTGCATGCACAATCCTCTTTTCCATAAGAAACCCTTTGTGTAAAGAACCGCGATGTAATCCCTGTAAATTACCATTGCTCCAGAAACCCTCTCTTTCATTTTCTTTTTTTTTCTCCCCATGCCTATCATAGGAAAAAGCCTCTTATTGTCCCTTTCTAAAAAACACATTATACTATATTTTTCTTGAAAGATAGCCGGGACTATAACCACTCCTCGCCCTTCAGAAAAGAATACCATCGCGAATGAAGGAAAAGCCGCTATTCAAGAGCTATCAAGAGATTCCTATAGCTATTGCATAGTAAGATCACAAAGGAGCACGCCGCACCATGCCGCACAAGATTGTTAAAAGAGTTGTTTCTTCCTTTTTAAAAGGCTGGAACCAGGACTGTGGCTATAAAAGCATCCTCATTCTTGCGTTCCCCCTTATTCTCAGTACCGCAACATGGTCAATCCAACAGTTCGTAGACAGAATGCTTCTCTTGTGGTATTCCACCTCTTCGGTTGCCGCTTCCATGCCTGCGGGAGCTATCAACTTGGCTACAATGGCAGTTTTTATCGGAACCGCCTCATACGTCAATACCTTTGTCGCTCAGTATTACGGAGCAAACCGACTGATAAAAATAGGACCCTCAATATGGCAGGGAATCTATGTGGCGCTAGCAGGAGCCCTACTTCATCTTATCCTTATTCCTCTTGCAGTGCCGCTCTTTTCTTCCATGGGACATGCTCCTGAAATAAGAAATCAAGAGATTATCTACTTTCAAACACTCTGTCTTGGTGCCTTCCCTGTAATCGCGGCCTCTTCCTTCTCTTCCTTTTATTCCGGAAGAGGAAAACCCTGGCCGCTTTTATGGATCTCTTTTTTTCAAACAGGAATCAATCTTCTCTTTGATTATCTGCTGATCTTTGGAAGAGCGGGTTTTCCGGAAATGGGAATAAGGGGCGCGGCTCTTGCTTCAGTCATCTCCGCCTATTCTGCGCTTGCTTGCTACTGCATTCTTCTCTTCAGACCTTCCTATACCAAAGTATTTCATCTTCTACACGGATGGCGATTTAACCCAACAATCTTCCGCCGCCTGATACGATTTGGATTTCCCGCGGGGATACAGTTCTTTATGGATATAAGCGGATTTACAGTTTTTCTGCTTCTCATTGGAAGACTCGGCACCATTGCACTGGCGGCAACCACCATCGCCTTTAATATTGGTTGGCTTGCTCTTACGCCAATGAGTGGAATCGGTATCGCAATTTCAACCCTTGTAGGACAACGGCTCGGCATGAACAAACCAGAGCTTGCGCAACGAAGTGTATGGTCGGGATTTCACTTCTCCGGCCTTTATATGGGAATTATCGCGCTTCTCTTTCTTACTGTTCCCAATATCTTTCTTTCACCCTTTCTTGCAAAAGCATCTCCCGAAGATCTTCCCCTTCTTTATCCCCTTTCTCGCACCCTTTTGAAATTCGTAGGATTTTACTCCTTCTTTGATGTTGTTGCCGTTGTCTTCTCCGCGGCGCTTAGAGGTGCGGGCGACACTCGTTTTATCATGTGGGCTATTTCAATCCTGTCCCTCTCCATTTTTATCGGAGGCTCTTTCATCATCCTCATTCTCCTGCAAGGCGGGATCTATGCGGCATGGGGCATAGTTACCGCTTATATTATCCTTCTTGGATTAATCTTCCTGATACGATTCCGTGGTGGGAAATGGAAAGATATGCGTGTTATTGAAACAACCCTTTCATAAGAAAAAAATCTTCTGGTTGTAATAACCGCAGAGAGCACCTCGCGCGTTTACTATTACACGCCTAATAAGATCTTTGCAATAGTAAAATAGATAAAAAGACCGGTAATGTCCACAATAGTAGTCAATGCCGGACTTGCTACCACCGCGGGGTCAAGCTTCATTTTGGCAACTCCGAGAGGAAGAAGCGCTCCTATCATTGTGGAAGAAACCACCTGGATGCCAAGCGCAAGACTTATCACAAAAGCAATACGCATCAGGGAAAATTCAAGCGGAATTTCTGTAGCGCGAGATAAAAGAAGCACCTTTCCCCACGACAATGTACCTAAAACCAATGCAAGAAGTACTGAAATTTTACATTCCTTAAAAAGAACTTTAGAAGCATCGCGGGGAGTAATCTCCCGTAATGCAAGAGCGCGAATGACCACAGTTGAAGATTGACTTCCTGTATTACCGCCAGTATCTGCCAACATCGGCATATAAAGCGCGAGAATCATTAAATGCATCAGTGTATTTTGATATGAATGAATAATACTTCCAGAAACTAAACCCAATATCGCCAACCCGATAACCCATCCGGCACGATTCTTAAAATGGATAAAAGAAGAAGTTTTTAAATAGGCACCGACCTCGTGGCTTCCGGTGATAGCCATCAATTTTTCAATATCTTCGGTATGTTCCTGCGTAATAACGTCAATGGCATCGTCATGGGTAATAATCCCTACAAGCGTATCGTGTTCATCAAGAACCGGAAGCGCAAGAAGATCAAACTTCTGTATTTTTCTAGCGGCATCTTCCTGGTCATCTCCCACATAGGCGACAATGGCATCTGTATGCATAATATCGCCGACTGTCGCATCTCTTCTTGCCACGATAAGATCTCGTAACGACACAAATCCCAACAACCGACGCGAGTGGTCAAGTACATACGCATAATAAATAGTTTCCTTATCAGGCGCAACTTCCCGCAATCGTTCCACAGCTTGAGCCGCGGTAAGATCTGGTGAAAGAGTCGCATAATCCGAGGTCATAACCGCACCTGCGGTATTTTCTGCATAGGAGGCTAAACGTCGGATATCTTCACGCTCTGCCTGCGCCATTGCAGGAAGAATAGATTCTCCCACCTCTACAGGAAGCTGCTTAAAAAGGTCCGCCCGATCATCCGGAGCCATATCTGCCAATAATGCGGCGGTTTCGCGGCGTTCAAGCATGGTAATAATCTCTGCTTGCGTATCATCGGCAAGATGTGCAAAAATCTCTGAACGCACAGGCGCCGAGGCATATTGAAGAATTGCCCATACCTCTTCTCCCGAAAGAGGAGAAAGAAGTTCCGCAAAGACCACAGGATGGGTGTTTTCACAGAGACTGCGAATAGTCTCTATATCTCCGGTCGCAATAAGTTCCCGAAGTTCAGGAATAAGGAGAGGATTCTTTTGCATTGTCTGCCTCCTGAAGGCTCGCGGACAGAAAGCCGGAGGCAGAAACAGAAGATTCTATAAAATAACGCTGTAGCCTGCCAAGGCTTTGCCTCCGCGATACCTGGTACTTGGTCCAGGATCGTCGTTTTCTTCCATAATCACCGTATGGGTTCTACTGATCCGAATGTTCATATTTTTTTCTCTTTATATATACTAAATATAGGGTTATTCTCACAATTCTTATCCTCACGATAAATCATAATAACCCAAAGAACTTTCTTCCGCAAGATTTTTTCTCTTTTCTTCTCTGCCTATTCCAAAGAGAGCATCTTCACTTTACAATCATTCAATTGGCTTTTCTTCTATTACTTCACTTTCCATCTCTCCACGGAAAGAAAGGAAGAGAGAAACAGATTCCTTAGGGTCTCTGATTTTTCGGAAGAAGCGGATCAAAAAGAAAACCTTCTGTTCCTTCTTTGAATTCTCTTCCTATCTTTCGTAAAAGAGCTTTATCTGTAAAAAGATCAAATGCCGCGCCTGCTAAAATCTCGGCGCCTCTCATCATTCCTTTGTACGCAAAAGGAAGATTCACCTGCATTGTATACTCTCTATTATGCGATACTGTATTCTTATGGACACATGCCACAGAACATCTTCCAAGAGGAGCCAACCATGAGACTGTATCTTCATCGCTTGAACCTCTACCTTGCGGCTTCTCAAAATCTCTATCTATCTCATCGGAAAAGACCGCATCCTTTTGCAGAAATTTTATTCTGTTTCTATCTTCCCGAGTTGCCTTTGGTGGACCAAAAAGAAGAAAATTGTCAAGAACAACCTGCGCAATCGTTCTGTTCGGCAACCGGCTATAGATCGCTGTTTTTTTTGTACTCTTCATACTGGTCTCTGTCGCTATAGCGGCGCCTTTGGCACACAACGTTAAACGCCGAGATACTCCATCAACCTCTTCTCTATCCTTTCCGCGGACATAATACCATATCGTTGCGTACTCAGGGACCACATTCGGAGCTCTTCCTCCTTCGCACAGTACAGAATGGATACGGACATTTTCAGGAACATGCTCCCGAAGATAATTCGCAAGAACATCCATTACGATAGCAGCATCAAGCGCGCTCCTTCCCTTATGAGGAGATCCACCGGCATGTGCGGTCTTTCCCCTAAACTCAAAAAATAGAGAATCAAGACTGGCTCCACCCCGAGAAGAAACCGTATTTCCCGAAGAAGGATGCCAACAAAGACAGGCATTCATTCCGCGAAATCCGCCATCGCGCGCCATATACGCCTTTCCCACAAGAGTTTCCTCTGCGGGACATCCCCAATATTGAACGGTTCCAGAGAAGCCTTTCTCAGAAAGAATTTTGCTTATTGCCACCGCGCTTACTGCTGGAGCCACTCCCAAAAGATTATGGCCGCACCCATGCCCATAGGTTCCCGGCCTCTCTCCACAATCGGGCAATGCGTCATATTCTCCCAACATCCCCACTACTGGTTTACCGCTTCCCTTCTCTGCTTTGAATGCAGTCGGCAACATAGGAAAAGGCCAAACAACCGTAAAGCCATTCTTCTCCAAATACCGCGCAATCAATTGAGAAGAGTCTTTCTCCTGTAAGGGCGGCTCTGCTAATTCCCATATTAAACCCGCTAATTCATTAGCAACAGATCTTTCTCTTTGCACCATTGCTTGAATCATTCTCTTTTTTTCTGATTTTCCTGGCATTTCAACGCTCCTGTATCTCCTTTATTCTTCCTTATTATAGTCATTTCCTAAAGAACAATACCGCTTGCTCCGTAATTCTATTAAAACATTCCTTCTTTCTTCCTCCAAATATTTCTCCTTCACCATTTTTTAAAAAGAATAGATCCCTCTTTTTTTTTACTTGACAAAGCATTATGTCTATAGTAATGTAAACGATATGCGTGAAACAAAAAAGCCAGCGACCATAAAAGATCTCGCGGAAAATACCGGACTAAGCATTGCAACAGTCTCTCGCGTACTCAACAACTCTCCCTATCCTATCCCAATCAGTGAAAGAACCCGTAAAAAAGTATATGCCGCGGCACGCGATATTCACTATCGGCCTAACCTTACCGCGCGAAACTTAAGAAAGAAAAGAAAGACCCTTTATTTAGGTATTTTGCTTCCTACTGGCGCTGATATTACCCATGATGCATTTATATGGACATTAATCTCAAATCTTCAAAAACATCGCTCCAATGAATCAATACAATTAAGCCTTCTTTCCTATCTTCCCGGCCATATTAATATATTCTGGGAAAAGACAGATCTTCTCTCTTTCTCGGGAATTTTTGTCTGTATTCCCGCGGATGAAGATGTGCTCTTTATAGATTCTAAACAGGAAGAAACCCTTATTCCATGGCTCTTTATTCACCGTACTGCCCAACATTGCCCTTATGTAACCTGTGATGAGAAGAGCGCGGCAACAACCTTAGTACACCATTTTTTTGATGCGGGACATCAATCAATCCTCTTTTTCAATACACGCGATGATTCTGTGGGACGAGAACGCAAATCCGCTATTCAAAAAGAATGCGCAAAAACAGGCGCCCTCTTTCAAGAGATTATCGCAAAAGATACGGAAGAAGGGTATAGAAAGGCATCCGCACTTATTTCGCAATCTCATACCCTTCCCACAGGATGGATCACCAATGGATATAATACACTCGGCATATTACATGCCTTAAGAGAAAAAAAGATTCGCATTCCTGAAGATATCTCTCTTGCCGCCTTTAATAATCTTACTGGATGGCCGCTTCTTACCTCTATGGAAGAGCCCACCGCAAAGATGGGAGCACGAGCAATCCAGATGATGGAAGAGATTATACAAGGAAAAAAGAATCTTTCTAAAGAAGTAACGATTCCTTCATTCTTTCATCGCGGGAAAACAGTCGGGTCGCCTCTATTTCTTCATAGTAATAATAAAGAAAAGAAGAAGAGATCATCCTATGTGTAACAGAACCATAAATATATACCGTTGCAGATCCCAACAGGGAGGTGGGAATGGTTAGTAAAAAAGTGGGTTCTCGTAAATCACATGGCTTTACGTTGATTGAATTGCTTGTAGTGATTGCCATCATCGCTATTTTAGCCGCTATGCTTTTGCCAGCGCTTTCAAATGCGCGGGAAAAAGCGCGTCAGGCAACCTGTATGAATAATCTTCGCCAACTCGGCTTGGCAATTCATCTCTATATAGGAGATTATGATGAGTGGGTGCCTGGTCCCAAAGGTCAAGCCGCGGGACCAGATCCTGCTACTATTCCTTATGGATCCGCCACCTGGCCCCATCTTATTGGTCCCTATGTAAAAAATTCTCTATTTTTTCGCTGTCCTTCTTTGAAACCATACCGTTCCGGTGTTTCATGCGCTTACGGATACCGAACATTCCGCCCCTTTCTATATTCTTCCACCAGTCCCTATGCCTCAAACGCCCAGTACCGTCATGTAAAGCTCTCCAAAATTTCCATTGACTATGGCGAGAAAGAATCTAATTTTTGGATCGTAGTAGATTCAGCCTGGTTCTACTCGGGAAGATGGTACCAACATTACTTCTTTCCCTATCATGATAGTGGAAGTCTTACCTACCTTGATCTTCGGCATAATGGCATGGGAAATGTTCTCTTCTTAGACGGTCATGTAGAGGCGGTTAATATGCAACGCGCAAAAGAAATGATTCAAGGTACTTCATACGACTGGGTTCGGCAACCATAAGGATTTTATTTTCTTCCCACAGAAAGGAGGAAACGATGCGCTATAAACAAATGCTTATTGCATGTATCCTCTGCGGATTAACATCATGGGCTTTTGCACAATTTACAGTTTCTGTTCTTGAAAGTTCTGCCATTGAAGAATCCGTACTTATAGACGGATCCAATCCTTCTATCGTTATAACAGAAAACCCTTCCACACCAGCAATAGCCCAAAACGAGAGCTACTCAGGGGGAATAGATAAAGGATCTCCCGGAGATAACAAGGCATTCATACTTGCCTCTCCCCGTGATAAACGGTGGAAAGGAGGAACTGTTAATCCACAGAGTATCTCACTCTTCTTCTCATTAGCGCCTGACACAAAAGAATGCGAAATAGAACTGGGCTACTTTGAGGGAACCTCCCAAACTCGTCAATTTGATCTCTACCTCAATGGAGTAAGGATCCATTCCTTCCGGCTTCCGCAAGGAACCTACGGCAGTCAAGAGAAGAAACTCAAAGAGATATTGCTCGGAATAGAGTTCCCCTCCACAGCCAATAGCCAAGGACCTCACACCCTGCGGATCACGCAAACCGATTGGTGGGGAACAACCCTAATAGACGCTATTATCATACGAGGAAAAGGAATTCGTCTTCTTAATCCAGAAACAAAAAAGCCCTTTGATACAAAAGAAAGCAGTGCACTGCCTCCCAACACATTTCCAAAATCTTTACACTATTTCTATTGTGAGCAAGATCTGTTTACTATGCCTATACATCATATCAACCATCGTCAAAAAAGCAATATGCCCTATCCTATAAGAACATAACTCTCTTTGTTTTCAATTTCACAGGGAGGACCCCGATGCATGTTAAAAAAGCGCCTCTTTTTTTCATTCTCTTCTTTGGATTGGTTGCAGGAGCTTCTGCACAATTTACAGTCTCTTCCTTTGAAACTCCCTCCATAAAAGAATTTATTCTTATTGATGGATCGGTTCCTTCTTTGGTTATTGCGGAGAATCCTTCTACACCAGTCGTAACACGCGGCTACTCAGGAGGAATTGATAAAGGATCTCCCGGAGATGACCAGGCCTTTTATCTTGCCTCTCCCCGCGATAAACGGTGGCATGGAGGAACTGTTAACCCAGAATCAATCTCTCTCTCATTCTCTTTGGCTCCTGATGCAAACCAATGCGAAATAGAGGTAGGCTACTTTGAGGGAGGCTCTCAAACTCGTCACTTTGCAATCTTCCTTAATGACACAAGAATTCATACCTTTCGGCTTCCGCAAGGAACCTTTGGCAGTCAAGAGAAGAAACTTAAAGAGATACGGCTCAATATAGATTTCACCTCAAAAACCAATAATCAAGGACCTCACACCCTGCGGATCACACAAACCGACTGGTGGGGAGTAACCTTAATTGATGCTATCCAGATACGAGGAAAAGGAATCCGTCTTCTTGATCCTAATACTGGAAAAATGCTTTCTTCCGCAGAAATAAAGGAAGAATCTTTTTCATCGCTTCCGCGGCTTCCAAAGAATTTTTCTCTTCCTAAAGAATGTATTGCATTAGATTGTGGTTCGGAAGAATCTATGGTATGGAGCGAAGGTGGATTTGAAGCCCTTACTCCAAAGACAATCTATAAGGAAGGAGCGCGATTCGGATGGATAGGAAATAGATCGGTTCTTTCTGGAAAAGTAGTGCAAGGATCATGGGATATTCTCCGATCTGACTGTATCTCTATGAACTTTACCGAAGGAGAAGGCCCTGTTCTCAAAATCAATGTGCCATCGGGAAAATATCGGGTTTTTCTTATTGCGGGAGGAGTTGCCAATGCAAAACGATTTCTCGTTCAAATAGGTGATAAAACCCTAAATACCAATTTTATAGGAAGTAAAGATAATGTTCTCAATAGAACCGCAATCATCCATAGAACTGTTGAATGTAATGTGGGTTCTAACGGTCTTTCTATCTCTTTTCCTGACAAATACGCTATCCTGAATGGTCTTGTCATATACCCGGTCTCTCTCATAGAGAAAGTAGAACCTCAATTAACCCATCTTATTGAAGAGTATTATTTGCCAGCCTGTATTGAAGTAAAGAAGGCTGTCTTAAGCGAAGCAGAGAAAAAATCTTTAGAGGGGAAATTGGAAGAGCTCGTTGATACCGCGGACGAAGAGCATAGAGAGGGAATCTTTACTCCTTCAAAAACAGATCTTGCAAAAGGATATACTCCCTTTACCAATCTATGGTTCCGTTTGATCTTTCCAGACAGTACACCCTTTCAAGAAGAGCTCTCTTCCTCTATTCAGATCTTTGCCACTCCAGGAGAGTATGAACCCTTCACATGTTCTTTACGAACCCATAAAGCCTTAACAGGAGTACGCGCAGAATGTAATGGATTTAAAGATGCGAAAGGAAGAAAGATTATCTCTGCCTCTTCTTGTCCAATCTTTACAGTATCGTATATGAAAGGAAGTGTGACTACACGACCCAATGGACAGTATAAGATACAGCCAAAGTTTCTTATGCCCCATACTCCGGAATCTCTTGCCGCTGATTTTACCAGAGAATACTGGTGTACGGTTCATGTTCCGTCCAATACTCCTTCTGGTATTTACACAGGCACCTTTACCATCTATGCGGATAATGCTCCTTCTACTGATATAAAGGTTTCTCTTGAAGTTCTTCCTTTTACGCTTCCTCCTGTAACAGATCGTTTCGTAGGTCTTTACTGGGGGGACCATGTTTGGCCAGTAAATGAGAAAGAATGTGTTGACCAGCACTTTGCAGATATGGCGGCCCATGGTATTAACGCCACGACCTCTTATGGAGACGGCGCCCGTTTTTTCCTTGACGAAAAGGGAAACCTTAACGCTGATTTTTCAAGAATGCGGGAGATTATGAAACTGCGAAAAAAACATGGACTTATTGGACCTGTTCCCAATACCGGAGCAAGCGCAGGTACTATTACACGTCTTGGATTTAAACAGGAGACTCCTGAATTTGAAAAAGCCTATATAGAAATGGTCAGAATGATTGCAGAAGAAGGAAAGAAAGAAGAGTGGCCCGAGGTCCTCTTCTATCCTCTTGACGAACCTAACTATCAAAGATTCGCAACGATCGGCGGATACCTTTGTCGTCTTATTCACAAGGTTCCCGGCGCAAGAACCTATATTACCACTTATCCGGAAAATATGAATGCCGCGAGAAAGGTTGATTCCGAGCTTGATACCTGGCTTGATATTCCTTGTCTTAGCAGACATACAGAAGAAGATATCAAAACTCTTAAAGAACAGAATAAACCCTACTTCTACTATTCTGGCGCCTATTCCGGCGCACCGTATAGTCCGCGATATACCAATGGATTCTCCTTTTGGAGAAGCGGAGCAACCGCTATGTATTACTGGGCATATTCATGGACCAAAGGAAATGGATTCTTTGATCTTGACAATGATGAAAGAGAGACCGGTGTTGTGGCATGCGCTCCGGATGGAGGCATTATTTCTACGCTTCTTTGGGAAGGAGTACGGGAAGGTATGGATGATTTGAAATATGCGATACTTCTTGAAAAAACCGTGGCTTCCTTAAAACCCGGATCCCTTAAACAAGAAGGAGAAGCACTCCTTTCCCGTTTAAGACAGAGTATATCCTTAGGAGCTACAGGCAGAGGGAAAGATCTCGCGGCATTAGCTAAAAACCCCGCAACTATTCAAAACTGGAGAAAAGAGATTGCACTCTTTTTGAAAAAAGCCCTATAGTCAATGAAATAATCACAAAAAAAATGGCTTATAACTGACTTCAGCCGTCACACAAGAGTATTTCCATTCTTTTTTTAACAGGAGCTCTTTATGAGAAAAGTGTATAGCCTTATTATTGGCCTGTTTGTGATCACATCCTTTGTATATGGAGTGGAGATGCGCGAAGAAACCACTGGAAAGGAAACACTTGTCTCTTTAACCTCTCCCCATCTTCGCGCAACCTTTACCACGCTCGGAGGTCGGCTTAAATCCCTGACAGATCTTCGTTCTAATAGAGAACTGATCCAATGGGCGCCGGGAGAAGGCGGCTGGCTTGATGACAGGGATGCAAGAACCATGTCTTCCTATACCTTTCAAATAGAAGAAAAGAAGGCACATAAGATAGTTCTATCATTCTTCCTTAAAGACGATGCAGGATTTCTCTGGAAAAAAGAGATCACCATAGATGATACTTTTCCTGGAATCCGAGTCAAATGGACTATCACCAACACTCAGACATCTTCCCGTGAATTCAGTCAAATGGTACGAAACTTTATTGTGCCGCGATCTGAAATGATCTGCGGGTATCATAATTCCACCGGCATACAACAAACTCCATGGGCAAATTGGAACAAACAGAGATCGCAATCGCTCTGGATAAAGGATATTGCGGCTCCATGGGTTTCACTTATCGTTCCACAATCAAAAGACGGAATTGCCATTGCCTGCAATGAACTTGCCACCCTCTATTTTTGGGCGGTTTCTCCCAGAGGAACCCTTGAATGGGTATATCCGACAAAAACTCTTGCACAAGGAGAAAGCATTGTTCATACCGCGGATATCATTCTTCTTCACGGACTTGAAAATATCGTTACCGCAAATTCTGAATATACCCTCTCCATGGACTATCGCGAAGATGTAAAACAATTTTCCTTTACCAATCTCCTTAACCTCCATGGAAAAAAACTAGAATCCCAACCTCTTTCCCTCTCCACCAAAATTCTTTCAATTCAACGAAAACCGCTTGTACAGATTGATGCACCTCTTACTCCAACCTCCTCTCCCTCTATGCTTTCTTCCTCCATAGAATGGAAAGCGCCCGCAGACGGAATCTATATTCTTCAACAAGAACTTCTTCATAACACCTCATCCCTCGCTTCTTTTGAAACACCCATTATTGCGGGATTCGCAGATCCCTCAATCACCTATCTCCATCCTGACTTTATCCCTCCTCGCAAACTTCTTAACCTTGCCATCACCGCAGAAGAGATAAAACAGGGATATTTTTTCCACCTTCCTTCAGAAGAAAATATGCTCTCTATTGCAACCCTTGAAGCAGACCTTGCAATGGAAGAGGAAGAATATATTGAACTAAATGGAACCTTTTTCAAAAATCCCGGAAGAATCACTATTTCTGCCAATACCGACAAGCAGTTTCCAGGGTTATGTGAAATATGGGTAGAAGATAATTATCGCCTTATACAAACTAACTCCTTTCTTCCGCGTCCAGGAGAAAAAAATGCTGTATGGATCCGCCTTGGAAGTAAAAACCTTGCTTCTGGATCTTATACCATACCAATCCTTTTCTCTGCAGAAGATGGAACAACCCATTCCATTTCATGTAAAATTACTGTATGGCCAGTACAGATAGAGGCATCAGAATATCCAATGGTCCGTTTTTTCTGGAGTTCGCTTGAATGTATCTTTTCTGAGCTCTTTCCAAAAATCAAAAACGACGACCAACGGCTAACTCTATGGAAAAAGGTTCTTTCAGATATGGCGAAAGCCGGACAGACAATCCTTGAAGTACGGCCTCATCAAGGAACCGGCATTATGGACAAGTATGTCCGAGTTACACACTTTTCAGATAAAGGTCTCCCCAAACTTGATACAAGCAAATGGGAACCTTTTTTACAAGCCGCGGTCAAAGCAGGAATGAAACATGCGGTTTTTCAATATCGTTTTTATAACAAAGCATGGCTTCCACCCAATTTCAACACCTTCTCTGACTCAGAAAAAGAAGAAATAGAGTTCCATCTTCTTAAACAAATCATTGAAGCGCTTCAGAAGCAAGGACTTAAAAGAATCTTCTTCTATCTTATAGATGAATTAGATCCCTCTCCTGAAAAGATCAATGCGATATGTGCGAGAATGGATAAGCTAAAAGCCCGCTTTCCAATTCTTGAATTTGCAGGAAGCGGTTTTGCGGGAACCCCTATTCCTGCAATGCAAACTCTTTCACAACGACTCTCGTGGATCGCACCTTACTGGAGTGTTCATACCCTTATTGAACGTCTTGGCACACAAGAGATTCCTCTTCTTCCCAATGCTATTGCCGCAACCCAATTATCCGGAGATTTCAAAAGGGGATACACCACTACGAAAAAATTCCTCTGGCAATGCTGGAAAGCAGGACTTACCGGCTACCAAATCTATGGATATCACACCTTTTATCCCAAATATCAATATAGTTGCGTATTCCCGGGTCCAGAGGGTCCAATTCCATCTCCCACGCTCTGGGGACTTATTGACGGCAGAGAAGAATATCTTCTTCTACGCATGCTTGATGCAAAAGTTAAGAACCAAGCCGGTGAAGATCCGCGAGAAAAAATCGTAGGAGAAAAAAATGCAATCCTCGGATGGAACTTTATCTCTTCTTCATCCTTTATCTATCCAGAAATTACCGGAGATGATCATGCATTCAGACAGGCAAAAAAAGAGGTTCTTCGGATTCTTTCAGAAAAGAATCCCCTACAATAAGATACAATAAAAAATGCGCAACCTTTTCTCTAACTCTATTTCTTTTTAGGAAAAACCATGAAACATAACACATTTGAATCACTACAACACGGTGCGAAAAATTTCATTAAAAACATGAAAGGAAAGAAACCCCATACATTTCGTTATTCGTATGGATGTCCGGAAACTATGGTTGCTTCTGCGCTTGCCGCCTCAATTTCAGGACTTCTTGATATTCTTCCCGACAGAAATCAACAAAAAGCATGGGCAATATATCTCAATAGTTTCCAGCAAGAAGATGGATGGTTTTTTGACAAAGAAATTGATGAAGTAACCTATCCCGACGCAATATACCGCTGGGGAAGAATGTGCCATCGCACCCGACATTCCCTTTGGGCGTTAAGTGCATTGAATGCCTCTTCCCGCTATCGTCTTACATTCCTTGATTCTTTCCGAGATGCCTCGGTCTTCCAGAATTTTCTTCACACAATACAAAAGAAAGCCTCAAACTCCTTCTGGGGCGCGGGAAACTGGCTTATGGATCTTGGAATTCTTCTCACATGGGAATATTCCTCTTCTCAGGAAGAAATCTTTGCGAAAAGAATGTCTGATCTTTTTGACTGGCTTGATTCCCTTCAAGACCCTACTACTGGGTTTTGGTGGAAAAATCCAACTGACCTTCGGGAAGCAATGGCAGGAGCAATGCACCTTTATCCCCTCTATTGGGCATGGCATCGTCCCCTTCATTATGAAAAGGAAATTGCGCAATCCACCCTTGCTCTTCAACAATCAGACGGCCTTTTTGATTATAAAATTGGAATCGGCGGAGGACAATGCCTTGATTTTGATGCGGTAAACATTCTCTCCAATCTCTATTGGAAAGGTTTTTTTCAAGAAGAAATTCTTCTTGCGATGAGAAAGGTAGAAAAAGCAATCCTTATCAACCGCAATAGCGATGGCGGCTTTTCCTACCAGAGAACCGAAGATAAATTTACTTTCGGTACTCCTGCCACTTCATTCATTTCTCACACAAGCGCAATGTGGGAGAGTTATGCACGCCTTCTTACCATTGGCATGACCAGTGCAATCATTCCTGACAGCCCTTTCTCAGGTCCATGGAAATTTGATCATAATATCTTTGAACTCCGCAATGGAGGGAAAGGATGGAAACAGGGAAGATATTGTACATTTCCCTCAGAAGAAGAATAAACCTCTTCTTAAAGGAACAATACGGGTTGTAAAGAAAGAAGCAAACCTGTTCTTTCTATGATAGAGCTTTTTTCAAAAACTTTGCGATCTCCTTTCTCCAAAGTTCTACTGTTTTAGGCTTCTTGTTAAAGGCCTCAATATCTCTATCGCGTTCAATGGTTCCCAGCGAGATGCTCTGTGTAAGTCGGGAAAGAAGCGCTTCTCCTTCCTGTTTAAGAGCTCCGGGTTTTAAGGAAGCCACGGTTTTTTCAAGAAGTATCGCATATTTCAAATCATCCATACCTTCCCGTACTGCTTCCCAAAGAACCGTAGAAATAATGCCTCCATCCGGAGCGCATGCCACAACACCAGTCTCTCTTAAATCATTATCAAGATCAAAGAATCCATCTCCTTTAGGCCATGCGTATACCCAGTAATACATAGCAGTTGCTCCGCTTCTCCAAAAAGAGAAGCCATTGGTGTAACGTATCCCATAGGGAGGAATACCCGCATAGGCGCCTGCATAGTAAAAATAGGGCTTATTCTGTTGTTTCAGGGATTCTACATCGTCTTTAGTATGGCGGTTCAAACAAAAAACATCAAGCCAAATATCAAGTTCAGGATCAATCTTTCTCGCGGCATTCATATTAGGAGGATAAGTGGTAATAAAGGTTTTTGCGCCGGGAACCTTGTGAATAAGACGGCAAAGGTATCCGCCGGTCTTTGCAAGCGTTTGATAATTAGGTTCGTCAAGAGGATAGAAAAGAATCTCGGGCCACTCTTCTTTCTTTCCTTCCTCTGCAATCATTCTGATCATTTCTATATAAGCTTTTTCAAATTCAGGAGTTCCCTGTTTAAATCCAAGACGTGTAATAGTTCCAGGGCCTACCACAATATTAGGAATAGGTCCAATAAGTCCATGTTTTTTTCGTAATTGCATAAGTTTTCGCGGTCTTGAAAAATCAGCGCCAAGGTTTCCCTTCTCATCAAGGAAAAAACGGGCGCCGTCTCCATAAGAGGTCGTAGCGTTAATACCATGGGCCGCCATATCTGCAAAGTGCTGATCCGCACATTCTTTCTCATCTACTGGCCAAACATGCTCTCCCCAATAAAGACCTACGAAACGATCTTTTACAGGAGGAAGCGTAAAAGGAAGAACTTCAAGAGAAACCTTTATATCAGTAGAAGGAGCATTATCCGCATAGATGGTAAAGGTGCCTGTGTAAATGCCAGAAGGAGTATTGGTCGGAACTTGAACCGTACACCAGTATTCTCTGGTAAAATCAGCGCCAAGAGATTCCGGAGTATGAGGCATAAGAAACTTTGGCTGCATCTTATACTGTCCATTGGGTCGTGTAGTCACACTTCCTTTCATATACGATACTGTAAAGATTGGACAAAAAGAATCAGAGATAATCTTTCTTCCTTTCGCATCTTTAAATCCATTACATTCTGCGCGTACTCCTGTTAAGGCTTTATGGGTTCGTAAAGAACATGTAAAGGGTTCATACTCTCCTGGAGTGGCAAAGATCTGGATAGAGGAAGAGAGCTCTTCTTGAAAGGGAGTGCTGTCTGGAAAGATCGGACGGAGCCATGTGTTGGTAAAGGAAGTATATCCTTTTGCAAGATCTGTTTTTGAGGGAGTAAACATGCCCTCTCTATGCTCTTTTTCCGCAGTATCTATCAAGGCTTCTAATTTTCCTTCTAAAGATTTTTTCTCTTCTTCGCTTAAGACAGGCTTCTTTACTTCAATACAGGCCGGCAAATAATACTCTTCAATAAGATGGGTTAACTGGGGTTCTACTTTCTCTATGAGAGAAACCGGGTATATGACAAGACCATTCAAGATCGCATACTGGTCAGGAAAAGAGAGAGAAAGACCATTATTTTTCGCAATACATTCTACAGTAGCATGGATTACTCCTATTCTATCAAGTACAACATCTTGACCACTGATAAAATTTACGCTTAATCTTTTATCTTCTGCCTGAACTTGAAAACGCTGAGCTCTTGGCACACCTCCCGCAATAAGAAAAACCCGATATTTCCCCGATGGCACATTGATTTTGAGAACAGGCGCCTCTCCTTTGGAAAAATTCATAAAGATACAGTCAGATCTAAGAGGATCCCATGATTTTTGCACCACCTTTCCAGAAAGAAGCGCCCTATTTCCTGTCCATCCAAATCGTGCTCCTTCCTTATAGATCGTATTCGGAGTAAGGGCTTCAAACCCACCCTCTCTCCATACAGGAGATTCTTCTGGACCGCAATCCAACGCAATACATTCTTTAGGAAGAGAAAAACTCTTTGGAAGCCGCGGAAGCGCCAAAGAGGAAAGGTACTCTATTTGAAGGTTGGAAAGGGGCTCTTTGGTATCAGGGTGCAGAAGCGCAATTCCTTTTCCACGAAGGTAGATCGCATCTATCAGGGTTGTTCCCCAGGGGTCTATCTGTTCAATCCGCAGGGTGTGAGGTCCTTGATTATTGGTTTTTGAGGTGAAATCTATTCCAAGCAATATCTCTTTAAAGACCTTTTCTTTATTTCCATAGGTTCCCTTTGGAAGACGAAATGTATGAATTCTTGTATTGTTAAGAAAGATGTCAAATATAGGAGTTTGATAGATTCCCTCAAAATATCCTATCTCTATTTCACATCGGGTCGCATCTGAAGCCAAAATAAATGATAGAGAGATTGCTTCAGGGTTAACGGTTCCGCCACTCCAACGAGGATCTCGTGAAGAGGCAAGCATAAATGCCTTGTCGTCTCCCGGAGATCCTTTATCTATTCCTCCTGAGTAGCCGCGTGTTACGACTGGTGTGGAAGGATTCTCCGCAATAACCAAAGAAGGAACAGAACCATCAATAAGAATAAATTCTTCAATGGAGGGAGCGTTTATAGAAGAAACTGTAAATTGTGCAAAAGCCCATGATGTGAATCCGTAAATGATAAGTGCAACAAGCATTTCTTTATAGCGCATGGCCCCCTCTTTTCAATAGGAAGAAAAAAAATCTTATGGTTGACGAACCCAGTCGTATCCAGTACCTTGAATCATTTCTTTTGCGCGTTGCATATTAACCGCCTCTACATGACCGTCTAAGAAGAGAACATTTCCCATGCCATTATGCCGAAGATCAAGGTAGGTGGGACTTCCACTATCATAATAGGGAAAGAAGTAATACTGGTACCATCTATTCTGATTTGCTCGGTACCATGCGGAATCCACTATAATCCAAAAATTAGACTCTTTCTCGCCATAGACGCTGGAAATCTTAGAGAGCTTTACATGACGGTACTGAGCGTTTGAGGCATAGGGAGTGGTGGAAGAATAAAGAAAAGGAGGGAATGTTCGGTATCCATAAAAACACCAAGTATAGCCCATATAAGGTTTTAAAGAAGGACACCGAAGATAGGAATATTGTTTGATATATGGTAGAAGAAGATTTACCCAGTTATTGGATCCATAAGGAATAGTAGCAGGGTCTGGTCCCGCGGATTGACCTTTGGGACCAGGTACCCACTCATCATAATCTCCTATATAGAGATGAATTGCCAATCCGAGTTGACGAAGATTATTCATACAGGTTGCCTGACGCGCTTTTTCCCGCGCATTTGAAAGCGCTGGCAGAAGCATAGCGGCTAAAATAGCAATAATAGCGATGACGACAAGCAATTCTATCAACGTAAATCCATGTGATTTGCGAAAAATCACCTTTTCATTCAACATTCCCACCTCCTTGTTAGGAATCCGCAATACTATAGAATCACGGTTCTTTACATATAAGGGAATTTAGCCTCTTTTTTTTCTATTGTTACTATGAAGAAGTAGAGGCGACCCAACTGTTTTCCCGCGATGAAAGAAAGAGGGAATCGTTTCTTCTTTAGAAAGATTCTTTTTTCCTTGTATAATCTCTTCCATCATCTGGATTGCTCGTGCTCCCATCTTTGCGGTGGGCTCTTCCATAGAGGTAAGAAGCGGCCATCCAGTAAGATTATTAAAGGCGGCAAGAGAGATATCTTCAGGAATGCGAATCTTTTTTTCTCTTAAGGCATGTAATATGCCGAGTGTATTATATCCATTGGTGATCCATCCTGTGGGAAGGGTATGAGATTGCGAAATAAGTGCGGATGCCTTTCTATACCCTTCTTCCGTATCTTTTGCGATAATCTCTTGAAAGAGGGCGCCTGTTTTTGCGCATTCTTTTTGAATAGCGGATTTGCGTTCTCGTCCCACAGAATCATCGCGTGTATTGAAAAAGAGGATTGATTGATGTCCCGCATCAAAAAAATGGTGTACTAAGGTTGTTGCCGCGCTCTTCTCATCACAGGTTACATAAGGGCAATGTTGGGCAGTACGGTGAATAAAGAGCCATGGAATAAGGGTTTCTTCCTGTTTAGAATCTATAAAGAGCACATCTTCATCCGCGGGAATACAGACAAAAATTCCCGAGAAAGAGAGAAGATCTGTCTTTTCCCAGAATATATTAATATGGCCGGGAAGATAGGAAAGAAGGCTTAATTGTATTGATTCATTGGAGCGATGTTTTTGAAGATTTGAGATTAATGTCCATATAAATGCATCATGGGTAATATCAGCGCCAGTAGGAAGTAAAATACCTAAATAAAGGGTCTTTCTTTTCTTTCTTAAGTTTCGCGCGGTAAGGTTAGGCCGATAGTGAATATCGCGTGCCGCGGCATATACTTTTTTACGGGTTCTTTCACTGATAGGAATAGGATAGGAAGAGTTATTGAGTACGCGAGAGACTGTTGCAATGCTTAGTCCGGTATTTTCCGCGAGATCTTTTATGGTCGCTGGCTTTTTTGTTTCACGCACATCGTTTACATTACTATAGACATAATGCTTTGTCAAATAAGGAAAAGATCTCTTCCCGGGCACATACTAGGTTTCATATAAAAATTAGCAGAGCCAACCCTATTCTATATTGTTGGGGTTCAAAGAAAAGATCACCCATATCCAGTAAATCTCCCATACGGAAAAAAGCAGGATTAATACCACTATTTCAATAAATACCCTCACGCATTATTTTTGGGAGCATATTATTGAAATCTCTCTATTCTTTCCATACAATACGAAAAGACTATATCTCTTCATAAGATTTCAAAATATACGGTGATACAATATTCTGCCTACGCCGAAGCCGATGACGAAGGTAACAACGTGGTTGAGATGAAGATAAGCCCTCAGAGTCAGGATATCACTCCTCACCCCCTCCCTCCACCCTATAAGGGTTTAGATTCGCTCAAACACTAGGCGACAAGGAAGAGGCAAGAAGACGTACTCCCGTACGTCGCCGAAGCCGATGACGAAGGTAACAACGTGGTTGAGATGAAGATAAACCCTCACCCAGCAAGGTTTAGATTCGCTCAAAAAACTAGGCGACAAGGAAGAGGCAAGAAGACGTACTCCCGTACGTCGCCGAAGCCGATGACGAAGGTAACAACGTGGTTGAGATGAAGATAAGCCCTCAGAATCAGGATTGGCCATCACTTCCCAACAACCTACACTTCGCAATATACATCTTCTTCAACTCTTCGCGAGCCGGACCAAGATATTTGCGCGGATCAAATTCCTTTGGATTCTCCGTAAGATATTTTCTAATCATTGCGGTCATTACCAATCGACCGTCAGAATCAATATTTACCTTACATACATTGGACTTCACTGCTTGACTAATCTGATCTTCCGGCACTCCGGCAGTATCTTCAAGCTGACCGCCGTACTTATTGATAATATCCACATATTCATGCACCACTGAAGAAGCGCCATGAAGAACAATGGGAAAGCCAGGAAGACGTCTCTGACATTCTTCAAGAATATCAAACCGAAGAGGAGGAATACTCTCTCCGGGTTTCACCTTAAATTTGTAAGCGCCATGAGAAGTTCCAATAGAAATCGCAAGATGATCTACTCCGGTCCGCGACACAAACTCTTCCACCTCTTCAGGCCGGGTGTAATGCGTTACTTCACTAGAAACTTCATCTTCAATACCCGCAAGCACTCCAAGTTCACCCTCAACAGTAACATCCTGTTCATGGGCATATTCAACAACCTTTTTTGTAAGCGCGCAATTCTCATCAAAAGGAAGAGACGACCCATCAATCATGACCGCTGAAAAACCATAATCAACACAACTTTTGCAGAGTTCAAAGGTATCTCCATGATCTAAATTAAGAACAATGGGAATATCTCCGCCCATTTCCCGCGCCATTTCAACCGCTCCCGGAACCATATACCTCAAAAGCGTCTGGTTTGCATATTGACGGGCACCTTTAGAAATTTGAAGAATAACCGGCGACTTACATTCAACACAAGCTCCGATAATTGCCTGTAGCTGTTCCATATTGTTAAAGTTATATGCAGGAACCGCATATCCGCCTTCCATTGCTTTTTTAAAGATTTCTCTGGTATTTACCAGACCAAGATCTTTATAATGCACTGCCATGGTAACCTCCTCCAAGTAATGATAAAAGGTAAAGATAAAGATTTCTTATTATATCACGAGCTTTCTGCTAAATGTACGGTACCTCTCCTCAATATCTTCTCGCGTCAAGGAAAGAAGTCGTTGAAGACTAAATTTCTCTACGGCAAAAGAGGCAAGTACAGTGCCATACCCCATTGCGCGCCTAAATGCCTTTGCATGAAGTTTTTTAGATTGCGCCAGAAATCCCATTGTTCCTCCCGCAAAACTGTCTCCTGCTCCAGTAGGATCAAAAACTTCCTCAAGAGAAAAAGCCGGGAGAGGAGAAAAAACCCCATTCACAAACATAAGCGCTCCATGCTCACCCTTTTTGATAATAACCATTTTCGGGCCCATAGCAGAAATTTTCCGTGCGGCTTTCGTAAGCATTGGTTCTTCTGCAAGTTGACGCGCTTCCGCATCATTCAGAAAAAAAAGATCCACCTTCGTAAGAAGGCGTAAAAGTTCTTTTCTACGGGTCTCTATCCAATAATTCATAGTGTCGCATGCGACAATACGCGGATTTTTCACCTGCTTAAGCACGCGTAACTGAAGCACAGGGTCTATATTGGCAAGAAAAACCTCAGAACAATTTCGGCTTGATTCTGATAGAACAGGATCAAACCCTCCAAAGACATTCAACATCGTTGCATCTGTTTTCGCATCGTTCAGATCAAAATCATAATGTCCTTTCCATCGAAAAGTCTCCCCATCCTTTGTTTGAAGCCCTTCTGTACGGATTCCTTTTTCCAGAAAAATATCTCTATAATCCGGGGGAAAATCTTTTCCCACAACCGCTACAAGATGAACTTCGGTAAAAAATGAAGCAGATATTGAAAAATAGGAAGCAGATCCGCCGAGAATATCATGCACTGCCCCAAAAGGGGTCTTTACTGTATCAAGCGCAACCGACCCAACCACCAACAAACTCATTCTTCCCTCCCTATATCTTGATCAGAAATTCCCCATATATCACGCGCATATTCACTTACAGTTCTATCACTTGAAAAACGACCGCAACGGGCAACGTTCAGAATTGAGCGTTGAACCCATTCTTCTCTTGTAAGACGAAGCGCGGCAACCCTATCCTGCGCTGAACAATAGGCATCAAAATCTGCACAGATAAAGAAAGGATCATACTCTCTGATACTCTTCAAAATCGGAGAAAAGAGTTCATATTCTTCTGGAGAAAAGAGTTCATATTCCATAAAACGGAAGGTTTTTGAAAGAAGTTCTGAACGAGAAATATAATCAGAAGGATGATACCCATGTGCGCGAAGTTCTGCCGCCTGAGTAGAATCTATACCAAACAGAAACATATTCTCCTCGCCAACTGCCTCAAAAATCTCAAGGTTCGCTCCATCCGGAGTTCCGATGGTCAATGCTCCGTTTGCCATAAATTTCATACATCCTGTTCCAGAGGCTTCGGTGCCCGCCGCAGAAATTTGTTCAGAAAGATCAGCTGAAGGAACAATTTTTTCTGCAAGGGAAACTCCATAATTCTCAAGAAAAATCACCTTCAGAAGATCTCTAGTAACAGGATCGGTATTTACTCTCTCCGCGATAGTATGGATAAGTTTAATGATAAGTTTTGCGATATAATACCCAGGCGCGGCTTTTCCGCTAAAGATAGAGGTTCGCGAGATCCTGCCATAAACTTCAGGAGACTCTTTTAACCTTAAATAATGCGCAACAATAAAGAAACAGAACAAGACCTGCCTCTTATATTCATGAATTCTTTTTACATGACAATCAAAAAGAGATTTCTCATCCGCCTCTGCGCCAAAAGTTTCAAAAATCCATTGCGCAAGCATTCTTTTCTTTCCTTGCTTCACCTGATACCATTGCTCACAAAATGCACGATCTTTGGCAAATGACTCCAACTCAGAAAGGCGATTCAAATCAGTAATCCAGGAATCTCCAATAGCTTCGGTAATAAGAGAAGAAAGCTCTTCATTGGAAACCCGAAGCCATCTTCGCTGAGTTATTCCATTGGTTTTACTAGAAAACCTTTCAGGAAAAATCTTCTCAAAATCTTTAAAAATTCCCGACACAAGAAGCCGGGTATGAATCTTGGAAACTCCATTGACAGAGTGTGAACTAATAATCGCAAGATTGCTCATTCGGAATTTTTTCGGATAACCTTCCTCAATAATAGAAATTCTTCCAAGAAGACCGTCATCCCCTGGATAACGATGCGCAACCTCCTTCAAAAAACGAGAGTTTATTTCATAGATAATCTGCGCATGCCGCGGCAAAAGCCGTTCAAACATCGGAATTGCCCACATTTCAAGTGCTTCTGGCATTACAGTATGGTTGGTATAGGCAAAAACACGGGTAACAATATCCCATGATTCTTCCCATTCCAGTCCTTCCACATCAAGAAGAATTCTCATTAATTCCGGAATCGCAAGCGCAGGATGGGTATCGTTCAGATGGATCGCCGCCTTATCGGGAAGAGTTCTGATATCAGCATTGTCATGCTTAAATCGACGGACAATATCTGCAATAGAGGCAGCTGTAAAAAAATATTCCTGTTTCAACCTTAGTTCTTGTCCATGACTCGCACTATCGCTCGGATAAAGAACCTTGGAGATATTTTCAGAAAGAACCTTCTTATAAACCGCCCTCGTATAGTCGCCATGGTTAAAGTAATCAAGATCAAACTCCTCGCTACTGCGGGCCGACCAAAGCCGAAGCGTATTCACCACGCCATTTCTATATCCAGGCACTGGAACATCATAAGGAACCGCAATCACATCTTCTGTTCCTATCCAGCGAACATTCAATCTCTCCGCGGGATCTTGCGTCATCACCGTTCTTCCATAAAACCCGATCTTCACCGAATGTTCCGGCCTTGCAAACTCCCATGGAAACCCATTCTTCAGCCATTCATCGGGAAGTTCCACCTGATGACCATTAATAATCTTTTGGGCAAAAATACCATAATCATAACGGATTCCATATCCATGAGCCGGAATCCCAAGCGTTGCCATAGAATCAAGAAAACAGGCGGCCAATCTCCCAAGGCCTCCGTTTCCTAACCCCGCATCTTCCTCTTCTTCTAAAATAGCGGCAATATCAAGCCCCTGCATTGCAAGCGCCTCTTTAGCTTCACATTCAATACCGAGATTTACAAGGTTATTTCCAAGAAGACGGCCTATTAAAAATTCCATAGAAAGATAATAGACGCGTTTTCTGTTTTTATCGTGATATCTCTGTTGTGTCGCAAGCCAACGTTCTACAAGACGGTCGCGCACCGCATACGAAAGTGCGGAAAAATTGTCATACGAAGTAGCGGTATACCGATCCTTCGCAAGAGAGTATTGCCGCTTCTTAAGAAAGGCCTGCGACAACTTCTCTGCATTCGGACATTCCATACTGGCTTCCTCCTGTTTTCGTCGCGTTACCTTTTCAGAACAGGGAAGCGATAGACATACAATCTGACTTTTCATAGAAACATATCTCAAGAGAAGAAAAAAAGAAAATTATAGTATACCCTGTTCTGTATAAAAAGAGAAAAAGACCCTACAATCTTCGTCATCGTGATTTTTATTCCCGATATAAAAGGGACCTCTCCCGTTTCTTAAGAAATCCCTTCAATGCATTCTCCTGCCGGGCATAAAGATCTTCCGGAGATTCCGGCCGTTCAATCATATCCTTCACCCGGTTACTGCCCGCCACCTTGGTAAAAAGGTCAAAACGAGACTTCTGAGAAGAAGAAAGGAGAAACTGTCTTGGATAAAGTTCGCGCAACGCAGTCATAATATGGAGCCCTGTTGTCGCAGGACGAAAAAGAGAAAAATCAATAATCATGATACGGCATCCATGGCAGAGCTTATCCTTCATAGAACCATAATAAGGAGTATAACTAACTGGCTGAAACCATACGCCGGGAAGGTTCTTTCGGTTCAAAAAATCTGAAAAAATCTCAGCATCTATCCAAGGAGCCGCCACAAGTTTAAACGGCATGGTATATCCTACACCGATATTCACAAGAGAAAGTTCGCCGAGCATACCGGTAACAGGATAAAACCAGGGAGTATCGGGCTCTGGAATATGCGGCGACGTAGGTATCCAAGGAAGGCCGGTATCTCCCCAGGTCATGGAACGGTTCCATCCCTGCATCTCAATAACAGTAAGATCGCAGTTAAGCCTGAATTCTTCATTAAAAAAATAGGCAAGTTCACCTACGGTCATACCATGGATATATGGAATTTTTGCAATACCTACAAAGGATTCAAAACCATCTTCAAGCATAGGCCCATCCACAAGAACTCCATTCAAGGGGTTGGGTCTGTCAAGAACAATAAAGGAAATCTTTCTCTTTGCGGCCTCTTCCATACAGAGTTTCATTGTTGAAATATAGGTATAAGACCGAGACCCTATATCCTGTATATCAAATATCAAGATATCTATCTCTGATAGCATGACATTGGTAGGTCTTCGGGTAGCTCCGTACAGACTGTGTATCGGCAATCCTGTCTTTGTATCCCTATTATCTTTTACAGAACCTTGCACTCCGCTACGTATCCCATGTTCCGGACTAAAGAGTGCGACAAGACGAACTTCCGGCATCGCATAAAGAATATCAATAGATGACCGCATCCTACTATCCACACCAGTAAGGTTGGTAATCAATCCCACTCTTTTCCCTTTAAGAATCGCTCCTTTCTCTTGTGCAAGAATTTCAATTCCTGTTTTTACACGGCACGGCTGTGCATATCCGGTACAGGAAAGAGAAGAGAAAAGAATCCCGAAGAAAAAAAAGGCAGAAGGCGCCATCTCTAACAGTTCATATACTCTCATTTTTTTTCCTCCCCTTCCATAAAGTATAACCCTTTCTTTCTCTAAAAAGGACTCTATTATGATACCATACCCAAAAATCTCAATGCTTCAAAATAACCTTTCTTCCTTTACTAAACCACTTATCTAAAAATGCGTCTATTATAGTATGATTGATATAAAAAAAGAGGAAAAAACCTTTTCGTCGCAAGAAGGAGGAAGCATGAAAAAAGTACTGCTTGTGCTTATTGCGGGAATGTTGATAGCAGGTGTCTTTAGTGTATCCGCGGTAGTGGCCGACAACACGAACAAGAAACAAAATGTACAAAAAGAGTCTGTAAAGAAGCAAAATATATGGAGTCAGCTTAATCTCACCGCGGAACAAAAAGCAAAACATAAAGAAATCCTGAAAACGCGTAAAGAAAAAATAGATGCCCTTAAAGAAGAAGGTTCCCTTGATCCAAAAGAAAAGAGGGCGAAACTTCAAGAAATACAAAAAACCACTAACTCAGAGATTGAAGGAATGCTCACTCCTGCACAGCGGGAAGAGTATAAAAAGTATAAGGAAGAAGAGGTAAAAGCAAGAGAAGAAGCAAGAAAAAAGAAGAAAGCAAAAACTTCTCAAGAGAAGTAACCTCTATGGATAGGGATGCGGGGATACCCCCCTTTTCCCCGCATCCCAATGATAATCAAACAATGCCTTTCTTCATCTCTAAATAGAAGTAAAAACCATCCTTTGATAATCGCCGCTATTTCCCAATCTATATCGTAATATTCTTAAATTGAGGAAGCCATGGTTTATTCTTCTTTAACATCTCGGCGACCATCTTGCGAATTTCCGCAAGAGAAAGAACCGCCGCAGAGAGCGGATCATAACAGACCGCATGAAACACCATCTCTGCGTTTCCTGTAAGAGCCGCCTCTACAGCCATCTCCTCAACCGCAATATTCACATTGTTCAACGCCGCGCACTGCGGAGGAAGAGGACCAACATACACAGAGTTAAATCCCCGCCTATCCGCAAAAATCGGCACCTCTACACAGGCCTCCTGAGAAAGGTTCGGAATAAGACCATTGTTGGGAACGTTTCCATTAAAAGAAAACGGTTCACCGCCAAGACGCGCATTCATAATAAAGGCCGCATACTCCTTTCCGCGCGCAAAATCTATTGGTTTTTCCATCCAGTCAGAAAGTTCTTTCTTCCATCTTTTTTCTTGGGAACGGTAATGTTTCAAAATAAAGGCATATTCCCCTGGATTCCATCCCGCATATTTGGGAGAGGTCCGCATATATTTTTTAATCAAATCTGGTCTTTTCCGAAACCACCAGTTATATTCCGAGTTATGACCGCTTGATTCTGTTACATAATATCCAAGATGAATAAAGAGTTCATTACGAACCACTTCATGCTCATAGATGCTCTTTTTCTGCACCGCCTTTTTTATCAAAGGATACGCGTCGCGATGGTTCCACTTATATTCAAGAAACCATGCCTGATGGTTAATACCCGCACAAAGGTAGGTAATTTCCTCTTTAGGAGCGCCAATCCATTTTGCAAGCATTTCCGCGGTCCCTTGAACACTGTGGCAAAGACCTGTCAATTGTACTGTTGACGATCTCTGCATAGCACGACAAAGCATTGCCATAGGATTGGTATAATTTAAAAGAATAGCATCCGGACAGTACGCTTCAATATCGCGGCAAATCTCAAGCATAACAGGAGTTGTTCTCAATGCCCGAAAGATACCGGAAACACTTCGGGTATCGCCCACACAGGTATCAATCCCATATTTTTTAGGAATCTCTATGTCAGAGCCCCAGATTTCCACTCCGCCGGCAAGAATAGTTACTACCACAGCATCCGCACCTTTCAAAGCTTTCACGCGATCCATAGTAGCCACTACCTTTGCTGGATATTTTCCTTCAGAAATAATCTTCTTTACCGCTCTCTCTGCAAAAGAAAGTCGCTCCGCATCAATATCCATAAGCGCAATCGTAGCATCCCGCATACTCGGAAAGGTCAATATATCTTTCACAAGAGTTCTGGTAAACCCCACACTGCCTGCACCAATGAATACAATACGCGCCAAGGTTCCTCCTTTGTGAAAAAGAGTAAGAATATCTACGGAATGTTTATAATATTTTGCCGGTCGTTGCCATACTCAAGTTGGCAAATTTTACTCCTTTTGTGGCCCTAAGAAGATCTGACAGCCGCTTTACTTCACCCGGCACACCTCTCACAACCACTACTTCAAGACAATTATTATGATCAAGATGAATATGCTGAGAAGCAAGAATAATATGGTGGAAATCGTGCTGAATACAGGTAAGAGTTTCCATTAATTTTGAACCGTGATGATCATACACAAGGGTAATCGTACCTGCTACTTCGGTACCATGTTCCCATTCTTTTCTAACCAGTTTTTCTCTAATAAGGTCTACAACCGCTTTTGAACGGGTGGGATATTTTTCAAGCCGAGTATGACGATCAAACTCTTGCAATAACTGCTTCTCAAGAGAAACGCTAAAACGTACTATGGATTTCATAATACCAGTATACCCTGATGCGCATAACCTGTAAAAAAGATCGCCGTCTTCTCTCTACTCTTTTACAACCCTATTCATGCCGAAGCGCCTGTATAGGATCAAGCAAAGCGGCCCTGCGTGCGGGATAAATTCCAAACAGTACGCCAACCGCCACTGAAATTGCAAATGAAACAATCACCGACCAGGAGGTTACCAAAGTAGTCATACCTGCAAAATGGGTTACCATTTTTGGTACAATAATACCAATTGCCACACCAAGAAACCCGCCAGAAGCAGAAAGAAGAACCGCCTCGGTTAAGAACTGATGAATAATATCTGCTTGTTTTGCGCCAAGTGCTCTTCGGATACCAATCTCCCGTGTCCGTTCTGTTACAGTAGCAAGCATAATATTCATAATACCGATACCGCCTACCAATAAAGAAATCGCCGCAATAGAACCTAACACAATGCTAAAAATCCTCTTGGTATGTTCGGCTTGCTTCAATAGTTCTATGGGAACCAAAATCTCATAATCGGTCTTCTTTCTGTTCTCGTCAAGAAGCGACCGTATAATCGCCGAGGTCTGCATAATCTGGCCTGTATCAACCACACGCGCGACAAAACGGTGAAACTTCACCCAACTCCGTTCCCAGGAACGCATTCCTCCGCTTCCCTTTTTTACCTCATACTCTCCAAAAAATGCCCGGGATGTAGTCAAAGGAATATAGACTGCCATATTCATATCATCTGCCTCAAATCCCTCGTTTGCCGCCTGAAACGCACGTTCTCCCACTACGCCTACTACTGTAAAATAGCCGCTTTTTATCTTAATCCGTTTTCCAATCGGCGGTTCAGTAGTAAAAAGCGTTCTATTCACTCCTGCTCCGATAACCGCAACCGGCTGAAAGTTATCCTGATCCGCGGGAGTGATAAAACGGCCCGAAGGAATCGCAAGATTGTAAACATTTGCGTACGAAGGCACTGTTCCTACCACTGTTCCCGGAACCTTAGCATTTCCAAACCATATCGTTTCCTTTAACTCCCATGTCGGAACCACATTCTCAACAGAAGGAATAGTTTTAATTCTTCTTAAATCAACAGGGGTTAATCCAAAAACATTCAAAGAAGAGGATTGACTCGCATCAGCATCTGCGGGCGGATTAAAACTTCTAATAATAATATTGTTGCTTCCAAGTTCCTTAATCTTTTCTCTTGCCTCAAAACTTGCTCCCTCTCCAATCGCAAGCATCGCAATAACCGACGCAACACCAAAAACAATTCCCAAGACCGTAAGAAGAGAACGGAGTTTATGAAGCCAAATGTTTTTTATTCCAAACTTCACCAATCTCTTAATATGGGTATATTTAGCGTGAAACATCAAGCGCTCCGTCAAGAATTCTTAAAACCCTACGGGAATGTTCGGAAATTTTCGGATCATGGGTTACCAACACCAATGTTTTTCCTTCATGATTAAGCTCGTCAAGCATATCCATAATTTCTTTTCCAGTCGCAGAATCAAGGTTTCCCGTAGGTTCATCCGCAAGAATAAGAAGGGGTTCATTCACAAGTGCGCGCGCAATAGCTACCCTCTGCTGTTGTCCTCCGGAAAGTTCATACGGCCTATGATTTTTCCTATCCCGAAGCCCGACCTTTTCTGCAAGTAACGAAGATTTATCCCTTACAATCGTTTCATCAATACCTTGATAAAAAAGCGGCAATCCGATATTCTCTAAAACCGTCAATTGAGGAATAAGGTTATACGATTGAAATATATAGCCCAACCGTCTGCTCCGAATATCTGAGAGCTGATCATCATTAAGATTTGAAATATCTTCATTGCCCAAGATATATTTACCCTGTGTGGGACGGTCAAGACACCCGAGTATATTCAGTAAAGTCGTTTTTCCGCTTCCGGAAGGACCCATAATAGATACATGGTCTCCTTCAAAAAGAGTAAACGAAAGACCCCTTAACGCGTGAACTTCTGTCTCTCCCAACGCGTATGTTTTCCAGACTTCATTGAACTGAATTATTTCGCGAGGCATTCGTTCTCCGAGGCCGTGAAGATCTCTGTTCTGCAGGCTGTTCTCCCGACTGTTCGCCAGGTGCCGGCGTTTCTCTTAAAATAGATTGCGATTTTTCAGAGGTTTGTCCATTGGTTCCTGAAGTAGCAGCAGGCTGTGCAGGAGAAGAAGATTCGGACGAAGCACCAGACTGTTCTTTGGGCGCGGGAGTTATGCCTGTTTCTCCTGCCGCGGAATCCTCCTCCTTCTTTCCTGAAGAACGACTTTCTGCGGTCATCACAAGAATTTCTCCTTCCTTCAACCCGCTTTTAACCTCAACCATCTCATCATTGCTTTGTCCAAGAATAAGTTCCCGTGTTTCAAGAGTTCTTCCGCGCAAAACCGTACATGTGGGCTTTGCTCCTCTCAAAGAAATCGCCGCTAAAGGAATCGCAATCACATTATGAAGTTCATCCACCACAATCTCCACTTGCGCGGACATTCCCGGCTTAAGCAAAGGAGAGATTTTATCAAGAGCAATTTTTGCCACATAAAGATTAATATCTGGATTGAGCCATTTAAGCGTGGGATCCGGCATAAGAGCGATTCTCTTTACAGTGCCGGTAAAGTTCTCTTTTGGAAATGCGTCTACTCGTATCCTCGCCTTCAAATCCGGTTTAATCTTTTCAACGGCAGATTCATGGATCTTCACCTCAACTCCCATGGAATTAAAGTCCGGAAGGTTTAAGAGTTCCTGATACAACCGCACCGTAGTTCCCGGTTGAATAGGATTATCAGAGCGCCATGGATTTGAACTGGTAGCATAGGTTACAAATCCTGTTTGAGTAGCGCGAATCATACAGTTGTTCAACCGTTTCTTTAATTCTTGAAGATGGTTCCTGTGGCGCATATAGGTTGCGCGATAACTCTTGATACTTGCCTCGTTCTGTACAATCTTTGACTGACACTTTACCTGCACCCGTTCAAGATTGGCAATGGCCTCTATATAATCTGAATAGAGTTTTTCCACCTGTTTTGGGAAATCATAATTTAAAAAGAGTTGTGCGTTAAGACCTGTCTTTTCCTGAGATACCTTCTTCTGCTGAAGCGCCAACTTATCTGCCTCTAATTCACTCTTGGTAACATATCCCTTTGATGCTAATTTTTCACTCCAGTCAACAGTATCCTGCGATCGAGCCACCTCTTCGCGCGAAAGATCCATCCCCGCATCAATCTCTCTCTTCTTGTTCAATGCCTCTCCCGCAAGTTCAGAACTGGAGACTAAAGAAGCAAAGTTACGCGTTTTTCCCTCTATTAATTGGGTTGCCAACGTCTTTCCAAGATACTTCTCTAAATCCATCTGTGCAAAGCGTATTGTCAACTCTGCCTGCCGGATATCGCTTTCATTCTGTTTCTTTTGAATGGAAAGATTTTCCTGCGCATTCAAAAAATTAGACCAACTGTTTTCTACTGTAATTTCTTGTTGCTGAAGCTGATCATCAATATCCTTGGAATCAAGCTGAACAAGAACCTTTCCCTCCTTTACATCAGCCGCGGTAATTTCGGTTCCTTCAGAGACCACATAAAGAATATTACGCGTACCCGGCACTTCGTTTACAATCTTCTGAAACGTAAGCGCTTGTAGGTTCCCACCCTCAAGAACAGAAATAACTAGTGTCTGCTTTTTCACCTTAAGGGTAATAAATTCCCGCGCCTTCTTCTTTTCTCGGGAAATTGCGGACACAACAATCAACGCCACCACCACAATAAGAATAAACCAAGTCCACTTGCTTCGTACAATACGACTTTTTAGCGTTTTCCTACACGCCTGTTTCACAAGGGTACAACTACGCGCCAGTTTCTCCAGAAATTTTTTCATACAGATCTCCTTTCCATACTCCTCGCTCATCCAATTCAAGGGTTTCAGTATCTTTCAAAAACCCAAGATACGATACAAGGTAATTTACAATCGCGCCCGCAAGAGAATTTTTTGCGGCAAGAAATGATGATTGCGCATCAAGAAGATCGCGAGTTGTCGCCCTTCCCGCCTGAAGCAGAAGGTCTGTACTTTCAACCCGCTTTCCCGCAAGTTCAAGACTATTTTTTTGAATCTCATGGGTTTGAAACGCCTCTTCAAGATCACGGAACGATTTTCTGGCATCTAATTTCACCTGATCCTGAAGAAGAGAAAAAGAGCGTTTCGCCCTATCTAACGATATTTGCGACCTACGCAAAGCGTTTCGTTCCGACAATTTATCAAAAGGAAGAGCAAAAGAAAGTCCGGCAGACCATGAGGTATCACTTAATGAAAAAGTCGGATCCGTAGAAGCCTTTGACCTGGAATCCGTAGAGGCAGAAAGGTTCAAACGACCCCGAAGCGCATCTTGCGCCACCACAACTTTACGGCCGGAATCTTCCAATTCGTCAAAAGAAGTAAGAAGATCTAAACGTTTGCGAAGCGCCAAATCAATGGCATGATCCGCGTTAATAATAAGAGGAGGAATTCCTTTCTCAAAAAACGTTTCAAAACCAGCTGCATTTACCACCAACGGTACTGCAACCGGAATGCCAAGAACAATCTTAAAACTATCGTTCAGACTTTGAAAATTATTATTCGCCTCCACCCATTGCTGATATGCCTGATATTCATTCTGTTTTGCCTGATCAGCCTGAAAAGCAGGAAGACGGCCTGCCTGTGAAAGCATTTCAATCCGTTCTCTGGTTTCTTTTAAGAAGATATAATTGTTGCGGTAATTTGCAAGGCGGTTCTGCGCAAGAAGAATATTGAAAAATTTTGATGCCACCTCTACGGAAAAATTTCTCTGATATCTAAGAAACGTTCGTATCTGATATATCGCACTTCGTTCTGCTTGTGTAAGGTTTTCTTCCGCGATAAAACGTCCGGACCCTTGAAGAAGAGGTTGAAAAAGATCAAATGAAAGCAAGCCGCGCCAGGCTTTGTCTTTAGTTCCTGTAAGATATTGAAGAAGAGATTGCCCAAGGTTAAGAGTCATCTGGGTTCCTGCGCCAAGCCAACGCACCAACCCTATATTCAACGAGGCAGAAAGAGAATCATCGGTTCCGTCATTATTCCATTCCGCACTTCCAGAAATACCGTAACGGGTACGGAACAACCATCTTTGATAGGTAAGGTCAAGAATACGAAGATAAACATCTTCTTTTTTGCTCTGATAATCACGATTTTCTGTGGCTGCGGAGATCAATGCATCCTTCAGAGTTACTACGATGGTTTCCGTGCGCGTACTCTCTGATAACGCAACCTTATCAGGCAATCTTTGATCCTGCACTACTTTTTCTTTTTGAAGAAGGATTGTTTCAACCTCGCGATCCGCTGAACGAGAGTAAAAGTCCGCGGTTCTACATCCTGTAAAAAGAATCGGCAACAATAAAAGAGTAACCCATATAAGTTTTGTACGCATTCTATCCACCATAAAAAAAGCGTTATTGGGATTACATTCTTAGAATTGCACCCTACCAAAGAAATTTTCAGAGCGCAATAATCAAGTATACCACTTTCTCTTATCTGGTCAATTGCTTTTTTCGTATCATTGTAATATTAGACGTAACAAAAAGAGCGCTACCTCTCTATCTTCTCTGTTAACAAGGCTTTCTTTCCTAAACCCCTCCCGTGGGAAAACTCCCGGATATCGCCTTTACCATGAAATATCATATAGATTGACAGAAGAAAAAGAAAGAGATATAACCATATTGTTTAATAATAAAAGAGAAACAACCAGCAACCCCATACTCCTCAAGGAGGTAGCAATGGCCCTGCACAACCCCTTTTCCGCAGAAGGGCAATGGTACCGCGGAAACCTTCATACCCACACCACTGTCTCCGACGGCTCTCTTCCAGTACAAGAGACCTGCGCTCTTTATCGGAACAAAGGGTATGATTTTCTCGCTATCACGGATCATGATGCTTTTTTTCCCGCGGAAACCTTTGATAAAAATCTCCTGGTCCTTCCCGGTATTGAAATAAAAGCAGGCTGTACACAACATATCGTTCTTCTAAACCCTGTACAGGCAGGAGAAACAAGGCACCTTCCCATGAACGATCTTCCCCGCTTCCTTTCTCCTGATACCTATACTATCGCCGCCCATCCCTACTGGTCGGGCCTTACTTCCGGCGATGTCGCAACAATTCCCTTTTTTAATGCGGTGGAAGCCTTCAACGGTGTCTGTCATCGGACAAGAGGAAAGGGCTTCTCTTCTATTCATTGGGATGAACTTCTCCATACAGAGCGATTCTGTCACGGAGTTGCGGTAGACGATATCCATAGCGTTGAAGACTGTGGAAAAGGGTGGGTTATGGTAAAAGCAGTTAACCTTACCACAAAAGAAATTATTGCGAGTCTGAAGAAGGGATTGTTCTATGCCTCTACAGGAGTAGAAATAACACATCTTGAATATCATAAAACAACGGTTACCATAGAAACCGCCGATCCCTTTACTGCCATTGATTTTATTGGAATCGGTCCTTCGGGAAGCAGGATTGCTTCCACTGACAATAAAAGCACACAGGCTGAATTTTCTATAAATCCCGCAATGAAATATCTAAGGATAGAAATTACTAATGCCGCGGGACAAAAAGCATGGGTCAATCCAATATCTATTCCTTAGTAAAAAAAAAGGCCTGTATCAACTATTTCAAAGAAAGCTTAACAATCGGGATAAGTATGGATAGACAAGCGCAACGATATAGAATTCGTGGAAGACCCTATCTCTGCCTCAATGCAACAGAAGCCCTTTCTACCGGGATCTCCACTCGGGAAGAAACCCTTGAAAAACTTATTCTTAACTCCAATTCAGGATCTGGATTCTTTGAATATGCTGTCGTAAGCAGTATACCAGAAGAAACACTGCTTACCATGGCTCCCCACGAACGAAAAGAACGAACTTTTTATTCCCGTCGGGAGGCATTTCACTATCTCCGAACTCTTTCTAAAGAATTTTCAGTATACGGCATCGCAAAGACAGAAATGCTTGACCCTACTCTTGTAGATCTTGAAGAACAGGATTTCGGCAATATTATGGATGAACTAAAAGCATTTGAAAAGAAACCCAACCCTTCTGACTCTTCTCTCGGCTCCTCTGAAATTTGACCAGAAATGCGCATGCTTATACAATAAAAAAGATTTTATCGCCGTAGAATAACTATCCCTATCTGCCACAAACCAATAAAAAACTGTCTCTGACAGAAGGAGAAAGATGAATACGCAAAAGAAAGGAAAAATCGGAATCGTGGTTGGAGGAGGACCCGCACCGGGAATTAACGGAGTCATTGGCGCCGCAACCATTGAAGCATCCCGAAGAGGAGTTGAAGTCATAGGAATTCTTGATGGATTTAAATGGATTTCAAAAGGAGATACAACCCATACTAAAACCCTAACTCCGGCTGATGTGGAAGAGATCCGATTCAAGGGAGGATCCATTTTACATACCTCTCGGGAAAACCCCACAAAAGATCCGGAAAAAATGCGTGCAGTCGTAGACTCACTCAATAAATTAGGAATCACCCGCCTTGTCACAATCGGCGGAGACGACACTGCGTTCAGCGCTTACAAAACCTCTGAATATGCCAACGGCGCTATATGCGTCGCCCATGTTCCAAAAACCATAGACAATGATCTTCCCTTGCCTGATTCAATTCCTACCTTTGGATATCAGACCGCGCGCGATCTTGGAGGAAAACTTATAAAAAACCTTTTGGAAGATGCCCGCACAACGCGGCGATGGTATATTGTCGTTGCAATGGGACGAAGCGCGGGGCACCTTGCGCTTGGTATGGGTATTACCGGAGGAGCAACAATCACGCTTATCCCTGAAGAGTTTAAAAACACCTCTCTCTCTATCGAAACAATCTGTAGTCTCATTGAAGGATCCAAACTCAAAGCAAAGATGGCAGGTCAAGACTACGGCATTGCAATCATCGCGGAAGGTGTGGGAGAATTAGTAAAAGAAGAATTGGCAAAAAATCCCCTTGTCGTGGTGAAATATGATGAACACGGCCATCTCCGTCTCGCGGAAGTTCCTTTTGGTCTTATCCTTAAACGAAGCCTTGACACAGCGGCAGAAGCACGCAAAGAAAAAGCCGGATATGTAGATATTACCATAGGCTATGAACTCCGTTGCGCGGACCCTGTTCCATTTGATATTGAATACACTCATCTTCTCGGATGGGCGGCGGCAGACCATCTATTACACGAAACAATCCGCGATACAGGCGTGCTTATTTCAATACAGGCAGAAAAATCAGTCCCTATTCCATTGCCGGAAATCCTTGATGTACACACAGGCAAAACATCGGTACGCCGCGTAACAATAGATTCCGATCATTACCGGGGAGCCAGAGCACTTATGACCAGAATAGAACCCTCTGATCTTGAAGACCCCGCTATGATGAAGAAGCTCTCTGATATTACCGGTGAAGATTCTTCTGTACTGAAAAAACGCTTTGCTTAAGCAGGGATCTTCTCTATACTTGTATGCAAAGTTCTTCATCGGAACAATCTTTAGGGAGAAACTGAAACGATGAAGATACGATCCTATTATTATCGTCAGTTTCATGCGGATCTTTCAAGAGATATTCCGGGAGAAGGATATGAAGGGTGGCGCTTCGCGGAATTAGAGATCCCCTTTGATAAAACCGCTGTTGTCGTAATGCATGCATGGGAAACGAAAAGTCCGGAACAATACCCGGGCTGGTACCGGGCAGTAGAGTACCTGACGCGGGCAAAACAGATCTGCGCCGAGATCTTTCCCGAACTTCTCACCGCCATAAGAAGATCGCCCATGCCTCTTTTCCATGTCGCGCACAAAGCTCCCTATGTGGAAAAATATCCCGGGTATCATAAAACCCGTGCAATCTCTCCCGAAGAACCAACGATTCCCAGCCTTGTACCCGACCCTTCCATCACAGCGCTCAAACATTTCAAACAAGAATATGCATTCGTAGGAAAAGAGAATGAAGCAGATGTAGTCAGAGCATTTCAAGAGATAGATTTTGCGGAAGAAGCAAAACCCCTTGACCATGAAGGTATCGCAATCAATGGAACCCAACTTGCGGCACTCTGCGCAAAGAAGAATATCCAACACCTTGTATATGCTGGATTTGCAATCAACTGGTGTCTTTTACTCTCGCCCGGAGGTATGCACGATATGGCACAACGAGGATTTCTCTGCTCTGCCTTCCGACAGGCTGTTACCGCGGTGGAAAATAAAGAAAGCGCCAGAACCCAAACCTGCAAAGAACTTGCGCTATGGCGTGTCGGACTTCAGTTTGGATTCGTTTTTGATGTAGATGACTGGATCTCTGCCTTAAAAAACCTCACTTTTTAGGAGGAACAGGAACCGCGGGTTCTCCTGAAAAAAATTGTAGAATCATCGGCGTAATATCTGAAATAGCGCCGGACCCCTCTGCAATAACAAAGCGCGCATCTTCTACGGCCGCAAATTTGATATCCTTCATTTCCATCCACATTGCAGGTGCGGTCCCCTCGCCATACCACTCCACCCTTCCGGGAAGAAAAGTTGCCGCATCAATATAAACCAATGCCTTTTGTATTGAAGGAAGCGTAGCAAACTTTGCAATATCTCTATTCAACTTTCCTATCTCTTTTGTTTCAAGAATATAATATTTTTTTCCTTCCCGTTGCGTAGGAAGAATCTCCATACCCGCACTCCCTGAAAAAGCTTGCAATATCTTCTCTATTGCAAAGGGAGGATTTATCACCTCGTCTTTTTTCTCGGTCGGAATGCGAGTAACATCTATTTTACTTATCGTGGGAACTATGGGACTGGAAATATAGACCGCATTTCCGTCAAAAACAGTGGTCATTTTCATCGTTCCCTGTATCATCGGCATTGTCGTTTCAGATTCAAGACGAAACTTCTCATTCTTTTTCCACATCCGGGAATCCACTGTCATAGTGGATCCCTTCATCTCCATATTAATAAAGATTCTGCCTGTTCCCTCTGTAAACGCTTTGTCGGCTGCAGAGGCCTTTTCAAGGATCTCCTTCATCGTGGCACTGAATGCAAACGATGCCATACACAATAAGGTAAATAAAATAGCTAAAACTCTCTTCATTCTCTCCTCCCTGTAGTCAGGAATTTTTTCTTCCTGATTTTTCTTACGATTTTTTCTCTTCTTTCCCTTCTTTCACCGCCATCCCTATCTTTACCGCCATAATAAAATCATTCTCGGACAATCCCCTCACCGCATAGGTGTAAAGAGAAAGAATCACCTTATTATAAAGAATAAAAAAAGAAGGATGATGTCCCTCTTCTTCGGCAATGGCGGCAACAACATTTACAAACTCCATTGCCTGAGAAAATGATTTAAAACGAAATGTACGGGTTAATTTTCCTTTTTCAAGAGACCATCCTGGAATCTGCGCAAGAAATTTCGGCAGAGATTCTTCAGAAAGAGGAAATCCTCCCACCTCGCACGGAACACACTTTTTCTTTGCAAGATCTTCTTCTGATCTCATTGCTCCCCTCCTGTTACGTTACACCTTTTTCTTCTTCACCAAAATCTTATCGTTCATCGCTATCTTTTCGTGTAGCGTACAAAACTTCCGAAACAGTGGTAATCCCCTGTCTCACCTTCGCAATACCATCCTCACGAAGGGTTTTCATCCCGAATTTTCGGGCAGTTTCCCGAAGAAGTGCACTTCCTGGGTCGCGTAAGGTAATTCTTCTAAGCTCCTCATTCATCATCATTAACTCTGAAAGACATGTTCGTCCTCCAAAGCCTGTTCCCTTACAGAGGTGGCATCCCTTTCCCCGTGAAAATTGAAGATTCTTTTCCACAAGATCAACACTCAATTCCCTAATCTCTTCTTCCGTAGGAATATACGATTCTTTACAACCCTTACAAATTGTTCGAATAAGCCGCTGGCTTAATACGCCGATCATAGAAGAAGCCAACAAATAAGGCTCTACTCCCATATCAATAAGCCGCACCACTGCACCCGGCGCTGTGTTGGTATGAAGCGTTGAAAGCACAAGCTGACCGGTCTGTGCCGCCCGAAACGCAATGGATGCACTTTCAATATCGCGTATTTCTCCAATCATCACCACATTCGGATCCTGACGAAGAATAGAACGAAGCGCGGCCGCAAAGGTAAATCCGGTCTTTACATTCACCTGAATCTGGTTCACATTACTTAAATGGTACTCAACCGGATCTTCCACGGTAATAATCTTCCTATGGATATTATCCAATTCATTCAGAGATGAATAGAGTGTAGTGGTTTTTCCAGATCCAGTAGGACCTGTTACCAAAAGCATTCCGTACGGCTCATCAAGAAGCATTCTCCAGCGGTGAAGATCTGTCGGCGAAAAACCAAGCTGTTCAAGACCAGTGATAATATTGGATTTATCAAGAATCCGAAGCGCCACCATCTCTCCAAAGAGCGTCGGCATAGTTGAAACCCGAAGATCCACACTCCTTGACTGAATACGTGCCTTAAAATAACCATCCTGCGGAAGCCTCTTTTCTGCAATATCAAGATTGGAAAGCACCTTAATATGCGAAACAACCGCAGGATAAAGTTCAAGCGCGGGAGGAGGAAATTCGTAAAGTAACCCATTGATCCTGTACCGCAACCGAAGTCCTGTTTCTTCAATTTCCATGTGAATATCGGTTGCTTTTAATTCAACAGCTTGATCTATCAGAGAAACCACAACATTCTCTGCATTGGACTCTTTTTCAAGTTCTCGCAGTTTCACCGGCGCAGAAACAGCATCAAGGGTAGCAAACTCTTTTGAAGCAACCGGAGTAATAACAGAAATGCCTGCCTGTGAAAAATATTTATCAAAGGCATTCCGAAGATCCTGCTCTTTTACAAGCCGCGGTTCAATATCAAGCCCTGATATTTTCGCAAGCTGATCAAGCGCTTCTGAGTCCACAGGATCCACCATACCACATACAATCTTCTTGGAACTCTTAAAAATAGGGATCGCTTGATATTTACGACAGGTAAATTCAGGAAGAGAACGAATCGCCTCTTTTTCAATCAGAATGCTTTCAAGCTGAAAAGGAGAGACCTTATATTCATGCAGAACAAAGTCATACCATTGATTCGCATTCACAAGACCAAACCGTATAAGAAGGTATCCAAACGGAACACCGCTCTTCTCTCCTTCCTTCACAACAAGATCAATCTGGTCTCCTGTAAGCCCGAACCGCTCGGCAACAGCTTTTTGAATCTTATTATTTTCCTTTTCCATAAGAAAGCAATGGCGTTACGGTTTTTTCAAGTTCTCCTTCACGGAACATACCAACCTTTTTCATTGCAATCGCACCCTTTGTATCAATAATTACCGTTGTCGGAAAGCCTCGTATCGGCCCATAAAGCCTTTCAATCTGCGATGTAGAAAGAGCAATAGGGTATGTTATGGCATAACTCCTCACAAAACTCTCTGTTTCCGCAAGGCTAGATCCTCCTCCAGTAAGCCCGATAATCACAAATCCCTTCTCTTTCAATTTATTGTATGTCGCAACAAAATCAGGCAATTCCGCTTTACAAGGAGGACACCATGTAGCCCAAAAATTCAACACAACCACCTTTCCCTTCAAACTGCTAAGAGAAATAGTTTTACCATGAAGGTCCTGCACAGAAAAATCAGGCGCCTGCTTGCTGTCTGCAGAGCGCGCCGCCGCCGTGGAAGAAGCCTGCGCCACTTCCGACAACGGAACACTAACTGTACGATTCTTTTGCAACAAGGTACCTGCCCGAACCACAACCACAACAACACAGAGCGATACAATAAATATGGAAAGAACAGTCCGTTTCATATCTCCTCCTTCTTCGTTAAACATCTTATTCTGTATTTTTCGTTTTATAAAGCCCTATTATGATAAGAAAAAAAGATTGTTTCTCACATTTTCTCTATCTCTTTCCACTGCTTTATAGCAAAATATTCAGAAAAAAAGCTCTGGCACATACAAATAATTTTCTCCTTGTAGTATACCACGAAAGCCTGTTCAAATTGACAAGATCCTTCTCCGGTGTATCATATTGCGATGAGTGCACCATTATCATTTCAAGATATTGTAGGTCGGCTCCATTCTTATTGGATGAGCCAGGGCTGTTTTTGGTGGCATCCCTATGCTACCGAAGTGGGTGCAGGCACATTAAACCCCGCCACATTTTTCGGTATTCTTGGACAAAAAACATGGAATGTGGTCTATCTTGAACCTTCTCAGCGGCCACAGGATGCCCGGTATGGAGAAAACCCGGTACGACTTTATCAGCACCATCAGCTTCAGGTAATTTTAAAACCTCCTCCGAAAAATATTCAAAAACTTTATATCCGAAGCCTTTCTTCCATTGGCATTGATATTCAACAACATGATTTGCGATTCTTAGAAGACAACTGGGAAGCGCCGACTCTCGGCGCATGGGGAGTAGGGTGGGAAGTCTGGCTTGATGGTCTTGAAATCACCCAATTTACCTATCTGCAACAAGCGGGAGGCATTGATCTCAACCCAGTCTCCATAGAGATTACCTATGGTCTTGACAGAATCGCCTGTTTCCTTCAAAAAAAAGAATCGGTCTTTGAAATTGACTGGGGCTCCACAATGAATTTCGGCACCCTTCATCATGAACGAGAACGACAATATTCTATCTTTGGTTTTGAAAAAGCCGATATTTCGCTTCTTTCTAAATCCTTGGATGATTACGAAAAAGAGGCAGAATCACTCCTTCAAGCAGGAATATACTTTCCCGCTTACGACTTTATCTTAAAGATGTCTCATCTCTTTAATCTTCTGGAATCTCGCGGAGCGATTAGTGTTACAGAACGCACCCGCATCATCAAGCGGGTAAGAGCGCTTGCCAATCAGTGCGCACGCCTCTATAATGAAGCTACATCCCTTCCTGCTCCATCACCCTCTTCTTAACTCTTTTCCGAACCAACGCTCTATTTTTATCAAGATTCCTTCTTTCCCGTACAGATCCTCTTTTCTACGAAAAATTCTTTCTTTCAAGAAAAGGCTTCAGTTTCCCCGCCTTCGGAGAAAGCTTCAGTTTTTGGATTGCTTTGCCTTCAATCTGTCGGATTCTTTCTCGGGTAAGACTAAAAGATTTCCCCACCTCTTCCAGGGTTCGCGCATATCCTTCTTCATCCAACCCAAACCTTAACCGAAGAATCTTCTCCTCGCGATCGTCAAGAATCTCAAAGGCCTTTTCAAGCTCTTCTCTCAAAAGTGTACAACGTGTATGATGCAACGGGTTGGCTTCCAAAGCATCCTCAATAAAATCTCCTATAGTAGTGCGTTCTTCGTCTCCCACCGGCATATCAAGCGAAATCGGTTCTGGTCTCATAGATTTTTTAATCTTCTTAATTTTTCCTACATCAAGATTAACCGCCTTGGAAATCTCTTCATCTGTTGGATCCCTATCAAGATTCTGCGAAAGCATACGTGACACTTTATTCACTTTATTAATCTTTTCAATCATATGCACGGGAATCCTAATAGTGGCCGAATGATCTGCAATGGCTCTGGTAATCGCCTGACGGATCCACCATGTCGCATACGTGCTGAACTTGAACCCTTCCTTATAACGAAACTTTTCTACTGCTTTCATCAAGCCGATGTTCCCTTCCTGTATCAAATCCCGCAACGTAAGCCTTGGGTTTGAATACTTCTTTGCAATACTAATTACCAAACGAAGGTTTGCCTGAATTAAATGGTTCCGTGCCGCCTGAAACCTATTTTCTAACTTAATAATTACCGCAACATTCCCATTATCCTTTCTCTTTTCACATAACAATTTCTTGCAATCTTCCATTTCCTTCGCATACTTCACCTCTTCCTCAGAAGTTAAAAGATCAATACTCCCCGCATCCCTCAAATAGGACTTCAGCGGGTTCCGGGCATCTTCCACATTTATCTTTGGTTCCGGCTCAACCTCTCCTGAATCCTGATACCCATCATCCTTCACCTCAATACCATGCATCTCTAAATCGTCGTACAACTCTGCTATCTCTTCACCGGAAACATGCATCGGAATCAATTTATTAAGATCCTCAATTGAAAACCCTCCTTTTTCCTTTCCGAGTTCAAGGATCTTATGTTTTACATTTATAAAAAGCGTTTCTTGGGGCTTTTCTTCCCGAGCCGCAACAGCCTTCTCTTTTTTCAGCTTCTTTACCGGCCTAACCACTCTTTTTTTCGGCGCGCTCTTTTTTATTGGCTGTTGTTGTAATTCTGTAACTTTCTTTTTCTTCTTCGGTATAGCAAGCTCTTTTTTCACTCTCTTCTTCTCCTGTTTCGCGGCAGATCCTTTTTTCGGGTTTCCGGTCTCTGATAACACACGCACTGCTTTCTTTTGTATCACACTTTTCTTATCTGTTTGCGGCTTTGAGGAAACTGCTTTTTTTACGGTCTGTTTCTTCTTCATATTACAACTCCTTCGTTTTCATTTGTCGAAAAAGTTCTTCTATTTCTGCCATCTCTTCACTATACGGAAGACTTTGAGAAGCCTTCTCTCTTACCGTCTTCTTCAAAATCTGAATTTTTTTCTTGCGCTCTTCCTGCAAAAGCATAATAAGGCAATCATCAAAAATCTTTTCTTTTCTGTCAGGGGTTTCTTCCCGTGGGTTCATCGCCGCCGAAGAAATTGCGGTGGCAAGTTCTTTATCTTCAACAGTACCAAGCATTATCGCAGGGCTTACACTTCCTTGTACACGATAGACTTCAAGCCCCTTTCTAAGCCGTTCGGGAAGAAGCGTTTCTCTCTGCGCAATCTTTTCCCACCAAGACGGTTCATCAAGAAGAATCCCCATAATCAACCGTTCTGCCTGAGAAGATACTGTCTCTTTTTCTTCTCCTTTCTGTAATGAAAAACTCTCTTCTTTTTCCTCCTCTTTTCCTCTTCTGGAATGGTTCAGAAGCACAACAGGATCTATATCGGTCAGTTCGGAAAATTTGTTCAGATACATCTCTTGTTCCAATGTATCCGGCACAAAACGCACCAGGCGCAAAATATCCGAAGCAAGAGATGCCCTGTCTCTAACACTGGAAAGTCCTGCCTCTCCCGCTGTTGCGACCCTATGCTCAACAAAATCTTTTGCTGTATTTAAAAAAGTGGTAAATGATTCCGCTCCATAATGATCAATAAATCCATCTGGATCAAATCCGCGCGGCAAAGAAGCTATCCGCACGTCAAAACCATTGGAAAGCGCCACTTCAATCATCCTCGCAGAGGCCGTATCACCCGCATGATCCGCATCAAACACAACAAGAATACGTTTTGCAAAACGTTTTAATTGACGCATCTGGCTGTCTGTTACATACGTTCCCATTGGAGCGACACTATTTTCAAATCCCGCAAGATGAAGCTTAATCACATCAAAATAACCCTCTACCAAAATTGCAAAATCAAGCCTTCTTATCCGTTCTTTTGCCCAATGCAATCCATATAAAAGAGAGCTCTTCTTAAAGGCGGGATGTTCCACACTGTTCAAATATTTCGGCTGTTGATTTTCTTCAAGGCTTCTTCCGCCAAACCCAGCGATTCTTCCCCGACCATCAAAAATAGGAATCATAATCCGATGACGAAAATAGTCAAAACAGGAAGAACCCTTTCTTATAAAAAGCCCTGCCTTTTCAAACATTTCCAAAGAACCTTTTTCTTTCTTGGCAAAACCAGACAAGGCATTCCCCGAAGGAGCGTATCCCAGCGCAAACCGCGAGAATTCACGGTGCGGAATGCCCCGCTGTTCAAGAAGTTCGGACGCAATTGATCCTTGACTTGACTCAAGATGTTTCTGAAAAAACCTGCTTGCCTCTGCATTGGTGTCATAAATCTCCCGGACTCCCTTTCTTTCTCCGCGCCGTTGCGATGATATTTCCACACCGGCTTTTTCAGCGGCAATAGAGATCGCCTCTGGAAAGTCAATCCCCTCAATACGCATTAAAAACTGAAGAAGATTGCCTCCTGTTCCACATCCAAAACAATGAAAGATCTGTTTATCAGGATTCACAAAAAAAGAAGGAGTTTTTTCAGAATGAAAAGGACAAAGCCCACGAAAATTGCGTCCTGTCTTTTTTAATGAAACATACCCTGCAACCAACTCAACGATATCAAGTTTTTCAAGAATTTCCTGAACAGTGTTCTGAGAAATCACTACTCCTCCCTCTCGCCTCTGTATGCTATGACAAGGTTATACCCGCTTCTTTGTGAAAACGTCAAGATACAGGTATAATAGAAAAATCATAATCTATAGATTTCTATGCAAAGATACAATAAAATGCACTAATGTTTATATTCAGAATAGTCCGAACAATCATAGGGATCCTTATTATATTTGGGATCGGATACCTCTTCGGATACAAGGGCGTAAAATTTTATTATATCACCTCTGATTCTATGCTCCCTTCCCTTGAGCCGGGCGACCGCCTTATTGGTATAAAGGCCAATACCCTTTCACGCGGGGATATTCTTATTCTTTCTGATCCGGACGAACCCGGCGCAACCGTGGTAAAACGCCTTATCGCAACAGAAAATAGCACTGTCAAAATTCATGAGGGAACATTAAGAATTAATGGCGAAAAAATTCACGAACCTTATCTTAAAGAAAACCCAAAATACAACCTTACAGAAGAGATCTTTCCTGGAAAAATCTATGTTCTCGGCGATAACCGAAACAATAGCGCCGACAGCCATATATGGGGCCCTATTCCTGTTGACTCTGTCAAAAGCCGTATTGTCTTTCGTTATTGGCCCCGTTCACGAATCTCTCCCATTGGAAGAAACTCTCTCTTGCGTCATATTCCCTGAACCGCTCTCTGCATCCTTCAAAGAAAAGGCAACGACCCCACACCCTGCAACCAACCGATATTTCTGAGAAATCAAGGAGCCGGGTACCCATACAATCTCCTCTCCTTTTGTTAAGACCATTGGCAATTTTTCTTGTCTGCCATCGCGAGGACGATGCGTTTTCCAGAATTTTTCAATACACACCTCTCTCTCCATTCCCAAGGGAACAAAGCGCATCCCTTTCTCCGCGCGTTCCAAAGAAAACGGAAACTCCAGTCTATCTCCATTGACATAGGCTGTGAACAGGTCGGGATTGGAAAGAAACCTGTCTTCAAAACAGACCCTTGTTACAGTAAGAAACCTGTCTCCCACAGAAAAGATTCCTGTGGATTCCACAACAACCGGCTCTATCTTCTTGTGGAAACCAATAGGCATCATACGCGCAAAAATAAGATATTCTCTTCCTATCCGCATCTCCACATTATGCGGAATAAAGCTCTGTATCCCTGATCTTTTCTTTGCCGCCCTGATGGCAGAATCAACACTGCGCCGCGAAGGCATATACAAAGATCCGGAAACTTCCTGCACTGCTACACGTACCACCATTTTTTTCAAGGCATCAGAAAAAGAAGAAAAATCTTCTCTTCTCACCGCATATTCTCCCTTCTTTACAGATAAAGAGTTTCTGGCAAGAGATTCTAACACCTCATAATCTCCCTGCAACAGTTGTGCGGTTTCCGCTATCTTCCTTTGGAAGGCGGGATACAACTCTATAATACGAGGAACAATCTCGTTCCGTATGATATTCCTTCTGAAAATAGGTTCTTCATTGCTTTCATCTATCATAAATACAATCTTCTCTTCTATAAGCCACTCCACAATATCCTTCTTCATAATCTCCAACAAAGGTCTTACAAGAAGAATCTTTTTACTTCCCGGCACAGGTGAAAGCGGAAGCATTCCCCGAAGCCCCTTCAATCCCGTTCCCCGAAAAAGGTTCATAAGAACAGTCTCTGCCTGATCATCACAGGTATGTCCGGTTGCCACTACCGAACAGCCCTGTTCCAACGCTAATCGGGAAAGAGCATGATACCGGGCGCTTCTCGCAAGATTTTCTAAAGATTCGCCCGAGGTTTTTGTAATCGTCACCGAACAAGAAAAAAAAGAAAGATCTAATGTATTGCTGACCTGTTGCACAAATTCTTTTTCCACATCCGCATTCTTCCTTAACCCATGATGAATATAGGCAACAACCATCTGTCCCTTCTTCTCGGGAAAGATCCTGCAAAACGCATGAAGAAGAAAGAGAGAGTCCGGCCCCCCGGAGACCGCGATAAGAACCTTCTTTTCCTCGGAAAAAATCCCCTGCGCCTCCGCATTCCGCGCTACTACTTGAATAATTCCCTGTTTCATACTATTACAGTAATGTGAAAAGCATTGTGAGTCAACCAATGCAAGAATTGCAAAATTTTCCTACCGCAAAGAAATAGAAAAATATAAATGTGGAATTTTAACAGGTGAAAAAAAGAATAGAAACTAAAAGGAGTAAAGCCAATCTCTATATCACACTCTTTCCTTCCGAAGAAAAATCTATTCCCATAAGTTTTGCGATAGTTGCGGGAAAATCTATAATTTCTCCAGAAGGAACCACCCTATTGCGAAGATCAGAAGAGAGCGCGCCTCCATTGATGATAAAGGTCGTTCTTCTAGCACAATCACTTCTTGTTTCCAAGGCGCGATTGGTTGTAAAATCCCATATATGACAATCATACGGCGGCTGATGATTAGAACAATAGTTCCTTAAATCCTCTTCTTTAATACCTCTTTCTCTTCCCTCTTCAACCGCCACATCGCATCCATAATGACATCCATGATCAGAACCTATAAAAAGAAAGGTTTCTTCCCACCATCCATTTTCTTTCAAAAATTCCTGTATCATCCATAACAATTTATCTAAATATAAAAGAGAATGATGTTTATCCTCTGTGTAAGAGGCATTCTTTTTATAAAGAGGGCAGTTGCCTGTTTGATCATATTGCGCAAGATATATAAGAGACATTTTCCAATCTGGATTATTCATCATCCACTGAAAAGCATACTGCGAAGTAAGAAAATCAGAAAAATATGATCCCCAGCCACAGGTAATATCCTTTGCTTTCCACCATCCGCTCTGCATCCACGCATCAGAGCCAAAACTTCCCACCTTACCGTGCGGATAACACTGCATACAGGCGGTAAGTATTGTTTTGTGAGAAAGCCCCTCTTCCATACACCAATAAGGATCAAGCGACGGCGTTGCTTTTACTCCTTGATAAAAACCAGAGGCAAGATATTTTTGACCATACGGAGTATTGCAAATCCCGTTATTCCAGGAATAAACAAAAACTCCTTGGTCAATCATTTCTTTGAAAACAGGAAGCAATCCCGCATTCGCATAGCCTATAACATTAGGAGGAGGAAGCCCTGTTGCTGGCACTATCGCATGTTCGCCCCAATGACCGGCAAGCATATCAAAAATCACAATACAAACTCTTTTCTCCATATCGCAATCTCCTTTTCAAAACAAGAAAGACCATCCTATTATTATTCAAACTCCATTGTCCAGAAATATTCCGGAGAATGAAAGCCAGGCTTCAAAAGCATCGCATAAGAACTATGCTCCTTACCGGTTCTGGTGCGGCATATATTAAAATTCCATTTATCTCCGGATGTAACCGACACATTATGAAGCGTAGCAAAAGGAATCGCTATCTCCACTGTCCAAAAGGTATCTTCAACTTTTGTCACAATCCTGTAGTGCCCATTCCACTCCGCATCCTTTCCGATCGCATCATAAACAGTGCCAAGAGAATTAACCGCCAAATGATAATATCTGTTATTGCCGGAAAGAGGCTCTAAAAAGATCTCCACACTATCATCGGTAAAAACATTTCTATCTCGTTCTGTTTCAATTGCTTTCATAGCGCTGGGAGTAGGTTCCCGCAACACAACCTTTATGTACAGATATTCGGAATCATATAACATATAGGCTGTTGTTTGCTGTTCGGCTTTTTTTCCTCCTCCTGCCATAAGATAAAAATCCCGCAATGGTTCCGCCTTATCCCAATCAAGAGACGAGGTAACTTTTGCAATTTTTGCCGGGAATGGTTTTTCCTCTGTTTCTTTAATAAGGAGCTTCGTATCCACAAGGTTAAGATCTATTTCTTTCTCAAGAAAAGAAAAAAGCTCTTCTGGCATCACCGCGCGAAGCCGTCCCTTCCATCCATCCAACTCCTCAATGCTTTTCCGCAAAGAAGTTAATCGTTCTTCCTTTGATCCCTTCAAAGCAGAGAAACTCTTCAATTCAAGCGTTTGAAGCTCTTCTCCATGCGCAAGCGAACGCTTCTTTATACCTGAAATCGCATAATTGCGATACTCCTCCAATACCGCCACTCCTTGAGTGCCTCCTACAACTTTGGCGGCTGCTTTTTTAAAAGATTGGGTAGCCACATATCGTTCGGGCGCCCACATATAATCTGCGGCTGTTAGCCATGATGTTCCTGCGGAATCTTCATTCGCAGGCACCATAGGCAGAAAAATATATCCCGGACAATTTTTTGCATTTATCTCCCTGCTCCGATCTAACGGAGGAACAAATGCCGGAGAACCGCCTCTTTCAAAACCCGCAAAAAAATTATCCCAGACAACATGATACCTCTGAGTAAGTTGGCGCGCTTCTTCAATATCCTCTATTGTAGTGGGACAACTGATAAAACGAATTTCTTTCGGAAGAGATCCCACAATCTTTAGATACTCTTTTTTTACAGCAGAAAGACGTGCAAAATTTCCATACCACAACGGTAACATATAAAATGTAATATCCTGATGTTTTTCCCGAAGCCTTCTATATACCTCAGAGATAAAAAAGTGATGGGCTTTGGCTATGTCTCCACCAAATCTCTCTCTATCTTCCGGCTCCGACAACCGTTCCATACCTACATTCTGAAGATCATCAAAACTAAGTCCAAAATGACGATAACCCAATGCATACAACTGGGACATTTTTTCTACAATAATTGAAATATCTTCCTGCGAAGAGTACCGTATATTAGGGCTTCCTAAACGCGGAGAAAAAGCAATTCCAATATCTATAAAATAGTTTTTGGCAATATCAAAATAGTTTTGCAATAAAGTCAGCTCGTTCTTTGTAAATGGCTGGCGCCAAATACCAATAGAGTGGTTACCTCCAAACTTTCCTCCCATAAACGAGCCTGTATTATAAATAAAGTTACATCTTAACGAGGCTAACCGTTCTATGGCTTTTTCTTTTTTTCCAAACCACTGCAACCCCATTGCCATACCGCGAAATCCCAACGCGGGTCTATCCGCAATATCCGTAACAGACAAAAAAAGTCCACTCTTTTCTTTTTCAATAAGCTGTAACAAAGATTGAAATCCATAAAAACAGCCCTGCTCCCTATTAGAGCCTAAATATATAAAAGTTCCACGCCCTTTTTTTTCTACAGATAGAAAATATCCCTGATCGCCAAGGTCATTCCACTGTACCCGCGGAAAAACTTTTCTCATTCGGTTAGAGACATCCGACAAAGACTTGTCTCCAAGGATCAACAGAGTATCGGAATCATGCGGTACCGCAGAAGTAGAGAAAAAAAAAGGGATTTCTCGTTTCTTTAAGAATGGTTCCATCGCATTCTTTAAACGGATACTGGAATCATTTTCCTGGATAATCAAACGAGATAATGCCACCCGTTCTTTTCCTTCTTTACGTTGCCATGGTTCAGGCACTATCACCGGTCCTTCCAATGCCTCCATCTCTCGCAATACCCGTTGTTCTGTAAGAGGCTCTTTATGGACCCGCACCTGCACATCATCTATCCACCCTATACCAGTACAGGCAGTAAGTCCAAACATCACAGAGATCTTCTTTGTTCCTTTCGGAACCATTAATCTGTTTTCTATCTTTGTCCAATCACGGCTTCCCTCTTCACACAACAGGTCTGTATGACGTATCCGTTTTCCTTCCTCATCAAAAAAATATATAACGAACCGAAGCTTAAAATAACTTCCGGGACTAACCACATCCTGATACTTCACCCATGCAGAGACCTCAATCATACTTTGAGGCTCAGGAGAGAGAAACATATTGGAATGCACGGTAATGCCGCCGGTTCCAGAGGCTTTTTCAGGAGGCGTATAGGAAGTTGCCTCTATCTTCATTGCCTTCTTTCCGGAACGCGCTCCCTCCTCTATCCAGTAATGGTCTCCCTTTGTCCATCGTTTGCCATAATTCCAATTGTCAGGAGTTCCTGGGGTTTTTTGCGATTCAATCTCAAAATCTCCATTAGGAAGAATGTTTTCCGAACTAGCGGGAATAACAGGAATCACTACCAAAAAAGCAAAAAGAGCAAACCACCTCTTTACGCCATACCATTGGCATCTCATTCTATCCCTCCTACCGTGTGTATATGGCTTCTCTATACCATTGAAAAAAGATTATTATTCAAAACGAAAAAGATCCGTAAGCCCTACCCAATACACTCCGCTCTTTGAAAGAAGAGATTCCTTGCTCCGCCATTCCACATGTCCTCCCACAAAAAGAATGTTAATACCCTTGTTGTGGCGGTAAGCAGAGCGGTTCGCTCCATCGCTCTGAGAAGCGTCATGATACTTAGGATCCCAATAAAAGCCTCTCTGCTGATGATCTATTACCAAACCCTTATTGGAAAAAGGTACTGCTGAATATGCGCTCCCCGATGCAGTAAACGTATGAGTTTTATCAAATTTAGGATATTTTTTCAAAGGTAAACTTGTATTATACCCATAACTCCAGTAATAGCCTGGCCATCCAGAATTTGAACGCACATTCGGACATGTAAACCGTGTGTTAAGATTTCCCTGCACATACGGACTTAACCTTACATCAAACCATCCGGGAGCTGATGAATTGGGTGGAAAAAACTCATCATAATCCTGCAAATAAAGATGAAACGCCAATCCAATCTGTTTCAGGTTACTTACACACGCCACCTGTCGCGCCCGTTCTCTTGCCCTTGACAGAGCAGGAAGCAACATTGCCGCAAGAATAGCTATAATAGCGATCACCACAAGAAGTTCAATCAACGTGAAGCCGCTTTTTTTGCGAATCACTCTCATCGTTCTCCTCCGATATACATTCTTTTTGAGAAATTCTTTTCCATCAAGAGACTTCTTCTTTTACGTTGTTTCTCCCTGCATCAACTCTGGCTCCACCTCCTTTTGAAAAGGAATCTCGCCATTTTTTCGTCTCTTTGAATCCAGAAGGAATTGTATTCCTTCCCGAATCATTTCTTTCTTGGGAATCCTTATTGTGGTAAGATGCACGTTACTGCCGCCTCGCAAAGGAAGGCCATCATACCCTATCACCGCGATATCTTCCGGAATCCGCAACCCTACTTCTTGTATAGCGCGGATAGCGCCTATTGCCTTAAAATCACTACTACATAACAAAGCAGTAGGAACACTAGTATCTGCAAGCATTTTTTTTACAGCCGCATATCCTCCCGCAACACCAGATTCACAGGGAACTTCCACTATATTATTAGGATCAATCTTATGCAACGCAAGGGTATCTTTATATCCCGCAAGCCGTTCTCTATAGCCATAATATGACATTGTTCCAATCAGTATGCCTATTCTTCTATGCCCTTTTATCAACAGATATTCCGCAGCCTTTACCGCGCCGGTATAATTACTGTAAATAACAAAATTCCTCTCTTCGGGTTCCTTCTTTTCCAACTCTCCCAAGACAACATAAGGAATATTATTTTCTATAGCGAGTTCTAATGCCTTTTCCGCACGTTGCAAATGAAGAATCACAATACCTTCCACATGATTATCACGGATAAACTGCAACAGAGCTTTTTTATGCAGTGATAAAGGTATATAAAGAGGAAAACAGAAGGCCGATCCTTCCATAGAAAGACAATCCATCCATTCTCTTACATGAACAAGCAATGTACGGTCAAGAGAAATATCTCCTACAAGCGCATCCGCTCCATCAATATCAAGCGCAATACCAATCGTTACCTTCTTAAAAGGTCGTTCTGCGACAAAAGTTCCTTTTCCATTGATTACATAAAGCATTCCCTCATTCATCAGGTTGCTGACTGCCTGCCTTACCGTAATCAAGCTAACCCCATAGGTTTCTGCCAACGTATAAAGCGATGGGATCGCCTCTCCTGGTTTTATACGTTCTTCCTCAATCTCTTTCTTAAGAATATTCTGTATTTGATAATACAGAGGCACGCTTCTTTTCAAGGCAACCTTAGACATCTCCTCTCCCTATAGGCATTATACATAGTATACGCTTTAGTATACCCATACCAATCATCAACTGTCAAGAATTAGCCTTTTCCAATACAAGATGAGCCTGAAGGAGGTTACGGTTTCCACTGCAGATTGAGCCTGAAGAAATGATGAATCATAATAACAGCCACTATGACTATAACAATGAAAGACACGGCTCTAAGCAATATCAATAAAAAAAGAATAGAAATCAATCCTTCCTATTCTTCTCTTCAAACGAAAGCGCATCCACAGGACAGACCGAAATACAAAGCCCGCACTTAAGGCAATCCTTATCCGCCACAACTTGCATCCCCTGACTTCGGTAAGAATAAGGCTCTATTTGAATAGGGCAGACCTTTCCGCACAGAGTGCATTGCGTGCAACGTTCAGAGTTGATTATAACTCTTTTTTTTGCGCCGCTTATCCTGCTTGCGAGGGTTCCTATCGGACAAAAAGAACACCATACCCTCTGATGAATAAGTAATGTAAAGATAATTCCTAAGAGTGTGGTCAATGTAAGCAAGGTAACAAAAAACTTCCCTATGCTGTAAGGATTGGGCCATCGCCGCAGAACCTGAAGAATAACCATAGAAAAGAGAAAGGCAAGCATCACCATACAAAAAAAGATATGTTTAAATAGTGGAGGTATTCTCTTTTCTGGACTTCCCGCTTTTCCCAATGCATCATAAAAACTTCCCCGCGGACAATACCAATCACACCACTTTCGCCCCTTTAACAAACCAATACCAAGTAACATACAGAGAGGGATAAAAAAACCCAAGAGAGGATACTTCCACCCTCCCATAAGAATCAGAAGAAAAAGAATAGTAAAAACCCATTGTTTCCGCAACCGTTGCTGAAACAATCTGCTATATTCTCCTTTTCCCATGCTCCCCCTCTTCTCTTCCTTTACTCTTTATACAGGAAGTGATTTCACAATATGCGCCAAAGACCGAGAGATTCCTTCATACGGCTCTACTCCTGCTTCATACTCAAGGGAAACAAATCCATCATACCCGGCATCGCGGATAATCCTAAAACAACGCGAGAAATCTATATCGCCATCTCCCACAGGAACACTTTTCAATGACCCGTCTGGCTGTTGTTTCAAATCTTTTACATGCACCATTGCCGCATAAGGTGCGGTAGCAGAAACTCCATCCACTGGAAGTTCTCCATAATTCCAGAAATTCCCAATATCCACATTGGCTTTGAAAAAAGGAGAATCAATCTTTTCTATATAGTAAAGCATCTGCGAAGAAGTCGCGGCAAGACCCCCATGATCTTCAAGCGCAAGAACAACCCCTTTCCCTGCGGCATATTCTGTACATTCAGAAAAACAGTCACAGATAAGATCCTTCCCCTCATCCCATGAAAGCCCTTCTCTTCCGCCCGCAAAAATACGCAACACCTTTGCTTCCAATTGTGCGGCATCATCAATGGCAGTTTTCACTTTCTGCAACTCTTCTCCTACCTTTTCCGTTCCTACTACTGCTCCAAAATTATTCCCCACAATATATCCTGAAAGCGCAACTCCATAGTCCTTAAGCCAGGATTTGGTCTGCGCCATTTCCTCTTCTTTATTCTTCCAATAATAACCAAGGTCAACGCCCTGAAACCCAGTCTTTGCCGCATACTCAATAAAACTTTGCACTGTCATCTCTTTATTCGCAAACATCTTACTGCAACTATAAATCGTGATACTTGCTTTCATCTCTCCTCCTAAAGTAAATCCATTCATCCTAAAAAAATTATTCTCACATTAAGTATCAGTATATCATATTCCCTCACACAGATAAGGTAAAGAAATAACCGTAGCAATTCTATAAAAAAAAGCACATTTCCATTACTGCTATTTTTCTTTTCTTCTTGAATAACAATTTAGACTTTTTGAAGAATACCCAGCAATCATTTCCTTCTTTTCCTTTTTACGCATCCGTTTAATAGATGCTTCGCGGATAAGCGCTTCGGCCTTTGTGCGGCATCGTTCCATAAAAACCAGTTCAACCGGCGTAAAAGAACGGGTAAACTTTCCTCCTTTTCCCGCCAGGTGTTCTGTAATTCTTCGAGAAACATCGGTAGTAATACCTGTATAAAAGGCATTATTGCAACATCTCAACATATACACATACCACGCGGTTTCCTTTCCTTCCGCCTTTGTATGCATCTCTTGCGCTTTCTTTTCTCTTATTGACATACGATTACCTTATGTTGCACCATATCCTTTTTTTACTTCAATAGACCCACCCGCCTTCATAGTGTATACTAAAAGAATTATTCCTGCTTTTCTTACTGAAAAAAAAGGAAGAGATGGCTCCCTACGCGAGAAAAACTTTGTATACCAACAGTACGACACATACTTGCATTACAATAGAAACAAAGAACTCTCGCAACCTCTGGAACAATCCTCATCCCGCCTTTCTCCGATCACTCTTCCCATTCACTCTATTACCACAACACCCTTTCACATAAGGAGAAAAATAAATGAAGAAAATCTATTCTATGCAAGATATCGCTCCCACCATCAGCAATATTCTCGCAATCCCTCTTCCTGCATCCGCACAAGGCACAGCCATTCCGGAAATTACCACAGCCCTCGCAGGAGTTCAAAAAGTAGCGCTTCTTGTTCCCGATGCATTGGGACTTTTCGCCTATAATCTCTGGAAAAATGAAATGCCATGGTTTTCTTCTCTCTATGAAGACCACGGTATCATTATACAATCTGTTATGAAATCCATCACTCCCATTAATTTTGCCACCATGTTAACAGGAACCGACCTCAAAGGTCATGGTATCGCTATACGCACCAACGACCTTCTCTGCGAAAGCCTCTTTGACGTAATCCGAAAACAGGGAGGAAAAAGTGCAGGCATAGGATTAAACAAATATACCGGCACCGAACTTCTTGCACGCTATGCCGACATTCCCGGCAATGCAGGCGATGGCACCGACGATACCATTGCAGAAATAATCATAAAGATCGCAACCGAACATTCGCCAAACTTTCTTATCGCACAGTTTGGAAGAGTAGACGATGCGTTTCATAAATATGGGCCTTCTGCGCCAGAAATCGGACCCATGCTGAAAGCTACCGACAGCCGCCTTCAACAAACAGCCGCAACCCTTACTGCGAATGGATATGGAGTTATCATCCATGCAGACCACGGCCAACATGACGTTATTCCCGCCCCTCCCCTCGGAGAAGGAAAACGCGGCACCCATGGAACCGAAGCAGACGAAGATCGGCTGGTACCTTGTATCTGGATACGATAAAATAGATAATATAACCATAAAAACCTATTACTCACTCAGGGAGAAAGAATGGAATCCGCAGTTTTTTCAGGATTTAATCAATCCATACCATTTCACAGGGCCCTATCCATGATCCGCAATGCGGGCTTCTCTATAACAGCCCTGGGAGGATGCCTTTCCCATATGGATTACACCATCAAAGAAAACCTTAATATCATATCAACCCTTCTCCGCAACTATGATCTCAGAGTAGACTCTGTACATGCCCCTTTTCCAGAAGCCGATTACCTCTTCTCCCTTGATAAAGAGGAACGCGAAGATTCTATCCAACACTGCAAATTCGCCTGCGATGCGGCAAATGCGGTTGAAAGCAGAATTGTGGTTCTGCATATTGTCCAACCCTATGACATCAAAGATCGGCCAACACAGAAAAAAATGGAAGAAGAAGGGAAAAAAAGCATAGAATCCCTTATCCGCTATGCAGAAAAAAGAAATGTAAAACTCGCCCTTGAAAACGGACAAAGACCTTGGTACGACGAAGTTCTTACCGCCTTTCTTAAAGAATTCAATTGTCCACAGGTAGGGTTTTGCTATGATTCTGGGCATGCGCATGTGCAAGGCTCTTCTTTTTCCTTACTCAAAGAGTTTCACAACCGCCTCCTCACAGTCCATATCCACGACAATCCAGGCAAAGATACCCATTTCCTTCCCTATGAAGGAAGCATTAACTGGGACGAATTCAAAAAAATCTTCCATACTATTCACTATTCCGGCACCCTTCTTCTTGAACCCCATATGGAAGGCAGCAGATTTACCGATCCAGTATATTTTCTCAAAGAAGCAAAAGAACGCGCGGACAAACTTCTTACCCTTCCAGCAAGGTAAATCAGGATCCTTTGCCACTAACTCTTCACACGCTACAAAAAAATATAGTATACTAATATGATTTTAGATTTTGCCGGGGTGGCGGAATGGCAGACGCAACGGACTTAAAATCCGTAGGAAAGTAATTTCCGTGAGGGTTCAACTCCCTTCCCCGGCACTACTCTTCTGTGTAGGGAGTTGAAGAGAGCGAAGTGGAAAGATTGCGAGCGGGCGCAGCAATCTTCGCGAGTGGCCGACCTG
>JBBADJ010000006.1:0-127357 GCA_041656495.1 Candidatus Ratteibacteria bacterium
AAGGAAGTTGCGGACCTGATAAAGGGTGCAGGGAAAAGATTTTCCCTGCGATTTTCGGTTCGGAGGGGAATATTAAGGGGAGTAGCCCTCCCCTTAAGGAGCGAAAGCGACGGGTTCGCGGTTCAAGTCCGCGAGGTGGCTCGAGCAAGGAAGTTGCGGACCTGATAAAGGGTGCAGGGAAAAGATTTTCCGACTATTTGGGTTCCATTGAGAAGAATAGGTATTTAAGTACCAAAAGATTTTTTATCCTTCTATTATCCGTATGGTTTCTAAAGGGATCCCTTTTTAATTTAATCAAAGCTTCTTCAATGGATCTTTATACTTCTGCAAGGGTGCGTGAAGCAGAGATTGATATTAGCACTTCAGCGATGAAGCAGAAAATTAAAGAATAAATCTCAGACCAGTAAATACGCGCCAATTAGGGGCTCCATACCCATCTATCAATCCCCAACCCATTCCGATATTAAAAATCGTTCTATCTAAAGCAAACCCAAGGGAGACAATTCCTTCAACCGGTGTATTCTCTGTATTAAAGAGCTTTTCACTTCTACCGAATAGTTCAGCGGATACAAATAGAGGAGATTCAGGAACAGTAAAGACCATCCCTGTACCAAAAAGAAGTGTGTGATGTATCTTAATATTATCTCCTAATCGTTCTTTTGGCTGATAAGCATATCCGAGGTTTCCTGTCCAAAGAATGTTTTCTCCGATTTTTTTATCTACGATTCCACGTATTCCTATTGAAAAATCATCTACATCCGCGAAGATATTTTTTTTTGCTGTATTTAACAGAGCAAACGGAGAGATGGCAAAGTTAAAACAGTTTTCTTCTTCATTGGAGAATCTATATTTATAAGTAACAGCGAGGTTGCTAAAGCCGGAAGTTCCTGTGCCGCCTATCTCTGATTTCTGCTTGGAGATATAAGGAATCACAAGAGATATTTGTTGAGAATCACCAATTCCCAATGTAAAACCCGCTTGTAAGAGATGTTGATTCTTAACCAAATCATATCCTATTCCCGCTAATGTTGCTTCAAGCACTTTATCTGCATAGGAATAATATACATCCATGGACTTATTTAAATGTCCTATCGTAGATGTAGTGGGAACTACTACTGTAAATTTCTCCCCTGCCGCGATATCAAAGTGGTTCCCATCTGCTGCAAAAGAGGTTGTGGCAGTACCAAGTAAAAGAGTTACGACCAAAACCTTTACCACAGATTTTTTAAAGTTCTTTTTGAATGCAAAGAGCAGTAAGATTGCCATTCCTAACAGAAGATAGGGCATTATTCCTTTTAATGCAGCAAACGCCACAATATAGAGAGGGAAGAGCATAGTTCTAACAACTGCTCTTAGAAGATTGTTTTGCGCTATGATTGTGGCATAGTGCGGACTGTGTTTGTAATACCATTTTACAAAAGCAGATCCATATTTATTTGTCAGCAGATATTTGTCTCTGAAGTTTCTGAGAATTTGTACGTGATGTTCAAATGGAGATCCAAAAGCCGCTGTTGCTATAAAACAGTTGCTTTGTCCTGATACTGAATCATAAAGCGGCGTGTTTCTTAATGCAAATACTGTTCCTGTTAAATCAGCTAATGAGGGTGTTGTTTCGTTATTGATAGTTACTTCAACATATCCGTCATATAGCGTTCCCTCAATGATTGTGGATTCAGCGACAATCTTCTGGTTAGAACAGGTAATCCAGCTGTTTTCATCGTACCAATAGGCAACCTTTGCAGAGATTTCATTGTAAAATAGTTTTACAATAAGCTCTTCTATATCTCCGAGTTGTAAGATAGAGACATCAAAGAAATTTCCATTGAAATTGCTATCTTTCGTAGGATTTTCTTCTCCAAAGATTGCTACCAAAGCCATGCCCTCATTTCCGCCAAAAGTTGCATCAAGCGATATTCCTTCTTTATCTACAATAGAGGCATTTTGTGCATCTGCAAGATTTAAGGCCTCTATATCAGCTTTAAACCAAGGGTCATAGTCGATATAATCGCTTACTTCATCTCCTAATCCTGCTGGATTTGTCTCTGGATGAAACGGACCGCTTGCATCTCCCCACCAATTCTTTTTCGCAACAAATGCTTTAATTTCAACAAGGCTCTTTGGTTCTATCATTGCCCGCAAATTTTTCGCTCCCATCACATTGCCGGTAATATTGTTAAAGCCGAAGAAGTTATTGGTTCCTATATTGTTGTCGCCAATTTTTAAAGCTATATTGCAACCAGTAATTGTATTACCTGCTATTATATTATTGTCAGGCGCAGGCATTGTTCCAGGAGGATTATCTCCCCAACCCGCATAACTAATTGAAATTCCCGTATTTGTTACCTCAATCAGATTATTTATTATTTTCACTCCGCAGGCAGAAGAGAGAGCGATTCCGTTTGGAACTCCGATAATAGTTTGGTTTTCTATAATGGTTCCTGCCAAGGGGCTGCCCCACAGAATAATCGCAGAACAGTAGCTGTCAGGATCATAATAGCTTCCCCATAAAGTTCCAGCTACGAGGTCTGATATTTGGTTATCATGTAAGATACTGTTTCCAGGACTTCTATCAAGAGTAATCGCGCGCATCATATGGTGAAGATTATTCCTGCTTATAATATTTCCTTGCGCATCTGAGTGAGGAACGCCCACAACATTTATACCTATGTAACCGATATCAAAGATTTCATTATCAATGATTTGGCAATTTGTTCCATACACAAGAAATCCATAATCGGTCTGTTGCGTAATAGAAGGCTGTCGAAGATTTCCTTGAATAATACAGTTTTTTACTATATTTCCTTCCGCGACATTTGGAGCAATACCGATCCGTATAATCTTGTCCTCAGAGGTATTGTCAGAAAAATCTCTTACAGTAAACCCATCGAAAGTAACATTGTTACAGTTAAGAGTAACTCCTCCGGGAGCAAACGAATCAGGGAGGTTTATTATCGTAGTGGCAGCTCCAGCGGTAGATTGAATAATCAGTTCATTTGTGGTGATATTCAATTTTTCGTTATATGTTCCGGGATAAACTAAAATTGTGTCACCGACTTCTGCGGCATCTATAGCTTCTTGAATTGTCGCATAGTTATTAATAGCACCATTGTCCATACCAACATTTAATGTTGCCGCTGATACTCCGAATCCTGTTAAGGATAAGAACGCAACAGCAAAAAGAAGACCTTTTAAAAACTTTTTCATAGCCTGCCTCCTATGATAAAAGGTAAAAAGTTTCTCTAAAAGAAATTTTTTGCAAGTAGGTTTTTGTTAACTGAAACAGATTATAATTTTCAAGCATCAAATTATAGTGTAACATTTTATAAATAATTGTCAGATATTTTCTTCTTATCAAGCTATCCTTTCCTCTATATCAAAATTCTTGGTTCTGTTAACTGTGAAGCAAGATTTTGTTTGAGTGTGTTTTATTCCAATCTCTTTTTTAAATTATATTTTTCATATATTTTTGTCAAATATTGAGCTTTCCCTATTTTTATCGACACGAGGGGGCATAGTAAAATACAAGAGGAAGGAGCCCTTCGTGAAGAGATACGATGAAGAGTTTCAGAAAGATGCGGTAGAGATGATGATTAAAAGGAGCGTTAAAGAGTAAATTCAGGCCTAGAACTACCGACAGCCGCCATGCTTTACCGGTAAGTCGAAATCTTCCCAAGGGAATTCCGGCAATAACAAGGCGAGATCAGGTATGGGCATCAGACATTACCTACATCAAGACAGAAGAGGGATGGCTATACCTGTCCGCGATAATGGATCTGTGGTCTCGCAAGATTGTTTGGTGGCAAGCATCTGATATTCTGAGGTCCGAGTTGGTAACGGGAGCATTACAAAAAGCAACTGATATGCAAAATCCGAATAAGGGTCTGATGTATCATTCGGACAGAGGCGTACAGTATGCAAGCCAGGTATGTCGGAATATGTTGAAATCGGCAGGCATCGCCAGCAGTATGACTGAAGGCGGTAATTGCTACGATAACGTTGCTATGGAATCGTTTTGGAGCACGCTAAAAACAGAGATGGTATATCGTAAGAGATTAAAAAGTCATAGAGAGGCACGACTTGCATTATTTTACTACATCGAGGTGTTTTATAATAGAAAACGGTTACACAGTAGGTTGGGATATCGTTCTCCGGAAGAGTTCGAAGCCCGCCATAAACGTATTGGATTTACTGTACTACAGGTGTCTATAATTTCGGAGGTAATTGCAGATAGTCATTTTAGTGTTACAGTATTGGTTTGACTATAAAATGAGCAAACGAGTCAACTATGGTTCAATAAGAAGATTGCGTGCAACGATCAAAACGAAATTATTGTATCTGAAATTCTTCTTGTATAAAGGATCTTCGGAGGTATGGTATGGAGAAAATGATAGAAGTTATTGAACACAGTGTCATTTATGAAAATCCCATTCCTCACCTTGTAAGCAGACATGCCTATTTTCCCGGTCTTACAAAATTGTCATCTGGGGATATCCTCGCAATGTTTCCTATACAAGAAGCTTTTTCAGCAACTGGCGATGAAATGTTTATTTCTCGTTCAACGGATAATGGCAGAAGATGGATCTTTGAAGGAGGTACAGGAAAAAATCCTTCTTTCGGGGATCTGAAAATAGGTGGTTTGAAGCCCACAGTTCTTGATGACGAAACCCTTGTTGCGATGGGATACGGATTTTACAGAACGTCCCTTGAATATTTTGAAAATTCTTTGACCGGCGGACTTCCTGATGGTGAAAATATGATTAGTTTTTCGTATGATGGTGGCAAGACATGGTCGTTAACGCAAATAATTCCCCTGAATAGACCGGAGATACTTGAAGTATCTGGGCCCTGTATCCAGTTGCGTAATGGTGATCTTCTCGCCACTGGTGCGACATTTCCTATGTGGGACGGGACGAGACCTTCAGGAAGGATTGGTGTAGTTGTACGGAGCAAAGATAGGGGAAAAACCTGGGATGATACAACGCTTTTCTACCAAGGTGATGGTAAGATAAGCCCCTATGAAACACGATCATGCCTTCTGCCTGATGGCCGTATTGTTACTATAGTATGGATGCTTGACGAAGAGTCTGGCAAAAATTTGAATAACCATGTGGTTTTCTCTGAAGATAATGGAAGAACAGGGTTGCAACCACTTGACACAGGAATTCCAGGACAAGCCTCTAATGTGATTTCTCTCGCTGATACTTTACTTCTATCTATTCACTGTTATAGGGAAGGCGAGGTTGGGCTGTATGTGCATATTGTTGATTCTGCTAATTGTGGGTGGAAAACAATCGCAGGTGAAAAGATATGGGGCGGAGCACCCTCGGTTAGAATAGGGAATCTTGATGATATGGGAAAGAGGCTTAGATTTGGGCAACCATCGTTGTTACCACTTGGAGAAGGAGAGTTTCTCGCAGCTCACTGGGCAGTAGAAGACTGCCTTGGAAAAATTCTCGCACATCGGATCCGTATCCACCCGGATTTTCTTTCAAAAAAAACCTGAGAGTTTAGGTCTAAACGCGGTAGTTCCTTTTTTTTCTATTTCCTATAGAAAATTAGGGAGATATTCTTCTCCTGATTTGGATGTTCTTAAAGGTTTCTTTATATCTAATTTTCCGAGACTCTTTTTTCTCTCTCTTTTTACATGATTGTCTTGACGGTTCGTAGGCGGTACAATAGAAAAATATATGAGATTTTTTTCCATTGTTACAGTTATATGGTTGGCACAGTATGGTGCAGGTTATGAAGATGAGAAGCAGATATATCAGATTTTTTGAGAGTCTTATGAAAAGGTGTTTTTTTATTTTATGAAAGGTTGCTTGCTTTCGTATGAATCAGGCTATTTTATTTTTTAATCCCGAGAAAATCGGCTAAAGTAACTTTATTATCTTCAATCGGTCCTACCTGTACCGACTCTTTCAATATCCTGACTACTTCAGTGCCGTCGCTTTTCTGAGCTTCGCACCTTATAGTTATAAGATAGGCGCCGTTTTCATCGGTATCTTTGAAAGTGGCAGAAAAAATACCATTTCCTTTATTAAGAAGGACAATGTTTTTTGTATGGGCAAACGCGTGTTTAACAAATCTACCGAGCTCTATTACCCTCTTCCTGAGCATTGTTTTAAGGTTTGGGGCAGGTTTTTTTATCTCGGCAGTAACTTTTATGTTTCGCAATTTATCTTCTCTATCTTTCTCAAGGAAAAACTCTGCGATTTTTACTTTTATCGCTATTTCTTCTTTGGGTCTATAATATGGTTGCAGTCCGAATATATTGGTCATAAACGGAGATTTGCCAGAAACAGTAAAGTTGACCTGCTCTTTTTCTTTGGGTATATCTTTGCCGTACAGGGTAGCTTTCCATATCCCTTGCTGAGGGTTTTTAATATGGAAGGATGCAAACGTGGCACCTGACTGGTAGCTTATCCCGGGAAAAGAACCAAAATTTTTTTGATTTATATCTGCCCCCGTAGGTGTTTTCAGGGAAAGCTCAACCGTGCTTCCTTGCCAATCAGTAAAAAACGTTGTTGCCAGTATATTAGGACCTACAGGGATTTCATATTCAAGTAGGCCATCTTGGGAAATGATATCATTATAAGATGTGAGCACAGATTGGTTGTGAGCATAAGCCAATATTTTTTGGTAAGCCTGAGTAATATTAGAATCTTCCGCTGACAGATACATTCCATTCGTCTTCTCGGAAATTTTTGCAAGGGTTGTTTGGTGGGATCCTCTGGTATAGGCAAGTGTATAGATTGGCCACCCTGCCTCCGCAAATCTTTGAGCAATAGACGGGTTACCCTTTAGAGGGTTGATACCGACATTATGCTCTCCGTCGGACATAAGAAGGACTGCTTTGTTAATGGTGGCATCTGCGGAATCCAGCTGGTGGAAAGCCGCTTCAAGTCCGGCAGTAATATTGGTGCTTCCGCTTGCTATAACCTTGCTTACTTTTTCCTGGAGTTTTTGCTTATTCTTATCGTCTATCAAAACAAGGGGAACTTCCAACGTGGCTTTACTGTGAAAGGTTATTAGCCCTGAATAGTCTTGTGGTTGAAGGCAAGCAAAAAAACCTACAGCAGCTTCTTTTGCCTTGGTAAGCCGGTCTCCGCTCATACTCCCAGAGCAATCCATTACGATTACGATGGCATTACCTCTTTCTGGAATTTTAAAATAAAGATGTCCGGACAAGGGTCCCCATTCGCCTTCTTTTTTCGCTCTTATATGCCAACGATAACTATTGCCGGGCAAGAATTTTTCCTTCGGGATAAAGCACGAAGAATCTCTATCAGAGGCAGAGACGGAGCCACTCCAGACAATATTTTCTGCTCCGTACGGTTCTTTGCTAACCCATATTTCGTATTCTGTGGCACTGTCTACGCCTTTCCATAGTAGCTTTATATCCTCTGAGTCGGAGATTTCTATCTCGGGACCAGGATGGCTTTTAGCGCCAGGGGAAAGCGGTTGTGGACTACGGAGTAAAGCCAAGATGGCTTTAACCCTTGCAGGTACTTGTTGTCGCCATTTGTTTAACTGATTTTCAGCGAGCTCAAATTCTCCTTCTTTGTTCTTCTCCCTTTTACCGTTTTCGTCGAGAATGTATCCTTCAATTTTCCCCTCTATATAGTCCGCCATTTCCTCGGGCGAATCCATTAGAAATATTCCACCCCAATTTTGATTGACAAACTTACCTTCTCCAATATTGTAGATTATTGATACCACTATGTCTTGGATGTCATCAGCAAGGTCGTCAAATTGTATTCCGTATTTGTAAGTAGTTGTTTCCTCATTTTTCCTTTCAATACTCCACGTCTTAGTTCCTGACTTCATTGCCTTTCGGGCGTACTCTACGTACTTGCGATATGTATTGTTAAAAAGGTGGTATTGCTGTTTTTTGGTGATTTTCGCCCACTCCTCATTTTCGTTCTCTTTACAGAATTTTTTTACCTCCTCTTTCTCTTTTATTGGGATGGCTTCGGCTAACTTCTTAGCATTTTTTTCTGGTATCCCTACACGGGTTAGGTCCTTTATTACTTCTTCCCAGCTGTGTTTGCCGATGTCATACCCTCTGCCTATGGTTACCCCTGAATCGCCTCCAGGCGGATGAATTGTTAAAGTTTCATCACCTGCTCCTTCAAGGTCAAACGTAAATTGACCCTGTGGCACTGTGAGCCAGGAATCGTCTTCATCGTTGATAGTGAGTTTGGTGGTTTCAGAAGCCTTCTCCTGCGGTTGAATTACGTCTTTGGCTATCGGTTGAGCTTTTAATTCACTGGATTGAGCAGATGGAATGTTAAATCTCCAGATAGCCCATTCTTTTTCCGGTATTTTTGACTTTATATCATGTATGGCTAAGGATCCTTTTTTATCCCAATTAGCATCTAATATTTCTCGTTTTTCATCACGCCAGTCTAAAATAATTGCGTAATGTCCCACTCTTATTTCAGGTAACATGTAAATAAATATAATATCACCATGCTCGGGATTTTGGTTTAATAGTGTGGTATTTGCGCCTTTTCCCAACGCAATAAGATTGGCAGATGGTAAATCTTGCTCATTTGATAGATGATTGATCACATTTGGATCTGTAGGTATCCTGTAAGAGTCAGACTCTTTCTGAGGCTCTAAAACATATTCGGAATAGTATCTAACAAGGGCTTTACATTGATGTTCAGCTGAGACTCCTTCATATAGCTCACATCCAAAAGGGTTGTCTTTCCCTATCTCTGCTTGCAAAATAGCAGGATCAAAATCGTGTAAAAAATCAGATAGAGTTTTCCCTGAAAAGTTGGAGATTTTGTTAAAAAACAAATCTTTTTTTTCAACTTTTACATCAGAAAAAGAATCTGACTGCAAGATTAGTCCCTTTTCTCCAACTGCAACAAAAGTGTTGTTCCCATAAGCTACGCCGTGGAGCCTTTGGCTAACTCCTGAAGGCCTTACAGTCCAGTTATCCAGGTGGTCAGATAAAGCCATTGATGTAGTCAACAAGAAAAAGAGGAGTAATATGCCTGTCTTTTGCATGATGCCTGCACATTTTATCCGTGTTTTTTTCATTTTAATTTTTTATATATCTAAAGTTACAAAAAGATAACCCAGAATATTGTTTGCTCGTAAAATTACCACATAAAATTATTTTGTATTTTTTGCGATAATAGATGTATTTTCTGCTATCTTAAATAAGATCGTTACGAGTTCAAAGTAGGTACGTACTATTATCAAAAGAATTACAAAAGTTAGAAACCCTAATATAGGTCCTACAATAATGCCCCATAGTCCGACAGCGAAGAAACTTCCGATTAGTACAACTATGCCTGCAAGAATAGAAATAAATATCGCTATTTTGTAAAGAAACCTTATAATCCTTAGGGTAAGAAGATTGTTAAACGAAGAGTCAAACAAGATTTGAAGCAAACCTGTTCTATCTTGTTCCACTGCCTGTAGTGATGGAGTAATTATTGCTCCGCATTCCGGACAAACTTTAACATCTTCCTTTACATTCGTGCCGCATTTTGTACAGAACATAAGATCCTCCCTGGTTTGTTAATCACTCTGTTTTTTTCCGCAATTTGTACAAAAAAGTTCTCCTTCCTTCAATATAGCACTACATCCGGAACATTTTGGTCCCTCTGACGTAGGTATTTCTTGGATATTTGTACCGCAATTTTTGCAGAACTTATCATCGGCTCTGTTTACTCCTTTACACTTGAAACATAAAACTATATCTTCTCCATATTGCCGTTTTAAAGAATCTTCTTCTATCTTTTCCAATTCAGTTTCAAGTTCGGTGATTTTTTTATATAGCAAAGCAATCTCATCACAGTTCTTTTTTATCTCCTCTTCTTTCAACTCTGCGCTACAGACCATGCCGTAAACTTTCTTACCTAAAACTTCAAGGTTTTTCTGGATTGATGCTTGAATATTTTTGATCTCACTCCTAATTCTTGTGGTTGACAAAAGTTCTTTGCCTTTTGAAGTAATGTTCTTAAAACCCTTATCAACACTCTTAAATACTTTATCAGGAAAATCTGCCATAATGGACCTCCGTTATTTAAGCGAATGTCCGCATTTACCGCAAAATGCAGAGTCAGTTGAGATTTCTGCGCCGCACTGGCTACAATAAGATGTTTTGCTTTCTTTTGGTACATATTTACCAATTGTTGCACTGGCCAGTGCAGGTTTCTTGGCTATAAGAAACCTATATCCTATGGCTATAATTGCTACGATGATAGCAACCCCTAATATAAACTTAGGGAATCCTAAATATGGTTTGTAAGTTATAGTTGCTCCCCTATAATAGATAGAGGGTTGAAATTCTACCGTATTGTTCCTGATTTGCCTTCCTGTTGTTTGAAGTATTTTTCCAGGAACATGGACAATAGTTGTAATATCGCATGTGTCTCCAAAGTCAAGATAGATAGATCCGTCCTTCTCTTTTATAATCTCCTCACCCAATACTTTAAAATCTTTCCATGTGAATTTTGCGTATAATTTTCCCTTTTTTTCCGTAACGGATGTAGGGCGGAAACCCTGAGATTTTAGCTCGTCTTTTATAGAGGACTTGGTGTAAAGGTCTGTGGGAACCCCAGATAGTGTACCCTTCCCTGAACCGTCTTTGTTAATCCATAGTTCTGTTTTGCATCCTGAAAGAACGAATAAAGACAGAAGAAGAAAAGTCATCAATATTCGTTTTTTTATTTCCCTTTTTTGCATTTTCCCACCCTGTTATGATTTTTTGTAATGAACATAAAACCTCACGTTACATATTTTAAATAGATTGATTGTTTATCGTGGGTATATTCTTGAAGTAGAGATTTTCAGAACAGGATTTTGGATATTTATTATTAAGATTTTCAGGAAGTTTGAAGATAATGAGTAGGTATAAAAATATAGGACAAGTATTTTTAATCTGCATTGGGGATTATCAGACCCTGACCGTATAAATTGTATGCGAAAGTATTTCTGCTCCTATATTGTGCCGCTAAATCAAAATCGCGTGTGGGGTTAGTAATTGTGAACCAAGATTTTGTTTGAGGGTGTTTTCGCATTTTACACCTCCTTCTTGGATTATATTTTTACCGCATGTTCTTGTCAAATAATATTAGTACGATACATTTTTGTCAATTTCATAGTGGCCATGAAATTTGGTTAGGAATTAGTATGTAGCGAGCTTCAATGAAAAATTGTGGGTTCTGTAAAGATTTTTCAAAAAAATAAGTATAATCCTTTTTTTGTTGACCAAAACAATGAAAATGCTATATTGAAGTATCTACCTTTGTTGAAACAAAAAAGAGAACCAAGGAGATACCCATGATGATCAAGAGAACAACGAGAATCTGGCTTCTTCTTGCCTTAGTAAGCATAATCACGGGAATCAGCGCGCTCTATGCAGAAAAATAATCATCTATCCCACATATCCCGGAACAAACATCAGAGATTACTCTAAGCCAGGATATAAAATTAAACACTTCTAATCAACATGAACACTTTTATTACCAATAGAACGCCATTATGAAGAACCTGCTTGAAACGTATACCATCGGATGGAGTTTTATTTTTCATTCATTGACAATATGACTACCGGCGGTGCATTTACTCTCAAACATGAAACTATTGGAGAATTGCCCATAGAAATTATTTCTCCTAAGGAAGAACAAAAATTGATTGTTGTTGTAGATAAAATCCTTGTCATTACCAAAGACGATAACTATTTACAAAACTCTGACAAGTAGGCACAAGTCAAAGCATACGAGAACCAAATCGACCAACTGGACTACAAATTCTACGACCTTACTAATGAAGAAATCACATTATAGAAAAAACATAATATATGGAAGGCATACAATGAAAAATGATCGCTTTGAACCTTCACCTTTTTGGAGGAGTAATTATATCCAGCGCTATTATGCCAAAAGTATTTTTCTCTAAATTCCTATTGTGGATTACTGTTATCGTAGCAGTTGTTGTGGGATACAAGATCTTTATAGGTTAGAAACCCATACTATCTGGAGCGAAAACAGGTGAATCTGCACCAAAAGAAAGCAAAGTATCGTATTGCAGTTAATTCGGCGCAGAAATCTCAACAGACTCTGCATTTTGCGGTAAAGGCGGTCGTTCGCTTAAATAACAAGACAGATGCAGAGAAATTTACTTTTGGGGGTGGCCATGATTTGCAAAAACTGCAAAACCAAAATACCTGATGATGTAAAATTCTGTTCAAAGTGTGGAGCAAAAGTTGAGGTAGTAAAAGAGAATACTTTGATAAAAAAATGTCCTTCTTGTGGGACTGAATACCCTGCTTCTGCAAAATTCTGCAAAAAAGATGGCACACCTTTAAAAGAAGAACCCACCCTTGAAGAAGTTCTTCCAACTCTGAAAAAGAGGGTTCCTGTTAAATCACGAAAAAAAATTCTTTGGATAGGAATTCCTGTTATTATTGCTTGTGTGGGAGTTTATCTATATTTTTCAGGATTCATAGGTAAAATTCATAAAAATATTTCATTAAAATTTGCAGTGCCCGGTGTAGAAAAAATTTTTTGTATTTCTTCGTTAGAAGGTACACAAAGCCCTTCATTATGGTCAATTCTTCCTGATGGTACCCAGAAAACAACAATTCTGGATAAATTGTCGGATGGCTTTATACTAGACATTTCCCCCGATGGAAAAAGTATAGTGGTTGCAGGAGGGGAAATAAAACCAGAAGGACATATCAGTCCTTTTGCTTGTGAATACAGGTGGATATCTTTCATAAATGTAGAAGGAGTAGAAGAGAACAGAATATCTTTACCAATGAGTATGGAGTTAGAAAAGTTAAGGTTATCTCCAGATGCAAACAGTATTTTATTTATTGGCAAAAAATTTGACACCAAAACAAAAAGTTCTCAAATCTATTGGTATGTGCTAGATGTAAAAACTGGTAAACATACACTTGTGAAGAATGAGATTTTTTCCGCTGAGCCATACTGGAACGATGTAGAATGGTGGCCTGATAGTAAAAGATTATTGGTTTTACAAACTTGGGACTATAAGATGATAAGTAAATTTTCCTTAATTAACCAGAATGGTAAAGAAGAACTTTACTGGGAACTGCATGGCGCTTTGATTGGGTCATTTAAAGTTTCACCTGATAGTACAAAAATCATTTTCAATGAACAATACTCCGAAGAAGGATTGGTAGGATCGGCTCTGTTTGTAGAAAAATTAGAAGGAAATAAAATTGATTTCGGTTATTCCAAACCTGTTATTGACTGTCTCCATTTGTGGATGAATGGTGAACTTTGTGATTGGTCTTTTCAGTGGCATCCTGACAGTGAAAAAATTGTTATCAGTGATGGAAAAACACTTAATGTGGTAAATGCTGACGGTACAGATCATAAAATAATCCATAAAGGTGATATAGGGAGAATAATCGGCTGGGTTACAGAGACCAGCCCGAAGAAGAAACCTGCTATGTCGTCAAAACAGGTAAAACCATCTTCTCCTACACCTGCAAAGGCGCCTTCAACACCGGAAAAACCTTCTTTGTCTGCTCCTGCAAAAGCGCCTTCAACACCGGAAAAACCTTCTTTGTCTGCTCCTGCAAAAGCGCCTTCAACACCGGAAAAACCTTCTTTGTCTGTTCCTGCAAAAGCGCCTTCAACACCAGCAAAACCATCTTCTCCTACACCTGCAGAGATACCACCAAAACTGGAGGAAACACTTCCTAAAACAACAACACCTACAGTTACAATAGCCCCTTCTAAACTTAGGAATGATATTAGCAGAACATTAAGGAATGCAGGGTTGCGTGGTATTACTGTAGAGGTAACCGATGATTTACAGGTTACATTAAAAGGCTCGGTTGGCAATAGCGTAGAAAAAAGCAGAGCGATTGAAATTGCAAAGAATTTTAAAGAAGTGAATAGAGTAAGAGATTTAATCTTTATAGTGGAACATTAAAAAAGAATTTACAAAACACGTGGAGGTATTATGAATATGAAAACGAAGGTAATTGTTCTCATAACCTGTTCTGTTTTAGTGCTTCAACTTACAGGCTGTGCAACCATGGAAAAAATAGGATGGCGAGAGAAAGGAGCAGTGATAGGCGCAGCTAGTGGGGCTATAATTGGAGGAATACTTAAAGATGGAAGAGGAGCTTTGATAGGAACTTTTGCCGGAGCAATACTTGGTGGAGTCCTTGGAAATCATTATGACAAGCAGATAAAGGTAAGGGAAGAAGCTGTGGAAAAACATGCTTACGAAGGAAAAGAAGAAAAGATTGAAATAGAAGATTCTATTATTCGACCGAACGAAGTAGCAACTGGATCAAAAACAGAAGCAATAGTTCTTTATACGATATTGCTACCTGATGAAAAAGCGACAGCAAAGATTACAGAAATTAGAACTCTCGTTAGTGGGGAAGAAAGTCTGGAACTTACAAAAAGAGAGATAGTTAGAGCACAAGGAACACACCTTTCAACAATGAGGTTCACAATACCAGCGGATTTGACTCAGGGCGATTATGTTTTAATGACAACTATTAGTGATACTAAACAAACTGTAACCACAAAAAACTCATTGAAAATACTGTAAAGGTGATAAAAAAGGTTACTAATTTTACAGGGTTCACAACAAAATGGATAACAGGAATTTTCTTTCTCTTTTTTATTTCTGGCTGTGCAACGATCAAAACGAAATTATTGTATCTGAAATTCTTCTTGTATAAAGGATCTTCGGAGGTATGGTATGGAGAAAATGATAGAAGTTATTGAACACAGTGTCATTTATGAAAATCCCATTCCTCACCTTGTAAGCAGACATGCCTATTTTCCCGGTCTTACAAAATTGTCATCTGGGGATATCCTCGCAATGTTTCCTATACAAGAAGCTTTTTCAGCAACTGGCGATGAAATGTTTATTTCTCGTTCAACGGATAATGGCAGAAGATGGATCTTTGAAGGAGGTACAGGAAAAAATCCTTCTTTCGGGGATCTGAAAATAGGTGGTTTGAAGCCCACAGTTCTTGATGACGAAACCCTTGTTGCGATGGGATACGGATTTTACAGAACGTCCCTTGAATATTTTGAAAATTCTTTGACCGGCGGACTTCCTGATGGTGAAAATATGATTAGTTTTTCGTATGATGGTGGCAAGACATGGTCGTTAACGCAAATAATTCCCCTGAATAGACCGGAGATACTTGAAGTATCTGGGCCCTGTATCCAGTTGCGTAATGGTGATCTTCTCGCCACTGGTGCGACATTTCCTATGTGGGACGGGACGAGACCTTCAGGAAGGATTGGTGTAGTTGTACGGAGCAAAGATAGGGGAAAAACCTGGGATGATACAACGCTTTTCTACCAAGGTGATGGTAAGATAAGCCCCTATGAAACACGATCATGCCTTCTGCCTGATGGCCGTATTGTTACTATAGTATGGATGCTTGACGAAGAGTCTGGCAAAAATTTGAATAACCATGTGGTTTTCTCTGAAGATAATGGAAGAACAGGGTTGCAACCACTTGACACAGGAATTCCAGGACAAGCCTCTAATGTGATTTCTCTCGCTGATACTTTACTTCTATCTATTCACTGTTATAGGGAAGGCGAGGTTGGGCTGTATGTGCATATTGTTGATTCTGCTAATTGTGGGTGGAAAACAATCGCAGGTGAAAAGATATGGGGCGGAGCACCCTCGGTCAGAATAGGGAATCTTGATGATATGGGAAAGAGGCTTAGATTTGGGCAACCATCGTTGTTACCACTTGGAGGAGGAGAGTTTCTCGCAGCTCACTGGGCAGTAGAAGACTGCCTTGGAAAAATTCTCGCACATCGGATCCGTATCCATCCGGATTTTCTTTCAAAAAAAACTTGAGAGTCTAGGTCTAAACGCGGTAGTTTCTTTTTTTTCTATTTCCTATAGAAAATTAGGGAGATATTCTTCTCTTGATTTGGATGTTCTTAAAGGTTTCTTTATATCTAATTTTCCGAGACTCTTTTTTCTCTCTCTTTTTACATGATTGTCTTGACGGTTCGTAGGCTGTACAATAGAAGAATATATGAGATTTTTTTCAGATAAGAGTGGGTAGGGTTCATACTATGGAATGTGTAGAGTGTTCCAAAGGAGAAGTACTATGAATGCAAGAATGCAAGGGTATAGGGATCATGCGCTTTCAATTCTGAAGCCTACTCAAAAAGAGATTGCGCATGGCTTTGCGTTACATACAGATTCCGTGGTGTGGGATTCGTATGGGTTTGCGCCAACAGCGGCAATAGACGGCACTCTTCTTAAGAGTGCTATTGAATCTGGAGCGTCTCCAGTAGAGTTGTCAGATATGGTGGAAGAGATGGGAATGACCGGAATGGTAAAGCATCCTGCGGATCAGAAGGAATATTTTGAGGCATGGGAAGTATCGGGAGTAACCTGTGTTTTTCAGAATACAGGGCAGGAAGGCAACAGGATAGACCGATTGGTAAAACGGCATGCCCGCTTTACTTGGACAACGGATATCTTACGAAACAAGGTGTCTCGGGCTGTCTGTCCTGAAGATGTGCTTCTTGCAAAATCATCGGGACGACATTGTTTGTATTTTACTGGTAATGGAGTGCCGATGCTTGAAGAATGGAATACCGTGGAGGAAGAATTGCGCTATATCAGGGTGTGGTTTCAATTAGGATGTCGTATGATGCATTTAACCTATAATCGGCGCAATATGCTGGGAGATGGTTGTGCAGAGCCTGATGATGCGGGTTTGAGTGATTTTGGAAGAAGGGTTATAGAAGAAATGAATCGTATCGGAGTGATTGTGGATGTCGCCCATTCTGGATTAAAGAGTTCTCTTGAAGCGGCAAAGGCATCTTCTCGTCCTATGGTGGCAAGCCATTCTACCTGTAGAACTCTTCGGGAGCATTGCCGCGCAAAGAGTGATGAGGTGATACGGGCTATTGCGGATACTGGCGGATATATAGGAATTACCTGTGTACCTGCGTTTCTTGGAAGAACCGGAGATATTGCGGCATTGCTGGATCATATTGATTATGTGGTGAAGATTGTTGGCGTAGATCATGTAGCGATTGGAACAGATCATGGGTATGGTTCTTCGCGCGCATCCGAAGAATGGGCAAAGGTTCCTTCGCATAACTGGGGAAGATCACGATGGTCCGGGTTTTGGCCAAAGAACGATCCTCTTTTTGATAAAGAATGGAACGATCCTATGAAGGAAGAAAGTCTTGCATGGACAAACTGGCCTCTTTTTACCGTAGGATTAGTTCAGCGCGGATATAGCGATGATGATATCCGTAAGATTATTGGTGGAAATGTCATGCGTGTATGTCGAGATGTTCTTACCGGGACAGAGTTTGGATTTGCGAACGCGTTATCGGTCTAACAGATTCCCGTGGAAGAAGATAGGCGGAAAAGAGGCGTGATTCTGGCAGTATAGAAGAGTTTTGAATCCGCGCAAAGAGAAGTTCTGTTACTGCATGCGCCATTGGCTCCACAGGTTGCACCATGGTTGTAAGCGGAGGAGCAACAAATCCGCCGATAGGGTCTCCGGTGATTCCCGCCACAGAAATATCTTCCGGTACTTTTATTCCTTTTGCATGAAGCGTGGCTATTGCGCCTATGGCAAGATAATCGTTTGCGCCGATTAATGCGGTGAATGGTTCATTTTTTGTAAGAAGAAGTTCGGTATTCTGTTTTCCTCCTTCAAGGCTTAATTCTCCTTTCGGCACTAAATTAGGGTTGTATGGGATTCCATGGGCTTTTATAGCCGCGCGATATCCTTGCAGTCTTCCTTCATTGACAGGGCTTATAAGAGATCCAGAAAGAAAGGCGATGTTGCGGTGTCCTAGAGAAAGAAGCCAAGAGGTAAGGGTGTATCCTGCTTCGTAATCTTTAAGGGCAACATAAGAAAACTTCTTTTTATCATGGGGTGGAGAATCAAAAAAGACTGTGGGGAGGTGTTCGTGAAAAAGTTTTTGTTCTAATTTTTCAGGAATAGAAAATGCCACAATGATTCCATCTACTCTTCGCATTAGAAGAAATTCAATATCTTCCCATGCTATGGAGGGAGGCGGAGAAGAGGGTTCTCTTCTTCCTTGGATAGCAACAGCATGGTATCCGCGGTTTCTGCAATCGGTTTCAATATGGCGGAGGAATCGCGCGAAGAAGGCATGTTCAAAGGTGGGAATAATAATGCCAATGGTTCTGCTTCGTTGTTCTCTGAGAGACGAGGCAAGAATATTGGGACGGTATCCTAGAGTTTTACAGGCGTGAAGAACTTTTTTTCGTGTCGCGGAAGAAACATTGGGAGATTTTTGAAGTACGCGGGTAACAGTCATATGGGAAACTCCTGCATACAGCGCGACATCCTGTTTTGTGATATTTTTTTTCATGGCTCGTTCATCAATTCTGTTCAAAGGTAGAAAATCCTTGGATGGTTTTCTGTACCCGTTTTTTATAGATTCCTTCTGGCGCTATTTTTTCCGCTCTTTTAAGATATCCATATAGTATATCAAGATTTTCTTCTGAATAAAGCGATGTCCAGATATTGCTCCAGTTGGCATAGTAAGGTTTTGTGCCGTGATTACCATCTTTCCATATTTTTTCCATACGCGTGAAGAATTGTTTCATTGGAATCTCTGCAGGACCATAGAGGTCGCGGCAGAACTCGTCCATAATTTTTCCTACGTCAAGATCCATATTCCATAAACTTTTAAATAGAATATAGGTGGTGGGAAGTTCTCGCATCCATCCTGTATAACTTCCTCCATATTTGGAGGGTTCGTAGCAGGGCGGATATTCAATGATGCTTCCTTTTATGTTGCTGGTATGCATCCGTTTTACTTCTTCGTTGATACCATGGGGAAAGATGACCGCATTGCCATAGACTTGGGCTCCGCAGGGATACTCCCATGTAAAGATAAGGTTGGAAAGAGCTCCCCATTTTTGGATGATGGAATGGGAAAGTTCAATATCTATTGGGTCCCAGAAGTAAAGATCAACATTGCCACGGCAGATGGTTACAGATACATTGGGTTCAAACTTTATATTTGCAGGCGGAAGAAAATACGAGGCATAGGCACAGCATCCAATATACCGGTCGGGAAGTGTTTTTCGTACTTCGCGGGCAACTTCATTGACATAGTTCCATACGATACGGGAATGTTTCCCATTGGGGTTTATAAAGGTGGCATGGCTTTGGGGAAGTTTCTGTGCATTTTCATCATATTGTGCCTTACACTCTTCGCATTGACAGCAATATCGTTCAAAGGAATCTCCTGGCATAACATTCAGAGTATAGAGGTCTGGACGCTTTTTAAAGGTATCAATAAGATCCGCGATGAGAATTTTCTGAAACTCTTTATTGGAGAAACAGATATGCCCTCCGCCATGGCTGGTGTTTGTAAGGCGGGTGCCATCTTTCTGAAGGGCAAAGTATTCAGGATGGCTTTTGCCGTATAGTTCCACATACTTTGCGAATGAATGAGTCGCAGGATGGTAGCCTGCGCCGCCGCATCGCATTCTTCTCCACCATAGGATACTTTCATTATATCCAAAATCCGGATCGTCAAGCCAGTAGCCGTACCTTGATCTATATTCAAAGGCAGGGTTTTCATAATAGTCTAAAACATCTATTGCAAAGGTTGTATGGGAGGGAACAATTTCTCCAAGAGGTCCTGGCCAGTACCAACGGATTCCAAGATTTTTTTCGAGAATATCATAGACGGCAAAGAGGGTACCGTGGCGGGTTTGTGATCGTTGTTTGGGATCTGTGGGAGAGGATGTTCCGCCTGGATTATAGGAGATACGGTCATCTTCTCCCCGAAGAATAAGGAAGTTGTTAATTCTTTTTACGAGAAATCCGCCTTTTGTGATAGCTGTAAGGGATATACCGAGAGATTTGCTTTGTTCTGTCTCTCCAACCAGAATATAGGGTTTGGAAGGGTCGTATGAAGAGAGTTGGCTCTCTGTCAGAATAGCAATGGCGGCGCCTGTTGATTTTTGAATATAGGAAGAAAGTTCTTCTGCGGCGAATGATTCTGTAAGAGAGGGGTTCTTTGGAATAATGATGGTTGCTGTGGATTTTCCTTCCTGTACAAGAAACAAGGGTGCGGATTGCAGGGGGTTGCATAATGTGAAGAGCGCGATAAAGAGAAGGGCTATACCTCTCTGTTTCATGTTACCTCCTGGAGTGAAAAATGTGCGTCAGGTATGAATCTATCTGTAATAATGGCAAGAAGGGCCGAAGTATCATCGTCGTCGGATTATTGTTTTTCTGCGACCGTAAGTGAAGAAAAGATCGGTGTTTCTAATCCTCTTCCTTTTGAAAGAAGCCGTACTTGTATCTGAAGAAGTGATCCTTTCTCTGCGGAGAAAGAGATCGGGCTTATAGAACTCCATGCGCTCCATTTACTATCTTCCAGCGCTTCTGCGGTTGCTCCATTTTTCCAGCGTACTTCTATGGATGTTTCTGAGGGCATTTCTGCCTTCCATGTAATGATCCCTCCCTTTGAAACCGATATTTCCGGAGAGGTGTAGATTCCTTCGCGATAATATTTTTCAGTAAATTCCGTGGGTCGTTTTCCTTCTTCAATTTGAACGCTGTCTATCCATACTGCCGACTTTTCTCCGTCTGTGGAATTTTTCTGGCGAAGCATAGTATCAGAAGAGATGAAGAGAACATCTTTTTTAACTTCAATAGGTTGAACAAGGCGAACCCAGTCATGCGTTCCTGCCATAGAGGCGGCGTGGACCAGGACATTCTTTTTTTCTTTATCTTTTCCCCAGACTCTCATTTGAACAGAGTTGTCTTCTGGATGTTCAATATTATACTGTGGTTTTACCCACACAGATGCCACATACCACGAAACTCCTTCCTTTACTTGCACAAAGTAGTTGGGATGAAGATAAATAGAGGTATCGCCATCAAGGCGAACAGAGTGTTTGCCGGAATGGGCTACTGTGGGATCTAACGCTCCTTTGGTGGTATCGTATATAAAGAAGCCTAATGGCGCCTTGTGAGATTCTTCAAAACTGGCATTATTGACAAAGTTTCCAATTTTTAGAGAGAGGCCGTTTTCTTTTTGTTCTATGTGTTTTAATTCTCCGCGATGCGGGGTTGTAGAGAACTCTTCCTTGAAGAGGATAGAGGTTTGTGCATGACACTGGAACGCGCAGAAAATAGTCGCGAGAGAAAAGAAATAGAGGATTTTTTGTTTCATTTTGCTCCCTCCTGTAGAAGCATAAGCAAGAATAGATGTTTAGTCGTGATGCATCGTGTTACGGTTCTGAGATACAATGGTTGCAGTGCTGTACAAATCTTTCTGTTTTACCGGTTGGAAGGATGCGCCTTCCATACGAGCCGTTCATACTGCTGTTGCCAAGGAAGCCATGATACATGGCCATCTACCCAGAGGAAGTTCCCTCCGAGGTTGTGGCCTGCGGCAAATTGTGTTTCTCCTCCTCCAATGCCAAAATACCAATTGACAGTATAAATGATGGAGCCGGGTGTTTTGCCAACATCATTCTTATTGTTATAGCCCCTTGCTTCACAAACCCAGATACATTGGTCGGGTTTTTTAACCTGAGAAAGTTTGTAGTAGACCGGAACAACTGTGCCAGAACCGCAATTTTGGTTATAGGCGTAATTAACATTATAGTTGCCATATACGCGGCGTTCCGAGGGACAGGTAAATATCTTCTTTGCCTTGCCTTCGGCAGAGACTACACTTCCGTCGTATACCTTGTATCCGCAGTATTGTCGGTCTATATATGCCCACCAGTTTTGTTCCCATTCCCCTTTATAGGCGCTTCCAAATACAGTGGGCATATATTCGTTATAATCGTTGGTATACATCATCAGAGCAATGCCAATCTGTTTAAGATTACTCATACATACCGCGGCGCGGGCGCGTTCTCTTGCCTTTGCGAGTGCGGGCAGAAGCATGCCGGCGAGAATAGCAATGATAGCAATAACAACCAATAGTTCAATAAGGGTGAAACCATGTGATTTGCGAGAAATCACTTTTCCATTAAACATTTTGCCCCTCCATAAAAAAATGCCGCAACCTTTCTTTTTTATCATGGCCCCTCCTTTGCCTCTTAATTATTAGAGGCATGTTCACGAAAACATTGTATGCATTCTTTCTCCCCTTGTCAAGAAAAAAATGGAGGAACAAAAACTTTTCTTATCCAATACTTGTTTCTTATTTTTGCAGAGAGGAATCCAACCTGTGAAGAAACCTATTCCGAGAGAAGAACCTTTATTTTTTTTATGGTATTTTCAGATAGTGTAGCAACATTTTTTAATCTGTTTTAAGACTTATGGGATTGAGAATTGAAGGTTTTCTTTATTGAAGTTTTTGCATCATTGCTTTTTTTTCTGAGTTTGATGCTTTCATTTTTAGAACAATCTCTTGAAAGAAATGGATGGTCTTGTCGTAAGTGGCGCGATCTACAGGATAAGGGGTAGCATCTTTTCCGCCGAGCGCGAAGGAATAACGGGCAGGATCTTCATAGGATGGTGTGGCGCCATAAATGACTTCAGATACCAAGCTTAGCGCGCGTATAGTTTTAGGACCTACTCCTTCAATGCTAAGAAGGCGCTCATAACTTTCTGGCTGTATATCGCAGACTTTTGCAATTATTTTTTCAAGGTAGGACGATTTAGAGAAATCCTCAAACATAACCGGATGTCTATGAAACTCCACTGGCGCAAGTTTCGCAAAAACAAGTTCCTGTTGTTGATAGGTCAACGCAATCATTTTTGAGAGGTTGCTGGAATATTTCCGAATAATGGAGATATCCTTCATAAGAGAGTTATAAGGACCTTGGACCATTTCAGCGCTTATGTTTCTGGTAGATCCGCTTTTACGCGAGGTTAAATCAAGACACTCGCCGATTAAGGGGCTTGAAATAGCAGTATGAGGTTCGCATACAATATCTGAGATTTTCTCTGAGAACCAGTGATACCGTCTGGCAGTTTTATTGGTTTTGTTCATTCCCTGCTGAACAACAGTCCATGCGCCATTGGCAGTGAAGAAGAAGGCATGGTGGTAGATTTGATAATTATCTTGGACAAGGCAACTGTCTACTTTTGCCGCCATTTTAGAGTTATATACAAGGGATGTTGCGGTGGAATCAGGTAAACTAAGACGATCTCTCCATTGAATAATCTCCAATGGAGTTTTTAGAGAGGTTTTTCCCTTTCCTCCGCAGGCAAAAAATCCAAGATCTTTCTCTTCTCCTCGGATGGCCTCTTTAATGGCGGCAGTAAGGATTGTGGTAAGTCCAGAGGCGTTCCAGTCAAAGGCAAGTACAGTGCCGAGAGATTGAAACCATACAGGATCAGAGAGACGCGCCACCAATTCTTCAGGACTATATTCCAGTATAATGGTTCTGATCATTTCTTTGCCCAATCTGACCATTCTTTCAAAGAGCCACCTTGGACAGGTGCCAGTATCCAAAGTGAAGGTGGCGACTCCTCTACGGATCATCCTTTTTTCTCCTTGCCATGGATGACTAAAAGGGCATGGAAATCCTGATAGAGCCGCCAATCGCGGGGAAGGGCTTCTTCAAAGATATTCCGCATGGTTTCATAGGGAAGATTGCGGTTGATTCCAAGATCTTCCGCGGTTCTTCGGGTATATTCGTCAATTACGAAAACTGGCCGTTCAAAGGCATAGAGAAGGATATCGTCCGCTGTTTCAAATCCAACTCCTTTTATGCTAAGGAGGATGTTTCGCAGGGCAAAGGTTTCTTCTTTTTCTATGGCTTTAATCTTTCCGTATCTTTCAATCAGGGTACGAGAAATTGATAGAAGCCGTTCAGTTTTCTGACGAAAAAATCCGCTTGGTCTGCAATACGATTCTAATTCTTCTCGCGGAGTGTGCAGAATGTTTGTCAGGGTGGTAATTTTCGCATTCTGCAGGTTATCCATTGCTGCCCGCACATTCTTCCAGTTAGTGCGTTGAGTAAGGATAGATTCAATAATAATGCGTTCTTTCTCTACAAGAGTTTTCGGTCGTTTGCACCAGAACAACCATTGACCCGCAGGGTCCCCATAGAGAGAACGAAGCTTCTTTGGAAGCGCGGAGATACGGCCAGAAGGGAAGTCGGATAGCGTTTTTTTTCTTTTTTGCACCATACGGTATCGTATCATTCCTCGCAGAACACGGTCAAGCCATTGGATCTTCTTGCTCTTGAGAGATTATTTTTCTTTAGAGTGAAAGAAGAAAAGAAACGAACAAGAATGAACAAGATTTGACAAAAACCAATCATTGCTTAAGATACATTTATGGGATTTAAAGAAATAAAACGCCAGAAATATATCCGAAAACTTTTTGAATCCGAGGGAATGGTTTCAGTATCTTTTCTCTCTAAGAAATTACATATTTCCGAGGCGACTATCCGGCGCGATCTTACCAAACTTGAAGATGCCGGAGTTTTAAGGCGAACCTATGGCGGTGCGCTAAAGGCAGAGATTGAAAAAGAGTTTGAGTATAAAAGCAAAGTAAGGAAACAGTTTCAAGAGAAGAGAAAAATTGCGGCCGAGGCAGTGAAACAGATTCAGAAAGGATTGGTAATCTGTTTGGACTCAGGTTCTACGGTCTTTGAAGTTGCCAAAGCATTAAAAGCTCACCCTGTAGAATGTTCAATTCTTACCAATTCTCTTCCTGTATTACAGGAACTTGCTTCTATTTCTTCTGTAAGAGTTTATCTTATCGGTGGGTTTTTTCGTAGAGAACACTCTGATTTTTTTTCTCCCTATATGCTGGATTTAATAAAAAAGTTCTCTGTGGATATTGCGTTTCTCGGAGTGGACGGTATTTCCGCTTCTTCCGGGTTAACTACCACAGATGCGCAGAGTGTTGCATTTGAAGAGGCGATTATACAGATTAGTTCTCGGGTGGTGGTGCTTGCAGATGGAACAAAAGTGGGGAAAAGCGCGCTGTTGCCATTTGGGGATATTCATACTCTTACTTCTCTTATTTCCGATACCAGTGCGCAGAATGATGAGATAGAGAAGTTACGACAATGTGGCGTAGAGACGATTCTTGTGTGAATAGGGTGGAATGAGGCAACGAAAACAGCTGGAAAAGTAAAATGTGCCAGTAATTGTGAAAGATAGGTTTAGAACAATCTTTGATTTTTATCGGAACATAAGGAATGTATCTTCGGCGGAAGAAATGTTTTTTTAGAAAAAGAAGCCCACAGTTTTATAGAGTTATAAAAAAATGCTGTAAGAATAATACTTTTTGAATGTTGAACCATAAGAAAGGGAGGTAGGCAATGCCCGCGAAAAAGATTAGAGTAGGTGTTTTTGGAGGAAAACGGGGTGCCACCATGGTTTCTACGCTTTCCCAACATCCAGAGGCAGAAATGGTTGCGGTCTGCGATCGATATCAGCCCCATTTGAAGCGCTGTGAACTTCTTGCGAAAAGTCATGGAATCAAATTGTCCTGTTATAAGAGTTTTGATAGGTTTTTTGCGCACGATATGGATGCGGTTATTTTGGCGAATAATGCGACAGAGCATGTGCCGTTTGCAGTGCGGATTCTTGATTCTGGAAGGCATGTGTGTTCCGAGGTTCTTGCCTGTCAGACCCTTGCAGAGGCGGTTTCTCTTGCAGAAGCTGTGGAAAGAAGCAGAAAGATCTATTCCTATGCGGAGAATTACTGTTATTTCAGGGGAACGATGGAAATGCGAAGGAGGTTTCGTAAGGGAGATATTGGAACCCTTCTCCATGCAGAGGGAGAATATGTGCATGATTGTGAATCAATATGGCCCTCTATTACCTATGGAGAGAGGAATCACTGGCGGAATTGGGTGCATTCCACCTTTTATTGCTCTCATTCAATAGGACCGATTCTGACAATTACCGGTGCTCGTCCAATACGGGTAAGTGCGTATGAAACTCCGAATGTGAATAGCCAGAGGTATGGAAAGAGAGGAAGCGATGGATCGGTGATTGTGTGTCAGTTAGATAATGGCGCCACGATGAAGGTTCTTCCCAGTGCAGGGTTTAAGCGGAAGCCAGGCTCTGTTTGGTATGCGGTGTATGGCTCAAAGGGAATGATGGAAACAGATAGATGGGGAGAAACCTTTAACCGTCTTAATGTTTTTATTGAGAATGCCCCTGACTCTCTCTATCAAACCAGTTATGTGCCTAAATTTCCCTTTGAAACCGATCTTTCGCGATTAGTGGGCGGACATGGAGGATCTGATTTTTATACAATGCACTTTTTTCTATCTGCCATTAAAGGAAAAGAAGAGGGAAAGTATGCGATAGATGTATATCAAGCGCTTGATATGACTCTTCCCGGAACTCTTGGATATTGTTCTATTCTTGGAGGCAATATTCCTTTTGAGGTTCCTGATATGCGGAATAAGAAAGAGAGAGAGAAGTATAGAAACGATACATGGTCTCTTGATCCCAAGGGACCTGATGGAGGCAAGACGCCAAGTTCATCGTTCGGTTCTGTAGAGATTGCAGATTCATTCTATACAAAGCAAGCATTGGAATATCGTCAAAAGATGAAAAACGGATAACTTTTTTCTATGGAGAAGAATGTGGATGGGCTTTATGGGAAAGATGGATACCTATAGATATACCACGTTACCCTTCTACTATGCTCTTCCTTTTACAGTAGAACCTTTCGGAGTATGTGCGCGTACCCAGAAAACACGCGATCTTGCGGAAAAATTGGGTAGAGCTATAACTGTATTGTGCGAGATAGTGTTAAGAAAGAGAGGAAAAAGAGCAGAAAGAGGTGGCTGTACAGAGAAGGGTAAGGCTTTCCTATAAAAGTGAACTTCTACTTTTTTCTTCTTGCAGAACCTGCCGGATTTTATGCGGACTTCTTCCTGTAGGTTGTTATAGGAGGTATTTTTATTTCTGGACAGATGCGGTAAGTTATGCTATTCTTTCCTGTAAGAAGATTTTCAGCACGAAGATAGTGCGGAAGAGACCAAGTGCAGTATATATCGTATAAAAGTATGAATATCATAAATCCTGCAAAATAATCCTTCCTTTCGGGCCGCAGGTCCTCTCTTTACATAGCGATATTTCAATAGAATCTGCTGTGCATAATAAAAGAGTTCGTGGACACGGTTTGGGCTTTGGGTTGAGAAGTCTTAAGGAGAATAGAAGTATGCGTAATATGTTTAGTGAATTTGGATTGTCAAATCAAATGGTGCAAACAATTGCACGGATGGGGTTTGTGAAGCCAACTCCCATTCAAAGCCTTTCTATTGGACCATTGCTGAAAGGCCGCGATGTGATTGGCGTGGCGCAGACCGGAACAGGCAAGACCGCGGCGTTTGGAATTCCGATGGTTGATTCTTTGCGTGCCGCGGGGAGAAAGGGACCGTATGCGATTATTCTTGTTCCTACAAGAGAATTAGCAATACAGGTTGCCGGTGAAATAAAGAAACTCGGTGCAGTATTAAAGGTGAAAAGCCTTGCTGTGTATGGCGGACAGTCAATTAACCGTCAGATTTCCGAATTGAAAGCTGGTGTGAGCGTGGTAGTGGGAACACCCGGCCGTATTCTTGATCATATTCAGAGAAAAACACTTCTTCTGTCACGAGTTTCTATGGTAGTGCTTGATGAGGCGGATGAAATGCTTGATATGGGATTTATCCATGATATTGAAAGAATTCTTACCACCACTCCTTCTTCACGTCAGACCGTACTTTTTTCCGCTACGATGCCTGATCAGATTTTACGCCTTTCAGCCCGGTATATGAGAAAACCAGAACATATCAGTGTGGCTCCGCGTCATCGGGTAGTGAAAAATACAGAGCAATATTATTACGAGGTATATCGCGATCAAGATAAGATGAAAACTCTGGCCTATATACTGGCTACAGAAAGACCATCGCGAACCCTTCTGTTTTGCCATACGAAAAGGGATGTGGATATGGTAGATGCCGCACTCCGACGGGAAGGCCATAAAGTGGGAGCGATTCATGGTGATTTCACTCAACAGAAGCGGGATGCGGTGATGCGCCGGTTTAGAAACGGAAAGATCTCTATTCTTGTAGCCACAGATGTAGCGGCGCGTGGACTTGATATAGATGGAGTTTCGCATGTGGTGAATCACAGTGTTCCTCAAAATACCGAGAGGTATATTCACAGAATTGGCCGTACGGGACGTATGGGAAAGCCGGGTGTTGCGATTACTTTTGTAACCCCTGATAAACATCGACAGTTTAAAACAATTGAACAGGGAGCACGTACTTCAATTCATCGCAAAAAACTTCCAGTAAGTCCTGCAATGGAACGGTTGTGGAATGATGATTCTCGTGTGAAAATGTTTGGGTTTGCTTCTCAGAAGAAGAGTACGTTTTCTTCTGCTCATCCCTTACGGTAAAAACTTTTTTTTCGGGTGAGTAACCAGGTTTTTCCACGTTTTTTTAGAAATGGCTGTAGGCAGGCTCGGTTTTTAGGATCTGTGGGTTGTAAAAGTGCCCGTTGAATCCGTTTTTCCGATTCTTTAGGAATATGGATCGCTCTTTTGGTAAGTGGATCGATTTCTGTCCAGTACATAGCGCTGGAAAGAGTCATTGGAAGAGGAATAAAGTCCTGTACCTGTTCAGGAAAGTAATTCCATCTATGAAGGAATTCTGCCAGAGTAAGCATATCGTCTATAGTGCATCCAGGATGTCCCGACATAAAATAGGGAAGAAGATAGAGTTCTTTCCGCGCCTCTTTTTTCGCGCGCTCAAATTGAGAAAGAAATGAGATGAATGTGGCATGGTTAGATTTTCTCATAGAGGAAAGAACTTTATTAGAAATATGTTCTGGTGCAATTTTCATCTGGCCGCTGATATGGCGACTGCAAAGTTTGGGTAGATACTCTTTGCAAGGATCTGATAGCACAATATCGTGGCGAATTCCTGTACTGACAAAGACATGTTTTACTTTTTCTTGTTGAAGTGCGGATTCTAAAAGATTAAGATGGTCTTTGCCGTTAAGAATAAGGTTCTCGCATATCTTTGGAGAAAGACAACTTGTTCTTGAGCATTTTTCCCACCCTTTTTTACAGGTTACTCCATACATATTGGCAGTGGGCCCTCCTATATCGGTAATAGTTCCTCGAAAGTTCGGCGAGGCGATGATTTTCTTTACTTCCGCGAGGATTGACTCTTTAGATCGGCTTCGTATCGCTCTTCCTTGATGGGCGGAGAGAGAACAAAATGCGCATCCGCCGACGCACCCGCGATGGCTTGTGATAGAGTGTTCAAAGGTTTTGAGTGCGGGAACTCCTCCCTCTTTTTTGTAGGAAGGATGCCATGTACCGGTAAATGGAAGGTTGTAGATTTTATCAAGAGTTTCTTTATCTTCAATCTCTGGAGGAATTTGAACCACGAACCGATTGCTTGAGGGTTGGGCAATAGGCCGTGCTTTTCCCGCGCAGGTCTCCATATACCAGATTCGGAATGATTCTGCAAAGATTTTTTTATCTGCCATAACCTCTTCTTCAGAGGGAAGGATAACCGTTTCTTTGGGAATCAGATCTTTGTTTCCTGTTACCCATACTGTTCCCGGAACATCATGGATTCTGTCCGGAGATTCTCCTTGCGAAAGTCGTTTACAGAGGGTTACCATGGCACTTTCTGCCATGCCATAGGCGATCCAGTTTGCGCGGCTATCTAAAAGAATGGAGCGCCGTACAGAATTACTCCAATAATCATAATGCGATAATCGGCGCATAGATGCCTCAATGCCTCCAAGTATAATAGGAAGCCCGGGAAATGCCTCCCGAACTCTGTTTGCATATACAATGCTCGCTCGGTTGGGCCGAAGACCAGATATACCGCCCGGAGAAAAAGAATCAGAGCGTCGTGGTTTAAGAGCGGCGGTATAATGGGCAAGCATTGAATCAAGAGCGCCAGCGGTAATTCCCGCGCATAGCCGCGGTCGGCCAAATAGAAGAAAATCTTCTAATGATCTCCAGTTTGGTTGGCAAAGAAGCGCTACCTTGTATCCGGCAGATTCAAGGATTCTTCCAATAATCGCGGTTCCAGAGGAAGGATGGTCAATATAGGCATCGCCAGAGACAAGAAGAATATCTATTTCTTTCCATCCGCGAGACTCTATTTCTTTGGCAGAGATTGGAAGAAAGGAATTCATAGGTTTTTATCAATGTCTAAGGAAGATTTCGGAGAAAAAAGAGATAAAATGGTCTTCTCTATGAGTGTGGCAAGTTCAGAGACTTTTTTTGCAACTATTGTTGAAACAGGGCGGTGAAGATCGGTTGAGGCAGGCTCTATTCCTATAAAGAGTACTTGAGTGTCCATGGTTGTTTCAATATATTCCCGTAAGAGCGATAGAGGTATAGTATGGGTAGTGTATCCCTGGGAAGAGATAGCGTCGGGATTAATGAAAAAATAGTCGCCGGGCTCTTTTTTTGCTTCGCAGGCATCAATAATAAGAAGATGGGACGGCGAAAAGGTTCTAATTGTTCCTGTAAAGTTTTCAGGGGCTTCAAATCCTTTAATGAGAAGGATCTTTTCATGGTATGGCTTATGAATAATCCGAGAAGAAAGCTGGGAGATGGCGAGTATTCCCGCACCATCGTCTCCTCTGTCGGGATTGCCGATTCCAAGAATAGAAATCTTCTTTGCAGAAGAGAAATACTCTCGTAGAGAAGAGGGAGTAACCTCTGACGTTGAAGCATAGTTGTACGCGGAAGGAAAAGAAGCTTTTTTGCAATCTTTTTCCTCGGTGGAACGAGAAAACAGGGGGAAGGTCTTCTTTTTCTCCTTCATACGCAATAGGTGTGGTTACAATGTAAAACTTTTTATCCGTAACGACCGAAAGAGGGACGTTAGGGAGTTTGTGGAGGAGTAGGTGGTTCTTTGGGGATGTTAGAGAGAGAAGCCCGTATATATGTATAGACTGCTTTTAATTCTTTCCGTGAATCCGCGGCAAGTTCATATTCTGAATCCATTGCAAGGGCTTTTGTGGGACAACTTTCCGCGCATTGCGCGCAATGGACGCACCGATCGTTATGGATAGTCATTTGTAATTTCTTTTCTTTCTCTTCCTGTGGAGAAATCTGGATAATTTCAATAGCGGAAGCAGGGCAATCCCGTTCGCAGGCTCTGCATCCGATACATCGTTCCGGAGAAAGGATAGGTGTGCCGCGGAACCCTTTCACCATGGTTATTTTTTCAAAAGGATAGTCTATTGTAACAGGTCTTTTAAAAAAGTGGCGAATAAGTTCAGGAATTAAACTACCAACCTTTATTTTCATTATAATGCTCCCTTTACCAGAAGAACAATGGCGAGTTGGATAACAGAGAGCGGAGCGAGCCAGTGCCAGGAAAACTCTACCATCTGATCGATTCTGAGACGGGCGTATCCCGCGCGCATGAGTGAAAGAAGCGCGATAATAATAAGTGTTTTCCAGATGAAGTGAAAGAGTCCTAAAAGAATGCCGCCCGGAAATCCGCCCATGAAGACCGTGGCGAGAAGTCCTGCGCCTACTACCATTTGAATATCAGTAAGAAGCCGGAAATAGGCAAGACCTCGTCCGGTATATTCTGCGAAGGTTCCTCCGGCAAGTTCTGTCTCTGCATGAGGTATATCAAAAGGAACCCGTTCTAATTTTGCCTGAAGAGTAATTAGTCCCACAAAAAAACCGATAATATTGACGATAAGCAGTGAAGGATGGTGCTGGAAGAAACGGGCAATCTCCGCAAGCCGCCATGATCCCGCTAACAGGGCGGGTCCGAGGATTGCAAGAAGAAGAGGAACTTCATAGGCAAAAAGCATTGTAAGCACCCGAACTCCTCCAATACCCGCAAAGACATTGGTTGAATGCCATCCTGCAAGGAAGAAGATAAGCGTGGGAAGACTTAGGAGATAGGCAACAAGGATGATATCTCCAGGGAATGAATTATAGGCGGGAACAATAGAGGAAACATTCCACAAAGGAAGATAGAGTCCTGCAGTCATAACTGTTGTAATACCAAAGACAGGGAGAAAGTGAAACATGGTTTTATCAGCTTTTTCCGGAACAATATCTTCCTTGACAAGAAGTTTAATGAAATCTGCAATCGGCTGTAGAATTCCCTGTTTTCCTGTATATTGCGGTCCGATTCTATTTTGAAAACGGGCATAGAGTTTTCTGTCTACCCACTCACAGAAGGTGGAATAGAGAAGAAGAAAAAGAAGCCCAGGATAGACAAAGAGATAGAGTAGAGTTTTTACCACGGCCATAAATACTCCTTGTTCCTGATATTCTTTTTTCTGTAATAGTTGTTTGCTTCTGTGCGTAGCTGGCTCATGGTGATGATTTCCGGTCTTCCTGTATGGGAATCTACCAGTTCTATCACGCGTTCTGCACAGCAAACACAGGGATCTATCGCGGCAAAGATAAGGGGAACATCTGCAATAAATACATTTTTCAGCATCTCAACAGTTGCCGGATAGTTGGCAAGAGTGGGCGCCCGTACTTTCAGTCGTTCTGGTTTATCGGTTCCATTGCTCTTAATATAGTGAATATTTTCTCCCCTTGGCGCTTCATAGCGGCTTATTACTTCTCCTTCTGGAACTTTTCTGGGAGCTTTTACGCGGATCTCTCCATCAGGAAGGTTTTTAAGGAGATATTCTATTATTGTATAGGAAGAGATAAGTTCTTTAATCCGTACCACTACCCTTCCAAGGACATCACAGGTATCTGAGAGGGCTATTTCAAAGGGAACATCCGGATAACTTAAGGAAGGATCGTCTTTTCTGATATCTTGCGCTACTCCAGAGGCGCGGGTGGTAGGTCCCACGGCGCAGAGATCTATTGCCTGTTCTTTGGAGAGTTTTCCGACTCCGGCAAGACGCGCGGTCAAGGTAGGTTCTGTTTTTCCAAGGTTAAGATAATATTCTGTTCTTTTTTGGAGATGGGCAATCTGTTCAAGGATTGTGCTTCGCTGATCTTGATCTATATCTCTTCTTACACCGCCAAATGTATTGATTGCATAGTGGATTCGGTTTCCACTGATAGATTCTAAAATATCAAGAACATGTTCTCTATCTCTCCATGTATACATAAAAAAGGAGTCAAATCCGATTTCATGCGCGGCAACGCCTAACCAGAGAAGATGGCTGTGGATCCGTTCTAGTTCCGCGATAATGGTTCTAATGGCTGTGCCGCGTTTGGGAGGTTCAATTCCCATAAGTTGTTCAACTCCCAATGCAAAGGCGGTGGTATGCGAATGAGAACAGATCCCGCAGATACGCTCTGTAAGGTAGAGATTTTGGATATAACTTTTTCCTTCCGCGAGTTTTTCAAGACCGCGGTGGGTGTATCCGAGGCGAAGATCCGCATCGGTGATAATATCGCCGTCGTAGGTAAGACGCAGGCTGATAGGCTCTTTAAGTGCGGGATGCTGGGGGCCGATAGTGATCTTATTTTTCACTGTGATCGTCTCCTGGAATTGTTTCAAGCGGCATTTGGAATGTCCAATCCTTTCTAAGCGGATAGTTCCCTTCTTTCCAGTCATCTGGAAGAAGAAGGGGACGGTTATCTGGAATATCTTTTATTTTGATGCCAAAAAGATCCTGAAGTTCCCGTTCATAGAGGATTGCGCCGGGAATGATTGATGTAATAGTGGAAATTTCAGGGGTTTCCCGAGAAATTTCTGTTCGTACTGTAAGGCAAAGTTCGGAATCTGCAAAATGATAGAGAATCTCAAATCGGTCTGTAAGATCCAGTGCGGAAATAGTGGAGAGATGGGTAAAGTGAAACTCTTTTCTGAGACGAGTTACCACGGATTTTAGCTGGTCCGAGGCGATTTTGCAGATAAGTCGCCGTGGTCCTGTTACCGTGATTTCCGCCAAAGTTCCGAAGGATTCTTGTAAACGGAGAGAGAGAGTTTCAGCGTTCATGAGTTCTCCAGTTTTTTTAGTAGTTTTACCACACCGTCAATAATGGCATCGGGCCGTGCCGGACATCCCGGTATATACATATCCACGGGTATTACCTGATCAATGCCTCCGATAATATTGTAGGAACCGCGGTAGACACAGCCGGACATCGCACAGGCGCCGACAGCAATGACAAATTTAGGGTCAGGCATTTGTTCATAGATACGCAGTGCCCTGTCTCTGGATTGGCGTGTTGCGGGGCCGGTACAGACAAGGACGTCGGCATGCCGAGGAGTGCCTTTTAACTGGATGCCAAAACGTTCTACATCAAATCTCGGCATAAAAGCGGCGAGGATTTCAATATCGCATCCATTGCATCCTCCGGTATTGAGATGAAGCGCCCATGGAGATTTTGTCCGCGCCCAGAGAACAACTCGTTCCAACATCAGTTAACTCCTTGTAATAAGTGCTATGACCGAGAAAAAAATCATCCCGAGATAGAGAAGCCCAAAATAAGTAATGGGTCCTTTGGGAACAGTAGCGACCACAAGTGCGGCAACATGCATCATGGTGAAGAAGAGCGCCATAAAGAAATATTGTTTATAGCCGAACTTCATTTTAAATCCGGGAATATCTTCACCGCACGCATAGGATGTAGTTTTTCCCGCGCTATCTTTTCCGACCGGAGCAAGGGTTCCTGCGATCCGGTATATAGAGTAGAAGATCGCGAAAAAAATAATAAATGCAGCCGGCGGCGCAAGAAGAATATTCCATACATTCATTGTTTTATCCTTTTAATGTGGTAAGGTCGCCGATATCAAGGGTTTTTGTATGACGAAATATATTTATAATAATCGCCAGCGCTGTGGCGACAACAATTACTTCGGCAAGAATATAGGTGATCATAAGAGATTGCGCGAGACCTATGGATTGTTGTTCTGCGCCTGTCGCGATAATAGCGAGAGAAATTCCTTTAGAGATAATTTCTACGCCAATAAGGAGTTTGATAAGGTTTCGCATTGTAAGCAAGCAATAGAGCCCAAGGAATACGAGGAATGCAGTGATTCCCATTTGAATTGTCCAGAATGCGCTTAAATTATGCATCATCGGCTCCTCTTGTTCGGAAGAATGCAAGCACTGCGGCAACTCCGGCAAGAATCAATGCGATCTGTCCTACAAGATCAAAGGTCCGTATATTCCATAATATCTCATTGAAGGGCAGTGTTTCTCTTGAAGCGGGGATGGCGACAAGTTTTCCCATGATTGCTCGTACGATAAAGGCGTCAATGACAATGAAGACAGCCATTACGAGAGGCAAAATAGTTTTTGCAGTCTGAGAAGAAGGTTCTTCGCAGACATTGGAAGTCAGGACAATGGTAGAGATAAAGAGTACCATAATAAGTCCCGCGACAATAGAGAGTTCAAATACTCCCGCAATAGGTGCGCCGAGCCGGAAGAAGATCATAGAAAGAAATATGCTCGCTACCGCGAGAGATATGGCAGATTTCAGCAAATCGCGCAGAATAACGGCAAGTATTGAGAAGATAGTTAAGCCAAGATAAAAAAAGATATCCATAAACATATTCTCCTAATAACCCGCGCAATAGAGCAGGTATCGCACTCCTGAAGAAACAATGCGAGCGGCGGGTTCAATCCAGCCGCGTATAATGACAGGGAAGATAAGTCCGGAAAGCAGACATATCAATGCAAGAGATACCATGGAGGCACGCATCCAGAAAGGTGATTCTTTTACATGACTCCAATTAGTATTGAATTTTCCAAAAAATGCGCCGCGTTGGAAGATAAGACAGTACCAAAGTGTAAGTACGCTTACAAGAATCGCAATGATGGCAAGCCCGTACCGTTGTACTTCCACCAGCGCCAGTACAATAAGAAGTTTGCTCCAGAATCCATTGAAAGGCGGAACACCTGCAAGAGAAAGACAGCCCGCTAAACTGGTTGCAGAGGTAATTGGCATTTTTGTTCCAAGTCCTCCTAAATTGGAGAAGGTCCTTGTTCCAGTAGCGCGTTCTAATGATCCTGCATTGAGAAAGAGAAGGGTCTTAAAGATAGAATGGTTAAAGAGATGAAAGAGCCCTCCAATAATTCCTAAAGGAGTACCAAGACCGATACCGAGTACAATATACCCTGCTTGACTGATAGAGGAGTAGGCAAACATACGGCGAGTTTCTTTCTGTCCCATTGCAAGAAGCGCGCCGCCAATGATTGAGATAGTTCCGATCCAGATTAAGAGAGAAGGAAGTTCACCGAAGAGACCGAATATATTGAAGAAGATTCTGCAGATTGCATAGATTCCTGCGGTTTTGATAAGAAGCCCTGAACTAAGCGCGGGAAGAACTGCTGGTGAAGGAGTATAGGCATCCGGTACCCAGCCATGGAAAGGAATAAGGGCTGCTTTCATTCCAAATCCCGCAAGGAATAGCGCGGCGCAAATAAGGGCGATTTTAGGCTGGCCAAGCATAAGAAATCCGCTTCCGACTCCAAGAAAGTCAATACTTCCTGTAAAGGCGAAGGCAATAATTATGCCTAACAGGATAGATGCAGAGGCAAAGGCAGAGAGCATAAGGTACTTAAAGGAGGCTTCAAGTTCTTCTCTTCCTAGCCCGAATCCTACTAGTCCGTACGAGGCAATGGCCGCGGCTTCAAGAAATAGATAGAGCGTAAAAAGGTCGGTGGCAAGTATTAATCCGCTCATACTTGCAATCATAAGAAGAAAAAGACCGTAATAGTTTCCTTTTGATCCATATTCTTCCATATAATTGATGGAAAAGATAGATACAAGAAATCCTATAAGATAGATGATAAAGAGAAGAAGGAGGGTAAGGCCGTCAAATGCCAGTGAAATGGAGAGTTTCTGTCCCATGACCATGGGTTGGTGGATGGTTACTCCCTTATTCATTATAGCGGCAAGCAGACCAGAAAGAACCATCAGGATAAAAAGGGTAATAGCAGAGAGAATATCAGGAAGAGATCGTTTTGAAAACTTCCCGATTAAGGGCATAAGACCTGCTAAGATCATTGGAAATGCAACAAAAAGCAACATATATCTTTCTCCTTATTTTACCCTTGTAATCAATGTAAAGATAATAATAATCAATCCTCCCACACACCATGCAAGATAATTGGCGTAGAATCCATTATGAAACGTACGGAGTGTCTGCACAATCCGTTTTCCTGTGGAGGGAATTGTTTTTTCGTAGAAAGCATCCACGGGACGGTCAAGGTTCTGATGAAGAATATTAGAGAGCCATGTAATAAAACGAACGCCCTGTTCATAGATATCAAAAATACGGTTTTCTGCAAGGTTGTAGATTGTATGGATTACAGGAAGACGATGAATAACGTCGGATGACATATGCGCGACTTTTCCAGATTTTTTCCATCCATAGAGATGAATCAGAAAGGCGATAACAAGACAGCAGATTGAGATCAAAGCAACGGGAGTAAAGAGAGAAAGTCCGTGCGATGATATTTCTGCGGCGTGGTATAAGGAAAGGCGCGGCCCGAGAGCAGGATAAAAGAATCGTTCAAGAGGAATACGGAACCCTATTCCAAAAAGAATTGAAAGTAAGGCGAGAATGGCAGGCGGTGCCCAGATATTCCACTCGTTTTCATTCGCTGAAGAAGTGGTTTCCTGGGTTTTTCCGAGAAAGATCGCATGTCCTGCCTTTAAGAAGGAGACAAAGGTAAAGATAGCGCCGATCCATGCGGCAGACGCAAAGAAGATCCATCCTTCCTTAAATGCTCCTTCAATAACCATTTCTTTTGATACAAAGCCATTAAGAGGCCAGATGCCGGATATGGCGGCAGCGAGAATAAAATAGGTTATGGCAGTAAGAGGCATACGTTTTCCAAGGCCGCCAAGAAGCTCCATATCAGTGGTTCCTGTTGCTCGTTCCACAGATCCTGCACAGAAAAAGAGTCCGGATTTGTAGAGGGCATTGTTGAGCATATGGAAAAGGCCGCCAATAATACCAATAGGAAGACAGGTTCCGATTCCAAGGATCATATAACCTACCTGACTTACTGCGTGGTAGGAGAGAAGACGTTTGAAATCTTTCTGTATAAGTGCCATGGCAACTGCAAAAAGGATAGTCAGCGAACCGATTGTCATCATAGTAATAGAGAGTCCGCCGCCCGGGATAAGTACAAAGAAGTCAAGAACAATTCTAGTAAAGAGATAGATACCAAGAAGTTTTTCAAGGGCGCCGGGAAGAAGCGCCATGACAGGCAGAGGCGCATCAATTGCCGCATCGGGAATCCATGTATGAAAGGGCATGGCGCCGGCTTTTCCCATAGCGCCGAGTGCCATAAGAATAAAGGCTGCCGCCGCGCTTTTAGAGGCGATAGCAAGTCCGGGCGCAGACATAGAAAGGGTGCCGGTAAGTTTCCAAAGAAGGGCGATTCCGAGAATTAATGCGAAATCCGCGGTTCCGGCGAGTACAAATCCTTTTAATCCTGTTCTCCATGCATGGGGGCCGCCGATAGCGATCATTGCGTAGAGTGTAATAAGAAGGGCTTCCCAGAAGAAAAGAAAAAGGACAAAGTTATTGGCAAGAAACGCGCCGCTTGCCAAAGAAGCAGTAAAGAGAAGAAGAGAAAGAAAATGATCTATCGCAGGATGAAAATCCATGTTTCTCACAGCATAGAGCGCGGTGAGAAAGAGGAAGAAAGAGGCAGTTACAAGGATAAAGGAAGAGAGGGGCGAAGAGGAAAAAGAAAAGGCGATATCCTGAGAAATCCATGGTGCAAAAAAGAAGACAGATCCTTTTGTAAAGAGAGAGATGCAAAGGATAAAGTGGAGAAAGGTCGTTCCTACAGAAAGGATTGCGCGAATGGGCGCTTTCCGCACTGCGGGTAGAAGAGAAATAGCGGCGCCAAGAAGCGGCAAGAAAATAATCATAAGAAGGAGAGGATTATTCATGGAAGACACCTTGTCATTTCAACAGTGGCGGTTTCTACCAAAGCCATAGGATAGGAGGCAAAAATTCCCGAAGCAAGAGAAAGAATTGCAAGCACGACGACAACACTTACCATAAGAGTACTGCCTTCTGGTTTAGGTGCCGGCTCTTTTTCGGCTCCAAGGAATACCGCATGAAAAAGTCGGAAGAGATAGAGGAGAGTAAGGATAGCGATAAAGAGCGCGAATGCGGCGGCAGAGGTAAATCCTGCTTTTACAGTACCGGCGATAACAAGAAACTTTGCAAAAAATCCTCCAAAAGGAGGAATCCCGATTACAGAGAGCGCACAAACAAGGAAGGCAGCCGAGGTAAGGGGCATTTTTTTCCCTAGTCCACCGAGTTGCCGTATATCGCGTTTGTGAGCAGAGTGTTCTATGATACCAGCGCAGAGAAAAAGGCCTGCTTTTGCAAGACCATGGGTAAGGATATAGAAGGTCGCGCCCGATATTCCCGAGGGATCCAGTACCGCAAATCCAAGAAAGATATAGCCAATTTGGCTGATGGTAGAGTAGGCGAGAATTCTTTTAATATCATATTCCACAAGCGCGGCAGCGGCTCCCACTAAGCTGGAAAGAATCGCAAGCCATGGGATAAGCACTTGCCAAACAGGAGGTACGCCGAGAGAATAGACAAAGATTCTTCCAAAGGCATAGACTCCGATTTTTACTAGAACCGCGGCATGAAGAAGTGCGGTTACCGTGGAGGGCGCAATGCCTGCATCAGGGAGCCAAGTATGGAATGGCAGTGAGGCGGATTTTGAGAACATTCCTATTAAGATAAGAAGAACAGCGGAAGAAGGAATAACAAATCCGCGCATAAGAGTAAGGTCAAATGTTCCAGTTGCCTGAAAGATTTGAAAAAAACCGACCAACATAAGAACCGCGCCGCCAAAGGTGATTAAAAAGGATTTATTCGCGATGGTTACAAATTCTCGTACACGGTAAAATCCAATAAGGCGCCATGAACAGATACCCGCAATTTCCCAAAAGAGATAAAGAAAGATAAGGTTGACGGAAAAGACCAAACCCATCATGGATCCGATAAAAAGAAGGACCATAGAATAATATTCGGTCTGATGTTCGGTTTCTTTTACATAGTCAAGGGAAAAGAGGGTAATAAGCGCACCGAGAAAGGATGAGACAACCGCCATAAAGATAGAGAACGCATCTACCACGAGTACGAAATCAAGACCTAACCCAATATCTTTATGAAGAGTCGCTTCTCCTCCTGAGAGTCCGAAGGGAATCATCATAAGAGAAACGATGGCAGTAGCGATTGCCAAAAGAGCGGCGACGCTGTTTCGAGCTTTATAAGAAATCCGAGCCAAAGGAGCAATTAGCAATGTTCCAAGAACAGGGATGCCGATAGTAAGCAATACCAGAGCTTCAATTGCCATACCTTTTCCTATGCGCGTAAGATAGAAATACTCTATATACTCTTATATACTATGAAGTTTATACGGTCTGTTTTTTTCGGAGTCCGCCGCTTTTTGAAGATAGAATTGATACAATCACAATGATGGTTGCGATAAGGCCGGTAAGGATAACTCCTACTTTGGAACTGGAATGTTGAATAAGAACCGGTGCCGCAAGCAGAGAAACCAAGTTGATAACCTTGATCATTGGGTTAAGCGCGGGACCGGCAGTATCTTTCAAGGGATCTCCTACCGTATCTCCGACAACCGCGGCTTTATGAGCTTCGGATCCTTTTCCGCCAAACAATCCATCCTCAATAGATTTTTTCGCATTATCCCATGCACCGCCCGCAGTGGACATGAATACCGCTAGGAGCTGTCCTGAGAGAATGGTTCCCGCAAGAAATCCACCCAGTGCTTCCACTCCGAGAAGAACTCCGACAATAATCGGAGAAAGAACCGCTATAAGAGCGAGAGAGATAAGTTCTTTTTGTGCGGAGACAGTGCAGATAGCAACTGCGTTTTCATAGTCGGGTTTTACCTTTCCTTCCATAAGTCCGGGAATGCGGAACTGTCTGCGAACCTCTTCAACAATAAGGCCTGCCGCGCGCGCAACGGAATTAATGGTAAGCGATGAAAAGAGCCATGGTACAGCTCCTCCGATGAGCATTCCGACAAAGACAGTGGGCATATCAATTCTGATTCCGGTTGAAAACATTCTAAGATGTTCCGGAATACCCATTTGCGCTTGGACCTGTGTTACATCGGTAAGAAACGAACCAAAGAGAGAGACAGCGGCAATAACCGCAGATCCGATCGCCACTCCTTTGGTGATAGCTTTTGTGGTATTTCCAACAGCATCAAGGTCTGCCATGATTTGGCGTGCGTCGGGTTCAAGGTTAGCCATTTCTCCAATACCATTGGCATTATCGGAAATAGGACCAAATGAATCCATGGCGACATTGTTTCCAGTAAGTGTAAGCATACCGATACCTGTCATAGCGACACCGTAAAGAACATAGATGACAGGCTGTCCCCAGTAAATAAAAACCGCGGCAAGAATAGTTGCCGCAATAACAAGAATTTGCCATACCGATGCTTCAAATCCTTCCGCAAGCCCGCGAAGAAGGAGAGTTGCGGAGCCGGTTTGCGAAGAGGCGGCAATATCTTTGACTGGTTTATGGCGAGTATCAGTGAAGTATTTGGTGAGTTCGTCAATGACGATCGCAAGGACAATACCTACGGCGACAGAAAGGAATGCTCGGAATTCATGCATATAATGGGTTGCAAGAAAAAAGAAGGAGACAATGCAGATACTTGCTGAGGTATAGAATCCTCTGTTGATCGCACTCATTGCATTGCCCCGTTTTTCATCTTTTCTTCCCCGTACTAAATATGTTCCGATAATAGAAGCGAAGACACCGATTCCGCGTACCATCAAGGGGAAGACAATCCACTTCAATTCTCCGGTAATATGCATAAGCGCAAGACCAAGGATAAGTCCGGAGACAATGGTTACTTCATACGATTCAAAGATATCTGCGGCCATTCCAGCGCAATCACCTACATTGTCGCCTACAAGGTCGGCAATGACAGCCGCATTTCTGGGGTCATCTTCAGGAATACCTGCTTCTACCTTTCCTACAAGGTCTGCGCCTACGTCGGCTGCTTTGGTATAAATTCCGCCGCCGACCCGCATAAAGAGCGCGATAAGAGTTCCGCCAAACCCAAAACCGAGAAGAGCATCAGGAGCGGCAACACCAAATACAATAAAGATAATGGTGCCACCGAACAGTCCCAATCCATCGGTAAGCATTCCAGTAATGGTTCCGGTGCGATAGGCAATCTTTAATGCCTCGGAAAAACTCCGTCTTGATGCAGAGGCAACGCGTACATTTCCTTCTACTGCCATGCGCATACCGAACTGTCCAACTGCTAAAGAGAAAAATGCGCCCATAATAAAGGCGATGGCGCGTCCGATTCCTACAATCAACCTAACCTGATCCGAAGAGTAGGCCGAGAATCGGATAAGCGCGTCTTCACTCGGGGGGACCACATATACAGAAAGAAAGAGGACGATCGTAAGGACTAATATAAGAGGAAGAATTGTCTTTAACTGGCGGGTTAGATATGCATCGGCGCCATTTTTGATCGCATGCCATACTTCCTGCATTTTTTCACTTCCCTTATCATTTCTGAGAACCTGGCTCCGTAACATAAGTGCGTAACCGAGTCCGAGAAATGCGATAAAGACCACAACCCATATCGCAATAGACTCAAATGCGGTAATTCCGGCTATATGCCACATTCTTCCTCCTTCTTTAAGAAGAGTGTCAAGGGTTTCTACAAAAAAAATTTCCCGTTAGAATAATACGTGTTTTTTTTCCAGACGGGATGCGTTGTTTGATAAATTCATCTGATTATATCTTAAAACTCTTGGATGGTCAAATTTTTTCACTATGTTGAAAGAGACAGCAAACACAGAAAAAATAATAGTGAAAAGCATAATATGATGGATAGAGTTTTCTGTATGTTGAATAAAAGAAGAACTTTTTACAACTCGTTGTATAATCGTTCCACCGCGGCCTCGTCTCTTACAGAAACCACCGCGCACGGCGCCTCGCGAAAGATTCTTTCTCCTTCGTCGTATAGAATATCTTTTACAGAAAGGGTCCGTTTTAATTTTCCCATTACAAGAAGATCAGCTCTGATTTCTCTTACGGCTTTAATAACTTCATGATGGACGACTCCCTTTACAAGAGATCCTTTGAAGGGAATGTTCTGTTCGTCTGCCATGGCGCTGATATTTGCGAGAAAGATCGTTCCTTGTTCTTCTAAAGAGGCGGTAAACGCCTCTGCCTCGGAGGTTACGAATATTTTTTCCGCAAGGAGGTCGTGGACCACCTTTTGGTTAACCACATAGACTGCTGTCAATTGGGCATTCAGGTGTTTGGTGAGGACAATGGCAAATTTGGCGCATATCAGAAAATTCGGAGTGTCTGGTACTGAAAGGAGAATGCGCGGTCTCATCATAATGGTCTCCGTTCTCTGTTATGTACGTATCCGGTTACGAATCATTTTAAGGCTTGAAAATGATTCTCGGGATTCTTCGTCAAGTCGATTAGAAATAGCGTTGATAAGTTGTTGATAGGCGGGTATATGAACTTTTTCAAGGGCGTTAACTTTTCGGATTGTTTTTTGAACTTCTCTCGCGAGCCGAACAAGGGCGGTCTTTTTTTCTGCGAGTTGTACTGTTAGAGAGACCGCGTCGGTAAAATGGCGGATAGTTTCTTCCACAATAAGAGGCGAGCCAAAGGGGCCAAAAAAGGGAGGATCCCCAGTATCTTCCATAGTAATAACCGGAATGTTGGCGCCCATAAGGCGGTTTTCCACCAGAAGAACGTCTCGGGAGATCTTTACAGCACGGGCAAGATCTTCTACCTGTCTGCCGCCTGTACGAACCACTGCCTGTTCCATTGAAGTATATGCTTTTTCAAGAGTTTTTGAAAGCTCTGCGGATAAGGCGGAATAATTTTTCATAGCAGTGGAAAGTTCACTAAGAAGAATCTTTCTCTTTTCATCAAGAAGACGATACCCTTCCTCTGTCAGAGAAAGAATTTTTTTGGTATTAAGAAGATTTGTTTTTGTGGCGGCAACTAATGGTTTCATAGTTTGTTTTCTTTTCCTTGTTGATTTTCCGTATGATAATATTTATCAAGAACCTCTTCCTTAACACGGACCAGTTCTTCTCTTGGAAGGATAGAGAGCGTTTTCCATCCGAGTTCCAAACTTTCTTCAAGGCTTCTTTTGGTGTCAGAGGATTGACCAATGAAGTTTCGTTCAAATTCTTCTCCGAAAGTAAGGTAACGGTGGTCAAGTTCTGAGAGTTCTTCTTCACCTACAATGGAAGCGAGTGCCCGAACATCTTTTACCTTCGCGTAAAATGCGAAGAGTTGGGAGGAAAGTGCGGGATGGTCTTCTCGGGTAAGGTCGGGCCCGATATTATCTTTCATAAGCCGGGAAAGAGAGGGCAGTGTCGCGATTGGCGGATAAATTCCTCTGCTATTTAATTCGCGATCAAGCACGATTTGTCCTTCTGTGATATAGCCGGTAAGGTCGGGGATAGGATGGGTGATATCGTCGCTTGGCATGGTAAGAATAGGAATCTGTGTAATAGATCCTTTTGCATCTTCTATCATTCCCGCCCGTTCATACAGACTGGCAAGATCGCTGTAGAGGTAGCCGGGATATCCTTTTCTTGCGGGAATTTCTCCACGGACTGTGGAAAGTTCTCGAAGCGCTTCGCAGTAGTTTGACATATCAGTCATAATAACTAGGACATGCATTCCTTTTTTGAATGCAAGATGTTCCGCGCAACTAAGGGCTGTTCTGGGAGTAAGGTTGCGTTCTACCGAGGGACTGTCAGCGAGACTTAAAAAGATTGCTACCCGTTCTAGAACTCCAGATTCTTCAAAACTTCTGATAAAAAATTGTGCGGTATCAAATTTTACGCCCATTGCCGCAAAGACTACACAGAACTCTTCTCCTTTTACGCTTGCTTGACGGGCGATTTGTGATGCAAGGAGGTCGTGGGGAAGGCCGCTTGCAGAAAAAATCGGAAGTTTTTGTCCCCGTACCAAGGTTGTAAGCATATCAATCGCGGTAATTCCGGTTTCAATAACATTATTTGGGTATATACGGCTGGTGGGGTTGATTGCGGCACCATTGACATCCACCACCTCTTCCGCGGGAGGTTTTGGCATATCGTCAAGGGGTTCGCCGAGGCCATTAAAGACTCTTCCGAGCATTGCTTCGGAAACCCCTAGTGTAAGAGGTTCTCCAAGGAAACGTATACGGGTATTGGTGAATGCGATTCCGGTTGTTCCGCCAAGAATCTGAACCACTGCATAGCCAGTGCCGGTCTCAAGGGTTACACCAACCCGTTTTTTTCCATCTGCTCCTTGTACCTCCACAAGTTCGTTATATCCTACATTGTGGATGTTTTGTAGAAAGATAACCGGTCCGGTAACTTCCTCAATGCTTTTATATTCGCGCAGTTGTTCCCTACTCATTGCGAACTCCATTGGTTGAGAGATTCTTCTGTCCGTTCTGTCAGCGCATCCAGTGTGTCTAATTCTTCTTCGGAGAAGGTATATTTCATTCGGAGCATTTCCTGATAGACCGGAAGTTCCTTTAAGTCGTCGGTAGTAAACCCATCGCGAAGCCGTTCTTCGCTTTTGTGATAAAGGGTTAGGATCGCCTTTAACATAAGGAACTGTTTTTTTGCAGAAGAGAAGGAATCTACTTCATCATACGCGCTCTGTTGAAGAAAAGAGTTTTTGAAGAGAGAACAGATTTCAACGATAAGTTTTTGTCCTTGTGGAAGAACATCGGCTCCTACTAATTTCACTACCTGAAGAATTTTTTCTTCCCGTTGAAGAAGGTCCATAATTTCATATCTGAGAGAAAGCCATTGGTCTGCTACATTTTTGGAAAACCATTCTTTAATATCTTCTACATATTCAGTATAACTCTCTGTCCAACTAATGGAAGGATAATGGCGGGCATTGGCAAGAGCTTTGTCAAGTGCCCAAAAACATCGGACAAACCGTTTTGTATGAGAGGTTACTGGTTCGGAAAAATCTCCTCCCGGAGGAGAAACAGAAGCAAAAACCGTAATAGATCCTTCTTGATGATTAAGTGTAGAGACTCTTCCTGCTCTTTCGTAGAACTCCGCTAAACGCGAAGGAAGATAGGCGGGAAATCCCTCTTCCATAGGCATTTCTTCAAGGCGTCCTGCCAGTTCCCGCAATGCTTCCGCCCACCGGGATGTTGAATCTGCCATAAGCGCTACATTATATCCCATATCGCGATAATATTCTGCTAATGTGATTCCTGTATAAATGCTTGCTTCTCGGGCTGCTACCGGCATATTAGAGGTATTGGCAATAAAAATCGTGCGTTCTAACAAAGGTCTTTGGGTGCGCGGATCAAGAAGTTTGGGGAAATGGTTCAAAACATCGGTCATTTCATTGCCCCGTTCTCCGCATCCGACAAAGATGACGATCCTTGATTCGCTCCATTTAGCAAGCTGGTGTTGGGTAACGGTTTTTCCTGTGCCAAATCCTCCGGGAATGGCGACACATCCGCCCATCCCCATTGGAAAAAGCGTATCAATGACACGCTGACCGGTAATAAGGGGTTGCGTGATAGGTAGTCGTTTCAGATAGGGACGAAGTTGTCGGATAGGCCATTGTTGAGAGAGAAATAAGGGATGGGGGTTGCCGTCTTCTTGTTGAAGGGTTGCGATTTTATCGGTTACGGTATAGGATCCTTCCTCCGCGATCCATGTAAGGGTTCCGCTGATATTCGGAGGAACCATGATAGAGTGGGAAAGAAGAGAGGTTTCTTGTACTGTGCCTATAACCGAACCTCCGGAAAGAAAGGTTCCTTTTTCTGCCAGAGGGGAAAAAGGCCACTCTTTTTTCTGATCAAGGGCTTCTGTTCGGATACCGCGCTGGAGGAACGGACCTTGTTCTTTTCGGATAATCTCAAGGGGCCGTTGGATACCATCGTAAATTGTTCCAAGAAGGCCTGGTCCCAGTGTAACAGAGAGTGGCGCGCCTCTGGAAAAAAGAGGATCTCCAGCTTTAAGAGAGGTAGTGTCTTCATAGACTTGAATGGATGCTTTTCCGCCTTTAAGGCGCATAACCTCGCCAATAAGATGTAGGGGACCAACCTCGACCATATCTAACATTTTAAGAGAGAAGACATCCTCTGCTTCAACAATAGGGCCGTTTACTCTTGAGATAGTGCCGCTACGTTTCTCCATCTTATTCCATCTCCTTCAGAAGTTCCATCATTATCGCTTCGCGCGATCGGTTCAGCCGCGATATAAGTGTGGCGTCATATAATAAACGTTTGTTGCCTGACATGATGATCAGCCCCGGATTATTAAAATCTCCTTCTTCTGCGGAAAGAGAGACGGATTTTTTTGTTTGCGAGAGAATATTATCGGTAGCCTCCGCAAGAAATTCTTTTGTTATAAGAGCCTGATCAGGTTTCGCGTACAGTATGATAATATCGTTGCCTCCGACAATTTCAGCGCCTTCCGTAACTTTGGCAAGGAGGAATTTTCGGTATTCGGGGTTATCACGGTATTTTTCTATCATGGTATGCACCCGAAGAAGAATTTTCTCCACATGGCGTTGGTGCGCTTGCAGAAGAATCCTTCTCTTATCAATGGCAAGAGAAGAGAGCATTTTTTGCCGTTCATGCGCAATCTCTTTTTCGTAGGCGATTTTTGCGTCACGCGCTATTTGTGCGGCGGTCTCTTTTGCGGTCGCAATGATTGTATTAATCTCTTCAGCCGCGCGTGTGGAAATTGTCTGAACCTCTGCCTGCGCTTCTTCCGCAATGGCATTTTTTAGCGCCGAAGCGCTTTTTTTGCGAACTTCTGGTATAGCCAATGTTACACTCCTATTCCTACTGTTTTTTTAAGTAATCGGGTAATCAATCCTGGTTTATCTTGTGATCCATTGGACGGAATTTCTATAAAAAAGGGCATTGTGGCGCTGAAGAAATACTTTTCAAACGCTTCTCCAAGGAGGGCGGTAACATCAGTGGTAATTAAGACAATACCCGCCGAAGAATCTTCTGTCGCCCGTGTTACAGCTTTTATCGCTTCTTCTCGAGAGGATACCTTGTCGGTTTTTATTCCCGCAAGAAGAAATCCGAGACTGCTTCGTGGATCCGCAATACACCGTATATTCATACTTTTGTAAGAATCATGATTGAAATAATGAGCCCATAGATTGCGACTCCCTCCGCAAGACCTACATAAATAAGAGCTCTTCCTGCAAGTTCTGGTTTTTCACTCATAGCTCCTACTGCGGCTGCGCCTACAAATGATACGGCAATAGCTGCCGCAAGAGTGCTTATGCTGGTAACAATGGCTGCCGAGAGATATGCCCATTTTAGGGTCTCGGGCGATGGCGTCGTTGTCTGTGCAAACGCAATGCTACATGCGCCGAGCGCAAAAAAGAGCGCGGTAACTTTTGCGCCGTAGAGTGCCAAATTACTCTTCATGAACTTCCTCCTTGTAAATAGGGGTTGTGAAAAAGATTACAGCACAGGGTAATGATGATTGTATCGCGTTTGGGAATCTCCTTCAAGGGCAAGGGGTACGTAGGCATTATTGCCGCTCTGAAAAAATCGAGTGAAAAATTCATAATAATGTAGCCTGATAGTTTGAATAGTAACCACAAGTCCTTCCAATACTAATATCAGAAGATTGCCGGCGATAATGATTGCAATGGATCCGGTCCGTCCGGCAGATGCTTGTACGATTTCCGCTAATTTAAAAAAGGCAAAAAAGAGGTATCCATGGGCAAGGGTAAAGGCCGCAACGCGGATAAAGGAGACAGTATTTCCAAGGTACCCCATAAAAACTTCAAGAATGTTAATCATACTTTCAACAAATGAACCAACCATATCTGTTTGAAGAGATCCCGTTATACGTTCGGCGAGAGGTTTCAGGAGAAGGAGCCCTATAGGCGCAATGATTCCTGCGAGCAAAAAAGAAGAAAGAGGACGGTTATGGGTAATGGCAATAACGGCAAAAAGCGCAAATATATAGGCAGTTCCCGCAAGAAACCCTGATTTATCAAAGAAGAAGCGTATCCAATCTTTATCTAAAAGCGCGTTGACGAGATTGAGAATGGTGGCGAGAATGAGCATACAGGCGCCTAATGTAACGCCGAGGCGAAGGATGTCGGGAATATGTTCCACAGGTTTGAACCAGAGCGGATGGAGTTCAATGCCAAAGAGGCTTCCATAGAGAAATCCGAATATACAGGCGCTTACTCCGCTGAGAAAGACCATGATACCAGTGGGAGCGATGGAAGGAATTTTTCTTGCAAGAAGAAGGCCCGCGAAAGCAAGAAGAGCTCCTTGACCGATATCGCTGAACATGATGCCAAAGAGCGTTAAAAATCCAAGACCGAGAAAGATTGTGGGGTCAATTGAACCATACCGCGGAAGTCCGTAAGGAGATAAGAGAACCCGAAACGGCGCAAGCCATCTGCGGGGGGAGAGTAAGACAGGAATCTCTTCTTTGGGAGTTTGTGCCTGGTATGCGGGCGTGAGTTCTATAATGGCATGAGGAACAGTAGTGTGAATAAATAGTTCAATCTTTTGGGCATCTTGTTCGGGAATCCATCCGGCAATTAGCGCTGTGGCATGTCCGGTGGCGGAGAGATTTTTTGCGCGAAGGATCGTGGTGCGAACCGCGGAGATAACGTTTATGTTTCCAAGGAGTTCTTCTACTTCCGCGGAGAGTGTTGCAATCTCTTGATTAATTTTTTCTATCCGTTGCGTGTGCGCTTTTTCTTCCTCTGTGATGTGAGAGAGTTCTTCTGGTGTGAGCCGGGCAAGTTCATTAAGACCAGTGAGGATTTCTCCTCCTGTCTGAATAAACTCTTGTTGGATAGATGCGCGTTGTTTTGCCAATGCAAGGATAATAATTTTTACTGTTCGTCCGGTTTTGTCTGTTGGATAGATAATATGTGGATAGGAAGATATTTTTTTTTCAAGGAGAGGAAGGTTCTGTTCCGCGATTGCGCCATAAATAGCGCTAAGAGAAGAATGGGTAAAGTTTTTTCCGCGTAGTAGGCTGATCGGACCTTTGTTATTTTCAAGAAACGCGCGATTTTTTGCAATAGTATTTGTAAGAAACTTCTTTTCTCGTTCAAGGAGTTGGTACTTCTCTTCGTAGTGGGTAAGACCGCGATCTGCTTCTTGAAGAGAAAAAATAGATATCCGGGGGTTGGGCGTAGGAAGAATAGAGAGTTTTCGCGCCATTTCCGCGGAACGGTCTGTAAGCGTCTTCCACTCAGAGGATTCTCGTTCCGCATCAATATCGGATGAAAAGCCTTCTTCATGGACTTGTATTGGATGAAAGGTCTTTGTGGAAGCGATTGCTTCTATCGCTCTTTCTTCATCGCGTTTCAGAAGGAGCATGGTAAGCAGTGTAAGGCGGGATGGAGTTAGCATGAGGGTATAAAGGAAAGGAACGCTTCCCTTTTCCAATGAAAGTATTTTGCGTACAGAAGAGAGATGATCCGTTGTGTTGCTCGTTGTTGCAGAAAAAGATAGCCAATCACTGTTCCGATAGTAAATGGAAATCCCCGGAGTACTGCACGTACTTTTTCCGCGAGTTCTTCTTCAAGAGCTTGTACAAGAAGGTCGGGATTTCCTCGTATTGTGTCAGGAGAGAGGGTTATTTTTTTGTAATGCAATAAGGGAGCGAGAATATCTTTAAATTCCTTTGCGGCCGCAACATTTTTCTGGAAGAAAGTTCTTCCGCCCGGAAGGACCCATTGCGCCAACTGTCGGGAAGAGAAGGGATAATATCGCTCTCCTTTGAGTAAAAGAAGGATGTTTGCAATATCAATTTCAATTCCGATGATATCTAGTACAATCCGACGATCTAGTCTAGTAAGGTTTTTGGCTGCTGCAATGAGGCGGCGGTAATATCCTGAGTCAAGTTCAAAATCAATCATAAACGCGGCATGAATGTCGTGTATGGTTTTTTCTGAGAGAGCTTCTGCATAAGGAGTGTGTGCGAGCAGTGCGGATACGGTTTCAAGCGAGGCGGCTGTTGCAATCTCTTCATAGGGAATAGAGTGAATAATGCGAGGGAGGAATTCCCGTGATAGCGAGGGTTCTTTCCTGAGAAGAGTACGAAGCGCTGCCTGTAGTTCCTGTATTTCATATTGTTCCATAAGAAGGGAAATAAAGTTTTTTTCACGCTTTCCAATGAGGATATCCCGGCATATCGTATGCTGGACAATATCGTGCATTAGAAGTTGGCGTTCTATCTGTTTTGGATCAGAGATTTCCTTGCGGCTCTCTGAAAGGTCGGGAATATAGAAGGATCTGACAAGTGTACGCGCCTCTTCAAAAGAGTCGGCATCAAGAAGCCGTTGGAAAAAGTGTGCGTCGGGGATCCTTGAAAGCATTGCTCGGATCTTTGCATTGGCAAAAGAGTATTTTGCAAGTACGCGCATTTAGGAATGTTCAGGGATTGTAAGTGAAGAGAAGATTTTCTGTGCCCGTTTTTCAAGAGAATCTTCGTGCTGTTTCATTCTTTGAGAAATCTCTGCCTCTGTTGTGTGAAGAACCTCATCTTTTTCTTTTTGAATTGTTTCATAGGCAGTCTGTTTTTCTTTTTCTGCTTCTCGCACCGCAGAGGTTTTTGCCTCAGAAACTATGCGGCTGGCATCAAGTTTTGCCTGTGCGATACTTTCTTCCGCTTCTTGCGTCGCTCTTTCAACACGAGAGCGGGCATCTTCTTCTTCTGCGAGAATATCTTGTACTATTTCTTTCATAGGAATGGTCCAATTATAATTGTTGTTATGGTAATTGTTGTTATATCAACTATTATCAAAAAACTGTATCTTTTTTTGTTCCTTCTGTCAATTCCCCATATTGCGGGTATGATGATGGCGCAGGTTTTTCAATATACGGACAATGGCCATTTTTACAAAGGGAGTCAATGAGGCGAGAATTACCAAGAAAAAGATCCCTGCGCTGAGTGGTTTCATATCAAAGAACTTTCTTCCTGCCGGAGAAACGAGAATCGCTATCTGGAGTAGGAACGATGCGCTTACCGCGACAATAAGGGCTTTGTTGGCGAAGATTTCTCTTAAAGGTCTAGACTGGATTGACAACGCGAAGGATTGAGAAAGTTGTATGAGTACCATGGTTGTAAAGACGACAGTTCTGGCATAGTCAAGGTCTCCGGGATGGGTGCGGATGCACCAGAGAAAAAGGCCAAAAGCGACAGCACCCATCAAAAGTCCATCAAGAGAGAGGGCTTTCCAATGAAGCGAGGTAAGAATCCCTTCTCCTGGAGTTCTTGGTCTTCTTTCCATAAGATCAGGAGCCGGGGGTTCAATTCCAAGTGCGATTGCAGGGAAGCTGTCTGTAACAAGGTTGATCCAGAGAAGTTCTATGGGTGAAAGAGGGAGAGGAAGACCGGCAATAATAGCAACTCCCACGACAAGGATTTCACTGAGGTTGCAGGAGAAGAGAAAATAGGTCGCTTTTCTAATATTGTCAAAGATTCTTCTTCCTTCTTCAATAGCCCGTTCTATTGTGGCGAAACTATCGTCAAGAAGAACAAGGTCGGATGCTTCTCTTGCTACTTCTGTTCCTGCTTTTCCCATACTTATTCCAATATCTGACATTTTTAACGCAGGCGCATCGTTTACGCCATCTCCGGTCATTGCTACAATCTCGCCTCGTTCTTTAAGTTTTTTTACAATCTGCATCTTATGTTCGGGAAGTACTCTTGAAAAGACCGAGGTTTTTTCCCATTCAAGGTTGTCCAGAAAGTCAGAGTGAGCAAGATCGGCTCCTTCACAAACAGCGCTCTCGCCAGTGGAGATATGAAGATCGTTTGCAACTTTGCAGGCGGTCCATTTATAATCGCCGGTAACGATAATAGGTTTTATTCCTGCTTTCATTGAAAGTGTTACCGCTTCTTTGACACCTTCTCGTATCGGATCAAAAAAGGCGACAAACCCTTCAAAGATAAGCTTTTCTTCCCAAGATTCTTTTGGAAGGCTGGCCTCTGCGGGTTTGGAAGCCACTCCAAGAACTCTAAGTCCTTCTTTTGAGAGTTCTTCCTGTCGTTTTTCAAGGATTGTTCTTTTTTCAGAATCAAGGGGGACAGGGTTTCCGCCAATTCTTACCTTGTCGCTTTTTGCGATGAGAAGTTCTGCCGCTCCTTTTGTTACCACATATCCGGCTTCTGTTCCGGTATAGAGCATACTTACTCTTTTTCGCGATGAAGAAAAGGGGATTTCGTCATATTTTTGGTATTGAGTTGTCCAAGTTTCTGTAGGAAAATGTGCGCGTATTGCCGCGTTCCAAAGGGCGACTTCAATAGGATCTCCATGGAAGGTATCCTCTTTACGATGTACATCAGTACAGAGAAGAGCGGTGAAAAAGAGCGGCGAGAGAGAATCTTTCAGGGTATGAAAATCTTTCGCTTCCACGGTCTGTTCAAAGGTTGCCGCTTTTACCATTTCCATACGGTTTTCTGTGAGAGTTCCTGTTTTATCTGTACAGATTATTGTAGTGGCTCCAAGTGCTTCTACTGCCGAGAGTTGTCGGACAATGGCATTTTTCGATGCCATTTTTTGTACTCCGAGCGCGAGAAGAATGGTGATTACCGCGGGAAGTCCTTCGGGGATTGCGGCAACCGCAAGACTGACAGAGGTAAGAAAGATTTCAATAAATTCTCTTTGTTGCGCGATTCCTATAATAAGAAGCAATACCACTACTCCGAGAATCAAGATAGTAATCTGTTTCCCGAGTTTGGAAAGTTCTCGCTGTAAAGGGGTGGGTTCTTCCTCAATCTCCGAGAGCATGGTGGCTATCCGTCCAAGAGCTGTATCGGCGCCGATTCCGGTAACCACTGCTTTTCCTTTTCCAGAAAGAATAAAGGTGCCCTTCATTCCCATATTTACCTGTTCGCCTAAGTCGCAGGGACCATCAGCGATAAAATCGGCATCTTTTCGTACGGCCTCTGATTCTCCGGTAAGGATGGCTTCATTTACCTGTAAGGAATTGGTGGAGATCCATCGTACATCTGCTGGCATTTTTTCGCCCTCTTCAAGGAGAAGAATATCTCCGGGGACTAACTCTTCCGGAGGAAGGGTTTCTATGATGTTGTCTCGTAAGGTCTTTACAGAAGAAGGCGTGAGAGATTTAAGAGAGGCAAGGGTTTTTTCTGCCTTGAACTCTTGCGAAGCGCCAAGAAGGGAATTTAAGAATACGATGATAAAGATGGCAAGACCGTCTTTGATTTCTCCAAGCGCGAACGATACAATGGTGGCGACAAGAAGCACAATAATAAGAAATTCTTTGAACTGTCCGAAAAAAATGGAAAAAAAAGATTTTGGAGCTTTATCTGGAAGGCTATTTTTGCCATAGGTTTTTCTTCGTTCTTCTACTTCAGCGGCAGAGAGTCCTTGTTCCGGATTTGTGCGAAGCGATTGAATCGTATCGCATACCGACATACGAAACCATTCTTGAGACATTGATATTCTCCTTATAGGACAGGAAGAGTATGTACGATCTGTTCTTTTAGAAGATTATCATATTATCATATTGCAGATATCGCGGGCAATAGAAAAAAGTTTTTTTATTGATTTAGAAAAAGAGAGATGCCTTTACGGATAATCATGATTGCGATAGATGCGAGAAAGAGGCTGGCTATTTTTCCAATTCCACGGATTCCTTCTTCGCCGATAAAATAATCTATCCGTTCCGCAGAGAGAAGAAACGCGAGTGAAACAATACAGGTAAGTATAAGTCCGGCAATAGTCATCCAATAACCGTTGGTTGAGGCGAGCATCAGCGCGGAGGTAAGAAGCCCTGGCCCTGCAAGCAGAGGAGTTCCGAGCGGAACAATAGCAATTTTTCCATTATAACCGATCTTTCCGTACGAGGTATCATTTAACATCATAATGGAAATAACAAGAAGCACGATGCCGCAGGCGATCATAAAGTCAAAGATCATGATTCCGAGTGTCAAGAAAATCCATCGTCCTGCAAAGATAAAAAGAAGAGTAAAAAGAAATGCGGATCCTATGCCGGCAAAGGCGGTATGTCTTCGTTCCACGGAAGAAAATCCTTTTGTGAAGCCGAGAAACATAGGAAGTATTCCCACTACATTCATTGCGACGAAGAGTGTGAAGGATACCTGAAAAAAGAGATTCCCTGTCTCTGAAAAGGCCATGAGTTCCTCCTGATACTTGTGGAAGTATATAGAATTAAAGAGAGATGTCTCTGAACTGTATGCGCGTTGTTTCTCCCTCACTTCTTATCTGAGAGGAGCCAGTTAGACTTTTTTCAAGAGGAAAACAGAAGAGTTGAAGAACAATAGCTTTTTTTCTATCATCGGGAATTCCGTCAAAGATAAGGGTCATGATAGTTGAACCGCCGCGTTCTAATAGAGATTCAAATCCCGAAGCGCCTCCTCTTGCTGTACGCATCTGAAATTTTCCATCATAGAAGCGCGCCCGGTTGGAGCCGACTGCCGCAAGAGAGGGAAGATGTTCTCGGCCTGTTTCGTCGAAAAAGGCGGCTTTAGTCAAGCCGAGAAAGAGAGGTTTGTCGGCTCTGTTAAAGAGAAGGAATTGGAATTCAACGCTTCTTCCTTTTCTTGTTGCCTTTTGCAGGGTGAAAGAAAAAGAATCAGTGTCTTGAATATCAATAATGGTAGATTTTATTCTTTCGGCGTCTTCTCGTGCAATTGTTGTTGAAAGAGTTGATTCACCGAGAAGTTCATTAATGTATTTGGTGCGCGCAAGGTTAAAGAGCTCTCCTGAAACAATCCTTGCGGACGAAACAGTGATAACTTTACAAGAAATTCTTACCCTATCTGTAAAAGGCGTAAGGGTTCCGGTAACAATGGCATCGGCACCAGCGATATTCGCAATTTTTCTTGATAAATCAGGACCGACAGATTCAGGGAGAGGAATATTCCGTTCCGCGAGAAGCGCTTTTAATTGCAGGCTATCAATAACCTCAAACCCTTGGCGAAGGCCAGCGAGACGGACTGCGATTTCTTCCGCAATAAACCTTCCTAAAGGCGTTACCTTTCCTTCTCCATCGGTAAACCCAGTGATCAATAGAGTTTTTACGCCGACTTTTCCCATATCTGCGGCTATGGCGGAAGCAAGAGAAGCAAGTTCTTTTTCGTATGCTCTTGCATGCGTGAAAAGAAATATTCCCGAAAGAAGCGCGGATACCACGCAGAATCTCTGAAATTGTTTCTTCATTCTTTCCTCCGGATATGGCCTTCTTCTTTTATTCTTTATGTATATAAGATATTGTACCATGGGATCTCTTTTTTTTTGACCTTTCATCTTCCTCGGGATATTGTATCTCGGTTATGAACGGACTTGATTCTTCGGCATGGGGAGCGCTTCATTTTTCAGCCTTTTTAATGGGACTTTCCAAGACAGGGTTTCCTGGGCTTGGAACTCTTGCAATCCCTCTTATCGCCGGTACACTTCCTGCGAAGGCATCTACGGGAATTGTGCTTCCGATGCTTATTTGCGGAGATTTTTTCGCGGTTTTTTTATATCGTTGGAGCGCATGCTGGCCTTCTATTTTAGCGGTGGCTCCTTGGACCGCGGTGGGTATTGGTATAGGATATGTTACCCTTGGAAGAATAAGCGATAGTGCATTAAAACCTTTGATTGGAGGCATTATTTTATTGATGCTTGGTATCAGTGGTTGGAATAGTCTACGGAAGAAGGAGATTTCTTTACAAGGAATATGGTTTCCCGCATTTATTGGGATATTCGCGGGTTTTACCACAATGATGGCGAATGCGGCGGGACCAGTGATGATGATCTATTTCCTTACGCTTCGTATGCCAAAGAAGGTTTTTATAGGAACCGCCGCATGGTATTTTTTTCTCTTTAACTGGTTTAAAGTTCCTTTTAGCGCGCACCTTGGCTTGATCAATGCCGCTTCTCTTCAGTTGAATCTTCGTATGCTTCCCGCGCTTGCGCTGGGAGCTTGTGCGGGCTTTTTTCTCTTAACGCGTATTTCGGAAAAGATCTTTTATCGTATCATTATGCTACTTACTATTATCGCGGCGTGCAATCTTTTTTTATAAAAATAGAAGAAAGAAAAGAAGAATTGAATAGAGGTGGGATCTTACTCTCCAATAATTTTCACAAGTACTTTTTTGCTTCTTTTGCCGTCAAACTCTCCATAAAATATCTGTTCCCATGGTCCAAAATCAAGCCTTCCTTCGGTTACTCCTATAACGACTTCCCGTCCCATGATAGTCCGTTTCAGATGGGCGTCGCCGTTTATTTCGCCGGTGCGATGATGGCGGTACCCTTTTTCTGAAGCAGGCGCGAGCTTCTCAAGCCAATCAAGAAAGTCTTGATGTAGTCCGGGTTCATTGTCGTTGATAAAGACGCTTGAGGTGATATGCATCGCATTGACTAAACAGAGTCCTTCCTGTATTCCGCTTTCATGGAGGATTTTTTCTATCTTAGGAGTGATGTTGATCAACTCTCTTTGCGAATGTGTGGTAAAGAGAAGGTAGCGGGTAATACTTTTCATGCGGTCTCCTTTGCTTCTTTAATCTTCTTTGATCTGAGAGGGAGGAGTAAGACAGGCAAGAATTTCTCCAAAATATACCATATGAAAATCTCCAATATGGTAGCAGATATGTTTTACTTCATCGCAGATTTTCTGTTCATCAAGTCCTTGTGAATATATCACCCTGCATTCATATACAACCGTTGCATCTGTAATATGTGGAACTTTGATGGTAACGCCTTCTTCTGTGGCGACTTCCGCGGTTTTAAATTTATCTTCGTTCCTTCCAGAGATGGATCCGAAATAATGGGCGGTTTTCTGCATGGATGCGGGAAGAACGTTAATAGAAAAGAGTCCGCTTGCATCTAAGATTTCTCTTGTGTATCGTGATGGCCTCACATACGCGATAAAGATCGGTTTTCTCCATACAATGCCAAGATGTCCCCAACCAATGGTCATTCCAGCTGGGGCTCCCTCCTGGGTTGAACTGATAAGGATCACTCTTCCCTTTTCAAGGGCTTGAAGTGTCTCCTGTGCATGCGCCTCTATTTTAATACATTCTTTTTGAATCATAACAACCCTCCGTCTTCTTGTAAAAGAAAATCTTCTATTACTGTACCATACTTTCTTTTTAAGAGAGAAACTAATCTCTGAAGAAAAAAAGAGGGAAGAAGAGAAATGTACTTTTACTATGAGATTACTTCTCTTCTTATAGGGGTTCATTGACTTTCCGCATAGAAAAGGGTAGAGTAGGTTTTCTCTGAAAGGAACCGTATGAAACCATCTCTTCGAAAATATTTTGTCTATGCATTGCCATGGAGCATGGACTTTGCGAATGCCTGTTTTACCTTTTTATGTGTGGTGGAAGCAGGAAGAATAGGCGCAAGCCCTGTAAGCATAGGGTTATTAGGAACACTCTGTGGAACACTCTATTTTCTTACCTGTACTTTTCTTGCAAAACGAGCGCATAGAAAGAATGCAGAACTTTGTATGATCCTTTCGGCAATTGTTTTTATTCTTCTTTCTGTGGCGCTTCTCTTTTTTCACACATTGCCGGCACTTTTTCTTCTTCTTGGATTATGCGGTGCGTTTACCGCGCTATTTTTTATTGGATTTCAACTCTGGATGGGAGATTCTTCCTATCTTCCTCCCTTAAAAGCCGCAGGCATTTACACATTTGCATGGAGTTCAGGCCTTGCTTTTGGAATGCTTGCACAGGGATTCCTTGCAGATCGGGGAATGATTGCCTCCCTGCTTCCTGTGGTAGGCGCTTCTTTGCTTACTCTTATAGTGCTTCGGTGGCTTAGTCGGCTTAACCGGAGAGATGCGGCGCAGGGGATTATTCCTGATCTTGATTCAGGCTTTACAGTAAGCGCAATCCGTAGAGTTGCATTTGTACGGATTGGCTGGATAAGTATTTTTGTAGTAACTTTTTTAAGTATGGGATTGCGGTTTTTGCTTCCCGGTCTTGTTATAAATCATCTCCATCTTCCTGCGTATGTGGCGGGGTTAGCAGTTTTTTCTCTTCTTTTTACTCAGGGAGTTACCGGGCTTGTGCTTATGGAGCGGGCTGATTCTTGGTATACGCTTCGCCTCCATGGATCCACAAAAATTTTTGCGGCTATTGCCTGTGTTATTGCTTTTTTTCTCCATGGGGTCATTGGTATTTTACTCTTTACCTTCTGCCTAGGCATTTACTCGGGACATGCCTATTATGCAGCGGTTCTATATGCCATTGAAGATAAAGAACATGCGGGAATGAATGTAGGCGTAAACGAAGCCCTTGTGGGTGCAGGCACGATTATAGGGCCTCTTGCATTTGGTGTTGCGAGGCAAGGAGGAACGGTTGCCTTCTTTTTTCTTCCAGTTTTCTTTTTGTTCGCGGCTTTTTTCATTCAGATAAGACTCTTCTTTTTGTTACGCCGAAGAGAACTATCCGCATTGGTCAATAGAGGAGACTAAAAGATCGTTATTCCCTTTTTCTATAGGGTTCAATAGCGCGCAATACCCGTTCCGCTACTATTTGATACCCTTTGTTATTGGGGTGAATAATATCGCTTTTTGCTGAAGGGTCTGTAAGGATTCCTTTAAGAATATGAGGAAGAAGGAGCGCTTGTTTGTTGCGGGCAATACGTTGGAACCCAGTAATGTAAAGGTCTTTGATAGGGTGAACTTTAATTTCAAGAAGCACAACCGCGGCGCCGGATTGTTGAATCTGTTCTGTGATAGTTTTAATATTCGCAAGGGTTTGTTCCACAGGAATTTTCTGAAGAAAATCGTTTCCGCCAAACTCTACGATTACTATTCTGGGTTTATGGGAGAGGACATCCTGTTGCAACCGTATAAGTCCGTCTTTTGAGGTATCGCCGTTTTTTCCGGCATTGATGACAGGTTCTTCCGGAATAGCTCTCCTAAGAATAGAGGGATAATCATTTCCCTCTGTAGATCCATATCCTGCGGTAATACTGTCGCCAAAACAAACAATTCCGTGGTGAGGCGAATCAACATTGCGGAGTCTTACAGGTTTTTTACATCCGCTCATCAGAAAAATAAGTGCGAAAAGAAGAGATATGCCAATGAACCGTTTCATTCCTTTTTTCCAATAAGATTCATCGCGATAGCATAAATTTCAGCGAGATCTGCCGCGGTACATACCACATCTGCTTTTTTTTCAAGCGCAATTGAGGTTGCATTAAAGGCAATGGCGTACCCGCAAAGCTCTGCAACCGGAATATCTCCCTCGCTGTCTCCCACAGAGATAGCTTCTTCTGGAGAAATTTTATGTTCTTTTAGCAGAGAGGCCGCAATCTCTCCTTTTTCTCCATGAGATATATTTATTACCACCTGTCCAGTAAGAATACCGTTTTTTGATTCAAGAGCATTGGAGATAATTGTACGGAAGAAAGAATGTTCCTTTAACATTTGGGGAACATAGTGAAGACCTGTTGAAATTGCAAAAAGTTCAAACCCTCTTTTTTTCAGGGACCAGAGGGAAGTTAGGGCATTTTTCATAAAGGGAACTGTTTTGAAGATTTCTTTTAGTTCTTCTTCTTTCATTCCTTTCCAGTGAGATGCATCCAATTCGCAGAATTCCCGATAGGTGATGTTGCCTGAGAGAAACGCTTCTTGATAGCGGCATGCGAGGGCATCCCATTTCCCGAGTGTTTCATGAAGGTATCGCCATGAACTTACCGGTTTTACAATAACACCGTCAATATCAAAAATAATAGCGCGATATTTCATTTTTTTTCTCCTGCGAGTTGGCCGCACGCGCCGTGAATGTTTTTTCCGCGGGATCTTCGCACCGTGGAGAAGATCTTTTGTTGCGCGAGATGTCGTACAAAAGAGTTAATTTCTTCATTTGTCGGAGAGAGAAAGGGTATTCCGTTAACAGGACTGAAGGGGATAAGGTTTACGCTGGCTGAAAGAGGTTTGGCGATCTCGGCAAGTTTTTTTGCATCTTTCGGAGAATCATTGATTCCTTTCAGGACTATATATTCAAAGGTAATCCGTCTTTTTGTTCTATCTGTATAGTATGCGCATGCGTTGAGAAGATCGGAAAGCGGCCAGATGGTATTTATCGGCATAAGAGAGGATCGCAGATGATCTTCCGCTGCATGAAGGGAGACTGAAAGACGTACCTGTCTGTTGAGCGAAGCAAACCGTACTATCGCGTCTGGAATACCCGCGGTTGAAATGGTAATTTTTCTTTCTCCGATAGAGAGCGCTTCGGACGAATTAATATTTTCCATTGCTGTTAATGTTGCTTCAAGATTGTCAAAGGGCTCTCCCATTCCCATAAATACCACATTATGGATCGGACTTTTTGTGTGGTGGAGAAGGTAAAGAACCTGTCCAATGATTTCGCCGGGACGAAGATTTCTGATAAATCCATTCTTACCGCTTGCACAAAACGCACATCGGAACTTACATCCTGCCTGTGTGGAAAGGCATACAGTGTTTCTCCCTTTTTCCGGAATAAAGACTGTCTCTATACAAGCGTTGTCTTCCATGCAAAAAAGAAATTTTTTGGTGCCGTCTTTATCTTCTGCTACTCTTTTTAATGTAGGAAAAGAGATACGAAAAGAACAGGCAAGTTCTTTCCGAAAGAGAGCGGGAAGATCGCTCATCAATGCAAAATCACGGACTCCTCTCCAATAAATCCAATGAAAGATCTGTTGAGCGCGGTAGGATTCTTTTCCTTTTTTCGTAAGGAGCGTTCCAAGAGATTCAACCGTCATATCAAGAATATCAGGGTATCTATTGTTCATAAGAAGACCGAAGTGAAGTAGCATAATACTGTGTTTTTATAGTATATCATGAAAAAGAGTTCTGTTTCTTTGCGAAGAGAAGCATGGTATGCTATATTTTGCTTGCATTCTCACAAAAAGAAGGGATGTTTGACTTTTACCATGAAAGGAGGAAGAGATGTTTATTGATATTCATGTGCATGTAAGAAAATATCCTACTTTGAAGCGTTGGAATGGTGAGCCCGGATATGCAAATCCTGAACAGCTTCTTGCTAGATATGAACCGATTGGTGTGGAAAGTGCGGTTCTATTGCCGGGAGGGTCTCCGGAATGTTCAAGATCTCCCCAATCTATTGGCGAGGTGATAGAGATTTCTCAGCAGTATCCGGGAAGGTTTATTCCTTTCTGTAATGTGGATCCTCGTTCCCTTACAAACTCTGCGGATGCGCCTCTTGACGATCTTCTCTTCTTTTATAAAGAGCAGGGATGCAAGGGAGTCGGAGAGGTTACCGCCAATATGCCCTTTTTACATCCAATGGTGCAGAACCTTTTCCGCTGTACAGAAAAGGTTGGATTCCCTCTGACTTTTCATATTGCCGCCCAGATTGGCGGCATTTATGGCCTGTATGATGATCCGGGTCTTCCTCAATTGGAACGAAGCCTTAACACTTTTCCAAACCTTAAGTTTTTTGGGCATTCACAGACATTCTGGGCGGAAATGGGAGTTTTGGAAACACCCGCGGACCGGTATAGTTATCCGCGGTATCCAATAAAGAAAGAGGGAGTTCTTCCGAAACTTTTCAGACGGTATCCAAATCTTTACGGAGACCTTTCTGCAGGAAGCGGGTGCAATGCGCTTGCCCGTGATCCTGAATATGCGGCACAGTTTCTTGATGAGTTTCAGGACAGACTTTTCTTTGGCACCGATATTTGCGCGCCCAATACTCCCACTCCTTTAGTAGACTTTCTTCTGAAGATGCGGGAAGAGAAGAAAATTTCTGAAGAGATCTTTCAGAAAGTTGCCCGCGAGAACGCTATTCGCGTGTTAGAGCTGTAATTGTTTTTAGGACATTTTTCTTATGGTCCGGAGGTGAGAAATGAGGAATTTGGCACGGATTACGGATGCAAAGACAGGAAGGGTTTCTTCGTGGGATAGAAGCGGCCGCAATCAGGATTATTGGGTTATTCCCGCGAAAGAGTCCAGGGTTCTTGCTGATATTCAGGGTCCGGGAGCTATTACCCATATTTGGATGACTCAGGCGCGTCATTACCGGGAGTGTCTCCTGAAAATCACTTGGGACGATGCGGAAAGCCCGAGTGTTTTGGTTCCGCTCGGCGATTTCTTCTGTCTTGGGCATGGTATTGTTAATTCGTTTCAGTCCTTTCTCTTTACCGCTTCTACTGTACATAACAACCGATTTAACGCGGGATGTGCCTTGAATTGTTATGCGCCGATGCCTTTTCAGAAACGGGCTCGTATTGAATTGATAAATGAAAGTTCTAAAGATCATACCCAATATTTTTATATTGATTATGAAACAAAGGAATCTTGCGAAGAAGAGGGATACTTCCATGCAGAATTCAGAAGAGCAAACCCTTTTAGCGGATGGGCGCCGGAGATTCCATCCAACAAGCCTGGATCTCATCTTTCCCGCATTGAAAATAAAGAGAAGTCTGCCTGGAAGAATAATTACCTGATTCTTGAAACAAAAGGGAAGGGGCACTATATTGGATGTAACCTGAGTGTGACAAATTTTTGCGGAGACTGGTGGGGAGAGGGCGATGATATGATCTGGGTGGATGGATATAAGTGGCCCCCTGATCTTCATGGTACCGGAAGCGAAGATTATCTAAACCAGGCATGGGGTATGCAGGACAATGCTTTTTTGAGAAATGGCTCTTCTATCTTTGAGGGTAATACCATTCATCATGTAAATACCGCTTCTCCATGGGCTGTGGGAGGGTATCAGACCAGTTATGTCTTTCATCTGGAGAATCCTGTACGGTTTCAAAAAGAGATCAGGGTTACGATTGAACATGGCCATGGAAACCACCTTGCGAATGAAATGAGCAGTGTGGCATATTGGTACGATTCAAAGCCCGTGGGTATTCTTCCGCCTCCTTCTGTGGAGAAACGGATGCCTGTTCTTCGGGATAATAGCGGCGCGTGGCTTTATGATACGAAGAACCAAACTCCTTCTCGTTCTATACCTCTTACTCAGGAAATGAAGGATAGAAAGAAAGAATGGAAGGCCTCTCAGAAGAGGTAAAAGAAGAGAAGTTTTTTTCGTGTACTGAAAACTCTTTTCTATAGCAAAGGCTTATAAAGATGCTAGGGTTGATTTCTAAATCTATTTTTATTGGGGCAGGAACCGGGTTTCTTGCTGGATTGACAGGAATGGGCGGAGGGGTGATTTTGGTTCCGGTCTTCTATCTCTTCTATGCTTTTCCTATAAAACAGGCAATTGGCACCAGTCTTTCGGTTATTGTATTTACTGCGATTTCCGCGCTTCTTAGCCATGCAAAATCTGGAAAGGTAGATCTTAAAATAGCGGCAATTATTATTCTTTTCGGTATTGTCGGCGCTCAGGCCGGTGCATTGCTTACCTGTAGGCTTCCGGATAGTGCGGTGAAAACAGTCTTTCTTCTTCTTGTGGGAGGACTTGGATACAAGATGTGGTTTGAGAAGGAATCCGCGGTTACTTCTCCTTTCCTTTTTTGTGCTAAATCAATCTGGAAGATTGCGGTTATTGGTTTTGCGGGAGGTTTTGTTTCAGGGATGGGAGGAATCGGCGGAGCCGTGCTTCTAGTTCCCCTTCTTCACCTTTGTCTTGGAGTTTCCATGAATGTTGCGATAGCCACCACGCTTGCCGCGGTCTTTTGTAATGCCCTGTCGGGAAGTATAGGATATTTTGGACGAGGATTTGTCGATTTTCACGTGGCATTTCTTGTAGCGTTGGGCTCTGTACCCGCGGCTCCGTTTGGGGCGCGATTAAGTATAAAACTTTCTCAGAAGACTTTAAGAAGAATCTTTGCCGGTGTTCTTATTCTTGCGGGAATTTCTGTCTTGGTGCGGAGATAAGAAAGATATACCTTTTTTTAATTTTACGGAAACGAACCTTTTTTTTTCACGTTTTTTGGGGAGGGAAAAAATGAAGATCTATCTGATGACCGACCTTGAAGGGGTTGCGGGTGTTCTTAATTCTGAAAATTGGTGCAGACCAGAATCCAGTAGATATTATGAACTGGCGAAGAAATTTCTTACCAATGAGGTCAATGCCGCGGTGGATGGCTTTTTTTCTGAAGGAGCGAATGAGGTTTTAGTTGTGGACGGTCATGGTCCCGGAGGGATAGATGTTGAACTTTTGGATCCTCGCACTTCTCTTCTTCGGGGCTGGGGTCCTGGTCCTTATCCAATGGAACTTGATTCAGGCATAGATTTTGTCGGGTTTGTCGGACAGCATGCAAAGGCGGGCACTCCTTATGCTCATTTGGCTCATTCCCAATCTTTTGTGGTGAAGGATCTCTCTATAAACGGATTGTCTGTAGGAGAGTTTGGTCAGGTGGTCTTATGTGCCAGTGAACTTGGAATCCGTACGATTTTTGCGGCAGGCGACGAGGCATTCACGCGTGAAGCAGAAGAACTTCTTCCTGGAATTGAGTCAGTTGCGGTAAAACGCGGGTTAAACCCAGACCCTGGAGAGCATTGTACAGCGGAACAGTATAAACAACATAATACCGGGGCAATTCACTTACATCCTAAGGAAGCATGCGCTCGTATTCGCGATGGAGCGAAACGTGCCCTTGCAAAAGCAAAAAAAGAGAAGAATTTTGGTATAGAACAACTTATGCCTCCCTTTGAAAAAATTACCATTTACCGTCCTGTTGGCGAGGCGCCGGGCCGTGTTGTCAAGGTTTCTCATCCTTCCAGTGTTATTGCGGTGATGAACCTTTTCTGAAGAGGCGCGATAGAGATATTTCTACAGATTTTTGGTGAGCCAATGGAATGAAACGATTGCCTCCTGAATTCTTTTTAAGCACCAGTCAGGTTTTTGGAGGAGTTTATTATACGGTAGTTTTTGGGGGGCTGATGACGCTCTTCTTCCTTCAAGAGGGCGCCCAAGAATTTCTGATAGGAATCTTTGCCATTATTCCTTCTTTGGTAGCTATTCTTCTCCTCTACATTATTCCTCTTGTACGGCGTTGGTATCCTGAAATTCTTCTATGGTCATCAATAACAATGGCGGCGACTGGTTTTTCTCTTCTTCTTCTTTTTCCCGCTTCTCTCTCTCTTTCGCTTTCAACGCTTGTGGGATGTTACATTCTATTTCTTATTCTTTATCATATTTCTGTAAGTTCTTTTAATTATTCATGGTTTCCCGCGGTAGCTCTTTTGATTCCCGCTGAACGTAGAGGAGAGTTTTTTGGAAGGATCCGGATGGGATTGGTGCTTCTTTCCTTTTTTGCCCTTAAACTTTCCTCAAAAATTCTTGGAGAAAACCCTGGATATATGCAGTTTTTCTGGATTGTCTTAATTGTTGCCCTTGTTCAGACTATCAGACCAGTATCCCTTGCGAGTATTGCCTTTCCTGAAGTTTTACCAGTTTCACGGTTTAGTCATTGTCGTTTTCTCAGGAGTATGTTTAAAAACATTGACTTTAGAAAATTTTTTCTTTACTACTTTTTACTTAGTTGCCTTAATAGTTTCATTCTTCCTTTTCTTGTGCCGTTTTTACGAGTAAACCTTGGAATGTCCGCTTCTTTTTGTCTTTTTTTGCCTTCTGTTTCTCTCTTTTCCTATGGGATTTCTGTATATGGATGGGGAAAATTAAATGATGTGAAGGGAAGCAGGTTTGTTCTTTTTGCTTCTCTTCTTTTTTCCACGCTTTTTTGGTTTGTTCTTTGCAACCTCCGTCTTTTTCCTTCACATTATTTGCGCGAGATTTTGATCGGTTTATATTTTCTTTCCGGACTTGGGTCTGGTGGCCAGGAACTTGCGTTGACAACTCGACGCATGGTTCTTGCGCCGGGCGAGGAGTTGGTTCCCTATCTTGCCTATTTTTTAATCTTGGGAGGAAACGTTCCCGCGATTCTTTTCCCTTTATTGGGAGGCGCGGTTCTTCAACGATTTTCCTCTTTTGCAATCGGTGGAATCGGTATTTATCAACTTCTCTTTTTTCTTGTGGGCGTCGCGGACATTTTTCTTCTTTTCTATATTACTAAAATGCCTCGTTTGAAAGAAGCGTCTTTGAAAAGAGTCTTTCGCGATCTTGTAAATGATGGATTGATGAAATTTCATGAAGTTCTTGTATCGCCATAAATGCAGAAAAGAAGAGGGTGCCGCCACTTTTCTTTATTGGCGCGTATTGTTCTAAACAATGCAGTCGTGATATACTTTTTCCTCAAGAACGAATAATCATACCTTACCCAACGTAAAGGATATAAAAGAGATGATTTCTGCGCGCGCGAAGATGATTAAACCCTCCAATACAATGGCAGTGAATCAACTTGCAAAAGAATTAAAGGCACAAGGAGAAAAGATCATTAACCTTTCTGTGGGAGAACCAGATTTTCCCACTCCGGATTTTATTGCGCAGGCAGGAATTTCCGCAATACAGGATGGTTTTACTCGGTATACGGAGGCTTCCGGTACCTTAGATCTTCGGAAGGCAATCTGTGAAAAATTTGCGCGGGATAATAATCTTTCTTACAATCCTTCGCAGATTGTTGTCTCTTCCGGTGCCAAGCACAGCCTGTTTAATATCTTTTTGGCGCTTTGCGATCCAGGCGATGAAGTGATTATTCCCGCTCCTTACTGGATTAGTTATCCAGAGATGGTATCTCTTGCGTCGGGCGTACCAATAATCTCTCCGTTTGGAACTGATTACAAGGTTCTTCCCGATCAGTTAAAGAGATTGATTACTCCCCGAACAAAACTCTTTCTCCTGAACAGTCCTTCTAATCCTTCAGGCATTGTCTATACAAAGAAAGAACTTGAGGATCTTGCCTCTATTCTTCTTGAAAACAATATCCTTACTATTTCCGATGAGGTATATGAATATTTTGTGTATGGAGAGAATACCCACATAAGTATTGCCTCTCTTTCTTCCGAGATGCAGGACCATACAGTTGTGGTGAATGCGGTTTCAAAAAGTTATTCAATGACAGGCTGGAGGATTGGTTATGTGGCGGCTCCACAACCTCTCGCTTCGGCAATTGCTTCCATTCAAAGTCAAACAACCTCAAATCCGGTCTCCATTTCGCAGAAAGCCGCGGAAATCGCAATATCGTCCGGCTATTTTCCTATTGCACCTATGGTGGAAGAGTTCGCAATGAGACGGGATTATCTTGTAACCAATCTTGACAGCCGTATCCGATATGTGCGTCCGGACGGTGCGTTTTATCTTCTTCTCTCTATTGGAAATTTTACCTCTGCTGATCTTTCAAAAAAACTCCTTGATGAAGAGAAACTCGCCACTGTTCCCGCGCAAGATTTTGGAATAGAGCATTTTGTAAGAATTTCGTTTGCAATCTCTTTTGAACTCTTAAAAGAGGCGGTTGATCGCCTCAACCAATTTGCAGGGAGGTATGGATGAAACCAATCGCGATTTTTCTTTTTTTACTAACAATGCTTGTCTCTTCCGCAAAGGCGGCAGAGTTTTCTTATTCCTTCCCTTCCGTGGGTTCTGCGGTAACTTATGAGGTAAAGGTGGACGGAGAGTTAAAGTGGGGCTATGCAGGAGAGCGACCTAGAACGTTTAGCCTTGACAGCAAATTTCTTCTTGATATGGCTACAATAAGTGAAACAGAACTTACGACGCTTCATTTTTCCGCCCGAAAATCAAAGGTATCTATAAATCGTCAAATAGTAGAAGATACCACACGTTCTGAGACGCAGATCTCAACCTTTATTCCGAAGATGGCGGTGCAGATGGAAAAAAACGGAAGATTTGTCTCTGCGGAATATTTAAATGCAACAATGGTTGAGTTTATTCCCTTTTTAAACCTTTTTCCTGTCTTTCCCGCAAAGGTTGTTCCGGGTGTTTCTTGGAAACAAAGACTTCCTTCCTTCAACATTGTGATGATAGGAGTGCCGGAATTGGAGTTTGTCTATACTTTTCGCGGTGATGAAAAGGAGAAGGCGATTTTTGATCTTGTCGCAAACCAGATTTTAAATGAACAGCACCGTCAGAAAGATCTTACTTTTACGATAACGGGAAAAAATAGCTCTACGGGTATGGTATCGTTTCATTATGAGAAAGGATTGCCCGATACTGCAAAGGGAACAATGGACGTGCAGATGAACTATCAGTTTGTTATTCCCGCGTCAGATAAGAAAAATAATGTTCCGCTTCCTCTCTCTGTTCACCTAAAACTGAACTATTCCTTTATCCGGAAATAACATTTTTTTCTATTACGTTTTTGGGGTTCTGTACAATATTTTTATCGTATACCCTTTTCTCTTGCTATATTTGGGATAATAAAAAGTTTTAAAGTATTCTTACGCAAGTTCTGGTGATAACATAGGTGATTCTTCTTCTCGTAAACTACCGATAATATTCAAAAAAATTCCGAGCATTGCCATTCCCGCCACAAGAGAAGATCCTCCATAACTGAAAAAAGGGAGAGTGGTTCCTTTGGGCGGTAAAATTTTCACCGCGACTCCGCTATGGAGAATTACCTGAAATGCAAAGTACATTCCAATACCGCTTGCAAGAAAACGACCAAAAAGATCTTTTACCTTTTTACTCACGACAAAGGCGTTCCATACAAGAAACATAAAGAGAAAAAGAAGAAAAACCGCTCCGACAAATCCCGACTCTTCGCCCACAACCGCAAAGACATAATCTTTATAAGCTTCCGGAAGAATGGATAGTTTTTGGCGTCCTTTTCCAAGGCCTACTCCAAACAACCCGCCTGATCCAATGGTAATAAGCGATTGAATGACCTGATACCCTATTCCCTGTGGATCTCTCTCTGGATGGAGAAAAGCAATGATCCGTTTAAATCGATAAGGTTCCATCACAATCAGCGCTCCTGCCGCGGCGATTGCGGGTATCATACTCGCGAGAAGAAGCCGTATAGAAAGGCCCCCAAGAAAAAATATTCCTATCATATAGGCAAAACAGAGAATGGTACTTCCAAAATCAGGTTCTTTGATCAGTAGCACCATCATCAATCCTCCGATAATGAGAGGAGGAAAGAGGTTGCGAGGTATGATTTTTCCTCGGTTTCTAGCAAGAAAATCTGAAAGATAGATAATCAATGATATTTTTGCAAGTTCCGAGGGTTGAAACCGAAATATGCCTATTTCAAGGGCTCGTTTGGCTCCCTTGACTTCTTTTCCAAAGATCAGGGTAAGCGCCAGAAGTATAAGAGAAAAAATGACAAGAGGTTTGGCGAGTCTTTGAAGCCGTTGATAGGGAAAGTTTTTGAGAAAAAGAAATATTGCGGTTCCTGGAAGAAAAAATATACTATGACGGATAAAATAGGCGTAGGAATTATTCGTATATTGATAGGCGAATGGCGCGCTTGAACTCAGCACCATGGCGCTTCCCCAGATAAGAAGCAAGAGACTGATAATAAATGTTTTATAGTAGAGAGTGAACCGTTCTCGTGAAGACATCTCCTCGCTCCTGATAGTTGGTGAATCTGTCAAAGGAAGAGGAGCCCGGCGAAAGAAGCAGGCTATCTCCCTTTTTTCCTTCCTTTATCACAATTTTTACGCCTTCCGCATAGTCATCTATGATCTGAGTTTTTATCCCTATTCCCTGTAGATCATTGCGAATCCGTTCTGCGTTTTCTCCAACAAGGAAGAGTGTATGTACCTTTCGTTCAATCAATTCTTTCAAGGAAGAGAAAGATATGCTTTTGTCTTTTCCTCCCAAAATAAGAAAGACACGGTTTCCGTCTGAAAAATTTTCAAGAGCGCGTTTAACCGCATCAACATTGGTGGCTTTGGAATCATTGATAAAGGAGATACCTTGAGATTCTGCAATCTTTTCAAATCGGTGATGAAGAGGTTGAAAGGTATCTATCGCTCTTTGAAAGGTTTCTTGTGGAATCTTGAAAATAGCGGCAACCGCACTTGCCGCAGAGATATTTTCTCTATTATGTATTCCATACAATTTACTAGTGGAACAAGTGGCATATTCCGTGATTTTTTCTTCTTTCTTTATGAAAATGGAATGGTGGTGGATATAGGATGTTGCGAGAGAGGGATATGATTCGTTTTTTCTGCCGGCGAAGAAAAAAATTCGGGAAGATATTTGATTTGCAAGGGCTACGCATTGAGGATCGTTTGCATTAAGAATTGCCCAATCAGTGGGATGTTGCGCGGAAAAAAGATGTTTTTTTGCATTGATATACTCTTCAAAAGAAGGATGATAATCAAGATGATCTTCTGCAATATTTAAGAGAATTCCGACAAAGGGACGGAACTTTTCTGTAAAACTAAGTTGAAAACTGCTTGTTTCCAGTATGATAACTGTTTCCTTTGAGAGAGAGGGGAGTTCTCCGATAAAAGTATTGCCGATATTTCCGCAGACAACAGAAGGAATCTGGGCAGTACGGAAGATCTCCCCGATTAACGAGGTAACCGTAGTTTTTCCATTGGTGCCGGTAATAGCGATAATCTTTTTTGAAGGAGAAAGACGCCATGCGATCTCAATTTCACTTAATATAGGGATCTTTGCGCGTTGCGCCCATACTAACGGCAATGCATGAAGAGGAACCCCTGGACTTGGTATCACTATGCGGGTATTTTTGAAGAATGCCTCTGTATGACCGCCTGTTTCAACTTTTGCTCCCATCTGTTTTAGGGTATCTGCCCGTTCTTTCAGCGAAGGACTCTCTTTCATTTCGGTAATACGAACTTCCGCTCCTTTATCTATAAGAACCCGAGCTGTATCAAATCCAGTTTTTCCAAGACCGACAATAAGTATTGGAGTCTGTAAAAGGTTCATCGTATTTTTAGGGTAACAAGAGTAAAGAGCATAAAGATAATTGCTACAATCCAGAATCTGATGACAATCGTGGACTCTTTCCAGCCGATTTTTTCAAAATGATGATGAAGAGGAGTCATTCGGAAGATCCGTTTTTTTCGGGTCTTATAAGAGGCTACTTGAAGGATTACCGAGACAGCTTCAATAACAAAGATTCCACCGACGATGATTAGAGAGATCTCCTGTTTTACAAGAACGGCGAGGAGCCCGATAATGCCCCCAAGAGGAAGCGATCCCGTATCTCCCATAAAAATTTCCGCGGGATGACAATTATACCAAAGGAACCCTAAACTTGCGCCAATAAGCGCTCCGCAGAAGATTGTTACTTCTCCTGTTCCGGGAATAAAGGGAATATTAAGATATTCCGAAAAGACAAGGTTTCCAGTGATATAGGAGATTGCCCCAAAGGTAATCGCCACCATTAATACAGTACCTGTGGCAAGACCGTCAAGGCCATCGGTAAGATTGACGGCATTTGAGGTTCCAGTAATGATTAATGTTGTTAGGATGAGGTAAAATCCATTGAGCTCAAAGGAGGCATGCTTAAAAAAGGGCATATAAAGGCGTGTATCAAATTGTTGAAGGGCAGGGTGCCAACAAAGGAGCGCACCAAGAATGACTCCAAGAGAAATCTGCGCTCCTAATTTTACGCGAGGACGTAATCCTTTTGGATTCCGTTTACTGAGTTTAAGCCAATCATCCCAGAATCCCGCGAGACAGAGCCAGGCAGTGGTGAGAATAAGCATCAATACATAGATATTGTTTAGGTCTGCCCATAAAAAGACTGAAATAAGGATACTTCCTACAATTAAGAGCCCTCCCATGGTTGGAATGGCTGCTTTCTCCTGATGCGTGTCTTGTAACTCTTCAAGTGTGGGATGAGAAAGGTGTCGGACCGCTCGAATAAAGACTGGTCCTGCAAAGAGAGAGATAAAAAGTGAGGTAAGGGTTGCGAGAACAGTTCTAAAGGTAATGTATCGGATAACATTGATAGGAGAGAAAAATTCCTTTAGGAAGAATGATAACTTATAAAACATAGGGATTCTCCTTACTTCCGAAGAGTGCGGTGATAACCGTTTCAAGTTGGTTTACCCGAGATCCCTTGATAAGGATAGCATCTCCTTTTTGTAGATTTTTTGAAAGCCATTCTCCTAATTCTTCTGCATTGGAAAAATGTTTGCCTGATATACCGGAAATAGGAATCAGAGATTCTGTCTCTTTCCCGCAGGTAAGAAGAAGGTCAAGAGAAAGCGTAGCGAGAAACTTTCCTAACCTTGTATGGCATGGTTTACTGTGGCGTCCGAGTTCTGCCATAGTGCCAAGCACTGCTATCTTTCTTTTTGCGGAAAGGAGTGAAAAATAATGAAGAGCATTTTTCATTGAGGCAGGGTTGGCATTGTAACTCTCATCAAAAAGAGTGATATCCTGGTTGGTAAGGATTGCGCCTCTTCCTTTTAAGGGAGTAAATGATGCAAGAACCTCTCTCATACGTGATTTTTTGATTTCAAAATGATTCCCTATCCAAAGTGCGGCGAGCGCAGAATAGGCGAGTGCAGCATTCCAGAATGTAAGGGGAAATCGTTCATTCCAAGAAGGAATGTTTAGCACGAATCCTTTGGGTGACCATTTTTCGATGATTCCTTGTAAATCTCCTTTCCCGTGTATCCCGAAGAAAGAGACCGGTACTGGCGAACGTTCTTTAATAAGGGAAGAGAAAGGAGTATCGGCATTGGCGGCAACATAGCCTTCCTTGGAAAGTCCATCAAAAAGTTCACATTTTGATTCTGCAAGAATGCGTCTGGTTTGAAAAATGCCAATATGGGAATATCCGATTCCCGTTAAAATAGCAATATCTGGAGATAGTATAGAGCTTAAACGCGAGAGTTCTCCAGGAGCGTTTATTCCTATTTCAAAGACTCCTGCTTCCGAAGAGTTCTCCAATCTTAATATATTAAGGGGAAGCCCTATTTCATTATTAAGATTTTTTTCTGTTGCAACAGTACGGAACGAGAGGTTAAGTATTGCAGAAACCATCTCTTTTGTTGTTGTTTTTCCATCTGATCCCGCAATTCCCACAATGGGACAGGAAAACCGTTTTCTGTATCCTTCCGCGATCTCTCCTAACCCTTGGCGGGTATCTTTAACCAAAATACAAGGAAAAGAGTTTTGAGGCGATTGCGAAACCAACGCCGCCTCCGCTCCTTTCGCAAAGGCTTCTGCAAGAAAATCATGTCCATCAAACCGTTCTCCCCGCAAAGCTATAAAAAGAGCATGGGTGAGTGGTTTTCGGGAATCTATAGAAACCGTATGAAAATAGCGGGGAGAGCGAAAAAAATCTTTGACGAGAGCGGCCCCGCCTGTCCATTGGATTATATCAGAGGAAGAGATCTTATCCATTGCTTTTTGCTCTTTTGATGCCTGCTTCCTGTGCGATTATTCGGTCATCAAAGGGATAATGTACATTGTGAATAATTTGATAATCCTCATGTCCTTTTCCCGCAATAACCACCCAATCTCCCTTTTCCGCAATAGTAATGGCTTGTAGGATGGCCTCTTTTCTGTCTGGAACAATACGACACCGTTTCCTTCGCCAGAATGGGATTCCTTTCCATATTTCTCCTATGATGGCAAGCGGATTTTCATTGCGGGGATTGTCTGAGGTGATAAAGACAAGATGAGCTCCTTTTGCCGCGATACTCCCCATAAGAGCTCTTTTTGAGGGATCTCTGTCTCCTCCACATCCAAATACAAGAATAACGCGTTTAGAAGAAAACTTTCTTGCGGTGGCAAGAAGGGCAAGAAGCGAATGATGGGTATGCGCATAATCAACCACAACCTTGAAATCTCCGGGAATAGGGACAAATTCCATTCTTCCTGGAATCTGAGGAATTGTTTCAAGTGCTTGAGAGATAAGAGTATTCTCTATTTTTTCGCATTGTGCGGCGGCAATGGCCGCAAGAGAGTTGGAAAGATTTCCCGGACCGAGAAGAGGCGTGGAAAATTGCACTCCCTCAATAGTGAAGAGGGTTTTCGTTTCTAAAAATTTCACCTGTTCGGGATAAACATCTCCGCGAGAATGGATGCCAAAGGTCCGTACCTTACATCCCTCTGCGCGGGCGGCTTCCGCAAAATGCGCTCCTTCAGGGTCGTCAAGATTAATAATTGCATACTTGATTTTTTTCTCGCTTTTGGCGAGAAGGTTTGTAAAGAGAGAACGTTTTGTTGCGAGATATTCCTTATAAGTTTTATGGTAATCAAGATGTTCATGGGAAGAGGCATTGGTGAAGATTGCATAATCAAAAGAAACCTCTGCGACCCTTCCTTGCGCAAGAGCGTGGGAGGAGACCTCAAGGATTGCATGCGAAAGGTTCTTTTCAACCATTTCCGCACACATCTGTTGAATATCTGCCGATTCCGGAGTGGTATTATAAGAGGCTATGGTTCTCTCTCCGATTTGATAGTGAATGGTTCCGATAAGACCGCTGGCAGCGCCGCTTTTTTCAAGAATTCTTTTTAAAATAAAGGTGGTGGTTGTCTTCCCTTTTGTTCCGGTAATTCCAAAGACTTTAAGACGGCTGGTAGGGTTCTTATAAAAATTACGCGCAAGAACACCCAATGCTTTGCGTGTATTCTCAACAATGATCTGAGATTGAGCGGGAATGCTCGGATCTTTTTTTTCAACAATACAGAGAGTTGCGCCTCTATCCATTGCGTCTCGGAGAAAAGAATGTCCGTCGTTGTGCGCTCCCCGCAATGCCACAAAGATACTTCCTTTATTTACCCTCTGAGAGTTATAGGCAATACCAGAAATCTCTTTTCCCATAATATCCGGAGGGTGTGTAGTTTTTATATCTTTCAAAATATCTTTAAGTTTCATGGAAGTTTCATCGCAATGGTTTTGTCGTTAGGTTCCGGAGGAATATCCCAGTATTGCATCATTCTCCATGCAATTTCACGGAACAGGGGTGCGGCCACTACTCCGCCATAATAGGCGCCTTTTGGTTCATCCACTTTGACAAGAATAACTGCGCGCGGCTTTTCAAGCGGAAGAAATCCAATAAAGCTTCCAACAAACAAAGAATGAGAAAATCTTCCTCCCACAAATTTTTGTGAAGTCCCTGTTTTCCCACAGATTTTGTATCCTTTGATCTGTGCGCGGGTTGCGGTTCCTTCTTCACTTACTACTCTTGCGAGGGTTTTATTAAGAACCTCTAGGGTTTCCGATGAAAGAATAGGCCCGATTTTTTGAGGTTCTTGTCGAGCTATTTTTTCTGTTGTTTTTATATCTTTAAGGATGTGAGGAGTGACTAAATACCCTCCATTGGCAAGAACCGCCATTGTTCGTGTGGCCTGCAGGCAGGTTACTCCCACCTCTTGGCCGATAGGGATAGCGGTAATAGAGTATCCCGACCACTGATGAAGAGGCCGAAAGATTCCCTGAATTTCTCCCGGAAGATCTATACCGGTCTTTTTTCCAAATCCGAACCTACTTACATGATCATAAAACTTTTCTTCGCCGAGTCTCATCGCTACCTTTACGGTGCCTATATTGCTTGATTTAATAATTACCTGATCAAATGTAAGGGTACCGTAGGAATGAGTATCATGAAGGTAATGGTTCCGTACAAACCATCTTCCGCCTTCGCAGTGGATAGGCTCGTTGATACGTACCTTTTTTTCTTCTAGTGCGGCGGCCGCAGTTACAATTTTAAAGATGGATCCCGGCTCAAAGAGATCTGTAACCGCATAATTTCTTCTATGTTCGGCAGAATACGCACCGGGATTATTGGGATTATATGCTGGTTTATTTACCAACGCAAGAATTTCTCCAGAAATCGGATCCATTACAATAATACTAATTTGGTGAGGAGAGAAATCCTTCCATCCCTTTTCCGCCTCTTCTTCTACGATATGTTGGATATGTTCATCAATGGTAAGGTAAATATCTTTTCCTTGTTCAGAAAGAGAGAGGGTTTTTCCGAGGGATGAAAGATAATTTCCACGGCCGTCCCTGAGCCATTTAATAATACCCTTTTTTCCCGCAAGTATCTTGTTATACTGAAGTTCTGTACCTTCAATACCTTCTCCATCCACATTAACACATCCGATTACATGGCTTCCAAGGATCCCTTTCGGATAGATCCGTTGAAAGTCATCTTCAAAGACTAATCCCTTTAATTTTGCGTCAATAAGTTTGTCATACTCTTCTATGGTTACTTTTCTTTTAATGCGGGGATATGGTTCTTTTAGTTTTGCGCGAATTTTTTCTGCGGGAATTTGCAGTGTTTTGGAGAGGACGTGGATTGTATGATCAATATCCACAATGTTTTTCGTATCCGCATAGACTGTTTTTACAGAGATATCAAGGGCAAGAATCTTTCCGTTTCTGTCATAGATTGTGCCGCGTTGCGCGGGAATCTCTTTACTCACAAACTGGATATTATCTGCTTTTGCCGCATATTTTTGATGCTGGAGAATCTGAAGATTAACCAGTTGTGCAACAATGAGCAATACAATAAAGAGAATCGTTCCTTCTAAGACAGCAAGCCTTTTCCGGAACTGAATATGTGCGTTACCGGGTGGCGGCTTCCACTTTCCCATGGGACGGCTGCGATCTTTCCACATGTACGATCTCCCTAACTGCCCAATTTTGTGGTATTTCTAATGAAAGGTTAAGTGCTTTTGCCTTTGTTTGTATTCTTCCGGAAGCACTTTCCGAAAGAATTCTGCTCTTATAATACTGGTTCCAACTTTTCAACTCTTCATACCGTTTTGAAATAGATGCGATTCTATATCCGAGCGCGGTAATGCGGCAGGTTAAAAGAACATAGGTGAGAAGAAGAATGCTTCCGAGAATAATATTCGGAATCCAAAGAGGGATTTTACGCCGCGTTATTTTCACTGCATTTCTCCCGCGCGTAGTTTTGCGCTTCGTGCTCTTGGATTTGAAGATACCTCCTCTCTTGAAGGAACCAATGGTTTTTTTGTTATAATCCGTATATCTGTTCTACTACGAAAAAAATGTTTTACAATTCTGTCCTCAAGCGAATGAAACGATATCACTGCAAGAATTCCATTGGGAGCAAGGATTTTGCATGCTTCCTGTACTCCTTTTTCTATGGTTTCAAGTTCATTATTCACTGCGATACGAAGTGCTTGAAAGAAAAGGGTAGCGGGATGAATCTTCCCTTTTCTTGGTAGCCGCGCAGTGATAAATTCAACAAAATCATTAGTGGTGCGGAAGGGATTTCTTTTTCTCCGCATAACAATTTCTTTGACGATTTTCCGCGCTCGCGGAATTTCTCCATATATTTCAAAGATCTCTTCTAACTCTTTCGCAGAAGAACTGTTCAATAGATCCGCCGCTGTTACAGGCGCTTCGAGATCGTATCGCATATCAAGAAACCCCTCTGTCATAAAACTAAAACCTCGTTGCGGCTCAGAAATCTGTTCAAGAGAAAAGCCAAGATCTAACAGTACACCCTGCGCTTTGCCTTTATCTATTTTTTGAACAATTTCGGCAATCTGTTCATAACTCTCCCTGACCAGTGTAAAGGATCCGGTAAACCGATCAAGTCGTTTTTGGGTGCGTTCAATGGCCTTTTTATCTTTATCAATGCCAATGAGGTAAGCTTTTCCCTCTGTTTTTTCAAGAATGGCTTCTGCATGTCCTCCGCTTCCGCAGGTTCCGTCCACATATAACTCTCCCGGCAATGGATTAAAGAGAGCTATGATTTCCTGTACAAGCACAGATTCATGTTGTTTCACGGTTCAAGCATTGTTTCCGCGATTTGACTATAAGAATCAAGCGCTTTTTTCGCATACTCTTCCCATCCCTGCTCAGACCATACCTCTGCTCGTTCTCCTACGCCGATGACTACCGCGTTATTGAAGAGATTTGCGTATGAGAAGAGATTCTGAGGAAGGGCTATTCTTCCTTGTCGGTCAATCTTTGATTCAAAAGCTCCAGAGAAGAATAGCCGCGTAAATGCCCGTGGATCGCCTTTGGTAAAAGGAAGGGATTTTAATTTTTCTGTTTGTACAGTCCATTGTGCCGAAGGGTATAAGAAAAGGCATCGTTCCAATCCTCTGGTGATATAAACGGCGCTTCCGGTATCATCAGAAAAAAGAGTTCTCATCTTCACCGGAATTACAAGTCGTCCCTTTCCATCAATTTTGCACCGATATTCTCCAATAATCACCACTTTCTCCCATTTTGAACCACGCTTATATATAAATACCCATTCCACTATTTGTCAAGTTTTTATTCTTTAGAAAAAAGGCTTCTTGATAAAGGCAAGAAAGAGAAAAAAAATACCGCTATTTATAAGGAGGGTACAAATGTTTCTTCTTAGAGAATCTTTTTATGCGCTATTTAAATGAGGCTATCTTATTCCAAGGTTATTCTTTATAAAGTTCTTAAAGGAAAGAACGACAACAACAGTATTCCGGAGTTTTCTTGTGTGAAGCTTTTTTCTCGGAAAACGAAAGAGTTCTCTCTTTTTTTTTAGCCGTTATAAACTATCTTTTTGACTGTATCAAGAACATTTTCAAACTGATTTTTCTCCTGAAATTCTGATATTTTCTTCTCTTCAGCGAGAATAAAGAGCGCTTTTTTCATACAATTGGCAAAGAGTTCCATAGAGATTGCTATTGCGTAGACAGGGTCCTGACGGTAGGTAAACTGGTCTTCTCCATACCAGCCGTCATAGCCTGTTGCCGCGGCGGCATGGCAAAAATCTATCATTCTCCAGAGATCTCCGGTACCGCAAATACGGTCTTCATCGTTGGAATGAAGTTTTGCGGTATTGATATGGAAGTTTACAAGAGGAATACCGGTTTTTTTGAGAAAATGGACAGTAAATGCAGGTTCTACCGCATACATCTGTTCATGTCCGTAATCAATACATACTCCCATATTTGTTCCGCCGCAGGATTCATTCACTATTTTGGCGATAAAGGCCGCAGTATGCGTTGTAGGAATAACTAAATTTCCTTCGCGTGGTTCATGCAGTTTTGCTTCTACTCCAAAGATAAGGCTATTGTTCTTTGCGGCAGTATTGATTTCTATGGCGCCCTCAATAAAGTGGTCAATAAGAAGCCCGTAATCTACCTCAAAGTTATAGTCCCATCCATCTGACCCTGGCCAAAGGCTTACTGAAGCGCACCCAAGTTCTTTTGCCATTTCTATACTTTCTTTTACACTTTCAAGCGCGGCCTTCCGAATAGAGGGATCAGGGTTTGAAATGCCGCCGAATTTCCATCGCGGATCTGTCCAAAGATTGTTATTCATATTGGTAGGAACCATGCCGCGATCCTTTAGATTGGCGCGTATAGAGGCAAGCTTTCCCATATCAACAGATCTGTCTGATCTTCGGAAACAGTGATCGTGAAATTCTATTCCCCTTACGCCTGCCTGTGCGACCCGTTCTATTTGCGCCTCTAATTCTGAAGAAAAAGAGGTTTTATCCTGGTATCCGCCAGTTGCGAACCTGTCAATAAAATCGCCTGCGGTCCAGTGCCCCGCAGCAAATTTTATATTACACTCATCAAGAAATGCGGTAACAGCGCCGCCTTCAAGATAGACGCCTCTGTATTGTTCAAGTTTTTCTAAAGAAATCATTTTCATTTTTCTCCTCTCTTGTTAGAAGAAAAGATTGTTAGGGGAGCAACCCATAAGCCGGGTTCTGTTCTAAACGGCTATTCATCTAGGCGCAGAGTCGCCTCTGCGCTCATGCGACCTACCCAAGCCTAAAGGGGCAGGGACCCAAGGCTTTGCTTGGTCTTGCTCCAGATGGGGTTTGCCGTCGCTGTCAGTTACCTGACAGGAGGTGAGCTTTTACCTCGCCTTTGCACCCTTGCCTAACGGGCAGCCGTCGGGCGGTCTGTTTCTGTGGCACTTTCCAGGTCTTGCGACCTGCTCCGGTTAGGAGCCATCTTCCCTGCTGGAGCCCGGACTTTCCTTACGCGTTGCCGCGCACAGCCGTTCGGTTGCTCCCTAGTAGAGTATACTACAGTTCTTACAGATTGTGGAGTGAATGCTTCCTAAAGGGAAAGAATGTGTAGAAGAAGATGAGATGTGTAGCGTATAACGGTTAAGGAGGGTTAAGAAGGAAAGAGTCCCTCGTCAATGGCATTATTCGCAAGTTTATGTGCAATAGTGTTGGTATCATGGGTTAACTTGCAAAATTCCCATGCAGAAAATTGGCTTAATAATTCTTTTGCGATTTGATGAAGGATTTTCAGATTCTTATCTTTTACTCGATAGATTCCCTGTATTTGGTTGATAACCAAAAGACTATCGCAGTAAATACGGATTTTTTTCGGTGCGTAAGGAACTGCTTTGATAAGTCCAAAGATTAATCCGCAATATTCCGCTACATTGTTTGTAGTGATGCCGAGGGAAACACCGTGTTCTTCAAGAAGGCGTTCTTTCTCATCAAAAAGGGCGATTCCGTATGCCGCGGGACCAGGGTTTGGTCTGCTTGCGCCATCAAAATGAAGAGAGAGGAGCTCCATTAGTACAGAATTCTCCTGCAATTTTCACATTGCACAATCTCATCTTTTTTTAGGACTTTTTCTTCTAAATAACTGGGGGCGAATACAGAACATCCTGTACAGATTTGATTTTCAAGTTGACAGATTGCGATACCATCTTTTTTCTGCTCTTTGATAGTGTTATAAAGGTTTAATGCGATAGTTTCTACAGTGGTTGCAAAAGAAGCCCGTTCCTTCTCTTTCTCTCTTTGTTGGTTACGAAGATTTTCTTCTTTTTCAAGAAGCTCCTTCTTCTTTATTTCAAAAGATTGAGTAAGAACTTCAAGGTTCGTGGCAGTCTGCATTTCTTTTTCTTCAAGGTTTGCTTCATTGTCAAGAAGAGAGAGGATCGTGTCTTCAAGGGAGGATGCTTTATTTTTAAGGGCAGAAATCTCATCTTGAAAGGCGAGATACTCCTTGTTGGTTTTAATGACGGTCTGTTTTGATTGGAGATCTCTTATTTTTTCTTCCAGTTCCTGCAGATCGGTCTCCTTTTTTCTTCGTTCAAGCTTAACGCCGGTAACCTCTTCTTTTAGTTGTTTTAGTTCGGATTGTTCTTTTGTTTTCGTTGCTTCCGCACTTGTGATTTCATCGGGAATAGAGGCAATAGAATGAAAGAGTTCAAAGAGAATGGAATCAATCGTTTGAAGTGCGATTAGTTTTTCTATTTCTTCCTTTTTTTTCATAGACATTGTTTTACCTTTTTTTGTTTTCCTGTGAAAGACTGGTTTTCGCGGGAAGTTTTATTGTGAATTTACTTCCCTTATCTGGAACAGAACTAACCTCTATGCTTCCATCGTGCTCGTTTACGATTTTTTGGGCGATTGCAAGTCCAAAACCTGTTCCGCCAGATCCTTTGGTGGAATAGAAGAGTTCAAAGATTGATTCAAGCGCTTTAGGAGGGATTCCTATACCATTATCTTCCACTGAGAGAGAAACTATTTTTGCTTCATCGTCATATTGGGTGCGGGTTGTAATAATTCCTCCCTCCTTTTTTAATGCATCTATGGCATTTGTCAGAAGATTGGAAAGAAGTCTATCTATCTGTCTTGGATCTATATAAATGTTCGGTGTTTTTTTATCAAATTTCATTTCCCAGTAAATGGAAGGGTCGTTATATAACTGTCGGTTTACCTGTACAATCTCTTTCACCAACTGATTGATATCGGTTAATTCATAATCAGGAGAACGATCTTTTGAGTAGTCAACCATGGAGAGAACAAGTTCCTTCATTCGTTGATAACTGCGTCCCAGAACAACATTTCCGGTTTTTACAAGATCAAGTTTTTTGTCTTTAAGACCAATATCTACCATAGCAATACCATTTTCAAGATTGTTGAGGATGTTTTTGATATCATGCGAAATACCGCCAATGGTCTGTCCTAAAAGGGCCAATTTTTGATTCTTTTGAAATTTCTGGTTGATCTTGAAGTTGCTTAATGCAAAGCTCACCATAGTAACGCCGGCGATCACAAGGGTGCTTTCTTCTGTGGTAAAGGTACCGTTATGCCGTTTTTTTCCTACAAAGAGTATTCCAAACGGTTCTGTAATAGATTTCAGGGGAACTGCCAAAATATTATATCGTTTTTTTCCAAGGACTTTGTTTTCAAAGAGTTTGGCTTCTGATTTTGCGAAGAGCTTTTCTGCCCATGGTTGAAATTCCGTGGTAAGAGAGATTCCTTTCGGAACTTTTTTATAGCCTGGAACAAGAATCTCTTCTTTTGCGTTCCAAAGCCAGGCAACAACCATATCTGTCTTAATAAAGCGCTGAATCCTTTCGCCAAGAATATCAAGGAGTTCAAGTTCGTTTTCAAGAGTTGCCATTTTTTCCGCAAGATTATGCAGAAAGACAATCTCTCCGAAGAAGGGAACAAGACTTTTTTCCGCATTTTGCAATTCACCGATAAGCCCTTCTACAAATCCATCTACATCGGCAACCGTCTCTTTATTAAATGCTTTTGCTTCAAGCCCTTTCAAAAGCAGATTAAATCTGTCCGTAAGAAGAGTTACGGGTTTGGTTACGATTCCGATTGCCTGTCCAAAAGCGGAATCAAGTGCTTTGAGAAGTTTATCTTCTTGGCGAGTCATAGATTGTTGATGCGGATATTTTCCCGTTTGTTCCTACGAAAACCTCAATTTTGTTTTGCATGCGGATATCAAGTTCTCCTCCGGCTTCTTTAAGAATAAGTGCGGCGGCATCCACATCCCATGGCTTAAGGTTATATTCTACAAAGAGATCGGTTCTTCCGCAGGCAACATAAGAGATATCAAGGGCGGCGGCGCCAAACGCGCGAAACTTTTTAAGTTTTGGGGCCATGACGATAAAAAGCTCCATTCCTGTGCGAATAACCTCTTCACCCTTCATAAATCCAAAGGTTCCAGTTGCATTAGAAAAAGAGGATACAGGACTGGTTGAGATTGCCTTTCCATTAAGGAATGCGCCATGACCAGCTTCTGCGTAAAAATATTCGTCACGGATAAAATCATAGACAATGCCAAAGGAAACAACTCCGGCAAGCGCGCAGGCGACAGAGATACATACATGCGGAATTCCCCTTGAATAATTATAACTTCCATCTAAAGGATCAATAATCCATAGAAACTCTCCTTTCCCGCTTTTTCCCGACTCTTCCGCAAGAAACTCATCTTCAGGAAATGCCGATGAAAGAGCTGAAATGAGGATCTCTTCGCTGTTGCGATCTTGCTCCAGTTTTACATCATAGAGAAAGCTCTTTTCTATTGTGGCTGAGCCAAATTCTTTTCGAAGGTAGGATCCTGCCTTGAAGATTGCTTGAAGTGCGGTATGAAAACGTTTCCCAATTGGACTTTTCGGAAGAGTATGCTGTTGTGTCGCCATATCTATTTATTATAGAGGTACATTGCTATGGTGTCAATGATACGGATCCTTTTATCATTTAAAAATGAAAAGTGCACTGATTTTTGAGGATTTAAAGATTAAAAGTGCACTAAAATGCCTTTTTAGAAGAGAGAGTGGGATGAGGGTGAAAACAGATTGATCAAAAGATTTTATGGTTTAATCTTTCTTTAAAAAAAACAAGGAGGATTAGACCATGGGAAAGCAGATCCACAGTGGAAGCAGGTACTCATTGAATGTGGTGTGAAGATAACGTATGCTTTATCGCCGCAAGCAAAAGGCAAGGTGGAACGGCCGTATGGATGGCTACAGGACAGAATTGTAAGAACCTGTGCAAGAGAAAGTATAAAAGAAATCAAAGGCACACAGGAGGTGTTGAGATACGAAATGGACAGATATAACAAACATCAAGTGCACAGTGCCATCGGAGAAATCCCTGATTTTAAGGTTCTATAATGCGGTAAAATCAAAAAAACTCTATTCAGACCGTTTGTGCCTCTGGCACCATTTGAATCGTTAAAGGATGTTTTCTGTTTACGCGTGGAACGAATGATTAACTCTTACAGAAAAGTATCTCTGAATAAACTGGAACGGAAAGTTTCTGGAGCATCGCTACATTCAAGGGTTCAGATGCGTATCGTCCCGGATAAAAAAAACAGAATTGCTGAGGTATGTTTCTGGTATCAAACCGCTAATTTGCTGGATATTCAAAAAGTAAAAAATGGGGACTTAAATTTAGTGCACTTTTAAAATTTAACTAACACAACAAATTTCCTTATAAAACAATCTCTAAAAAATATTTCTCTTGACGAAAAATCCAGGTGATATGTTTACTCTTGTTATATTTCCCTCTGAAATTTCTTCAGGTAATGTGGCAAGACCTGTAATTTCAATACGCATAGTAGTTCAGACTGCAATACTATACGCCTTTTGTCATCGCAAGTCTTTCCCAACGTGGCAATCCCATCTTTTCCTTTTACTTTCATTCCTCCATTCCTTTCTCCTACGGAAGATTGCCACAGTTACGGAAAACGTTCCTTCACAAAGATAGAATAGGAGAAAATCCACCCATACTGTCATCCTGAACTTGATTCAGGATCTCACTTCAATTATCTGGAAACTTAAAAGTATCCTTGTTTTCTTCCCACCAGTTATTCCACTTGTTTACATAATCATCAACCATCTTTTTTGAAACAACAGGCGGTAATCTTCCAAAGTTCTGTTTGGTAACTTCTTCCAACATTATTCTTGCATTACCTGCATGTATTGGATTTCCCAGCAATTCTATCAAAACAGAGATCCCTGCTTTCTCTTTTTTCTCAACCAATATTCTGCCTGCTTCTAACCTTACTTTCCTCTCCTTGTGTTTGGCTAACTCCTTTAAGAACGGAATAGCAGTATTTCTGTGTTCAGGGAGCAATGCCTTTGCAGTATTCATCTTGACGTTTGCATCTTCATGCTTAAGACCGTACTGGACTAATATATCTATTGCTTCAGGTGTTCCAATATGCGCAAGTGCATATAGACTGGAAGTATCATTCGGCTCTCTCTTGAATTTTTCCCCTAAAACTGGAACTGCTTCTTCTGCCTTCATTTCTCCCAAGAGCTTTATTGCTCTTTGTCTGCCCGGTTCTTTATCAGAAGAAGCTACTTCCAACAATACAGGGATAGCTTGTTTTCCAAATTTCTTGAGTTCCTGTTCTGCCTGTATCCACAACCCCCATTTCGTATCAGACAAAAATTCCGCATATTCCTCTGGCGTCTTTGGTTCTTTTCCTGTCATTACTTTAAAGCGATTATAATGACAATGCCCCAAAAGAGAAAGTCTAATACAGGCGACATAACGTACAGTTGCATCCTCATCATTTAAAGCTCTTTCTAATAAAAAAACCGCTTTCTGAGTTCCAAAACATCCAAGCGCATCCATTGCTGCTACGCGAATTTTCGGGTTATGATGAAGACCAAAATCAGATACGATTAAAAACGCCTTGTCTATATTCTCTTTATCTTCTTGAGATAACGGAAATTCTGTAATATCTATTTTGTTTCTTTCAATTTCTTCTGGTGTCAGATTTGTTCTGCTTATTTCAAATGCCCTTTTTTTTCTACCTATAATTTCCGTAATCATAGAAAGGTAGTAGTATTGTCTCTCCTCATCATTTGCTTCTTTTAAGACCTGCAGTATGAATGGTAAGGCTTTTAATTCAAATTTTTCGATTTCCCTCTTTATATCATATTTTTCTTTTTCCGTTATCTCCTTTATAGAAAACTTCTTTATCAATTTTCCAATTTCCTCCTCTACATCTTTCTCTGTTTTATTAATTTCAGAGACATCACAGTAACTTAGTGATAGTTGCCCTTTTATAAACAACCAAGGAGATGAAGAAAAAATTATAAAGAACACGAATATAGATAATTTGAAAGCGTTTTTCATTTAAGGTCCTCCTAAGATTTTCCACCATTTGTTCTTACACCATTCACAAAACTTATCACAATTTTCAGGTAAATCTCCTGGATTTGCAGGTAGTGTATGCTTTTTTCTGTCCATAATGTTTTTAACTATTTTTATGCCTTTTTTCAAAGTGTTTATAAAACTCTCTGCCGCTTTTCCATCCTATAACCATCAAGATTATAATATATGCTGGTTGTGTAAGGAAAAGGAATCCATATCCAATATCTGCTCCAAAAACAAGGTCGGATTTTAAGAGAGACCACCACCGTATATTTAAAGGCATGTATTCCTAATAATGCTCCGATGGTAGAACCTATAAAAGCAACAATGTAAGACCTATAGATATTTGTATATCTGAGTTTCCTATGTAGAAAAGCAAGAGATATAAATGGAATAGATGGAAGAATAATGTTGATAAAGAAAAGAAAGGCGTTGTCGTAGCCGAACCATGGTGCTATATAAAGAAATGGTGAAGCAATTATTTGAAACAACGAAGGACGTCCAAATTTGTAAACATGTGGCTGCCAGAATGCAAAATATGCTCTAAAAAACCAGCGAAGAAATCCTGGTACTGCTATTGCCAGTAACCAGAGAAATAATTCAAAATAAGATTTTTGACCTTCCTTTCTCGTGCCTACTTTTTAATCATATTGCCTAATTGTATTGGATCAATTCGAATCCATATTAAATTTAGAAAGATACCTTCAATAAACGAGTTTTTCTGCATATTTATTTAAAAACAAAATGTTTGACTCGCATTAAAATCAAAAACAGAAGGAATTCCTATCACCAAAAGGATAGCATAGTATGATTTTATTACCTTTTGGAGCTGCTGCGTTGAAATATACAACTCAGCAAGAGCGTTATGGATACGCATTGAATAGGTGGTATCGTCTTGATATTTCTTGAGTGCGAAAAGGTAAATTTCTTCTGCTTTTTCTGGCTGGACAAGTTTGACATACGAGCCAGCAAGTAGAAATATAGCGTCTTTTATCTGCGGGGCATCTGGAAACTGTTTCAGGATTGTTTCAAATTGACTGATTGCTTCTTGGTGCTTTTCTTCGGTTACAAGTTTTTTTGCTTTCAGGAGTAAAGTTTGTACGTCTTGTCCTTGTATCTCTTCTCCCAAAGCAGGAAAATTGCTTGCAGATATCAGGAAGAACAAACAAATACTTATCGTTTTTGTCATTTACGGGAACCCTTTTTTTAACTAACTGCTTTACCCGGAAATTTATGATAAGATTGTTTGCAGAGATGCAATGTTTATTAAAAGTATAATTGTCAACCATTTTTGTTATACCCTTCTCCTGAAATTTCGTCAAGGGTAGTAATTTTTCGGGGTAAGTTCACTTATATACCGGCACGCCATGATTTTTTATCGCTTTTCTGACCGTGTCACTGGAATAATCCAGTTTTTTTGATATTGCCCGTATGGATTCTCTACAAAATATGCCCGTCTTATTTCCTATTTTTTCTCCACCGTTACCATCCTTGTCTCCTGTATAATTGCTAACAGTTATTCTTGGCTTACTATTATGCAAGAGATATTTGGTAGGAAGGTCTACTTTTGCGCGTTTATTTCTATCTAAAAATAGTCTATTTTTGGAAGCTTATTCACACTGATGGTTACCCCAGTGGCTTATTGAAATTGCAGACATAAATAATGACGCAGAAGTTAACATTTCAGATATTATACTCATTCTGCGCAAAGCAATAGGGTTGGATGAGTAGAAGAGACAATTATTACTCATTTTTTCAGAAGCGCCGGAAGATATACCAGGAGTAAAATATAAAAATAGAAATGGATTTTAAGTGAAATATTTTTCTTCAAAGTCAAATGGAGGATATCTGTTTACTGAGAAAAACATGCGGAAGGCGAACCTTCCGAAAACAAAAACGAAGGTGTGCGATGAAAGGAAGAATTTTAAAGACAAAATATCTTGACAGTTGGTGGATTCATACTGTAGTTCTGTTTGTAATTCTTGTAATCTTCGGTGATTACTATGTTACTCCCGGAGTTCTGTTACTCGCTTTTTGCATCCTAATTCGGAGGTTTATAGGCAGGTATATATCAAATTAAAAAGGGTCAAATAGGGAAAAAAGGGATTATCACTTTAGTGTTATTTGCCCTGTTTCTTTTTTACCTGTTACTTGTCTTATTCGTGATCGCTCATTTTGAATGAAGGAAATTCTATGGATTGCCATCAACTGCAGATTGATTTTCATGTTTTCTCCTGTTCTATTTTGTTATTTACTTCTTTTTTTCCAGATTTCGTCCCAATGCCGTCTCACTAACGCGAACAAAAGAATAGAACTGGTATTATGAATAATAATCATACTTTTGGCCAAAGTAACTTATGCAGCAATAAAGCCGCCAGTACTCCTATGATAACTCTTATCAATTTTCAACTAATTTTATTCCAGTATCCGAATACAAACCATCCGACTATCATAAAGATAGCCAAATTAATAGGCATTACCCCCAAGAAAAATCCAAATCCCCATATCTCTACTTCCTTGTACCCCATAAAAACTATTGAAATCCATCCATATATATAGGGCAAAAACAGCGCTATAATTGCTCCTATTACTGCTCCTGCAATGGAATAAACGGATGGGAATTTTTCGTGGAATATGCAGATAACAAACAAGAGAAACAGACCTGACGCAGGTAAAAGAATTGTATATATTAATATACGTAATGATAAATCTGCAGAACCAAGAAAGCTTAAAAAACGCACTAATAATTCTTTGCTTAAAAAGTGAAGTATTATCGCCAAAGCAAACAGGATTATCCCCAAATAAAGATGTTTTCTATTCCTAAATATCGTTCTTATGCTCATGTTGATTTTCCCTTTTTTTACCTGGTGTTATTTCATTTTGGTATATATTTTCAATTTCTTGAAAAACAACAATTCTTATTAAGCGCTATCTTTCCAAGAGGAAAATTCCCATTGAAAAGAAAAATACTGAAAGGAAAAATTTAGTAACCGCTATATTATTTCTTGAAAATGATGTTAGTTTTTGCATGGTTATTCCAAGCCAGGAAAAACCAAGGATAACAAAAAGAGGGATGATAAAAAATATATTGTAAACCAGCAGATAAAACATACCTTGCAGTTTTAATCCTGGATTTCCTGTAATATATACAATAGTCGGCAGATATACCTGCCCTGTGCAAGCAAGCTCCAAGACAGAAACTGTAACCCCCGCAATAAAACTACCTATTAAATAGTGTGGCAACCGTGTTTTTTTTGTTATTGTCGAGTGTATCCTGTCTTTTATTGCTTTTGGCAGTTGCAGGGTGATATCTTTTATATTACCCTGTTTTGCCTTCAGAAAATCCGTAAAACTTAAAATTCCTAAAATTATACAGCCACTGCCTATAATGGCGTTAAGAATCTTTGAAAATAGAGTATAATGGGTAAATCTGAAAAGAACAGAGAGAATGCCCATACCTATAAGAAAATAGGTTATAAACACACCTGTTATAAATGATAATCCCACAAACAGCATATCCTTGCCTCTTTTCCTTATAACCATCAGATAGGATATAAAAAACACCAGTATCGCAAAAGCACATGGATTAAATCCGTCAATCAAGCCGGCAAAAGATACCATGGCAAGTCCGAATGAAGAAAAACGGACTGCCAGTTTTCTCCTTGCTTTTGCTATATCTTCATCAGAGACATCCCATACAACAACCTCGTTTTTGTGTCGTCCAAGCAATTTCTCTATTTTCCCCAGAGAAATATCTTTTTGCTGTAAATATTCAGAACCAATAAAAATAGTAACAGGCAGTAATCTCTGTTTTTCCGGCAGAGATATTTTTTCCGCTATTGCTTCAAACAGGATTTTGTTTTCCCTGTTCCTCAAGTCAAACTTCTTTATAACCAGAGAAGGATATTCTTGTTCAAGATAGTTCAACAGGTAAAACACTCTGTCACATTCTTTGCAGCCTGTCTCGTAAAAAAAAGCCAGATGGACAAGATTTTTTGTTCTAATTTCCTTTGTTTCTGTTTCAGGTTCAATTTTTTCTTCTTCCGTTGATGGCTCTGTTATTTTCTCACGGATTGTTTCTATCTCATCAGGCCAGTCTACTCCGCCTTTCTCCGCATATTCTTTTACTGCTTTGGTAAGTCCTTTTTCTATCTGTTCCACACCGTCCAGTACGTAACTCCCGATAAAAACGACAGGTATATCACTGCTGTTATGTCCACGTTTTGACTCAATTACAACCAGTTTTTTGTAATTGGCAATATCATCAATATCAAAATATTTAGACTCTATTTTACAACCTATTTCTTTAGATAGATAATCAAGACTATCAATTTCTATCATTCCACATCTGTGACAATTAGGGGATGAGAAAACACACATTCTGACTATGGGAATATAGGAAAGACGAGAGGATGAATCACCGTATATTGTTATTTGAAAAAGAAATATTAAAACGAGAATCCTAATTAGTTTTAAAACCATAAATATTTTTTCCCTTACTGTGTTTTTCTATTCGATTAGCTTAAAGGGAATTACAATTTCTTTTTTGTCAGGCATGCTTATGTAAATTCTTATGGCCTCGTTTTTCAGCACATCTGATACTTTAATATTACTTAGTCTTATACGATAACTATTGTTGCTTAAAGGAAGAATCTCAAATTCCATTGAAGAAGTTGGTATTTTTATGGTTTCTATTTCCAAAGGAATATTACTTACAGCTTCCAGAAATATATATCTTGTAACGTGAATATCGGTAGAATTCGGTATCAGAATTTCCTCAGGATAAATGGTAATTGGAGCCGTTATGTTTGCAAGAAGACTAATGTTAATCTCTTCCAAGCCTGGATAATTGGTGCGAACTTTTATAGAATCTCTTATAGGTTTTGCAAACCTATGAGGTTTCAAAAGAATTTCTAATTTGTATTTCTTACCCTCGTCTATCGTTTTGGTCTTGATGCTTTCAACGGAGGGTCCCCAACTTATGTCTTTAATCTGGAAAGATTTTTTTCCGGTAGAAAAAATTTCCACTGTTTTTATCTCTGAAGTGTTTTCAGCAACATTGCCAAAATTTATGAGATATGGATAATTTAGTCCTAAAAGTTCACTATTGACAGAGATTTGTAAAACTGGATTTTCAGGATCGTTAGATTCCACATAAATAGATATTTTTTTCGAAGTTGCACCCCGAGGCAGAATCACTTCAACTTTTAATTTTTCTTCGGAACCGGGGGGTATTTCCTTCTGAGTAAAATTAAGAGAGGCACAACTGCCACATGATTTGCGAATTCTGGATATCTTTAATGTTGAGTCTCCTTCGTTTCTGAAAATAAGTGTGTGTTTTATTCTCCCCTGCCCCTTCTCCACTTCCTGCATTGTTCTTATTTCTTCCCATGCAAGTTTCGGAGCACATTCTGCGGAAAAATACGATAGACAAATGGAAATAATCAAAAGATACTTATACATTTTTCATTTACTCCAAAAGTTTTAAATAATCCAACTTCATTTTACAATTGCGGCTTTACGCATTAAGGCAATGAAGCTCGAAAGAGACGAATATATTTTTATTAGTAAGAATTAACAATTTAAACAGCATAGGCAATTCAACATAATGCTTATTTTAATTCAACAGCTACTACTTTTATACTAAATTTATTGCTAAGCAATTCTTCTATTAATGGATACGATTTTGTAACTATGAATAATCTATTTTTTCCATTTTCACATAATGATATATCTGTGCCAAAGACATTTTCTAACACTAACCTGTCAAGTTTATGTCCCTGTTTATCATAAGCTTCTATTACTGTTTTCAGTTTTTCTCCCAACTCAGGTTTCGGAGCAATGGTTCCTACCGTAATGAAATTTCCATCAGCAAGAGCTTTTATTTTTAATGGAAATATCAAACGTCCTTTTAAAATCTGGTTTTCTGAAAGCAACTTTAATTCTGGATTATAAATTTTTAATCGATAATCCGTATTATTCATGTCAAGTTTTAAATTTGCACTTGCATTATATATAACTACTATTTCTCCAGATACGAGACGGCAAATATGAGGAGAATTTCCAGGGAATATATCCTCTGTTAGGATATTTGCATTGGGATCGCAACAAAACAACCAAATGTCCGATAAAGATTCAGGTGATTCTATCTCTCTTGTAATTAATTTGACACCTACAAAATCTCCTTGTTTAGTTATAGGAATCCCATCATCTATAAAGATTTTCTGCCTCTCATCAGTATAAACCTTCTCCCATATCTTTTTGCCTTCTTTGTTCAATTTTGCAAGAACACTTTTACCAGAAAGGCTGGAAAGAGAAAGAAGAAACGTGTCGTCCAAAAGCGATATCATCTTTAGCTTTGAAATTTGCTCTGCAAAAAAATTAGTAGCATCTCCTTTTGTTAATGAATCCATACTAAAAATTTCTTTCTTGTTTTTATATATCCTTGTCAGCGTTGGTTTTGTTCTTTTAAAATCAGTTATTGCAAAAATATCTTCATTGGAGTCAATATAAATATCTCCGTTTATGAACTTGAAAGTTGACATCAATCCCTTGGATATTTTGGGCAGTTTGTTTATTAGAGTTTTCTTGATTACTATACCTTCCTGTGTATCAAGTTCCCACATGTATAATTCCCCTTCTGCATCACTTTCCAAATCTTTGTCTATTTGGTAAGAAATTCCTATTACTATCAAACTGAAATTATTTTTATTAAATGCACATGCTTGCGGATGAGTTCCGTTAATTTCACCTGAAGGGATTTTCGTTTCCCAAAATACATTCAAGTGTTTCTTGGAATTTTCATCACAATATATCTGTCCTGCAACCATGAGGCACACAACACAAAAAATAAGCAATAAATTTATTATTCTCATTTGGTGGTCTCCTTGCTTTTATTTATTCATATTAGTCGCAACAAACACAATAAGCTATCTGGGCCTTTCTATAAGCTATTGTTGATATAGTAAGCCAATCATTCAAGAGAGCATTATAATATAGACTTGCATAATAAAAACATGCAACTATAATTTCTTCATCGTCGCCTTTTTGCGCTGCCAAGGTACAGATAGTAAGCATATCATTTTTAAAAACAGAATCGCATGAAGATTTAGTTTCCGCGCACTCTCTATAACAATAATCATGATTGACACAAGCCTCATGAAAATTTGTGTGTTCTCCACCTGCAGGATTCTCTGGAGCCCAACTACATCCATCTGTTACTTTCGCTTTATTTGGGTATTGCATCAGATCGCCACATGCAAGGTATTCATCCCAATCTGCAAGTTCAGCAAAGGTTACATCAACTGTTTTATTTTTATTCAATGCCGTGACTGTTTTTTCTCCCCACGACCATTGAGTTATAAAATTAGAACCACTTCCCGTTGCCGGTGTTCCCCCACCTGACCAGTTTACCAGATTTCCATATCCAGTTGGATTTGTAACCGCAGTAAAAGTAAAATTACGCTGAATACAGTTGTGGTTTTTATTAACATTAATTGCAGAAACTTCAATGACGTCCACTTTAATTGATGCGGTTTTGGTAGCCACAGATCCTGGAATTTCAGTACCATTTTTATCACAAGTACGTGCTGTTACTGTAACTCTAATCCACCCGCTTCCTACAGGGCCGCTAAAACATCCTGAAGTATTGCAGGTTTTTGAGCGGATGAAAGCTGTAGGATTAGAAATTGGGGTGGAAACCATTCCTCCCTGCCCGGAGCTATACTGAAAATAATATTTATACTCCACATACCCGCCTTGGTCTAATTCTTCTTGTAAGTTGTCGTTAGTATAAGATTGTACTCTCGCCTTAGTGGAAATGGTTTCATTTTTCCGTGTAGCACCATCATAGGGAGTAGTCTTATCCAAAGTCACGGAAAGGGAAGGTCCTGCCCATGCAGTTATTACTCCAGCAAATATTAAAATTATCCACAACTTATAAATTACTCTCATTGCTACCTCCTTAATAACATTTTGGTTATTTACTTTCAATATTTTGTAGTTGCTTTTTTACAAACGGTAAATATTCGGAATCTGGATATTTTGAAGCAAAACTCTTCAATATTTCATATGCTTCTTCTTTTTTTCCCTTTTCGTTCAAATATGTGTATAATTTTATCTCTCCTTCCTGAGATGTTGAAGAAAGAGGGTCCAAAGTTTGTAATTCTTTAAGCGTTTTTTTAATTACTTCTTCTTTTGAAAGTTTTTCGTAAGCAATCATAATTCCCAAATAAGCTTCTTGTTTAGTTTGAGTATTATCCGCTAAGTCAACTATTTGCTGAAATACCGGCAGGGCTTTTGCCGGGTCTCCATAGTTTATATATAAAATGCCGAGTTTTCGCATATCGAATGGACCTGCCAATTTAGATTCTACAAGTTTTTCATAAATAATGAATTCGTAAATCCACGGTTGATAAGCAACCGACTTACCTGTCGGAATGGTTTTGATAAATTTATGTGAAACATAAGACGCTTTTTCTCCTGTAAGAAATTTTGTAATGCTGTCAACCAATTGTCTTGTAAATTCCATCTTAAAATTTCCCTTTATCCATTCTGTTTGATAAATTTGAAACATTAAAGCTATTTGTGAATTGATAACTCCTTCTTTATCTGTTACGGTTTTAGGGTACTTCTGCCAATCTTTTAATATTTTTTGCATAATAGTATCTCTTTCCTTATATTGCCAATTTTGATGCAGGAGATGTGCAAGAGAAAAACCCATACAAATTCTATTCCAGACAACAAGTTCTTTTTGATATATATCAGAAACCGTCTTTGAAAGGGTGTGCCAGAGTTCTTGGGAATTTTCAAAATCAGCGTAAGAAAAATCGGGTTTTGTGGCAATTTCTTTATTTTTGTTATATGTTCCAAGAATTTTGCTTTTGATATCCTGACTCCTTTCGCAATCTTTCAATAATTCAACAGGGAAATCATCTGGTTTATATGAATCTATGAAAACACCTGATAACAGAGTATTTAAGGAAAGGTTTCTAAATATGCGAATGGTAATTTCCGTAGGTCCAGTAATCAAAAATTTTTTGTAAACGCCTGAATAAAAATCCCCAACAGATGTTGCCGAGAGAATTTCTCCATTTTTATCTTGAATATATACCGTGTATTGCCTGTTGGGTTCATAATAATTAGGGTCGTTTAAAAAATACAATGCAAGCCTGTATCTGCCAGAAGGAATACTTAAAGAAACGAAAAGGTCAGGCCCTTTTCCCAGCGGATATATTTCACCCTGGTCATCCCAATTGCACGGTCTCCTTTTATCAGTTTCACCAGGATATTGAAGAAAATATTCTGCTGTTTCAAATGATTTTGATAGCCATGTCTTTGCAAATTTTTTTGGATTACCAGTATAAACATTATATTTGAATTTTTCTTGACTGTCGCCTTCCACCCAATCCGCAGGAGCGTTGAACCCGCATAAAACGGTTAATTCCTTCCCATAATTATGTCGCCAATTCCCCTTTGTAATTCTGTCTTCTCCGACATATATAACTTTGGGAGCTTTTTTCACTGACAAAGAGGTAAGAGATTTTTCTGAAGAGTTAATCCGGTTAATTGAAAAAAGGGATAAGTCAGATAATTCTTTATTTTCTGTTTGGGCAACTTTCTGGTAGGCAACCTCTGCTTTTTTCAACTTGCCCTGAAACTCGTAAGCTTGAGCTAATTTGTATGCTGCTGTCAGAGATTTTTCTGATGCTCTTTTAAGAAATCGCTCTGCTTTCCCATAATTACCAAGATTAAAATAAGAATAACCGGCAAGAGTCAGGGCATAAACGTCTAATGTTTTTTCAAATATTTGTTCTGGTGTATCTTTTGGAGTTATTTCTTTTAAATCTTTATCTTCAAGGAGAGGTGTCAGTTCTGCAATTGTATCCCGGCCATTTCCTTGATAGTATAAACAAAGAGAGATAAAATATCTTGCTAAAGAGCTTAAAGAGCTATCTGTTTTCTGTGATATCTCCTGGTAAATAGCAATTGCCTTATCAAACCGGTTTAATTCCACAAATTTATGTGCCTGCTCCCAAGGTTGTAAAAGGGTTGAGGTTGCTTCCTGTAAACGTGAAATTTTAGTAGTTTTGTTCAGAAGAGTATATATTTTCCCCAAAGTTTCTTTCACTTCCGCTCCAGTCAACCTTTCACGGTTATGAGTATCAATAAACTCCCTGTTTTCAATCCCAATCGCCCTGAAGGATAAAAGAGGCGTGGTAGAACGGATAATGCTGTTTAAATAAAATGCAACTGCATTGGTATAATCACCCTGTGCTGATAAGTGTTCAGCCATTGAGTAAAAGGATTTGATAGCAAAAGGGCTTTGGGAAAATGAAGTAGTTAGAAAACGGTGGGTGGGAAAAGCTTCTTGTTTTTTGCCTGATTGTTCCTGTAATCTGGCAATTAGAGAATAGTTTTCAGCGGTAAAATTGGACCTGTCTATCTGGGCACGTACACGCCAAAAAGCATTTATAGAAGGGTCGGTTATATGTTTTTCCAATAACTTTGGATAAATACTCAACAGTTCTTTGCGAATTTCCGCTGCTTCAGCATAATCTTCCTGGGAAAGATGAAGCTTTTCTATTTTTTCAAATACCTGTAAAGAAGTTGTATAATCGGGTTCTGTTTCAAGGATAGCATGGTATGATTTTATTGCCTTTTGGAGCTGCTGCGTTGAAATATACAACTCAGCAAGAGCGTTATGGATACGGATTGAATAGGTGGTATCGTCTTGATATTTCTTGAGTGCGAAAAGGTAAATTTCTTCTGCTTTTTCTGGCTGGACAAGTTTGACATACGAGCCAGCAAGTAGAAATATAGCGTCTTTTATCTGCGGGGCATCTGGAAACTGTTTCAGGATTGTTTCAAATTGACTGATTGCTTCTTGGTGCTTTTCTTCGGTTACAAGTTTTTTTGCTTTCAGGAGTAAAGTTTGTACGTCTTGTCCTTGTATCTCTTCTCCCAAAGCAGGAAAATTGCTTGCAGATATCAGGAAGAACAAACAAATACTTATCGTTTTTGTCATTTACGGGAACCCTTTTTTTAACTAACTGCTTTACCCGAAAATTTATGATAAGATTGTTTGCAGAGATGCAATGTTTATTAAAAGTATAATTGTAACTCACTTCTATTGTGTCCTCCGCTAAGAGATTTTGTCAAGAGACTTATTTATATTACGGATCCTTTTATTCTGAAGAAAAAAAAACGTTTTCTAAACTATTTCTCTTCTTTTGCGTCTATTTAATTAATAGAAGAGCGCTCCATATTGAGAAAAGAAGCGAAACAAAAGGAGGTATCCATGAAGATAGCACGCTATACCCTTCTTCTTGCTCTCTTAACAGGGATGGTATCGTTCTCTCTTTATAGCGCTCCCTCTCTTCCTTTGAAAAATCCAACTGTTGTGTGCCGTACACTAGACCCTTTTTATCACAGGTTGCGTCCCTATGGAGAATGGATCCAACTCTCTCCGTATGGCTCTGTATGGCGTCCCTTGCATATAGAGAAATCTTGGCGTCCTTATACAGTGGGAAGATGGGTTTTTACTGATTTTGGTTGGACATGGGTATCAAATGAGCCATGGGCCTGGGCGTGTTACCACTATGGAAGATGGTTTTTTGATGATTTTTATGGGTGGCTCTGGTATCCTGATCTTCTGTGGGCGCCTGCATGGGTAGCATGGCGTTTTTCGCCGGGATATATTGGCTGGGCTCCGCTTCCGCCGCAGGTACAGGGTTGTTCAAGAGTTAGCATTAACAGCTATGGTATCAATCTTTCTTCTTCTTTATCTTCCCATACCTTTGTATTTGTTGCGTCCCGACAATTCCTTTCTTCTAACCTTTTTATCTTTCTTCTTTCCTCTTCGTATAACCGAGCCATTATTCCCTCTTCCACCTTTTTTTTCGCGATGAAAGAGAGATCCCCTGGATTTATGACGAACCATTTTCCTGACGAAAGAATGCGCGAAATCCGTGCAGGCCGACAGATTCCTAAATATCGGGTTGAAACAAGAAATTCTTATACAGGGCCATTGCTTCAGGGCGATCGTGTTATGGTTGATAGATATGCGAACGATCTCTATGTAAAGATGCGCGAAAATGAAAGAAACGATAGAGAAAGTAAAAAGAAGAGAACCTATAGTCTATCTGCGACAGAAAAAGAGGAACACAATTTTCTTCACAGTTCTTCCGTGAGGAATCCTTCACAGCATGGTTCGGATTTGCTTACAGACTCTGGCGCATACGAAAAGAAGAGAGAGGAAGATTTTGTACGAAACAGGTATAATGCACCGGATAGAAAGAGTGGTGAAAAGAAAGAGAGCTATGGTCAGAGCCGCGGCCCTGAACTGGTTCCGAGATTACAAGATAGACCTTCTCGCATTGATTCTTATGGAGGATCGGGCCGTGAACGAAGAAAAAGAGAATACTAATGAGATAAGAAAGGTAGGGGCAAGAGAGCTTTTTTTGAAAAGACTTCTTTTTTATGCGGCGGCCTTTTCTCTTTTGTTTACGCCTTCCTTCTTTTCTTATGCGCAACAACAGGAATTTGCAAAGGAATTGAGTGGTGAAGATCTTTATGTGCAAGGAATGAACCTTTTTCTTGAATCAAAATATCAGGAATCCCTTCTTTTCTTTGAAGAGGCGGCAAAACGAAAAGCAAATTTCGCGGAGGCATACCTTCAGATCGGTATTGTGTACGGACACCTTAAGGATTTTGTTCAAGCGCGTCAAAATTTAATATCTGCGAAAATACTCTCTTTTACCAGTGAAGATATCCGTCGTGCCGAGGAAGAGATTCAACGTATGGAAGAGGTAGAAAAAAAAGAGAAAGAAAGGCGCGAACTCCTTCAAAAAGAGCAAGAGCAAAAAGTTCAGCAAGAACGGAACGAGAAGGAAAAACAGGATCGTCTTTTCTCCTATGGAATTTCCGGTGAAATGGTAAAGGAAGGATTTCTTGTGAAGGATGTTGGTGCGGCAAGTATTGCGGAACGTGCTGGGATTCTGCCGGGACAGATTATTTCTCGTATTGCGGATACGCCGGTGAAATACCTTGCTACCGTGGTAGATGGTCTCTCTCTCTTTCAGTCATCTAACCGTATTCTTCTCCTTTCTCTCTTTACAGGCGAAGAGGTTAGAACAATAGGGTGGCCACCTGTGATGGCGGAAACGCTTTCTTCCGAGACATTAAAACAGATTGAATTTTTTCAGGCTACTGGAACCAGTGATTTACAGCGTCAATCTTTCAAATCTTCTATTGAGATGTTTCAATCGGTACTTCTCCGTTCAATCCATTATCCCTGGAGAATAGATACCTTTCTTGGACTTGCGAAAGCATACGGTTTTATGGCGGCTACAGCCTGGCAGGATCCTGTTCCGTCATTTCCTTTACGAGTTTCTATGACTTCAGCGGAACTGAAGAGCGCAAAAAAAACTCTTTCCGATGCAGAAACAACCTTTGCGCTTGGAAAAGAATATTATGAATCCGCACTTTCTTTCTTGCGGGACGCGGGCGTTGAAAGAAAACGCGCGGGTGCATTATCGCGTTTTGAAAAGAGCGAAGAAGAAACTTCCTCTATTGTTGAATACCTGCAACAGATACAGGAACTCTATGTAGCGGAACGGGTAGCAGAGATAGAGAAATTCAGAAACACTCTAAGACAGGAGGATTTTACAAGTTGGATTACAGTACGTGCACGAGCGTGGTGGAAAGAAGAATTAAGAATGCGCCGTGAACTTTTTTATTCTCCTCAAATTGATCTTACCTTTCGTAACCTTGCAACCGATATTGATTTTGAGGGAGACGGCGAGATCTTTTTTATTGATCCTCTTGATAGAATCGGAAGCTCTGTACCATTTCATGTGGTATGTTCCCGTAACAGTTCTGCGCTTGTGCATGTTGAGGGAACGACCCGTTTCCGTCAGAACGATGTATGGGAGATGGCGGTGATAGGATCTCGGAATGTTGCAGTAAAAAAGAAAACATGGAAAGCCCGGGTTTTTCTTGAGAACCGTCTTATTGGAGATTTTTCTATTCCCTGAATATTATCTCGGGAAGGTAAGTTCTTTATGGAAGAAGATTCTTTTGGTTCAGCCTCTTTATTCAAAAGAGATAAGCTGGATATTCCATCTTCCCGATGCACTTTTATCTATGGCAAGAAGCGCAAGTTCAATGGAAAGGGGAGAAGGGTTTTGTTGAAGATAGGCTTCCGCAAGACGTTTTAATTGTTTTTTTTTACGCGACGAGATTGCTTCAATTGCGCTTCCAAACCTGTTAGAAGCCCGTGTTTTTACTTCTACAAAAAGCAGTTTTCTTCTATCCCTGCATATAATATCAATCTCTCCGAAACAGGTTTTGATATTTCGGCCGATAATCTTGTATCCGAGAGTTTGAAGATATTCCGCGGCTCTTTCTTCACCGAACTTTCCAAGTCTATGTCCGTGCGGTGTCAACGGTTTTTCTTTCTCATATAATAGAGTTTTGCGCGGGGTGCGATTCTATTTTCTTTGCGAGTTTTAAGAACCACAATTTTTTTAACAATAGGAGAATGAATTGGCAAAATTCGTTCTACTCCTTCTCCATAGGAGAGTTTTCGCACTTTTACAGTTTCTCTGAGTCCGCTTCCTTGGCGTGCAATACAGGTGCCGGCAAAGATCTGGATTCTCTCTTTTTCTCCTTCTCTGATGAGAATATGGATCTCAAGAGAATCTCCGGGAGAAAAATCAGGCACCTCTTTTGCGGGAATAAGTTCTTTCTCTAAATCATCAAGTTTTCGGGTCATGCTGGTTCTCCTTTTTCCTCAGAAACCGTTTATAAAGATCAGGTCTTTTTCGCTTTGTTTCTTCTTGTGCCTCTTTTTTTCTCCATTGTTCAATCTTTTGATGGTCGCCGGAAAGAAGTACTTCCGGGACACGCATTCCTTCAAATTCTTCTGGTCTGGTATAACAGGGCCAATCTAAGAGTGAATCAAAAAAAGAATCATACATTGGTGCTTCTTCTGGAAGAACGCCCGGAAGAAGCCGCGCAACCGCATCTATGATTACCATGGCAGGGAGTTCTCCCCCTGTTAATACATAATCACCGATAGATATCTCTTTCTGAACCAGTGTACGTACTCGTTCATCAATTCCTTCATAATGTCCGCACACTAATATCATTCCTTTAGCGACTGCAAGTTTTTTTGCGGTTTCTTGTGTAAAAGGATCTCCCCTTGGACAGGTTAAAATAATCTCTGCTTCCGGGTTTTCACCTTTCGCGGCACGTATTGCGGCAAAAAGCGGTTTACATTTTAATACCATTCCTTTCCCGCCGCCGTACGGCTGGTCATCTACTTTCCTGTGCCGATCTGAGGAGAAATCTCTCAGATTCCATATCTTTACGACAAGAGCGCCTTTATCCTGGGCACGCTGCAAAATACTGATAGACAGAGGAGAGAAGGCCTCAGGAAAAATAGTGATAACATCAACTCTCATTCACCCTTTGGAATAATACCGTTTCTCGTAAGGTGTTCTTTGACTGTTTGTGAGGGCTGTGCTCCCACGCCAAGCCAGTAGAGCACTCTTTCCTGGTTTACGCTAAAGTATTCTTCACTCTTTTTCAAAGGATCGTACCAACCGAGAGATTCAATTACATTCCCGTGCCCGTCTTTTTCCTTGCTGACTACGACAATTCTGAAAAACGGACGGTTCTTCTTTCCTTTTCTGACCAGCCTTATTGTTGCTGCCATCTGAGTTCTCCTTAAAGATCTACTGGTTCACCGATTTCAAGGCTTTTATGAATCCCGACTGCGATCCGGGTTGCTTCAAGCCCATCTTCGGCGAAGCCAGAGATCGCATGGTTCCGAATCTTATCGAGGCTTCCGCCTTTATTGAGGTATTCAAGATTATACACAAAATCCGCAATACTTTCAATACCATATCCAGAAAAGTAGGGATTCCCTTCAAGATCTTCATCTTCTAAGAGAAATCCCACATTATAGCTTTCCATACCAAGTTGTTCTGTACAGACAATGGTACCGCGATTTTGGGTGTCGCATTCTGCAACTCCTAAAGTCCCTACTAAACGGAACCCTTGATTTACAATTGCTTCAAACTTTTCTGGAAGAATCCATGAGGTATCAAAAGTAATAGTTGTGCCATTTTTGAACTCTACAAGCGCATTAATAGAATCATAGGTATCTACACCCAATTCTTTTAGTTTCCATTTTCTTCCGGTGGCATAGACTCTCTTTCCGTTGGATTGAAGCATCCAGCGGACAAGGTCAATAAAATGAATTCCAAGAAACCATGCCGGAGAAGATTTCGCCGCCCAGTTAGGGAACCATTTCCACGGTACTTCAATTCTATCCTCCATATGCACATATCCATATTCAATCTTTCCAAATTTTCCCGCACGCACGTTCTTACAGATTTCTCTATGATAAGGATCATACCGTTTATGGAAATCTACCTGAAGAAGAATATTATTTTTCTTTGCGGCTTCCAACATCTCAATACACCCTTCCACGGTTACGTCCATGGGTTTTTCCACAAGAACATGTTTCCCAAGGTTTGCCGCATAGATAGTAGGTTCCTTATGGAAGGGATCCGGAGTAGCGATGGCAACACCGTCAAGTTCTTCTTTTTCAAACATTTCTTTATAATCAAGGTATCCCTTTACTCCATACTTATCGCTTTGAGATTTAAGCATAGATTCACTAATATCGCAGATCGCAACCAACTTTCCTTTTCCCTGCTGTTCTACCTGTTTGAATGCGTGAATGATATTTGTTCCGAATTTTCCTACTCCGATAATTCCGAGTTTTACCATGGGTTACTCCTCCTTGAACCATTGTAAGAGGAACGTTACAAGCATTTCAGCGGCTTTAGCAATATCATTAATCTCAATCTTTTCTACCGCAGAATGTGCATCTTCTAATTTTCCAGCGCCGAACACAATGGTCGGCATATTCCCTAACCGAGCATAAAGACGGGCATCGCAACTTGCGATCCATCCTGATAGTTCTGGATCAAGACCGACTGTTTTTGCAGTTTCCGCCATCTGAACCACTAAAGGATGAGAGATGTCGGTAGCAAATGCGTCATTATGAAGTTTTGGAAAAGAAAGCGTGAAGTGAGAGGCTGCCCATTGGTCTGGACAGGAAGCGAGCGCATCGTGAAGCTCTTGTTTTATCTGTGCCAACGTTTTATTCGGAAGGAATCCAACGCCTCCTTCCATGGTAATGTGGTCGCAGACAGTGGCGGGCCATTTTCCTCCTGAAATAATGCCGAAATTTAACTGTACAGGCTGCCGATATTTTTCAAAGAGCGGCACATGTCTACTTTCTTCAATAAGACCTTTTTCATACTCTCTCATTACTTTCATAAGTTCTACAGTTTTTTCCAGGGCATTAACTCCATCCCATATCCGCGCCATATGTACAGGTTTTCCTTCTACATCCAATCGATACCATATCGCGCCTCTGTTGGCAGGGTGAAGTTTCAAATCAGTGGGTTCAAGAACAATGACCCCATCTGCTTTTTTTTCCTGACGTACCATAGCAAGTGCGCCGTTTCCGCCTACTTCTTCCTCTATGACAACCTGAAACGAAAGGTTTCCTGCAACCGAGGGTGCGATCTCGTGAAGTGTCTTAAGGGCAAGGTCCATTACCGCAACCTGTCCTTTTGCATCGCAGGCGCCGCGTCCATGAATAATTCCATTTTCTTCGCGGGGATTCCATGCTTCTTTCCAATCTCCCGGAGGAACCACATCTGAATGGGAGTTGATAATAAGCGAAGGTCCCTTTTCTTTTGAAGGATATCGGAGCACAAGGTTTTTTCGGTTAGAATAATCCAGAGGCGTATCAGCAAAGGAATATTCCGGGTCTTCGGTAAAATTTTCAGGAACTGGCACAAGATCAGCTTTCCCAAAAGAGCTCCATGCTTTTTGGATATAATCTTGTACAGGCCCTTCTCCTGTACCTGATACACTTGGAATTAAGATAATCTCCTTGAGAAAGTCGGCACTTGACCGGAGATGTTTTTCTACTGTTTTGCGTATATTCATGCTCTCTCCATTTCTGTAAGGATTTCTTCAATCGCATCGCATCCTTCATTAATTGCATCTTCCTGCATAACTAACGGAGGGCAGACCTTAATGGTTGCTCCCATATACCCTACAGGTGCAAAGAAAAGGATTCCCTGTTCAATGGAGCGTCGTACAAATTCAAATGCAAAATCAGGGTCAGGATCAATGGTGCCTGGTTTTATAAAACTAACTCCCCATGCAAACCCTTTCCCAAGAACAAATCCAACATGCGAATGTTTTTTCAGGTTATTTAAACGTTCTTCTAAAAGATTACCAAGAGATGTGGCATTTTCTACCATTTTTTCGCTGATGATGGCTTCAATGTTGGCAAGCGCGGCCATGGCGGGAAGAGGGCTTCCTGTATGGGTGCTTGTCATGGTTCCCGGATCGTATTGATCCATAATATCATTTCGTCCCACGAGTGCGGAGAGAGGAAGGGAACTTGAAATTCCCTTTCCTGTGGTAAAGAGGTCTGGGATTACTTCGTAATGTTCAAATCCGAACATTTTTCCAGTTCTTCCAAATCCTGCCTGAACCTCGTCAAAAATAAGGAGCGCATTATGTGCATCGCACCATTTTCTTAGTGCTTGCGCATATTCCTTTGGCATAAACCCAACGCTTCCGCCTTGGTATGTTTCAGAGATGACGCCACATACATTCTCTAAATTCACATTTTGCGCAAGAAGCGCTTTTTCAAAGGATTCAAAGCCCTTTTCTGGATTTCTCGGATCTCCCGGAAACGCGATTTGTACCATATCAGGATCAAGATTTCCTATCCAGGTTTTTAATGCGGGGATCCCCCCCACCATTTGTGCGCCGAGGGTTCTGCCATGGAAGGAGTGGGTATAAGAGACCATGATTTTTTTAGAAGGATTGATCTTCTGTCCCCATGTTCGGGTAAGTTTAATGGCGGCCTCTACTGTTTCTGCGCCTGTGGTAAGAAGAAAGACCTTTTTTAAAGGTTCAGGAGAGATAGAGCCAATCTTTTCCACCAAATTAGCGCGAATTTCTGTGGGGAAACAGTAATGATGAAGAAGGGGGCGATCCAGCGCTTCCTTGATGGCTTTGCGAATATTAGGATGCGCATGTCCTGCATTGGTTACAAGAACGCCAGAACTAAAATCAAGCCATTTGTTGCCCCATGCGTCATATACATTTACTCCTTCCGCCTTATCCCACAACACTACAGGTTGACCACTCATGGAACGAGGTTCCCATGTCCGGAGTTTTTCCATAATCGGAATAGATTCCGGAACTGGAATCTGGGTGGCAATAGTGCGATATTTTGTAGAAACTTTCTTTACTGCACGCGGTTCTAACGGATACGTCTTAGCCATTCTTCGCCTCCTGTTCTATAACACGTACGATGTCATCCGGATCGGCAAATCTTCCGGGACCGCTTGCGCCATTTGCAAGTTTTCCAATACTCGGCCCCGCAAAAAGATAGCCGTATCCCTTTAGTTTTTTTACATTTTCTTGTACAATCGGGTTTTCCCACATCTTTGAATTCATCGCAGGCGCAAATATCACTGTTCCTGTGAATGCTATAATAGTTGAAGTGAGAAGGTCGTCGGCGATACCAGAGGCAACCTTTCCGATAATATTTGCGCTTGCCGGCGCGATAAGAAGTATTTGTGCGCTTTGTGCAAGCGCGATATGAGAATCTTCCCAAACTTTTTCTGTCTGAAACATATCAATCCCTACCTTTTCTCCGGAGATTGTTGCAAAGGTAAGGGGATGGATAAATTTTGTAGCGTTCTTTGTCATGATTACCCGAACTTTCCATTCCTTCTCCTTCAAAATACCTATCAATGAAGGGATTTTGAATGCAGATATAGATCCAGTTACACCGAGAATCAGTTGTTTTTCAGCCATCTTATTTACTCCATAAAGTGTATAACTTCTGCTTCGCATGTTTAACCATAAGAAGATATCGGAAGGTATGAAGTATATATACGAAGTTGTCTGTTGCTTATTACGATATTATCGTTAGAATAAGGCCTTCTGTCAAGAAAAGAACTTTTCTTGACAGGTGAAGAGGCTATATATCCCGTGATATTCCGTGAGATTATATTACGAAGAGGGCAACGTATAGGAAGGAGCGAGTTCACGGGCACGCGCCATTTCTTCTTTTGAAAAGGAAAAAGGCGTACATTCTACCACAAAATACTCTTCAAACCCCTGTATGCAAGATTTTGCCAAGCTATCAATATTTGTTGTAATTCCGAGATCAGAAAGCGCAATAATTCGGTCAAACTGAGGTTCTAAAAGAAAAACTTCTCTCCAGAGGGATTGTTCTATATTGATGAGGATGCTCCCATGCTGAAGAAAAGAAGATTTATCTTTTCTTTGGGCGTTTCCAATAAGTTTTCTGTTGTTAACAACAATATCGTGCCGGCTAGTGAGAGAAAAACAGTCTTGATTGGAAAACGAGGGCTCTATACCCATAGAAACTCCTCTAAACTCTGCCTCTATACCAAGATCTTGCAAGGTTTCAAGCAAAGCGCCGCATATCCGTTCATACGATCTAATCGCACCCGGAAACATTGCATCATTTACAGTGGCAAAACTGTAGGTGAGCTCTTTATCATGAAAAATTGCGCTACCGCCTGTAATTCTACGGACTATCTCAATCCCTTCTTGCTGGCAATACTCTGTGTTGACAAGTTCAGAACTTTTTTGATTGGCTCCCAAAGAAATACCTGGCGGTTCCCAAGAATAGAAACGAAGGAATACAGTATCGGGCTCGTTTTTTGCTTTTTCCCAGAGAATCTGATCCAGAGCCATATTCAGCGAGGGCGCCAGAGATGATGAAACAGTTGCTTTCCATTTCTTTGCCATATTTCTCCCTATGCAGAGATAGTAAAAACATTCCTTTCTATCTTTTGGAAGATTCCCGTAGATTCTATGATCAAAATCTTTCTGATATAGGATACCCTATTTTATCGCATGAAGGCAAACCAGAAGAATGATACTCCTTTTATGCGAAAGAAGAGATAGGAATAATACTCTCTTATTCTCGCCTTTGAGAGGTTCTCTCTTTCCTTATTTGGAAAGATACCCTTAATCTCTTAAGAAAACGCGTGCCCCTGGCCCGATTCGAACGGGCGGCACACGGTTTAGGAAACCGTTGCTCTGTCCTTCTGAGCTACAGGGGCAAAAGAAAAAAGATAAGGTACATAAAAAAAAGGCTTTATATTATACGGATTTTTTTCTTTCGGTTCAACCCATTCTCTTTTCTAAAGCCTCTCTTTATATGGTAAACTTTTTATTATGACCTCTCGTGAACGCGTAATAAGCGTGATAGAGCGTCGGATGCCTGATTGTGTTCCCAGAACTCTCTATGGAGAAGCGCTAGGGATATACAACCAGACGACCCTGGATCTGTTTACTCAAAAAACAGGAAAAAAACCTTGCGAAGTTTTCAGAATGGATATGAGAGGAATCCCTCTCGATGGACCTGATTTTTCCGAAGAAGATCGGGCACGCCTTCGCAACCTTTCCACTATTGCCGAGGTACAGGATATTTTTGACTCGTACCCTGTTGATACATCTCGTTCGGACATAAAAAAGATGCGGTCATCCATAGACGAAATCCATGCTGCAGGCTATCCGGTGATGGTCTTCGGCAAGATCAGCGATGTTGAAACCCCCTTTCATCTGCGGGGACGGGAACAGTTCTTTGAAGACTTAGGATACCAGGAAGAATTCCTTCCTGTCCTTCTTGACAGGATCACTGATATTGCCGTTCACCATGCGCGAATGTCTGCGGAAACCGGCGCGGATATCTTTGGAATAGGCGATGATTTAGGAAGTCAGAGGAGCCTTCTGATCTCTCCAACCCTTTGGAGGGAGCTGTTCAAGCCCAGATTGAAACGCATTGTGGATGCGGTTAAGAACGCTCATAGTAACACCGTGTTTTTCTTTCACAGCGACGGTAAGATTAACGAGATCATTCCCGACCTGATAGAGATAGGGATCGACATACTAAATCCTATCCAGCCCGAGGTTATGGATCCCGCGGAAATAAAGCGAGAATTTGGAAAACACCTGGTTTTTTTCGGTGGAATAAGCGTTCAGCACACCTTGCCCCTCGGTACCCCTGAAGACGTGTTTAACGTGATTTGCCTTCGGATGGAGACCATTGGAAAGGACGGAGGCTATATTATGTCGCCTTCGCATCTTCTTAATGCGGATGTCTCGTGGGAAAACATCGTCGCGTTCTTTGATGCCGCCGACAAGTACGGAGGATATTGAGGACTGGTCGCGTCGAAGAATCCTTATTGTATATATAAACTCGGCTGATAAGGGTCTCTCTCTTTCACCCTCGGTTTTAAAGGGGGTGCCTTTTTCCTTGCTTCTTTTTCTCTTGGCATAAAGAGACTAAAATAAATACTTGATTTGTCAATGCTTATTTCAAATGGCAAACAATATAACTTATAACAATACAATAGATTTGCCTTAAGGTTTTTTTATATTCTTTTCTTTTTTACAAGGTTCCAATAATGAACGCCTAATGTTGTCAATTGACATCCAGCCGAGTTCATTGCTGCGTAATACATATGTTCTTCATCAATAGGTTTAACAAGATGTACATGGTTATATTTCTGTAATACAGCAAACACTTCTGTATGTTTTTTAATAGCATTTTGGGAAGTCGGTTCATAACTGGGATCGAGTCTAAAGATACAAGATGGTTCGGGGAAAAAGTTAGTGATCTGTTGCAGTTCTTCAAGATCAACTGGGGGAGGTACCTTTCTTAATGAGATGAACCGTTTAATATTTGTCTTAAAAATTGGACGTTGATCCCATGGCCCAAGTGCTTGATCAATGTGGGCATAAACACTCCCAGGAGTGATATCTCCTACAAGATTTGCCGCACCACCGCTAAGCGCATCAACAAACAATGATGTAAACACTCCCGAACCATCTGTTTCGAGCGCATATTGATTTTTTTCAGATGCAGTGAGAATTGTGACACCTTCGGTTAAAACTGCTTTATTTTCTATTATTGCTGGCGTTCCAAAGGTTCCAGCATGACAACAGTCAAGGATAATAATTTTATTTTGAGCTTTAGAATTATTCACAATAGTCAAAAGTTCGTCCATCGGAAATCCTTCATCACCATCTTTACAATCGGAGGTTATAAGATAACCCCCAGTTGTCTCAATGTATCCATGTCCAGAAAAGTAAAATAGTGCAATTTCAGAATCATCACAAAATAGCATCTGAAACTTGTCTTTCAACGTCCGGCGTTCGATTGTAGACAAGGAACAAGAAGCAACCAAAGTATTAACACTGAAATTCAAAGAACCATCACCATGCCGCTCTAAAATATTTTTAACAGCACATGCGTCATTTACACAACCCTTAAGACAAGACAGTTTTTCATAATAATCTATACCTACAACCAGAGCTTTTCTCATTTGCCCCCCTATTTCGCATATTCTCGAATTGCTTCAACAATAGATGAACTTTGCCAATTAACAATTATATCAGCATTCTCTTTTACGATTTCAGATGTTCTTTCAGAACCCCAAGGTTGGACTGCAACAATGGGTTTATCAAAAACTTCTTTAGAAATTTCTATTTCCTTTTTAATCCATTTTGAATATGTGCTATATACTCCCGCTAAAATAAGAACGCAGTTAACAGGGGCAATCTGATTTTTTATTGCATTGTAAAGTTCGGTTTGATTTGGTGCATCGTGGATCGGGTCATCCTTGGGAACTGAGTAATTTATCCACTTGAAATTAGGATGCTCATTAAAGAATTGAACAAGTTTCTCATAAGCGTCACTATAAGTCCATGAATGACTGATAAAGAGTCGATAATTCTTTAGCTTAGGCATATTTTACCCTCCTTAAGGCTTGTTATGTCCTTTTTTTTGTCGACTATCGTTTCACTACGAAACGATTTAAAATCGACGTAAAGTTTGTAGCATGAAAAACCTCTACGAAACTCCCACAAACCCCTTGGATTTCCAGTCTATCTTTGACGTAGAGTATAGTGCTGTAAACAGCATAGCTTAAATCAATTTCATCTTTTTTTTCCATTCATATATAATCGTACCTCTTAAAAACGGGTCACTTGCTAAATCTTTTATTGCATATAGGGATTTTTTCAGTATTTTGTAAGATTTAGAAAGATCACTAGAAGTTAATTTGGTTTTTGGTTGAGAGGTTTTGCTTAAACCGAATTTTGGAACTAAATCTTTACGATTAAAACACGCATAACTATTTTTTATAAAACAATCATAGACCGAAGCTTTTAGAAGAAAGCTCCATTTATTTTTTGGATTTTTTGAAGTTATTACACAACAAAGTAAGCTACCTTGATATTGAGTGGCTGTTTCAGGTGCAAGGACAAGCGCAAAATGCCTTGCTGTTGTGCCAGTATCCGTAAATACATATTCCTCAAAGAAAGGAATATCTCCAACTTTAAAAGTCATTTTGTGTCAGAATAAAGATCAACAACATCGGGGTCAACTGTAACTTTGGAGAAATCAAGAATGATTCCCTTCTTAATTTCCCCGGATTTTTCTTGAGCTATTATATGTTTCATCGGCTCTGTGTTATAAGCATATTCCTTGAGTTTTTTTTGGGAGAGAGGCAACAATTCAGAAAGGAAATTATCCAAAAAAATCATTTCGCCTTTACTAAAAGTCCATTTGGGAGGCTTTTTAATCAATCTATGACTATGACGCTCAAAAACATAATCTTGCGTCTTGTTCTTTTGTAAATCAATATATTTCTTTTTTATTAACGCCTCTTTCGCATGATAAATATCTGTAGATATCGGACCATTTTTATCTCTAAGAAAATTAACATCAGAAAGAAATTTAATTCCTGCATATTTGATTGACATTACTTGGATGATATAGGGAATTTTAAACAATTGAAAAGATGACAAATTCTTAATTCCCATTTTATGGGCTCTATCTAAGATAAAAATCAGTAGTTGCTCTATTCTTTTCATATTTTTATTGTACCATAATTTTTTTTTACAATTTATAACAATCTTCACAATACCGTTTTATTAACAATACAACATTATGGAGATACATTCAATTCATCGGCCATTAGCTCGGCTTGTTTCAAAACATTTTCCGTTGCAAGCAATTGCTGGTCTGGCGGATACCCATATCTATTTAAAATTCTTTTTACATCCCGCCTGAGCCTTGCTCTCACGCTTTCTTTCAACATCCAGTCAATTGTCGCGTTGTCTTTAACGCTTTGAAACACTTTAATTGCAATGACTGCCAATTGTTGATCGCCCAAAACTTCTTTTGCGCTTTCATTATCAGCCAAAGCATCGTAAAAAGCCAATTCATTTTCATTAAGATTTAATTTTTCGCCCCTCTTATTTGAATGTCGGATATCCTTTGCCAGTTTAATAAGCTCTTCTATAACCTGGGCTGTAGTTAATAGATTATTCTGATATTTTCTTATAGCGTTTTCAAGCATTTTTGATAATTTTCTGCTCTGAATTAAATTCTTTCTTGTCCTTGTTCTTATTTCGTCGTTCAGTAATTTCTTTAATAACTCCAGGGCAAGGTTTTTCCGTTCCATATGGCGCACATCTTCCAAAAAATCATCGGACAAAATAGAAATATCTGGTTTTTTAATTCCAGCTGCATTGAATACATCTATAATTCCTTCTGAGGTAATCGCACGGTCAACTATCTGCCTGATAGCTGTTTCAATTTCAGCATCAGATTTTCCATGACCCTCTGGTTCAAATTTTATCAATCGCGCCTTGACCGCCTGAAAAAATCCCACTTTGTTTTTAATTTCCATAGCCCTCAAACTTGGAACAGATAAAGCAAATGCCTGTGATAAAAGTGTTACCTGCCTTATATACCTGTTTTTCCCGTCGTTTAAACTAAGAATATGTTCCTGAGCTTCAAGAATGATGGTAAGTTTTTCTCGCGTATTCGCCGAGAAATATCTTTTGTAATCAAAGCCACCAAACATCTGCTCAACAATCTCAAGTTTTTCAAGCATTGTTGCTATGGCTTCGCTCTGATCAAGGGTTGGTGTACCCTTTCCGCCGCTGGAAGTGTATGTTGCAATAGCTATTTTTAAATCCGAAGCAATCCCAATATAATCAACAATAAGGCCTCCGGGTTTATCTTTAAAAACACGATTCACGCGGGTTATCGCCTGCATAAGGTTATGTCCTCGCATCGGTTTATCAACATACATCGTATGCAGACAGGGAACATCAAAACCGGTAAGCCACATGTCCCTGACAATTACAAGCTTTAGGGAATCGTTTTCATCTTTAAATCGTTCGGCAAGAATTTTTCTGTCCTGCTTTGTTGTGTTGTGCATTTGCCAGTTTTCAGGGTCAGAAGAGGCAGAAGTCATAACAACTTTTATGCCACCTTTATTTAAGTCTCTGCTATGCCATAGGGGGCGGATTTTCATTATTTCTTCGTACAATTCCACAGCTATTCTTCTGCTCATACAGACGATCATGCCTTTGCCCTTAAAAACTTCATTTCTTTTTTCATAGTGGTCAACAATATCTGCCGCAATGATTTGTAACCTTGATGTCTGACCAACAATTGCTTCCAGTTGCGCCCATTTCGCCTTTGCTTTTTCTTTGGCAGTTGATTCTTCACCTTCAGTAATTGCTTCCACTTCTTCGTCTATTTTTGCCGCTTCTTCTGGCTTCAGGTGAACCTTAGCAAGGCGTGATTCATAAAAAATCCTTACAGTAGCGCCGTCTTCCAAAGATTGTTCTATATCATATACATCCACATAATTACCGAAAACAGCAGGCGTTGAAGCATCTTCCTTCTCTATTGGAGTTCCGGTAAATCCGATAAATGAAGCATTGGGCAGAGCATCCCTCAAATATTTTGCAAAACCGTATCTGGTAAAGATCTCACCGTTTTTTTCTGTAGTTTTAGCACCGAATCCGTATTGGCTTCTATGCGCTTCATCAGCAATGACAACAATGTTTTTTCTTTCCGATAATAAATCAAAGTGCGAAGAGTTATCTTCCGGGAAAAATTTCTGAATGGTAGTAAACACTATACCGCCACCAGCCACTCTTAAAAGTTCTTTTAAGTTTTCCCTGCTTTCAGCCTGCACCGGCTCCTGGCGCAATAGCTGTTTGCAGCCTGCAAAAGTATCAAAAAGTTGGTTGTCTAAATCATTTCTATCTGTGATGACAACAATAGTAGGGTTATCCATGGTCAAAACTATTTTTCCAGCATAAAAGACCATAGAAAGAGATTTCCCACTTCCCTGGGCGTGCCAGACAACCCCGGCTTTTCTATCTCCTTTTGGCTGCGCTTTTACACTGGTTAAACCATATTTTTCCGGTTTCTCTTTGAGAAAATCTTCAAAGCTTGTAGCCCGCAAGGTGGATTCAATCGCTTTGTTTACTGCAAAATACTGGTGGTAAGCAGCAATCTTTTTTACATTAACGACAGAAGACAGGCCTGTTTTCTGATCTTCTTTTTTGCCCTTTTCAAAAACAATAAAATGTTGAATTAAATCAAGCAGAACTTTTTTGTTTATCATTCCTTTAATCAGTGTTTCTATCTGTGGAACAGAGGTTGAATCTTCTTTCTTTCCATCAATACTTTTCCATGCCGCAAAACGTGAAATATCAGATGAAATCGTTCCTGTTCTTGCATCTAGTCCATCAGAAGCAATCAACAATGAATTATAATAAAAAAGAGAGGGTATAGCGTTTTTATAATTTTGCAGTTGTGTAAACGCTTTTTGCACAGTGGCATTCTCATCTACGGGATTTTTCAATTCAATAACTACAAGTGGTAGGCCGTTGATGAATAAAACTACATCTGGCCGTTTCACTGTATTGTTTTCTGCTACCGTGAATTGGTTGCATACCAGAAATTCATTGTCTTCTGGATTTTCAAAATTTACCAGATGCACTTTGTCACCTTTTATTCCGTCAGAGCCCATTACTTCAACCTCTATTCCTTCAGTAAGCATACGGTGGAAAAATTCATTATTGTCAATCAGGTTTTGGGTGGGAAGATTCAAGACCTGGCGGAATGCCTGTTCTTTTGCTTCCGGTGAAACAGATAGGTTAATATTATCAATGGCGCGCTTTAATCGTTTTTTCAAAATTACATCGCCTAAATTCTGTCTTTCTTCCTCTTGCTTTTCTGGAGATACATACTGCCATCCCTGGCTTTGCAGGAGTTCAACAACATATTCTTCAATTGTAGATTCAAACATTTTTGTCATAGTTAATTATCAAAACCCTGAACCCGTATTTCGCCCCTCATAAGTTTTGGCAATAAAGTATCCCGAAGAGTTGAGAGGGTTTGGATTTGGGAATTATTATTATTGATTTTCTGGATCAGTTTATTCGCAATACTTCCAAATTGATCTAATATATTTCTCTCAGCAATAAAAATATAAAGTTCCCTAGTTTGAACTGGGCTTAAATTTTGTTGTGCTGTTCCCGATGCGGTACTTTGCAACAATGAAAATATTGAGTTTTGCAGAAACAATAAATAGGCAAAAGCATAATCTATTTCGTTTTTTGCTTGTATTTTTGCAACTCGTTGATTTAATAAAAACCCTTCACCATTTACCAAACAAATTCTACCAATATTGCCAGTTAAAGAAAGTAAAATATCACCTGAAGATAAATTACAATAACCTGGCATTTTTTCAGGTATTACTTGAAGTTTATCTTTGGTTTCAGGGTTAAAATAATTGTCTTGAACATTTTTGATTGTAACAAGTTTATATTTGCCCTCTATTGAAAAACTAGTTGAAGAAAAGGCAAATCCTGGCAAAATATTAATTAAATTCTTAATTTTTCCAACCCTCCATCCTTCTGGAATAGTGCCGAGTTCAGAGGCAACCGTTTTCCCACCGTTGTCTTTATACGGTTTGCCATTTTCGTCAGGGAAATTGAACTTTACAAACCATTCCTTAAAAATTGTCTGAGCAATAGATTCCAAGGTTTTATTCTCTTCTCTTAAAAGTTCAATCTTATTATCAAAAGACGACAACACCGCAGCAATAGCTTTTTGTTCTGGAAGAGTAGGAAGAAGTATTTTAAGGTTTCCCAAAATTTTAGTTGTTAAACTGCCTCTAATACTATTTGATTCAGAGATAAATCTTAATTCTGAATATCTGCTTGATAAATTGTAGAATAACCAAAAATTATCTGATTCATTCTTTTTAGAATCAATAGCAATCACGGATTGATTTATATATGATTTTATTTTTAATAAGGAAACTTGCCCTCTTGTATTTCCCTGTCCTGCAGTTGCAATAACAACATAATTTTCATCTGCTAGTCTTGTACTAGATTCCTTTGCCCCTTCTTTTGTTATTTTCTTTTTGGTATCAAAAATAAATTTCTTGCCAGTTTCACCAGAAGACAGCCAATTTAAGGCTCCATCCCAATATTTCGAAATTCGGGTATCTGGTGTACCTCCACTAAAAATTTTTTCTGCCACTTCCCCTAACGTGGTTTTTTTCCAGCCCTTAGGTATTGTAGAATTATTTTCTGCCATGATTATTCTCTTAGTAATTGCAAAATCAGCCCGGTGATTTTTTCTTTATCTTTTGCCCTTTGTTTGAACTGTTGCAATTTTTGCAACAGTTTCCTTTTGTTTCAGTTCACCTGACTGATAAATGTTTTTTATATGGCGAGAGATACCGGATTTGTCAGTTTCAAACAGGTCGGCAATTTGTTGCAGGCTTGCCCAGATGGTTTCCTTCTTTACATCGCCTTTCAGAGCAATCTCTCCATTTTTACCCTGATAAACAACTATTTCCTTCTCATCCTTTTTCATAAATTTATTCCAGATTAAAACCTATATTTTTGAGCTGTTTTTTTATTTCTTCATTCAAACGCTCTTCGTCCTTCATCTGTCCAGCAAGCCTTTTTGTAAGATCAGCCATTTTTTCTTCAAAAGGAATACCATCGTCTTCTTCGTCTTTGATGCCGACATAACGGCCAGGAGTAAGCACAAAATTATGTTTTTCTATCTCTTCACTTGTAGCAGATTTGCAAAAACCTTTTATATCTTCATAGTTATCAGCTTTTTTGCGCCAGTTGTGATATGTTCCGGCAATTTTAAGAATATCTTCTTCACTAAAGGCGCGATGTGTCCTGTCTTCCATATATCCGATTTCTCCGGCATCAATAAAAAGTATTTCACCTGTTCTTTTTCGGTCGCCGTTACTTATACGCTTTCTTGAAATAAACCAAATACAGGCGGGAATACCCGTGTTATAGAAAAGTTGTTTTGGAAGGGCGACGATGCAATCCACCAGGTCGTTTTCGACCAGAGCTTTTCTTGTGTTGCCTTCATTGTTTGTCTGGCTGGAAAGAGAACCATTGGCAAGCACGCATGCCATAATACCTTTAGGAGAAAGGTGGTAAATCATATGCTGAAGCCATGCAAAATTGGCATTGGATGCAGGAGGTATCCCGTATTGCCATCGTGGATCGTTTTGCAAAAGATGTCCTGACCAATCACTGTCATTAAATGGAGGATTGGCAAGAATGAAATCTGCTTTCAAATCTTTGTGGAGATCGTTCAAAAAAGAACCTTCATTATTCCATTTTACCTGCGAGCCATCAATCCCACGGATGGCAAGGTTCATCCGGCACAAACGGTAGGTTGTCTGGTTGCTTTCTTGTCCGTAAATAGCAATATCATCAAGCCTGCCTTGATGTTCTTCTATAAACTTTTCACTCATAACAAACATACCACCAGAACCGCAACACGGGTCAAATACCCTGCCTTTATACGGTTCAATCATTTCAACCATTAAACCAACGATTGATTTTGGAGTATAAAACTGTCCGCCCTTTTTCCCCTCGGCATTTGCAAATTCGCCGAGGAAATATTCATAGACTCTTCCGAGAAGGTCTTTGCTTTTAGATGCGGCATCGCCAAGAGCTATATTTCCAATAAGGTCAATAAGCCCTCCAAGTGCGGCTTTATCTAAATTGGGACGGGCAAATACTTTTGGTAATATTCCTTTTAAGGTAGGGTTTTCTTTTTCAATAGCTTCCATTGCAGTGTCAACATCTTTTCCGACAGAAGGAAGCTTTGCATGTGAATGCAGATAAGACCAACGGGCAACAGGCGGGACAAAAAAGACGTTTTCAGCGCGGTACTCATCTGGGTCTTCCGGATTTGCACCGGAGAAATCGCCTTTTCCCCCTTTTATTTTCGAATGTAGTTCTTCAAAAGAGTCAGAGATGTATTTTAAGAAGATAAGTCCGAGAACGATATGTTTATATTCAGCAGCATCTATATTTTTACGTAGTTTGTCAGCAGATTTAAAAAGAAGCCTTTCAAAATTTTCTGTCTTATTATTATTTTCTTTAGCCATTTGCCCTATTTTACACAATGTTAGGAGTTATGTCTATTAAAAGCAGGGTGATTTTTTCTCTACAGATGGTATTTTCAAATGGTTAAGTTGGAACCCTTGAAGTTGTCGTTTTTGTTACTGACTGATTTTTTATACAACCCGTGATAGCAAGGGTGTCCGCATTTGGGTTTTAGAGATATATGTTTTTGTGATGAAGAGAAGAAAGATTTCCTTATCAGTGATTCTTTGGAATCAACGGGGACGGGGAATATAGGTTTCTTGAAAAATGTCATATCCGGAAAAGAAGCAAGCACCTTTTTTCATTAAGTATGGTAAAAGAATCTCCAGAAAAGAATAAGGCGGGAGCTTTTGTAACATATTGCTCCCGCCTTATATTTTGATACTTTATTACTCTTATTGTTTTTCTATTTTTTGAAGCGCTTCAAGCATCCGTCGTTTTGCAAGGTTAAAATCATGATAGGTAACTGTTTCCGCCACATCGTCCCAAGCCATGAATTCGCTTCTGCGTTCTGCAAATGGCACCGCGGCTTTTTCACTGAATCCCACGATTGAATCAAGTACCTCTTGCGAAGCTCCCTTTGCAACCAGAGTTCGGTAATAGGCAGAATCTTCCTCTGAATCTCTAAGTCCTTCATAGGCAGGAGAAAAGACAATGGGTTTTCCTTTTTCATACCAGAATAAACGCCGTTCCGGAAGCCAGTGATAGACCACATAGTGACCGCGTCCATGGAGTTGAAAGAGACTGCCCAACCATGTTGATTTTCGGGTATCAAGATATCCAGTGGTAAAGTATCCTCCGCCATAGTACCATTGTTCATCGGCATGCTCTAATTGTACGGCTGGTTTTCCAGCGGTTGTACTGTGAACCTTCCAGGTTATTTCAAACTTCGTATCTTTTGGAGAGGCTCCGCCCGCTAAGCTTACATAAATAGAGTTGCCGCTTCGAAATGCAATATTCTCTTTTGTATTTCCCCAAGGGCTTCTTCCATGTTTGAAGTCAAGGGGTTTTCCATCCGCGGTAATTGCAAAGTCCTCTACTTTGATAGGATCGACTCCTTCTGGAAATGGCTTGAATCCTCTTGGAACAACCCATGTATTAAGAGCGCCGCCATTGGAATATTTTGACCAGGTGGGTGGAGCAAGTTCGCTTTTCATCGGTGTAAGAGCACTTCCTCGTCTTGTACGGTCAAAAAAGTCGCGGGAGAAGCTTGTTTGTATCATCCATCCATCGCTTCCAGTATTCATCTGCGCTAAATGTTCCACACTTCTTGGAATACCGATTGAATTGGTCGTAAATGTTTTATATCCTATTGCGCGCCATCGTTTTGCTGCATTAAGCCAGGCAGGTATTTTATCAGCCGCAATTTCATCTGAGATCTTTGCCCAGAGATCGGTAATTCCTCTACTGTGAAGATAGTCGCGGAATTGAGAGGCGGCCCACATTTGAACTTTCCATCCTTCTTCTTCATCGGCAAAAGGTCTTTTGAATGCAGAGCGCGCAAATGAATCCCACTGCTGCCATCCGCCCGCGATTCCAGCCATGCCGGTTTGAAACTCAATATGTGTCATTCCACGTTCTTTAAGTATTTTTATGGCAGGGTCAAATTCAGAAAAATTAAGGTCAGGCAAAGTCTCAATGGTTATAGGCCCATGTTTGGCAAGATAATCATAGATATAGAGTCCGGTCTTCTTCTCTTTTGTAAGTTTATAAAGAAGCGTTCTGTTTGAAGAGAAGGAGATTTGTACAGACTTCATTCCGATTTTTTGCATTACATCAAGAAAGAGAGGAAACGTTTCTGTGTCTTTTCCTTCAAGATAGGAGATCATTCCCATGCTGAACGGTCCTACAAAAGGATTAAGGGGAAGCATTGCTTTTGCGGGAAAATCTATTGGCCAAACAACTATTGTAAGGGGAAGTTCCCGGCGGCCTTTATCACTGACGATTGCTATGGTTCCTTTAATGGTTCTGGCTTTGTCTGTTGGAAGGACTCGAAGCCAGAGCCGACCGTAGGATCCTGCGGGAATAGAGGAAATCTTTCCACCCGGAATAAGACGATAATCCAGTTCTGCTTCACATTGAAGAGTTTTATCGTTGGCAATATTTTTAGAGAGCTCTAAATGAATATTTTTTATCTCTTCAACAGCAAAGAGTTCTATAGGTATTAATTCTCCTTCATTTCTTCCCACATCAGCTTCCACAGAGGTAAGCCGCATTCTGGGCGTGGTAGAGGAAAGTACCGTGGGAATAAATCCTTGCTTCTTCTCTTCATTGGTTGGTTTGTAGAGCTCTTCAAGATCTTTCCACTGGGGAATTTTTGCATATTTAGCTTCACTCACAACAGGAAGTTTTGCCGGACTTTTTGTGAGCGCACCTTGTGGAGTAATCCACTCTACCTTTTCTACATTGTTTAACAATCCGCACAGTACTGTGGTTTTGAATGAATGACCGGGTTGCAGAGTTTTATAGATCCATTCAAAGGTTGGAGCAACCTTGCTTCCTGACCAGAAATAAAACTTTTCAAGGTATTGCGGTTCTGCCACCACAAAATATCCTGCCTTTTTTGAAGCACGCAGAAGCGCCATCCACCCTCCGGAGGTTTCTGGGTAGTAATTATGGGGCCAGGGAGAAAACTTTTGTACCTTTCCCTCTGTTACAAAGGAGATTGATACATCATCTTTTTCTATTTCTCCACCGCAGGGCACTCCGAGACATTTAATCCAGTGGGAATAGGGAAGATAGCCATGATTGAAAATCTCATAGGAAACCCGGAAAAAATTGCTTTTTTCATCAAATATAAAGGTTTTTCGAAGCTCTATTCCTGAATCAGACCGGATTGTGCAGGGAATCGTGATTCGGTTTTCTGTTTGTATCACTTTTCCAGTCTTATACTCCATGGCGCTGAATACATGGCGGTCGTCAAAAAATCCGCTACCTGCACTTTCTCCCCATGCAACGCCGTTGGTTCCATTGCTCTTGTTAAGAAATTCCCCAATCTTTCCTCCCTGATCAAAACGGATTACGACCCGGTATTGGGATGTTTCGATTGTGGCGGAAGCTAAACGTCCACCTTCGGCAGTGGGGATAGAACTCATTTCTATAGAATATCCGCATACTGTAATACATAATATAATAAAGGCTCCTATCAATGCACGTACACGCATTTTTTTCTCCTATGATAAAAGTAGAAAACTCCTTTATTTTACAGACTTTACTTTTTTTTTTAACAATCTCCTTTTTTCTGTTCTTAGAGATGTATACTATTGTTATGTTAATTGGCTACTTCAATGGGACGTCCTTCCTCGTCTGCATCCATCCGTGTTTCTGAAGATTTGGCGTTGTTAGAGTGAGAGGCGCCGAGCCCGGATACATCAAGTCCATAGAGATCAAGAAGTGCTTTAATACTCTTTTCATTTCCCGTCATGCTTTTCTTCTCTACAGCTTTTAATATTTCAGGAGATGCCTGAAATCCCCTGCCGCCTATTTTTTGATAGTAGGCAAGGTTTGCGGTTCTCCACATTAACATCGGTGTATTGACCGCAAGGTGATGGTTTTTTGCAATATCGCGCATCATACAATAGTTTAATGTAAGGAGTTGGGTGGCAAGATTGCGGTCAAAGGCTTTTTTTGCAGTTGCATCCGCGGCCATTGCTTTTAACAGGGTGTGAACGTGGTGAAAGTTCAATCCTATCCGTAAAAATGCAATACGTTGAAACTCTTTCTCTCCTTTTGTAACAGCTTTTTCTGCAGAATCAAGCAAGGTTCTAAGTTTCGCAATTTTTTCTTCATTCCAGTTATTTTCTATTGTAGTATCTTCGCTGATTCTAAAGAATTCTTCAATATATGAGGCTCCTGCGCCAAAACCAGTCTGGCAGTAATCCTTTACTATTGCATCACGGCCAAGATTGGGATTCCAGTTTGCCCGGGCAGCAACATAATAATTCAAGCCTTGTAAAGCCCAATGGTCAAGAATGGAATCAAAATCAGTCGCAACAGAACCGTTTTGTGCGGCAAAAAGGAGCCAGTCTGTAATACGGTCGGTAGAAAGGTGGATTTGCCCCAATGTTGCGCCTTCCCAGAAGAGATTAGGCCGCCAATAAATATTCTTTGCACCAGAGGCACGCCAAGCATTCCATGCTTCCTTATCATAGCCCACATATCGGAAGACAAGGTTGGGATGTGGTTTTTCGCGAACTGGCGCTGTTCTATAAACACTATAAGCATCCACTACAAAGAGAAGATTGGGATAAATCTTTGTAACTTTTTCCGCGATATGATTGTAATACCATATCATACGGTCAGTAAGAGAGGGATAATCAATGGTGGTGCGTGGGGATTCACCCTGTTTTTTAAATATAAGAATCTTCACTTTTGGCGCATTGAGCGGATCGAGTTTTTTACACTCTTCGCACATACAAAAACTGGAATATCCTCCGTCGTTAGGGCTTACATTAATATCAGTAATACCAGGGCGTTCTTTTACATATTCAATAATTCCCTTTGCGACAAAATCAATGAGAGCCAGGTTGGATTTACAGAGTCGGAACCGTTGGAGATAAGCTCGTGTGCCATCGGATTGAAGCGCAAACCATTCAGGGTGTGCATCAAGCGCTTCTTTCCATTCTTTTGCCAATGTAATGCCGGCTCCGGAATGGCCTCCTTTCAGATGAAGGGTTCCGCTTAATCCGTTCCATGCGCGCCAATCGCTTTCAACCTGGGTCTGTATTGCTTTTGCCTGCCATTGTTTCCATTGGTCTCCATCAATACCGAGGGCTTTATATCCGGGTTCAAGAATAGATCGTTCCGAAGGATGCTTTGCCCACCATCGTAATTCTCTCTGTGGAATAGGAGGAGAAAAACGGATATTCATCGGCGCGATGGAGAGCGTGTTAGTTTTAGGAAGAACCTTTCCCAACTCTCCGGGCCAGAGGTATCGGCATCCGAGAGATTCTAAGAATGCCACCGCAGCCCGAAAGGTTCCGTCAGGGTCTATGGTGCTTTTGGGTCCTGCAAGGATAAGGCTGTTTCCTGTGGTAACTGCCAGAATACCGCCTGGCTTTAGACCATCGCAAGAAACTCCCAAACTTTTTGTGATATCGCTTTCTCCGATCAGAATATAGGTTTTCATAGGAAGCGAAGAAATAATTCTTCCCTTCTCTGCTTTTAGTCGAGTTCCTGTTACAATAGGAATATTAGCGCCAGTTATCTGAAGGATATGGCCCGCGAGAAGTTTTGCCGCATCCATTTCAACACTTTCTTTTGCAGCAAATCCACTCCAAAGTATGGAATCTGTATGCGGTATGACTGTTTGTTGGGCTTTCTCAGGTACCACAATAATCGCTTCTGCTTTTCCTTTAGAAACAAGAGGTAATTCCTTTTCTGCCGCAAAACTTAATGAAACAAGCGCCATGGCGACGCTAAACACCATCACATATTTTTGCATTTTTCCCCCTTGGCAGGCGTGGGTACAGATACAAAGGTTCTATGTTTTGTTGTATGGAGCGCGAGAGTGGAAATACGATTTTTTTGAAAAAGAAAGGAATACTTTATAGAGTATCGCATATTTTTTTTCTTGTGGGAAACAGTCTTTATCGCGGCGCCAGAGCAGTGGATTGGCGCTCTATTAAAGTTCCTTTTGTTATTTTTGGTGTCTCTACAGGAGTTTCTTTGATAAGTGCCAGTACCATAAGGGCAAGTTCTTGTCCCATCTCAAATGTAGATAATGCCACAGTGGTCAGGGGAGGGGTTAAGTAAGGTGCAAAGGAAAAATTGCCAAACGAAACAAGAGAGATCTCTTGCGGGCAAGAGATACCATGCTCCTTTAGGACTGCCATGGCACCCAATGCCATAAAATCATCTCCGAGAATAATGGCGGTGGGAGGCTCTTTTTGGTTTAGAAGCTTCGCGGTAAGGCGTTTTCCAGTTTCATACAAATACGGACCGTTTTTTACCAAAAGAGGATTAACAGAAATTCCATGCGTAACAAGTTCAATGGCATATCCAGTAAATACCTCTTGAGAAATGTCTTGTGAAACTGGTCCATTGATTAACGCGATATCGTTATGTCCAAGTTTTACAAGATACCGGACAATATCTTGTGTCATGCCGCGCATATCGCTTTTTACAGAATATACTGAACCAGATCTGTTTGCATGGACCACATGGGGAGTATAGCTTTGAAACATGGCGAGCTCTTCTTCTGGAACCGCTTGAATAATCTCTATTAGTCCATCAATTTTTGCGGATCCAAAAACCTTTGCATACTCTTTGGTTTGTACAGTTTCCGGCGAAATAAAAAAAAGTGAAGTCGCATATCCCGCGGGCTGAAGGATATGGTTGATTCCCCGTAAGATTTCGAGTGAACCGGGGTGAAACAGAGTTTCTTTTCCGCGCCATAGCGTAAGCCCGATCTGTTTTGTAGAGGCCGGGAAGGGAAGTTCATTCTTTTTTACAAAAGAGCCTTTTCCCCACTTTTTTTCAATAATTCCTTCCTCTACAAGTAACTCTAAACTTTTTCTGACACAGAGCGGAGAAACATTGAAAAATCGAGAGAGGGTTCTTTCTGAAGGAAGGGCGTCTCCCGGCTTGTGATTGCCAAGATAGATGGCTTCTTTAAGGATTTCGCTTATTTGATAGTATCTGGGGATAGGGCTTTTCTTATCGAGAACTTTTTCCTGAGAAATGGTAATGGAAGTCATACGCCATTTTATCCTCGTTTTATTCTGAACACTTCATACATTTTTATCTTCCTTCTTTTTCTTAAGTGTTCTATTCTTATATAACAGTATCTCATGCAATATTTTTTGTCAAAAAAGAATGAGACGTAAGAGAGTTTTTCTTTATACCGTGGGAACAATAGTAGTACGCAAAGAATAGTTTGACATTTTTTATAAGAGATCTTTTCCCACAAAAAAAATTGACAGGAAGAAGTGAACTGACTATACTTTGTATGCAATGAAAAAGAGAAAAAAGAAAGCTCCTATAAAACGGGAACATTTGCGTAGATTACGTTTATCCAAAGGGTATTCGTTGGGAGATTTAGCGAATGCCATGGGTAACATTGTTACCCGTCAGGCACTCTTTCGCTATGAAGACGGTTCAGTTAATCCTTCTCGAAAAGTAGAAGAACGTCTTGCAGAAGCGCTTGGAGTAAAAAAATCTCAGTTATGGCGCAAAGCCGAACATGAGATCTCCTGTGTATATCGTGGATATCGGAGAACAGCTCGTATTCCTGTGAAAGAGAAGACCCGTGTTCAGGAATTTGTGGCGCAAAAATTTACTGCCTATATCCGTCTTCAGGCATGGATCTGCCCTGAAGAGGAGAGAACCATCTCTTTGCCGCGCTTTTCTCTTTCTACCCTAGAAGATGCGGAAACAGCGGCGATGATGCTTCGGAAACAATGGGATCTTGGTATAGGACCTATTGCGAATGTGGTGGCGCTTCTTGAGTCAAAGAATATTTTTGTGATAGATATAGATGCGGACAAGAGGTTTGACGGTCTTGCGGTATTTGCCTATGGCATGAAGAAGAAACCCATTGCCGCCGCGGTAGTAAACCGTACCAATACCTGTGGAGAACGGCAACGTTTGAGTTTACTGCATGAATTAGGACATCTTATACTTGATATTCCCAAAGGCATGGATAAAGAATTGGCGGCCTTTCGTTTTGGAGCCGCATTTCTTGCGCCTGCTGTTGAAGTGATTTCGCGAGTTGGAGAAAATCGCTCTCTTATCAGAGGAGAAGAACTCCTTCTTTTGAAACGTTATTTTGGTATGAGCGTGCAGGCACTTCTGTATCGTTTACACCATTTGAAGATTATCAATCAGGCCTGTTTTACCCGATGGTACACCGAGATCTCTGCCCTTGGCTGGAAACGTACCGAACCCTTTGAGATGCCGCCGGAACAAGGATGGTGGTTCTACCGAAAACTGATGAAATGTCTTTCCGAGGGCGTGGTTACTATGAAAGAAATTGAAGAGATCCTTGATGAGGTTCTTTCTGAAGAAGAAAAAGCGCTTTTTATGAACCGAACTTCCTATTTGCGGATGACTCCCTCTCGCCGAAGAAAATATGTGCATGATAACCTTTCGCTTTTGGCTCCGAATGGTTCTTTTTTCTGTCCTTCCTGATTTTCCCTGTTCTTCTTTTATCTTCCCCTATATCAATCAGTAAAAAAAAGAATTTTACATTTTTTTTTCCAAATCTTATCATTCTTCTTATATATTTCATTTCTAAGCAATCCTTTTAAATAAGCTTTTTCCCCTTTCTTTTCAAGAGATGCCTTTATTCTGAATGTATCGAAAAGGGAAGAAATATCCTGTTGACAAAAATTTCTCCTATGATATATTTGTATTATACAAGCTTTTTTGTATTGCGCGCACGGATTCTATAGAGAATCTATTTCTCCAAGGAGTGATGTAGATCCCTCCTTTTACTCAAAGGGCGCGAATGAGCAAAAAAAGCAGTCCCCTCTATTCTTTTCTACCTTTTTTCTTCTCTTCTATCCAAAATCAGAACAACGACATATTCGTACGGGATACCTCTATTCCGATAGATATTACAGTGGATACGTGTAATGAAAGCTCGTTTATCCTATTGTCTAATGGGTTGGGTTGAGCAAGGTTTTTTTCCTAATTGTATAAAGATTTTTTTCTAAAGGGAGCTGAAAATGCAGAAAGACGAGACAGTTTTTTCCTTTGATCTTGGCACAGCAGGTATTGCGGAATGTGTTCGTAATGGAAGTACAGTTTATCACCTCTCCTCTTTATTGCTTCCTGCTGACTTTGCAGAAATACGACAGCAAGCTCAGAGAAGACGCGCAATGAGAACCCGGCTTGCTCATAGAGCCCGTGAGGATTGGTGGAGAAAGTGTGCGGAAGAATTTGGAATAGAGGTTTTAGAGACACGACAGCCGATGAAGGGAGTGAGTAGTGTTAAGCCTGATCCGCGAATGTTAAGGGAATTTCCTGAAAAAGGCGATACGACAATTTACACCTCTTCCTTATTAAGAATTGCTTTATTGCAGGGCTTTCCTTTAGAGGGATGGCAGGTTTTTAAAGCTATTTGGAGTGCAATACAGCACAGAGGATATGATGCCAATCTTCCATGGGCAAATCGTTCCCATAGAAAGTCAAATGATTCTGAAAGCGACAAAGACGAGCGAGAAAATCGTTTGGCGGTTGTAGAGTACGAAAAGCGATTACAAGACTATTTCGGAGAAAAGAGGGAATATTGTTATCCCTGTTATTATGAGGCCTATAAGATGGGAATATGGGATAGTACTAACCCAAAGGATCCTAACTTCCCGTAAAAATTATAACTATGTAGAAACAGAGATCTTCAAACCCTCCAAAATTTCTCTTTGAGGTTTGGTAATCTCAGTAAAAATTTGTCCATACCTACCTGAATAACTAATCTGTGTTAATGTT